>NZ_JBVHLJ010000002.1:543397-983550 GCF_055559055.1 Streptomyces sp. NPDC024687 | reverse complement strand
CCGCCTCCCGCAGGCCGAACCGGTCGTGCACCGCGCGCAGCGGCTTCGGCGCCCACCAGGCCCGCCGGCCCAGCAGCGCCATGGTCGCCGGGACCGGCAGCATCCGTGGGATCACCGGGCCACTGGCTGAGATTCCGATGAGGGCCCTCTGCGGGTGCCCGCCGCCGTCAGGTGTTCGTCGACACGGACCGTTCGGGCGTGGCCGCCTCCCGCAGGCCGAACCGGTCGTGCACCGCGCGCAGCGGCTTCGGCGCCCACCAGGCCCGCCGGCCCAGCAGCGCCATGGTCGCCGGGACCAGCAGCATCCGTACGACCGTCGCGTCGATCAGCACCGCCAGGGTCAGACCGAGGCCGATCTGGAGGATGGGGGAGAACCCGCCGGTCATGAAGGCGCCGAACACGACCGCGAGGAGCAGCGCGGCACAGGTGACGACCCGCCCGGACCGGCGCAACCCGGTCACGACGGCCTTCTCGTGGTCCTCGCCGCGCTGTCGGGCCTCCCGCATCCGGGCCAGGATGAACAGCTCGTAGTCCATGGCCAGCCCGAAGGCGATCGACACGATCAGCGGAGGTGCGGTCAGGCTCAGCGCGCCCAGGCCCTCACCGCCGAGCAGCCCGGCCCCGTGGCCGTCCTGGAAGACCCACACCACCACGCCGAGCGCCGCGCCCAGGCTGAGCAGGGTGGTCGCGATCGTGCGCAGCGGGATAAGCACCGAGCCGGTGAAGGCGAACAGCAGGACGAAGATGCCGGCCAGAACGGTCAGTGCCGCCCAGGGTGCCCGCTCGGCGAGCATCGCGCGGAAGTCGACCAGCCGGGCCGCGACCCCGGTCACCTCGACGGGCTCGCCGCCGCGCAGCTCCCGTACCCGCTCGACCAGGCCGGTGGCAGCCCCGCCGTCCACGCCGCCGGGCGGCTGGAGCTCCACGACGGTGTTGCCGCCCGGCAGTCGGCGGGACCCGGCGTTCGGGACCAGGGCGCGGATCCGGTCGGCGGTCGCGGTGCCGGTGCCGGGCTTGAGGACGACGACCACGGGGGAGACCCCGGTGCCCTTCGGGAAGTGCGCGTCCACGGTGTCGAACAACTGGCGTGCCTCGGTGCTCGAAGGCAGCTGCCGGGCGTCGCCGATGGCGATGCGCAGGCCGGTCAGCGGCAGCGCGAGAACCAGCAGGACCGGGACGACGGTGACCAGGACGGCGACCCGGCGGCGCTGCGCGAAGCGGGCCAGGCGGGCGAAGACACGGCCCTCCTCGTCCTCGGAGCGCGCCTTCGAGGGCCGGATCCGCCCGCCGAACTTCGTGAGCAGCGCGGGCAACAGGGTGACCGCGGCCAGCATGTCGACCACCACGACGGCGGCGACCGCCAGGCCCATGCTGCGCAGGAACACGCTCGGGAAGACCAGCAACCCGGTCAGGCTGACGGCCACGGTGAGCCCGGAGAACAGGACGGTCCGGCCGGCCGCGTCGACCGTGCGGTGCACGGCTTCCACCACATCGTCGGTGTGCCGGCGTTCCTCGCGGAAGCGGACCAGCATCAACAGGGCGTAGTCGACGGCGAGTCCGAGGCCGAGCATGGTGGTGACCTGGATCGCGTACACCGAGATGTCGGTGACCTGGCTGAAGGCGAACAGTCCGAGGAAGGCGCCCGCGATCCCGCTCACCGCGATCACCAGCGGCAGCGCGGCGGCGCGCAGTCCGCCGAACACGACGAGCAGCAGGGCGAGGACGACCGGCAGGGAGATCAACTCGGCGTTCTTCACGTCCTCCTGGGCGCGCTCGCCGAGCTGCCGCCCGAGCAGTTCGCCGCCGCTGACGTGGACGTCGGGCGCGTCGATGCGCTTGACGGTCTCGACGGCCGTGTCCGTCGCCTGCTCCTCGGCCTCGTCGCTGAGGCCGCCCTCGAAGGTGACGGGGATGATGAGCGCCTGTCCGTCGCGGGCGGTGAGACCGGGGGTGGTGTACGGGTCCGGTACGTCGGCCACCCCGGCGATCCTCCGGACCTCGGCGACGGTCCGCTCGACCTGGGCGCGCAGCGCCGCGTCGGAGACGGCCCGGCCCGCCACGACCGCGGTGACGGACTCGCCGGACGGGTCCACGCCGGAAAGATAGTCGTCGGCCGTGTCGGACTCGGTGCCGGGCACGTCGGGCACGTCGTCGGAGAGGTCGGCGAAGACGCCCGTCCCGAGGCCGAAGCCCAGGAGGAGGAAGGCGGCCCACAGGCCGATGACGGTCAGCGGGCGGCGGGTCGCCGCCCGGGCGAGGGTGGAGAGCACGGTCGCCTCCCGGCGAGTTGAGGAGTGGTACGGCCCTCAGACTCGCGGCGCGGGCGTGATCACCGGATCGCCGGGGCGGGCGGTTTCCGGGCCTCCGCCGTACGGGTGAGACAGGGTGCTCCCTCATTCTCCGGAGGGAGCAATCTTCGCTACCGGTCCGGGAGTTGCCCAGGCAGACACCATCGAGGAGGCCGTATGTCCGAGGTACCACCCGCTGTCCGTGAACTCCGTCTCGTCGTCACGGCGGACGACTACGACGAGGCGTTGCGCTTCTACCGGGACGTCCTGGGACTGCCCGAACGGGCCGCGTTCTCCTCGCCCGGCGGGCGGGTCACCATCCTGGAGGCCGGGCGGGCCACACTGGAACTCACCGATCCGAACCATGCCGCGTTCATCGACGACGTGGAGGTCGGCAGACGGGTCGCCGGGCACATCAGGGTCGCCTTCGAGGTCGACGACTCGGCCGGCACCACCGCCAGGCTGGCCGAGGCCGGTGCGGAGGTGGTCGCCGAGCCGACCCGTACGCCTTGGAACTCGCTCAACTCCCGCTTGGAGGCGCCCGGTTCGCTTCAGCTGACCCTGTTCACCGAACTCGGGGACCAGTCGGGAACTTAGGCAGTACCCGGCGTCACCAGACCCGTCTCGTACGCGCAGATCACCGCTTGGACCCGGTCCCGCAGCCCCAGCTTGCTCAGCACGTTGCTGACGTGGGTCTTGACCGTGTGCTCGCTCACGAACAGGGTCGTGGCGATCTCCGCGTTGGACAGGCCACGGGCCAGCATCCGCAGGGTCTCCACCTCGCGGGCGGTCAGGACGTCCAGTCGGTCGGGGGTGGCCCCGGTGGCGGCCTCCTCGCGGCGGCGCCGCACGATGTCCGCGACCAGGCGGCGGGTGACGGTCGGCGCGAGCAGCGAGTCGCCGCCCGCCACCACCCGGACCGCGTGCACGAGGTCGTCCCGGCGCACGTCCTTGAGGAGGAAGCCGCTGGCGCCCGCGTACAAGGCGTCGTACACGTACTCGTCGAGGTCGAACGTGGTCAGCATGACCACCTTGCAGCTGGACTGCGCGCACACCCGCCGGGCCGCCTCCAGGCCGTCCATGACGGGCATGCGGATGTCGAGGAGCAGCACGTCGGGCGTGTGGCGCTGCACCGCGGCCACCGCCTCGGCGCCGTCCCCGGCCTCGGCGACCACCTCGATGTCCTGCTGCGCTTCAAGGATCATGGTGAAGCCGCTGCGGACCAGTTCCTGGTCGTCGGCGACCACCACCCGGATGCTCACCCGAGGGCCGCTTCCCGGTCCGCGGTGACGGGCAGCCGCACGACGACCCGGAAGCCCCCGTCCGGACCCGGCCCGGCCTCCGCGCTGCCCCCGCAGGCGGCCGCCCGCTCCCTGAGGCCGATCAGTCCGTGCCCGCCGCCCGTGCGTGCGGGGCCCCTGCCGTCGTCGGTCACCGTGAGGGTCAACTCGTCCTCCGACCAGTCGAGGTCCACCTGTGCGCAGGAAGCGTACGCGTGCTTCACCGTGTTGGTCAGGGCTTCCTGTGCTGCGCGGTAGGCGGCGACCTCGGTGTCCGGGGGGAGCGGGCGAGGTCGGCCGCGCACGCTCAACTCGACCTGCAGCCCCGCTGACTCGGCGACCTGCCGGACCAGGGACGGAAGCCCGCCGAGATCCGGCTGAGGCAGCCGGGCGGCTCCGGACCGGCGCTCATCCTCCTTCAACACCCCCAGAATGCGCCGCAGTTGATCCATGGCGTCCCGGCCGCTGGCCGCGATCGCGTCGAACGCGGCCTCGGCACGGGCCGGATCGCTGCGCACCACCACAGGTCCCGCCTCCGCCTGGACGACCATCAGGCTCACCGCGTGCGCGAGGATGTCGTGCATGTCCCGGGCGATGCGGCTGCGTTCCTGGGCGATGGCCCGCGCGGTCTCCGCGGCCCGCTCCCGTTCCAGGCGGCGGGCCCGGTCCTCGACGGCGGCTGTGTAGGCGCGCTGGACGCGGGCCAGGACGCCGAGGCCGTAGGCGCAGATCATGCCCGTGATGTGGAAGGCGTACTCGAAGGGCTCGGAGTGCTCCTTGTGCTGCATGGTCAGCACGGCCCCGAGCAGCCAGCACGCCAGCATCGAGCGGCGCTGCCAGGGCAGGCCCTGGACGGCCATGGTGTAGAGGACGACCAGTCCGCCGTAGAGCACATCGGGGGGCGGTGCGTGGTGGTAGGCCATCGCCGTGGTGGCCGCCGAGACCGCCAGAGCGGTCGCGTAGGGGCAGCGGCGGCGCCAGACCAGCGGGACGGCGGTGGCCGCTCCCAGCAGCCAGCCCGCCAGGCTCAGCGGGTCGTCGCCCTCGTCCGGGAACATCCACTGCAGGGAGGCGGCGAACAGCACCAGCACGGCGAGCGCGCTGTCGACGACGTAGGGATTCGTCGTCCTCAGACGGGTCACCACGGGGGCGTACCAGGACCGGGCGGCGGCGGACATGAGCGGCTCCTCGGGGCCGGGGCCGTTCCAGTATCACGACGCCGGTGCGGCCGTGGCCTCACCGGTGCGAGGGATATCCGGCGCCCGAGCGGGGTGCGACCGTCGGCTGCCAGCCCAGCGCCCGGGATATCCCGAGCGACGCGAGCCGTACCGCCGGGATCAGCGCCGGTACCTGGGCGTCGGCGTGGGGCACGACGACCGACACCGCCGCGACCACCGACCCGTCGGGCCCGCACACGGGGGCGGCCACCGACAGGGCGTCGTCGGTGACCTGACGGCTGCTCACCGCGACTCCGGTGCGCCGGACTTCGGCCAGGACCCGGCGCAGCCGCACCGGTTCGGCGAGGGTGTACGGCGTGAACACGGCGAGTGGGCCCGCGCAGTACTCCTCCTGCTCCCGCGGCGCACAGTGGGCCAGCAGCACCAGGCCGACGCCGGTGGCGTGCAGCGGCCAGCGCGCCCCCACCCGGATGTGCACGCCGACCGACGAACGCCCCGCGATCCACTCGATGTAGACGACGTCCGAGCCGTCCCGCACCGCCAACTGCACGTTCTCGTGGGTGGCTTCGTACAGGTCCTCCAGATACGGCAGCGCCAGCTGCCGGAGCGCGACCCCGCGCGGCGCGAGCGCGGCGACCTCCCACAGGCGCAGTCCGACGTGGTAGACACCGTCGTCGTCCCGCTCCAGCGCGCCCCAGTCGGTCAGCGCGCCCACCAGCCGGTGCGTGGTCGTCAGCGTCAGCCCGGCCCGCCGGCTGATGTCCGTCAGGGACAGCGCCGGATGGTCGTGGTCGAACGCGGCGAGCACGGACAGCAGCCGGTCCGGCGCGGTGGGGGTCCCCCCGCGCGAGCGAAGCCGGGAGTGGGGGTGCCCGGTCATGGCCGGTCGGCGACTCTCAGCAGGAGGGTCTGGAGCGTCTCGCGTTCGGCGGCGTCGAGCGGGGCGAGCAGGTCGTTGGTGACCCGCCGGCCCGCCTCGTCGGTGCCCCGCAGGAAGGCACGGCCGTCCTCGGTGAGCACGACGATCTTGCTGCGGCGGTCGTCCGGGGAGGGGCGGCGCTCGGTCAGGCCCAGCTTCTCCAGGTCGTCGACCAGGCCGACGATCGCGCTGGGGTCGTAGCCGAGCCGGGTGCTCAGCTCCCGCTGGAGGGCGCCCTCGGTTCCGGCGAGATAGCGCAGCACCGCGTAGTGCCGCAGCCTGAGGCCCGACTCCTGGAGGAACGTGTTGAACAGCTGACCCGAGCGCAGGCCGAGGCGGTACAGCAGATAACCGGTGTCCGCGTGCAGCCCGCGCATCCACGGCTCCTCCGAGTCGATGGGTTTCGGGGTGACGTGCTGGCGTGTGATGGCGGGCTCCCTGGGTCGGTGCGGCATGCGCATTCCAGCATGACTTACGGACAGGTCTCCAACAACTATTGACGTCAACAATTATTGCTCTTAGCTTCGATCTCGAAGCCGCACCCCCATGCATCCGTTCGTGAAGGGACCTCCTCGTGCCCAGCATCGATCTCACCGGCAAGGTCGCCGTCGTCACCGGCAGTGGCCGTGGCCTCGGCCTCGCCTACGCACACGCCCTGGCCGCCCACGGCGCCCGCGTGGTCGTCAACGACATCGACGAGGCGGTCGCCGAGCAGGCCGTGAAGTCCATCACCGAGGCGGGCGGCACCGCCGTCGCCGAGGTCGTCCCGGTCGGCACCACCGAGGCCGCCGAGCGGCTGGTGGGCCGGGCGGTGGAGGAGTTCGGACGGCTCGACATCCTGGTCACGAACGCGGGCATCCTGCGCGACAAGGTGCTGTGGAAGATGACCGACGACGACTTCGACGCGGTGATCACCACCCACCTCAAGGGCACCTTCACCTGCGCCCGCGCCGCCGCCGTCCGGATGCGCGAGCAGGGCGAGGGCGGCTCCCTGATCCTGGTCGGTTCCCCGGCCGGGCAGCGCGGCAACTTCGGTCAGACGAACTACGCCGCCGCCAAGGCCGGCATCGCCGCCTTCGCCCGCACCTGGTCCATGGAACTGGGCCGCGCCAACATCACCGTCAACGCGATCGTGCCCGTCGCGGCCACCGCGATGACCGAGACGATCCCGGCCTTCGCCCCGTACATCGAGGCCATGAGGAACGGCGAGCCCCTCCCGGACTTCCTCCGCAAGGGCGAGGGCTTCGGCACCCCCGAGGACTGCGCGGCCCTCGTCCCCTTCCTCGCCTCCGAGGCCGCCCGGGGCATCACCGGCCAGGCCATCGGCATCGGCGGCGACAAGGTGGCACTCTGGTCCCATCCGCAGGAGATCAAGGCGGCGTACGCGGACGGCGGCTGGACCCCCGACACCCTGGCCGACGCCTTCCCGACGTCGGTCGGTGCCGAGCTCCAGACGGTCGGCATCCCGGCACCGAAGCTTCCGGAGGCGTGATGGACCTGTCCATGAACATCGAGGACCTGGTCGCCATCGACGTCCACACCCATGCCGAGGTGTCCTCCAAGGGCCACTCCTCCCTCGACGACGACCTGCACGACGCGTCCTCCGCCTACTTCAAGGTCGAGGGCAAGCGGAAGCCGACCCTCGAAGAGACCGCCGCCTACTACCGCGAGCGGAAGATGGCCGCCGTGATCTTCACGGTGGACGCCGAGTCCGCGACCGGCACGGCGCCGGTGCCGAACGAGGAGGTCGCCGAGGCGGCGGCCGCCAACGCCGACGTCCTCATCCCCTTCGCGTCCATCGACCCGTTCCGGGGTAAGGCGGGCGTGAAGCAGGCCCGGCGCCTGGTCGAGGAGTACGGGGTGCGGGGCTTCAAGTTCCACCCCAGCATCCAGGGCTTCTTCCCCAACGACCGCTCGGTGGCCTACGACCTCTACGAGGTGATCGAGGAGACCGGCACGATCGCCCTCTTCCACACCGGCCAGACCGGCATCGGCGCCGGCGTCCCGGGCGGCGGCGGCATTCGCCTCAAGTACTCGAACCCGCTCCACGTGGACGACGTCGCGGCCGACTTCCCGCACCTGAAGATCATCCTGGCGCACCCGTCCTTCCCCTGGCAGGACGAGGCCCTCGCCGTCGCCACGCACAAGCCGGGCGTGCACATCGACCTGTCCGGCTGGTCGCCGAAGTACTTCCCGCCGCAGCTCGTGCAGTACGCGAACACGCTGCTCAAGGACAAGGTCCTCTTCGGCTCCGACTTCCCCGTCCTCACCCCCGACCGCTGGCTCGCCGACTTCGAGAAGCTGTCGATCAAGGACGAGGTGAAGCCGAAGATCCTCAAGGAGAACGCCGCCCGGCTGCTCGGGCTCACCAAGCCATAAGGGGCCTCAGATGCGCAACGAGGGACTGGGCTCATGGCCCGCACGCCGGGCCCGCAAGACCCCGCACCGCACCGCCCTGATCCACGGCGACACGACGGTCACCTACGCCGAACTGCACACCCGCGTCACCCGCCTCGCGCACGCCCTGCGCGCCCGGGGCATCCGGCGCGGCGACCGCGTCGCCTACCTCGGCCCCAACCACCCCTCCTACCTGGAGACCCTGTTCGCGGCCGGCTCCCTCGGCGCGGTCTTCGTCCCCCTCAACACCCGCCTCGCCGGGCCGGAGATCGGCTACCAGCTCTCCGACTCCGGAGCCAGGGCACTGGTCTACGGCCCCTCGCACGCGGGGCTCGTCGCCGGACTGCCGGGCAGCACCGACGTGCGTACGTACGTCGAAGTCGGCGCCGAGTACGAGCAGTTGCTCGCCGAGTCGGCGGCGGAACCGATCGACGAGCCGGTCACCGCCGACGACACCTGCATCATCATGTACACCTCGGGCACGACCGGCCGGCCCAAGGGCGCCATGCTCACCCACGGCAACCTGACGTGGAACGCGATCAACGTCCTCGTCGACACCGACCTGATCGCCGACGAACGCGCCCTGGTCTCCGCGCCGTTGTTCCACACGGCGGGCCTGAACATGCTGACCCTGCCGGTGCTGCTCAAGGGCGGTACCTGCGTCCTGGTCGAGGCCTTCGACCCGAGCGCCACCTTCGACCTGATCGAACGGCACCGGATCACCTTCATGTTCGGGGTGCCGACGATGTTCGAGCAGGTGGCGAGGCACCCGCGCTGGGCGGACGCGGACCTGTCCTCCCTGCGCATCCTGACCTGCGGCGGCTCCCCGGTGTCGACGCCCCTGATCGCCGCGTACCAGGAGCGCGGGCTCACCTTCCTCCAGGGCTACGGCATGACCGAGGCCGCTCCCGGGACCCTGTTCCTGGACGCCGAGCACGCCATCAGCAAGGCGGGTTCGGCGGGCGTACCGCACTTCTTCAGCGACGTCCGGGTCGTACGGCCGGACCTGGCGCCCGTCGACGTCGACGAGACCGGCGAGGTCGTGCTCCGGGGTCCGCACGTCATGCCCGGCTACTGGGGACTGCCCGAGGAGACCGCCGCCTCCTTCGCGGACGGCTGGTTCCGCAGCGGGGACGCGGCCCGCGTCGACGAGGACGGATACGTCTTCATCGTCGACCGCATCAAGGACATGATCATCTCCGGTGGCGAGAACATCTACCCCGCCGAGATCGAGGACCTGCTCCTCGGCCATCCGGACATCGCCGAGTGCGCGGTCATCGGCGTCCCGGACGACAAGTGGGGCGAGGTGCCGCGGGCGGTCGTCGTGCCGCGCGAGGGCGCCGCGCCCGATCCCGACGAGGTCCTGGCCTCCCTGGCCGGACGGCTCGCCAAGTACAAGATCCCCAAGTCGGTGGTGATCGCGGACGAACTCCCGCGCACCGCCTCCGGCAAGCTCCTCAAATCCCGGGTGCGCAAGCGCTTCGGCTCCAACTCTTGAGTAAGGACAGCTACATGAGCGTCACCGTGAACGGCATCGACGAACTGAAGAAGCTCGCCGGCAGCGACCTCGGCACCAGCGAGTGGATCGAGGTCACCCAGGAGCGCATCAACACCTTCGCCGACGCCACGGGCGACCACCAGTGGATCCACGTGGACCCCGAGAAGGCGGCGGCAGGCCCCTTCGGCGCCCCCATCGCGCACGGCTACCTCACCCTCTCGCTGTTCATCCCGCTCTTCACCGAGCTGCTGGACGTCCAGGGCGTCACCACCAAGGTCAACTACGGTCTGAACAAGGTCCGTTTCCCCTCCCCGGTGAAGGTGGGCTCCCGCATCCGCCTCGTCGCCAAGCTCACGGACGTCGAGGAGGTCCCCGGCGGTGTGCAGGTCACCGTCGACGGGGCGATAGAGATCGAGGGCGGGGCCAAGCCGGCGGCGGTGCTGCAGAGCCTGTCGCGGTTCTACGCCTGATCAGGTCGCCCTGCGCAGGGTGCGGATCCGCTGAAGCGTGACGCCGGCAGCGTTCTTGAGCTCGATACGGGAGTATTCCTGCTGCATCGCAGCCTCCTGGTGCGCGATCAGTTCGGCGGCCGTGATCCCACCCGTTGCCGGAACCTGCGGAAGCACGGCGGTCAGATAGCGGTCGAGGCGCTCCACGACGGTCTGGAGTTCGGTGCGGATGGGCTCCGTGCCCTGTGCGGTGTCTTCGAGGAGGTGTCGCAGGCCGTGCAGCGGTTCGAAGTCCGCCGCGCGGCACGGCCTGTGAGCGTATTCGCACAACTTCTCGACGAGCCTCTTCAGGTAGGTCGTGGCGTCGTCGAAGTCGTGTCCGTCTTCGTCGGACCTGCGCATCTGCTTGATCCAGGCGAGCGCCTGCCGGTGGTGACGGAAGGTGAGGACGGCGATCAAGGCCGTGGCCGCGCCGCACACGGCGCCCACCAGGGCGGATCCTGTGCTTACTCCGGCGGCCAAGAGGGTCGTGCTGGACATCATGGTGTGATCCGTTCGTGAGAACGCGCACGCGCACCCCTGAAGAAGCGTGCGGGATACGTTCGGGGGCGGAGGCGGGGGCCGGAAGCGGTCGCGCGGGTCTACGGGATCCCGGCCGTGCGGCGGAGTGCGGGCAGGTCCGTCACGACGAACTGTCGGTATCCGCTGCGCAGTACACCGTCAGGGGGCAGACCGCTGTCGTTGCTCGGGTTGCGAAGCAGACGGAGGGTGTTCTCCACGGTCGAGACGCCCAGCAGGAGGGCATCCGCCAGGTCCCTCTGGCTCGGTCCCTGGATGATGACCTGGTGGGGCTCGGCGAGTTCGGCGGTCCCGGCGATCGCGGCGAGATGGACGAGCAGCGCACTGACCCGTTGCCGGGGCGTGCGGGTCAGGGTGCCGTAGATCATCTCGTCGGTGCGGTTACGGTCCTCCAGGCTGCGCAGCAGGGCCAGTTGGATGTGAGGGCGCCGGCGTAGGAGGAGGTTCATGTCCTGCAGGGGGCAGGGCATGACCCAGGTTGTGGTGAGGCAGGTCGTCTCGACCGTGGCGTCCGGCTCGATGAGCTTGGTCTCGCCGAGCAGTTGGCCGACGCCACGAAAGCGGGTGATCTTGGGTGCGTCTTCGCCAGGGCCGAAGGGGTGGCGCTCCTGCCGGACACAGCCGCCCAGGACGATGTGCACGTGTTCGTCGTCCGGCCCGAGGGGCAGTTCGTCGTCGCGCTGGTAGACGCGGCTGTCCGCGCCCCAGGCGCTGACCAGCAACGGCCAAGCCCCATCCGGAAGATGGGCGAGAAAGCTGCCGGGCCGCATGGCCTGGCGCCCCTTGAGGACATCGCCGGTCCGGAAGGCATCGACCTTGGGGACCATTACCGGACCCCGGTCCCGCGGGGCGCGGTCGTGGGCGGGCGGCCGGGCCGCTGTACCACACGGTGGTCGTCACGCAGGGTTAGGTGTGACGCTGCGTCATGAGGCTGGGTGGGGGGTATGCCGAAGCCATCGGCGATGGCGGTGTTCATCGGTCTGAGGTCCTTCTTGCCGGGGAGGGTGGGATCCGGGTGCACCGCTGGCTGCGGCCCACCCGGGCGACGGGTCCAGATCCTCTCCCTCGCGTTGTTGGTCCGGTGGTTAGCCGGGCTGCGAGGCGAAGACGTTTTGACAAGTTACCCCGCTGCCCCAGGAAATCGCCAGTCACCGATGACAGAGAGCAAAGTTTCCTGTGGAGGGTGCCGGGGGAGGAAATGACTCCCTCGCGAGAGGGAGTTCCCGCACCGGCTTCCAGGCCTCTGTGATGTCCATCACAGGGTCCTTAAGGGAGGTGGATCAACACCGTTTTATCCGCAAGAGGGGCCGTTGATAATCCATGCGGACTTTCGGGAGTCATTACCGCAGATGAGCAGCGGGAGCCGCGGTGGTAAACGCGAAGGAAAATGAGGAGGCTCCGGGGAACCACCCCCGGAGCCTCCGGAAAGGGCCTGGACCCGTCGAGGTTCAGACCGATACCCAGTAAACACCACATGCCTGGACAAGGTCACATGGGGCGGCAAGTCCCTCACCCGGAGCCCCCACGGGGAGGGGTTTGTGCTGTCGACTTGGGGGGCGAGGTCGGCGGCTACCCGCGCGGCCGCCCGGTGGGCCGTATGCACCCTTTGTCGTATATGGAGCCTATGCTCCGCCTCTTGTGTGATTCCTCTTGCGGCTAAGTGCATCAGTGGTGGATGTCGATCACTTGCGGACCATTCCGGACCGGTTGACGCGAGATGAGCCTCCCTGTGCAGGTGGTCGCTCGCGTGTTCGGTGTATGCAGTATGTGCTCGTCCCTGCATAAATCTACCCGGCATATTCACTGGCATCGGAACCGCATTAGCCGCAACTGAATTCCGTCGACCGACCCTGCCGTGGTGATGTGATCCGATTTGGGGAGGTGGGCGGAGGGGAAAATGGGCGAACTTATTAGGAAGCGTGGTCGGCGCCCCTCTCGAATGGCGCCGGAGGTATATCGTCGCCGGTCCACTCGTCCCTCCTGTTCGCGCCTGCCGCCCCGCCGAAACGCTGGTGCGGGGAGATCGGGGGCAATCGATATCGACCCCTTCTTCAACTCTGAGTAGCGATCCGGACACGTATAGCGCATGGCTGTGAGGCTCTGGCGCCTACTCAAAGTGAGCGAAGAGGTGACTAACCGTCAGGCCCCTGCCACGTCCACGAAGACGGGGTTGGAATAGAACCAGGTGTCCGCCCACGGGTCACCGTTGCCGGGCTCGTGCGGAATCGGGCCGTGCGGGTCGACCGAGGCGCCGAGATACCCCGTACCGTGCCGGTTGCCGTCGCTGCCGCGCAGCCGGACGTAGAAGGACTCGTCCCCGGCGGTCAGCGGGATACGCAGGGTGTACGTCCCCTTCCGCCCGGAGACGTCCTGCGTCTGGACGACCTTGGTGTCGGGCGCCTTCCAGCCGTCCCGGTCGCTCACCGGACCGCGCACCGCGCCCCGGATCACGTCCACGTGCGCCAACTCGGGCAGGATTCCCTGGGGATTGGGCCGGGAGGCGCTGGTGACCGTCACGTACAGCGTGATCCGCTCGCCCTTGCGGACCCGCAGCCGTCCGCCCAGCGTGACACCGCGCCCGGAGTCGCAGTCCCGCTTCACGCGCACGTCGAGTCCGTCGAGCAGATGCCCGTGGTCCGCCCAGACACGGCCCGCGCGCAGCCCCGCCATGACCGCGCGGTAGCCGTAGCGGGTCACGCCGACGTGGGTGCGGCTGAACTCGCCCGGCCAGAAGTCGCTGCCGGGCTGCGGGGTGTCGGTGTTCACCGGGTCGGGCAGCCTGCCGGTGTTGTCGAAGTTCTGCCCCGCCGGCCAGTCGCCGTTCTTCCAGGTGTCGAAGACGGTGCGGTGGTTGTCGGAGTTCGTGGTGATCGAGAACAGGCTGCCTTCGGCCAGCATCGAGTCCCACAGCCCGCCGACGGTCGCCGTCGCCCAGTCGAAGCCGCCGTACGTCACATACGCGTCCGCCGGATAGCCCGACCATGACTGCGCCGAGGGCTTGTTCTCGTACTCGCCGCGGATCGAGCTCGCCCCGCGCCAGCCGGGGATCGCCGCGCCCTGGGCGCCCGGGGCGCCCTCCATGCCGATCATGATCTCGGGGGCCGCGTCCCGCCAGCCCCGCAGCTCGTGCGGGGAGTCGATGCCGAGCCGCAGCGGGTGGTTGGCGAGCACGAGGACGTCGTCGACATAGCCCGAACGGCGCTGCTCCGCCAGCCACTTGATCGCCTTGACGGCGTGGGCCTCGTTGCGCGCGGTGTCGGCGGCGCCCGCGGACCCCTCGGTGTAGCCCAGGAGCTTGCCGTCGTAGGCGAGCTCGAACTGCGTGAGCAGGTCGGTCTCGTGCGGTCCCGGGGCCGCGAACACCGTGCAGTGCTCGGCGGCCGGGATGTACCACTCCAGGCCCTGGAAGATCAGCTGGCGCGGGTTCTCGGCCCTGGCCTTGAGGATCTCCTTGTGCTCCATCGCGGCGCCGTAGTAGGCGTGTCCGAAGTTGGAGTGCTCGTTGAAGACCATCCAGTCGAGGCCGTACTTCGCCGCGGCCTGCGCCTGCTGGGAGAACGTGTACTTGGCGTCGTGGCTGTACACGGAGTGCACGTGGTGGTCGCCCACCAGGTAGGCGAGGTGTGGGTCCTCGCCGCCGAAGCCCCGCTTCCCGGAAGCGGCGAAGGCGGGCGTCGTCGCCGACCCAAGGGCGAACGCGGCCCCGAACAGGCCCGCGCGGCGCAGGAGTCCGCGTCTCGACACGCCCTGCGCGTCGAGGTCGGCGGAGTTGACGGAGGGGTCCGCCCAGGAGGGCAGCTGCTGCTCGGTCATGGTGATCCTCGAAAAGGGGTCAGCGAGTCATGAAGGAGGAGACGGGGAGCGCCCGTGAGACGATCCGGACGTCACCGAGACGGCCGTGGAAGATCTGGTCGATCTTGTCGGCGTACGTGTAGCCGCCCACCAGCCACGGCAGTCCGACCGAGGCGATCCCGACGGCGGACGCCTTCGGATTGCGGACCACCGGGCAGCCCTGGACATACAGCGTGGTGTGCCTGCCGTCGTTGACGACGGCGAGGTGCCACCAGGTCTCCAGAGGTGTCTCCTGGCCCCAGTTGGTCGCGATGCCCTCCTGGTTGAGCGGGCGCATGGCCCACTGGGGCTCGCGGTCGTTGGAGAGCGAGAGGGTGGCGAGCGGCTCGTCGGCATCGTCACCGGTCTTGCCCGCGGCGCCGCCGGTTCCCCGCCGACTGACCAGCCCCGACCAGGCGTTGTGGTCCGGGTCCCAGTCCGCGGGCATACGGTAGAACACCTCGATGGTGTAACCGTCCTTGAACACCGCTGAGTTGAGCGGGGCCTTGTCGACCGTCTGGAGATAGGCGCCCTTGAGCGGCGACTTGTAGCCCTGGAACTCCAGGCTGCCGTGGCCGGGCTGGTCGGGGTGGTGGTCCGCGGACCAGCCCAGCGAACCGCCGCCCACCGATACGACGGTGAGGTCGTTGCCGCGGCCGGAGAGGTCGCGGACCGTGCCGGAGACCGCCGACTCGAAGCGCCAGTACGCGGCCGTCCCGGGGATCAGCATCTTCGACGCCGGGCGGGCCGCACGCGCGGGCACCGGGTCGAAGCCGGCGAAGCGCGAGGCGAAGTCGATGTCGACCGAGAACCGGTCGGCGTCACCGCTGAGTTCGATCTCCTGCCGCTCCAGCTCGTTGAGCCCCTTGGCGGCCCGGCCGAGGATCCACGGGGAGACCGTCTCCACGTCGATCACACCGCGGTCGAGATCGAAGCGGTACAGGCGGATCATGGCCGCGCCGCCGAAGTACCGGTTCTGGTAGTTCGTCAGGTGCAGATGGACGTCGTGGCCCGCCGTGTTCCTGCGGGTCGCCCGGCCGGCGGGCCAGTAGTGGCCGTTGAGGGTGAGGAAGATCTGGTCGTGGTCCTTGACCAGCCGGTCCCACAGCTGCTGACCGTAGTCCGAGAGGGTGTCGTCCTCGACGACCAGCTCGTGCGTGGTCAGGATTACCGGCGTCGTCGGGTGGGCGGCCAGGACGCTCTTCGCCCACGCGTACCCCTGGTCCGACAGCCGCCAGTCCAGGGCGAGGACCATCCACTCCCGGCCCGCGGCCTCGAACAGGTGGTACGTGTTGTAGCCGTCCGGGGAGGCGCCCCCGAACGTCCTGTGGCCCTTGAACCGGTCGGGACCGAACACGTCCAGGTACGGCGTCGCGCCGCGCTGGTCGGTGGTGGACGACTTCACGTCGTGGTTGCCCGCGAGGACGCTGTAGCCGACCCCGCGCCGGTCGAGCAGCTCGAACGCCTCACCGATCGCGGCGCACTCGGGTGCCGCGCCGTTCTGCGTGAGGTCGCCGAGGTGGGACAGGAAGACGATGTTCTCGTCCTTCCCCTGTTCCAGCAGATACCGCAGCGAGGCCTCGACGGGAGCCTTGTCGATGCTCGGCCCGTCGAAGAGGTACTGCGTGTCGGGCATGACGGCGAGCGTGAAGCGCCGGCTCCGGGTGTCGGGACGATACCCGGACACCGCGGCCTCGGCCACGGTCGGCAGGGCGACCCCCGCTGTGGCGACCGCGCCCAGCAGTGCCGTCGCCCGCAGGAAACTGCGCCGTCCGGCACCGGCCTGGGCGGCCTCGCCCTGATCGTGCTCATGTGAAGTACACACGTGTGCTCCGTTGCGAGGGAAGTGAAGAAGAAGGGGGATTCAGAGCGCGCGCAGCGTCCAGCTCCAGCGGTGGACGCCCGGCGTGACGAGGTAGGAGGCGAACGTGTCGGGTCCGCACGAGGCGGTGCCGAGGCCCCGGTGGGCCGCGTCGATGTGCACGACACAGCCGGCCCGCGGGACGAGTTCGTCGTGGTGCGTGACAGAGGTGAGGTCCGCGGTGCGGTACCGGCTCACGCCGACCTGGCGGGGTTCGTCCAGGACGACCGTCAGGCCGGTGGCGTCCGGCGCGGAGAGCGTGAAGTGCCGTACACCGTGCCGGCCACCGTTTTCCTGCGGGCGCAGATAGGGGGTGAACAACTCGTCCACGGGCACCGCGTGGTGGCCGACCGGCGCTCCGAAGGCGCGGTCCGGATACGACTCCCAGGGGCCCTGTCCGTACCACTCCATCAGGTCGAGCCCGGCGATCGTCTCGAACACGGAGCCGACCCGTGCCACGTCGTCGAGCCGCTCCGGCAGCTCGGCCGACTCCGCTATGTGGATTCCGCCCTCGACGGCGGTGAGGACCTGCACATGCCGGACGACACCGGCCTCGCAGGCGTACTCGGCATGCACGGTGACCTGTCCGGGGGTCTGCCGGATGTGCGCGACCTTGCGCACCGGCGCGTCGAGACCCCAGTCGCGCCAGCGCGCCGCCATGCCGCCGAGCTCGTCGTTGTCGGTGGGGGCGCGCCACAGGGAGAGCGTGGGGGCGCGGGTGAGCAGGGGATGGACCAGGAGACCGTCGTCGTCGATCTTGACGGAACGGTTCCGCACGGCCGCAGGAGCATGCGGGACGGCCTCCCGCAGCCGCACCTGGGGCGCGCACACCACCGTTCCGCGCGGCGCCCACGGCTCGTCGTCCGCGGTCGTCACCCGCAGCGTCAGCCACGCCTCGCCGCCGTCTTCGGGCAGCTCGAACGGCAGCGGCACCGCCGCCGTCTCGCCGGGCCGCAGATCGGGCAGCTCGGCGGGTGAGGTCAGCGTCTGCCCGTCGGCCAACGACAGCTCCCACACGGCGGCCAGCCAGTCCAGGCCCCGGAAGTGCTGGTGGTTGCCGAGCACGATGCCCTCGTGCCGGAAGCACTCGATGCGCACCGGCGCCGCGATCTCCCGGTGCTCGTACATCACCGGCTTGGGTGTGCGGTCGGGCAGGACCACACCGTCCGCGATGAAGGCACTGTCGTGGCGGACCTCGCCGAAGTCGCCGCCGTACGCCCAGCGATGCCCGGGCGCGGCGACACCGTTGTCATACAGCCCGGCGCCCCCACGCCCGACCGGTCTGCCGTCGTTCACACGCTGGAGAATGCCGTGGTCCCACAACTCCCAGATGAACCCGCCCTGAAGACCCGGGGTTGACTCGATGGCCGCCCAATGGTCCGCGAGCGTGCCGTTGCTGTTGCCCATGGCATGGGAGTACTCGCACCAGATCAGCGGTCTGGTCTGCCGTCCGGAGAGCGCGTGCTCCACACACTCCTCCAGCGAGGCGTACATGGGGCAGGCGATGTCGGACGCGTCGTCGGTGGCCGCCCAGTCGAGCTTGGCCGCGCCCTCGTACTGGACCGGCCGTGTCGGATCGTGGCGGCGCACCCACCCGGCGGCCGCGTCGTGGTTCGCCCCGTAGTCGGACTCGTTGCCCAGCGACCAGACGATGACCGACGGGTGGTTCTTGTCCCGCAGCACCATCCGCGAGACCCGGTCCACGAAGGCGTTCAGATAGCGCGGGTCGTCGGCGATCTCGTGGGCGTGGTCGTGCGACTCGATGTCCGCCTCGTCGACCACGTAGAACCCGAACTCGTCGGCGAGGTCGTACAGCGCCGGGTCGTTCGGGTAGTGCGAGGTGCGGATCGCGTTGAACCCGAACCGCTTCAGCGTGATCAGATCCGCGCGCATGTCGTCGTACGACACCGTCCGCCCGGTCAGCGGGTGGAAGTCGTGCCGGTTGACGCCCCGGATGAACACCCGCTCGCCGTTGACCAGCAGATCCCGGCCGGCGATCTCGATGTCCCGGAATCCGATCCGGTGCCGTGCGGTGTCGGCGACCGTGCCGTCCGCGCGGTGCAGCCGGACGGCGAGGCCGTACAGCTCGGGCTGCTCGGCGTTCCAGGTGCGGACGTCCGGGACGGTGGCGGCCAGACGTGCCTCGCCGAGGAAGTCGGAGACCCGGTCGTCCTCCCGGTTGAACCGGTCGAACTCCGCGTCCTGAGCCAGCGGTAGACCGTCCAGCTCCCCGGTGACGTACCACCCCTCGGGTAGCGCCCCGCCCGTGTTCCGCACCTGGCAGTCGATCCGCAGATCCCCGTCGGCAGCCGCCCGCACGGTCACGTCCGCCAGATGCAGCGGGTCCGTCGCGTACAGCAGCACCGAGCGGGTGATCCCGCCGTGCCACCACTGGTCCTGGTCCTCGATGTGCGAGGCGTCCGACCACTTGACGACGGTGAGCCGCAGCGTGCTGGGCGAGCCGGGGGTGACCAGGCCCGTCAGGTCGAACTCGGCGGCCAGATGGGAGTCCTTGGAGACGCCGACGGGCCGGCCGTTCACGTGCACCAGCAGCACGCTCTCGGCGGCCCCGACCTGGAGCACGATCCGGCGTCCGGCCCACTCGGCGGGGACGTCCAGCTCACGCTCGTACACGCCCGTGGGATTCGCCGTGGGGGAGTGGGGCGGGAACTCGGGGAACGGCATCCGCACGTTGAGGTACTGCGGCAGGTCGTCGGTGCCCTGCATCGTCCAGACGCCGGGGACGTATGCCGAGGACCAGGCACCGCCGACCGGTGCGTCCGGAGTGGGCAGCAACCGAAAACGCCAGTCGCCGTCCAGGGGGAGTGCTCCGGAGCGCCGGTCGACGGCGTTCATGGGCAGCCGTCCCCAGGAGGTCACCTCGGGTGCCTCCCAGGGGCGCAGGGCGATCAGGGGATCGTCCGTCATCCGCGCACGGCTCCCTTCGCGAGGTCGCCGATGATCTGCTTGGCGCCGATCGCGAACACGATGAGCAGCGGGACGAGGGCGAGCAGGGCGCCGGTCATCACGATGCCGTAGTCGGTGGTGCCGTGGGTGCCGTTGAGCTGGGACAGCGCGACCTGGAGGGTCACGTTGCCGGGGTTGGTCAGGGCGATCAGGGGCCAGGCGAAGTCGTTCCACTGGCCCATGAAGGTGAAGATGCCGAGGAAGGCGAGGCCGGGGCGGACCACCGGCAGCGCCACGTGCCAGTACTGGCGCAGGAAGTTGGCGCCGTCCAGCTTGGAGGCGTCGAGCAGTTCGTCGTGGATGGCCGTCTTCATGTACTGGCGCATCCAGAAGATGCCGAAGGCGTTGGCCGCGGCCGGCACGATCAGCGCGGTCATCGAGCCGATCCAGCCGATCTTCGCCATGATGACGAACTGCGGGATCACCGAGAGCTGCGCGGGCACCATGAAGATGACCATGAGGAGCCCGAACAGCACGTTCTTGCCGGGGAACTCGAACTTGGCGAAGACGAACGCGGCGAGGGAGTCGAAGAGCAGGACCAGGAAGGTCACCGACACCGCGACCAGCAGCGAGTTCCACATCGACCCGAAGAAGTCGACGGCGTCGAAGAGATGGCGGACGTTCTCCAGGAAGTGCGTGCCCGGGAGCAGCTTCGGCGGGTAGGAGAAGATCTCCGTCGAGCTGTGCGTCGACATGATCACGGCCCAGTAGAACGGGAACGCCGAGATCAGGGTGCCGATGATCAGCGGGAGGTGCAGCGCGATCCCTCTGCGGCGGGACCCCTTGATGGCAGCCATGGTGGGCCCTTCCTAGTCGCCCCGGCGCTGCACGAGGCGCCAGTTGATGATCGAGAAGAGGACGACGACGAGGAAGATGCCCCAGGCCACCGCGGCGCCGTACCCGAAGTCGTTGTTGTCGAAGGTCTGCTGGAAGAAGTAGAGGACCATCGTCTGGCCCGAGTGGCCCGGACCGCCCGCGAACGTCGAGTCGTTGGAGGAGGTCTGGAGCAGGACCTGTGGCTCGGAGAAGCTCTGCAGACCGGTGACGGTCGAGACGACGAGCACGAACAGCAGGGTGGGCCGCAGCAGTGGCAGCGTGATCCGGAAGAAGGTCTGGACGGGCCCGGCGCCGTCCACACGCGACGCCTCGTACAGCTCGCCCGGAATGGTCTGCAGTCCGGCGAGGAAGATGATGGCGTTGTAGCCGGTCCACTGCCAGGTCATCAGCGCGGCGATGGTGACCTTGATGCCCCACGGGGTGTTCAGCCAGGCCACCTGGTCGATCCCGACCGCGTGCAGGACGGCGTTCACCATGCCGGCGTTGGTGGAGAAGATCGAGCCGAAGACGATGGCGATCGCGACGACCGAGGTGACGTTCGGCAGGAAGTACGCGACGCGGTACAGGCCCTTGAAGCGGACCGCGGAGTTGAGCATCACGGCCGTGACCATCGCCAGGAGGATCATGGGGAAGGTGGCCAGCGCCCAGATGATGAGCGTGTTGCCGATCGAGTTCCAGAAGTCGCTGTCGCTCAGCAGGTACTGGTACTGCGAGAGTCCGGCCCACTCCATCGGGCCGAGGCCGTCCCAGCGGTGGAAGGACAGGTAGAGCGAGAAGCCGACCGGGAAGAGGCCGAAGCCGAGGAAGATCAGGTAGAAGGGGGAGATCGCGGCGTAGAGGTGCCAGTACGCGCGCCAGCCCTTTCTGGGCTGCGTGGGCGACGGCTGTGCCACCGTGGGCGCGGTCTGCTCCAGGACGGCCATCAGTAGCTCACCCCCAGGTGCTTCGCGATGCGCCGGCACTTGCTCATGGCGTCACTCCAGGCCTTCTTGGGGTCCTTGCCGAGGACGCCGACGTTCTTGATCTCGTCCTTGATGGGCTGTCCGAGCGCGATGTCGAACGGGCTGTTGTAGGCGACCACGATCTTCTGCGCGGCCGGTCCGAAGACGTCCGTGGTGACCTGGCCGCCGAAGAACGGGTCGGGCTCCCGCATCTGCTTCAGCCGGTAGGAGGCGGGCGTGGAGGGGAAGAGCCCCGCGTCGACGTAACCCTGGGCCTGGTTCGACGCGTTGAGGATCCAGGTGATGATCTCGAAGGCCTGCTCGGGCTCCCGGCACTCCTTGGTGACCGACAGGAAGGAGCCGCCGTTGTTGGCGGGCCGGACCGGCATCTGCGCCACCCGCCACCTGCCCTTGGTCCTGGGCACGCCGTTCTTGATGTCGAAGGAGGCCCAGGAGGCGTTGAGCTGGCTCGGCAGCTTGCCGTCCTGGATCGCCGACAGCTGGTCCGGGGTACCGCTGACCAGGTCCGAGACGATCTTCCGCCGCTTGGCCTCCACGGCCAGCGCCCAGGCCCGGCGCACGTGCTCCTGGTCGCCGATGAAGTGGCGGTCCTTGTCGACGTACCGCTTCGCACCCTGCTGCACGACGTTCTCGAAGACCGAGTTGACGTCGGTGAGCAGCTTCGCGCCCGGCACGCGCCGGCCCAGCCGCACGCCCGCGTCGAAGAACTTCTCCCAGGTGTCGAGCTGCGCGCTCACGTCGTCGGGCTCGTACGGCAGCCCCGCTTTGCGGAAGACGTCGTACTGGTAGAAGTGCGCGACCGGTCCGCAGTCGATCGGGAAGCCGACCATCGTGCCGTCGTCGGCGATGCCCTGGTCCCACTTCCAGGACAGGTACTGGTCCTTGTACTTCTCCGCGCCCAGCGTCCGCAGATCGATGAACTGGTCCGCGTTCGGCAGATAGGCGGCCATGTCCTCGCCCTTGAGCCCCGCGATGTCGGGGATGTGGGCCCGGCCGGTGATGGTGGTGATGAGCTTCGAGCGGTACTGGCCGCCGATCTGGATGGCCTGAAGGTCCACCGAACTGCCGTAACGCGCCTTGGCGTTCTTGACGATGGTGTCGCTCAGACCGCCGCTCCAGTACCAGAGGACCATGTTGCGGCCGGTGGAACCGGCAGGAACGGCACAGCCGGTGGCCAGGCCGCCGAGTGCCGCGGCGGCTGTACCGCCCAGGCCCGCGCGGAGCAGGCCTCTTCGTGAGAGCCGCACAGCTCCCACCGCCTTTCGGGTCTTTTCGGGACGTGCATGTGAGGGGGCTCGTGGGGGCTTGCGGATCAGTGCTGCCGTGCGGTGTCGGGTGGGAGCACGGGGGAGTGCTCGGGTGAGAGGCGGGCCGGCGGCGCGACCGGTGCCGGCCTGGCCGGCGGGGTGACCGGCGCGTGGTGCACCGGCGGGCCCACGTCCGCGGGGATGCGGTCGGCCAGGAAGCCGTACGCGCGCTTCAGAGCGGGGTCCGTCAGCGAGCGCCACCACCGGTCCACTCCGTACCAGCCCGGGGCCGCCAGGGCCCCGCCGTGATGCCGTACGGACAGACCGGCGGCGAGGACGGCGAACCGGAGCCGTTCCTCCAGCGGCCAGCCGCCGAGCGAGGCCGCGACGAAGCTCGCGCCGAACACGTCACCGGCGCCCGTGGCGTCGAGGACGTCGACGGGCAGGGCCGGGACGTCCGCGTACTCGCCGGTGACCTGGTCGACGGCGACCGCGCCGTCCCCGCCCCGGGTGACCACGGCCACCGGGACCAGTTCGGAGAGCGTGCCGAGGGCCGCGACCGCGCTGTCGGTGCGGGTGTAGGCCATCGCCTCGCCCTCGTTGGGCAGGAAGGCGTGGCACAGGGCCAGCTGGTCGAGGAGGTCGGTGGACCACACCTGGGTGGGGTCCCAGCCGACGTCCGCGTAGATGTGCGTGCCGTTCGCGGCGGCCTTGGAGAGCCAGGCGCGCGGCTCGGCCTCCAGGTGGACGAGGGCCGTGCGCGCCTCGGGCGGGTCGCCCATCAGCGTGTCCTGGGAGTACGGCGGTTCCTGGCCGTGGGTGACCAGGGCACGGTCGTCACCGTGGGCGAGCGCGACGGTGACCGGGGTGTGCCAGCCCTCCGCGATCCGCGAGAGCGAGAGGTCGACACCCTCCTGACCCGCGAGGATCTCCTGGCAGTGGGCGCCGTAGAAGTCGTCGCCGAAGACCGTGGCCAGTGAGGTGCGCAGGCCGAAGCGGGACGCTGCGACCGCCAGGTTGGCGATGCCGCCGGGGCCGCAGCCCATACCGGCCGTCCAGATCTCCTCACCCGGAGTCGGCGGCTTTCCCAGACCCGTCAGGACGAGGTCGTAGAAGAGCAGCCCGGTCAGCAGCACCTCGGGCCGGTCGTCGTCCACGTGAGTGCCTCTCGTCAAAACTCGTCAATTTCGATGACGGGAATCGTGCGCCGCTCGACGAGATTGGTCAATACCCAAGCAGAACTGAGCATAGAAATGATTGAAGATGACGAGTAGTGTTCACGGTGTGCTGGCTGAACGACGACACCAACTCATCCTGCGGGCCCTGCGCTCCGGCGGCCCCGCGGCTGTGACCGACCTCTCCGAGCAGCTCGGTGTGAGCCCCGCCACCATCCGGCGTGACCTCGTCAAGCTGGAGGAGGACGGGCTGCTCACCCGGGTGCACGGCGGCGCGCGCGCCGAGGAGGGCGATCAGCCCTTCGCCGAGGTCGCCGAGGTCAGGGTGGCCGAGAAGGACGCCATAGCCGCCCGCGCCGCGGCGCTGGTCCAGGACGGCCAGTCCGTGCTGCTCGACATCGGCACCACCGCCTACCGGCTGGCCCGGCAGCTGCACGGCCGCCGGCTCACCGTGATCACCAGCAACCTGGTGGTCTACGAGGAGCTCGCCGACGACGAGGGCATCGAGCTGGTGCTGCTCGGCGGGATGGTCCGCCGCGAGTACCGCTCCCTGGTCGGCTTCCTCACCGAGGACAACCTGCGCCAGCTGCACTCCGACTGGCTCTTCCTCGGCACCAGTGGAGTGCGCCCGGGCGGGCAGGTGATGGACACGACGGTCGTGGAGGTGCCGGTGAAACGGGCGATGATCAAGGCGAGCGAAAAGGTCGTCCTGCTCGCCGACACCGCCAAGTTCCCGGGCACGGGCATGGCGAAGGTCTGCGGTCCCGAGGCCCTGGACGTGGTGGTGACGAACGCGCCGGTCGACGCGGTGACCCGGTCCTCCCTGGAGGAGGCGGGCGTCGAGGTGGTCCTGGCAGGAAAGGCTCAAGCTTGAATCCGCGCCCCCGGAATCGAAGGAGATCCCTGGCTCACGCCGCCCGACCGCTCAGTGGGCGCCCGGGTCGTATGCGACCGACAGTGGCCGGGTCGACGCCGGCCCGGGTTCTCGGAGCAAGTGCAAGGAGGCAGCGCGTGCCCGGTTCTCGCGACGCGCTGTCCGGAGATGATTCGTCCCAGCCTGAACGCCGGGGCATTTTTGGAGGCACCCGGTGAAACTGACGATTCTTGGCGGCGGCGGCTTCCGGGTCCCGCTCGTGTACGGGGCGCTGCTGACGGACCGCGCGGAGGGCCGGGTGACCGAGGTCGTCCTGCACGACCTGGACGACCGAAGGCTCTCCGCGGTGACCCGGGTGCTCGCCGAGCAGGCGGCACGAGTCCCGGACGCCCCCACGGTGACCGCCACCACCGACCTCGACGAGGCCCTGCGCGGCGCCGACTTCATCTTCTCGGCGATCCGCGTCGGCGGCCTGGAAGGGCGTGCCGACGACGAGCGGGTGGCCCTCGCCGAGGGCGTCCTCGGCCAGGAGACGGTCGGCGCGGGTGGCATCGCCTACGGCCTGCGCACGGTCCCGGTCGCCGTGGACATCGCCCGGCGCGTGGCCCGCCTCGCCCCCGACGCCTGGGTCATCAACTTCACCAACCCGGCGGGCCTGGTCACCGAGGCCATGTCCCGCCACCTCGGCGACCGCGTCATCGGCATCTGCGACTCCCCGGTCGGCCTCGGCCGCCGTATCGCGCGCGTGCTCGGCGCCAATCCCAACGAGGCCTGGATCGACTACGTCGGCCTCAACCACCTCGGTTGGGTCCGGGGCCTGAAGATCGCCGGCCGGGACGAGCTCCCGCGCCTGCTCGCCGACCCCGACCTGCTGGGCTCCTTCGAGGAGGGCAAGCTCTTCGGCGTCGACTGGCTCCGGTCGCTCGGCGCGATCCCCAACGAGTACCTGCACTACTACTACTTCAACCGCGAGGCCGTCCGCTCCTACCAGCAGGCCGAGAAGACCCGCGGCGCCTTCCTCGCCGACCAGCAGGCACGGTTCTACGACGAGGTCGGCGCGCCCGGCGCCAAGGCGCTGGACGTCTGGGACCGCACGCGTGCCGAGCGCGAGGCCACCTACATGTCCGAGAACCGGGAGACGGCCGGCGCCGGCGAACGCGACGCCGACGACCTCTCCGGCGGCTACGAGAAGGTCGCCCTCGCCCTGATGCGGGCCATCGCCCGCGACGAGCGCGCCACCCTGATCCTCAACGTCCGCAACCAGGGCACGCTCTCCGTGCTCGACCACGACGCCGTCATCGAGGTGCCCTGCCTCGTCGACGCCAACGGCGCCCACCCCGTCTCCGTAGCCCCGCTGCCCGACCACGCCACCGGCCTGGTCTGCTCGGTCAAGGCGGTCGAGCGCGAGGTGCTGGCCGCCGCCGAGTCCGCCTCGCGCACGACCGCGGTGAAGGCCTTCGCGCTGCACCCGCTGGTCGACTCCGTCAATGTCGCCCGCAAGCTGGTCGAGGGCTACACCTCGGTGCATCCGGGGCTCGCGTACCTTAAGTAGCGTCTCTTTCTGGAAAGCGCTTTCCCCGCGCTCCCCGGCCCCACCAGCTCGCCCTCTCCCTCCCTGGAGACCCTTCATGCACGACGAACGCCGCCGCATCGAGGAGCGCGTCCAGCGCGCCCACGACCAGCGCATCAAGCCCGCGATCTACGCGGCCACCGTCCCGTTCGAGGTCGAGGCCTGGCAGGCGCCGGGCGAACCGGTCTCCTTCGAGGAGGCCGCGGCCGCCCGCTACACGCCCTTCGCGATGGACACCCCGTGGGGTCCGCCCTGGGGCACCACCTGGTTCCGGATGCGCGGCCGGGTGCCCGCCGAGTGGGCCGGCAAGCGCGTCGAGGCCGTCATCGACCTCGGCTTCGTGGGTGACTGGCCCGGTAACCAGGCCGAGGCCCTGGTCCACCTGGCCGACGGCCGCCCTCTGAAGGCCGTCAACCCGCTCAACCAGTACGTCCCCATCGCCAATCCGGCGAACGGCGGCGAGGAGATCGACTACCTGGTCGAGGCCGCCTCCAACCCGGACATCCTCAAGGACAACTTCTCCAAGGTCACGCCGATGGGCGACAAGCTCACGGCCGGCTCCGCGCCCCTCTACACCTTCCAGCACGCCGACCTCGCGGTCCTCGACGAGGAGGTCTTCCACCTCGACCTGGACCTCCAGGTGCTGCGCGAGCTCATGGTCCACCTCGCCGAGCACGAGCCCCGCCGCCACGAGATCCTGCACGCCCTGGACCGGGCCATGGACGCCCTCGACCTGGACGACGTCTCCGGCAGCGCGGCGGCGGTCCGCGAGGTCCTCGCGCCGGTGCTGGCCAAGCCCGCCCACGCCAGCGCCCACACCATCTCCGGTGTCGGCCACGCCCACATCGACTCCGCGTGGCTGTGGCCCATCCGCGAGACCAAGCGCAAGACGTCCCGCACCTTCTCCAACGTCACCGCGCTCGCCGACGAGTACGACGACTTCATCTTCGCCTGCTCCCAGGCCCAGCAGTACGAGTGGGTCCGCGACAACTACCCGCACGTCTGGGCCCGTATCCAGGAGTCCGTGAAGAAGGGCCAGTGGGCCCCCGTCGGCGGCATGTGGGTCGAGGCGGACGGCAACCTGCCCGGCGGCGAGGCCATCGCCCGCCAGCTCATCCACGGCAAGCGGTTCTTCATCGAGCACTTCGGCGTCGAGACCAAGGGCGTCTGGCTGCCGGACTCCTTCGGCTACACCGCCGCCTACCCGCAGCTCGCCAAGCTGGCCGGCAACGACTGGTTCCTCACCCAGAAGATCTCCTGGAACCAGACCAACAAGTTCCCCCACCACACCTTCTGGTGGGAGGGCATCGACGGCACCCGCATCTTCACCCACTTCCCGCCCATCGACACCTACAACGCCCGCTTCAGCGGCGAGGAGATGGACCGCGCGGTCCGCAACTACTCGGAGAAGGGCGGCGGTTCACGCTCGCTGGCCCCCTTCGGCTGGGGCGACGGCGGTGGCGGCCCGACCCGCGAGATCATGGAACGGGCCCGGCGCCTCGCCGACCTGGAGGGCTCGCCCAAGGTCGTCGTCGAGCACCCCGACGAGTTCTTCGCCCAGGCCCGCGCCGAGTACCCGGACGCCCCGGTCTGGGTCGGCGAGCTCTACCTGGAGCTGCACCGCGCCACCTACACCTCCCAGGCCCGCACCAAGCAGGGCAACCGCCGCTCCGAGCACAAGCTGCGCGAGGCCGAGCTGTGGGCGACCACGGCCGCGCTGCACGCGCCGGGCTACTCCTACCCGTACGAGAAGCTCGACCGGCTGTGGAAGACGGTCCTGCTGCACCAGTTCCACGACATCCTGCCGGGCTCCTCGATCGCCTGGGTGCACCGCGAGGCGGAGGCCGAATACGCGCGCGTGGCCGAGGAGTTGGAGACGCTGACGGCCGAGGCGGTGGCCGCGCTGGGGGCCGGTGCCACGCGGGTCTTCAACACCAGCCCGTTCGACCGGGCCGAGGTGGTCCGCACCTCCGAGGGCGCTCTCGCGTACGTCGAGGTGCCCGCGAGCGGCAGCGCGCCGCTGACCGGGGCGGAGCCCGCCCGGCCCGTGAAGGCCGAGGGCCGCGTCCTCGACAACGGCCTGGTGCGCGTGGAGGTGGCGGAGGACGGCACGCTGTCGTCCGTCCTCGACCTGCGGGCCGGCCGGGAGGTGCTGGGCGACAAGGGCAACCTGCTCCGCCTGCACACCGACCTCCCGAACTACTGGGACGCCTGGGACATCGACAAGCACTACAACAACCGGTACACGGATCTCCTGGAGCCCACCTCGGTCGAGGTCGTCTCCGAGGACCCGCTGCTGGGCGCGATCCGCGTGACCCGGTCCTTCGGCAAGGGCTCGACGATCACCCAGACCATCACCGTGCGTGCCGGCAGTCCCCGGATCGACTTCGAGACCGACATCGACTGGCACGAGGCCGAGAAGATCCTCAAGGCGGCCTTCCCGATCGACGTCCGGGCCGCGCACTCCTCGGCGGAGATCCAGTTCGGCCACGTCCAGCGGCCCACGCACACCAACACCAGCTGGGAGGCGGCCCGTTTCGAGGTCTCCGGCCACCGCTGGGTGCACGTCGGCGAACCGGGCTACGGCGTCGCCGTGATCAACGACTCCACCTACGGCCACGACGTCTCCCGTACGGTCCGTGAGGACGGCGGTACGACGACCACGGTCCGGCTCAGCCTGGTCCGCGCCCCGCGCATCCCGGACCCGGAGGCAGACCAGGGCAGGCACCGCTTCACCTACGCGCTGCTGCCCGGCGCGAGCATCGAGGACACCGTCGCCGAGGGCTACTCCCTCAACCTCCCGCTCCGGGTGGCGGACGCGGCCGGTGCCCCCGAGCCGGTCGTCTCGGTCGACGGCCAGGGCGTGACCGTCGAGGCGGTCAAGCTCGCCGACGACGGCTCCGGTGACGTCGTGGTCCGTCTCTACGAGTCGGGCGGCGGCCGCGCCCAGGGTGTGCTGCGCACCGGGTTCCCGCTGGCCGGCGCCCAGGTCACCGACCTGCTGGAGCGCCCGCTGGAGGACGAGAGGGCCGAGGTCACAGGCGGCGGGGTGCGGGTCTCGCTGCGCCCCTTCCAGGTGCTGACGCTCCGGCTGAGCAGGGGCTGACCCGTGCCGATGCAACCGTGGTTCACCGACGCCAAGTTGGGGATCTTCGTCCACTGGGGCATCTACGCCGTGAACGGCGTCCAGGAGTCCTGGTCGTTCTACGACGACATCGTCCCGCACGATCAGTACATGTCCCAGCTGGAGCGCTTCACGGGGGCGAAGTACGACCCCCGCGCGTGGGCCGACCTGTTCGCACGCGCGGGCGCGAAGTACGCGGTGCTGACGAGCCGTCACCATGACGGAGTGGCCCTGTGGGACACGGAGTTCGGCGACCTGAACCTCGGCAGGGACTACCTCGGTCCCTACGCCGAGGCGCTGCGGGACAAGGGCCTGAAGGTCGGCCTGTACTACTCGCACTCCGACTGGAACCACCCCGACTACGCCTCCACGCGCAAGCCGGGCCGCCCGCCGGAGCAGGAGGACAACCGCTACTCCGAGGTCGCCGCCGAGGACGAGGACCTGGCGGCCTGGGAGCGGTTCATCGCCTACCGGGACGGCCAGGTCCGGGAGCTCGCCTCCCACTACCGGCCCGACCTGATGTGGTTCGACGGCGAGTGGGAGCGCAGCGAGGAGCAGTGGCGCATCCCCGAACTCGCCGCGCTCATACGGTCGTACGTGCCGGACGTCGTCTTCAACGCGCGCATGCTCGGCGAGGGCGACTACGCCACCCCCGAACAGGGCGCTCCCATCGAACCGCCCGACGGTCCATGGGAGCTGTGCCTGACGATCAACGACTCCTGGGGGTACCGGCACGAGGACCACCACCACAAGTCGCTCGCCCAGCTGATCCGCTACTTCACCGAGACCATCGGCGGGGGCGGCAATCTGCTGCTCGACGTCGGCCCGATGGAGGACGGCACCATCCCGGAGCCTCAGGTGGAGCGCCTGGAGGGTCTGGGGGAGTGGATCCGCAAGCACTCCGAGGCGGTGTACGGGACCGTGCGCGGGCTGCCCGCCGGGCACCACTACGGGCCGAGCACGCTCTCCGCGGACGGCCGCACGCTCTACCTGGTGCTCTACGACGCACCCCGCGCCGAAGTGGGCCTGAAGGGCCTGGTCACACCGGTCCGCAGGGTCACGGTCCTGGGCACCGGCAGGGAACTGGGCCACCAGGTGGTCGGCGGACTCCACGAGGCCGTGGGCATCGTGTGGATCGACCCGCCCGCCGAGGCCGACCTCGATCCGTACGCCACGGTGCTCAAGGTGGAACTGGACGGGCAACTGGAGCTGTACCGGGGGGGCGGGTCGGCCCTGACGGCGATGCCGGGCCACGGCGGGTTCTCGGCCCGCTGTGGCCCGGCATCGACAAGGGACCGGGTTCAGCCGGTGAAGCCGGCCGTGATCGAGGTGAACTGCCAGGTGCTCTGGCTGATGCCGGAGCAGTTGCTGACGACTCCGCCGCCCGGGCACGGCCGGTCGCGGTTGACCGACCAGAAGGCGAGCCGGGCGAGGTGATGGGAGTTCGCCCAGTCACGGATCTGGGTCCAGATCGCCGGGGTCGTGTTCTCCTGCTGGTCGGAGAGGCCGTTCATACCGGAGATGCCGATGTGGGCGTACGCGGTGGCGTCGTCCCAGCCGAAGGTGGACTTCAGCTTGGCCTTCAGCCCCTCCGTGGCGTTCACGGTGCTGCCGTACATGTCGGAGCCGCCGCCGAAGTCGAACGGCATGATGGTGAAGACGTCGATGTTCGCGCCCAGCGACTGCGCCTGCTCGATGAGCCGGTTGCCGTAGTAGGTCGGGCCGGTGGTCGAGGTGCCGAAGGTGACGATGGTCTTCAGGCCGGGGTTGTTGGCTTTGACCGTCTTCAGTGCGGTCAGGATCCTCGCCTGCACGGCCTCGTTCTCGAACTCGTCGCTGTTCTCGATGTCCATGTCGATCGCCTTGAGCGAGTAGGTGTCGATCACCTTCTGGAGGGCGGCCGCCAGCGCGCTCGCGGAGGAGCAGTTGGCACCGAGCTTGCTGCCCTGCCAGCCGCCGAACGACGGCACGATGTCACCGCCGGCGGCACGGATCTGGTTGATGGCACTCTGGTCGATACCGCCGGTCAACGGCCGGCTGCCGTCCCAGGCGGGGTTGCAGCCACCGGAGTCCAGCATGAACGCCATCGTGAACCACTTGACGCCGGTCGCGCTCATCACCGTGCTCGGGTTCGGCGGATCGCCCCAGCCCTCGTACAGATACGGCGCGGCCTGCTTGAAGCCGGTGCCGCCCCCGCCGCCCGCGTCGGTCGTCACGCTCACCGAGTTGGATGCCCCGGAGGTGTTCCCGGCCGCGTCGCGCGCCTTGACGGTGAAGGTGTACGCCGTGCTGGGCGAGAGACCGCTGACGGTGGCTGACGTACCGGAGACGGCGAGGATGTTGTTGGAGCCGCTGTAGATGTCGTAGGCCGTGACGCCCACGTTGTCCGTCGAGGCGTTCCACTTCAGGGACACGCTGGACGACGTCTTGCCCGTGGAGGCGAGCCCGGTCGGCGCGCTCGGCGCCTGCGTGTCCGAACCGCCCCCGCCGCCGGGCCCGTCGAGGCTGATGTCGTCGGCGTAGTAGGTGCCCTGGGCGTACCAGCCGTGGACGTAGATCGTGGCGCTGGTCTGCGCGGCGCCGGTGGTGAAGTTCGTGGTGAGCTGGCTGTACGCCGACGGGGAGCTCGTCCACGTGGAGGCGCCGCCGTTCACGCCGAGGTAGACGTAGGAGCCGCGGACCCAGCCGCTGAGCGAGTAGGCCGTGTTCGGCCGGACGGCGACGGTCTGGCTGCACTGCGCGTTGTCGCTCGAACTCACCGCGCCCTGAAGGGCCTTGGAGCCCCCGTGCACGGGAGAGGAGACGACCGAACCGAGGTTTCCGGTGCAGGTCCAGGGGGAGAGACTGCCCGATTCGAAGCCTGGGTTGGTCAGGATGTTGGCCGCCTGAGCCGTGCCGGGCAGAGCGAGGGCACCGACGAATGCCAGTGCGGCGGAGCCGAGGAGGGCGACGAGTCTGGAACGTCTGAGTGGGTTGCGCACGCGATCTCCCTGAAGAAATGGGGGTGTTCGGGAGTGCAGAGAGCTGCAGGGGAGTGCAGCGGGGTGCGCAACCAAGTTGGTATGGACCAATCGACCTGTCAAGATGAGCGGCAGGATTGGTCCATACCGGTGGGGGTGAAGGGCAACCTAGAGCGGCAGTACCTGACCCGCTGCCTGGACGACAACGGGCTCAGCGGCCGCAGCCGCAGGCGCGGGCACCGCGGGCAGCGGCTCGGAAATCTCCCGCTGACCCGGAATCGTCACCGGCCGCAGCTGCCGAACCCCCGACACCACCGTGTAGTCCTGTCCCAGGAACGGCGGCTCGATCACTCCGGTGTCCTCCCCGAGCGCCAACTGCACCGCGGCCCACGGCACGTTGACCCCGCACAGGGACAGCTGGTGCAACCCGCCCGCCGGGCGCGTGTTCACATCCATCAGCACCGGCCGGTCGTCCAGCATCCGGAACTGGATGTTGGAGAGATAGTGCAGCCCGAACCCCTCGGCGACCAGCCGCGCAGGCTCCAGCCACTGTTCGTCCTGCGTGAACCCGCGACGCCGCCCGTTCTTCGTGCGGCCGATCGCCAGCCGCACCCGGTTGTCCGGCCCGGTGAGCGTGTCCACGGACACCTCCGGCTGCTCGAGACGCGGCATGACCAGCCAGTCCACCTGTTCCCCGGACTGGTCCAGCGCCTCGACGACCATGTCGAGCGACACGTACGGGCCCGGGAATCCGTTGAGCTGCGCGAGGGAGAAGGGGGCGCGCGTGATGATCCGGAAGCCCACCCCGCCCGCGCCGGACGCGGGCTTGAAGCAGGCCTTGTGGCCGTCGGCCTCCAGCTTCTCGACGGCCGTGACCAGCTCGTCCGCGGTCCGCACCCGCCACCACGGCGGCACCGGAACACCGACCGCCTGGACCGCCTCGTAGGCGATCACCTTGTCGTGGAAGACGGCGACGGCCTCCGGCGGCGGCGCGAGCAGTGCCGTACCGAGCGCGGCGAAGTCGGCGCGGTGGGCGACGATCGCCGCCTGCTGCAGCCGGGGCACGAACACGTCGATGCCCCGCTTGTGGCACTGGTCGAGCGCGTACTCGACGTAGGCGGCGGGGGACAGCCCCTCCGGCTCCAGCTCGGCGGTGTCCGCCGCCGCCAGCACGGGTGAGTCGGCGTCCGCGTGCGTCGCATGGATCTCGACGGCTCTGTCGCTGGGATTTCTCCGCAGCTGATCCATGAAGAACACGTTCTCCGCGTACGTGCGGTTGAGCCAGACGCGTACGCGAGAGTGCATTCAGGCCGCCTTTCGGGGTTTTCGGGCAGGGCGAAGCGGGCCCGTGCCCGGGCAGGGTGATTGGAGGGACACCAAACCGCCCCTTGCGAAGGGAGGTACGTGCGGTGGTGTTGGGGCGATCATACGGCTTTCAAGGGGGCACGCGTGCAACGCCCGTGTTACGGAATTCCCGATCATGAAGCGCCACCGCCCCGGCCCGCTCTTGTACCGGGAAAACAAATGTGTTCTCGTGGTCCCACTCGGGTGCTCGGAGGGGGCGAGAGGTGACGTCTACGGCCGGTGACGCGGCACAGCTTCTGGCCGTCAGCGACCTGCACATCGGCTATCCCGAGAACCGCCGGCTCGTCGAGGAGATGCGCCCCGGCACCGACGACGACTGGCTCCTGGTGGCCGGTGACGTCGCCGAGACCGTCGCCGACGTCCGCTGGGCCCTCGAGACCCTCGCCGGCCGCTTCCGCCAGGTCGTCTGGGCCCCCGGCAACCACGAACTGTGGACCCACCCGAAGGACACCGTCACGCTGCGCGGGGTTGCCCGCTACGAGCACCTCGTCGAGATGTGCCGGGAGCTCGGCGTCCTCACCCCCGAGGACCCCTACCCGGTCTGGGACGGCCCCGGCGGCCCCGTCGCCGTAGCCCCGCTGTTCCTGCTGTACGACTACTCCTTCCTGCCCGCCGGCTGCACCACCAAGGAGCAGGGCCTGGAGTACGCGCACGGCACCGGCATCGTCTGCAACGACGAGTTCCTGCTGCACCCCGACCCCTACCCGTCCCGCGAGGCCTGGTGCCGGGCCCGGGTCGCCGAGACCGAGCGCAGGCTCGCCGCGCTCCCCGACGACCTGCCCACGGTCCTGGTCAACCACTACCCGCTGGACCGGCACCCGACGGACGTCCTGTGGTACCCCGAGTTCGCGATGTGGTGCGGCACCACGCTGACCGCCGACTGGCACCGCAGGTTCCGCGTCGAGACCATGGTCTACGGCCATCTGCACATCCCGCGGACCACCTGGCACGAGGGCGTCCGCTTCGAGGAGGTGTCGGTGGGCTATCCGCGGGAGTGGCGCAAGCGGGCCGAGCCGCCGGGACGGCTGCGCCGGATCGTGCCCGGGGAGGTCGGCGCGCTGTGATCGAGGAACTCCTGCCGGACTCGGTGGTGGCCGTCGAGGTCCACGGCCACGACGAGCCGGAGAACGCCGTGCTGTACCCCGAGGAAGCCGCGCTCGTCGCGCTCGCCGTCCCCAAGCGCCGCCGTGAGTTCGCCGTGGTGCGGGCCTGCGCCCGCAGTGCCATGGAGAAGCTCGGGGTGCCGCCGCAGCCGGTGCTGCCCGGCGAACGCGGCGCCCCGCGATGGCCGGCCGGACTCACCGGCAGCATGACCCACTGCGACGGTTACTGCGCCGCCGCCCTGGTCCGCGCCGCCGACCTCGCCTCCCTCGGCATCGACGCCGAACCCCACGGGCCGCTCCCGGAGGACGTGCTGGAGGGCGTCTCCCTGCCGGGGGAGCGGGTCCGGCTGCGGGAACTCGCCCGGGCGCACCCCCTGGTCCACTGGGACCGGCTGCTGTTCAGCGCCAAGGAGTCCGTCTACAAGGCGTGGTTCCCGCTCACCGGCAAGTGGCTGGACTTCTCCGAGGCCGACATAGAGATCCTGGTCGACCCCGCACAGCCCGCCGGTGGCGCTCTGCGAGCCGAACTCCTCGTCCCCGGCCCCCTGGTGGGCGGCGAGCGGCGCGGCGTCTTCGAGGGCCGCTGGACGGTCCGGGCCGGCTTGGTGGCCACGTCGGTGACCGTGCCGCACGCCTGAGCGCACGGCGCGGCTCGTACGTCTAGGACTCCGGCGGACACCAGCTCTGCAGCAGCCTGAAGAAGGCCTCCTCGTTGCCCGCGAGGCCCGCGTCCGCCAAGGCGTGTTCGGCCTCGGCGAGGACCGCCGGCGGGACGACCGGCGGCCAGGCGGTGTCGGGTGGGCCGGCCGCGGTGTCGAAGGCGGCTCGGACCGTGTGCAGCAGCCGCAGATACGCCTGGACGGCGGTGCGCTCACGGTCGGTCAGTACGGCGGTGGGCATCGGCGGCTCTCCCCAAGTCGGCGTCGGTCGCACCCCCGGACGGGGCACGTCGGTCGCACCCCGCACGGGCGTGCATCTCCAGCTTGCCGTCCCCCACTGACAATCCGGTTTCCGCGCCCCTTCGTTCGCCCGCTTAGCGGAGGCGAAACCTCACCGAAATCACCGTGCGGAAAGCGGCCCTACGCTGGGAGGAAGGGCTTTCGGCCGACTTGATCCGCGGCCAGGAGAACGGGAGGCGAGCACATGGTCGACGACCCGCGGCGACGCCCGGCGCGCACCGTCCGGCTGCGCTCGGTCGGCGACGGCGAACTGGAGTTGCGGCACCGCATGGTGCACGGATACCGCCGTGCCTTCCGCATGGCGGGTGAGGGACCGCCGCTCGTCCTCATCCACGGCATCGGCGACTCCTCGGCGACCTGGGCCGAACTCATTCCCGACCTCGCCCGCACCCACACCGTGATCGCCCCCGACCTGCTCGGCCACGGCGACTCCGACAAGCCGCGCGCCGACTACTCGGTGGCCGCGTACGCCAACGGCGTGCGTGATCTGCTCACCACCCTCGGCATCGAGTCGGCCACCCTGGTCGGGCACTCCCTGGGCGGGGGAGTGGCCATGCAGTTCGCCTACCAGTTCCCCGAGCGCACCGAGCGGCTCATCCTGGTCAGCGCGGGCGGTGTGGGCCGTGAGGTCAACCCCGTGCTGCGGCTGGTGTCCCTGCCCGGCGCCCACCTCATGCTGTCCTCGCTGCGGCTGCCCGGCATGCGACTCCAACTGGGCCTCGCGATCCGTCTGATGAGGCTCCTGGACACCGACCTCGGCCAGGACGCCCCGGACCTGCTGAACCTCGTCGACGCGCTCCCCGACGAGACCTCCCGCAACGCCTTCATCCGCACCCTGCGCGCGGTCGTCGACTGGCGCGGACAGGTCGTCACCATGCTCGACCGCTGCTATCTCACCGAGGGCATGCCGACCCTGCTGGTGTGGGGCGACCGGGACAGCGTGGTGCCCGTGCGGCACGCCTTCGGGGCGCACGAGGCGATGCCCGGCAGCCGTCTGGAGATCTTCGAGGGTGCGGGACACTTCCCCTTCCACACCGACCCCGCCCGTTTCGTCTCCCTGGTCGAGGAGTTCACCGCCACCACGGCCCCGGCGGACTGGAGCAGGGACCACTGGAGGGAGCTGTTGCGTGAGGGCGGTCCGGGGAGTGTGCTGAGGGAGGCCGGCGAGCGCAGCGCGACGTGACCTTCGCCGAACTCTCAGCCCTGCGGCCCCAGATACCCCAGCGACACCTCGATCCGTCCCGCCAGATGGTCCCGCTGCGCCGGCCCGCGCAGCGGCGAACCCGCCAGCCACGTCCGGCACTTGCTGGCCAGCAGCAGCCCGAAGCTCTCCGCCTCCCGCTCGTCGTCGAGGTCGAAGCGGCTGCGCGCGGCGACCTTGCGGACCGTGGCGTGGAGGTCGGCGTCGTCATGGAGGAGGCGGGCGGCGACCGCGGCGCCCTCGACGTGGTGGGAGCAGTGGCCGGCGTTCATGTGCCACAGCTCGTGGCCGAGGATGACCAACTGGTGGTCGGGCGCGGTGCGTTCCTCGATCACGACCAGGTCCTGGTCGGCCATGTCGAGCCACAGTCCGCTGGCCGTGCCGGGCGGGAAGGGCGCGGTACGGAAGTGGACCGGGCGGCCCCGGCGTCTGCTCATCGCGTTGCACAGGGCGCCGTAGAGGTCCTCGGGCCGTGCCGGGGCGTCGAGTTCCAGCTCCGCCACCAACTCGCCGCTCAGGCGGCGCATGTGCTTACCGATGCCCACAGTTGTCTCCCGGATCAGGACTCGGGCCGCTTGACGCTCTCCAGGAGCATGTCCAGCCACTCGGCGACCTTGTCACGGTGCTGGTCGGTGGGCAGCTGCGCGGCCCGCCAGGCGATCCCGCGGACGCCGTGGTCCTGCAGCAGCCGCTCCAGCGGGTCGCGGGCGGCCGCCGCGGCCGCCCGCTCACGGTCGGCGAGTTTGTGCAGGAGCTCCTGTTCGGTGTGCTGCAGGGCACCCGCGAGCGCCTCGGGGTCCTCCGCCGTGAGGAATCCGGCGTGCACGCGGAAGAACCGCTGGATGGCGTCGCAGTGCTCCATGGTGGGGCGCCGGTCGCCGTTGATGAGGGCGCCCGCCTGCTGCCGGGACATGCCCGCGCCGTCGGCGATCTCCTGCTGGGTGTACTTGCGCCCGTTGGGCTTCAGCCGGGTGCGGCGCAGCAGGTCGAGCCGCTGCAGGAACCGTGCCTGGACGTCGGGCTCACCCGCCGGGCGCCCGCTCAGCAGGGCCTTGACCACGGGTTCGGGGACGCCGGAGGCGACGGACAGCCGGCCGGTGTCGAAGACCTGGGCGTGCGGCACGCCGAGCCGGTCGGCGAGTGCGCCGACGCGGGCGACGACGGCCGTCAGCACGACTGTTGCCGCGTCGTCCGGGCTCTCGAAGCCATCCGACACCGACAGATCTCCTACGTCTCTCACCCGACTTCTCACAGGCGGTCGCCGTGAACTTCCCGGAGAGTAGCTCGTTGTTCGAACTCACATCCAGGTGTCGCCACAACTGTGGCCAATTTCAGCCGTCAACCGCCACGGAATGCCACGATAGTTGACACGACTTGTTCCGGAGAAGCAGGATCAAGGCGCCGCGTGAAGGCCGCATAGGCAAGAGGGGTGACCTCCCGATGGCATATCAGGCAGGTGGGCAGCGGTCGGAACTGCGGCCCGTCCCCGAGGGGCTCGAAGCCCAGGCATACCTTCAGGACTACGCCACGCTCCTGGAAGCCGTCGCTTTCCCGTCCGTCGTCCTCGACCACCGCTGGGACGTCGTTCTCGCCAACACCGCTTTCGCGTCACTTTTCCGTGCCGTGGGTCCGCATCCGACGGCCATGCCGGGGGACAACTTCCTCCGGTTCGTCCTCTTCCACCCCGACGCCGGCAGCGTCCTCGGCGAGCACGAGTCGCGGTGGTGTCTGCCGATGCTCGCGCACTTCGCGGCCGCGGTGGAGCGGCACGGTCATGACCACGGCCTCCAGGCGATCCGCCGGGACATCGCCCAGGACCCGATCATGGACGCCGCCTACCGGCACGGCCTGCCGCACTGGATCCGCGCGGTCGGCGAGCGGGCCGTGGAGCATGACGGCTCCGTACGCCCCCTGGTGCACCCCGACCCCCGTTGGGGCGCCACCGACTGCCGGGTCGTCGACGAGACCCCGCGCACCCTGCGCGAGCTGGGCTACACGCGTCTGACGCTGGTGCTGCGCCCGACTCCCACCAGGCGCCGCCCGCGGCGCACGGCGGCCCACCTCACGGTGGTGCCCACCCCCGAGGCCTGACGGGCACCGTCGGCGTTCAGGTCGCCGACGGCGCCTGGTCAGTAGTCACCGACGCTTTGAGTAGTCACTGACGCCCGTGGTCACTGACGCATTACGCAAGTCACTTGCATTTCTTGCGCTATTCTTGCGCGCATGACGCGACGACTTGCCGAGGTTGCCAAGAAGGTCGGGGTCAGCGAGGCCACGGTCAGCCGGGTGCTCAACGGCAAACCGGGGGTCTCCGAGGGCACCCGGCAGGCCGTGCTGTCCGCGCTGGACGTGCTCGGATACGAGCGGCCCACCCAGTTGCGCGGTGAGCGGGCCCGGCTCGTGGGGCTGGTGCTGCCGGAGCTCCAGAACCCGATCTTCCCGGCGTTCGCCGAGGTCATCGGTGGTGCCCTGGCCCAGCTCGGGCTGACGCCGGTGCTGTGCACGCAGACCAAGGGTGGGGTTTCCGAGGCCGATTACGTGGATCTTCTGCTGCAGCAGCAGGTCTCCGGTGTCGTCTTCGCCGGCGGGCTCTTCGCCCAGGCGGACGCGCCCCACGACCACTACCGGCGGCTCGCCGACCGGAACATCCCGGTGGTGCTGGTCAACGCGTCCATCGACGACCTCGGTTTCCCGGGCGTGTCCTGCGATGACGCGGTCGCCGTCGAACAGGCCTGGCGGCATCTCGCCTCCCTGGGGCACGAGCGGATCGGGCTGGTGCTGGGACCCGCGGACCACATCCCGTCGGCGCGGAAGCTCGCCGCCGCACAGGGGGTCGGTGAGCTGCCCGATGAGCGGATCGCGCGGGCCATGTTCTCCATCGAGGGCGGGCACGCGGCGGCCGCCCGGCTCATCGACCGCGGGGTCACCGGCTTCATCTGCGCCAGCGACCCCCTCGCGCTCGGCGCCATCCGGGCCGCCCGCCGCAAGGGCCTCGACGTGCCCGGCCAGGTGTCGGTCGTCGGCTACGACGACTCCGCCCTGATGAACTGCACCGAACCCCCGCTGACCACAGTCCGCCAGCCCATCGAGGCCATGGGCCGAGCCGCCGTCGAGCTGCTGAACGCGCAGATCGGCGGGAGTGCCGTACCGCCCGAGGAACTGCTCTTCGAGCCCGAACTGGTGGTCCGGGGCTCCACCGCGCAAGCCCCTCGCGACTGAACGGCCATGTCCACCAGGACCTCGCAGCCGACGCCCACCGCGGCTGCCGACGCGGCCTCGTCCGGCCGGTCGACCGCGCCACGGCCGCGCGCTCGGTGATCGACTCTCTCTTCATCGCTCATCGCCCTGTCGAATAATTTCAAATTCTGCGCGACATCTTGCGGACAGTTGTCGGCGGTGCTTGAGTGTGCGGCGCCCACCGCTCCTGCCCACGAGGGGTCCACCGATGAGAAGCACCGGGTACCGCCGTACCGTCGCCGCGCTCAGTGTCTGTTCGCTTGCCCTGGTCGTCTCCGCCTGCGGATCGGACGACGACACGGCGAGCGGCAAGACCCGCATCACGGTCAACTGCATGCCGCCCAAGAGCGCCAAGGTCGATCGGCGGTTCTTCGAGCAGGACATCGCGTCCTTCGAGAAGCAGCACCCGGACATCGACGTCGTCGCGCACGACGCCTTCCCCTGCCAGGACCCCAAGACCTTCGACGCCAAGCTCGCCGGCGGGCAGATGGAGGACGTCTTCTACACGTACTTCACCGACGCCAAGCACGTCGTGGACATCAACCAGGCCGCCGATCTCACCGCGTATGTCAAGGAGTTGAAGAGCTACGGCACCCTCCAGCAGCAACTCCGCGACATCTACACCGTCGACGGGAAGATCTACGGCATCCCGCGCACCGGCTACTCGATGGGCCTGATCTACAACAAGAAGCTCTTCGAGAAGGCCGGCCTCGACCCCGACCAACCCCCGGCCAGCTGGGAGGAGTTGCGCGCCGCCGCCAAGAAGATCGCCGCACTCGGTGACGGCACCGTCGGATACGCCGACTACAGCGCCCAGAACCAGGGCGGCTGGCACTTCACGGCCGAGCTGTACTCCCAGGGCGGCGACGTCGTCAGCGCCGACGGCAAGAAGGCCACCGTCGACACCCTCGAGGGCCACGCGGTCCTGCAGAACCTCCACGACATGCGCTGGACCGACGCTTCCATGGGCAGCAAGCAGCTGCTCGTCATCAACGACGTCCAGCAGATGATGGGCTCGGGCAAGCTCGGCATGTACCTCTCCGCCCCGGACAACATCCCGATCCTGGTCAAGGAGAAGGGCGGCAACTACAAGGACCTCGCCCTCGCACCCATGCCCGGCGGCAAGGGCACGCTCATCGGCGGCGACGGCTACATGGTCAACAAGAAGGCGAGCCCCGACCAGATCCGGGCAGCCCTGCAGTGGCTCGACCACATGTTCCTCACCCCCGGCGCCGGCTTCCTCGGCGACTACGCCCGCGCCAAGAAGGCCGACGGCCCGGTCGGCCTGCCGGAACCGCGCCTGTTCACCGGCGCCGCCGACGCCAAGGACCAGCAGGTCAAGAAGGCCAACGCCAATGTGCCCGTGGAGAACTACCAGGCCTTCCTCGACGGCAACCAGAGCCTGCGGATGAAGATCGAGCCGCCGAACGCGCAGCAGATCTACTCCGTCCTCGACAGTGCCGTCTCCGCCGTCCTCACGAAGAAGGACGCCGACATCGACCAGCTCCTCAAGGACGCCTCGACCAAGATCGACGGCATCCTGGCCCGGAGCTGACCCCATGAAGACGGTGGACAGCCCGCCCCGCGCGGCCATCGCCGCACTCCCGATCCAGGCGCCGCCTCCCGCAGGGGACCGGAGGCGGCGCCGCCTCGCCGACCAGGTGCGCGCCTACGGCTTCCTCCTCGGCGGACTGCTCTGCTTCGCGCTCTTCTCCTGGTACCCGGCGATCCGCGCCGTCGTGATCGCCTTCCAGAAGTACACGCCGGGCTCCGAGCCGGAATGGGTCGGCACCGCCAACTTCACCCGCGTCTGGCACGACCCGGAGTTCACCGCCGCCTGGCGCAACACCCTCACCTTCACCCTGCTGGCCCTGCTCATCGGCTTCGCGATCCCCTTCGTCATGGCGCTGGTGCTCAATGAGCTGAGACATGCGAAGGCGTTCTTCCGGGTGGTCGTCTACCTGCCCGTCATGATCCCGCCGGTGGTCAGCGCCCTGCTCTGGAAGTGGTTCTACGACCCCGGAGCCGGCCTCGCCAACGAGGCGCTGCGCCTTGTGCACCTGCCCACCTCGAACTGGTCCAACGGCGCCGACACCGCGCTCGTCTCCCTGGTGATCGTGGCGACCTGGGCCAATTTGGGCGGCACGGTCCTGATCTACCTGGCCGCCCTCCAGTCGATCCCCGGCGAGCTGTACGAGGCCGCCGAACTGGATGGCGCCGGGCTCCTCCAGCGCATCCGGTATGTGACGGTCCCTCAGACCCGGTTCGTCATCCTCATGCTGATGCTCCTTCAGATCATCGCGACCATGCAGGTGTTCACCGAGCCGTTCGTGATCACAGGCGGCGGTCCGGAGAACGCCACGGTCACCGTCCTCTACCTGATCTACAAGTACGCCTTCCTCTACAACGACTTCGGCGGCGCCTGCGCCCTGAGCGTGATGCTCCTGGTGCTGCTGGGCGCCTTCTCCGCCGTCTACCTGCGGCTGACCCGGTCCGGAGAGGGGGAGCTCGCATGAGCACCCGCACCCTGATCTCCCCGGCGACGCTCGCCCGCCCGCGCGGCAGGGCCCTGTACTGGAGCGTCTTCACCACGGTCGTCGTGCTCTTCGCGCTCGCGTTCCTCTTCCCCGTCTACTGGATGCTCACCGGGGCGATGAAGTCGCCGGACGAGGTGACGCGCACGCCGCCCACCCTCGTCCCCGAACAGTGGCACCTCGACGGCTACACCGACGCCTGGGACCTCATGCAGCTCCCGCAGCACCTGTGGAACACGGTGGTCCAGGCCGCCGGCGCCTGGGCGTTCCAGCTGGTCCTGTGCACGGCCGCCGCCTACGCCCTGTCCCGGCTCAGGCCCGTCTTCGGCAAGGTGGTCCTCGGCGGCATCCTCGCCACACTGATGGTCCCGGCCCAGGCCCTGGTCGTACCGAAGTACCTGACCGTGGCGGACCTGGGACTGCTGAACGACCCCCTGGCCATCTGGCTGCCGGCCGTCGCCAACGCCTTCAACCTGTACCTGCTCAAGCGGTTCTTCGACCAGCTCCCGCGCGATGTGCTGGAGGCTGGCGAGATCGACGGCGCCGGAAGGCTGCGCACCCTGTGGTCGATCGTGCTGCCCATGTCACGGCCGGTCCTCGGGGTGGTGTCGATCTTCGCCCTGGTCGCCGTCTGGCAGGACTTCCTGTGGCCGCTGATGGTCTTCTCCGACACCGACAAGCAGCCCATCAGCGTGGCACTCGTCCAGCTGTCGCAGAACATCCAACTGACCGTGCTCATCGCCGCGATGGTGATCGCCAGCATCCCGATGGTCGTCCTGTTCCTCGTCTTCCAGCGGCACATCGTCGCCGGGATCGGCGCGGGCAGCACGAAGGGCTGACACCGTCCGTCCGCCAACAGAAGGGAACCCCCGTGGGACAGCCCACCGAGTGGTGGCGCTCCGCCGTCATCTACCAGGTCTACGTCCGCAGCTTCGCCGACGGCGACGGGGACGGCACCGGCGACCTCGCCGGAGTCCGCGCCAGGCTGCCGTATCTCGCCGAACTCGGCGTGGATGCCCTGTGGTTCAGCCCCTGGTACCTCTCCCCGATGAAGGACGGCGGCTACGACGTCGCCGACTACCGCGCGATCGACCCGGCCTTCGGCACCCTCGCCGAGGCGGAGAAGCTCATCGCGGAGGCACGGGAACTGGGCATCCGCACGATCGTCGACATCGTGCCCAACCATGTCTCCGACCAGCACCCCTGGTTCCGGGCCGCGCTGCGGGCAGGGCCCGGCAGCCCCGAACGCGAACTGTTCCACTTCCGGCCCGGACGCGGTGAGCACGGTGAACTCCCGCCCAACGACTGGCCGTCGCAGTTCGTCGGCTCGGCCGAGCCCGTGTGGACGCGGCTGCCCGACGGCGACTGGTATCTGCATCTGTTCACCCCGCAGCAGCCCGACCTCAACTGGGCCCACCCGGCCGTCCGCCAGGAGCACGAGGACGTCCTGCGCTTCTGGTTCGAACGGGGAGTGGCGGGCGTCCGCGTCGACTCGGCCGCCCTGCTCGCCAAGGACCCCGACCTGCCAGACCTCGCTCTCCACCCCGACCCGCACCCCTTCGTCGACCGCGACGAACTCCACGACATCTACCGCTCCTGGCGGGCCGTCGCCGACGAGTACGACGCGGTCTTCGTCGGCGAGGTCTGGCTCCCGGACACCGAACGCTTCGCCCGCTACCTGCGACCCGACGAGCTGCACACCGCCTTCAACTTCTCCTTCCTGACGTGCCCTTGGGACGCCGGGCGTCTTCGCACCTCGATCGACACGACCCTCGCCGAGCACGCCCCGGTCGGCGCCCCCGCCACCTGGGTGCTGTGCAACCACGACATCACCCGCACGGTCACCCGCTACGGCCGTACGGACACCGGCTTCGACTTCGCGGCCAAGGCCTTCGGCACCCCGACCGACCTGGCCCTCGGCACCCGGCGGGCCCGGGCGGCAGCCCTGCTCACACTCGCCCTGCCAGGAGCCGTCTACGTCTATCAGGGCGAGGAACTCGGCCTGCCCGAGGCGGACATCCCGCGCGACCGCATCGAGGACCCGATGCACTTCCGCTCCGGCGGCACGGACCCCGGGCGGGACGGATGCCGGGTGCCGCTGCCGTGGGCGGCCGGGGCGCCGCACGCCGGTTTCGGGGGCGAGCCCTGGCTGCCGCAGCCCGCCGACTGGGCCTCGTACGCGGCCGACCGGCAGGCCCTGGACCCCGGATCGATGCTCAGCCTGTACCGGGAAGCCGTCCGGATCCGGCCGGTCTTCGGCGACGGCCCGCTCACCTGGCTGCCCGCACCCGAGGGCGTCCTCGCCTTCACCCGTGCGCAGGGCTCCCTGTGCGTGGTGAACCTCGACGACAGCCCGGCCGACCTCCCCGCACACACCCGACTGCTGCTCGCCAGTGGCCCCTTGGACCCGCGGGGCCGACTGCCGAAGGACACGGCGGTCTGGCTGCACGGCTGAGACCGCCACACCCCCACTCGAAGGGATCAGCACATGCACATATCTGTCAGGAGCATGTCAGCAGCCATCACTGTGGCCCTCACCACCGGCCTCCTCACCGCCACGGCCCCCACCGCCCACGCGGCCGCGGGAGCCACCCTGCCCTTCACCTCGGTCGAGGCCGAGTCCGCCACCACGACCGGCACGCGAATCGGCCCCGACTACACGCAGGGCACGCTCGCCTCGGAGGCGTCCGGGCGGCAGGCGGTACGGCTCGGCTCGGGTCAACGGGTCGAGTTCACCGTGCCGCGCACGGCCAACGCCGTGAACGTCGCCTACAGCGTCCCCGACGGCCAGTCGGGCACGCTGAACGTCTACGTCAACGGCACCAGGCTCGCGAAGCCGCTTCCCGTGACCTCCAAGTACTCCTACATCGAAACCAGTTGGATCCCCGGGGCCAGGACGCACCACTTCTTCGACAACGCCCGCCTCCTGCTCGGCCGGGACGTCCAGGCCGGTGACAAGGTCGCCTTCGAGTCGACCGGCACCCAGGTCACCGTCGACGTGGCCGACTTCGAGCAGGTCGCGGCGGCCGCGGGCCAGCCCGCCGGGTCCGTGTCCGTCACCTCCAAGGGCGCCGACCCCACCGGGAACGGCGACTCCACCCAGGCCTTCCGGGACGCGATCTCCGCCGCCCAAGGGGGAGTGGTCTGGATCCCGCCGGGCGACTACCGGCTGACCTCCGCCCTCGGCGGCGTCCAGAACGTCACTCTCCAGGGCGCCGGAAGCTGGCACTCGGTCGTGCACTCCTCCCGCTTCATCGACCAGGCCGGCTCTCCGGGGAACGTCCACATCAAGGACTTCGCGGTCGTCGGCGAGGTCACCGAGCGCGTCGACTCCAACCCGGACAACTTCGTCAACGGCTCTCTGGGACCCGGGAGTTCGGTGGCCGGGATGTGGCTCCAGCACCTCAAGGTCGGCCTCTGGCTGACGGGCACCAACGACAACCTCGTCGTGGAGAACAACCGCTTCCTCGACATGACGGCCGACGGCCTCAACCTCAACGGCAACGCCCGCGGAGTGCGCGTCCGCAACAACTTCCTGCGCAACCAGGGCGACGACGCGCTCGCCATGTGGTCCCTGTACGCACCGGACACGAACAGCAGCTTCGAGAACAACACCGTCACCCAGCCGAACCTCGCCAACGGCATCGCGATCTACGGCGGCACCGACCTCGCGGTGCGGAACAACCTGGTCTCCGACACCAACGCCCTCGGCAGCGGCATCGCGATCTCCAACCAGAAGTTCCTCGACCCCTTCTCCCCGCTGGCCGGCACCATCACGGTCGACGGCAACACCCTCGTCCGTACCGGCGCGATGAACCCCAACTGGAACCACCCGATGGGAGCGCTGCGGGTCGACTCGTACGACAGCGCCGTCAACGCCACCGTGAACATCACCGACACGACCATCACCGACAGCCCCTACAGCGCATTCGAGTTCGTCTCCGGCGGGGGACAGGGCTATCCGGTCCGGAACGTCACCGTGTCCGGCGCGACCGTCCGCAACACCGGCACGGTCGTCGTGCAGGCGGAGGCCCAGGGCGCCGCGACCTTCCGCGATGTCACGGCGACTTCGGTGGGTACGGCGGGTGTCTACAACTGCCCCTACCCGGCGAGCTCCGGCACCTTCGCCCTCACCGACGGCGGCGGCAACTCCGGCTGGAACACCACCTGGTCGGACTGCTCGACCTGGCCGCAGCCGGGCCAGGGCAACCCCGACCCGGACCCGAACCGTAACCTCGCCAAGGGCCGCCCGGCCACCGCGAGCGGCTCCCAGGACGTCTACACGCCCGGCAAGGCGGTCGACGGCGACGCGAACAGCTATTGGGAGTCCGCCAACAACGCGTTCCCGCAGTCCTGGACGGTGGACCTGGGATCGGCCGAGCCGGTGCGCAGGCTGGTGCTGAAACTGCCTCCGCAGAGCGCCTGGCAGGCCCGCACCCAGACCGTCACCGTGCTGGGCAGCACCGACGGCAGCACCTACACCACCGTCGTCGGCGCACAGGGCTACCGCTTCGACCCGGCGACCGGCAACACGGCCACCGTCACGCTGCCCGGCACCAGTGTGCGGTATCTGCGCCTGTCGGTGAGCGCCAACACCGGCTGGCCGGCCGGGCAGTTCAGTGAAGTGGAGGCGTATCGGACTTCGTGACCGGAGGCTCCCGCACGACCCCGCGCTTGGCCGCCTGGATCTGCTCGTAGACGTGGGTGCGCAGTTCGGCGAAGCGCGGGGCCACCCGCGTGTGGATCTGGTCCCGCTCGTCCGGCAGATCGACCTTCAGCTGCTCCTGTACGACCGTGGGGGAGGCGGACAGCACGATCACGCGTTCGCCCAGGTACACGGCCTCGTCGATGTCGTGGGTGACGAACAGGATCGTGATGCCGCGCTCCCGCCACAGCCGCCGTACGAGGTCCTCCAGGTCGGCGCGGGTCTGGGCGTCCACGGCCGCGAACGGCTCGTCCATCAGGAGGACTTCGGGCTCGTAGGCGAGTGCGCGGGCGATCGCGACGCGCTGCTGCATCCCGCCGGAGAGCTGCCAGGGATACGCCGTGGCGGCGTCGGAGAGGTCCACCGACTCCAGTGCGTCGGCGACCAGCTCGCGACGTCGCGATTTGGTCAAGTTCTTCTGCTTCAGGGGGAGTTCGACGTTGTCGGCGACGCGCATCCAGGGGAAGAGGCTGCGGCCGTACTCCTGGAAGACGAAGGCCATCCCGGGCGGCGGACCGGTCACCTTCCGTCCTGAGAGGTGGACTTCGCCGGCCGTCGGTGTGAGCAGGCCGCCCATGCACTTCAGCAGGGTCGTCTTGCCGCAGCCCGAGGGGCCGACGAGACAGACGAGTTCGCCCGCATCGACGGTGAAGGTGAGATCGCGGACCGCCTCCACGCGGCGGCCGGACCCCTCGTAGACCTTGTTCAGGCCGGACACGCCGAGAAGCGGGTGCATGGACCGCCCTTTCACGTTCGGGTGATTCACGGGGACCGCCGGGCCGAGGCGCGCAGGCCGTGGTACCAGGCGAGGACCCGCCGCTCGACCAGCTGGAAGACGACGGAGAGGACGAACCCCAGCAGACCGAGGACGAGGATGCCGGTCCACATGTCGGGGACCGCGAAACTGCGCTGGAACTGGACGATGGTGAAGCCGATGCCGTTGCTGGCCGCGAACATCTCGCTGATGACCATCAGGATGATGCCGATGGACAGCGCCTGGCGCAGGCCCGCGAAGATCTGCGGGCCGGCCGAGGGCAGCACCAGGTTGCGCAGCCGCGAGGGGCCGGTGATGCCGTAGGAGCGGGCCGTCTCCAGCATCACCGGGTCAACCGCGCGCACGCCTTCGACGGTGTTGAGCAGGATGGGCCAGACGCAGCCGCTCGCGATGACGGTGACCTTCATGGTGTCGCCGATGCCCGCGAACAGCATGATGACCGGGATCAGGACCGGCGGGGGGACCGCACGCAGGAACTCCAGGACCGGTTCGCACACCGCCCGCACCCGCCGGTAGGAGCCGATGACCGTGCCGGCGGCGACACCGACGACGGCCGCCAGCGTGTAACCGGCCACCAGGCGCCAGATGCTGGGCAGGACGTCGTCGCGCAGGCGGTCGGCGGTCCACACGTCCGGGAAGGTCTTCAGGATCGTGCGCAGCGGCGGCCAGAAGACGTTGGTGCTGCCGTTCGACGCCAGCCACCAGACCATGACCAGCACCGCGGGCAGCGCGAGCACGAAGAAGAGCCGCAGAGCGAGCCGCTTCACACCGCCACCTCCCCGCGCACCGACTGGTGCCAGGCCAGCGCCCGTCGCTCCACGGTACGCGCGCCGACGTTGATGAGCAGCCCCAGAAGGCCGGTCACGACGATCAGCGCGTACATCTCCGGGACCGCCTGCGAGTTCTGCGCCACCGCGATCCTTGCGCCCAACCCCGGTGCCCCGATGACCAGTTCACCGGTGATGGCCAGGATCAGTGCGACGGCCGCAGCCAGCCGGACCCCGGTCATCACATACGGCAGCGCGGTCGGCCACAGGACGTGCCGGATCCGCGCCCAGGTGCCGAGACCGTACGAGCGTGCCGTCTCCTCGGCGACGGGGTCGACGTCCTGGACGCCGTAGAGCGTCTGGAGGAGGACCTGCCAGAAGCCGGCGTACACGACGAGCAGCAGCACCGAGCGCAGTTCGCTGCCGTACAGCAGCACCGCCAGCGGGATGAGGGCGACCGAGGGGATCGGGCGCAGGAACTCGATCGTCGAGGCCGTCGCCTCGCGCAGATACGGCACGACCGAGACGATCACGCCGATGACGATCCCCGCCGAGGCGGCGATGGCCAGGCCCAGGGCCCAGCCGGTGAGGGTGTCGCCGAGTGCCGTCCAGAAGGCGCCGTCGGAGAGTTCGTCGGCGAAGGCGCGCGCGATCCGGCTGGTCGGCGGGAAGTAGGCATCCTTGACCAGACCGAGCCGCGGCACCGCCTCGCCCAGGGCGAGGAAGGCCGCGAGCCCGGCGGCGCCCAGCGCCGCGTTCTGGAACCTCACGGAAGCAGCGCGTCGACGTCGGGGGTCTTCTTGAAGAACCCGTCTCCCTCGCCCAGCTTCGCCAGCGCCTCGACGGACTCCTTGTTCGGCTCGGCCGGCCACTTCGGGAGGGTCACCTGCGCCAGCACCGACGCCGGGATCTTGGTGTAGGTGGTGATGATCCGGCGTGCCTCGTCCGGGTGGGCGTCCGCGTAGGCCAGGGACTCGGCGGTGGCCTCCTGGAACTTCTTCACCACGTCGGCGTTCTGCTGCCGGTACCGCGTCGAGGTGAAGTACATGGCGACCGTGGTGTCCTTGGCCACGTCCACCAGCGGGGAGGCGATCACCTGGCCGCCCTGGCTCTTGATGGTGGCGAGCGCGGGCTCGACCGCGCAGGCCGCGTCGACCTGACCGCCGTCGAGAGCGGCCGGCATCTGGTCGAAGGGCAGCTCCACGAACTTCACCTTGTCCGGGTCGCCGCCGGCCTTGCGGACCGACTCGCGCACCGCGGACTCGTTGATGTTCTTCAGCGTGTTGATGGCGACCTTCTTGCCCTCCAGGTCCTTCGCGGACGTGATCGAGCTGCCCTTCTTCACCGCGATGGCCGCAAAGTCCTTGCCCTGTACGCCCGTTGAGGCGATGCCGGTGGAGACCGCCTTGATCGGCACCCCGGACGACTGGGCGATCAACAGGGAGGTGACGTTGGAGAAGCCGAACTGGAACTGCCCGCTGGCGACCCCGGGCACGATCGCCGCGCCACCGGACGCGTTCGATATCTCCAGTTTCAGGCCGTGCTTGCTGTAGAAGCCCTTCTTCTGGCCCAGATAGATCGGCGCGACATCGACGATCGGAATGAGGCCGAGCTTGACGGTGGTGGTGCCGCCGGACGACGATCCCGAGTCCGATCCCCCCGAGTCGCCGGACGAACCACAGGCCGACGCGGTGACCAGTAATGCTCCGGCCGCGAGGGCGACGAGCAGACGACGCATGGCTCCTCCTGTGCAGACTTGTTGTTCCGACAGGCTGTGCGCAGACCGCACAGTGGTGCTCAGCGCGAAAGGTATGGGGCTCGCGGGGGTCGGGTCAACACCTTTGGCTGACAATATTGTTGACATTCACTCATCGGAGGCGACGATGCCCGAAGCAGACCGCGCCCCTCACTTCGTGCGCTCCCTGGAGCGAGGCCTCGCCGTGATCCGCTCCTTCGACGCCGACCACCGGGAACTGACCCTCAGTGAGGTCGCCCGCGCCTGCGGACTGACCCGCGCGGCGGCCCGCCGATTCCTGCTGACCCTGGCCGATCTCGGATACGTCCGCGCCGACGGCCGCACCTACCGGCTCACCCCGCGCGTCCTGGAACTCGGCTACTCCTACCTGTCGAGCTTCTCGCTGGCCCAGATCGCCGAACCGCACCTGGAGCAACTCGTCGAGAGGACAAGGGAGTCGTCGTCCCTGTGCGTGCTCGACGGCGACGACATCGTGTACGTGGCCCGGGTGCCCGCGCGCCGGATCATGAGCGCGGCGATCACCGTCGGCACCCGCTTCCCCGCCCATGTCACCTCGGTCGGACGGGTGATGCTCGCGCACCTGCCGGAGGAGGAGACCGAAGTGCGCCTGGCCCGGATCGAGTTTACTCCGCTGACCGCTCGCACGATCGACTCCGCCGCGCTGCTGCGGACCGAGCTGGAGCGGGTGCGCAGACAGGGATACGCGCTCGTCGACCAAGAGCTGGAGGAGGGGCTGCGCTCGATCGCCGCCCCGGTGCGGGACCGGGGCGGCGAGGTGGTGGCCGCGGTCAACATCCCCGTGCAGGCGGGGCGTACGACACTCGCCGCGGTACGGCGGGATCTGCTGCCGCCGCTGCTGGAGACCGTGGCCGGCATCGAGGCCGACCTCCGGATGGCTACAGGTCCAGTACCAGCTTCTTCCCCCGGCACCGGGACACACAGATCATCATCGTCTCCCCGGCCTCCCGCTCCTCGTCCGTGAGCACGGAGTCCCGGTGGTCCGGGGTGCCGTCGAGGACGTCGGTCTCACAGGTGCCGCACGTGCCCTCCGTGCAGGAGAACAGCACCTCGACGCCGGAAGCACGCACGGCGTCCAGCACCGAGACGTCCGCAGGGACGGTGACCGTCGTGCCCGTCTGTGCCAGCTCGACCTCGAACTCGGTGTTCTCGCCCTCCAGTTGCTCCTTCGGCGCGAACCGCTCCACGTGCAGCAGTCCGGCCGGGCAGCGCGCCTCCACCGCGTCGAGCAGCGGACCGGGCCCGCAGCAGTAGACGAGGGTGCCCTCGGGAACGCCGTCCAGCACCGCGGCGAGGTCCAGGAGACCGGTCTCGTCCTGGGGAGCGACGGTGACGCGATCGCCGTAGCGGCTCAACTCCTCGGTGAACGCCATGGATTCACGCGTCCGGCCGCCGTACAACAGGGTCCACTCGGCGCCCTCGGCCTCCGCCGCCGCGAGCATGGGCAGGATCGGGGTGATGCCGATGCCGCCCGCGATGAACCGGTAACGGGGCGCGGGCCGCAGGGCGAAGTGGTTGCGCGGCCCGCGCACCCGGACCTTGTCGCCCTGCCTCAACTGCCCGTGCACATGGGCGGATCCGCCGCGCCCGGCGGGCTCGCGGAGGACGGCGATCCGCCAGGCCGTACGGTCGGCCGGGTCGCCGCACAGGGAGTACTGCCGCTCCAGGCCGGGACCGAGGACCACGTCGATGTGGGCGCCCGGCTCCCACTCCGGAAGCTGCTCGCCCAGCGGGTGGCGCAGGGTGAGGGCGAGCACGCCGTCGGCCGCCGGGTCCCTGCGGTCGACGACGAGTTCGGCTTCGTACGCGTCACTCATGAGCTGTTTCCTTGCGGCTCGTGCGGGGGCGGCTCGTGTCCTTGCGGGGCATGCCCGTTCGGGTGCGCGAGCATCCACTCCCACATCTCGATCGGGTCCTGCGAGGTGTGCTCGCGGCCGCAGTGACAGGTGCCGTGCAGGACGTCGGTGCCCGGCAGCCAGTCGATGCGGTAGATCTCCCCGGTGGCTCCGGCACTCACAGGACCTTCTCCACGGGCTTGTCGCCCTCCTCGACGAGACGGGCGAGGATGCGGCGGGCGGCGAGACCACCGGTGTCGATGTTGATGCTCAGCTCCTGGTAGCCGGTGCGCTCGGTGCCGAGCGTCTTCTGCAGCAGGTTGAGCGCGTCGACATCCTGCATGACGACGGTGTGGTTGTTGCCCCGCAGGAACTCGGTGACCTCGGTGTCCTCGGTCGCCCAGTCGCGCGAGACCATCCAGAAGTCGTACACGTGACCGTCGCTCGACGGCGTGATCGCGTACGTGATCTCGGTGTGGAAGCCGTTCGGGTCGCTGCCGTCGGCCTCGGGGAGCACGCCGACCGGGGCGATACGGCTGTGCAGCAGATAGAGGCAGGGCGCGTGGTACTCGATGTCCTGCCAGCGGGTGATCCGGCCCTCGATGCCGGTGGACTTCGCGTAGAACGGCGGGCATGCGGCGTCGTCCATGTGCCGGCTCACCCGTACGATGCCGGCGCCCTCGTCGACCTCCGTGGTGATCGGCGTCTCGGCGACCTCGGGGGTGCCGATGTAACCGCCGTGCAGATACGTCTCGTGGGACAGGTCGAGGAGGTTGTCGACGAGCAGGCCGTAGTCGGCGTCGATCGGCTCCATGCCGCGGACGGTGACCCAGCCGGGGGAGTCGAGGTGCCTGGCGCGCGGGATGGTGTCGGCGTCGGCGAGCGCGGGGTCGCCGATCCACACCCAGATCAGGGAGTCCAGCTCGACGACGGGGTAGGAGGCGACGCGCGCGGTACGCGGTACGCGCTTCTGGCCCGGCACGTACACACAGGTGCCCGTGGTGTCGTACGTGAACCCGTGGTACCCGCACACGATCCGGTCGCCGTCGAGCCGGCTCGGCTTCTCGTGCAGCGGGAACCGGCGGTGCACACACCGGTCGGCGAGCGCGACGGGCGTGCCGTCCTCCTCGGTCCGGTAGAAGACGAGCGGTTCACCGAGGATCGTCCGGCCGAGCAACTCCTCGCGGCCCACCTCGTGGCTGTAGGCGGCGACGTACCACTGGTTCCTGGCGAAACTCGTCGTGTGTGGCATGGCTGCGGCTCCCGTCGTTGGGTGATGACGACATCGTCCGGAAGGGTGTCGCGACACCGCAATACCCCTTCCGCCCCACGGAAGGGGCCAGGGGAAATGCCTGTTCAGGGCGGGTGCTCGTCTGGGGGAGTGACATCACTTCCTGATCGGGTGCGGATTCCTCACCAACATGCTCGCCGCCTGGATGGTCGTCCCCGCGTTCGCCGTCGCCTGGCTCGTGGGAGGGAGCGGCCCCTGGATAGCGCGAGTGCGGCGTCTGCTGGGCGCGAGAGCCATCCTGGCGGCGGTGGGTCGCCATGGTCGCTCTGTGGCCGCCCACCTGGCATGTACGGGTCGCCCTCGGACGTCCCCGGGGGCGCGGCCTGCTGTGACTTCTCCCACCTGCTCTTGCCGGGGCGAGAAGCGCTTGCCTACGTTCGGTCCCATGTCCTCTCATGGCCGCGCCGTTCCAGGCGACCCGCTCCCGACGGTCGACCTGGACATCGACCTCAGCTCACATGAACTGCTCCGGCGCGCTCATGTCCTGGACGCTCTCGGCCCCGACTGGGACCCCGTCGCCGCGCTGCGCGGTGAGGAAGCGGCGTACGAGCTGCTGTATTCCGGCCTGAGCGCGGAGCAACAGCGCGTGTACGACGAGCTGGTCTCGGCCGGCGTGCTGCCGCGGAGAGGCGGCGGCGATGCTGCCGCTTGACCCGCAGGCGGACATGGGCCGCCGCGCCTGGGTGGCCTGCCCGAACTGCGACGACCGTCGCGGGTGCGCCACCTGCGAGCAGGGGCGCACCTGTTCCGAGCACTGGCGCTACCTGCTGTCCCACGTGGGCAGCCTGCTCCACCTGCAGTGCCGGTCGTGCACCCACATCTGGACACATGAGACCCACTTCGGTGCCACCCGCTCCCGGTGGGAGCGCATCACCAGCGGCCTGCGCCGCACGTGATCATCAGTGGCGCCGTCGGTCGCGGCCAGTGAGGCCGGACGGCGGATCGGCGCCCGCTTTCGGATGATCCCACCGCCTGTCGTTGCGAACGGCAGGCCGCCTTGCCCGAGGATCGCGTCCGGCGGCCATCCCTGCCTGCCGTTCGTCCGTCCCGGAGGCAGCCGTGCACATCCTGCTACTGGCCAGTGCGTTCAACAGCCTCACCCAGCGTGTCCACGCCGAGCTGCGCGACCGTGGCCACACCGTGGCGGTGGAACTCGCCCTGCCCGGCAGCCCGTTGCCCGAAACCGTGCGGCGGCACGCACCGCAGCTCGTCGTGGCGCCGATGCTGAAGACGGCGATTCCCGAGGAGGTCTGGACGGCGCACACCTGCCTCGTCGTCCATCCGGGGCCCGTGGGCGACCGCGGTCCCTCCTCCCTGGACTGGGCGATTCACGAGGGCGTCGACCAGTGGGGCGTCACCGTCCTGCAGGCCGACGGGGAGATGGACGCCGGTGACGTGTGGGCCTGTGTACCGTGCCGGGTCCCTCCGGTTCCCAAGAGCGAGCTGTACCGGGGCGAGATCGCCGACGCCGCCCTCGAGGCCGTCCTGCTCGCGGTGGAGCGCTTCGCCGGGGGCACCTACGTACCGCGCGAGCAGGACGCGGCGGGCACGGCCGACACCCGTCTGAGGCCCCGTCCCTACCTCGACCAGAACGTCCGGCGGATCGACTGGGCCGAGGACTCCACGCAGGACGTCCTGCGCAAGCTGAGAGCGGCGGACTCGCAGCCCGGTGTGCTGGACGTCCTGCTCGGCCGTGAGTGGTATCTGCACGGCGGTCACCCCGAGAGCGTGCTGCGCGGCCGCCCGGGCGAGCTGCTGGCCACCAGGGCCGGGGCGGTGTGCCGGGCCACCGGGGACGGCGCCGTGTGGATCCCCGAGCTGCGGCCCCGGCGCGTGCCCGGGCAGCCGCCCACGTACAAGCTGCCTGCCGTGACGGCACTGGGCGACCTGCTGCCGCCCCTGCCCGACCATGCCCTGCCCCCGCTGCCCGAGGAGCGGCACCGCACCTGGACGGACATCCGCTACCGGGAGGACGGGAACGTCGGGTTCCTCTCGTTCTCCTTCCCCGGCGGCGCCATGAGCACGGAGCAGTGCCGACGTCTGCTGGACGCCTACCGGGAGGCGTGCGAGCGGCCCACGTCCGTACTGGTGCTGGGCGGCGAACGGGACTTCTTCTCCAACGGGATCCACCTGGGGGTCATCGAGGCCGCGGACGACCCCGCTGCCGAGTCCTGGGCGAACATCAACGCCATCGACGATCTGGTCGAGGCGGTCCTGACGACGACGGACCGACTGGTGGTCGCGGCGGTCGCGGGCAACGCCGCGGCGGGCGGGGTGATGCTCGCCCTGGCGGCCGACGAGGTGTGGTGCCGCTCGGGCGCCGTACTGAACCCTCACTACCGCCTGATGGGCCTGTACGGCTCCGAGTACTGGACGCACACCCTGCCCCGCAAGGTGGGTCCCGCGACGGCCGAACGGCTCATGTCCGAGGCCCTGCCGGTGAGTTCGGCGGGCGCACTGCGCCTCGGGCTCGTCGACCGGGTGGTCGACTGCTCTCCTGACGAGTTCGCGCGGGAGGTCGGCGGCCTGGCGGCCCGTCTGGCGTCACTGCCGGCGACGGCGTCACGGATCACCGCGAAGAAGACGGAGCTGGACCGGCTGGAGAGCGTGACCCCGCTGGTCGGCTTCCGTGAGCAGGAGCTGGCCCGCATGCGCCGGACCTTCGACGACCCGGACGCCCCGTACCACTCGCTGCGTCGTGCCTTCGTCCACAAGGAGCGGCCGGCGTGCACCCCGCCGCACCTCGGTTCCGCCCAGGTTGCGCAAACCGGTCCGACCCCCTCCGCGGCGGACGTCACCGGAACGGCCCTCAATGGCGTCACATCACGGCCGAACGGCTGATACGAAGAAAAGCGATGGTCGAAATCTGGGCCTTCATCCCTTACCTCCCCAGGAGGGTCCCATGACTGAGGCGACGCCGGACACGGTCGGCGCTGCGGACGCGAGCGGCGCGCCCGCCGACGAGACACCCACGATCCACATTCTCTGGATCAACGCGGGCCTGAGCTGCGACGGTGACTCGGTCGCGTTGACGGCGGCCATGCAGCCCAGCATCGAGGAGATCGTGCTCGGTGTGCTGCCGGGCCTTCCGAAGATCGCCGTCCACTGGCCGCTCATCGACTTCGAGTGCGGTCCGGTCGGCGGCTCGGACACGTTCATCGAGTGGTTCTTCAAGGGGGAGCGGGGCGAGATCGACCCGTTCGTCCTGGTCGTCGAGGGCTCCATCCCCAACGAGGCGATCAAGCCCGAGGGCTACTGGTGCGGCTTCGGCGACAACCCGGAGACGGGCCAGCCGATCACCACCAGCGAGTGGATCGACCGGCTCGCCCCGAAGGCACTGGCGGTCGTCGCCATCGGCACCTGCGCCACCTACGGCGGCATCCACGCCATGGCGGGCAACCCGACCGGCGCGATGGGCGTGCCCGACTACCTCGGCTGGGACTGGAAGTCCCACGCGGGCATCCCCATCGTGTGCGTCCCCGGCTGTCCGATCCAGCCCGACAACTTCTCCGAGACGCTCACCTACCTGCTCTACCAGGCGGCCGGCGCCGCCCCGATGATCCCGCTGGACGACAAACTGCGCCCCACCTGGCTGTTCGGGGCCACCGTGCACGAGGGCTGCGACCGCGCGGGCTACTACGAGCAGGGCCAGTTCGCCCTGTCGTACGACTCGCCGACGTGCCTGGTCAAGCTCGGCTGCTGGGGCCCGGTCGTCAAGTGCAACGTGCCCAAGCGCGGCTGGATGAACGGGATCGGCGGCTGCCCCAACGTCGGCGGCATCTGCATCGCCTGCACCATGCCCGGCTTCCCCGACAAGTTCATGCCGTTCATGGACGAACCCCCCGGCGCCAAGGTGTCGAGCAACGCCAGCGGAGCGTACGGCGCCGTGGTCCGCAAGCTGCGGTCGATCACCGCGAAGACGGTGGACAAGGAGCCCAAGTGGCGCCGCACCGGAGACAGGATCACCACGGGATACCGACCGCCGTGGTGATCCGCCGCACGTAACCGCTCCCCGCTTCGTGCACCCCCCACTCGAACCTCCCGCGCAACGAAGGGCACGGCACACAGATGGCACCGACGACAAAGGCGGCCGGCGACGGCAGCGGCCTGGTGGAGATGGCCTGGGACCCGATCACCCGGATCGTGGGCAGCCTGGGCATCCACACGAAGATCGACTTCAAGCAGAAGCGGGTCGCGGAGTGCTACAGCACCTCGTCGGTCTTCCGTGGCTACAGCGTCTTCATGCGCGGCAAGGACCCCCGCGACGCCCACTTCATCACCAGCCGCATCTGCGGCATCTGCGGCGACAACCACGCCACCTGCTCGGTGTACGCGCAGAACATGGCGTACGGCGTGAAGCCCCCGCACCTCGGCGAGTGGATCATCAACCTCGGCGAGTCCGCGGAGTACATGTTCGACCACAACATCTTCCAGGAGAACCTGGTCGGGGTCGACTACTGCGAGAAGATGGTCAAGGAGACCAACCCCGGCGTCCTCGAACTCGCCGAGCGCACCGAGGCCCCGCACGCCGCGGAGCACGGCTACCGCACGATCGCCGACATCATGCGCTCGCTCAACCCGCTGGAGGGCGAGTTCTACCGCGAGGCCCTCCAGGTCAGCCGCTACACGCGCGAGATGTTCTGCCTGATGGAGGGCCGCCATGTGCACCCCTCCACGCTCTACCCGGGCGGCGTCGGAACCATCGCCTCGGTGCAGCTCTTCACCGACTACCTCAGCCGGCTGATGCGCTACGTGGAGTTCATGAAGCGCGTCGTGCCCCTCCACGACGACCTGTTCGACTTCTTCTACGAGGCGCTGCCCGGGTACGAGGAAGTGGGCCGCCGACGTGTCCTGCTCGGCTGCTGGGGCGCGCTCAACGACCCCGAGTACTGCGACTTCACCTACGCCAACATGACCGACTGGGGCCGGCGCATGTTCGTCACGCCCGGCATCATCGTGGACGGCAAGCTCGTCACCAACGACCTCACCGAGATCAACCTCGGCATCCGCATTCTGCTGGGCAGCTCCTACTACGAGGACTGGCAGGGCCAGGAGCAGTTCGTCACGCATGACCCGCTCGGCAACCCGGTGGACCCGCGCCACCCGTGGAACCAGCACACCATCCCCACCCCGCAGAAGCGGAACTTCGACGACAAGTACAGCTGGGTCATGTCCCCGCGCTGGTTCGACGGCAAGGACCACCTCGCCCTGGACACCGGCGGCGGCCCCATCGCCCGCCTGTGGTCGACCGCCCTGTCCGGTCTCGTCGACATCGGGTACGTCAAGGCCACCGGCCAGAGCGTGGTCATCAACCTGCCCCGCACCATGACCAAGCCGGAGACCACCTTCGAGTGGAAGATCCCGAAGTGGTCCAACGCGCTGGAGCGCAACCGCGCCCGCACGTACTTCCAGGCGTACGCCGCCGCCGTCGCCCTGCACTTCGCGGAGAAGGGACTGGCGGAGGTCCGCGCCGGACGCACCCAGACCTGGGAGAAGTTCGAGGTTCCGGACGAGAGCATCGGTGTCGGCTTCACCGAGGCGGTCCGCGGTGTCCTCTCCCACCACATGGTGATCCGGGACGGCAAGATCGCCAACTACCACCCGTACCCGCCGACCCCCTGGAACGCCAGCGTCCGGGACACCTACGGCACGCCCGGCCCGTACGAGGACGCCGTGCAGAACACGCCCATCTTCGAGGAGAACACCCCGGAGAACTTCAAGGGCATCGACATCATGCGCGCCGTCCGCAGCTTCGACCCCTGTCTGCCCTGTGGCGTCCACATGTACGTCGGGGGCGGCAAGACAGTGAAGTCGATGCACGTGCCCACCGGCCTGAGCGGACTGGGCGGATGAGCGCGGCCGGCTCCACGGAGCAGACCGGGCGCCGCGTCGAGGAGATCCTCGACGGGCTGGTCGAGAGCGGCGACACGGCCGCCGCCGCGGCGGCGGAGGAACTCGTCCGCTCCCTCATGGACTTCTACGGCGCTGGCCTCGCCCGCATCCTCCACCTGCTGTCCGGCGCTCCCGGCGAAGCAGCCGCACGCCTCCTGGGCGACGACCTGGTCGCGAGCCTGCTCGTCCTGCACGACCTGCACCCCGAGGACCGCGACACCCGCATCGCCCGCGCCCTCGACGGTGTCCCGGAACACACCCTGGAGGTGGTGGGCTTCGACGAGGAGAGCGGCACCCTGACGGTGCGGGCCCGGGAGGCCGGCGGCTGCGGTTGCGGCTCCGGCACGGGTGCCCGGGAGGCCGCGGAGGCGGCGCTCGCGTGCTTCGCACCGGAGGTCAGAGCGGTCGACGTACAGACCGCCCCGCCGGGGCCGACGCTCCTCCAGATCGGCACCGCACCGACGGGGGCCCGATGACGGCGTCCCCGGCGACGCGCACGCCCGGCCTGCGGAGGTTCCTCACCGAGAGGCCTCCGCAGCCCGAACGGTGTGAGCTGTGCGCCGTGGCGGTGGAGGCGGGCCACCGTCATCTCGTCGACACCGAGAAACGCGCCCTCGTCTGCGCCTGCCCTCCGTGCGCGCTGCTGATGGAGCAGCCGGGCGCCGCCGCCGGCCGCTTCCGTACGGTCCCGGCCCGCTACCTCACCGACCCCGGACACCGCCTCGACGAGAGCGCGTGGGAGGCGCTGCAGATCCCGGTCGGCGTCGCCTTCCTCTTCCGCAACGCGGCGCTCGACCGGCTGGTCGCCCTCTACCCGAGCCCGGCCGGAGCCACCGAGAGCGAACTCGAACCGGCCACCTGGACGGACGTCCTCGGCGGCAGCCGCCTCGCCGAACTGCTCGAACCCGACGTGGAGGCGCTGCTGCTGCGCCGCACGGACGGCCGCTTCAAGTGCCACCTCGTACCGATCGACATCTGCTACGAACTCGTCGGCCGTATGCGCCTGTTGTGGCAGGGCTTCGACGGTGGAGCCGAGGCCCGAGCGGCGCTGGACGCGTTCTTCGCGGACGTCGCCCTGCGCGTCCGGCCCGTGGGCGAGGTGAGTCACCCGTGACCGCGTTCTCCTTCGCCTGCACCGGTGTCCGCGCCGACCAGTACGCCGCCGGACCGACCCTCGTCTTCCGGCTGCGCGTCACCGCGGGCGACAACGCGCGTGTGCACGCCCTCGCGTTGCGCTGCCAGATCCGCATCGAACCCGCCCGCCGCGGCTACGAGCCCGCCGAGGCCGACGGTCTCGCGGACCTCTTCGGCGAGCGCTCACGCTGGGGCAGCACGCTCCAGCCGGTGCAGTTCGCCCAGGTCTCGGTCATGGTCCCGAGTTTCACCGGAGAGATCGAGACCGACCTCGTCGTGCCCTGCACCTACGACATGGACATCGCCGCCACCCGCTACCTCACCGCCCTTACCGACGGCGAGGTGCCCCTGCTGATGCTCTTCTCCGGTACGGCGTTCACCGGAGACGGCGGCTTCCAGGTGGAGCCTGTCCCGTGGGACCGCGAGGCGGCCTTCCGGATGCCCGTCACCGCCTGGCGGGAGATGGTCGAGCAGCACTTCCCCGGCTGCGGCTGGATCCGGCTGCCCCGCGACACCATGGACGCCCTCCTCGCCTACCGCTCCCGGCACGCCCTGCCCTCCTGGGAGGCGACCGTCGCGGCGCTCCTGGAGATGGGTGCCGACCCGCCCGCGCACGACCCGCTGCGCGCCCTCACCGCCACCACCGGAAGGACCGATCCGTGACCGTGACCGCGTTCGCCCCCGAGACCGAGGAGCGCCTCGCTCTCGCCCGGCAGGTGGCCGACGCCGTCCTCTTCGAGGGCTATGTGCTCTACCCGTACCGCGCCTCGGCGGCCAAGAACCGGCTGCGCTGGCAGTTCGGTGTGCTCGTGCCGCCCGGCTGGGGCACCGAGCGCGAGGAGAACGACTTCCAGCACACCGAGTGTCTGATGGAACCGAAGGCGGGGTCGACCCTCTCGGTCGAGGTGCGCTTCCTGCACGCCCGGCGGCGCACGGTGCAGCGGGCCCGTCCGGACGGCGGCTTCGACATTGTGCCCGAACTCCGCCTCGCCGACCGGGTGTTGATGCCCTGGGACGAGGGGGGCGAGGAGCGCGTCGAGGTGGTCGCCGCGGTGGACGAGCTCCTCGGTGACGGCGTCACGCATCCCTTCCGGCTCCCGGCCCGCGAGGACACCGAGCCGGTCCTGGACGAGGCCGGCCGCGCCGTCGGCCGACTGGTGCGGCGGTGCGAGGAGATCAGCGGGACCGTACGGCTGTACGCCCGCGAACTCGACGGCCCCTACCGGGTGTTGCGGCTGACTGCCGTCGTCGAGAACACCAGCGACTGGACACCGCCCGAGGGCCGCGGCGCGGACCGGGAGGCGGCACTGCCGCGCTCCCTGGTGGCCACCCACCTCCTCATGGCCCTCAGCGCCGGATCGTTCCTCTCGATGACCGATCCCCCCGAGTGGGCGAAGGGTGCGGTCGCCGCCTGCCGCAACCTGCACACCTGGCCCGTACTCGCCGGCGAACCCGGCCGCGCCGACCTCGTGCTGTCCTCGCCGATCATCCTGGAGGACCATCCGGCCATCGCGCCGGAGAGCCCCGGCGCGCTCTACGACGCCCTTGAGATCGACGAGATCCTCGCGCTGCGCACCGCGGCCCTCACCGACGAGGAGAAACGCGAGGCCCGGGGTACGGACGAGCGGGCGGCCGCCGTGATCGAGCTGGCGGACTCGATGCCCCCCGAGGTTCTGGAGCGTCTGCACGGGGCGGTGCGGAGCCTGCGCGAGGTGACCGGTCCCGGCCCTGCCGCCCCGGACGGCGGCTTCCCCGACGAATACGGGGTGATCCGGCCGGACACCCCCTGGTGGGACCCCGCGAGCGACGCGGGCTTCGACCCGGCGCAGGACCGGGTGGTCGTGGACGGCCGGTCGGTGGGCCAAGGCAGCCGCGTCGAGTTGCGTCCGGGGGCGCGGCGCACCGACGCGCAGGACATCTTCCTGCGGGGCCGCACCGCGAAGGTCGAAGCGGTGCTGCACGACGTGGACGGCGGGGTGCACCTGGCGGTCACCGTCGAGGGCGACCCGGGCGCCGACGTCCGCCGCGAGCAGGGACGGTTCCTGTACTTCCAGCCCGACGAGGTCACACCGCTGGAGGACGACGTATGAACCTTCCCCCACCGCCGGGTCCAAGGACGCTCGTGGCGGGCATCGGCAACGTCTTCCTCGGGGACGACGGCTTCGGTGTGGAGACCGCCCGCCGGCTCGCCGAGCACGACCTGCCCGGACACATCGAGGTCGTGGACATCGGGGTGCGCGGAGTGCACCTCGCCTATCAGTTGCTGGACGGCTACGACACCCTCGTCCTCGTGGACGCCACGGCTCGCGGCGAAGCCCCCGGCACGCTGTACGTGATCGAGCACGACGTCGGCGGAGGGAGCCCTTCACCCGCCGCCCCCGCGCTGGACGGCCACCGGATGACCCCCGACACCGTCCTCGCGCTGCTGGCCACCCTGTGCGCCGGGACCGGCGGCGAGCCACCACGCCGCGTCCTGGTCGTGGGATGCGAACCGGCCTCGGTGGACGAGGGCATCGGTCTCAGCCCGCCGGTGTCCGAAGCCGTGCCGGAGGCCGTCCGGCTGATCGAAGAGCTGCTGCGGGACGGCGAGCCGTCCGTGGCGCAGGCCTCAACCGCTGAGGCTCCGACATGAGGAGAGACGGGATGAAGAAGATCGTCATCGGCGGAGCGGCCGTCGCCGCCATGGTCGCTGTCGTCGTCGAGGTGCTTCCCGACCTGAGGCGCTACCTGCGCATCAGACGGATGTGAATCGGACCCGCCGCCGGAGTGCCGCGCGGTTGGGTCGAACGGCTTACCCTCCGGCCGACAACGGCGTGCCGGGCCGTGCGACCCGCCGCGCGCGCCTCTAATGAAGGCCGACCGGAGGCAGCCGCGGACGGAAGGACGGCAACCATGCACGAGATGTCCATCGCGCTGGCCGTCGTCGACCAGGTGGAAGAGGCCGCCGCACGGGCCGAGGTCACGGCGGTGCGATCGGTACGGCTCCAGGTGGGCGAACTGGCCGGAGTCGTACCCGACGCACTCGCCTTCTCCTTCGAACTGGCCTGCGCCGGAACCTTGTTGGAAGGCGCCGAGCTGATCACCGAGGCGGTGCCCGGGCGGGCCCGCTGCACCCCCTGCGCACACGAATGGGCCGTCGGCATGCCGCCCCGGCTGATCTGCCCCGCGTGCGGCGGTACGCAGACCGACCTGCTCGCGGGCCGGGAACTGCAGATCGTCGACGTGCACTGGGAGGACGGCCTCGGCCCCGCGCACACGCCCACCCGCGAACCGATCTCCGAGGAGCGCTGAACCATGTGTCGTGTCGTCGACCTGCGGCAGGCCGTACTCGCGAAGAACGACGCGAGCGCCCACGAACTGCGCGCGCAGCTCGCGGCTCGAGGTATCGCGCTCGTCAACCTGCTGTCCAGTCCGGGCAGCGGCAAGACCGCGCTGCTGGAGCGCGAACTGCTGCGGGCCCGGGAGCGGGCCGTTCCCGTCGCGGCGCTGAGCGCCGATCTGGCCACCGAGAACGACGCGGCCCGGCTGGCGCGTTCGGGGGTCCCCGTCAAGCAGGTGCTCACCGACGGACTGTGCCATCTGGAGGCGGGGATGCTCGCCGGGCACCTGGACGGGTGGCTGCCCGACGACACCCGGCTGCTGTTCGTGGAGAACGTCGGCAACCTGGTCTGCCCGGCCTCCTACGACCTGGGGGAGACGCTGAGGGTCACCCTCGCCTCCGTGACGGAGGGCGAGGACAAGCCGCTCAAGTACCCCACCGCCTTCGGCCTCGCCCACCTCGTGGTGGTCACCAAGACCGACATCGCGGACGCCGTCGAGTTCGACGAGGCGGCGTTCCGCGCGAATGTGGAGCAGGTCAACCCCGGAGTCGAGGTGATCCTGACGTCGGCACGCCGGGGGCTGGGGGTCGGCTCGCTGCTCGACCGGGCGCTGGCCGCCATGGACGGGACACCGGTCCACTCACCGGTCATGGCCCGGCAGCCTCACCCGCACACTCACGCGCACACGCACCCGGAGGCCACCGGCACCATGGCCCACACCCACTCGTGAGCGGTCCGCAGGCTCCCACCACCGTCGCCGAGAACACCCTGCGACGCCGCCGGGTCACCGTCCGGGGAGTGGTACAGGGCGTGGGCTTCCGGCCCTACCTCTACGGCCTTGCCACCGAACTCGCCCTGGCCGGACACGTGACCAACACCCCGGAGGGTGTCGTCGCGGAGGTCGAGGGCAGCGCCTCGGCCGTGGCCCGGTTCTGCGAGCTCGTCGCCGCCCAGGCACCGCCGCTGGCCCGCGTGGAGTCCGTCCACCACCGGGAGATGCCTCCCGTCGGCGGCACCGCGTTCACCATCCTCACCTCGCGCACCGGCGGACCGGCCCGCACCCTGGTCTCCCCCGACTCCGCCACCTGTGCCGACTGCCTCGCCGAGCTGGCCGCCCCGGCGGACCGGCGCTACCGGCACCCGTTCGTCAACTGCACTCACTGCGGCCCGCGCTTCACGATCGTCACCGGCGTGCCGTACGACCGGGCGAACACCACGATGGCCGGCTTCGCGATGTGCCCCGACTGCGCCCGGGAGTACGCGGATCCGGCCGACCGCCGGTTCCACGCGCAGCCGGTCGCCTGCCCGGCCTGCGGGCCCCGTCTGAAGCTGGTCCTCGCCCAGGAGGCAAGGCTCGGCGAGGTCGAGGGGGCGGACCCGGTCACCGGGGCCCGCGCGCTGCTGAAGCGGGGAACGATCCTCGCCGTGAAGGGCCTGGGCGGCTACCACCTGGCCTGCGATGCCTCGAACCAGGAAGCGGTCGCCCTCCTGCGCCGGCGGAAGGCGCGCGGGGACAAGCCGTTCGCCGTCATGGCCAGGACCGCGGACGACGTCCGTCACCTCGTCCGGCTGAGCCCGGCGGAGCGGAACCTCCTCGAAGGCCGGGCCAGACCGGTCGTCCTGCTGAGACGGCGTCCGCACGCCGGCGGGGATCCCCGGCCCGCCGAGGCCGTGGCACCCCGCAGCCCCGACCTCGGCGTGATGCTGCCCTACACACCCGTGCACCATCTGCTGCTCGGTCTGCCCGGCGACCCGGACGGCCCCGGACTGCTCGTCATGACCAGCGGCAACCTGTCCGGTGAGCCCATTGTCACCGACGACGAGGCGCTGGAGCGACTCGCGCACCTGGCCGACGCCTGGCTCACCCACGACCGGCCGATCCACGTCCCGTGCGACGACTCCGTGGTCCGCGTCTGCGACGGGGAGCCACTGGTGATCCGCCGCTCGCGTGGCTACGCCCCGCTGCCGGTCTCCCTCCCGCTGCCCGTGCTGCCGGCCCTCGCCGTCGGCGGAGACCTGAAGAACGCCTTCTGTCTCGGGGCGGGCCGTCAAGCCTGGTTGTCGGCGCACATCGGCGACATGGACGACGTAGGCACACAGCGGGTCTTCGAGCGCGCGGTGGCGCAGTTGGAGTCCATTACCGGGGTGCGCCCCGAGACCCTGGTCTCCGACCGGCATCCTGGCTACCGCTCCGCCGGATGGGCCGAGCGGAACGCGGCGCACCGGCCCGTCGTACGCGTCCAGCACCATCACGCGCACATCGCCGCCGCCATGGCCGAGCACGGACTGGACGGCACCCGGCCGGTGATCGGCGTCGCCTTCGACGGCACCGGCCACGGCGACGACGGCGCCGTATGGGGCGGGGAGTTCCTGCTCGCGGACTACGACCGCTTCACCCGGTTCGGACATCTCGCCTATGTTTCCCTGCCCGGTGGTGACGCCGCGGTGCGCCGGCCGTACCGCATGGCACTGGCCCATCTGAGGGCGGCCGGAATCGACTGGTCCGACGACCTCGCCTGTACGACCGCCTGCCCCCCCGACGAACTCCACGTCCTGAAAAGGCAGTTGGAGCGCGGCCTGAACTGTGTCCCCACGTCCAGCATGGGCCGCCTCTTCGACGCCGTGTCCTCTCTCGCCGGGGTGTGCCACCGAGCCGGATACGAGGCACAGGCCGCCGTCGAACTGGAGGGGGCGGCCCTGCACGCACCGGCCGACGACACCACCGCGTACGCCTTCGCCCTGCACGCGTCGGAGGAGAACCAGGACGGCGCCGTACGGGCCGATCCGGCACCCGTACTCGCGGCGATCGTCGGCGACCTGCGCGTGGGTGTCGAGCCGGCCCTCGTCGCCGCGCGCTTCCACCGGGGCGTGACCGGCCTGGTGCACCGGATGTGCGCGCGGGCGCGAGAGCGGCACGGACTGGACACGGTCGCCCTGACGGGAGGCGTGTTCGCCAACACGCTGCTCTCCTCGGCCTGTGCCGCCACCCTGCGCGAGGACGGCTTCACGGTCCTGCGGCACCACCTGGTGCCGCCCAACGACGGTGGTCTGGCGCTGGGCCAACTGATGGTGGCCGCACGCGCCACCCCTGGTCCCACTCCCACCGACTGAGCAAACGCGCGACCACAGCGAGGAGAGGCTCATGTGCCTGGCGGTACCCGGCAGAGTGCTGGACATCGAGGAACGGGACGGCACCCGGATGGCCACCGTCGACTTCGGCGGCGTGGTCAAGGAGGTGTGCCTGGAGTATCTGCCCGACCTCCAGGTCGGCGAGTACGCCATCGTCCACGTCGGGTTCGCCCTGCAACGGCTGGACGAGGAGTCGGCGCGGCAGACGCTCGAACTCTTCGCCGAACTCGGCCTGCTGCAGGAGGAGTTCGGCGACCCCTGGGAGATGGCGGCGACGGAGGCGGGCGTCGACCCGGTGGAAGAGGTGCGCAAGTAGTGAAGTACATCGACGAGTTCCAGGACCCGGAGCTGGCACGCCGGCTCCTCGACGACATTCACGCCGCGGTGACCAGGCCGTGGGCCCTGATGGAGGTGTGCGGGGGGCAGACGCACAGCATCATCCGGCACGGCATCGACCAACTCCTGCCGGACAAGGTCGAGTTGATCCACGGTCCCGGCTGTCCGGTGTGCGTGACTCCGCTGGAGGTCATCGACAAGGCGCTGGAGATCGCCTCCCGACCGGAGGTGATCTTCTGCTCCTTCGGTGACATGCTGCGGGTGCCGGGCACCGGACGGGACCTGTTCCAGGTCCGCGGAGAGGGCGGTGACGTGCGCGTCGTCTACTCACCGCTCGACGCGCTGCGGATCGCCCAGCAGAACCCGGACCGCGAGGTGGTGTTCTTCGGCATCGGCTTCGAGACGACCGCACCACCCAACGCCATGACGGTCCATCAGGCCCGGAAGCTGGGCATCCCGAACTTCAGCATGCTGGTGTCCCATGTCCGCGTACCGCCCGCCATCGAGGCCATCATGTCGTCGCCGAGCTGCCGGGTGCAGGGCTTCCTCGCGGCCGGCCATGTCTGCAGCGTGATGGGCATGGGGGAGTACCCGGAACTGGCGGAGCGCTTCCGGGTGCCGATCGTGGTGACGGGCTTCGAGCCCCTGGACATCCTCGAAGGCGTGCGCCGTACCGTCCGGCAGCTGGAACGCGGTGAGCACACCGTCGACAACGCCTACGCCCGTGCCGTTCGCGCGGAGGGCAACCCGGCCGCCCGGGCCATGCTGGAGGACGTCTTCGAGGTCACCGACCGCGCCTGGCGCGGCATCGGGGTGATCCCGCAGAGCGGCTGGCGGCTGGCGCCGAAGTACCGCGCCTACGACGCCGAGCACCGCTTCTCCGTCGAGGGCATCCGCACGCAGGAGCCGGCCGAGTGCCGCAGCGGAGAGGTCCTGCAGGGACTGCTCAAGCCGCACGAGTGCGAGGCCTTCGGCACGCTGTGCACGCCTCGTACGCCGCTGGGGGCCACCATGGTCTCCAGCGAGGGAGCCTGCGCCGCGTACTACCTCTACCGGCGGCTGGACATGCCCGCCACCAAGGTCCAGGAGGCGACCCCCGTTGTCTGACACCACCGATCTCCCCGTCCCCGCCCTGGACGTCGAGGCGTGGACGTGTCCGGCGCCGCTGCGGGACCGGCCGCGGGTCGTCATGGGCCACGGCGGCGGCGGAGTGCTGTCCGCCGAACTGGTCCAGCAGATCTTCGCTCCCGCTTTCGGGGGCGAGGTGCTCGCCCAGATGGGTGACGCCGCCGTCCTGTCCCTGGGTGGTGCCCGGCTGGCGTTCTCGACCGACTCCTACGTGGTGCGGCCGCTGTTCTTCCCGGGCGGCAGCATCGGCGACCTGGCGGTCAACGGCACCGTCAACGACCTCGCCATGAGCGGTGCCCGCGCCGCCTACCTCTCCTGCGGATTCATCCTGGAGGAGGGCGTCGAGCTGGATGTGGTCACTCGGGTGTCCGAGGCTCTGGGGGCGGCCGCGCGCACCGCCGGTGTGGAGGTGGCCACCGGGGACACCAAGGTGGTGGAGGCGGGCCACGGTGACGGGATCTACATCAACACCGCGGGCATCGGTCTCGTCCCGGCGGGCGTCGATCTGCGCCCTCAGCGGGTCGTCCCCGGAGACGTCGTGATCGTCAGCGGCGCCATCGGCGTCCACGGGGTGGCGGTCATGAGCGTACGCGAGGGACTGGAATTCGGGGTGGAGATCAAGAGCGACTGCGCGGCGCTCGGCGGCCTGGTCGACGCCATGCTCGCCGTCACCTCTGATCTGCACGTCCTGCGCGACCCCACCCGAGGCGGCCTGGCCGCCTCGCTCAATGAGATCGCGCAGGCCTCCGGCGCCGGGGTGGTCATTCAGGAGCGCGACGTCCCGGTCCCGCCGGCCGTGGCCAACGCCTGCGCCATTCTCGGACTGGACCCCATGTACATCGCCAACGAGGGCAAGCTGGTGGCCTTCGTCCCGCGGGAGCACGCCGAAGCCGTCCTCGCGGCGATGCGCGCCCATCCTCTGGGCGCGGACTCCGTGATCATCGGCGAGGCCGTGGAGGAGCATCCCGGCATGGTCGTGGCACGGACCGGCCTGGGAGGGACGCGGGTGGTCGATCTGCCGATCGGGGAGCAACTGCCGCGGATCTGCTGACAGGGGTGTCGCTGGACGGGGAGCCTGCCGTCCGGGCCCGATCGGAGGGTCGATCCGGTCAGCGCGCGGGCGGCGGATCCTGTGGGTCCACGCCGGTCTTGGCGGCAGCGTCCTTCGTGCCGCTGGGGCGCTGGGAGCGGCCCTTGTGTCCGGTGTCGCGCCTGCCCTTCTCGTCCGCGTCGCCGTATTCCTCGCCGCTCGCGTTCGGGCTCTTGACCGTGTCACCGGGGACGGACTTCGTCTCCTCGGCGGACTTCGTCCGGCCCGGACCGGGCTTGGCGGCGTGCTCGGGACGGAAGGAGCGTTCGGCGCTCGGGTTGTCCTGCTGGCGCGTCTCGTCCACATCGGGCGACCAGCCGTGCTGTCCGGTGCCCTGGTGCCGGCTGGGACCCCTTCCGTGCGGTGGCTCGGACGAATGTGGTTTCTTCGACATGGTCGATCCGCCTTTTCCCGGTCAGTGGGGGGACACCGGTGACGGTGTTTCCCGAGTTAAGTCGATTATTCCACCTTGTAATGTTTTGGGCATTTCACTTCAGGGAGGATGGGCCTCGTTCCTGTTTCAGGCGGAGGTACCGGTGACCGCGGTGCCGGACCTGGTCAGTGTGTACGTCAGTCGCGTCCCGCTCCAGAAGTGGAAGGTGAGGGTCACGGTGGCGCCGTCGGTGACCTCGCCGAAGAACGCGGTCGGCAAGGTGATCGTGCCCGCGGTGTAGTCCGGCGTGAAGGCCACGTTGAACTGCTTGTACGTCGTCCAGGACTGCGGGCCGGCGGGGCTGCCGTCGGCGTATACGGCTTCCATGGTCGCCAGCTTGTCCCCGTTGAACGCGGTGGGTATCACCAGCGAGGCGGTCGTACCCGTCGCGCTCGTCAGCACCGGCTTGTCATAGGTGATGACGTTGACGGCCCAGGGAGTTCCTTCCGTGAACCGGAGGGACAGGACGGCATTCGTGCCGTGCTCCTGCGACGCGGTCAGCCGGCCGAGCGTCGCCGCCGTGATCGTCAGCGTGCTGCCGCTGACGGTGTAGTCCACCCCCCGGATCAGATGACGGGTGCCGACATCGATTCTGGTCAGCCTGGTGCCGTTGAGGTTCAGCGTGATCGCCGCGTCCGCCGGGGTCCTGCCCTTGGGCACGAAGAGCTGATCGGTGGAGGCGGTGCCGGAGCGTCCGGTCCAGCTCGACCGTATCTGCGCATAGAGGCTCGGGTCGTTCCATTGCAGGGTGCGGCGGTTGAAGCGACTGCCGTTGTCCCACAGCATCGTGGTCAAGCCCTGGTATCGCGCGTAGTGGCCGAGATACTCGAGGTACTTGAGCGTCTCTCCCTCTTCGACCGTGCCGGGGCCGGAGTCCCAGCCGAGCAGCCCGTACTCACCGACGACGGCCGGGATCCCGTTGGCCACGAAGGCCTTGTGGACCAGGTCGAACGTGTCGGTCAGGTCCTGCTGGGTGGCCGCGTTGAAGGTCGTGTAGCCGGCGAGGTTCACGCTGAAGGGCCAGAAGCTGTAGTAGTGGACCGAGGCCACGAGATTCGGGTCGTCGAGCGCGGCGAAGGTGGCGAGCAAACTGTCGATCTTGGCTTGATCCGGGGTGTCCCCCAAGGTCGGCATGACAAGCAGCCGGTCGGCGTTGCCTCCGCCGGTCGCGCGCACAACGGAGTGGAAGGTCGTGTTGAGCTCGTTCATCAGAACGGCGTTCTGCTCGTCGCCTGAACTGCCGGTGAAGAAGGGCTCGTTGACGCTCTCGAAAAGCAGTCGGCGCGACTCGTTCCGGAAAGTGGCCGCGATCTGCTGCCAGGTTGCCGTGTACTGGGCCAGGACCGCGTCATGCTGGGCGGGCATGTTCAGTACCCACTGCCACGCGTCACCGTGCATGTTGATCAGGACGTGGAAACCATCGGCCAGGGCCCAGTCGACCACCTCCTTGATCCTGGCCAGGAACTTCGGGTCGAGGGTGTAGGCCGGGGCCGGGCCCTCGTGCTGCCCCCAGGTCACCGGGATCCGGATGCTCCTGAAGCCCTGCGCCTTCAGCCTGCGGAAGAACGCCCGGGTCACCCGCGGGTTGCCCCACGCCGTCTCGTCGGCGCCGATGGCCTCGAAGGTGTTGCCCAGATTCCAGCCCGGCTGCATGTGTGCGACCACGTCCAGCGCTGACTCCGACGCGTCGGAGTCAGCGGACCGGGCAGCGGCCTGGGCGGCCGACGGGGTGGACAACGCCGCGACGGCGAGGGCCGCGGAGGTCGTCATGGCTTGGCGGCGAGTGAAACCGGCTGAACTCGGCATAGAGCTCTCCATCGAGTCGAAAGGCCTGCCCTCATGCCGGCGGCGCCTACTCAACGTCGAAGCGCTTCGACACGTTGCGGGAGCCTAGCGCAGCCCTGCGACAGAGAGAATGGGCTGATCCGTATGGAAACTGCATCGAGTCCGAGAAGCCTTGCGTCGAAGCGCTTCCCCGCAATGGGCGTCAGGTGCGGTGTCGCACGGGCTCGTCGGGGTTCCTTGCTCATCTGACGCCGACGCCGACGCCGAGCCGACGCGCCCGCGCGGGGCGGTTGCTGCTCGGTGGTGATCGCGGCGCTTCCGCCGGCTTGGGGGTCCCTGTCAGTGACCCCCTCAGCAGGGACTCCCACGCGCCGGTGACAACCGGTTCTGTTGGTGGTGCACCGCCCACGACGGTGTGAACGGCCCGGAACGGCGCTGCTTGCGCCGCCGGTCTCCCGTCCCTTCACGGCGCCGTCGGCGCCGTGAGCACCAGAGCCAGAAGGACGATCATGCGTCGATTCGCCAAGCCGGCCGCCGTAGTCACGGCGCTGGGAACGCTCAGCCTCGTGGCCTTCGGGTCGGGAGCCTCGGCCGACACGGCCGACCGCACCACCGGCTCCGGGTCACCTTCTCGCGTCACGGCGGAATCCGTCTCCTGGAACCACGGGAGCGCTCAGGTGAACAAGCGCATCATCGAGCGCTACACCAGTGAGTACCTGCCCGGTCGCAATCCCGCTCTGGCGAGCAGGTTCGTCGGCCCGGACATCGTCGTGCACTCCGGCGGCCGGACGTGGCAGGGCCGGGACACCTATCTCGACATCGTCGCGGCGAACCTGAAGGCGTTCCCCGACCTCAAGTGGACGGTCGAGGACATGCGGGCCGAGGGCGACACCGTGGCCGTCCGCTACACCATGACGGGCACCCACGAAGGACCCTTCGCCGGGGTCGAGGCGACGGGCAAGGCCATCCGCTCGGAGAGCATGGCGTTCTACCGCCTCTCCCACGGCAAGATCGTCGAGGAGCGCGCCCAGCTCGACATGCTCGGCATCCTTCGGCAGATGGGCGCCATCCCCGCCGCCTAGCAGCGGAGCGCGGTACTTCACCTGCATCCCCCCACGCCGAGGTGGTGACCGGCGCTTCGCCGCGCCCTCGGCACGCACATGCAGAGAACCAAGGAACAGGACACCCCCATGCCATCGAAACTGACCGGCACCGTCGCTCTCGTCACCGGCGCGAGCAGCGGTATCGGCGAGGCCACCGCCCGCCAACTCGCCGAGCACGGCGCCTCCGTAGCCCTGGTGGCCCGCCGCAAGGACCGTCTGACCGCACTCGCCGCCGAGATCGAGAAGGCCGGGGGAACCGCGCTGGTGGTGGAGGCCGACATCACCGACCGCGCTCAGGCCGAGGCCGCCGTCGAGCAGACCGTCGCGCACTTCGGACGGCTGGACACCCTCGTCAACAACGCCGGCCTGATGCTGCTCGGCCCGATCGTCGGCGCGGACGCCGAGGAGTGGGAACGCATGATCGCCGTCAACGTGCAGGGCCTGCTCCACACCACCCGCGCAGCCCTCCCGCACCTGCTCCAGGCCGCCGAGGACGGTCCGCGCCGGGTCGCCGACATCGTCAACATCAGCTCCATCGCCGGCCGCGTCGCCTGGAACGGCTACGGCGTCTACAACCTCACCAAGTTCGGGGTGAACGGCTTCACCGAGTCCCTGCGCCAGGAAGTCACCCAGCGGCACCTGCGCGTCGGTGTCCTGGAGCCGGGCGGCGTGAACACCGAACTGGACTCGCACAACAGGCCCGAGATCCACGGCGAGATGATCCAGCCCTTCCTCGACACGACCGAGATCCTCGCCCCCGAGGACATCGCCGACGGCGTCACCTACATGGTCACCCGGCCCCGCCACGCCTCCGTCGCCGAACTGTGGATCATGCCCACCGACCAGGCCTGACGGCCTACACGACAAGGAGTATGCGATGAAGCACGTATCACTGGGCGGCCTCGACGTCTCCCGCATCGGTCTGGGCGCCATGACCATGGCCGGCGTCTACACCACCGGCGGAGGGCTCGACGACGCCGAGTCGATCCGCACCATCCACCGGGCCCTGGACCTCGGCGTCACCCACATCGACACCGCCGAGATCTACGGCCCCTTCCACAGCGAGAACCTCGTCGGCAAGGCCCTCAAGGGCCGCCGCGACGACGTCGTCATCGCCACGAAGTTCGGCCTCGTCTCCCACGCCGGCGACGGCCCCGGCGCCATCGACAGCAGCCCCGCCAACGTCAGGACCGCTGTCGAAGGCTCCCTCGAGCGACTCGGCACCGACCACATCGACCTCTACTACCAGCACCGCGTCGACCCGAACACCCCCATCGAGGAGACGGTGGGCGCGCTGGCGGAGCTGGTCGCCGAGGGCAAGGTGCGCCACATCGGACTCTCCGAGGCCGGCCCCGACACGATCCGCCGCGCCCACGCCGTCCACCCGGTGGCCGCGCTGCAGACCGAGTACTCACTGTGGACCCGTGATGTCGAGGCCGAGATCCTCCCGCTGCTGCGTGAGCTCGGCATCGGGTTCGTGCCCTACTCCCCGCTCGGCCACGGCCTGCTGACCGGACAGATCCGCACCGTCGACGACTTCACCGACGACGACTGGCGCAAGACCAACCCCCGCTTCACCGGCGAGAACTTCCAGCGCAACCTGGCCATCGTCGACGAAGTCCGCGCCATCGGCGCCGAGATCGACGCCACCCCCGCCCAGACCGCCCTGGCCTGGCTGCTGTCCCGCGGCGACGACATCGCCCCCATCCCCGGCACCCGCCGCGTCACCCGCGTCGAGGAGAACACCGCCGCCGACGCCGTCGGACTCACCCCCGCCCAGCTCGACCGGCTCAACAACCTCACACCGGCCGCGGGAGAACGCCATGACGAGGCCAACATGTCCAGCATCGACCACTGACCACTGACCACTGACCGCTGACCCGCGTCCGCTCACCCATCTCACCGATCACCGATCACCGAAAAGGTTTCTCCTCATGTCCAAGGTTCTTCTTGTCGTAGGCCACCCCGACCTGTCCCAGTCGAGGGCCAACGCGGCGCTCGTGGACGCCGTCCGCGATCTGGCCCATGTCACGGTGCACGACCTCTACGCCACCTACCCCGACTTCCAGATCGATGTCGCCGCAGAGCAGGCGCTGTTGGCCGAGCACGACGTGATCGTCTTCCAGCACCCGGTGTTCTGGTACAACACCACCCCTCTGTTCAAGCAGTGGCAGGACAAGGTCTTCACCTTCGGCTGGGCCTTCACCATCGACGGCTCCACCTCGCAGCTGGCCGGCAAGAAGGCCGTCGTCGCGGTCACGACCGGTGTCCCCGCCGATCACTACACCCCCGAAGGGTCGAACCAGGCCACCATCGAGACCCTCCTCAGCAACTGGGAGGCGACCCTGCGGCTGTGCCAGTTCGACATCCAGAAGCCGATGGTCAAGGTGTACGGCGCCGCCTTCGGCCTCTCCGACGAGGACCTGGCCACCGCCGCCAAGCAGTACAACGAACTGCTCGCCTCCTACGCCGCCTGACGCGCTCCCACCACCGCGGCGCCCGCTCTCGAGGTGACGCGGTGGTGCGGCGTCACACCGGCCCGGTGAAACGGCGGGCGCTACGGGGTCACTGTTCGCCCGGCGGCAGTGCGTAAGCCGCTGGTGAGGCCGGCGGCGAACGTCTGCCGGAAGACGCGGACCAGGACGCGAACCGAGACGTCGGCACTTCTTGTCACCTCGCCGATGCGGATCAACCGCTCGGCCGCGACCACTGGGACAGCCACGGTGATTCCTCTCAGCCCTGGCCCTGACGACAGCACTTGCCTCTGACGTTGACGTCAGGTTTTAGCGTACGGCCATGGATATCAACAACTCCGTAGCCCTTGTCACCGGAGCCAACCGCGGCCTGGGCCGCGCCTTCGCCCAGCGCCTGCTCGAACGGGGCGCCGGCAAGGTCTACGCGACGGCCCGCCGGCCGGAGACCGTGGACCTGCCCGGGGTCGAGGTGCTGCCCCTCGACATCACCGATCCCGCATCCGTGAGGGCCGCCGCCGAGGCCGCCCCGGACGTCTCGCTGCTCATCAACAACGCGGGAATCAGTACGGGGACCGACCTGGTGACCGGTTCGCTGGACGCGGTGCGGCACGAGCTGGAGACCAACATGTTCGGCCACCTGGGAATGACCCGGGAGTTCGCGCCGGCGCTCGCCAGGAACGGCGGGGGCGCGATCGTCAACGTCCTCTCCGCCATGTCGTGGTTCGGGGGCAAGGGCGCCAACGCCTACCACCTGACCAAGGCCGCCGCCTGGGCCATGACCAACGGCGTCCGCCTGGAGCTCGCCGAGCAGGGCACGCTCGTCACAGCGGTGCACCTCGGCCTGGCCGACACCGACATGGCGGCGGGCTGGCCCGTGGACAAGATCGCTCCGTCGGACCTGGCCGACGCGGCGCTCGACGGTGTCGAGGCGGGCTCCGCCGAGGTCCTCGCCGACCAGTGGAGTCGGGACGTCAAGGCCCGTCTGCCGCTGACGTCGGAAGAGTTCAACGCCGCGATGGACCGCGCCCTGGCGGCGCTGTTGGCGGCCTGAGGGGCCCCTCGGCCGGCGCGGACTTCGGTCGGTCGGCGATGGTCAAGACGGCGTGTGGTGGCCATGGTTGCGGTAGGGATCCTCGGCGGCCGCGATCTTCCCGGCCAGGTGGCCGTCACCGTGCAGGGGCAGTTGGTCCTGTGACGCCGCTGCGGAGCACTGAGTCGCCGGCCGGTTGCCTGCGGGGCGCCGGGCTCAGCCCCCTGAGGCGTTCCACAGTGCGCTGAGTTCCGCCCAGTCCGGAGGCGGGCTCTGCAACGCGGTGGGACCGTCGGTGGCCGGCGTGCGCAACCCGGCGAGGACCAGGTCCAGGTACCGCAGGTGGAGCGTGGTGGCGCGTTCGTCGGTGACGGGAATCCGTGCGGTGAGGTGTTCGAGGAGCAAGGGGACGTCGGCGGAGGTGAAGTCGGCGCGCAGTACTCCTGCGCGGTGGGCGCCGTCCACGAGGTCGTCGAGGGCGGCCCGGAGCTGCTCGGCGGCCGCCACGGTCTCGTCGGTGGCCGGCAGCCGGCCACCGACCAGGGAGAGGAGCGGACCGCCCGCCCCCTGGTCCGAGAGCGCGTCCCGCAGGAAGCGGGCGAAGGCGGCCCAAGGGTCGGGCTCCTCGGCGAGAGCCGTGCGGGCCTGGGCGACGAGCTGTTCCATCCCCAGGATCCGCATCCGCTGAGCCAGCAGTTCCTTGCTGGGGTAGCGGCGGTAGAGGCTGCCCATGCCGATGCCCGCCCGGCGGGCGATCTCCGAGACGGGGGCGTCCCAGCCGAGCTCGGCGAAGACTTCGCGTGCGGCCTGCATGAGGCGGGCGTCGTTGCGGTCCGCCTCCCGTCGGCGGCCGCGCGGTCTGCCGGTCTGCGTGTCACCCATGGACGGGTATTTTTCCCTACCGGCGGGCCAGGCCGTACCCGCCGTCGACGGTGATCACCTCGCCGGTCACGAAGGCGGCCTCCTCGCCGACGAGCATCACGATCGCCCGGGCCACGTCCTCCGGCTCCGCGACCCGCCCCAGGGGCGTGTTCTCCGCCAGCCGCCGCTGGAACGCCTGCGGCATGCCCGCGCTGCTCTCCGTGCGGAGGTAACCCGGTGCCACGACATTGACGTTGACGCCGAGCGGACCGGCCTCATGGGCGACGAAGCGGGCGAAGGTGTTCAGGGCGGCCTTGGCGGTGCCGTGGGCGGCCATGCCCGGGGCCGGCGGACCATCGGCCACGGCGCTGGAGACGTACACCATCCGGCCGTGGCCCTGGGCTCCCATGAGCTCCAGTGCCCGCTGGGTGAGGGTGTAGACGGATGCGAGTTCGGCCGTCATCTTCGTCCTGAAGTCGTCCCAGGCGAGGGTCTGCACAGGAGCGGGGGTGAAGCGGGCGCCGGCGTTGCAGACAAGGACGTCCAGGCGCCCGCCGACCGCGGAGCGCTCCAGCAGTTCGGTCGCCTGGACGGGGTCGTACACGTCGGCCTGCACGGCGAAGGCCTCGCCGCCGTCGGCCTCGATGAGCTTGACCACCCGGTCGGCCGCCTCGCGCCGGGAGAAGTAGTTGACGGCCACGCGGTAGCCGCGAGCGGCCAGCGCCCGCGACGTGGCGGCCCCGATTCCCCGGCTGCCGCCGGTCACCAGGGCCGTGGGCTTTGTTGTGACGTTCATGGGTCCTTCCGCGTCGGATGATCGATCACCCAATTTATCGGAGCGGAGCGCTCCGCTCAAAAAAAGTCCCGGAAAGGGGAATCGGGCTTTCCGGTGGCGCGTTGTCCCGTGACATGAGCGAAGCAGTGGTAGCGCGTGCCTACGGTGGTCCCGAGGTGCTGTCGGTGATCGATGTCGATGTGGCGGAGCCCGGGCCGGGTCAGGTGCGCATCGCGGTCCGCGCCGTCGGCGTCAACCCCTTCGACCACAAGATGTACAGCGGCGTCTTCGGAACCGATCCGGCGAACCTGCCGATGCGGCTCGGCGCCGAAGCGGCCGGTGTGGTGACCGCTGTCGGTGCCGACGCGACCGGCCCCGCGGGCCCGGTCCGGATCGGCGACGAGGTGATCGCGTACCGGGCGCCCGGCGCGTACGCGGCCGAACTCGTCGTCCCGGCCTCGTCGGTGGTGCCCAAGCCCGCCGCTCTCTCATGGGAGCAGGCCGGAGGACTGATGGTCACGGGCGTCACCGCTGTGCACGTCCTCGAATCGATCGGCCTGCGTGAGAACGACTCGGTGCTGATCCACGGTGCCGCCGGTGGCGTCGGTCTGATGGCCGTGCAATGGGCCGTCGAGCGCGGCGCGAGGGTGCTGGGGACGGCGAGCCCGGCCAAGCACGACGTCCTGCGCGACCTGGGGGCGATTCCGATCGCGTACGGGCCGGGCCAGGCGGACCGGGTGCGTGCGGCAGCGCCGCAGGGCGTCCACGCGGCTGCGGATCTGGTGGGCACCGACGAGGCGGTGGACGTCTCGGTGGAACTGGTGGCGGACCGGTCCCGCATCGCGACCGTCGCGGCGTTCGAGCGCGGGGCCCGAGCCGGTATCAGGCTCCTGGGCGGCGGGCCCGGCGCGGACCCCGGCACGGAGGTCCGCGCCGCCGCGCGCCTGCAGCTCACCGAAGCCGCGGGGGCCGGGCGGCTGCGCGTCCTGATTGCCGCCGCCCACCCGCTGAGCGAAGCCGCCGCGGCGCATCGGCAGATCATGACCAGGCATACGACGGGGAAGATCGTCCTCGTTCCCTGACACGCCCCAGGGCCGCACCGGTGGCTTCGTGCGGATGGCCGTGGCCGCCTACGTACGGGTCCCGCTGGGGTGCACCCGTGCCGTCACCGCACCCGTGGCCCGCCGGCCGACGGGCTCAGGCGTTGCGCACCGTCTTGCTCACCTGGTCGAGCAGCGCCCGCAGCTGCGTGCTCTCCGCCTGTCCCAGCCCCTCGGTGACGTGGCGCTCGATGTCGGCGATCACCTGGTCTGCCGCGCGCAGCGCTTCCCGTCCGGCGTCGGTGAGGTGCAGCTCCTGCACGTGCCGGTGGCGTGGGTGCTCGCGCCTTTCCAACTGGCCGCGGCCCTCCAGGCGGGCCACGAGGGAGGCGACCGCCTGGGGGGTGACGTTGAGGCGGCGGGCCAACTCCGCGCCGGCCAGCCCTGGTTCGCTGTGCACCGACATCAGCAGGGTGTAGTGCGCAGGGGCCATGCCGAGCGGGCGCAGCCGCTGTTCCTTGAGTGTCAGCACCGCCAGCTCCGCGCGGCGCAATGCCCAGGTCACGCGGTCGAGCGCGCCGAGGCCCACGGGTTCATCGTCATCACGTATCACCCGCCAAGGGTACGACACTTCATTGGTATCAAACGTTTGACAGTAAGCCAACGCTTGAGGCATGCTCGACGTATGACACGAACGATCGCCCTCATCACCGGCGCTTCCTCCGGTATCGGTGCCGAATACGCCCGACTCCTGGCGGATGACCACGACCTCGTCCTGGTGGCGCGCCGCGCGGACCGGCTCGGCGACTTCGCGGAGGAGCTCCGCGCCCGGGGCGCGGCCGTGGAGGTGCTGCCCGCTGATCTCGGCACCCACGAAGGCATCACCGCTGTCACCGGCCGCCTCGCCGCGGGGGACGTGCGCCTGCTGGTCAGCAACGCGGGCGCCGGCGGCTACGCCCCGCTCGTCGACGTCGACCCCGCCGACGTGGACCGCCTGCTCACCCTCAACGCCGTGGCCCCCGTTCGGCTGGTCCACGCAGCGCTTCCCGGAATGCTCGCCGCCGGAGAAGGCGCGATCATCACGGTGGCCTCGCTGCTGGCCTTCAGCGGGGGCCTCGCCGATTCCCGCGCACCCCGGCGCACTCTCTACGCGGCGGCGAAGGCCGCCACCGTCGCCTTCACCCGGACCCTCGCAGGCGAGCTCGCCGACACGCCCATCCGTGCGCAGGTGCTGCTGCCCGGCGTCGTGGCCACGGAGTGGAACCAGGGCGCCGGCCACCACATCCCCTGGGCGATGACCCCGCAGGACGTCGCCTCGGCCAGCCTCGTAGGGCTGCGCCTGGGAGAGACCGTGTGCGCCCCCGGTCTGGAGGACCAGGCCGCAGCCCTCGACGCCCTGCTGACCGCGGAGTCCGCGCTGCTCACCGGCGGCAACCAGCCCACCCTCGCGGCTCGCTACCGCACCCCGGGGGCGTAGAAGCGGGCGCCTCCTCGGCGCCCCAGGACCCGGCCGTGGGCCGCCTCCGACGGCTGCGCCACGCCCGCCCGTCCGCCGAGAGCGCTTCCCGCTCTGCGGCTACCCGTGCCCACCTGCCGAGCGTTCGGCATGGCACACGTTCTCAATGACCCGAGTAGGGGAAGACCCATGACCGACAACAATTCGACGATCACACGTGACGGCGTCATCGGATACGACGCGACCGAGGTCGTCACCATCGACCAGGCCACCGGCGCCGAGTTCGCCCGGTATCCCGTGGCCGGCAAGGAAGAGGCCGCCGCGGCCGTCGCCGCCGCACGCTCGGTCACCGGGGCCTGGTGGGACCTCGGCTTCGAGGGCCGCGCGGAGCGACTGCGCGCATGGCGGCGGGAGATAGCCCGGGGCGGCGAGGAGAGCGCCGCACTCATTCACGCCGAGAACGGCAAGCCCCTCGACGACGCCCGCGTGGAGGTGCTCGGCACGCTCGAACACGTGCAGTACGCCGCCGACAACGCCGCACGCGCCCTGGGGCGCCGGGAGGTTCCGGCCGGCCCCACCACGCCCAACCAGCGTGCGTGGGTCGAGTACCAGCCGTACGGCGTGGTCGGCGTCATCGGCCCGTGGAACTTCCCCCTGCTCACTCCGGCGGCCATCCTCGTCGACGCGCTCGCGGCCGGGAACGCCGTGATCCTCAAGCCCAGCCAGATCACGCCCGGCGTCGCCGAATGGCTCGTCCGCACCTGGCAGCGTGCCGTTCCGGACCTGCCGGCCGTCCTGCAGAACCTGAACGGATACGGGGCCACGGGCCAGGCGCTCATCGAGGCCGGCCTCGACAAGCTCGCGTTCACGGGCAGCGTCGCCACGGGCAGGACGGTGGCCGCCCAGTGTGCGCAGACCCTGACCCCCGTACTGCTGGAACTCGGCGGCAAGGACGGCGTCATCGTCGCCGAGGACGCCGATCTGGACGAAGCCGCCGCTCACGTCGTGTGGGGCGCCATGCAGAACACCGGGCACGGTTGCATCAGTCTCGAAGTGGCCTACGTCGTCGAGTCGGTGCACGACGAGTTCGTCGAGAAGGTCAGCGCGCTCGCCGGGCAGGTACGCGTCGGCAGCGACGAGGACGCGGAGATCGGGCCGGTTCCGCTGCCGAGCCAGACCTCCATCATCCGCGAACACATCCAGGACGCTCTGGAGCGCGGCGCCACAGCCACCGTAGGCGGCCTCGACGCGGTGGGTGACCGCTATGTCACGCCCACCGTCCTGGTCGGAGTGGCCCCCGACGCCCTCGCGGCGACGGAGGAGACGTTCGGGCCGACGCTGGCCGTCATCAAGGTCGCCGACGCAGACGAGGCCGTCGCCCACATCAACGCCGGCCGGTACGGACTCGGCAGCGCCGTCTTCAGCCGCGACCGCGGCGAAGCCATCGCCCGTCGCCTCCGCGTCGGAATGACCAGCATCAACGACGCACTGGTGTTCTCCATGAACCCCGCGGTGCCGTTCGGCGGTCGCGGCGACAGCGGTTACGGGTGCAAGCAGGGGGAGGAGGGACTGCGGGAGTTCGCCTACGCGCACTCCTTCACCGCCAAGACCGGCCCCGCCCGGTTCTCCGCCTCGACCTTCGGCAGGCCGCAGGGAGCCATGGCAGGAGCCCTCGCCGGCGCCCTCGACAGGATCCTGGCCGAGAGCGGCGAGAAGTCGGACTGACTCGTCGGCGGCCGTCGCCGGACAGCACCGCAGGTGGGCGCGTAGTACCGCGGTACCACGCGTACGGCGTAGATCAGCCCCCCGGTACCACCGGGTCGGGCTGATTCGCCGCTTAGCGTGGCCGGTGTGGCGTCGCAAGCGACGGACGCCGGAGCCCCAGAGGGAGAGCGCGAATGATCGACTCACGGCAATTGACCAAGAGGTACGGGGAGAAGACGGCCGTCGACGGCCTGGACTTCGTCGTGAAGCCGGGTACCGTGACCGGCTTCCTCGGCCCCAACGGGGCGGGCAAGTCCACGACCATGCGCATGATCGTCGGCCTCGACGCTCCGACGAGCGGCTCCGTCACCGTGAACGGTCAGCACTACGCCCGCCACCAGGCGCCGCTCCAGGAGGTCGGCGCGCTTCTGGAGGCGAAGTCGATCCACCCGGGCCGTTCGGCGTACAACCATCTCAAAGCCCTCGCGCTGACCCATGGCATTCCGGGCCGCCGGGTCGACGAGGTCATCGGCCTCGCGGGACTGGACAGCGTGGCGAAGAAGCGGGCCGGTGCCTTCTCCCTCGGCATGGGCCAGCGGCTCGGCATCGCCGCGGCCCTGCTGGGCGATCCGCAGACGGTGATGCTGGACGAACCGGTCAACGGGCTGGACCCGGAGGGCGTGCTCTGGATCCGCAACCTCCTCAAGGGGCTCGCCGACGAGGGCCGGACGGTGTTCGTGTCCTCGCACCTGATGAGCGAGATGGCCCTGGTGGCGGATCATCTGATCGTCGTGGGACGCGGCCGGCTGCTCGCCGACACCACGGTGGCCGACCTGATCCGCGAGGCGGGCGGCGACACGGTGAAGGTGGCGACACAGGACCCGGCGCGGCTGCGGGACGTGCTGGCCGGGCCGGGCGTCGACGTCACCGGCCAGGTCGGCTCCGAGGAGCTGCAGGTCACCGGGCTGAGCGCCCGCGAGATCGGCCTCAAGGCCGCTGAGCACGGGATCACCCTGTTCGAGTTGAGCCCGCGGACCGTATCGCTGGAGGAGGCGTTCATGGACCTGACCAGGGATGCCGTGGAGTACCACGGCACCACGACCGGCATCGACGCCCTCGGGAGGACCGCGTGAGCACCCTCACCGCAACCACCGAGGAACCCCGGACCACCCGCCCCCGCCCCGCCTACCGCGTGACCGGACGGCGTGTGCTGGCCTCCGAATGGGCCAAGCTGTGGTCCCTGCGCTCGACCTGGATCACCCTGGGCCTGGGCCTGCTGTTCCTGGTGGCCTTCGGCGTCATCGCCGCGAGCCGCTACAAGTCGGGGATCGACTCCGGCAACCTGGACCGGGACTTCGCCGACTCGACGACCGTGAGCCTGTCCCTCTTCGGTACCAACTTCGCCCAGCTGGCCCTGGGCGTCCTCGGCGTACTGGTCACGGCGGGGGAGTACTCGACCGGCATGATCCGCTCGACCCTCGCGGCGGTGCCCCGCCGACTGCCCGTGCTGTGGTCCAAGGCGGCCGTGTTCGGGCTGGTCGCACTGGCGGTGGGCACGCTGGGTGCGTTCGTCGCCTTTGTGATCGGGGGCGGCATCGTCTCCGGCACGCCCGCGGCCATGGGCTTCTCGCACGCCGGTGTCCTGCGCAGTCTGCTCGGCGCCGGGCTCTACCTCGGCCTGGTCGGGGTGATCGGCACCGCCCTGGGTGCACTGCTGCGGTCCGTGGCCGGCGGGATCTCGGTCCTGGTGGCCTCCCTGATGCTGATCCCCGGCCTGATCTCCCTCCTGCCCAGCTCCTGGCAGGACGGCATCAGCCCCTACCTGCCGTCCAACGCGGGCCAGGCGATGTTCTCCCTGACCCACGACTCCACGACCCTGTCGCCGGGCGCGGGGCTGCTGGTGTTCCTGTGCTGGACGGCGCTGGTGCTGGGCGGCGCGGCGTACCGGCTCGTGCGCAGTGACGTCTGACGCCCGCACCATGGACAGGTGACGTCCGTGGCCACCGATGACCTCGGCGGGATGGGACCGCTGGTCGCGCGACTGTCCCGGGGCGGCCAGCGGCTGCGGCATGCCGACCGGACACGTCCCTGGGTACTGGACACCGCGGTCGTCGTCCTGGTCTTCCTGATGTTCTGCCTGCCCGACCTGATCCACGGCGGTGTGGACGACGGCGACAGCCCGCGCCGTTTCCGGGTCGCCTTCACCCACCTGCCCGTCGTGGGGATGCTGGCCTTCCAGGCGGGACTGGTACTGCCCCTGCTGTGGCGGCGACGCAAACCCCTGATGGCGTTCGCCGCCATCGCCGCGGTGTTCGTCCTGCAGTGGTCCCTGGGCGCCGCGATGCGCGCGGACGTCGCCCTGTTGATCGCGCTGTACAGCCTGGCCCTGCACGGGCGGCTGCGGCAGCTGCCCTGGGCCTGTGCGGTCACGGCGGGCGCCATGGCGCTGGTCGCGGTGCGCGCCTCCGCGGCCGTGTCCGTGTGGGACGCGCTGTTCTTCCTGCTGAGCACGGCGACCGCGGCCCTCGCGCTCGGCCTGATGGTCCGCATCCGCCGGGCCCAGCTCGCCGGACTGCGCGAGCGGGCGGCCCGGCTGGAGATCGAGCGCGACCAGCGCAGCAGACTCGCCACGGCCACCGAACGCACCCGTGTCGCCCGCGAGATGCACGACATCGTCGGCCACAACCTGTCCGTCATCATCACCCTCGCCGACGCCGGCGCCTACGCCAGTGACCTCCAGCCCGCGCGGGGCAAGGAGGCCCTGCAGCTCATCGGTGACACCGGCCGACAGGCCCTCGGCGAGCTGCGGCGTGTGCTCGGCGTGCTGCGTCAGGACGGGACCGGTCCGTCGCGCGGGCCCGAACTCAGCCCGCAGCCCGGCATCGCGGACCTCGAAGCGCTGTGCGCCACGGTGCGCGCCGCCGGACTGGAGGTGGTCTACCGGACCTCCGGGGAGGTGGACGCCCTGGACAGCGGGGTGCAGCTGACGGTGTACCGCATCGTCCAGGAAGCCCTCACCAACACCCTGAAACACGCCGACACCGGCACCCGGGTCCACCTGGCGATCCTCGTCGAGGACAGCCGGCTGACCATCAGGGTCCAGGACACCGGCCCGGCCGCACCGTCCGGACCGCCGAACGAGGAAGGACACGGCCTGGTGGGCATGCGGGAGAGAGCGGCCCTGTACGGCGGCACCGTCAGCGCGGGACCGGCGGCCGGTGCGGGATGGAACGTCGAGGCCGTCCTCGACCTCACGCCGGGAAGCGGCGGTGACCGGTGACCACCGTGCTGATCGTGGACGACCAGCCGCTGCAACGCTACGGCTTCCAACTGCTCCTGGACTCCGTCCCCGAGACCGACGTCGTCGGTGAGGCCGCCCACGGCGCCGAAGCGGTCCGCAAGACGGCCGAACTGCGCCCGGACGTCGTCCTGATGGACGTCCGCATGCCCGGCATGGACGGCATCGAGGCCACCCGCCGCATCGTCGCCGCCGGCGGTCGCTCCCACGTCCTCGTGCTCACCACCTTCGACCTCGACGAGTACGTCCACGCCGCCCTGCGGGCCGGCGCGAGCGGGTTCCTCCTCAAGGACGCGCGCCCCGAGGAGCTCCTCGCCGGGATCCGCGCGGTCGCCTCCGGCGACGCCGTCATCGCGCCCGCCCTCACCCGCCGCCTCCTCGAGGAGTTCGCCCAGTACGTCCCCTCGCACCGCTCCGACCCCGCCGAGGACCCGAGACTCACCTCGCTGACCGACCGTGAACGCGAGATCCTCGTGGCGGTCGGCAAGGGCTGGACCAACGGGGAGATCGCCACGCGGTTCGTGCTGTCCGAGTCCACCGTCAAGACGCATGTCGGCCGTGTCCTGGCCAAGATCGGTGCCCGTGACCGCATCCAGGCCGTGATCTTCGCCTACGACCACGGCCTCGCCCGTCCCGCCGTGGACTGAACCGACGGTCGTAGCGGCCCCAGCTCATCACCCGGGGTTCGTCACGCGCTTTCCCCGCGTGCGCATCCACAACTCCCACTTCGGCGCGTTGCCCATGCTGGTGGAGCGATGGGACAACCTCGCCCACTTCGAGACCCCCTGACGCGCTCGGCAACGCCGAAGCGCTTCTTGGACTGGTCTGATCTTCGGGACAGCAGTCACTCGCTCTTGGTTCAAAGGGCGAGCAGATGATCAAGGCACGGCACTTCGCGAAGCGCTTCGGCGACAGGACAGCCCTCGGCCGGCTGGGCACCGTCGCCTACAGCCGGCCTGATCCGCCGGACAGATCCCGGCGTCCGGGTGCCCCCGCGCGCAACCCGTCCATGACGATGTCCAGCAGGCGCGTCGCCCTCGACTGCCAGTCGTCGTGCGGGGCGAGCTGCCACAGGCCGGCGATGGCCAGCATGAAGTCGTCGGCCGTGACGCCGGGACGGATCGTGCCGGCGTCCTCGCAGGCGCGGAGCAGGAGGTCGGCCGCGTCGGTCACCGGGGTGTGGCCCGGCTTCGCCGCCTTCCCGGACGAGGTGGCCTGGCGGATCGCCTCCGCCAGGCCGGCCTTGGTCATCGCGAACCCGGCGAGGTGGTCCATCCACGCCCGCAGCGCCTGGTCGGGTTCCCTGGTCTCCAGCAGCTCGGACGCGGAGTCGGCGATCTGCTGCACCCCGTGGCGGTAGAGCTCGAGGACGAGCGTCTCCCGGTTGGGGAAGTTCCGGTAGAACGTGCCCTGGCCGACGCCCGCCTTCTTGGCGATCGCGCTCAGCGGGGTGTCGGCGGCCCGGGAAAGTTCGGCGAGGGCCACGTCCAGGATGCGTTCGCGGTTGCGCTGCGCGTCCGAGCGCAGGCGCGGGTCGTTCTTCTGCCGCACTCGTCCTCCTCGCCGGCTCGTGTCCGAAAGCGGTCCTTGAGAACCGGACAGCTGTCCATTACGTTCGGATCGGTAGCGGACAATTGTCCGCTTGAGCTCACTCTAGCGTCGGAACCGACGCCCCGACGTGTCCGGGACACGTGAAAGAAGGCTGAACATGGCCCCAGCCCCACCGTCTACGTCCAGTGACATCACCCTGAACATCAACGGCGAGAAGCACACCCTGCCCGTCGACCACCGCACCACCCTGCTCGACGCCCTGCGCGAGCGCCTCGACCTGACCGGTACCAAGAAGGGCTGCGACCAGGGGCAGTGCGGCGCCTGCACGGTGCTGCTCGACGGGCGCCGGGCGGTGTCCTGTCTGCAACTCGCCGTGGCCGCCGAGGGACGCGAGATCACCACCATCGAGGGCATGGCCGAGGGGGACCGGCTGCACCCGGTGCAGCAGGCGTTCCTCGACCTGGACGGCTACCAGTGCGGCTACTGCACCCCCGGCCAGATCTGTTCGGCGATCGCGGTGATCGAGGAACACGCGGCCGGCTGGCCCAGCGCCGTCACCGACGACGTCCGCCCCGAGGCCGGACCACCACCCCTGAGCGCCGAGGAGATCCGGGAACGGATGAGCGGCAACCTGTGCCGCTGCGGCGCGTACGTCTCGATCGTCCAGGCCGTGGCCCGGGCGGCGGAAGCGAAGTCCGAGGAGGCGGCAGCGTGAGGGAGTTCCGCTACGACCGGGCCCCCGACGTCTCCGGGGCCCTGGCCCTGCTGGACGCCGACCCCGACGCCCGGTTCCTCGCCGGCGGCACCAACCTCGTCGACCTGATGAAGACCGGCGTCGAGCGGCCCGCCCGCCTGGTCGACGTCCGCGAACTCCCGCTGGACGACATCGAGGTGACGGCGGACGGCGGCCTGCGCATCGGCGCGACCGTCACCAACAGCGACCTCGCCGCCCACCCCGAAGTCCGCCGCCGCTACCCGGCGTTGGCCCAGGCCGTCCTGGCCGGCGCCTCCGGTCAGCTGCGCAACATGGCCACCGTCGGCGGCAACCTGCTCCAGCGCACCCGCTGCGGCTACTTCACCGACGTGACCAAGCCCTGCAACAAGCGTGTGCCCGGCAGCGGCTGCCCCGCGATCGAGGGCGAGCACCACAACCACGCCATCCTGGGCGCCTCCGAACACTGCGTGGCGACCCACCCCTCGGACATGGGCGTCGCGCTGACCGCCTTCGACGCGGTCGTCAGTTACGAAACCGCCGACGGCCCGGGTGAGTTGCCCCTCGCCGACTTCTACCTGCCGGTCGGCGACACCCCGCACCGCGAGACCGCGCTGCCGCCGGGCGCGTTGATCACCGGCGTCACCCTGCCACCCGCTCCGGTGGCCGCCCGCTCCCGCTACCGCAAGGTGCGCGAGCGTGCCTCGTACGCCTTCGCCATCGGCTCGATCGCCGCCGCACTCGACGTCCAGGACGGCGTCGTACGCGAGGTGCGCCTCGCCTTCGGGGCGGTCGCGGCCCGGCCCTGGCGCGCATCGGAGGCCGAGCGCCTCCTGACCGGGGCGCCGGCCGACGCCGGGAGCTTCGCCGCCGCCGCGGACGCCGAACTCGCCGCCGCGAAACCGCTGTTGCACAACGCGTACAAGGTGACCCTCATGCGCAACCTCGTCGTGGCCGTGCTGACCGAACTCGCCGAGGAGGCCGCCCGATGACCACCGTCCCCACAGCACGCGAGAACGCCGTCGGCACCGCGCACACCCGCGTCGAGGGCCGCGACAAGGTCACCGGAGCCGCCCGCTACGCCGGTGAGATCCCGTTCGCCGACCTCGCGTACGGCTGGCTGGCGCTGTCCACGGTCGCCCGTGGCCGCATCCGCTCCATCGACACCGCCGACGTCCTCGCCATGCCCGGCGTGATCGCCGTCCTGCACCACGGCAACGCCCCACGGGTCGAGACCGGCTACGTCGGTCTGCTGGGCGTCCCGGACCCGACCGCGACCGTCTTCCAGCACGACCGGGTGCCGCACGCGGGCTGGCCGGTGGCGCTGGTCGTCGCCGAGACCTCCGAACAGGCCCGGGAGGCCGCCGAAGCGCTGGTCGTGCACTACGAACAGGAGCCGCACGACGTCGACTTCACCGGCGAGCACCCCGACGCGTACCCGGTCGACTTCCATGGGCCGGGGGTGATCGAGAAGGGCGACCTGGAGGCCGAACTCGCCGCGTCCGCCGTCGTCGTGGACGCCGAGTACACCACCCCGGAAGAGCACCACGCCATGATGGAGCCGCACGCGGCCACCGCCCGCTGGGACGGCGGCCGGCTCGACGTCGTCGACTCCAACCAGGGCACCTTCTGGGTCGCGAGCGAACTCGCGCAGATGTTCTCGCTCGACCCGTCCGCTGTCCGGGTGCGCTCCGAACACGTCGGCGGCGGCTTCGGCAGCAAGGGCATCCGCGCCCACCAGGTGGCCGCCGCCATGGCCGCGACCGAACTGCAGCGCCCGGTCCGCGTGGTCATGACCCGCCGTCAGATGTTCTCCCTCACCGGCTACCGCAGCCCCACCCGGCAGCGCCTCAGGCTCGGCGCCGACGCCGACGGCCGGCTGCGCGCGCTGGAGCACCGTTCGCTGAGCGCCACCTCCACCGTGCACGAGTTCGTCGAGTCGGCCGCCGGCCCGGCCCGGACCATGTACGGCGCCGACGCCCACCACACCGCCAACCGGCTCGTACGACTCGACGTGCCGACCCCGACGTACATGCGCGCTCCGGGCGAGGCACCGGGGTCGTTCGCGCTGGAGTCGGCGATGGACGAACTCGCCGTGAAGTGCGGCCTCGACCCGATCGAACTGCGCGCCCGCAACGACCCCGAGACGGGCCCGGTGTCCGGGCTGCCGTTCAGCGGCCGCAACCTCATCGCCTGCTTCCGGGAAGGCGCCCGGAGGTTCGGCTGGGCCGACCGCGACCCGCGCCCCGGCCTGCGCCGCGAGGGACGCTGGCTGCTCGGCACCGGCACGGCGGCCGCCTCATTCCCGGCCGGCGCCGGCCCGTCCACGGCAGCGGTGACGGCGGAGGCGGACGGCACCTACACCGTGGGGATCAACGCCGCAGACATCGGCACCGGCGCCCGGACCGCACTCACCCTCGTCGCCGCCGACGCCCTGGAGACCGCACCGGAAAACATCCGCGTGCACATCGGTGACAGCGACCTCGGCCCCGCGTTCATCGCCGGCGGTTCCATGGGCACCCGCTCCTGGGCCTGGGCGGTCACGATCGCCGCCGGGGAACTGCGGGAACGGCTCGCCCTCGGCGCCGACATCCCCCCGGAGGGGATCACCGTGCGGTCGGACACCACCGAGGCCATCGGCGCCCTCGCGCAGAAGGAACGGCACTCCTTCGGCGCCCAGTTCGCCGAGGTCGCCGTGGACCCCGCCACCGGTGAAGTCCGCGTGCGCCGCATGCTCGGCATCTTCGCGGCCGGCCGGATCGTCAACCCGCTCACCGCCCGCAACCAGTTGGTCGGCGGCATGACCTGGGGCATCTCCATGGCCCTGCACGAGGAGGCGGTCCGCGACCGGGCCCTGGGCAGCCACTACGGCGCCGACCTCGCCGGCTACCACGTCGCCGCCCACGCCGACGTCCCGGCCATCGAGGCCGACTGGATCGACGACCCGGACCCCGACGACCCGGTCGGCATCAAGGGCATCGGCGAGATCGGCATCGTGGGCGCCGCCGCGGCCGTGGCCAACGCGGTCTGGCACGCGACCGGCGTACGCCACCGGGACCTGCCGATCCGCCCCGACCGCGTCCTGACGGCAGGCGTCCGTGCTTGACCTCGCTGGGGAACTGCACCGCTGGATCGAGGAGGGCCGCGCGTTCGCCGTCGCCACCGTCGTGGCCGTCGGCGGCAGCGCCCCGCGCGGCCCCGGCGCCGCCCTCGCCGTCGACAGCGAGGGCACGGTCATCGGCTCGGTCTCCGGCGGCTGCGTGGAGGGAGCGGTGTACGACCTGTGCGTCCAGGCCCTCCAGGACGGTGAGACGGTCGTCGAACGGTTCGGATACAGCGACGAGGACGCCTTCGCGGTCGGGCTGACCTGCGGCGGGACCATCGACATCATGGTCACCCCGGTCGGCACGGACGCGTCGGCCCGGTCGGTGCTCCGGTCGGCCCTGTCGGCCGCCGCGCGGGACGAGCCGGCAGCCCTCGCCCGCGTCGTACGCGGCCCCGCCGAACTCCTCGGCGCGGCCCTGCTGGTGCGGCCGGGCGAAACGGGAGCGGGGCCCTCCCGGCCGGGGTCCGGAGCAGGCTCGTACGACGGCGGACTCGGCGGGCACGCGGAGCTGGACCGTACGGCGGCCGGTGAAGCCCGCGCCCTGCTGGACGCCGGCCGCACCGGCACGGTCGAGCTGTCGGCGGACGGCTCGCGCTGCCCCGGCGGACTGACCTTGCTCGTCGAGTCGAGTGTGCCGCCGCCCCGCATGATCGTCTTCGGGGCGATCGACTTCGCCGCGGCCCTCGCACGGGTGGGCAAGTTCCTCGGCTACCACGTGACCGTGTGCGACGCCCGCCCCGTCTTCGCCACCAGGGCCCGCTTCCCGGAGGCCGACGAGGTCGTGGTCGACTGGCCGCACCGCTATCTGCGCGGCACCGCGACCGACGCGCGCACGGTGCTGTGCGTGCTCACCCACGACGCCAAGTTCGACGTACCCCTGCTGGAAGCGGCCCTGCGGATGCCGACCGCCTTCGTCGGCGCGCTGGGCTCACGGCGCACGCATGCCGACCGGAACCGACGGCTGCGTGAAGCGGGCCTGACGGAAAGGGAGTTGGCGCGGCTGCGGTCGCCGATCGGACTCGATCTCGGTGCCCGCACACCCGAGGAGACGGCCCTGTCCATCGCGGCGGAGATCGTCGCCACTCGGCGGGGCGGGACGGGTACGCCCCTGACCGGGGCGGGCGGACCGATCCACCACGAGGAGGGGACGTACGGCGCGGGGAGGAGTTCCGGCCCCTGGACGCGGAGCACCGTCCCGATGCGATCGTCCGCGCCGAGCGTGCGGTAGTCGCCGGACCATGCGGCCCGACGTACTCGTGGACCGGCTGTCAGTGAGCATCCTGCGGTAGGCGCAAGGTGAAGGCTGCTCCCTTGCCCAGCCCGTCGGATTCCGTCGTGATGTCTCCGCCGTGGGCCCGGGGCGACGCCCCGGGCGACGGTCGGACCGATGCCTGCTGCCGCCGGCGGCAGCAGGTCGGCGGGGATGCCCAAGGCGTTCGAAGCGGTGGAAGATGCGCCGATGCCGTCGTCCACGACCCGGACGATCACGTGGTGCCCGGGCGACGGTTCGCTGTGCACGGACAACGCCACACGCCCGCGGCCGATCACGCCACACGCCAGTTTTTCTTGGAGGACCACGTTCACGTTCGGCCACCTCGACGCGTCCACCCACTTCCGCGACCAGCAGAAGGAGGAGACCGGACCGGTCCGGAAATCCACCGGGCACCTCCGCGCAGCGCTCGGGACACAGGAGTTCGCCTCGCACCTCGCGAACTACCCCGGCGGCACCGTCGCCTACCCGCACCTGTACCAGAAGTTCGCGGTCGAGGGCGCGGGCACCCTGCCCGGGCGGGCTCGGCAAGCTAACTGTAAAGAACCTTGACAGTTATGTGGTCTAGTCCAATCATGGGCACGGTTCCTCTTCCCGCGGTTCGGCCATTCCGCTGTCCCCGCATGCCCTTTCCCCCTGGGAGCGTCAGTGAGACGACCTGGTCACCTTCGTGCGTTGCTGTCCTGCCTGAGCGCCAGCGCGCTGTCCGCAGGGCTCGTCGGACTCGGGGGAGGGGGCGCGCTCGCGGCGCCGCTCCCGCCCTCGCCGGCATCCTCGCCCGCGGCCTTCGGCAAGCCCCTGCCGGCCCATGTGTCCGCCCCCTACGTCGAGTCGTGGACCGGCGAGAGCCCGGCCGCGCTCGCCGCCGCCTCCGGCAACAAGTACCTCACCCTGGCCTTCCTCCAGACGGCCACGGCGGGTTCGTGCACCGCCTACTGGAACGGCCGGACGGACCAGCCGATCGCGAAGGCGTCCTTCGGCCGTGACATCGCCGCCATCCAGGCGCGCGGCGGCGACGTCATCCCCTCCTTCGGCGGCTGGTCCGCGGACACCACCGGCACCGAACTGGCCGACAGCTGCACCAGCGTCGACGCCATCGCCGATGTGTTCAAGAGCCTCGTGACGACGTACGGCATCAGCCGCATCGACCTCGACGTCGAGGGCGACTCGATCAACAACGCCGCCGGGATCGACCGCCGCAACAAGGCGATCGCCCAGGTCCAGCGCTGGGCCGAACGCACCGGCCGCACCGTGCGGTTCTCCTACACCCTCCCGACCTTCACGAAAGGCCTCGAGGCCAACGGTCTCGCCGTGCTCCGGAACGCCGTCGACAACGGCGCGCGCGTGGACGTCGTCAACCTCATGACCTTCGACTACTACGACGGCGCCACGCACGACATGGCCGCCGACACGCAGTCGGCCGCCGAGGGTCTGCACGGCCAGCTCGCCGCGCTCCACCCGCACAAGAGCTCCGCCAAGCTGTGGAGCATGATCGGCATCATCGAGATGCCCGGCATCGACGACTACGGCCCCGAGGAGACCTTCACCGTCGAGGACGCGGTCGCGGTGGAGAAGTGGGCCGAGGCCAAGCAGATCAACACGCTCTCCTTCTGGGCGCTCCAGCGCGACAACGGCGGCTGCCCGGGCACCGGCGGCTCCGACTCCTGCTCCGGCATCACCCAGGACACCTGGGCCTTCAGCCACGTCTTCGAGAAGTTCACGAGTGGCGGTCACAGGTAAGGGGGCACCCCGCAAGGCGAGGGCCCGGTGCGCGTCTGCTGCGCACCGGGCCCTCGTCACGCCGATTTCGCTACAAGTTCCGAAATTATTCGGGGCGAGGACCGCCACGTGGCCGAAACACGCGGTTCATAGCGTCGGGACACATCACGCCACCGCCCTCAGTACTCGTGAGGAATCTCGTGTCACAGGAGTCCCCGTGCCCAACCTCTCCCGTCGCACCGCCCTGCGGCTGACCGCCGGAATGGCGCTCGGCGCCGCGCTTCCCCTGGCCGGCTGCGGGCGCGACAACGACGCGCCCGCCGCTTCCGCCGCCAAGAAGGTCGACGCGTCCCCGGCCACCGGCACCGTGAACGTCTGGGCCGCCCAGGGCGACGCCGACGTGCTCGGCACGGTCGTCAAGCCGTTCAGGGCCGCCAACCCCGACCTGGTCGTGAAGACCACGCTGATCCCGAACGCGGAGTACTACACCAAGCTCCAGGCGGCGATCGCGGCGGGCAAGGGACCCGACATCGCCCAGTTCTTCCCCGAGTCGCAGGCGCAGTTCCTCAACCCGTCGACCCTGCATCCGGTGCCGGACGGCCTGGTGGATCCGGACGGCTTCTTCAAGAGCCTCTGGGCCGCCGGAGTCGTGGACGACGTGGCCTACACGGTGCCCTGGTACGCGTACACGTACGCGCTCGTGTACCGATCGGATCTGGCCAAGAAGGCGGGCGTCCAGGCGCCGACCACCTGGGCCGGCATGGAGCCCTTCCTCAAGGCCCTCCAGGGCGCCGGCGCGGCCCACGCGCTCGGGGCCGACATCGGATGGGACATCTTCAACGGCCAGGACGTCGCCATGTACGCCTGGCAGGCCGGAGGCTCCCTCGTCACCTCCGCCGGCAAGTGGAACCTGAACACGCCCCAGATGGTCGACGCCCTCGACTACAACGCGTCCTTCTTCACCGCCGGGACCGCGGACACGGGCGGGCCGACCTTCCTGGACGCACAGCCGTACTTCGTCTCCGGCAAGACAGCGAGCATGATCACCGGGCCCTGGGTCATCGGCCAGCTCGACACCGCTGCCAAGAAGCGCGGCTGGACCGCCTCCCATGTCGCCACCGCTCCGCTGCCCGCCGGTGCGTCGAGCAGCGTCTCCTTCTCCGCGGGCGGCACCTGGGGCGTCCTCGCCGACAGCGGCAACACGGACGCCGCCTGGAAGCTCGTCCGGCACCTGGCCGAGCCCGGCACACAGGTCGCGCAGTACAAGGCGTACGGCTCGCTGCCGGCCGTCATCTCCGCCTGGGACGACCCGGCGATCAAGGACCAGCCGCTGCTGGCCGCCTTCTTCACCCAGCTCAAGAACACCCGCGCCTTCCCGCAGGTCAGCACGTGGCAGCAGGTCGCGACCCGGCTGGGCAAGGAGGTGGAGGCCGTCGCCAAGGGCAAGCAGACCGCGGCGAAGGCGGCCGCGAACATCCAGGCCTACGCCGAGAGCGTCGGCACGGGCACGCAGTGATGACCACGACGCTCGCACCGGCCACCAAGAAGGCGACGGCCGTATCGAAGCCTGCGGCACACAGGACGTCCCGCGCCCGCCGCACCGCCGTCGCCTGGCTCTTCCTCGCCCCCTTCGGCCTTGTCTTCCTGGTCTACACGGCGATCCCCACGGTCGCCGCGCTCGCCCTGAGCATCACCGACATCCGCGGCGCCGACCTGCGCACCCCGTTCGCCGTCGACTTCACCGGCATCGACAACTACCTGCGGCTGTTCCAGGACGACACCTTCGTACGGGACATCCTCAACACCGCCCTCTTCGTGGCCGTGGGCGTACCCCTGACGATGGGCATCGGCTTCACCCTGGCCCTCGCGCTGAACTCCGGCATCAGCCGGCTCCGCGGTGTCCTGCGCACCGTGTTCTTCGCGCCCGTCGTCACCAACGTCGTTGCCGTCGCACTGATCTGGCAGTACGCCTTCCACATCGACGGCACCGTCAACAAGCTGCTCGGCGCGGTCGGATTCGCCGGACCGAACTGGCTGGACGACCCCCACCTGGCCATGCCGGTCGTCATCCTGCTCGGCGTCTGGCGCAACTCCGGCATCGCGATGGTGCTGTTCCTCGCCGGTCTCCAGGCCGTCCCGCGGGACGTGTACGAGGCCGCCGCACTCGACGGGGCCGGCCGGTGGCGCCAACTCCGGCACATCACCCTGCCGTTGCTGCTGCCCACCACGCTCATGGTCTCCGTCCTGCTGACCGTCTTCTACCTCCAGGTCTTCGACGAGCCCTACCTGCTCACCGGCGGCGGCCCGCTCGGCTCCACCGAGTCGGTGGCGCTGTACACCTACCGCCAGTTCGGGGCGGGCGAGTTCGGGATGTCCTCGGCGGCATCCTTCGTGACGCTCGCGCTGGTGACCGTGGTGAGCCTCGTCCAGTTCCGGCTGCTGAGGTCCCGCACATGAACCGTGCCGCCCGCCCCGCCCTGTACGCCGCCCTCGTGCTGTGCGCCCTGCTCACCACGCTGCCCTTCGCCTGGGGCGTGAGCGGCTCGCTGCGCAGCCTCGACGAGATCCGCTCCGATCCCGGGGCCCTGATCCCGCACCACCTCACCTTCGGCAACTTCACCCGGCTGTTCGAGACCCAGGGCTTCGGCCGGTTCCTGGTCAACAGCGTGGTCGTCGCGCTGATCGTGGTGGCCGGGAACATCGTGGCCGCGTCGGCCGCCGGATACGCCCTCGCCAAGCTCGACTTCGGGGGCCGGCGGTTCGCGTTCGGCGCGGTCATGGCGGCGATGATGGTGCCGTTCACCGCGGTGTTCGTCACCCAGTTCGTGATCACCGTGGACCTGGGCCTCGCGGACACCCTCACCGGAATCGCCCTGCCCGGCGCGGCACTTCCGCTGTCGGTCTTCATCGTGCGCCAGTACGCCCTGTCGGTCCCCGACGAACTCATCGAAGCGGCCCGCATCGACGGCGCGGGCGAGTTCCGGATCTTCTTCAGGATCTTCCTGCCGCTGGCCGGCCCCGCCGTCGCCACGATCACGATCATGTCGTTCCTCAACTCCTGGAACAACTTCATCTGGCCGCTGGTGGTCGCCCAGAGCATGTCCACCTACACCCTCCCGGTCGGCCTCGCCGCCACCAGCCAGGCCGCCGCCCACGTCACCGACTACGGCCTGCTGCTCGCCGGAGCGATCGTCGTGATGCTGCCGGTCCTCGTGCTCTTCCTCTTCCTGCAGCGGTACTTCGTGCAGGGCATTGCGGGAACGGGGCTGCGATGAGCACGCCGGTCACCGTCCGGACTCCGACGGGCACCGTCGTCGGCCGCCGACACCGGAGCGTGCGGCGCTTCTTGGGCATTCCGTACGCCGAAGCACCCACCGGCCCACGGAGGTTCGCCGCGCCGCTGCCACGCGGGCCCTTCACGCAGCCGTACGACGCCTCCCGCCCCGGCGCCACCGCGCAGCGCGTGCCGCTGTTCGCCACGACCACCATCCCGGAACCGTCGGAGCCGGGCGACGACATACTGAACGTCTCCGTCACGGCCCCCGACGCGGACGGCTGCCCGGTGCTCGTGTGGATCCACGGCGGCGGCTTCCTCGCGGGCAGCCCGGCCAGCCCCTGGTACGACGGCCGCGCCTTCGCCCGCGACGGAGTCGTCACCGTCACCGTCGGCTACCGGCTCGGCGTCGACGGGTTCGCCCTACTGGACGATGTCCCCACCAACCTCGGGCTGCGGGACGTGCTCCTCGCGCTGGACTGGGTGCGGGAGAACATCGCGGCGTTCGGGGGCGACCCTGACCGGGTCACCGTCGCGGGCCAGTCGGCCGGGGGAGCGATGGTGCTCGCACTGCTGTCGTCACCCGCCGGACGCGGCCGGTTCCAGCGGGCGGTCAGCCTGTCCGGCGGCCTGTTCGAGGTGGACGCAGCCCGGACCCGCGACCTCCTGGCACGGCTCGGCGAGCACCTGGGCGTGCCACCCACCCGAGCCGGATTCGCCCTGTGCGCACCGGAATTGCTGCAACGGGGCGTGCTCGACCTGCGCAGGGACGACGACCAACTCCTGCTCGGCCCGGTCGTCGGCGACGACATCCTGCCGCTGCCGCTCGCCGAGGGGCTGGCCGGGCACGGACAGGACGTCCCGCTGCTGCTCGGCACCACGGGCGACGAGTTCGACGGCGACGGCGGGCGCGGGTCGCGCGCGGCCGGCACCCGGATCACGGACACCCTGTTCCGTTCCGCGTGCCCCCGCACGGCGGCCGCCCGCCGCGAGGCACCCTCCGGTACCTGGCTGTACTCCTTCGAATGGCCCTCCCCGGCCCTCGGCGGCGCCGTCCACTGCGTCGACCTCCCCTTCTTCTTCGACGTGCTCGACGCGCCCGGCGTCCCCGAGGCGCTCGGCCCGAACCCGCCCGCCGAACTGGCCGCCCGGATGCACGCCGACCTCGTCACCTTCGTCCGCGGCCAGACCCCGGCCTGGGGGAGGGCGGCGGGACGGCTCGGCGACCCGGCCCGTGAGTACGGCCGACCGCTCGCGGCCGACACCCGGGGCGTGTACGACCCGGTGACGGGAGGAGACGCGTGCTGACGGCGGGGATGAACCAGAGTGCCGTACGGCGGGTCAACACCTCAGTGATCCTGCGGGCGTTGGCGGTGTCGGCCGGACCGCGCAAGCTCACCGAACTCTCCGCGCAGACCGGCCTGTCCCGCCGCACGATCGAGCTGATCCTGGACTCGCTCGTCGAGGCGGGCTGGGTCGCCGAACTCGACCGGACGCCGCACAGCGGCTGCGCCGGACGCCCGGCCCGCCGCTACGAACTGCGGGCCGAACACGCCCTGTTGGCGGCCGTACGCGTCACGACCGTCGACGCCTCCGCCGTCGTCGCCGATGTCCGCGGCCACATCCTCGGCCGGGCCCACCGGCCGCTGCGCGCCTACAAGGACCCGCACACCACCCTCGACGACGCCGCCGAACTGGTCCTCCGCGCCCTCGACGACGCCGGCGGCTCGGTGGACCGGCTGCGCGCCGGGGCCATCGCGGGCGGCGGTGCCATCGACGACGATGGAGTCGTACGGCGCCTGGTGCACACCACGCGCTGGGAGGGCGTGCACCTGCCCGAGGAACTCGGCCGCCGCGTCCCGGTGCCCTGGTTCGCCGACAACGACACCAACCTCGGCGCGCTGGCGGAGCGTTGGCGGGGAGTGGCCGCCGATCACGACAACGTCGTCTGGGCGATGCTCGGCAACCGGACCGGCCTCGGCATTCTCATCCGGGGGGCCGTGCACCGCGGACTCGACGGCGCCGCGGGCGAGATCGTCGAGGCCCCCTCGATGCCGGCCGGCTCGGTCGAGGACTGGCCCGTAGCCGCCCTGACCTCACCTGTGCCCGCCCAACGCGCGCTCTCCCAGGCCCGTTTCGAGGCAGCCCGCAAGGGCGACGCCGCCGCACTCGCCGAGGTCGACGAGTTCGTGGAGAACATCGCGTCGATCCTCACCACCCTGTCCTGGACGGTCGCCCCCTCGCTGATCGTCCTCGGCGGCGGCCTGGAGGACGCGGCCGACGTCCTGCTGCCCCGGGTGCGGGCCGCGCTGCGGGCCGCCCGCGCCCCCGCGGTGGAACTGCGCGCCACCGCGCTCGGCCACGACGCCCCGCTCGTCGGCGCGGTGAAACTCGCCCTGGACCGCATGGACACCGAACTCTTCGGACCGCTCGCCCCGGTCGACTGACCCCCACAACCCACTTATCCGGAGGTTCAGTTGACCCACACCCCCCGCACCGAAGTCCTCGTCGTGGGCAGCGGCATCATGGGAGCCCTCGTGGCCCGTCTCCTGCGCGAGAGCGATCCGGCCCTGCACATCACCATGGCCGACGGCGGCACCCCGATCGGCGGCACGCCGGGACGGCATCTGCACGACCTCGACGACCCCGACCTGTGGTCCCGCTACAACGAAAGGGTCGCCACCGGCATCCAGGGCATGTACACGGGAGCGGAGGTGGTCCGCGAGGTCGCGGGCAGCCTCTCCGATCTGACCCCCGGCATGTTCCACGCGCTCGCCTTCGGCCAGGACGCCGAGGCGATGCCGCAGGCCGCGCTCGCCTGGAACACGGGCGGCATGGGCGTCCACTGGACCGCCGCGACCCCGTGGCCCGCCGGGGACGAGGTCTTCGACTTCGGCGACCCCGACGCCTGGGCGGCCGACCTCGCCACCGCACACCGCCTGCTCGCCGTCACCCCCGCCGCGATCGGCCCGACCAAGGTCGGCGAACTCGTCCTCGACGTCCTGCGCCGACGCTACGGCGGTGTCGGGCCCGCCGACCGGGCCCCGCAGCCCATGCCCATGGCCGTCACGCCCACACCCTCGGGCCCCATGCCCCGCACGGCACCCGGGACGATCCTCCCCGCACTCGCGGCGGGCGGTGATCCGGCCTTCACCCTGCTCACCGGCACCCTGGTGACCGCACTCATCCAAGGCGACGCCGGCCGGGTCACCGGGGCCCGGCTGCGCCGCGTCGCCGACGGCACCGAGACCGAACTCCGCGCCGACACCGTGGTGGTGTGCGCCGACGCCCTGCGCACCCCGCAACTCCTGTACGCCTCCGGCATCCGCCCCGAGGCTCTGGGCCGTCACCTCAACGAGCACGCCTTCGTCACCGCCCGTGTCCTGCTCGACCTCGACCGGTTCGGCCTCCACCCCGACGTGCTGCCCCTGCCGCGCCCCGGCGAGTTCAGCACGGACTCACTGTGGCTGCCACGCAACGGACCCGCCCAGCCCTTCCACGGCCAGATCATGAACCGCACCTACGTCGACGAGACCGGCCGGCCCCTCGCGCACTCCGTCGGCCTGTCGCTGTACGTGCCCGTCGAGTCGCGCCCGCAGAACCGACTGGTGTTCTCGGCGAGCGAGAGCGACCTGGCCGGCCTGCCCCGCATCCGCGTCGAGTTCGACTACTCCGAGACCGACCGTGCGCTGATCCGGCGGGCGCTGGAGGAAGTCCGATCAGTGGCCGAGGAGTTCGGCCCCTTCGATCCGGCGACCGAGTCCACGGTGCTTCCGCCGGGCTCGTCGCTGCATCTCACCGGCACGGTCCGGGCAGGCGTCACCGACGACGGCACCAGCGTGTGCGACCCGGACGGCCGGGTGTGGGGCTTCGACAACCTGTATCTGGCGGGCAACGGAGTCGTCCCCACGGCAATGGCCGCCAACGTCACCCTGACCGGCGCCGTCACCGCGGTACGGGCCGCCCGTGCCGTCACCGCACGCACCTGAACCATCCGAGAGGAACAGCCCAGTGATCGACATCGCCAAGGAATACCGCGTGGCCCTGCCCGCCTGGATCGACGACGAACTCGCCGACGTGCCCGCCACCGTCCCCTTGCGCGAGGACCGGATGCGTCTCGTGCACCGCCTCGCCGACCGCAACTGGCGCGAGGGCAACGGCGGTCCGTTCGCGGCACTGGTCGCCGAGCGCGACTCCGGCCGGATCGTCTCCGTCGGCGTGAACGTCGTCCTGTCCAGCGGAGTCTCCAGCGCGCACGCCGAGGTCGTCGCGCTCGGCCTCGCCCAGATGGCCACCGGCAGCTGGGACCTCGGTGGCGAGGGCCTGCCCTCGCACGAACTGGTCGTCAACTGGCGCCCCTGCGTGCAGTGTTACGGCGCCACGATGTGGTCCGGGGTACGCGGCCTGGTGGTCGCCGGCCAGGGCCCGGAGCTGGAGGAGATCACCACGTTCGACGAGGGCCCGCTCGGCGCGGACTGGGCCGAGCAGTTCGAGACCCGGGGCATCGAGGTCGTGGGCGACGTCCTGCGGGACGAGGCGCTCACGGTGTTCCGCAACTACCGCAAGGCAATTGACGAGTCGGACGAGGTCGTCGTCTACAACGCGCGCGGGGGAACGGAATGAGCCCTCGTTTCGCGACCGACGTCATCACCTTCTACCACCCCGGTTTCTGGGACCTCGACTCCGCCGCCGCGGTCCGCTCCTGGGCCGCGGATCACCCGGACCGCTTCTGGCAGCGGGTCATGCACACCCTCGCCGAGACCGAAGTGACCGGCATCGAGCTGACGTTCGCGCCCGGGGACGCGGACTCGGCCCTGCGTGCCTTCGGCAGCGCGGAGGCGTTCCGCCGTGAACTGTCCGCGCGGGGCCTGGCCGTGGTCAGCGCCTTCGTCGCCGACAGCGACGCCCCCGACTGGCGGCACGGCGACAATCTCCCCGCGATCGTCGCCGACGCCGAGCGCCGCGCCGCCTTCCTCGCCGAGGTCGGCGCCGAAGTCCTCGTCACCGGGCTGCCGATGAGGACGACGTACGGCACCCGACCGCCCTTCTTCGTCGACGCCGCCTACATGACCCGCATGGCCGACATCGCCCACGCGGTGGGCGAGGCGGTGTCCCGGTACGGGGTGCGGCTGGCCTTCCACACCGAGTCCCACAGCACCCTCTGGTACGAGCGGGACATCGACCTGTTCATGGCCCTGACCGACCCGCGCTACGTGTGGCTGTGCCCCGACTCCTGCCACATCGCCCTGGGCGGCGGCGACCCCGTCGCGGTGGCCCGCCGCCACGCCCCGCGCACCGCCCTGGCCCACTGGAAGGACGCGGTCGGCCCGATCGACGTCCACCTCACGATCGACGACACGGTGTACAGCCAGCAGCAGCCGTACATGACGGAGTTGGGCACGGGGATCGTCGACTGGGCGGGCTGGGCGGACGCCATGTCCGGTACTCCCGGCGCGGACACGGTCCTGATCGAACTCGACGAGGCCGCCGATCCCGTGGCCGCGCTGAGGGCGGGCACAGCGGTGGCGAAGCAGGTGCTAGCGCCGCAGCTCCGCGTGGGCGGTCTCCGGGAGGCGCAGATAGACCAGTGACGAGCCGAGGCACAGGACGGCCACGTACCAGGGGAACAGTCCCGCGTGCCCCAACTGCTTGAACAGCGTGCCCACATACGGTGCCGTCCCGCCGAACAACGCCACCGTCAGGGAGTACGGGAACCCGATCCCGGCCGCCCGCACCCGCGCCGGGAACACCTCCGCGTTCACCGCCGCGCTGATCGACGTGAACCCGGTCAGCAGCACCATCCCCGCGCACTGCACGAGCAGCAGCACCACGAACGAGTCCCGCAGTGCGTGCAGCAGCGGCACGCTCAGCAGCGCGAAACCCACCCCGAAGAAGAGCAGCAGCGGCCGCCGCCCGAAGCGGTCCGACAGCAGCCCGCCCAGCGGCTGGAGCACCCCGAAGAAGGCGAGCGAGATCGTTCCCGCGAGCAACGCGTCGGACTTGTCGACACCGGCGTTGAGTTCGGCGTACGTCGGCAGGTACGACGTCCACGTGTAGTACGCGATGGTGCCGCCCATCGTGATCCCGCAGATCAGCAGGGACTCGCGCGGATGGCGCCGCAACCCGTCCAGCAGCCCGGGACGCGGCGCCCGCCGCTGCTCCTCGCTGCGGGTCTCCTGGGCGCCCTGCCGGATCCAGAACCCGACCAGGGACAGCATGGCCCCGAGCACGAACGGCACCCGCCACCCCCAGGCGTCCATCCGGCCCTCGCTCACCGTGTTCACCAGCAGCGTGGCGATCCCGGACGCGAGGAGCTGCCCCGCCGTGGTGGACACGTACTGGAAGCTGGAGAACAGCCCGCGCCGACCGGGCCCCGCCGACTCGACGAGGAAGGTCGTCGACGCCGCGAACTCACCGCCCACGGACAGCCCTTGGAGCAGTCGCGCGAGCACCAGCACGACCGGAGCGAGGACGCCGACCGCCGCGTACGTGGGTGTCAGCCCGACCAGCAGACTGCTGCCGCCCATCAGCAGGATCGTGACCGTCAGCGCGGCCCGCCGGCCGTGGCGGTCCGCTATCGCCCCCATCAGCAGCCCGCCGACCGGCCGCATGAAGAAGCCCACCGCGAATACCGCGAACGTCGACAGCAACGGCACCAGCGAGTTGTCCGCGCCCTTGGGGAAGACCGCGGCGGCGATATAGGTCGCCAGGAACGTGTAGGCGTACCAGTCGTACCACTCGACCGCATTGCCCACGGAGGCGGCGAGCAGCTGGCGTACGGGCCGTTTGGTGGGCGGCGCGTCCGGAAGTGGCGTCTCTGTCATGATCGCGACCATCCCCCGATCGAGGTCCGGCACACCTCCCGCACCCGCGACTTTCACATCAGCGACACCGGACCCTTCCCTGACGTTTGGTGCACTTGGAACACTCGCTGCGCGCACCTTCCGTCACCTTCGGGCCATCGATGCGCAGGATTGAGAGGTCCCTCACTCATGTCCGACGTCAACCGGCGCAGATTCCTGCAACTCGCGGGCGCCACCACCGCCTTCACCGCCCTGTCGAACACCATCCAGCGCGCCGCCGCCCTTCCGGCCCACCACCGCACGGGGACGATCGAGGACGTCGAGCACGTCGTCGTCCTGATGCAGGAGAACCGGTCCTTCGACCACTACTTCGGCTCGCTCAGGGGAGTTCGCGGCTTCGGCGACCCGCGCCCGGTGACGTTGGAGAACGGCAAGTCCGTGTGGCACCAGACGGACGCCGGCGGCAAGGAGATCCTGCCGTTCCGCCCCGAAGCCGACGATCTGGGCCTGCAGTTCATCCAGGACCTCCCGCACGGCTGGAACGACGGACACGCCGCCTTCAACGGGGGCAAGTACGACAAGTGGGTCCCGAACAAGGGGTCCACGACGATGGCGTATCTGAACCGTGAGGACATCCCGTTCCACTACGCCCTCGCCGACTCGTTCACCATTTGCGACGCCTACCACTGCTCGTTCATCGGCTCGACCGACCCGAACCGCTACTACATGTGGACGGGTTACACGGGCAACGACGGCCAGGGCGGCGGCCCGGTCCTCGGCAACGACGAGGTCGGCTACGGCTGGACCACCTACCCCGAGCGCCTGGAGAAGGCCGGCGTCTCCTGGAAGATCTACCAGGACGTCGGCGACGGCCTCGACGCGGCCGGCAGCTGGGGCTGGATCCCGGACGCCTACCGCGGCAACTACGGTGACAACTCGCTCCTCTACTTCAACCAGTACCGGAACGCCAAGCCCGGCGACCCGCTGTACGACAAGGCCCGCACCGGCACCGACTACACCAAGGGCGAGGGCTACTTCGACCGGCTGAAGGCCGACGTGAAGGCCGGGAAGCTGCCCCAGGTCTCCTGGATCGTCGCCCCCGAGGCCTTCACCGAGCACCCCAACTGGCCCGCGAACTACGGCGCCTGGTACATCGCCCAGGTCCTGGACGCGCTCACCTCCGACCCGAAGGTGTGGGCGAAGACGGCCCTGTTCATCACCTACGACGAGAACGACGGCTTCTTCGACCACGTGGTCCCCGCATTCCCGGCGGGTTCCGCGGCGCAGGGCAAGTCCACCGTCGACCCCGCCCTCGACCTGTTCAAGGGCGACACCGGCCACCCGGCCGGCCCCTACGGCCTCGGCCAGCGCGTACCCATGCTCGTCGTCTCGCCCTGGAGCAAGGGCGGTTACGTCTGCTCCGAGACGCTCGACCACACCTCGATCATCCGCTTCCTGGAGAGGCGCTTCGGCGTCCACGAGCCCAACATCTCGCCCTGGCGGCGCACCGTCTGCGGCGACCTGACCGCCGCCTTCGACTTCTCCCGCAAGGACACCAGGCCGGTCGCCCTCCCGGACACCGACGGCTACGAGCCGCCGGACCGCGAGCGCCACCCGGACTACGTGCCCGTTCCGCCCGCCGTCGGCGCCCTGCCGAAGCAGGAGCGCGGCCTGCGCCCCGCCCGTCCGCTCAAGTACGCCCCGCGCGTCGACGGTTCGGTGGACGCGAAGAACGGCAGGTTCACGCTCACCTTCGCCTCCGGCGCCAAGGCCGGTGCCGCCTTCCTGGTGACCTCCGGCAACCGCACCGACGGACCCTGGAGTTACACCACCGAGGCCGGAAAGACCGTCTCGGACACCTGGAACTCCGCGTACTCCAAGGGGTCGTACGACCTGACCGTGCACGGCCCGGCCGGTTTCCTGCGCGTCTTCAAGGGGCCGAACAAGAACGCCGGTCCCGAGGTCACCGCCCGTCACACCGGCGACGACGTCGAGCTGACCTTCACCAACAAGGGCTCCGGCACGGCCCGTCTGAAGGTCGTGAGCGGCTACGGCGACCCCGCGAGGACCTTCACCGTGCGGGCCGGCGCCACCGCCCGGCACACCTTCCGCCTCGCCAGGAGCCGCCGCTGGTACGACCTCACGGTCACCTCCGACGCCGACCCGGCGTTCCTGAGGCGATTCGCCGGACATGTCGAGAACGGGCGTACCGGAGTGAGCGATCCGGCCGTCATCACCAGGTAAAGCCGCGGCCGGAGCTGTCGTTCACCTGGCCGGATCGCAGTGGTCCCGGGGTAGTGTGCCCCGGTGACCACGCATTCGAACACACCTGCAGGCTGGTACCCCGATCCGCACGGAGCGGCCCAGACGCTCCGGTACTGGGACGGCGCGCAGTGGACCCAGCACACCCACCAGGACCAGCAGGGGGCGGGGCAGGGCACCGCTCAGGCCGTGCAGGCCCCACCCGCCCCGCCGGTCCAGCAGGCACCGCAGATGCCTCAGCAGTCGGCCGGTCCCGACCAGCGCGTGCAGCGTCAGGTGCAGCAGCAGGCCGGGGTCAGCGGGGGCGGGGCGGGCGGCGGCACGCTGTTCACCGAGCCGGTGCTCGTGGTCAACCAGAAGGCCAAGCTGATCGAGCTGACCAACGAGTACAAGGTCATGGATCAGAACGGCAACCAGCTCGGCTCCGTCACCCAGGTCGGGCAGAGCGCCTTCCGCAAGATCGTGCGGTTCTTCTACAGCATCGATCAGTTCATGAAGATCAAGCTGGAGATCCGCGACGCCCACGGGCAGCCGCTCATGCTGCTCACCCGGCCGGGGAAGATCTTCAAGTCGCGGGTGATCGTGGAGCGTCCGGACGGTTCGCCGGTCGGTGAGATCGTCCAGCAGAACATGATCGGGAAGATCAACTTCGCGCTGATGGTGAACGGGCAGAAGGTCGGCGCGATCAAGGCGGAGAACTGGCGGGCCTGGAACTTCGCGATCGTCGACCACACGGAGAACGAGGTGGCCCGGATCACGAAGACGTGGGAGGGGCTCGCCAAGACGATGTTCACGACCGCGGACAACTACGTGCTGCAGATTCACTACCAGCTGCCCGAGCCGCTGTTGAGCCTGGTCGTCGCCACCGCGTTGACCGTGGACACGGCGCTGAAGCAGGACGCGCGCGGGTTCGGCTGAGCCTGTCTAGAGCGGTGTGAGGTGCCCCGGCTCCTGTTGCCGGGGCACAGTCATGTCCCGCAGGGACGGTTCCACGGACGCGGTCGAAGGCTCCAGGGCCAGCACCGCCGCCACCGGGTGGTCGTCGTCCGCCGGCACCGGTGGCCTGCGGGTCAGCAGCACCACACCCCAGGCCGCCAGGCCCGCTCCCGCCAGCGCGAGCAGCATGCCCGCCGCACCGCCCCGCAGGCCCTCGCCCAGCAGGGAGAGGCCGATCACCGCGGCGGCCAACGGGTTGGCCAGGGTCACCACCGCCAGCGGGGCGCCCAGTCCGTCGCGGTAGGCGGTCTGGGAGAGCAGGAGTCCGCCCGCGGCGAAGGCCGCCACGAGCAGGGCCACACCGATCACCTGGACGCTGAGGAGCGACTCGGAACGGTCCGTCGCGGCCACCGTCACGGTCTGGGTGAGCGCGGAGGCCACGCCCGACGCGACCCCGGACGCCGAGGCGTGCCGTATGCCGGGCCGGGCGCCCGGACGGGCCAGGAGGCCGATCAGCGCCGCCGTCACGGCGGCCACCGCCACCGCCTCGGAGGTGCTCAGCACCCTCCCGGGCGAGGACCCGGACGCCACCACCAGGATCGAGGCGAGACCGGCCAGGGTGTACGCGGTGCCCCGCCACTCGGTCGTGCTGACCCGGCGCCCCGCGATCCGCGCACCCAATGGCACCGCGGCGACCAGGGTGAGGGCGCCGAGCGGCTGGACCACGGTCAGGGGGCCGTACTTGAGGGCGACGACGTGCAGCAGCGCGGCCGCCGCGTTGAGCGCGACCGATCCCCACCAGGCGCCCGAGCTCAGCATCCGCAGCACACCGGAGCCGGGGTCGCGGGAGGCGAGGCGCTCCTGGGCGACGGCGGCGGCAGCGTAGGCGACGGAGGAGAGCAGGGAGAGGGCCAGGGCGAGCAGGGTGGCGTTCATCGGGCCGCTCCGACCAGGACGTTCTTCTCGGGTTCGGCCGGGGTGAGCTTCTCCTGCGCCCGGCCCGCGGTCGTGGCCGTGCGCTGCGGCACCTGGATGACCGCCAGGGCGATGCCGAGCAGGGCCGTGGCCACGATCGCGTCCATCCAGTAGTGGTTCGCCGTCCCGACGATCACCAGCAGGGTTACCAGCGGATGCAGCAGCCACAGCCAACGCTGGCGCGAGCGGGTCGCCACGATCAGGCCGATCGCCACCATCAGCGCCCACCCGAAGTGCAGCGAGGGCATCGCGGCGAACTGGTTGGAGAGGGTGTCGGTCTGCGGCGGGCCGTACACCGAGGGGCCGTAGACCTTCGCGGTGTCGACCAGACCGGCCGCCGCGAGCATCCGGGGCGGGGCCAGCGGGAAGACGAGGTGCAGTACCAGGGCGGCGCCGGTGAGGGCAGCCAGGACGCGGCGGGCCCAGACGTAGTGCGCGGGGCGCTTCAGGTACAGCCAGACCAGGAAGGCGACCGTGGCCGGGAAGTGAACGGTCGCGTAGTAGGTGTTCGCCAGGTGCGCGAGGGTGTCGCCGTGCAGCATCAGCGACTGCGCCGAGCCCTCCGAGGGCAGGTGCAGGGCCCGCTCCCAGTCCCACACCCGGTCGGCGTTGCGGAAGGCCTCGGAGGTGTGGCCCGTGACCAGTTGCCGGCCGAACTTGTAGACGAGGAAGAGTCCTACGACGAGCAGGAGCTCACGGACGAGCGGCGGCCGCGCTGTGGCGCCCGGCTCCGCTTTTGAAGGCTCGGTGCGGGCATTCATTCCCCCGGCCCTTTCGCTGGCGGTGGTGCAGGTGGTGAATCCGAACGAGGTGGTGACCCGTTCCGATTCCAAAACTCATCGGTACGACACCGTACCGATACGCCAGTGTACCGATACGGTCGGGTACCGGTACACTGGCGTTTCGATTGACATACGACACACTGGAATCCGGGAATGAAACGCGGCGGCCGTGCAGCAGGCCCGGCCGGCGGAGCGAGTGAAGGGGAGAGCTGATGACGTCGCAGGCCGCGGACGGACCGGAGACGGTCGCCGCCTCGCGCCGCTCCAAGATCACGCCCGAGCGTGAGCAGGAGTTCTTCGACGCCGTGCTCGAACAGGTCCGCGAATGCGGATACGAAGCCGTGACCATGGAGGGCGTGGCCGCCAGCACCCGCTGCAGCAAGTCCACCCTCTACCGGCAGTGGAAGACCAAGCCCCAGTTCGTGGTGGCCGCCCTGCGCTCCCGCCGCAGGTCGAAGTTCGACGGGATCGACACCGGTTCGCTCGCCGAAGACCTGCGCGAGGCCGCCCGGGCCGCGGGCCGGTGGTCGATGCAGGACACCAAGCTGCACCAGGCCCTCGGCCACGCCGTCACCCAGGACGCGGAGCTCGCGCAGGCCCTGCGTGAGGCGCTCATCGACCCGGAGATCGCCGCACTGAGGCACATCCTCCAGCGGGGGGTCGACCGGGGGGAGATCGCCGACGGGCACCCGGCGCTGGAGTACATCCCGGCCCAGATGTTCGGCGTCATCCGGGCCCGGCCCGTCATCGACGGCGAGTACGCCGACCCGGACTACCTGGTCCGCTTCGTGGAGGCCGCCCTGCTTCCGGCACTCGGGCTGAGCTGAGACCCGGGCCGCCGTCCACGGGATGACCGGACGGTGGCCTGCTCGCGCCGCACCGTGGGGACGGGGGCGGCGCGCACCCCCCGGCCGGGTGGGGTTCCTCTCGAGCAAAGAGGCGCCCCTCCCGGCCGACCGGGTGTGCGGGGCCGGCGTCAGACGTCCTGGCCGCTGCCGCCGCCCGTCGACACCTTGATCCCCTTGGTGATGTCGTCGATCACGCTCTGGCCCTCCTCGACGTCGACCCCGAAGCGCACCACGACGATCTGCTGCGGGTTCGCGGGGGACGGGAAGGCCAGCGACTCGACATAGCCGTCGGAGCCCTTGCTGGTGACCGCCTTCCAGCGGACCAGATAGCCCTTCTGCCCGGCCACGGTCACCGCCTTGGAGGCGAGGACGTCGTGCGAAGTGATCGAACCGTAGGTCTTGCCGCCGTAGGACTGCTCGGCGTTGGCCTCGATGTCGGCCTTGGCGACCGCCTCGGCCGTACTGCCCTTGGTGCGCAGCGCCAGCGCGGGCGCCGAGTAGGCACCGCCCTTCGTGCACTTCTCGGAGGTGTCGCCGGGGCAGGCATAGGAGTCGTTCGAGGTCACGGACGCGCCGACCTGGATCTCCTGGCCGTACCAGTCGTCCGGGATGGGCAGGCTGATCCCGTCGATCGAGTCGGTCACCGAACCGCTCTCGATCTTCGGTGCCTCGGACCCCTGCGGGGAGGGCGACGCGCCCCCGGAACCCCCGCTGCCGCCGGAGCCGCCCGAGCCGCCGGACCCTCCGTTGCCACCGAAGGGCCCGCCCTGGCCCCCGGTGCCGCCCGGGCCGCCCTGGCCTCCCGGCCCTTGCGAGGTGGCGGAGTCACCGTTGCCGTTGCCGCTGTCGGCCAGCGCGTACACACCCACGCCTATGCTCGCCAGGACCACGACCGCCACCGCCACGGCTATGCCCATGCGGCCGCGCCGCGATCCGGCCGGCGGCTGCTCGGGATACGGCGGAAAGGCCGGGTACTGCCCGGCGTCCCCGGGGCTCGCGACCTGTTCCGGGGGACCCCATGCGGCGGCCGAGCCGGCGGGCCGGGTCCGCTCCGTCCACGCCTTGCCGTCCCACCAGCGCTCGGCGGCGGGACCGTCACTTGTCTGCCCGGGATCGGGGTACCACCCGGGGGGAGTCTCCTGCGTCATGCCCCCACCGTATGAGCACTCGGTGAAAGAGGGATGAGAGGGGCCCGCCCGATTCCGGACGACCCGCGCGGGAACACCCAGGGCGGCGCGTGCGCGGGCGCGCGTGCGCCGTGCGGAAGGTGAGGGTGGCGACGACGCCCTCGACCGACAGCGTGTCGAGCCCGGCCGGCGCCTGACGCAGAGGTCTCAGGTGGAGCGGGTGGTGCGCTTGCCCGTAGAGGCCGACGGCGACGGGTGGCTTCCCGCAGTTCGGCCGGCTCGAGTTCGACAAAGGTGTCGGCCTCGGTGCGCGCGGTTTGCGCGCGGCCTTCGGCGCGAGCACGACCCCGGGCCTCGGTGCCCCGCGCCCGCCGCTGCCGTACGAGGTGATCAACTCGGCTCGGACGAAGCACAGTTCGCTGCCGGAACGCGCGGCGGCGCCCATGGCTGACTGTCGGTCAGGTTCGTCGGCGGCAGGTCGCGGGCAGGGCGCGTCGCCTGCCCGTACCGCAGGTCACCCGTCAAGGCAACAGGTACCCCGACCGTCCTCCGCTTCCGCACCGGGACGGCTACGCTCGAGATCTGCACGTCGTTCGGGCGACTTGGGGAGGTAGCGGGATGACGGAGGTACGGCCCATTGCGGCCGCCCCGGCCTCGCTGTGGGAGCGTGACGAGGAACTCGCCGCCGTCGAAAGGGTGATTGACTCCCTGTGCGCGGACCGCGCGTCCTCGGGCAGCGTGCTGGTGATCCGCGGTGAGGCGGGCTTCGGCAAGACCGCCCTGCTCGCCGAGACCCGCCGCATCGCCGAGGCCCGCGGCTGCACGGTCTGGTCGGCCCGCGGCGGCGAGACCCTCAGGTCGGTCCCCTTCAACGTCGTGCGACAACTGCTGCAGCCCGCCCTCCTGTCCCTGATGCCGGAGGAGGCCCGCGAGTACCTCGGCGACTGGTACGACATCGCAGGCCCCGCCCTCGGCATCGCGGACCCGGGGGAGCGGCAGGCCGACCCGCAGGGCGTGTGCGACGGACTGGTCGCCGCGGTGCGCCGGCTGGCCCGCCGGGACTGGCCGCTCGTGCTGATGGTCGACGACGCCCACTGGGCCGACCAGGAGACCCTGCGCTGGCTCGCCGCCTTCGCCGAGCGCCTGGACGACCTGTCCGTCCTGGTCGTGGTGGCCCGTCGCCCCGGTGAGGCCGACGGTGAGCGCGCCCGCCTCCTGGAGACCGTGGCCGGCGCCGCGGGCTGCCCCGTCACCAGCCTGAGCGCCCTCACCCCGGAGGCCACCGCGGGGCTCACCCGCGCCACCCTGGGCGAACACGCCGACGCCCCGTTCTGCCGCGAGGTGTGGGCCGTCACCGGCGGCAACCCGTACGAGACCGTCGAACTCCTCGCCAAGGTCCGGGACAGCGACATCGAGCCCAGCGAGGGCTCGGCGAACGAACTGCGCGAACTGAACCGCTCCGCCCGCGGCGGCGGACTCGTCGCCCGCCTGGAGGAACTCGGCATCGACGCCACCCGGTTCGCCTGGGCGGCCGCGATCCTCGGCACCGACATCTCCGTCGGCCTGGTGGCCAGTCTCGCCACCCTCAAGCCGGACCAGGCCGCGCTCTGCGCCGAACTCCTGCGCAACGCCCGCATCCTGACCGATTCAGGCGCGAACGACGAGCTGGAGTTCGTACACCCGCTGATCGCCACCGCCGTCTACGAGTCCATCCCCGACGCCCTGCGCAAGGCCATGCACGGCATCGCCGCCCAACTGGTCACCGACTCCGGGCTCGGCGCCGCGGCCGCCTCCCGGCACCTGCTCCAGGTCCACCCGGACGACGACGAGGAACTCGTCGAGCAGCTGCGCGAGGCCGCCCGCGAACACCTCCTCGTCGGCGCCCCCGACGCCGCCCGCCGCTGCCTGGAGCGCGCGCTGCTGGAACCCCCGCCGCCCGAGGTCCACGCCCGCGTGCTCTTCGAACTCGGCTGCGCCACCCTCCTGACCGCCCCCGCCAAGACCATCGGCCACCTCCAGACCGCGCTCGCCATGCCGGGCCTGGAGGGCTCCGCGCGGGTGGACGCCGTCGTCCGCCTGTCCCAGGCACTCATGCACAACAACCAGCTGGAGGAGGCGGTCCGCACGGTCGAGACGGAGGCCGCCCGGCACGACGAAGGCCCTGCCCGACTGCGCCTCCAGGCCGTGCAGTACACCTGGGAAGGGCTCTACCCGGGCGAGGCCACCTCCCCGGCGCGTTCCGAGCGGCTCGCCGCGCTGGCCGCCACCTGCACCGGCCGGGACAACTCCGAGCGGGCCCTGCTCATCCTGCGCGGATTCGACGCGATGGCCCACGGCGAGAGCGCCGAGGAGATCGCCGAAATGTGCGACCGCGCCCTGGTCAACGGCCGCCTCGCGCCCGGACTCGGCTGGACCGACACCGAGTGGGGCCTCGAACTGCCGCTGATGCTGGCCAGCGCCTACGCCTTCACGGACCGGCTGGACCGCGCCGAGGCCCTCTACACCGACGCCCTGCGCACCTACGAGTCGGCCGGCTGGAGCGGCGGCCACCTCGCGCTCGCCCATGCCTACGTCGGCCTGGGCCACCGGCGGCGCGGGCGGCTCAGGGAGGCGGAGACCTCCCTGCGCGAGTCACTGCGGCTCGCCGAGCGGGTGGGGCGAGGACTGCCCCTGTACTGGTCGGCGACCTGCAACCTCGTCGACACGCTGCTCGCGCGCGGGCATGTCGAGGAGGCGTGGGCGATCGCCGAGCAGTACGGGTTCGCGCCGCCGTATCCGTCCACGATCGTGCTGCCCGATCCGCGGTCCGTGCGGGGGCGGCTGCTGCTGGCCGTCGGCAGGACCAAGGACGGGATCAACGAACTGGAGGCCGCGGAGAAGGCGGCGGCGGTCCGGGGACACCACAATCCGGTGCTGGTGCCGTGGGCCGTCGATCTCGCGCGCGCTCTCGCCGTCGAGGACCCGGTGCGGGCCGCCCAGTTGGCCACGGAGGTGCGCCGGCATGCCGAGCGGCTCGGCACGGACACGGCGATCGGTGAGGCGCTCAGGTGCGCTGCCGCGCTGGAGACCGGGCAGCGGGCGGTACGGCTCGCCGCGCAGGCGGTCGCCTACCTGGAGGCGTCGCCCTGTCAGTACGAGCATGCGGCGGCGCGGGTGGAGTACGGGATCGCGGCACGGTCCGTGGCGGAGCTCAACCGGGGCCTGGGGCTGGCGCGTTCGTGCGGGGCGGACGGGCTGGTGACGCAGGCCAGGGAGGTGCTGGAGACGGGTTGGGGCCTGCGGTGACCGGCGTTCTCGCCTCCTCAGGACACCAGTAGCCGGTCGGTGACGGCCGACAGGCGCTTCTGCACCTCCCTGTCGTACGTCCCCTCGTGCGCCCGCGCCGGATTCGTCCCGTCGAAGAAGCGGCCCGTGCCCAGGTCCTGGGTCGCCAGGGCCAGCACACCCGGAGCCCCGTCCGCCACCGTCGACCACGGGGCCACCCCGCCCTCGCGGACCATCGCCGTGTCCATGAAGGTCGCCGGGTGCACGACGTTGACCGCGACCTCCGTTCCCGCCAACTCCTCGGCCAGGGCGAAGGTGTGGGCCGCCAGGGCGAACTTGGCGCGGCGGTACGCGGCGAAGCCGTCGTAGCCGCGGGTGAACTCGACGTCGTCGAAGTCGACCGGCTCCTGGCCGACCGACCCGACGTTGACGATCCGCGCCGGCCGCGTCGGCAACAGTGCTCTGGTCAGCGCGACCGGCGCCAAGTAGTTCACCGCCAGCCGCAGTTCATGCCCGTCCGCGCTCACCTCCCGCCCCGAGCCGGGCGAACCCGCGCCCACGCCCGCGTTGTTGATCAGGACATCGAGCCCGGGGTGGGACTCTGCGACCCGCGCGCCCAGCTCGCGCACCTGGGCCAGGGAGGTGAGGTCGGCCACGAAACCCTCGGCCGCCCCCTCGGACCGCAGCTCCTCCACCAGGGTCCCGGTACGGCCCGGGTCCCGGCCGTGGGCGAGGACGGTGTGACCGGAGCGGACCAGTTCGAAGGCGACGTAGCGGCCGAGACCGGAGGTGGCACCGGTGATCAGAATGGTCGACATGCCCCTACCGTAGGCACATCCGCACAGCCGGCGCCTGTCCCTGCCGGGGTCACCCTTCCGTCTCCTCCGCCAGCACCCGCTGCGCCGTGGCGAACGCCGAGTTCGCCGCCGGCACCCCGCAGTAGACGGCTGTCTGGAGCAGTACGGCACCGATCTCCTCCGGCGTGAGGCCGTTGCGCCGCGCCGCCCGCACATGCATGGCCAGCTCGTCGTAGTGGCCGTGCGCGACCAGCGCCGTCAGCGTGATCATGCTGCGCTCGCGGCGGCTGAGCGTGGGGTCGGTCCAGATCTCGCCCCACGCGTAGCGGGAGATGAAGTCCTGGAAGCGGGCGGTGAACGGTGTCTGCCGCGCCTGTGCCCGGTCCACGTGCGTGTCCCCGAGCACCTCGCGCCGCACCTCCATGCCCCGCTTGGCACCCCCGTCGAGGTGGGCGCGCAGCGCGGTGAGGACGGCTTCCGGGCACTGCGCCGGTGCCAGATGCGAGGTCCCTGGGAGTTCGACGAGCGTGGCGCGCGGGACCGCGTCGGCGATCTCCCGCAGATGGGGCGGCGGGGTCGCCGGGTCCTGGCGGCCGGCGATCAGCAGGGTCGGTGCGGAGATCCGGGTGAGCCGGTCGCGCAGGTCGAAGGAGGCCAGGGCGTCACAGCAGGCGGCGTACGCGGACGGATCGGCCTCGGCGTGGTCCCGTACGAGCTGCGGCACGGTGAAGTCACCCGCGAACCAACGGGAGTTCGCGCTCTCCAACAGCCACTCCAGCCCCTCCCGGCGGACCCGCTCGGCCCGCTCCTCCCAGGGACCCCGCCCGTTGAAGTGGGCACTCGAACAGATCACGGCCAGCGACCGGACACGGTCCGGGTGATGCACGGCAAGGTGTAGACCGACCGCACCGCCCAGCGACACCCCGGCATACGCGAACTGCTCCACGCCGAGCGAGTCGGCGAGCGCCAGCACCAGATCGGCGAGGTCACCCACGGTGGCGCCGGGACCGATCAGTTCGGCCGCCGAACCGCCGTGTCCGGGCAGGTCCCAGCGGATCACCCGGTGGCTGATGGACAGCTCGGGCGCCACCTTGTCCCACAGGGCGTACGAGGTCCCGAGCGAGGGCCCGAGCAGCAGCGGGGGAACGGAAGCGGGGCCCTCGGCGCGGTGGTTGAGGAGTTTCTCGGTCAACGTCGCTCCAGAGCACGGTCGGTGAGGGCACCGGCGGAGCCGGTGTAGCGGGCGGGGTCGGTGAGCTCGTCGAGGTCGACGTCCTTCAACTCGGGCTCCTGGGAGAGGAGTTCCCCCAGTGACCGGCTTTCGGCGTAGGTCCGCTCGGCGAGCTGCGTGAGCAGGGCCTTGGCGCGTGTGCGGCCCAGCACGGACGCCAGCTCGGCGGAGAGCCGCTCGGAGACGATCAATCCGTGGGTGAGGTCGAGGTGTTCCCGCATGGTGTCCGGGTGGACCCGCAGCCCCTCGGTCAGTTCGGCGGTGTCCCGGGCGGCTCCGCCGACCAGCCGCAGCAGGTCCCTGAGCGGCTCCCACTCGGCGTGCCAGGCGCCGGCCGGCCGCTCGTCCTCGGCGGCGAGGGAGCCGTACAGCGTGGCGGCGAGCTGCGGCGCGCGCCGGGCGGCGGCGGCGATCAGCGTGGACCGTACGGGATTCGCCTTGTGCGGCATGGCCGAGGAGCCGCCCCCGCTGCCTTCCGCGAGCTCGGCGATCTCGGTACGGCCGAGCACGAGGACATCCGCGGCGATCTTGCCCAGCGCGCCGGCGGTGAAGGCGAGACATCCGGCGAGGTCGGCGACGGGGGTACGGAGGGTGTGCCAGGGAAGCAGCGGCGTCCGGAGTCCCAGCTCCGCGGCGAAGGCCGCCGTAAGCGCCTGGGTGTCCTCGCTGCCGTACGCCGTGAAGGCCGCCAAGGTCCCGGCGGCGCCGCCGAGTTGGGCGGGGAGGGAGTCCCGTACGGCCGCGACCCGGTCCCGCGCGTCCAGCGCCAGGGACCGCCACCCGGCCGCCTTCAGCCCGAACGTCGTCGGTACGGCGTGCTGGGTGAGCGTTCGCCCCGGCATCGCGGTGTCCCGGTGCTCCGCGGCCAACCGGGCCAGGGTCTGCTGGACGCGGTGGAGGTCCGCCAGCACGAGGTCGAGCGTGCGCGCCGCCACCAGCATCGTCGCGGTGTCCAGGATGTCCTGGCTGGTCGCCCCCCGGTGCACATACGGGCCGTACTCCTCGCCGACCGCCTCGGTGAGGTCGGCGACCAGGGGGATGACCGGGTTGCCGCCGCCGCGCGCACGCCCGGCGAGGGACCGTACGTCGAAGCGGTCCGCCTGGGCCGCCTCGGTCACCGCGTCGGCCGCACCGTCCGGGGCGAGACCCAGCCGGGCCTGTACCCGGGTCAGTGCGGCTTCCACGTCGAGCAGCGCCTGGAGGTAGGCGCCGTCGGCGGTCGCGGCGGCGGCGGGGGAGCCTGCCCACCCGGGGGCGAGCAGTCCGGTGTCGGGATCGGGAGAAGTCACTGGTACTCCAGGAAGACCGTCTCGCCTTCGCCCTGAAGGCGGATGTCGAAACGGTAGGTGCCATCGCCCTGCCGGCGTGCGATCAGCGTGTCGCGCCGCTCGGCCGGCACCCGGGCCAGCAGCGGGTCGGCGGCGAGGACCGTCTCGTCGTCCGGCAGGTAGATCCGGGTGTACAGGTGCACCAGCAGCCCGCGCGCGAAGACGCACACGCTGATGTACGGGGCGCTCCGCCCGCGCGCGCCCGGCCGCAGGGTCCGCGCGGTCCAGTGGCCGTTGGCGTCGGTCTGGATGCGGCCCCAGCCGGTGAACTCCACGCCGTTGCGGCCCAGGTAGCCGCCGCTCGCGGGGTCGCGCCGGATGGAACCGTCGGCCTGCGGGATGTTGCCGTCCGAGTCGGCGCTCCACAGCTCCACGAAGGCGTCCGGCAGCGGGTTGCCCTCGCCGTCGGTGATGTAGCCCTGGAGGGTGATGGTGTCCGGGTGGCCGACGGGCGCGATGTCGCCACCGCCGGGGAAGGGCAGGGCATGGCCGTAGAAGGGGCCGACCGTGTGCGACGGGGTCGGCAGCACGGTCTCCGGACGACTGGTGTCGATCTTCGTCATGGCTGGGTCAGCGTCCTTCTTCGATCCAGGTGGCCTGCGGTCCGTCGAGCACGATGTCCCAGTGGTAGCCCATCGAGAACTCCGGTACGGACAGGCTGTGGTCGTAGGTGGCCACGAGCCGCTGACGGGCCGCGTCGTCGGTCACCGACTGGATGATCGGGTCGTAGGGGAACAGCGGGTCGCTCGGAAAGTACATCTGCGTCACGAGCCGCTGGGTGAACGCCGTGCCGAAGATCGAGAAGTGGATGTGGGCCGGCCGCCAGGCGTTGACGTGCTGGCGCCAGGGGTAGGGGCCCGGCTGGACGGTGGTGAACCGGTAGCAGCCGCTGTCGTCGGTCAGGGTGCGGCCGACGCCGGTGAAGTTCGGGTCCAGCGGGGCGTCGTGCTGCTCGCGCTGGTGGGCGTAGCGGCCGGCCGAGTTCGCCTGCCAGATCTCCACCAGCTGACCGCGCAGCGGACGGCCGTTGCGGTCCAGGAGCCGCCCCTCGACGGTGATCCGCTCGCCGATCGGCTCCCCGGTGTGCTGCCGGGTCAGGTCGTTGTCGATCTCGGTGATGTCCCGCTCCCCGAAGGCGGGCGAGTGCAGCTCCACCAGCTCCGGGTCCTGGGACACGTCGATGCCGATCGGCGGCTGTTTCGGGTGCCGCAGCACCGAGGAGCGGTAGGGCGCGTAGTCGCGGCGCGGCTGGTGCTCGACGGGAGCGCCGTCGGCGAGCCGCTTCTCGTAGGCGGCGTGCTCGGCGGCGATTTCCCGGTCGATGTCGTGCTGGGTGAGAGTCATGACGATTCCTGCGTTCCGTTAACGTTCGAGGACGAGAGCGAGACCCTGGCCGACGCCGATGCACAGGGTGGCGACGCCGACTCCGCTGCCCCTGCGGGCGAGTTGATGGGCGACCGTGCCGGCCAGACGCGCGCCGGAGGCACCCAGCGGATGGCCCAGCGCGATCGCCCCGCCCTGCGGGTTGAGGACCGCCGGGTCGAACTCGGGCCACTCGGCGACACAGCCCAGCACCTGAGCGGCGAAGGCCTCGTTCAGCTCCAGTACTGACAGGTCGTCAAACCCCTTGCCCGCCTTGGCGAGTGCCCGGTTGACCGCCTCGACGGGGGCGAGCCCGAAGTAGTGCGGGTCGAGCGCGTTGACGCCGGTCGCGGAGATCCGGGCCAGCGGCTCGCGACCGGTCGCCGCAAGGCCCTCGTCGTCCACCAGTAGCAGCGCGGCGGCACCGTCGTTCAAAGGTGACGCGTTGCCCGCGGTGACCGTCCCGCCGTCCTCGCGGAACGACGGCTTGAGCTTCGCCATCGCCTCCAGCGACGCGTCCGGCCGTACGCACTCGTCGGCGCCGAAGACGACCGGCTCACCCTTGCGCCGCGGGATCGACACCGGCGCGAGCTCGGCGTCGAACAATCCTGCCGCCTGTGCCGCGGCCGCCTTCTGGTGCGAGGCCAGGGCGAACTCGTCCTGCTGCTCGCGGCCGATCTTGTGCTTGTCGGCGATCAGTTCGGCCGACTCGCCCAGCGGGATCGTCCACTGCGGCTCCATCCGCGGGTTGACCATGCGCCAGCCCAGCGTGGTCGAGTACAGCTCGGTGTGCCCGGCCGGGAACGGCTTGTCGGACTTGGGCAGCACGTACGGCGCCCGGGTCATCGACTCCACGCCACCGGCCACCGCGATGGAGGCGTCCCCGAGGGCGATGGCCCGGGCCGCCTGGATCACGGCTTCGAGGCCCGAGGCGCACAGGCGGTTGACGGTCACGCCGGGCACGCTGGTCGGCAGGCCCGCCAGCAGCGCGGCCATACGGCCCACGTTGCGGTTCTCCTCACCGGCGCCGTTGGCGTTGCCGAAGTAGACGTCCTCGATGCGTGACGGGTCCAGATCGGGCGTACGGCCGAGCAGTTCACGGATCGCGTGCGCGCCCAGGTCGTCCGGGCGTACCGAGGAGAGAGCTCCGTTGTAGCGGCCGACCGGAGTACGGACCGCGTCGACGATGTAGACGTTCTTCACTGCAGGCCCTTCGCGACGGTCAGCTCGGCGTCGGTCCTGGCGGTGATCTCCTCGACGCCCACCCCGGGTGCCGTCTCGACCAGCACCAGGCCGTCCTCGGTGACGTCGAGGACGCCGAGGTCGGTGATGATCCGGTTCACACACGCCTTGCCGGTCAGCGGCAGCGCGCACTCGGTGAGGATCTTGGGCGAGCCGTCCTTGGCGGTGTGCGTCATCACCACGATGACCGTGCGGGCGCCGTGGACCAGGTCCATCGCCCCGCCGATCCCGGTGATCAGCTTGCCGGGGATGGCCCAGTTGGCCAGGTCGCCGGTCGCGGACACCTGCATGGCGCCGAGCACGGCCACGTCGATGTGCCCGCCCCGGATCATCCCGAAGGAGAGCGCCGAGTCGAAGAAGGACGCCCCCGGCAGCACGGTGACGGTCTCCTTGCCCGCGTTGATCAGGTCGGGGTCGACCTGGTCCTCGGTGGGGTAGGGGCCGGTGCCCAGGATGCCGTTCTCGGATTCGAGGATCACCTCGACGTCCTCGGGGAGGTAGTTCGGGATCAGCGTCGGCAGTCCGATGCCGAGGTTGACGTACTGGCCGTCCCGGAGTTCGCGCGCGGCCCGCGCGGCCATCTGTTCCCGTGTCCAGGCCATCAGCCGTTCACCGTCCCTCGTGCCGCGGGCGTGGAGACCGTCCGCTGCTCGATCCGCTTGTCCCTCGCCTGCTCCGGCGTCAGCGCGACGACCCGCTGCACGAAGATGCCCGGCAGGTGCACCGCGTCCGGATCGATCTCGCCGGGCTCCACGAGTTCCTCCACCTCGGCGATCGTGACCTTGCCCGCCATGGCCGCGAGGGGGTTGAAGTTCCGGGTGGACCTGTTGAAGACCAGGTTGCCGTGCCGGTCGCCCCTCGCCGCCCTCACCAGGGCGAAGTCGGTGCGGATCCCGCGCTCCAGGACGTACTCGGTGCCGTCGAACTCGCGGACCTCCTTCGGCGGGGAGGCCACCGCGACGCCGCCGGAGCCGTCGTAGCGCCAGGGCAGCCCGCCGTCGGCGACCTGGGTGCCCACACCGGCCGGCGTGAAGAAGGCGGGGATCCCGGCGCCGCCCGCCCGCAACCGCTCGGCCAGCGTGCCCTGCGGGATCATCTCGACCTCCAGTTCGCCAGCCAGGTACTGGCGGGCGAACTCCTTGTTGGCACCGATGTAGGAGCCGGTCACGCGGGCGATCCGCCCGGCGGCGAGCAGGACCGCGAGGCCCGACTCCATCGCCCCGCAGTTGTTGGAGACCACCGACAGCGAGCCGGTGCCCTGCTCGTACAGGGCCTGGATGAGTACGTTCGGAACACCGCTCAGTCCGAAACCGCCGACCGCGAGCGACGCGCCCTCCGGCACATCGGCCACCGCCTCGGCGGCTGTGGCGACCACCTTGTCCATCCGCGTAGCCTCATCTCTCCAACTGCTCAGTGCACTGAGTATTTCAGCGAGGTTTTTCTTAAGCTGCCACTGTGGCAGCCTGGCGTCAAGGCTCACTACTCTTCAGTGCACCGACCAAAACGCCCACCAACCTGACTCGGGAGCGCACATGGCCGCGGTGGATCTCACCACCCACCCCGGGCACCTCGCCCGGCGGCTCCAGCAGGCGCACTACCTGCTGTGGAACACGATGGTCTCCGAGGAGATCACCTCGCCCCAGTTCGCGGTCCTGAACGCGCTCGTCGCCGAGCCGGGGCTCGACCAGCGCACGGTGGGGGAGCGGGTGGGGCTCGACCGGTCCACCATTGCCGAGGTGATCAGCCGGCTCGGCCGGCGCGGACTGCTCGACAAGGTCCGCGACCCCCAGGACGGCCGCCGCTTCCTGCTGCGCCTGACCGAGGACGGGGTGCGCACCCACCGCAAGCTGACCGTGCGCACCGCCCGGATGAACCAGGTCTTCCTGGCCCCGCTCTCCGCCGACGAGCAGGGCCGCTTCTTCGAGCTGATCCGCCGGGTCGCGGACGCGGCGGAGGGGCTCCGCAATCCCGCGGAACCCCTTCTCACCCAGCGCTGATCAGGACGCCTTCGCGAAGACGACCCACACCTGGCCCTCGGCGAAGTTCACCGCGGAGCCGTCCTTCGTGGTGAACTCCGTGCCGTCCGTGGCCTTCGCCCGCTTCCAGTTCACGTCGTAGGAGCGGCCGTCGCGCAGCACCTTCGCCTTGCCCGAGCCCACGGTCACCGTGTAGGGCGTGTAGTTGCCGAGGAAGTCGTGGAAGGCGGACTTGCGGACCTTCACGTACTGCACGACGACCGTGGCCGGGGCCAGCCGCTTCCCGTCGGCCGTGACGTCGGGGGCGCCGTCCATGGAGACCAGCCAGCGCTCCCGGCTCTGTGACCAGGTGAAGGAGAAGCGGGCGGCCGGGAAGCGGACCGTCTCCGAGGTGTCCTTGGTGCCGCCGGCGGGCGCGGGGCCGTAGTGGAAGCCGGTCGTCAGCGCGGCGGCGCCCGGCGTGGCGGGCACCAGGCTCTTGGGGCGCAGGAAGAGGTTGTGCGGGGAGACCTTGTCGGCGCCGCGGAAGTAGGCGCCGGTTGCCTTCTCGGGAGTCCGGGCGACCAGCGGCGCCCCGTTGATCAGGGGCATCAGTTTGCTCTGGGCGCCGGAGAAGGCGAGCGTCGGGTCGTCGAACTGCCGCAGCAGCTCCAGGTCCGACTCGCGGGCGCTGCGCACGGGGCCCACGGCCTTCGGCAGTTTCGTCGCGTACACCGCCATGAGGCGGCTGAGTCCGCCCTCGACCTGCTCGGCGTAGACGACGTCGGCGGAGTCGATGCCGGTCTGCGGGCGCGCCTCCCGCACGTTGTCGATCTTCACGGCGAGCACGGAGGGACGGTGGGCCTCCTTGCTCGGTTCCGATGTGTTCGGTGGTGACGTGCTCGGTTGATCCGTGCGGAACTGTCCGCGTCCGTCGTCGGCCGGGTCCCGGGGTGTGCCGTGTCCCGTACAGCCCGCGACGAAGAGGCCCGTGACGGTCAGCAGCGCCGCCGCCGTACGGGCGCGCCGCGAGCGCGTCCCTTGCTCCCTGCCCACCATGCCCGCCATGCCCACAGTGCCCGCCCGTCTCGTGTCTTTGATTGTGCGCTTATAAGTTCATTGATGGCCATACCCGTCCGTTTCTGATTCGTCGCGTCGACTAGGCCGATCGGCCCTGGATCGCGGTTCGGCAGGAGTCCGCCCGGGTACCCGGGGCGCCTCACCCCAGGACCGACACACGACGTGACGGAGGGAGAGCCGGGCGATGAAGGCTGTGACCTGGCAGGGCAAGCGGGACGTACGGGTGGAGGAAGTGCCCGATCCGAAGATCAAGGAACCGACGGACGCGATCATCAGGATCACCTCGTCCGGGCTGTGCGGCTCCGACCTGCATCTCTACGAGGTGCTCACCCCGTTCATGACGCCGGGCGACATCCTCGGCCATGAACCCATGGGCATCGTCGAGGAGGTCGGCGCCGGGGTGCCCGACCTCTCGGTGGGCGACCGGGTCGTCGTGCCCTTCCAGATCGCCTGCGGCAAGTGCTGGATGTGCATGACCGGGCTGCCGACCCAGTGCGAGACCACTCAGGTCACCAGCGAGGGCATGGGCGCCGCCTTGTTCGGCTACACCCGCCTGTACGGCGCCGTACCGGGCGCCCAGGCCGAGTACCTGCGCGTTCCGCAGGCCCAGTTCGGACCCATCAAGGTCCCCGAGGGCCCGCCGGACGACCGGTTCGTCTACCTCTCCGACGTGCTGCCCACCGCCTGGCAGGCCGTCGCCTACGCGGACGTCCCCGAGGGCGGCAGCGTGGCGGTGCTCGGACTCGGGCCCATCGGCGACATGGCCTGCCGGGTCGCCCAGGTGCGCGGCGCCGGGCGCGTCTTCGGCGTGGACCTCGTGTCCGAGCGGCTGCGCCGGGCCCGCACGCGGGGCGTGGAGACGTACGACCTCAGGAGCTTCGACAGCGAGAAGGAACTGGTCCAGGCGATCCGCGACGAGACCGACGGACGCGGACCGGACGCCGTGATCGACGCCGTCGGCACCGAGGCCCACGGCAGCGCGGTCGCCCGCCTCGCCCAGAACGCCTCGGCCCTGTTGCCGAGGAAGATCAGCGGACCGTTCGCCGAACGCTTCAGCGTCGACCGGCTCGCCGCCCTGCACACCGCCATCGAACTGGTGCGCCGCGGCGGCACGCTCTCCCTCACCGGCGTCTACGGCGGCATGGCCGACCCGCTGCCCATGCTCACGATGTTCGACAAGCAGATCCAGATCCGGATGGGCCAGGCCAATGTCCGGCGCTGGATCGACGAGATCATCCCGTATCTGACCGACGAGGACCCGCTCGGCGTCGACGACTTCGCGACCCATCACGTGCCGCTGTCGGACGCCCCGCACGCCTACGAGATGTTCCAGAAGAAGCAGGAGGGCGCGGTCAAGGTACTGATGCGGCCCTGACCTCGCGTCGCCTGCGGCGGAAGCGGGCGGTGTGGCGGAATCGTGCGCCGTTCTCCATGTGGTCGTACGCCACCTCCGCCACCCGCTCGGGTCTGGGCGGCACGCAGGACACCGCGTGCAGTTGCGGCGGCCCTGACCTGGCGGCTCAGCCCAGGATTTCGTCGAGGTCGTAGTGCACCGGTTCCTCCAGTTGTGCGTAGGTGCAGCTCTCGGGGGTTCGGTCGGGGCGCCAGCGGCGGAAGCGGGCGGTGTGGCGGAATCGTGCGCCGTTCTCCATGTGGTCGTACGCCACCTCCGCCACCCGCTCAGGCCTGAGCGGCACCCAGGACAGGTCCTTCTTTCCCGACCAGCGGCTCGGCGCCCCGGGCAGCCGGGCGCTCTCGTGCGCGGCCTCCTCCGCCCAGGCCGCCCACGGGTGTCCGGAGGCGTCCTCCATCCGGAGCGGTTCCAGTTCGTCGATCAGCTCGGCGCGCCGCTTCATGGGGAAGGCCGCGGACACGCCGACATGCTGGAGGACGCCCCGGTCGTCGTGGAGCCCCAGCAGCAGCGAGCCCACGACAGGGCCGCTCTTGTGGAGCCGGTAGCCCGCCACCACCACGTCCGCGGTGCGCTCGTGCTTGATCTTGAACATGGCGCGCTCGTCCTGGAGATAGCGCAGGGTGAGCGGCTTGGCGATGACACCGTCCAGGCCCGCTCCCTCGTACTCCTCGAACCACTGCAGGGCCACCTCGATGTCCGTGGTCGCCGGTGCGAGGTGCACCGGGGCCGTGACCCCGGACAGAGCCGCCGTGAGCAGCTTCCTGCGGTCGGTCAGCGGGACGTTCAGCAGTGATTCGTCCTGGAGTGCCAGCAGGTCGAAGGCCACGAAGGAGGCCGGCGTCCGCTCGGCCAGCGTGCGCACCCGGGAGGCCGCCGGATGGATCCGCTCGGTCAGCGCGTCGAAGTCCAGCCGGCCGTCCCGCGCGATCACGATCTCGCCGTCCATCACGCACCGCTCGGGCAGACGCGCCGCGAGTGCCTCCACCAGCTCGGGAAAGTACCTGGTCAGCGTCTTGCCGGTACGGCTGCCCAGCTCGACCTCCGCCCTGTCCCTGAAGACGATGGCCCGAAACCCGTCCCACTTCGCCTCGTAGTGCATGCCCGGCGGGATCTTCGCCACCGACTTGGCGAGCATGGGCTTCACAGGGGGCATCACGGGCAGATCCATGGTCCGATTCTGCACGCGCATGCCCCGAAATGCCTGATATGCCGGGCTCGCTTACCGTGGCTCGCATGGGTGACGCGGTGGAACTGGAGGCGGGCGGCCGGACCGTACGGCTGTCCAGCCCGGACAAGATCTTCTTCCCCGAGCGCGGGTTCACCAAGCTGGACCTCGCCCGCTACTACCAGGCCGTCGCCCCCGGCATCCTGCGCGCCCTGCGCAACCGCCCCACCACCCTGGAGCGCTACCCGGACGGCGTGACCGGCGAGAACTTCTTCCAGAAGCGGGCGCCCAAGAACATGCCCGACTGGATCCCGACCGCCCACATCACCTTCCCCAGCGGCCGCAGCGCCGACGAGATGTGCCCGACCGAGGAGGCCGCCGTCCTGTGGGCCGCCCAGTACGGCACCCTCACCTTCCATCCCTGGCCGGTCCGCCGCGACGACGTCGACCGCCCCGACGAACTCCGCATCGACCTCGACCCGCAACCCGGCACTGACTACGACGATGCCGTGCGCGCGGCGCATGAACTGCGGTCGGTACTGGAGGAGTTCGGCGGCCTGCGCGGCTGGCCCAAGACCTCCGGCGGTCGCGGCCTGCACGTGTTCGTGCCGATCGAACCGCGCTGGACCTTCACCCAGGTGCGGCGGGCCGCGATCGCGGTCGGGCGGGAGATGGAGCGCCGGATGCCGGACCACGTGACCATCAAATGGTGGAAGGAGGAGCGGGGCGAGCGCATCTTCATCGACTACAACCAGACGGCCCGCGACCGTACGATCGCCTCCGCCTACTCGGTACGGCCCCGCCCGCACGCCCCCGTCTCCGCACCCCTGCGCTGGGAGGAGGTCGGCCAGGCGCACCCCCAGGACTTCGACATCGCGACCATGCCCGCGCGCTTCGCCGAACTCGGCGATGTGCACGCGGACATGGACGATCACGCCTTCTCGCTGGATGCCCTCCTGGACCTGGCCCGCCGTGACGAGCACGACCACGGACTCGGTGATCTGCCGTACCCGCCCGAGTATCCGAAGATGCCGGGCGAGCCCAAGCGGGTACAGCCGAGCCGGGACACGTCGAGGAAGGCGCCTCCTACAGTTCCTTGATCCTGATGTCCCGGTACGAGACCACATCCGTCGTGCTGTGCACCTGGAGTCCGATGTACCCGGAGGAGAACCGCCGTCCGTCCGTGCCCGGGTCGTCCGATCGGGCGGGGTAGAAGTCCTGGCCGCCGAGGTTGTCGAACTCGTTGATCAGCACGCCGTTGCGGTAGACCGAGTAGTGCTGGTCGACCACCCGGATCTCGTAGTCGTTCCACGTGCCCTTCTGGGTGACGCCGGCACCGGCGAGCCCCACCCGGTCGAAGCCGTAGACCGACCCCGTCTTGTACATGTCGCCGTCCGGCCGGTCGAGCACCTGCACCTCATGGCCGTACTTGATGGCGACCCACTCGGGGCGGGACTCCTCCGGGTGGTCGTGGACCCACGGGAACCGCACGAACACCCCGGAGTTGGCGTTCCCGGTGCCCGGGGCCTCGTCCCGCCACTGGAGCTTGAGCGAGAAGTCGCCGTACTTGCGCTCCGGGAACCAGAGCATGCCGAGGCCGTCCTTCGTGGTGCCGGACGTGATGGACCCGTCGCCGTTCGGCGCGAACGAACCGCCGCCCACCTGCTGCCACTTGGCGAAGGAGGCCGCGCTGCCGTCGAGGATCGTGCGGTAGCCCTCGGTCTGCCCGGGCCTGCCGATCCCGGACTCACGGGCCGCCGCGTCGATCGCGTCGTACTCGCGCTCGTCGACGACTCCCTCCCGGAAGAGCTTGTCCAGGACCGTCTTCACGTGCTTGAGGAACAGCGCGTGGGACGTCCACTCCTTCTCGTCCTCGATCAACTCGTTGATCCGGCACCGGCTGTTGGTGATCCGGTTCGGCACCCCGCTGTCGACCGTGCCGACGATCACCGTCAACCGCTCGTCGAACTCGGCGCAGTTGGGCGCCGGAACCTGACCGGCGACCACCGTGAAGGTCACCGTGCGCGCGGCCGAGGTGTTGCCCGCCTTGTCCGTCGCCCGGTACGCCAGCGTGTGGGTGCCCGCCCGGTCGACGATCACCGGAGCGGTGTACGCCAGGTAGGGCCCGGCGTCGATCGAGTACTCGACACCCGCGACACCCGAACCGCCCGCGTCCGTGGCGCTCACGGTCACCTTGGCGTTGCCCACGTAGGCCCCGTCCGAGTTCCGGGTGCCGTCCACGGTCACTCCGGTCACCGGCGGGGTGGTGTCCTGCGGGGCCGCCGCGACCACCGTGAACCGGACGCTCTTCTCGGCGGCCACGTTGCCCGCCTTGTCGGTTGCCCGGTAGCGCACGGTGTGGCTGCCGACCTGGTGCACCATCACGGGCATGGTGTACGGCTGCCAACTCCCGTCGTTCACCGCGTACTCGATGGTGTTGACCCCGGATCCGGTGTCCGAGGCCGACACGGTCACCGTCACCATGTCGATGTACGTGCCGTCCGGGTTCTGCTCGCCGCTCACCGTCGCCGAGGTGTCCGGCGGGGCGGTGTCGTCGGAGGGCGGCGGGACGACCGTGAAGTCGACACTCTTCTCGGCGGAGACATTGCCCGCCTTGTCGACGGCCCGGTAGCGCACCGTGTGGCTGCCCACCTGGTCGACGACGACCGGCGCGGTGTACGGCTGCCAGGCGCCCGTGTCCCCGATCGCGTACTCGATCCGGTCGACGCCGGAGCCGCCGGCCTCGTCGGTCGCCGTGAGGGCCACGCTCGCGGAGCCGACGTACTGGCCCTGTGCGTTCTGCGTGCCCGTCACCTGCGCCTGGGTCGTCGGCGCCGTGGTGTCCTCGCCGGTGCCCTCGGTCACCACGAGGATGCCCTGCATCTGCCCGTGGCCCGGGATCGTGCAGTGGTAGAAGTACCGGCCCGGCGTGAGCGTGACCTCGGCGGTGTGGCGGCCGCCCATGTCGTCGTTGGGGTTGGCGAGGATGTTGAGCTGCACGTCGTTGTTGAACTCGGGGTCACTGGTCACGAAGGTCAACGTGTGCGGCATACCGGTCGTGTTGCCGGTGGCCGCGCTGTTCTCGAAGACGATCGTGGCCGTGCCCGCGACGGCCGTCGTCGGGGCGGAAGTGTACTTGGTGATGTCGTCGCCGGCGGTCCAGGTGAGCGTCTGGGCCGCCGCCGGGACCGTGTCGGGCCGTGCCTGGGACGCCGACTGGAGGCCGAGCACCATCAGCAGGGCGGCCACCAGGACGGTCAGAGCTCCTCGGGGGCGCATCACTGCCCTCCTCCCACCAGTTGTCCGGCGGCCGGCGTCGGACCGCCGCCCGTGTAAGTGACGCGCCACAGCGCCGACTTGGCGTCCGAGGTGAAGAAGCCGCGCCCGTAGTCGAGGACGTACAGCGCGCCGTCCGGGCCGAACTTCCAGTCCATGAGGTTCTTGATGCCGTCGTTGCCGATCGGCACGATCTTCTTGAGCGACTCCGAGTGGACGGGCAGTCCGCCCTCCCCGTGGGTCTTCGGGTCGGTGATGACCGCGTTGCGCGGCTGGTCGGCGTCGTAGAAGTCGCCGATGAACCACTTGCCGTCCCAGTAGGAGGGCCACTTGACGGTGCTGGTGGCCGAGGCGGCGTCGTAGCGGTAGACCGGCCCGTTCATCGCGGCCTGGCCGCCGCCCTTGAGCCACGGCAGCAGGTACGTGGCGTCCGCCTGCTTGTAGGAGGGGATGCCGTTCGCGTCCCGCGGGTAGTCCGGGGCGCCGCCCTGCGGGGAGTACCAGATGTTGTTGCCGGTGACCGGCGGGAGATTGACCAGACCGTCGTTGTTGGGCGACTCGTTCTTCGGGTGGACGCAGTCGTACCAGCCCAGCGGCTGGTCGGGGTTCGGCAGGTTGCGGTCCCGGTAGGGCTGCTTGTTGCCCATGCAGTACGGCCAGCCCCGGTTGCTCGCCTTCGTGATGACCGCGAAGGTGTCGTACTTGGCCGGGCCCCAGGTCGTCGAGGGCTCGCCCGCGTCCGGGCCGACCCACCCCGCGTACAGGATGTCGGTCTTCTTGTCGACGAAGATGCGGGCCGGGTTCCTGACGCCCATCACATAGATCTCGCCGCGGGTCTTGCCGCCGCCCTCGGCGGTCTCCTTGCCCGTGAAGAGGTTCCCCTCGGGCAGCGTGTACGTCCCGTCCGGCTCCGGGTGGATGCGCAGGATCTTGCCGTTGAGGTTGTTGGTGTTGCCGGCGGTGCGGCGCGCGTCCGCGAAGGAGACGCCCTCGTAGTTCGGCTGCGGGTTGTTGCCGGAGTAACCGCCGCTGAAGCCACTGGAGTTGTTGTCACCGGTCGCGATGTACAGGTTGCCCTTGGAGTCCCAGGACATCCCGCCACCCGCGTGGCAGCAACTGTGCACCTGGACCGGCCACTTGAGCAGGACCTTCTCGCTGCTCAGGTCCAGCTTGTTCGTGGCGAGGTCGAGGGTGAAGCGGGAGACCCGCCGCTCGGCGATCCGGGTGTCGCGGTTGAGCCGGGAGTGCGGGGTGTAGTGCAGATACACCCAGCCGTTCTGCTCGAAGCGCGGGTCGAGCTCGATGCCGAGCAGTCCCTCCTCGACCTTCACCAGCTCGTCGCCGCCGCCCTTGTTGCCGAAGACGGTCAACTCGCCGGCCAGGGTGACCTTCTTGGTCGCCGGGTCGTAGACGTGGATCTGGCCCTTGCCCTTGCCGACGTCCGGGTTGTTCCAGTCGGTGATCACGGGCTGGGAGGAGTCGGCGCCGCCCCGCCCGATGTACAGGACCCGTCCGTCGGGGGCGGTGACCAGCCCGTGCGGTTCGCCGATCTGGTCGTTCTGCCCCGCCTGGTTGGGCTGGGTGAGCCGCTCGGCCTTGTAGTTGCCGTTGATGGTCGCCTTGCAGTCGGCCTGCACGAGCCGCGAGGTCCACAGGAGTGCCCCGCGCAGATGGGTCCGGAAGTCGGTCTCGTCGTACGAGGACACCGTGCCGCCCATACCGGTGTAGAAGGACCGGCCGCCGTCGTAGTCCCGGCACCAGCTCACCGGGTGGTCCCAGCCGTTGGCGCTCGCTCCCGGCCGGTACGTCGACTCGCGCACCCGGGCCACGGTGTGCACGTCACCGGACGGGTTCTTCGTCCAGTTGAACCACTGGTCGGGGCGCTTCCACTGCACCGGCAGTTCCCTGGTCGCCGGATGCTGCCGGTCGCCGACCTCAACGGTGGCACGCTGTACGGCCGTTGGGCTGGATGCGGCCGGGCGGGCGCCCACCAGCCCCGTGAACCAGTCGGAGTACGGCTCGGCGCGAGCCGCGTCATGGACGCCGACGAAACCGCCGCCCGCCTCCATGTAGGCCTCCAGACCGGCCTCCTGCTCGGCATCGAGGACATCGCCGCCGCCGGTCAGGAAGACGATCGCGTTGTAACTCCCCAGCGCCCTCTCGTCGGTGAAGACCCTGGCGTCGTCCGTGGCCTCGGTCTCGAACCGCTGGTTCACCGGACCGGACAGCCCGATCTGCTCGACGGCGGCGATCCCGGCGTTGACGACCGGTGACTCGTCCCCGGCCGCCGCGGACCCGTAGAAGACCAGCACCCGTACATCGGCGCCGCCCGGCGGCGACTTGACGGACATCGTTGTCGCGGACGGATCGGGAACCGGCAGCGCCCGCGCGGCCGGTCCGGACATCAGCCCGGCGGCGACGACCCCCGCGGTCACGGTGGCCGTCCAGACCCGTCTCCTCGCGCTTCCTCCGCTTCTCGCGCTCAACCCTCGTAAGTGCATGGGCACCTCCTCGGTCACAGCAACAGCGCCATGGAAGCTAGACCCCTTTGCGTCGCTCGCCAATACCTATGACCGGGATCGCGCGAACTTTGTCCTGAGTGTGGATAAACGGCTCGGAGGCCGGTACCGTCTCACAGGTTCATCACAGGTACGTCTCCGCAAAATCCGTATCACGGTGGGGAGTTCTGCGTGGGTGCACTGGACAGACGTGGCTTCAACCGGCGGGTGCTGCTCGGCGGTGCCGCCGTCGCGACATCGTTGTCCCTCGCGCCGGAGGCCCGGAGCGACACAGGTCCGGCCAGGGCGGCCCCGGGCGGCGGCGAGGTCAAGCGCATCAAGCTGTACGCCGAGAAGCTCGCCGACGGGCAGATGGGCTACGGCCTCGAGAAGGGCAGGGCGACGATCCCCGGTCCGCTGATCGAGCTCAACGAGGGCGACATCCTGCACATCGAGTTCGAGAACACCATGGACGTCAGGGCGAGCCTGCACGTCCACGGCCTGGACTACGAAATCTCCAGCGACGGCACGAAGTTGAACCACAGCGACGTCGAGCCGGGCGGCACCCGCACCTACACCTGGCGCACCCATGTGCCGGGCCGCCGGAGCGACGGCACCTGGCGGGCGGGCAGCGCGGGCTACTGGCACTACCACGACCACGTGGTCGGCACGGAACACGGCACGGGCGGTATCCGCAAGGGCCTCTACGGCCCGGTGATCGTCCGCCGCAAGGGCGACGTCCTCCCGAACGCGACCCACACGATCGTCTTCAACGACATGCTCATCAACAACAAGCCGGCGCATTCGGGGCCCGACTTCGAGGCCACGGTGGGTGATCGGGTCGAGTTCGTGATGATCACGCACGGCGAGTACTACCACACCTTCCACATGCACGGTCACCGCTGGGCGGACAACCGCACGGGCATGCTCACCGGCCCCGACGACCCGAGCCAGGTCATCGACAACAAGATCGTGGGCCCGGCGGACTCCTTCGGCTTCCAGGTGATCGCGGGGGAGGGGGTCGGGGCGGGCGCGTGGATGTACCACTGCCATGTGCAGAGCCACTCCGACATGGGGATGGTGGGGCTGTTCCTGGTGAAGAAGGCGGACGGGACGATTCCGGGATACGAGCCGCACGAGCACATGGAGCACCGGGCCGGGCACGCGCACTGACGGATCATGGACGGGTGACTCTTCTTCTCACACGTGGTGATCTGGAGGCGGTGCTGGAGCCGGCGGCCTGCCTCGACGCACTGCGGGACGGCTTCCGCGCCGCGGACAGCGAGTCGATCGTGGGACAACGGGTGCGCACGGACCTCCCGTTCCCCGGTACGGCCACCGCTCTGATCCCGGGCCTGCTCCCCGGCGTCCCTGCCTACACGGTGAAGGTCAACGCCAAGTTCCCCGCAGCCCGGCCCGCCCTGCGCGGGGTGATCTGCCTGCACAGCGGCACCGACGGCGAGCTGCTGGTGCTGCTCGACTCCGCGACGGTCACGGCGTGGCGGACGGGGCTCGCGGCCGCCCTGGGCACCGATCTGCTCGCCGGCCCGGGAGGCGTGGTCGGAGTGGTCGGGGCGGGAGCGCAGGCCGAGTTGATGGTGCGGGGACTTGCGGCGCTACGGCCCCGCAGTGCCCTGGTCGTCCACGACACGTCCGCCGACCGCGCCGCGGAGTTCGCCGCGCGGCACGGTGGCCGTCTGCTGTCCTCCGCCGCGGAGGTGGCCATGGCAGCCGACCTCGTCCTGTCGGCGACCTGGTCGAGGCAGCCGCTGCTGCACCTGCGGGACACCAGGCCGGGCCAGCACTTCACGAGCCTGGGCGCGGACGAGCCGGGCAAGGCGGAACTGGCGGCGGATCTTTTGGACGAGGCGCTGCTGGTCGTCGACGACCGTGAACTGGTCTCACGTGTCGGCGTGTTGAGGCCCGCTGACGCCACCCTCGGCGAGCTCCTGCGCTCGGAACACCCCGGCCGCACGAACGACACGGACCGCACGGTCTACGCACCCGTGGGCCTGCCCTGGCAGGACCTCGCCCTGGCCTGGACGGCGTACGAGCGGGCCGAGCGGGAGGGAGTCGGGCGGCGCGTGGATCTGCTGGCCTGAACCCGGTCACGAGATGGCCGGCACGGACCGGTCGGCGGCCGAGTGCGCTGCCGGTCGGGGTACCTGGGCCGTACGTCCCTTCCGCCCACCCCGAGAGCGCTCTCACCGGTGACCTCGTCCGGGGCTATCCTGATCCGCACCCGCCGACGAGGAGCCCCGAAGTGACCGAGACAGCGCCGCGCCCCACGCTGGAGGCGGTGGCGGCCCGGGCCGGGGTGTCGCGGGCCACCGTGTCGCGGGTGGTGAACGGCGGGGACGGGGTCAGGGAACCGCTCGTCGAGCGGGTGCGCAGGGCCGTCGAAGAGCTCGGTTACGTGCCCAACCAGGCCGCCCGCAGTCTTGTCACCCGGCGCCACGACGCCGTCGCCGTGGTCGTGGCCGAGCCGGAGACCCGGGTCTTCGCCGACCCCTTCTTCGCACTGCAACTCCGCGGAATCAGCAAGGAGTTGACCGCCCACGACAATCAACTGGTGCTGCTGCTCACCGAGGGCCGCGACGACCACGCCCGCGTCGGACGCTACCTCGCCGGAGGACACGTCGACGGCGCGCTCGTCTTCTCCCTGCACCTCGACGACCCGCTGCCCGGACTGATCCAACGGGCCGGGGTCCCCACGGTGTTCGGCGGACGGCCCGGCTGGAGCGACGGCACGACGGACGTCCTGTACGTCGACAGCGACAACCGGGGCGGTGCCCGCGAGGCCGTACGGCATCTCACAGGGCTCGGGCGCACCCGCGTCGCCCACATCACCGGCCCCCTCGACCAGACCTCCGCGGCCGACCGGCTCGACGGCTACAGGGACGTCATGGGCGACGCCGACCCGCGGCTCGTCGTCTCCGGCGACTTCACCCCGGCCGGCGGGGAGCGGGCCATGCGGACACTCCTCGACACGTTCGAGGACGTGGACGCGGTCTTCGCCGCCAACGACCTCACCGCGTCCGGCGCCCTGCGTGTGCTGCGCGAGCGCGGGCGCCGGGTGCCCGAGGACGTGGCGGTGATCGGCTTCGACGACATGCTGCCGGTCGCCGAGCAGACCGAACCGCCGCTGACGACGGTCCGTCAGGACATCGAGGAGATGGGCCGGCTGATGGCCCGCCTGCTCCTGGGAGGTCTCGACCCCGGGGACGCGGGGGCCGCACCGGCTGGTGTCGTGCTGCCCACCACACTGGTACGGCGCGCCTCGGCGTGAACCCTGTCGCCCCCTATGACGTCTGCTGCGGCGCGCTCTTGATCACCGCGAAGCGGGCGCCGTACGGGTCGGCCAGCTTGGCCACCCGGCCGACGCCGGGCACGTCCGTGGCGGGCAGCCGGACGCCGCCGCCCAGCTGCTGTGCCTTGGCCACCGTCTCGTCCGTGTCCGTGACCTCGAAGTACGGCATCCAGTACGCCCCGTCCCGCGCCTCCAGCGGGTCGTCGGCGAGCGGGACGATGCCGCCGAACATGCCGTCCTCGCTCTGCCCGTCCGGCAGCACGGTGGTGTACGTGCCGCCGGGGAACTCGACCCCGTAGGTCTCCAGGCCGAGCGCCGCGCGGTAGAAGTACGCGGCCATCGGCAGGTCGGCCGTGTACAGCTCGACCCAGCACAGCGAGCCCGGCTCCTGGGTGACGTCGAGCCCCTTGTTCCGCCCGGGCTGCCAGATGCCGAAGGACACGCCCGCCTTGTCGGCGAGGATCGCCATGCGGCCCTGGTCCATCACGTCCATGGGCTGCATCAGCACCGAGCCGTGCGCCTCCTCGGCCGCCTTCGCGGTGGCGTCCGCGTCCGGGGTCTGGAAGTAGACGGTCCAGGACGGCGGGCCCTGTTCCGGTGTGGTCTGCATACCGCCCGCGGCGGTCCTGCCGGCGAGCTGGAAGAAGCCGTAACCGCCGGCTTCGGGCGGACCCGGCTGGAACTCCCAGCCGAACAGGCCGCCGTAGAAGGTGGTGGCGCCGTCGATGTCGGGGGTGCCGAGGTCGAGCCAGTTGGGAGCGCCGGTGACGTAACGGGTCGTGAGCATCTCTGCCCTCCTCTGAGGGGTCCCGCTGCCTGTACCGCCGAGTCTTGCACCGTCCACTGACAATCGCCGCCGGTACGCCGATGCGGGCCGGTCGGCAGTCGCGGTGGCCGTGGGGGAGGGGGCTGTGTTTTCGGCGGACGCGTAGGTGTCGCCGGAACCGGGCCGGGCCGGGCCGGCCGAAGCGGGCTGAACCGTGTCGAGCCGGGCCGGGCCGAAGAGGCGCTGCGCGGTGAGTCTGCGGCCGACCGGGGCGGAGGGCAGGCCGAGGCGACCGGCAACCATGCAGCCGGTGGACGCCGGCACACACCGTGCGAACCGTTTCCGCGCGCCGCCGTGCGCCCCCGCACCGGGCGGAGGAGCATCAAGGTGGCCGGGGACGTGAACGCCACCGTTGATCCCGCGTTGATCGAACGTTTTTCGCTGCCCGGCACGATCTCGGCCATGCACATCGACACCATCACCCCGACCGACCCCGCCTGGCAGGCGCAGGCGTTGTGCGCGCAGACCGGGGCGGACTTCTTCTTTCCCGAGCCGGGCAGCTCGGTGCGAGAGGCGAAGCGCATCTGCGGCATGTGCGAGATGCGCCCGGCCTGTCTCGAGTACGCCCTGGCCAACGACGAACGCTTCGGCGTCTGGGGCGGCCTCTCCGAGAAGGAACGGCTGGCCATCAGGCGGCTGGAAAACCGTGAGCCGACGGGCCGAGAGTGCGGTTAGGATCCCGGAGCGCACCCGGGCGTAGCGCAGAGGCAGGCGCACTGCCTTGCCAAGGCGAAATACATCGGTTCGAATCCGATCCCCGGGCTGCGTACGCGGGCCCTGTGGAGCAGAGGCAGACTCGCCGCCTTCTCAGGGCGGATACGCCGGTTCGAATCCGGCCGGCGCCCATGGCACGGGCTCGGTAGCGCAGAGGCAGGCGCACCTTCACCGCATGAAGGGAACGTCGGTTCGAATCCGACCCGGTCCACGACAGGGCACGAACGGGGCGGGGACGCATGGGGGACACGATCGACGAGGGCGAGCTGGCCGCCTTCCACCGCACGGTCGGCAGGCTGCGCGAGCTGCCCGTCGACGACCCCGTGCGGCTGCGTGCCGAGCAGGTCGCCGCGTCCTTCGCCCGCGACGGACGGCTGCGGCGGCGCAAGGTACGGAGCGCCGAGACGGTGGCCGCCGACGCGGGGGCGATGGCGGCCACCGCGACCGGCGCCCACGACCGGCGCGAGGACGCGCCGCTGACGGAGTCCGGCGGCGCGGGCGTGTACCGCAAGCCCCGCAATTGCTATGTCTGCAAGTCGTCCTATCGACAGGTGGACGCCTTCTACCACCGCCTCTGCCCGCGCTGTGCCGCCGACAACGCGGCCCGCCGGTCCCTGACCACCGACCTCGAGGGGCGCCGCGCGCTGCTCACCGGCGGCCGCGTGAAGATCGGCTTCCAGCTGGCCCTGATGATGCTCCGGGACGGCGCGGAACTGCTGGTGACCAGCCGTTTCCCGCACGACACCGTGCGCCGCTTCCGGTCCGCGCCGGGCAGCGATCAGTGGCTCCACCGGCTGACCGTCATCGCGGTCGACCTGCGCGACCCGCGCCAGGTACTGGGCCTGTGCGAGGAGCTGAGCCAGGAGGGCGCCCCCCTGGACATCCTCGTCAACAACGCCGCCCAGACGGTACGCCGGCCGCCCGAGTCGTACGCCCTCCTCGCCGCCGGCGAGCGCGACGAACTGCCCGAAGGGGCACGGCGGGCGCCGGGCTTCACCTCGATGCGGATGCTGGAGGGCGGCGCCGCGGCGTTGCCCGTCGCGCTGCGCGAGGCCGACGAGGCGGGGCTCCTGCCCGACCCGTCCCCGGAGAACTCCTGGTCGGCCCGGCTCGGCGCGCTCGACCCGGCCGAGGTCCTGGAGACCCAGCTCGTCAACGCGCTCGCCCCGGCGCTCCTGTGCGACCGCCTGCTGCCTCTGCTGCTCGCCTCCCCGCACCCCCGCCGGTACGTCGTCAACGTGACAGCCGTGGAGGGCCGCTTCGCCGTCCGCAACAAGATGGCCGGGCACCCGCACACCAATATGGCCAAGGCCGCCCTCAACATGCTCACCCGCACGAGCGCCGCGGAACTCGCCGCACAGGGCGTGCACATGTGCGCCGTCGACACCGGCTGGATCACCGACGAGAACCCGGCGCCGAAGAAGGAGCGGATGGCCCGAGCCGGGTTCCGCACACCGCTGGACGTCGTGGACGGGGCGGCGCGGGTGTACGACCCGATCGTGCGCGGCGAGGCGGGCGACCCCGTGTCCGGGGTGTTCCTGAAGGACTACCGGGAGGCGGCGTGGTGAGCAGGCAGGGGCCGGGAGCGGCGCCGCTCCCGGCACCGCGTCACCGGCGCATCGCCATGAACACCTCCGTCCAGAACCGCTGGTGCTGCGCGGACGCGCCCACCAGATAGGTCGCCCGCAGCTTCGCCGGCAGCAGGGCGACGAGGCGGGTGACGGCGGCGCGCTGCTTTCTGAGCTGGGACAGCTCCGCGTTGGCGAGGATCTGGTGGACGACGTCGCTGTCGTCGCCACCCTCCGAGGAATGTCCCGCGGCGCGGCTCAGCCGGGCCTCCCAGGCCTCGACGTCCCGCGCGACTTCGCGCAGACCGGTGACCTGGCGGCCCCTGAAGCGGTCGATCAGCGCGGTGAGCGGCACGGGCGCGTACTCGCCGTCGCCCAGGTAGACCGTGCCCATCTCCAGCGGCAGCCCGCGCCGGTGCAGCTTGATCAGCCGCTCCAGCGTGCGCTTGGTGATCCAGGCCCGCCCGTCGTCGTCGATGTCGTGCTTCCACCACTCCAGAACCGTCTCGGCGTCCGAGCCGTACCGGGCCAGCAGCCACTCGTTGGCCGGGATGTCCTCGGGCTCGACCTGCAGCGAGGCCGTGAACCGGGTCGCCTGCGCGATGTTGTTCCGCGCCACCAGCATCTTGCGCCCCAGGTGGTACGGCGGATTCTGCACGGCGATCTGCGCCCGGAGGTTCTCGATCCGGCGCCCTGCCAGCGACCACTCCTGGGTGATCTCCATGAGCTTGGCGAACGCGGCCTTGTCCTTGGGCCGGTTGTACTCGTCCCACACGATCGCCTTGGGCTCCGGCCCGGTGAACTTCGCGGCCAGCAGGTTGTCCAGGGTGCCGTCCGCCGAGGGGATGGGTGCGCACAGGTCCTCGACGTTCGTCACCGGCAGCGAGAAGTACAGCGGCTCGCGGCCCAGTCCCGCCCGCACCGTCTCCCGCACCAGTTGCGTCTTGCCGCAGCCCGGCGGGCCCTGGAGCAGCACCGTCCAGCGGCCCCGCAGCGCCGCCCGCACGACCTGGCGTACCGGGTCGGGGATCGTCGCGGGGTTGGGTACGCCGAGCGACTCCGCGACCCGGTCCAGGATCTCGGCGGTGCGGTTCTGCCCGGGGCTGCCGTCCCGGCCCGGCTCGGCCAGCCGCAGCCGCTCCCCGTCGACCAGCGGGAGCCCCCACCGCAGCGGGAAGCCCTCCCGCGCGTTCGCCAGGACGTGGTCGAGGGTGCGCGGGGACAGCAGCTCGCGCAGGGCGGGGGAGAGCGACGCCCACAGCGAGAACACCGGACGCAGGTCCCATGGGTGGTACTTGGCGGCCAGGTGCGGCCGCCACGCGGTGTCGTTCGCCGTGATCCGCAGCGTCACCATGCGGTCGAGGAGTGCGAGGTCGCTGCGCCGGGCCGAGGTCTCGGCCAGCGACTCGTTGTCCGTGAGGAAGACGCCGACGCAGCCCAGGGCGCGCAGATCGTGCTCCCCGAGCGTCCAGTCGCAGGCGATCTGCATCAGCTGTGACTGGATCGTCTCGCCCGCCTGCAGGGAGTCGTCGATGAGCAGCACGAACGGCCGCCCCGGCTTCAGCTGGCTCATCACCAGCTGACGCAGGACCAGTTCACCGGTGCGCGGGTCGCGCACCGGAGCGTTGACGAGCAGGTCGTCCGGCGTGAGGTTCGCGGCGGGGACGTACACCAGCTCGGCGTCCGGATACGCCCGGGCGATGTGCGAGAAGAACGTCGCCGTCTTGCCGATGCCGTGCTCGCCGAAGATCTGCCCCGTCTGCCCCATGTCGATCATCGCGTCGATGAAGGACTCCAGGCGCGAGGTGGTCAACTGCTCGGTTTTCGTGGTCATTACCGCGATCCTGTGATGACGCGATGGCAGTCCATCGCGGGGGTGTGCGTCTCCGGCCAGTCGTTGCCCCCCGCCGTGATCAGCCAGATCCATTTGTCCGGCTCGGCGGGCGTGATGGGCGGGGCGTATCCGTCGGTGAGCATCACGACGGCGTCCGGGGTGACGTCGAACCGCCGCCCGTCGACCTCCGTGCGGCCCTCCACGTAGTCGGCGACCACCTGGAAGCTCGTGCCGCCTCCGCCATAGACCCGCTCGCCGGGCCTGAACGGCATCACCTCGGCGTCGAAGGAGAGCCAGTGCGCCTCGACCCCGTCGATGCGCCCCACGAGCCGGGTGAGCCACTCGACGACGTGGTCCGGCATGGAGCCCGAGGTGTCGTACGCGACGACGAGCACCTTCTCCCGCACCGGACCCCGCCGCGAGAGCATCGGGTCCTGGCCCAGGGCGGCGAGCAGCGCGCCCCGCTTCTTGGGGTACACCAGCCGCTCGCCGTCGCGCAGTCTGGAGCCGAGCACGTCGACCAGCCAGCGCTGCCACCAGTCGACCGTACGCGTGCGCGTGGTCTCGCCGCGCAGGGCGCCCGCACCCAGGCTGCCCCAGATCCGCGAGGCCCGGCTGTTGCCGTCCTCGGTGCGGCCCATGAGGTCGAGCAGCTCCCGCTCCGCGCCCGCGTGCCCGCGCCGGGCCGCCAGCAGGGAGTTGAGCAGCGCCGAGGAGGCGACCGCGTCCACGGTCTCCTGGTCGGCCGGAACGCCTCCCTCCCGCAGGTGCACGCACAGCCGCCGCTCGGGGACGGGCGGGGCGTGCATGCGCTTGAGCTCGCCGTACACCCGCATGTCCGTCTCGGTGAACGTGTCGTACCCGACCGGCTCCAGGCCGTGTTCCGTCAGGTCCAGGACGTAGAGGTCGTAGATCCCGCGCGGGTCGACTCCCGTCGGGCGCCCGTCCAGCAGAGGGAGCTGCGGCCGCCCCAGCCGGACCAGCGCCACATGGTTGACGGACACCTCGCAGGCCAGCTCGAACACCGGGTCCGCGCGCAGCTCCGGGTCGGTGAACAGATGCCTCTGCACGAGGTGCCGTGCCTCGTGGAACAGCACGAACTTGACGCCGTCCAGGCCGAGACCGACGAAGAATTCCGGGTTGTACAGCAGCAGGCAGGAGCCGTCGCCGGACGCCACCACAGCCGCGGTGTCGATCGCGGTCGTCGGGATCTGGTGCCGGCACTTGGCGTACAGCCAGGACGCCACCGCCGACTCGGTCAGCCCGAAGTCCAGCAGCGCGGCCTCCTTCAGCCGCCGAGCCTCCTCGACCAGTCCCGAGTCCGCCGGGCGGTACCGCTCCAGCGCCCTGCGGTCGGCCAGGTCGACCACCGGGACACGCCGCCCCCGCTCTCCGTACGCCATGCCGAGCCCCCCGTACCGAAATCCCCCGTGCCTCATTGGTAGCAGCGCCCACTGACAACGGGCCAACGCATTACGCTCGGGGACCAAGGGCGGGGCCGTAGCGCAGAGGCAGGCGCACCGGTCTCCAAAACCAGAACACGCTGGTTCGAATCCAGCCGCCCCGCCCCCCTGACGACTGACGGCGAGGTCAGGCGATCGCGCCCGCCGTCATGATCAGCTCCGGCGCCGTTCCGTGGTACGTGTCGAGGAGCTGCGCCAGCACCGCCCAGGCCTCCTCGCGCTCGCCCAGGTGCTCGCGCACGAGGGGGCGCAGCGCGTTCTCGGCGTCGCGTACGCGCGCGGGGAACATCGCAGGGCCCAGGGAGAGCACCCTCAGCACCTGCGCGGCGGGCCCGTGCGCGGTCGCGTACGCAGCGGGACCGGCCAGGACACCCGCCTGCCGGACGCGATGGTCGAACTTGGCGTGGCTGCCGAACTGTGCGCGCAGGGCGGGTGGGCAGTCCGGGCGTACGGACAGGGCCCAGCGGGAGTAACCGGGCAACGGCCGCTCGCGGTCGGCCGCGGTGACCGTCTGCCAGTCGCGGTGCCCGAGCACCATGGACGCCGCGTCTCTGGCCGACCCCATGGCGGTGGCGGCCCGCAACGCCCCCACGAGCCCCCGCGCCACGACGGACTGCGGCACCGGCGGCTCGTCCCCGTGCTTGAGCAGGACGCGGTCCACGGGCAGGGGGTCCTTGCGGCCCGGACCGAACGGCACGCCCCGCAGGACGGCCCGGCGCATCGTCGGGTCGGCCGAAGCGTGCCCGTAGACGGCCGCGTTGAGCTTCGGGTCGTCCTCCTCCAGGATCCACACCAGCACGGAGGAGGGGACCGGGGTCAGCTTGAGGACGGCGTGGGCGACCCGGTGTGCGTTCGCGCCCGGCGGCGGCGCGCCGACCCGCCGCCGTATTCGTGCGGCGGAGTCGGCGTCGATCAGGTTCAGCAGGAAGCCGACGGCCCGCTGGTCCATGCTGTTGTCACGCATGGCCGCATGATGCCCCGGCCGACGGGCGGCCCGCACCGGATATTCGGCATGCGGGCCGCACCGGCGATTCGGCGGTCGGCCGGACCGGCGTCAGGCCCCTGCCGCGCGGGCTGCCATCCGCGCCTTGCGCGCCGCCAGCTTCTCGTCGAACTTCGACGCCTCCGCGTCCAGGCCGCTCATGTACAGGCCGAGTTCCTCCTGGGCCTTGAGGCCCTCGGGGCCGAGGCCCTCGATCTCGAGGACCTTGAGGAAGCGCAGGACCGGCTGGATGACGTCGTCGTGGTGGATGCGCATGTTGTAGATCTCGCCGATCGCCATCTGCGCGGCGGCCCGCTCGAAGCCGGGCATGCCGTGACCGGGCATCCGGAAGTTCACGATGACGTCGCGCACGGCCATCATGGTGAGGTCGGGCGCGAGCTCGAAGGCGGCCTTCAGCAGGTTCCGGTAGAAGACCATGTGCAGGTTCTCGTCGGTGGCGATGCGCGCCAGCATGCGGTCGCAGACCGGGTCCCCGGACTGGTGGCCGGTGTTGCGGTGCGAGACGCGGGTCGCGAGCTCCTGGAAGGAGACGTAGGCCACCGAGTGCAGCATCGAGTGGCGGTTGTCCGACTCGAAGCCCTCGCTCATGTGGACCATGCGGAACCGCTCCAGCTCGTCCGGGTCCACCGCGCGGGAGGCGAGCAGGTAGTCCCGCATCACGATGCCGTGCCGGCCCTCCTCGGCGGTCCAGCGGTGCACCCAGGTGCCCCAGGCGCCGTCACGGCCGAACAGCGAGGCGATCTCGTGGTGGTAGCTGGGGAGGTTGTCCTCGGTGAGGAGGTTCACGACCAGGGCGATCCGGCCGATCTCGGTGACCTTGGACTGCCCCTTCTCCCAGGCCTCGCCGTCCTCGAAGAAACCGGGGAAGTTGCGGCCGTCGCTCCACGGCACGTACTCGTGCGGCATCCAGTCCTTGGTGACCTTCAGGTGCCGGTTGAGTTCGTTCTCGACGACTTCCTCCAACGCGTACAGCAGACGGGCGTCGGTCCAGGCCGAGGACGGGCTGCCGAGGTGAGGGGAAGTGATCGTCACAGGTACTCCAGGGGGACGCGGCAAACAAGTGAGGGGGTCGTCGGCGAGCGGTGCCGATAACTTACGGAATCGTAGGCTACGAAACCGTAGGTTACGAGACCGTAGGTTAAGGGTGCCGTAAAAGATCCCTGATCAGCCGTGTTCCCCTGGCATGACACGCGGTCCCGGAACCGCAGGTCGGGCCGCTGGAGCGACGGGCCCGGCCGGTCAGGCGTACAGGTCCCGCAGTCGTACTGAGAGGCACGTCACACAGCCTTCGAGCTTCTCGAACTCGCTGATGTCCACCACGACCGGTTCGAAACCGAGGTCGGTGAGCAGCTCCGCCGTCTTCGGCGCGCTGGCCGCCATGAGCAGCTTAGGGCCGCCGAGCAGGACGACGTGGGCGCCGGCCTCCTCCGGCACGGACAGGAAGCGCGGGAAGAGGGCGGGCCGGTCCACCTTGGGGATGTGCCCGATGACGGTCCCGTCGGGCAGCGCGGTGACCGCCGACTTCAGGTGCAGCACCTTGCTCACCGGTACGGCGACGACCTGCGCCCCGAGCGGTTCGAAGGCGGCCCGCAGCTGCTGGACGCCGGCCGCGTTGGTACGCCCGCCCCGGCCGACGTAGATCGTGTCGCCGATCTTCAGCACGTCGCCGCCGTCCAGGGTGCCCGGCTCCCAGACCCAGTTCACCGAGCAGCCCAGACGCGCCACGGCCTCCTCGACGCCGGCGGTCTCCTCGCGCCGGGACTCGGCGCCGGAGCGCGCGATCAGCGCGACGTTCTTGTACATGACGACGGTGTCCTCGACGAACACCGAGTCCGGGCAGTCGTCCTCCGGGTCCACCTCGACGGTCTCCCAGTCGTGCGCGCGCAGCGCCTCGACGTACGCCTCCCACTGTTCGAGCGCGAGCTCGACATCGACCTTCTCCCGCTCGACGTGCGTCACCAGACCTTCGGCGAGGCGCGGGCTGGGGCGGCGGACGAGGGCCTTCTTGCTGGGCACGAGGGAACTCCGTATCGGCGGGACAGGGACGGCTCCCGTGACGGGCGCCGGTCAGCCATCATGCAGCGCCGGTCCGTGTCGACAAAACCCCCGTACCCGGGCTGTGCCCCTCCTGAGACGCGCACGGCAGACGCTCCACGGCTCACGAGCACCGCCGCACCGCACGCGCGCGTGCCGCCTCGTGGGCCTCGCGCAGCAGTCGTACGACCGTCCCGGTGGTCCGCTCGCCGGGATTCACGACGCAGATCCAGCCGAGGGCGCCGTAGAGCGGGTGCGGCAGCACCACGTCGGCCGCCGCGGGGTCGCGCCGCTCCCCGAGGAGTCCGGGGAGCGCCGTACGCCCGACCTGGACGTTGACGCGCCAGCGGCCCGGCGGGTCCAGGTCGGAGGCGGTGTCTTCGGGGTAGTCCTTGGTGACGATCGTCCCGTAGGGCTGGGTGCTGCGGGGCATCCGACCGTCGGGGGCGTAGTAGAAGAACGCGTCGCCCCACGCGATCTCGGGGGAGTCCCCACCGGGCTCCGGGACGACCACGAGTGCCCCGTCGAAGCCGCGCACGGTCGCGATGATCTGTTCCATACTCATGGTTCAAGCGTGACCTTCAAGTGCTTATGTGGGGTTGGCCGAACGATGCGCACAGCCGACGTCGCCAGGGAGTCCGGGTACTCGGTGCAGCAGGTGCGCGACCTGGAGCGGCTGGGGGTGATCCCGCCGGCGGTACGGTCGGACAACGGCTACCGCTCCTACACGGCGCTCCACGTGCACGCACTGCGCGCCTATCGAGGGCTCGCCGCCGCAGTCGGCCCCGTCGAGGCGCGGCGGCTGCTCACCGAACTGCGGACGGCGACGATCACCGAGGCGGCCTCGGCGGTCGACGAGGTCCACGCCCGGCTCGCGCGGGAGCGCGCGGAGGTATGGCGCGCCCAGCGGGCGCTCCAGGGCATCCGGGCCGAAGGGGGCGGCGAGGGTGACGAGGAGGACGAGGGCGGCGGCTCCATGACCATCACGCAGCTCGCGGAGGCGCTCGGCGTGCGGTCCTCCACCCTGCGGTTCTGGGAGGAGGAAGGGCTGGTCCTCCCGGAGCGGGTGACCACGCTGCGCGCCCGTCGCTACGGTCCCGCGGCGATCAGGGCGGCGCGCGTCGTCGTCGCCCTGCGTGCCGGCGGGTACGGCATCCCGGCCGTGCGCGAGGTGATGGGCGCCCTGGAGAACCTCGACGGCCTCGACGGACCGGAGGACGCCCGACGCATCCTGCGGGAACGGCTCGACGGGCTCGCCGCCCGGAGCGTGGGGCTGCTCCGGGCGGGCGCCGATCTGGCGGCCGTTGTCGCCGCCGCGGACGCTACCCCGGGAGCTCCAGGGTCTCCGGAGTGACCTCCCGCAGCTCCCCGTCCAGCATCAGCCAGCGCGTGACGCCGATCGACTCCAGGAACGGCAGGTCGTGACTGGCCACGATCAGCGCGCCCTCGTAGGACTCCAGGGCCGAGGTCAACTGTCGCACGCTCGCGATGTCGAGGTTGTTCGTCGGCTCGTCGAGCATGAGCAGCTGGGGTGCGGGCTCCGCCAGCATCAGCGCGGCCAGCGTCGCCCGGAAGCGTTCGCCGCCGGACAGCGTCGACGCCTGCTGGTCGGCCCGGGCGCCCCGGAACAGGAAGCGGGCGAGACGGGCCCGTACCCGGTTGTTGGTGGCGCCCGGCGCGAACCGGGCCACGTTCTCGGCGACCGACAGCTCACCGTCGAGGACGTCGAGGCGCTGGGGCAGGAAGCGCAGCGGCACATGGGCCGTCGCCTCGCCCGACACCGGCGACAGTTCACCGGCGATCGTCCGCAACAGCGTCGTCTTGCCCGCGCCGTTGCGCCCGATCAGCGCGACCCGCTCGGGGCCCCGCAGATCGAAACCGCCCTTGACCCGTGCGCCGTAGGCGAGTTCCAGGTCCATGAGGGCCAGCACCGTACGGCCCGGCGGCACGGCCGTGTACGGCAGGTCGACGCGGATCTCGTCGTCGTCCCGTACGGCCTCCACCGCCTCGTCGAGCCGGTCCTTGGCCTCGGCGAGCTTCTCCTCGTGCATGATGCGGTGCTTGCCCGCGGACTCCTGCGCCGAGCGTTTGCGCGCCCCCATGACGATCTTCGGCTCGCGCTTCTGCTCGAACATCTTCTGGCCGTACCGCTTGCGCCGGGCCAACTTGACCTGCGCGTCCGCCAGTTCGCGCTTCTGCTTGCGGAAGTCGGACTCGGCGACCCGCACCATCCGCTCGGCCGCCTCCTGTTCGACGGCGAGGGCCTCCTCGTAGGCGGAGAAGTTGCCGCCGTACCAGGTGACCTCGCCCGCGCGCAGATCGGCGATCTGGTCGACCAGGTCGAGGAGTTCGCGGTCGTGGCTGACCACGACCATCACCCCGGGCCAGGAGGCCACAGCCGTGTACAGCCGCCTGCGGGCGTACAGGTCGAGGTTGTTGGTGGGCTCGTCGAGGAGCAGGACGTCCGGGCGGCGCAGCAGCAGTGCCGCCAGTCGCAGCAGCACCGACTCGCCGCCCGAGACCTCGCCGATCCGGCGGTCCAACCCGACGTGCCCGAGCCCGAGTTCACCGAGGGTGGCCAGGGCCCGCTCCTCCACGTCCCAGTCGTCGCCGACCGTCTCGAAGTGCTCCTCGGCCACGTCGCCCCCCTCGATGGCGTGCAGGGCGGCGCGCTGAGCGGAGATACCGAGCGCCTCGTCGACCTTCAGGCCGGTGTCGAGGGTGACGTTCTGCGGGAGGTATCCGACCTCGCCCGCGACGCGCACGGCGCCGTCGGCCGGGGTGAGTTCACCGGCGATCAGCTTCAACAGGGTTGATTTACCCGAACCGTTGACGCCGACGAGTCCCGTCCGGCCGGGGCCGAAGGCGATGTCGAGGCCGTCGAGGACAGGGGTGCCGTCGGGCCAGGAGAAGGTGAGCGAGGTGCAGGTGATGGAAGCAGACATACAAGTCTCCGCGGTTGCTCGAAGCGAGAAGGGGCAAACGCGTATCGAGACACCCGCGACCACGGGAGACGACGGAAAACCGGAGGGCACGGACCAGGTCCTGCTCGTCGGAACGGCTCGTATGCCGAGGTCGCACGCGGCGCACACACCTCAGGTGTGTGACACGGTGTCTCAGGACCTCAGACGAGCAACGTCCTTCTCCGATCGACGGCAACAGAAGCGTTCTACACCGTACGAGGCGGCCATAAGGCTGTCAACGAGTTAATGCGCCTTAGGAGGCCCCGTGCCCGACGGCTCGCTCTCTCTGCCGGCCCACCTCTATCTGCTGGCCTGGGACACCTCGAAGGCCGAGACCGCCGGCGTCGGCCAGGTCCCCCAGCTGGTGCGGGCCGGTGCCCTGACCGAACTGGCCCGGCGCGGTCTGCTCCTCGACGAGGACGGCATCGCCACCCCGGTCGACATGGACGCCGAGACCGGGGACCCCGTGCTGGACGGGCTGCTCGAACTGGTCCGTGAATCCCGGCCGCACCGGTGGCGGGGCTGGGTGACACCGCACACCCGGATCACCCTGGACGCCGTACGGGAACAGCTCACCGCGGGCGGACAACTGCGCGCCCGGAAGAGGCGGGTCCTCGGGCTGTTCCCCACGGTGGAGTACGACCTGGCCCGCCCGGTCGTCGTGGAGGCGCTCCAGGAGGAGGCCCGGCAGGTCCTGCGGGGACCGGTGCCGGGCGTGGACGTCTCCGACCGGGACGCGGCCCTCGTCGCGCTCGCCGCCGCGGCCGGTCTGCGCACCCTGCTGCCCCGTGGGGAACACCCCGAGACACGCGTCGAGGAGCTGATCGAGCGCAGCGGGCAGGTCGCTCCGGTGCTGCGGGAGCTCGTCCACGGGGTGCGCGGGGCGGCGGCCTCGGTCGCGGCGCGCGCCTGAACGTCGAGGGCGGAGTCCTGCCGGCGCTGTCGCGGGCGAAGCCGTCGGGCCCCAGGTGCATGGCGATCCAGGACACTCCGCGAGCGCGCTCCCGCCTTCCGTTCCCTGCACGTCCCCGGCACTTCGGCCCGTCCTGCCGAACGCCTGGGACCCGAGCGCCGGGCTCTCCTGAGCTGGGCGCGGTGGAGGGCGCCCGCCTGGGCCGTGAGGGGGCCCTGGACGCCGTGGGGCGGATCGTGGGCGCGCCAGTCGGCGCGGCCATCGAGAGCGGCTAGGCGCCGGACGCCTGGGCGCCACCGAAAGTTCGTCAACGCCCGTATCGACACGCGTTGGAACCGCCGACCCCACTGTGGAGCGTCCCGCAGCCTCCGTTCCTCGTCGACGGGACCGACCGTCCGCTGAACGTCATGGCCGGATCCGGCGCCCCGTCCGTTGCCGATCCCGCCTCACTCGGGCCGCGCACGCCCTGGTCCGCCGCGCCGCGCGGGAGCTGCTGGGCGCGGGGACGTACGACGTGCCGGCCGGCGGGCTCGACCACAGCGAGCGCAACGCCCGCCCTGGCGACCGCGTCAGTACGCGTCGCGCATCAGCTCGGCCAGGTCGTGGTCGAGGTCGAGTTGGAGGTGCTCCAGACCGGTCGGCACGAGGTCGTTCGTGGCCTCCAGGAACCGGCGCAGTTCGCCCGTGCGCACATGCACGACGGCGGTGCCCTCGGGAGCGTGGAACTCGAGAACGGTGCGGTCGTAGCCGTACGGCCGCACCCGGACGTCGCCGTGGCCCTCGGGCTCGTGCAGGCCGGTGGTGAGCAGTTCGCGGCTGAAGGTCCAGCAGACCTCGACGCCCTCCAGGGTGGCCGGGGCGGGGAAGGTCATACGGACGGCGAACGGATCACAGCGGTCGTAGTGCAGGGTGGCGGGAATGCTCGGCATCCGCGGTGCCGCGGCGACGAGACGGGCCTCTACGGGCTGCTCGATGACGGTGGACAACGCCTTGCTCCCTTGTGACGGCTGATTGGGCTTCCGGGGTGGGACGGGCACTGGAAGAGACGTCGGAATGAGCCAATCCGTGTACACGAAAGGCGAGTGACCTCTGTCACCGTCTTCATGCCCCGCTGCGATCCGGTCCTTCTCCCGTGCCCCGAGAGTCACTTGTGACACCCCGCGCACCGCTCGGCGGGCGGCCGAGGGCATCTGGACGGCGCCGGGAGCGTGGGCTAGCTTCGCCCGCCATGAGGCGCTTGGGGAACACGCGAGGCAAGAGACGAACGGGTCCGGTGTTCCGGACCATCACCGCGGGAGCGGTCTCGGCGGCGGCGCTGGCCGCCCTGACCGCCGTACCGGCCGAGGCGCACGACCCGGACGGCCGTACACCGCACTGGGCACTCAAGGACAGCGGCACCCCCGAGGTGCGGTTCCGCGGGCTGTCGGCGGTCAGCCGCAACACCGCCTGGCTGGCCGGCACCCAGGGCACCGTGCTGCGCACCACGGACGGCGGGGCGAGCTGGCGAAACGTCTCACCGCCCGGTGCCGCCGAGCTTCAGTTCCGCGACATCGAGGCCTTCGACGCGCACCGGGCGGTGGTGCTGGCCATCGGGGAGGGCGAGGCGTCCCGCGTCTACCGCACCGAGGACGGCGGCGCGACCTGGACCGAGTCCTTCCGCAACACCGACGCCAAGGCCTTCTACGACTGCCTCACCTTCTTCGACCGCCGCCACGGTCTCGCCATGAGCGACCCGGTGGACGGGAAGTTCCGTGTGCTGTCGACCTCCGACGGCGGCCGCTCCTGGAAGGTGCTGCCGGACAAGGGCATGCCGGCCGCGCTCGACGGCGAGGCGGGCTTCGCGGCGAGCGGCCAGTGCCTGGTCAGTTCCGGGCCCCGGGACGTCTGGCTGGCCACCGGCGGCGCCGCACGCGCGCGTGTGCTGCACTCCGCCGACCGGGGGCTGACCTGGACGGCGTCCGACACGCCGATCCCGGCGGGCGACCCGGCCAAGGGCGTCTTCGCGCTCGCCTTCCGCGACCGCGCCCACGGACTCGCGGTCGGCGGCGACTACCGGGCCGACCAGAGCTCTCCGCAGGCCGCCGCCCGCACCGGCGACGGCGGCGCGACCTGGCGGCCCGCCGCGGCCCCGGTGACCGCCTACCGCTCCGGTGTGGCCTGGCTCCCGCACAGCCGCGCCGCAGCCCTCGCGGTCGGCCCCACCGGCACGGACCTCACCGGGGACGGGGGCAGGACCTGGCGGACCGTGGACACCGGCTCGTACGACACCGTGGACTGCACGGTCGACGGCGGCTGCTGGGCGGCCGGGGAGAAGGGGCGAGTGGCTCGTCTGGAGAAATGAGTGGCGGAATGTGGGTACCCGGTCGCCGACGGCGAAAGGAGTGATCCCCCATGCCAGCCGGCTCCAGCTCGAAGCGCGAACGCCAGTACGAGCACATCAAGGAGAGCGCCCAGGACCGGGGCGAGAGCACCGGACGGGCCAAGGAGATCGCGGCGCGGACGGTCAACAAGGAGCGTGCCCGTTCCGGCGAGTCCAAGACCGCCAGCCGCACCTCGACCCAGGACATGTCGTCCGGCAAGCGGGGCGGCCAGCGGTCCGGCAAGGGCTCCCAGGGCCCGACGTACGACCAGCTCTACGAGGAGGCCAAGCGCAAGGGCGTCAAGGGCCGCTCGGACATGAACAAGAGCCAGCTCCAGCGCGCCCTCGGCAACAAGGGCTGACCCGTCAGCCGGGCGTCTCCCGGTACGGCTCCAACGCCGGAGCCGTCTTCGTCGCGGCGAACTCGGTGACGCGGTACGCGCATACCCCGGCCGCGACGAACGGGTCGCCCGCGGCGATCTCCTCGATCCGCGCACGGTCCTCCGCGACGGCGATGATCACCCCGCCGTCGCGGGGGTCCTTGGGCCCGGACGCCAGGAACAGGCCCTTCGCGTACTGCTCGTCCAGCCAGAGGACATGCGCCGGCAGAACGGCGTCCACGGCATCGAGCGCGGCGGTGTAGCTGAGTTCCAGTACGAACATGATCGCGAGCCTACGCCGCCGAGCCGTACGCTCGTCCCCACCATGACGACAGTGGACATTCCCGCGGGCTGGCCCGCGACCGAGGAGCAGGCCCGCGCCATCCAGGACGAGTTGAGGGCGAGCACGGTCCTCGACGAGACGGGCCCGCCGCCGGGCACCGGGCATGTCACCGGGGTCGACGTGGCCTACGACGACGAACGGGATGTCGTCGCGGCGGCGGCCGTGGTGCTGGACGCGGCCACTTCGGAGGTCGTGGCCGAGGCGACCGCGGTGGGCCGGATCTCCTTCCCGTACGTCCCAGGCCTGCTCGCCTTCCGGGAGATCCCCACGGTGCTCGCCGCCCTCGACGCTCTGCCGTGCCCGCCCGGACTGGTCGTCTGCGACGGCTACGGCCTCGCCCACCCCCGCCGCTTCGGCCTCGCGAGCCACCTCGGCGTCCTCACCGGCCTGCCGACGATCGGGGTCGCCAAGAACCCGTTCACCTTCACGTACGACGATCCCGGCGCCCGACGCGGCGCGTGGACGCCGCTGCTGGCGGCCTCGGAGGAGGTCGGCCGGGCCCTGCGCACGCGCGAGGCGGTGAAACCGGTCTTCGTCTCGGTCGGCCACCGCGTGAGCCTGGACAACGCCTGCGCCCACACCCTCGCGCTCACACCGGCGTATCGCCTGCCGGAGACGACGCGCAGGGCGGACGCACTGTGCCGACGGGCGCTGCGCGAGGCGACGTCCCGGCAGGGGGTCTGAGGGGGACTGAGTACGTCGTCTGAGTATCTGTACGGATGTGGGTGCCCCGGTGTGCTCGGCAGGCTGTCCCGCATGACGACGCACCGCGTGACCCACCGTTCTCCCAAGCCCCTCGCCGACCCGAACCGGCCCGTCGAGCGCGCCGTGACCGCCGCGCTGGTCCTCGGCGTGCTCGCCGGGCTCGGCTGGATCGTGGGGATGATCTACACGGTGGCGGGCTGGTCCTTCTAGGCCCGGTTCACCGGTGTGCGAGGCCCGCGTGCACGGTCCGCCCTCACCGGCTCGACGCCACCCGGAAGGTGATCCCGGCCCGTCGCAGCCGCTCGATCAGGGCGTCACCCATCGCGACCGCCGTGGTGACCTGGCCGGACGTCTCCGGAAGGTCGTCGAGGGCCAGGGACAGGGCCGACTCGGCGAACATCTTCGCCGTCTCGTCGTACCCCGGGTCGCCGCCCGCGACCTCCGTGAACACCCGTCGGCCACCGCCCTCGCCGACGAAGCGCACCGAGAACCAGCTCTTCGCGCGCTTCTCCGCGCTCGGCCCGTCCCCCGGCTTGAGCCGGTCGGACAGCCAGTGCCGCGCGGGCGGCAGCTGGGCCGCCGTGACGAGCGCGCCCATCGCCGCCACACCGCCCAGCGCGACGGGCAGACGTCGTACGGCCGCGTAGTGGCGGTAGCGGAAGTCGGGGCCGTAGCGATCGAGCGCCTTCGCCGACCGGCGCACGATCTGCGGGTCGATCGTCGGCAGCGGCAGCGCCCACGCGCCGATCTCCTTTGCGAACCGGGGCGCGCCCGTCGGCGCGGCGGCACGCCGGCCCACCAGGCGCGGCTCGTGCCGCCGCCGGTCCCGCTCGGCGGCCAGCATCGGCCGCAGCCGCGAGAACTGGTTCAGCGCGGACGCGAACGTACCGCCCGAGAACGTGGCGTCGGCGGTGACGAACCCGTCGACCGTCAGCGGTACCCCCTCGGGCAGCTGCTGGACGGTGAAGTAGGCACCCAGGTCGTGCGGGACCGAGTCGAACCCGCAGGCGTGCACAAGGCGTGCGCCGGTCTCCCGCGCGCGTGCGTCGTGCCGGACGTACGTCAGGTCCACGAACTCCGGCTCGCCGGTCAGATCCAGGTAGTCGGCGCCGGTGTCCGCGCAGGCCGCGACGAGGTCCTCGCCGTAGTTCACGTACGGCCCCACGGTCGTGGCCACCACGCGCGCGTGCTCGGCGAGTTCACGCACGGAGCCCGGCTCGGCCACGTCGGCGCGCAGGACTCCGACGCTCTCGCCGCCCGGCAGCCGTTCGCGCAGCCGTTCCAGCTTTCGCTCGCTGCGGCCCGCGACGGCCCAGCGCAGCCCCTCGGGGGCGTGCGCGGCGAGATACTCCGCGGTCAGCGTGCCGACGAAGCCGGTGGCTCCGAAGAGCACGATGTCGTAGGGACGGTCCGTTCCGTTCAGCCTGCTCATGACACTCCTCGGTCCGCACCACGCGCCGTTGTCGGTGGCCGAGGCTAGCGTGAGGAGTGCGGAGCCCGACGACGAGCCCGGAGGTGGAAGGTGACCGTGCCCGAAAACGCCCTGAGGAAGAGGGAGAAAGTGCGTGAATTCGCCCTCGGGCTGCCGGGTGCCGTCGAGGAGTTCCCGTGGGGTGAGTCCGTGGCGAAGGTCAAGGGGAAGGTGTTCGTCTTCCTCGGCGTCGACGACGGCAGCCACCCGCCGGGCATGACGGTGAAGCTCACCGACGAGGCCGTGCACGCGCACGCACTGGCCTGTCCCGGCGCGGCACCGTCCGGGTACGGCCTGGGCAGGGCCGGCTGGGTGCGCGTCCCGCTGGAGGGCGAGGGCGTCCCGGCCGCGGAGCTGCTGTGCGACTGGGTGGAGGAGAGCTACCGCGCGATCGCGCCGAAGCGGCTGACAGCCGAGCTGGACGGACGCCGATCCCCGACAATTGGCTAAGCGCTTGCTCGCTCAGCTCTTGTGCTCGGTGGAACACGTTCTTAGCATCACTGGTGTTACATCACTTGTGTCATACCTGTGGGACTTGGGGGCCGAATGGCGACGACGCCAGGACAGGGGCCGCTCACCGGCGTGCGCGTCGTCGAGCTGGCCGGGATCGGCCCGGGGCCGTTCGCCGCGATGCTCCTGGCCGACCTGGGCGCCGACGTCGTGCGCGTCGACCGACCCGGCGGAGTCGGCCTGGCGATCAAGCCGGAGTACGACGTCACCAACCGCAACAAGCGTTCCGTGGTGGTCGACCTGAAGTCCCCGGACGGCCCCGCCCGCGTCCTCGACCTCGTCGCCCGTGCCGACATCCTCATCGAGGGCAACCGCCCCGGAGTGGCGGAACGCCTCGGCGTCGGCCCCGAGGACTGTCACGCGCGCAACCCCGCCCTCGTCTACGGCCGCATGACCGGCTGGGGCCAGGAGGGGCCGCTGGCCCAGCGCGCCGGGCACGACATCGCCTACATCGCCCTCACCGGCACCCTCGGCCTGATCGGTGAACCGGGCCGTCCTCCGGCCGTGCCCGCCAACCTCCTCGGCGACTACGCGGGCGGCTCCCTCTACCTCGTCGTCGGTGTCCTCGCCGCCCTGCACCACGCGCGCGCGACCGGCACCGGCCAGGTCGTGGACACCGCCATCGTCGACGGCACCTCCCACCTCTCCGCGATGCTCCACGGCATGGCCGCGGCCGGCGGCTGGCAGGACCGGCGCGGCGCCAACCTCCTCGACGGCGGCTGCCCGTACTACGGCACCTACGAGACCGCCGACGGCAAGTACATGGCGGTGGGCGCGCTGGAGCCGCAGTTCTACGACCTCTTCCTGGACCTGCTCGGTCTGCCGGACTTCGCGGACGCCCGCAAGGACTGGACCCGCTGGGGCGACCTGCGCGAGGCGGTCACGGCCCGCTTCCGCAGCCGTACGAGGGACGAGTGGACGGCCGTCTTCGAGGGCACCGACGCGTGCGTGGCGCCCGTGCTGTCGCTGCGCGAGGCCCCGCACCACCCGCACCTCGCCGCCCGCGGCACCTTCACCGACCACGGCGGCATCACCCAGCCCGCCCCCGCGCCCCGCTTCTCCGCGACCCCCACGGCCGTCCGCACCGGGCCCGCCCGGGCCGGCGCCCACAGCGCGGACGTGGCACGCGACTGGGACGTACCGGATCTTCTGAAAGGCCCGATTGCAGGCCCTGATGAAGGCCCCGAATGAAAGGCCTCGAATGAAGCGGCAGCTCTTCGCGCCCGAGCACGACGCGTTCCGCGCGACCGTGCGCGCCTTCCTGGCCAGGGAGGTCCTGCCGTACTACGCGCAGTGGGAGACGGACGGCATCGTCTCCCGCGAGGTCTGGCGGGCGGCCGGCAAGCAGGGCCTCCTCGGGCTCGCCGTGCCCGAGGAGTTCGGGGGCGGCGGCACCACCGACTTCCGCTACGCCACCGTCCTGGCCGAGGAGTTCACGCGCGCGGGCACTCCCGGGCTCGCCCTGGGCCTGCACAACGACGTCATCGGGCCCTACCTCACCGGCCTCGCCACCGAGGAGCAGAAGCGCCGCTGGCTGCCCGGCTTCTGCGACGGCTCGCTCGTCACCGCCATCGCCATGACCGAACCCGGCGCGGGCTCCGACCTCCAGGGCATCCGCACGCATGCGGAGGACCGCGGTGACCACTGGGTGCTGAACGGCTCCAAGACGTTCATCTCCAACGGGATCATCGCCGACCTGGTGATCGTCGTCGCGAAGACCACCCCCGAGGGCGGGGCCCGCGGACTGTCGCTGCTGGTCGTCGAGCGCGGCATGGACGGCTTCGAGCGCGGCCGCAACCTCGACAAGATCGGCCAGAAGGCCCAGGACACGGCCGAGCTGTTCTTCCATGACGTGCGCGTGCCCAAGGAGAACCTCCTCGGCGAGCGCGACGGCGCCTTCGGGCACCTGATGACCAACCTCGCGCAGGAACGCCTGAGCATCGCCGTCGCCGCGATCGCCGCCGCCGAGCACCTCCTGGAGATCACCACCGAGTACGTCAAGGAGCGCGAGGCCTTCGGGCGGCCGCTCGCCACCAAGCAGCACATCCGGTTCGAGATAGCCGAGATGGCCACCGAGTGCGCCGTCACGCGGACCTTCGTCGACCGCTGCGTCGAGGACCACTACGACGGGGGACTGGACGCCGTCCACGCCTCCATGGCCAAGTGGTGGGCGACCGAGCTCCAGAAGCGGGTCGCGGACCGCTGCCTGCAACTGCACGGCGGCTACGGCTACATGAGCGAGTACCCGGTCGCGCGGGCTTTCACCGACGGCCGGATCCAGACCATCTACGGCGGCACGACCGAGATCATGAAGGAGATCATCGGCCGTTCCCTGCTGAGCTGACCCTCATTGAAAGGCTTCCTCGTGAGCACCGAAGCGTACGTGTACGACGCGATCCGCACCCCGCGCGGCCGCGGCAAGGCGAACGGCGCCCTGCACGGCACCAAGCCCATCGACCTGGTCGTCGGACTCATCCACGAGATCCGCGCCCGCTTCCCGGATCTGGACCCGGCGGCGGTCGACGACATCGTGCTCGGCGTCGTCAGCCCGGTCGGCGACCAGGGCTCCGACATCGCCCGCACCGCCGCGATCGCCGCGGGCCTCCCGGACACGGTCGCGGGCGTGCAGGAGAACCGCTTCTGTGCCTCAGGCCTGGAGGCCGTCAACCTGGCCGCCGCCAAGGTGCGTTCGGGCTGGGAGGACCTGATCCTGGCGGGCGGTGTCGAGTCGATGTCCCGGGTGCCGATGGCCTCCGACGGCGGCGCCTGGTTCAACGACCCGATGACCAACCTCGCCGTCAACTTCGTGCCGCAGGGCATCGGCGCCGACCTGATCGCCACGATCGAGGGATTCTCGCGGCGTGACGTCGACGAATATGCCGCTCTGAGCCAGGAGCGTGCGGCGACGGCCTGGAAGGAGGGCCGCTTCGACCGTTCCGTCGTCCCGGTGAGGGACCGCGCCGGCCTGACCGTCCTCGACCACGACGAGCACCTGCGCCCCGGCACCACCGCCGACTCCCTCGCGGGGCTCAAGCCGTCCTTCGCGGACATCGGCGACCTGGGCGGCTTCGACGCCGTGGCCCTGCAGAAGTACCACTGGGTCGAGAAGATCGACCACGTCCACCACGCGGGCAACTCCTCCGGCATCGTGGACGGCGCCTCGCTGGTCGCGATCGGCTCCCGGGAGGTCGGCGAGCGCTACGGCCTCACCCCGCGCGCGCGGATCGTCTCCGCCGCGGTCTCCGGCTCCGAGCCCACCATCATGCTCACCGGCCCCGCGCCCGCCACCCGCAAGGCGCTCGCCAAGGCCGGGCTGAGCATCGACGACATCGACCTGGTCGAGATCAACGAGGCCTTCGCGGCGGTCGTCCTGCGCTTCGTGCGGGACATGGGCCTGTCGCTGGACAAGGTCAACGTCAACGGCGGCGCGATCGCGCTCGGCCACCCTCTCGGCGCCACCGGCGCCATGATCCTGGGCAGCCTGATCGACGAACTGGAACGCCAGGACAAGCAGTACGGCCTCGCGACGCTCTGTGTGGGCGGCGGCATGGGCATCGCCACCATCGTCGAGCGCGTCTGACCCCCTCCCACGGATACGACGGATCACACGGAGCACTTCCACATGAGCACTCAGCCCACGACCATCCGCTGGGAACAGGACCGCACGGGCGTCGTCACCCTCGTCCTCGACGACCCGAACCAGTCCGCCAACACCATGAACCAGGCGTTCCGCGACTCCCTCGCGGTGATCACCGACCGCCTGGAGGCCGAGAAGGACACCATCCGCGGTGTCATCATCACCTCCGCCAAGAAGACCTTCTTCGCCGGCGGCGACCTGCGTGACCTGATCCGGGTCACACCCGAGACCGCGCAGGAACTCCTCGACGGCGGCCTCGCGATCAAGCGCAACCTGCGCCGCATCGAGACGCTGGGCAAGCCGGTCGTCGCCGCCATCAACGGAGCGGCCCTGGGCGGCGGTTACGAGATCGCCCTGGCCTGCCACCACCGCATCGCCCTCGACGCGCCCGGCTCCAAGATCGGCTGCCCCGAGGTCACCCTGGGCCTGCTCCCGGGCGGCGGCGGTGTGGTCCGCACCGTCCGTCTCCTGGGCATCGCCGACGCCCTGCTGAAGGTGTTGCTCCAGGGTACGCAGTACGCCCCGCAGCGCGCCCTGCAGAACGGCCTGGTCGACGACGTGGCCACCACCCAGGACGAACTCCTCGCCAAGGCCCGCGCGTTCATCGAGGCCAACCCCGAGTCCCAGCAGCCCTGGGACAAGCCGGGCTACCGCATCCCCGGCGGCACCCCCGCCCACCCGAAGTTCGCGGCGAACCTGCCCGCCTTCCCGGCGAGCCTGCGCAAGCAGACCAACGGCGCGCCCTACCCGGCCCCGCGCAACATCCTCGCGGCCGCGGTGGAAGGCGCCCAGGTCGATTTCGAGACCGCGCAGGTCATCGAGGCGCGCTACTTCGTCGAGCTGGCCGCCGGTCAGACCTCCAAGAACATGATCCAGGCGTTCTTCTTCGACCTCCAGGCGGTGAACTCCGGCGCCAACCGCCCCAAGGGCGTTTCACCCCGCCAGGTCCGCAAGGTGGCCGTGCTCGGCGCCGGGATGATGGGCGCGGGCATCGCGTACTCGTGCGCCCGCGCGGGCATCGACGTGGTCCTCAAGGACGTGTCACCGCAGGCGGCGGCCAAGGGCAAGGCCTACTCGGAGAAGCTCTGCGCGAAGGCGGTCTCCCGCGGCCGTACGACGCAGGAGAAGGCGGACGCGCTCCTGGCCCGCATCACGCCGACGGCGGACCCGCAGGACCTCGCGGGCTGCGACGCGGTCATCGAGGCGGTGTTCGAGGACACGGCGCTGAAGCACAAGGTCTTCCAGGAGATCCAGCACATCGTCGAGCCCGACGCACTGCTCTGCTCCAACACCTCGACCCTCCCGATCACCGCGCTGGCCGAGGGCGTGGAGCGCCAGGACGACTTCATCGGCCTGCACTTCTTCTCACCGGTCGACAAGATGCCGTTGGTCGAGATCATCAAGGGCGAGCGCACCGGCGAGGAAGCCCTGGCGCGCGCCTTCGACCTGGTGCGGCAGATCAGGAAGACCCCGATCGTCGTCAACGACTCCCGCGGCTTCTTCACCTCCCGCGTGATCGGCCACTTCCTCAACGAGGGCGTGGCCATGGTCGGCGAGGGCATCGAGCCCGCGTCGGTCGAACAGGCGGCGGCGCAGGCGGGCTACCCGGCGAAGGTCCTGTCGCTGATGGACGAACTGACGCTGACGCTCCCGCGCAAGATCCGCAAGGAGACCAGGCAGGCGGTCGAGGAGGCGGGCGGCACCTGGACACCCCACCCCGCCGAGGCGGTCATCGACCGCATGGTCGACGAGTTCGGCCGCACCGGCCGCAGCGGAGGCGGCGGCTTCTACGACTACGGCGACGACGGCAGGCGCACCTCCCTGTGGCCGGGCCTGCGCGAACACTTCACCCGCGCGGGTTCGGAGATCCCCTTCCGGGACATGCAGGAACGCATGCTCTTCTCCGAGGCCCTGGACACGGTCAAGCTCCTGGAGGAGGGCGTCCTGACCTCGGTCGCCGACGCCAACATCGGCTCCGTCTTCGGCATCGGCTTCCCCGGCTGGACGGGCGGTGTCCTCCAGTACATCAACGGCTACGAGGGCGGCCTGCCGGGTTTCGTGGCACGCGCGCGTGAACTGGCGGACCGGTACGGCGAGCGCTTCACGCCTCCGGCGCTGCTGGTCGAGAAGGCGGAGAACGGGGGCCGTTTCGCGGACGAGTGAGACGGACGCCGCGCACGCCGGGCGGGCGAACTCGGCTCGCCCGGCGCGCGGGGCACCCTTCACCGTCTCAGGAGGCCCCGCCCACCTCTGACGTCCACTCTCGCAGTTCCTCCTTCAGGGACCGCTGGAACGTCGTCAACAGGGCCTGCACGACCAGGGGTTCCATGTGCGCGGACAGCGACCTCACGTCCTGCGCGTCCCGCTGTGCCACCTCGCCCCGGAACAGCTGCGACAACTCGTGCGCGGCGGCCCGGGAGTGCTCGATGAGCACCTTCCGCGAGGCGAGGATCGCCTCCTGCGACAGGGGGACGTCGAGCAGTCCGACGCCGAGCCGGAGCAGCCCCAGGTCGACGCGGTAGCCGTCACCGTCCCGCCGTACGACGTCCATCGCGGCGAGCCGCTCCAGGTCGTCGTCGCTCAGCGCTCGCCCCGCCCGCCGCTGGAGTTCCTCGCGCGTCACCCGCTCCACCACGTCCGGGGCCCAGGAGGCCACGACCGCCCGGTGGATCGCGAGGTCGTGGGCGCTCAGGTCGGCCGGGAGCTGCTGCATGTACCGCTCGATCGCCGCCAGCGTCATCCCCTGGTGCTGCAGCTCCTCGATCAGTGCGAGGCGCGCGAGGTGCTCGCGGCCGTAGTGACCGACCCTGCGCGGACCGATCACCGGCGGCGGCAGCAGTCCTCGGGTGCCGTAGAAGCGGATGGTGCGGACCGTGACCCCCGCCCGCGCGGCGAGCTCGTCGACGGTGAGGGCCGGCTCCTCGGGATCGGCGTCGGGGGAGGGGTCGGTCGTCATGTGCAGCAGTATCGCTGTCTCACCACTGCTGTGACACCCGCTCGGCGTCTCCTCTCCGATCATGTGAGGTGCCTCCCGCTGTGATGTCCGCCACCGAGTGCGGGGGCGTTTCGAGGGAAGGCGAGCCCTCGGCTTGTGCCAGGAGGCAGGGGCCGACGCACGTCCGGAGACCCGGGCGAGACCTGCCGGGGCGCACCAGAGAGTGGAACCACCTGTGAGCAAGGACGCCGTGCAATCGGCACAGGCCGCCTCCCGCACCGACGTGGCCCAGGCGCCCGCCGACGCGGGCGACGCCGGCTACAGCAAGGACCTCAAGGCCCGCCACGTCAACATGATCGCCATCGGCGGCGCGATCGGCACCGGCCTCTTCCTGGGCGCCGGAGGACGACTGCACACCGCGGGCCCGGCGCTGGCGCTGGCCTACCTGATCTGCGGCATCTTCGCCTTCTTCGTCGTCCGCGCCCTGGGCGAGCTGGTCCTCTACCGCCCCTCCTCGGGTTCCTTCGTGTCGTACGCGCGCGAGTTCCTCGGCGAGAAGGGCGCCTACGTCGCCGGCTGGATGTACTTCCTGAACTGGTCGACGACCGGCATCGCCGACATCACCGCGATCGCGCTCTACACCCACTACTGGAGCCTGTTCACCGACATCCCGCAGTGGACGCTGGCGCTCATCGCCCTCGCGGTGGTGCTGACCGTGAACCTGATCTCGGTGAAGATCTTCGGCGAGATGGAGTTCTGGTTCGCGATCATCAAGGTCGCCACCCTCGTCGGCTTCATGCTGATCGGCATCTTCCTGCTGGCCACCCAGCACGAGGTGGGCGGCGGGACGCCCGGCACGAGCGTGATCACCGACAACGGCGGCGCCTTCCCGTACGGCGTGATGCCGGTCGTCCTCGTCATGCAGGGCGTGATCTTCGCGTACGCCGCGCTGGAGCTGGTCGGTGTCGCAGCGGGGGAGACGGCGGAGCCGGAGAAGGTCGTCCCGCGCGCGGTGAACTCGATCATGTGGCGGGTGGCCCTGTTCTACGTCGGCTCGGTCGTCCTGCTGGCCCTGCTCCTGCCGGCCTCGGTCTACTCGGCCGACGAGAGCCCGTTCGTCACCGTCCTGTCGAAGATCGGGGTTCCGGCGGCCGGTGACGTGATGAACCTGGTGGTCCTGACGGCGGCGATGTCCTCGCTGAACTCGGGCCTGTACTCCACGGGCCGCATCCTGCGCTCGATGGCGACGGCGGGTTCGGCCCCGAAGTTCACGGCCCGCATGAACCGCAGCCAGGTCCCCTACGGCGGCATCCTGCTCACCTGCGCGGTCTGCGTCCTCGGCGTGGGCCTGAACTACCTGATGCCGAGCCAGGCCTTCGAGATCGTGCTGAACGTCGCCTCCCTCGGCGTCATCAGCACCTGGGTGATCATCATGGTCTGCCACCTGGTCTTCGTCCGCCGCGCGCGGTCGGGCCTGCTCACCCGCCCTTCCTTCCGCCTGCCCTTCAGCCCGGCCACCGAGATCACCACGATCGCCTTCCTCCTGGCCTGCCTGGGCATGATGTGGAACGACCCCGAGGTCGGCCGCAGGACGCTCCTGCTCATCCCGGTGATCGCGGTACTCCTGGTGGGCGGCTGGTTCGGCGTCCGCCGCAGGGTCGACCAGACATCGGACCGCGAGCTGACCGACCTCACGGACTGACGGGGCACCGGAGCCCTTCGCCCTCGCCGCCGACGTGGTCTTCCTGTCCGCGGCCGCCCTCCTCGACCCCGAGCACACCCTGCGCGACATCGCCGGGCGCGGCCGTGCCGAGGTGGTCGTCGCCACCGCGGGAGCCGAGGGCGCCTACCTCCTGACCGACGACGAACTGACCCACATCCCGCCGGGCAGCCCGCCCGTCCCCGTGATCGACCCCAACGGCGCGGGGGACGCCTTCGCCGCCGCCTTCCTCTTCGGCCGCCTGACCGGCGAGCCCCCGCACCGGTGCGCCCTGTACGGCGCGGTGGCCGGCGCCCACGCCTGCACGGTGCCGTCGACCGGGGCGGACGCGATCACCCGGGACGCACTGCTCATCCGGACCGGGTGAGGACGCCGTCGGAGCGGCCCGCACCTCGACGGGAGTCGAAGGACGGGCCGCCCGACCCCTAGTCGGTGTGCACGTCGTTCGTCGCCGCGATCTGCTTCCACGACTTGGGCCGCACAGGAGCCTGCGCGGTCCTCGCGATCGACGCACCCCGCGCCGCGGGCGCCCCCGGCTTCGACGGCTGGAACAGCCACGTGTCGAACAGCGCGGCCAGCGACTGCCCCGACACCTCCTCGGCGTACTTCTGGAACTCGGCGACGGAGGCGTTGCCGTACGCGTACTTCTGCGGCCAGCCCTTCAGCATCGCGAAGAACGCGTCGTCGCCGATCTCGTTCCGCAGCGCCTGCAGGGCCAGCGCGCCCCGGTCGTAGACGGCGATGTCGAACTGGTTCTCCGGCCCGGGGTCACCCGGCTTCACCGTCCAGAACGCGTCGTCGGCCGGGTGCGAGGCGTACACGTAGTCGGCGAGTTCCTGCGCGGTCCCCTCGTCCTCGTGCTCGGACCACAGCCACTGCGCGTACCGCGCGAAGCCCTCGTTGATCCAGATGTCCTTCCAGCCGTGCACGGACACCAGGTCGCCGTACCACTGGTGGGCCAACTCGTGCACGACCACGGAGGTGTTGGACCCGTTCGCGAACTGGCGCGGGCTGTAGAAGGGCCGGGTCTGTGTCTCCAGCGCGTACCCGGTGTTCGTGTTCGGCACATAGCCGCCGAGCGCGTCGAAGGGGTAGGGCCCGAAGTACCCGCTCAGCCAGTCGGCGATCTCCCCGGTCCGCTCGACACTGGCCCGCGCCGCGCCGTAGTTGGCCCCGAGGTCCTTGCTGTAGGCGTTGACGACCGGAATGCCACCGTCTGTCGTCCCGGTGGTGAGGTCGAACTTCCCGACGGCGAGCGTCGCGAGATACGTGGCCTGCGGCTTGTCGGAGCGCCAGTTCCAGCGGGTCCAGCCGAGACGTGAACTCGTGGACTGGAGCGTGCCGTTGGAGATGGCCTGGTTGCCGTCGGGCACGAGGACCGACACGTCGTAGGTGGCCTTGTCGAGCGGGTGGTCGTTGCTGGGGAACCACCACCAGGCCGCCTCGGGTTCGTTCGCCCCGACCCCGCCGTCAGGGGTGCGGTGCCAGCTCGTGAAGCCGTACGCCTGCTTCGACGACGGCACCCCGCTGTAGCGGACCACCACCGTCACGGACGTTCCCTTGGCCAGCGGCGACTGCGGCGTGATCTCCAGCTCGTGCTCACCGGAGGTGGTGAACGACGCCTTGGCGCCGTTGACCCGCACCTCGCTCACGTCGAGGAGAAAGTCCAGATCGAAGCGGGACAGGTCCTGCGTGGTGCGCACCAGAAGGGTGGCCGTGCCCTCCAACTCGTCCGTCGCCGGCTGGTACTTCAGCCGCAGGTCGTAGTGGGAGACGTCGTATCCGCCGTTGCCGTAGTCCGGGTAGTAGGGGTCGCCGATGCCCGGAGCGCCGGGGGAGAAGCCCGCCGCCGACGCCGGGATCGCCAGCATCAGGGAGGCCGCCGCGAATGCGCCCGGTGCGATGAGTCTGCGGTGCACGAAAGCTCCAAGTCGTGGGGAGATGAAGTCTGTTCGCAGCCTATTCACCACCTGTGAGCCGGAAGTGTCCACGGTCCCTCCTGTCACACGATCGCCATTCGGCCGTCACGGACTCGAAGGGCCCCCTTTTATACGGGAGTTGACCGCAGTACCGTCCGCCCATGTCGATACGCACGCGCTTCACGACCTGGAGACCGCTCGCGACAGCCGCCGCGGCCACCGCCGCCCTGCTGGCGACCTTCCTCGCGCCCGCGACCGCACAGGCCCAGACCCGTACGGCCCCGCGCGAGAGCCAACCGATCTACTCGTACGAGAACGCCGTCCGCGAGGCCGTCTGGGTGGACACCCGGCTCGACGGCGACGGTGACGGAAAGACCGACCGTGTCGCCGTCGACATCGTCCGGCCCCGCGAACCCGCCCAGCGGGGCCGCAAGGTCCCGGTCATCATGGACGCCAGCCCGTACTACTCCTGCTGCGGACGCGGCAACGAGAGCCAGCTGAAGACGTACGACGCCCAGGGGAACGTCGTCCGGATGCCGCTGTTCTACGACAACTACTTCGTGCCCCGCGGCTACGCCTTCGTCGGGGTCGACCTCGCCGGCACCAACCGCTCCGACGGCTGTGTGGACGTCGGCGGCCGCTCCGACATCCAGTCAGCCAAGGCGGTGGTCGACTGGCTCAACGGCCGGGCCACCGCGTACACCAGCCGCACGGGCACCGCGAAGGCCAGAGCCGGCTGGACCAACGGCAGGACCGGCATGATCGGCAAGAGCTGGGACGGCACCATCGCCAACGGCGTCGCCGCCACCGGCGTCAAGGGGCTGAAGACCATCGTCCCGATCAGCGCCATCTCCACCTGGTACGACTACTACTTCTCCCAGGGCGCCCCGCTCTACGACTCCGGGCCCGACTGGCTCTCCGACTACGTCGACAGCCCCGACGCCCGCACCAAGTGCGCCGCCGTCCAGCAGAAACTCGTCGACCAGGCGCCCCGCACCGGCGACCGGACCCCGCTGTGGACCGAGCGCGACTACGTGAAGGACGCGCGCAAGGTCAAGGCCAGCGTCTTCCTCGTCCACGGGATGCAGGACCTCAACGTCCGTCTCCAGCACGTCGGTCCGTGGTGGGACGCCCTCGCGAAGAACGGCGTCGAGCGCAAGATCTGGCTCTCCCAGACCGGCCACGTCGACCCCTTCGACTTCCGGCGCGCGGAGTGGGTCGACACCCTGCACCGCTGGTTCGACCACGAACTCCTCGGCTACGACAACGGCATCGACCGCGAGCCCATGGCCGACATCGAACGCCACCCCGACCAGTGGGTCACCTCCAAGTCCTGGCCCCCGCGCGGCACTTCGGCGACCACTCTGCGCCCCGCGAAGGGCGCACAGCCGGCCGTCGGCACCCTCGGCCTCACCAAGGCCAAGGGCACCGAGACCTTCACCGACGACCCCGCGCTGAGCGAGACGGACTGGGCCGCCCGGATCGACACGTCGACCCCCGACAAGGCGGGATTCACCACCGGAACCCTCACCAAGGACCTCCGCCTGTCCGGATCCTCCAAGGTCACGGTCACGGCGACCCCGACCACCACCACGGCCCACCTCTCCGCCGTACTCGTGGACCTCGGCCCCGACACCATCCGCGACTACGCGGCCGGCGGCGAGGGCATCACCACCCTCACCGACCGCACCTGCTGGGGCGCGAGCACGACCGGCGACAGCGCCTGCTTCAAGCAGACGCAGGCGAAGACCACCGCGGTCGACTACACCGTGGTCAGCCGCGGTTGGGCCGACCTGGGCAACTACGCCTCGGCCCGCAAGGGCGTCCCGCTCACCCCGGGCAAGGCGTACACCATCACCCTCGACCTCGGCGCCACGGACCACGTCGTCCCGGCGGGCCACCGCCTCGCCCTGATCGTCGCGGGCACCGACAAGGACCTCATCGACCCGCCGTCCACCAAGCCCACCCTCACGATCGACCTGACCCGCACCTCGGCCCGCGTCCCGCTGGTCGGCGGCGCCGCCGCCTTCGCGCACGCGACGAAGGGCGCCGAGACGGTCGTACCGGATGCGGCGCGAGCCCTCGACGGTGTCCGCGCTCCGCGCGCCAGCCAGCGTGTCCCGGAGGCGGGCCGGTGATCGGATCCGTCACCGCCGGGGAGCCCGACACCGGCTGCTGAATCGGTCGAGATCTGCGGCACCTGTGGTAGGTCCTGGGGAACTGTGTGAAAACCGGCGTATCCACCGCTCCAGGGGAAGGTGCCGCAGATGACTGAAGACCTGAAGAAGAGAGGTGGCCGGGAAGGTGCCGCGGGCATCCTCGGCCACGAGACCGACCGGGTGGTGTTCGGTGTCACCGCCGTCATCACCCTGGCCTTCGTGATCTGGGGCTGGGCGGCGACGGACTCCCTGGAGGACGTCTCCACCACCCTGCTCAAAGGGCTGATCCACAACGGCGGTTGGGCCTTCATGCTGGCCGCCTCGTGCTTCGTGGTGTTCGCCCTGTGGCTCGCGATGAGCCGCTACGGCCGCATCCACCTGGGCGCCGAGGGCGAGGAGCCCGAGTTCAAGACGGTGTCCTGGGTCGCGATGATGTTCAGCGCCGGCATGGGCATCGGCCTGATGTTCTACGGCGTCAGCGAGCCCCTCTCGCACTACACGACCCCGCCCCCGGGCACGAACCCCGCCAACTCCGGTGAACGCATGGAGACGGCGATGGCCACCACCCTCTTCCACTGGACCCTGCACCCCTGGGCGATCTACGCGGTCGTCGGCCTCGGCATCGCCTACAGCACCTTCCGCAAGCGCCGGCGCCAGACCATCAGCGCCGTGTTCACCCCGCTCATCGGGGAGAAGCACGCCAACGGCACCGTCGGCCGGGTGATCGACATCCTCGCGATCATCGCCACCGTCTTCGGCTCCGCGGCCTCCCTGGGCCTCGGCGCCCTCCAGATCGGCTCCGGTTTCCAGGAGCTGGACTGGATGGACGACGTCAGCACCGGCCTGCTCGTCACGATCATCACCGTGCTGACCCTGGCCTTCGTGCTCTCGGCCGTCTCCGGCATCGAGCGGGGCATCCAGTGGCTGTCCAACACCAACATGGTGCTCGCCCTGATTCTCGCCGTGTTCGTGTTCATCGCGGGCCCCACGATCATCGTGCTCGACCTGCTGCCCACCTCGGTCTTCTCCTACCTCGGCGACCTGCCCCAGCTCGCCGGCCGTACCGAGGCGAGCGGCGGCAAGGGCGTCGCGGACTGGCTCGGCAGCTGGACCGTCTTCTACTGGGCCTGGTGGATCTCCTGGACGCCCTTCGTCGGCATGTTCATCGCCCGCATCAGCCGCGGCCGCACCATCCGTCAGTTCGTCGGCGGCGTCATCCTCGTGCCCAGCACGGTCAGCCTCGTCTGGTTCGCGATCTTCGGCGGTACGGCCATGAAGCTGAAGGAGGGCGGCGCGCTCGGCGGCGAGTCGACCCCGGAGGGCCAACTCTTCGGCGTGCTCCAGGAGTTCCCCATCGCCACCGCGACGAGCCTGCTCGTGATGATCCTGGTCGGCATCTTCTTCGTCTCGGGCGCCGACGCCGCGTCCATCGTGATGGGCACGCTCTCCCAGCGGGGCGCCCTCGAACCCGGCCGGTTCGTCGTCGTGTTCTGGGGCGTGGTCACCGGAGCGGTTGCCGCCATCATGCTGCTCGTCGGCAGCGGCCAGGGCGACGCGCTCACCGGCCTGCAGAACCTCACCATCCTGGCCGCCGCGCCCTTCGTCCTCGTGATGATCGGCATGTGTGTCGCCCTCATGCGCGACCTGCGCCGGGATCCGCTCATCGTGCGCGGCGAGATGGGCTCCGAGGCCGTCGAACTCGCCGTGATCGAGGGCCACCGGAAGTACGACGGCGACTTCGGGATCCAGATCGGCCCGGGCCCCGGCACCGAGACGGAGGGCGACCCGCTGGGCCACGACCACAGCTGATCCGGCGCACACCGAGGAGGCGGTCACACCCGCTCCGACCGGTCCTCCTTCGACCATGCGTACGCCGCTGACGCCGGGCCGCGCCGCCAACTCCCCGTACCCGCCGAGGTGCACGTCGGACGACCGCGCCGCCCGGCGTGAGCGGAATGACCCATGCCGTGCTCAGACCGGCCCAAAGCCGGGAATACTCACCCCATGTCTGCCGCCTACGCGACCTTCGGCCTGGCACCGGCGATGCGTGCCGGTGGAGTCCTCGCCAACGGTGACTTCCAGGTACACCGGGACTTCGTGGACTTCATCGTCGACGGCCGCCCCCTCCTCTTCCAGCTCTCCGACCTCGACGCCGTCTCCCCCCTCGCCTCCGACGTGCCACCCGCGATCTTCACCGCCCAGGTCCGCAGCCTCCTGGGCGAGACGGACGCCCCGCTTCCGAACGGTCGTCACGTCATCTACGGCTGTCCCGAGTGCGAGGACCTCGCCTGCGGAGCCGTCACCGCCGTCATCGAGCGGGACGGCGACGACGTCATCTGGAAGGACTTCGCCTGGCAGAGCGCCGAGGACGTGGACCTCCGGCTCAGCGGCTACCACGGCATCGGACCGTTCCGTTTCCGGGGCGCCGAGTACCGCGCGGCGCTCGACTCCCTGCTCCGGGGCGGCAACGGCTCCGAGGGAGCCCGACGCCGGGTCCTGCTCATCGGCGCCCGCGTCGCCGTCCTCGCCAAACTCGCCGCCGCCCTGCGCACCATCGGCATCGGCGCCGACATCACCCACGAGGTGGGAGCCGTCCACGCCGACGAACTGCGCGGCTACGGCGCCGTCGCCTTCGGCCACGCGGTCGCCGAGGAGGAACGTGCCGCCGTACGCCGCTCCTTCGAACGCGCGGGCGTCGACGTGGCCTATGTCGACGGTCTCGCCCCGATCGTCCCGCTGCTCGTGGCCCAGATAGAGCACGCCCTCGACCGCAGCCCCGTCGCACAGCGCCGGCTGACCCGGCTGGTCGCCGCCGCCGGCGAGGCGGCTGTCGAGGTCACCTCACCGTGCCGGGTGCGCCTGACGGCGTACCGCCTCGACCGTCTGTATCGCACCCACGCCCAGGAGGTCTTCGACGGCGTCCTGGAAGCGGGCCGGCACCGGATCGCCCTGGACGCCAAGGCGGTGAAGGGAGAATCGTTCGTGGTGGCGCGGACCTCGGGAAGTGTCCTGGTGGAGGCGATGGCCCGGTGAGAAACGGGGCGTCGGGAAACCGCCGCCGCCGTTAGGATCGACGGTCTGATGACTGCCACCCTCGTCGCCAAGAACCTCGCCGCCGGCCACGGCGACCGTTCCCTGTTCAGCGGGCTCGACCTCGTCGTCGCGCCCGGAGATGTGATCGGCCTGGTCGGGGCCAACGGCGCGGGCAAGTCCACGCTGCTCAGGATGCTCGCGGGGCTGCTCGCGCCGGAGGAGGGGGAGCTCAGGCTCTCCCCGCCGACGGCCACGGTCGGGCACCTCCCGCAGGAGCCGGAGCGGCGCCCGGGGGAGACCGTGCGTGAGTTCCTCGCCCGCCGCACCGGTGTCGCCGAGGCCCAGCGGGTGATGGACGAGGCGACCCAGGCCCTGGTCGACGGGGCCCCGGGCGCCGACGACGCGTACGCCACCAGCCTGGAGCGCTGGCTCGACCTCGGCGGCGCCGACCTCGACGAACGGGCCGAGGAGGTCACCGACTCCCTGGGACTCGCGGTCGACCTGGACCTGCCGATGACCTCCCTGTCGGGCGGCCAGGCGGCCCGCGCGGGCCTCGCCTCCCTGCTGCTCTCCCGCTACGACGTCTTCCTCCTCGACGAGCCGACCAACGACCTCGACCTGGACGGCCTGGAGCGCCTGGAGCGGTTCGTGAAGGGCCTGCGTGCCGGCACGGTGGTGGTCAGCCACGACCGCGAGTTCCTCACCCGCACGGTCACCAAGGTCCTCGAACTCGACCTGGCCCAGCAGCGGATCACCCTCTACGGCGGCGGTTACGAGGCCTACCTGGAGGAGCGCGAGGTGGCCCGCCGGCACGCCCGGGACGACTACGAGGAGTTCGCCGACAAGCGGTCCGCCCTCCAGGACCGGGCGCAGATGCAGCGCTCGTGGATGGACAAGGGCGTGAAGAACGCGCGCCGCAAGGCGAGCAACGACAACGACAAGATCGGCCGCAAGTTCCGCAGCGAGGCCAGCGAGAAGCAGGCCGCCAAGGCCCGCCAGACCCAGCGCATGATCGAACGCCTCGATGTCGTCGAGGAGCCGCGCAAGGAGTGGGAACTGCGCATGGAGATCGCCTCGGCCCCCCGCTCGGGCGCGGTCGTGGCGACGCTGCGGGACGCCGAGGTACGCCAGGGCGACTTCGTCCTCGGCCCGGTGTCCCTCCAGATCGACTGGGCGGACCGGGTGGCGGTCACGGGCGCGAACGGGGCCGGAAAGTCCACCCTGCTCGGCGCCCTGCTGGGCCGGGTGCCGCTGACCTCCGGCCAGTCCTCCCTGGGCTCCGGCGTCCTGATCGGCGAGGTCGACCAGGCCCGCAAGCTCTTCCACGGCGAGGAGTCCCTGCTGGAGGCCTTCTGTGCGGCGGTCCCCGACACGGAACCGGCGGAGGTCCGCACCCTCCTGGCCAAGTTCGGTCTCAAGTCCGACCACGTCACGCGCTCGGCGGCGACGCTGTCCCCGGGGGAGCGGACGAGGGCGGCCCTGGCACTGCTGCAGGGCAGGGGAGTCAACCTCCTGGTCCTGGACGAACCGACCAACCACCTGGACCTGCCGGCCATCGAACAGCTGGAGTCCGCCCTCGACGCCTACGAAGGCACGCTGCTATTGGTCACGCACGACCGCAGGATGCTGGACGCGGTGAGGGTGAACCGTCGCTTGGAGGTCTCATCGGGCAAGGTGACGGAAGCGCCCTGAAGGGGGGCGGGGAACTGCGCGCCCAGCCACAACGGGCCCGCAGTTCCCCACGACCTGAGTCAGCGCTTGCCGTTCTTCGGATTGAGCAGCCCCGCCTTGCGCAACGCGTCAGCCATCGCACCGTTGGCCGGAGCAGGCGCCGCCTGCCGTTGCTGCCGCTGCTGAGGCGGCCGCCCACCCCGCTGCGGCTGACGACGCTCCCCACCGGAAGGCTTCGCCGCCGCTTCGTCGTCGAGCCGCAGCGTCAACGAGATCCGCTTCCGCGGAATATCGACCTCCAGCACCTTCACCTTGACGATGTCGCCGGGCTTCACCACATCGCGCGGATCCTTGACGAACGTCTTCGACAGCGCGGAAACATGCGCCAGACCGTCCTGGTGGACACCGACGTCGATGAACGCCCCGAACGCCGCCACGTTCGTCACGACCCCCTCCAGCACCATCCCGGAGACGAGGTCGGAGATCTTCTCGACGCCCTCCTTGAAGGTCGCCGTCTTGAAGGCGGGCCGAGGGTCGCGCCCCGGCTTCTCCAGCTCCTTGAGGATGTCCGTCACCGTGGGCAGGCCGAAGGTCTCGTCCACGAAGTCCTGCGGCCGAAGCGAACGCAGCGTCGCCGTGTTGCCGACGAGGGAGGCGACGTCCTGTCCCGCGGTCTTCACCATCCGCCGCACCACCGGATACGCCTCGGGGTGGACGCTGGAGGAGTCCAGCGGGTCGTGGCCGCCGCGGATCCGCAGGAAGCCCGCGCACTGCTCGTACGCCTTGGGGCCCAGGCGGGCCACCTTCTTCAGTTCGGTGCGGGCCTTGAAGGGGCCGTTGGCGTCCCGGTGGGACACGATGTTCTCGGCCAGCCCGGAGGTGATCCCGGAGACCCGGGCGAGCAGCGGGGCGGACGCCGTGTTGACGTCGACGCCCACGCCGTTCACACAGTCCTCCACCACCGCGTCCAGGGAGCGCGACAGCTTCACCTCGGACAGGTCGTGCTGGTACTGGCCGACGCCGATCGACTTCGGGTCGATCTTCACGAGCTCGGCCAGCGGGTCCTGGAGCCGGCGCGCGATGGACACCGCGCCGCGCAGTGACACGTCCATGTCCGGCAGTTCCTGCGAGGCGAACGCGGACGCCGAGTACACGGAGGCGCCCGCCTCGGACACCATCACCTTGGTGAGCTTCAGCTCCGGGTGCTTGGCGATGAGTTCACCGGCGAGCTTGTCGGTCTCGCGGGACGCCGTGCCATTGCCGATGGCGATCAGCTCGACCGCGTGCTCCCTGGCCAGCCGGGCCAGCTTGGCGATCGCCTCGTCCCACCGGTTGGCGGGGACGTGCGGGTGGATGACGTCGGTGGCGACGACCTTGCCGGTCGCGTCGACCACGGCGACCTTCACGCCCGTCCGGAACCCGGGGTCCAGGCCCAGCGTCGCGCGTGTGCCGGCCGGAGCGGCGAGCAGCAGGTCGCGGAGGTTGGCCGCGAACACGTTGACCGCCTCGTCCTCGGCGGCCGTCCGCAGCCGCAGCCTGAGGTCGATGCCGAGGTGCACGAGGATGCGGGTCCGCCAGGCCCAGCGGACCGTGTCCACCAGCCACTTGTCGCCGGGGCGGCCGCGGTCGGCGATGCCGAACTTCCCGGCCACGATCCCCTCGTAGGAGGATGGACCGGGCTGCTCGGACGGCTCCTCGGGTTCCAGGACGAGGTCGAGGACCTCCTCCTTCTCGCCGCGCAGCATCGCCAGGATGCGGTGCGAGGGCAGATTCGTGAAGGGCTCGGCGAAGTCGAAGTAGTCGGCGAACTTGGCGCCCGCCTCCTCCTTGCCGTCCCGCACCTTGGCGACCAGCCGCCCGCGCACCCACATGCGCTCGCGCAGCTCGCCGATCAGGTCGGCGTCCTCCGAGAAGCGCTCGGTCAGGATCGCCCGGGCACCGTCCAGCGCGGCCTGCGCGTCCGGGACGCCCTTGTCGGCGTCGACGAACGCGGCGGCCGCGGCGAGCGGCGCGACACCCGGGTCCCCGAGCAGGCCCTCGGCGAGCGGCTCCAGACCTGCCTCGCGGGCGATCTGCGCCTTGGTGCGCCGCTTCGGCTTGAACGGCAGGTAGATGTCCTCCAGGCGCGCCTTGGTCTCCGCGCCGCGGATCCGCGCCTCGAGCTCCTCGGTGAGCTTGCCCTGCTCGCGCACCGAGTCGAGGATCGCCGTCCGCCGCTCCTCCAGCTCCCGCAGATACCGCAACCGCTCCTCGAGCGTGCGCAGCTGCGCGTCGTCGAGCATCTCGGTCGCTTCCTTGCGGTAGCGGGCGATGAAGGGAACCGTGGAACCGCCGTCCAGCAGCTCCACGGCAGCCTTCACCTGCCGCTCCCGTACGCCGAGTTCCTCGGCGATCCTGCTTTCGATCGACCCTGCGCTGGTGGACCCGCTGGGCCCGGGTGTCGTCACGATCCCGTACCGCCTTCTCACTGAGGTTGCGCGGCAATTGTGGCAGGCGGCACCGACAGTGGGGGATCAGGGCGCGGTCATCAGGCCGTGGTCATCAGGCCCTGCTGCTCCTCGTGGAGCTGGACGCACCGCCGAAGAGCCGGGCCACTGCCCGGAAGGGCAGGGTCACCACGGTGGCGATGGCGCCACCGATCTGGCGCAGGACGTCTGCGATCGCGCGGAACATGTGTATCCCCTTTCCTCTCCCGGCCGCGACGACCGGGAAAGGAACGGGTACCTCCAAGACGGCCGGGCAATCTTCGTCGCCCCGTGTTTCAGTGCTTGCCGATCAGGTCCGCGGGATAGGCCCCCGCGGTCAACGCGGCCCGCGCGAACCCCACCGCGAGCTCTGTCAGCCGTCGTACGCCCTCGGCCCCGAGGTGCTCGTACGGGGCCCGGTCCAGGCGGTCTGTCTCCGCCTCGATCTCCTCCCGCAGGGCGACACCCCGCTCGGTCAGCTCACCGTCGGCGTCCAGCAGTCCGCGCTCCCGGAGCCGGCCGGAGGCCGCGTCCCACTCCTGGCGGGTCCACCCGCGGGTGGTGAACACCCATGACGGTGTCATGCCCCGGCCCGTCGCGGTGTGGGTCACCAGGGCCTCCAGACCGTCCAGCTCCGCGGACATCAGGGCGGCGAGATGTCCGTCGCCCCGGTGCTCGCGCAGCAGCGTCGCGGCGTGCCAGAACGCCAGGTGGGGCTCCAGGGGCACCGGCAGATCGGCGTGCGCGGAGTACAACGGGCGGGCGGCGCGCGAACAGGCTTCCGTGGCCCGCAGCGCGAGCCGCGCGGCCTCGGCCATCCCCTCCGACGCCACGGTCTCGTCGCCGAGCAGGCGGCGCAGGGTCGAGTCGACGGCACGCGCGCGTGCCGCCAGGACCTGTTCGGGCGTGGCGGTCCGCCACACGGCCGGCACGTGCTCGGCGACCAGCTCGTGCTTGTAGTTGTAGAACGCCGCCGTGACCGCCCCCGGACCGACCGGACCCAGCGCGGCGGCCCGCACCGCGAAGTTGACGGCCCGCGGATGGGTGACGCCGATCGCGGCCAGCTCCTTGTCCAGGTCGGGAGAGAAGTAGTGCGCCGCGTGCAGGGAGTTGAGCGGGTTGTGACAGCGGCGTCCGGCACGTGGTTCCAGGGCGGCAGTGGTCATGACGAGCAGGTTACCGACCGCTTGGTATCCGTTCGACAGGTGTGCTGGGCATGGCAGAAAAGGTGGGGAACTCGTCATTGCCGCCATCGCTCACCGCCCCAAGAATCAAGGGCATGGCCCAGCGAACCGTTCTCTTCGTCCTCTTCGACGGCGTGCAGAGCCTCGACGTCACCGGCCCACTGGAGGTCTTCGCCGGGGCCGAGCAGCTCACCCCGGGCACCTACCGCATCCGTACGGCCTCGCTCGACGGCGCTCCCGTACGCACCTCCAGCGGCCTGACCGTCGTACCGGACGAAGCCCTCGCGCGGGCGGATGCCCCGCACACCCTCCTCGTGCCCGGTGGCCAGGGCACCCGGCGCCCCGACGCCCGCATCGCCGACTGGCTGCGCGAGCACGGGCCGCGGGCCGAGCGCCTGGTCTCGGTGTGCACCGGCGCCATCCGGCTCGCCGAGGCGGGGCTCCTGGACGGCCGCCGCGTCACCACGCACTGGGCGTACTGCGACAAGCTCGCCCGTGACCACCCGGCCGTGGAGGTGGACCCGGACCCGATCTATGTGCGCGACGGACACGTGTCCACGTCCGCCGGCGTCACCTCGGGGATCGACCTCGCGCTCGCCCTGGTCGAGGAGGACCTGGGCCGGGACGCCGCCCTCGCCATCGCCCGCCACCTGGTCGTCTTCCTGCGCCGGCCCGGCAACCAGGCACAGTTCAGCGCCCAGCTCGCCGCCCAGACCGCCCAGCGCGAGCCCTTGCGCGAGGTCCAGCTGGGGGCACCTCCCACGCCCTTAAGGCAGTGGGGGAGGATCACCGAGCACCCCGCCGACGACCTCAGCGTCGAGAGCCTCGCCGCCCGGGCCCGCCTCTCGCCCCGCCACTTCGCCCGCGCCTTCCAGACCGAGACCGGCATGACACCGGGCCGGTACGTCGACCGGGTCCGGCTGGAACACGCCCGCCGCCTCCTGGAGGACACCTCCGACGGCATCGAGGAGATCTCCCGCGCCAGCGGCTACGGCACCCCCGAGGGCATGCGCCGCGCCTTCGTCAAGGCCCTCGGCACGGCCCCCTCCGAGTACCGCCGCCGCTTCCACCCGACCCCGGCCCGCTGAAAGGACTCCCTGTGCAGATCGCCATCGTCCTCTTCGACCGCTTCACCGCCCTGGACGCCGTAGGACCGTACGAGACCCTCGGGCGCCTGCCGGACTCCGAGGTCGTGTTCGTCGCGGAGGAGACCGGCCCCGTGCGCACCGACACAGGCAGGCTCGCCCTCACCGCCGACCGGACGTTCGCCGAGGTGCCGAACCCGGACATCGTGATCGTGCCGGGCGGTCCCGGGCAGACCCCGCAGATGGAGAACACGGTGCTGCTCGACTGGCTGCGCGCCGCCGACGCCACCAGTACCTGGACCACGTCCGTGTGCACCGGCTCCCTGCTGCTGGCGGCCGCGGGTCTGCTCCGGGGCCGCCGCGCGACCTCCCACTGGCTGGCCCTGGACTTCCTGGAGCAGTTCGGCGTCGAACCCACGGGGGAGCGGGTCGTGTTCGACGGGAAGTACGTCACCGGGGCGGGTGTCTCCGCCGGCATCGACATGGGGCTCACGCTGCTCGGCAGGATCGCGGGCGACGAACACGCCCAGGCCGTACAGCTGTTGACCGAGTACGACCCACAACCGCCCTACGACGCCGGTTCGCCCCAGAAGGCGCCCGCGCACCTCGTCGAGGAGTTCCGCTCCAAGAGCCGCTTCATCCTGACGTAGTCCAGGTGAAGCGCGGTGCCCTGCGCTCGAGGAACGCGGCGACCCCCTCCGCGGTGTCGCCGCTGCCCCGCGCCTCACGGCTCCAGTACGCGTCCCGGTCCGTGCGGCCGTTCGCGAACTCCTTCGCCGCGGCCTGCGTGAGCTGCGAACGGGATGCCAGGATTCGCGTGAACTCCCTGACCCGCTTGGCCAGTTCACCCGAAGGCAGCACCTCGTCGACCAGGCCCGTACGCAACGCCCGCTCCGCGTCGATCAACTCACCGGAGAACAACAGGTACTTGGCGGTGGCGGGACCGACCAGCGACACCAGTCGCCGGGTGGAGGACGCCGGATACACGATTCCGAGCTTCGACGGCGTCACCCCGAACAGCGCGCCCTCCTCGGCGAACCGCAGATCGCACGCCGCGGCGAGCTGCGAACCGCCGCCCACACAGTGCCCCCGGACCGCCGCCAGCGTCGGCTTCGGAAACGCGGCGAGGGCCTCCTCGGCACGCACCGCGAGCCCCTGCGCCTCCTCGGGCGATTCACGCAGCGTGGAGATGTCCGCGCCCGCACAGAACGTCCCGCCCTGACCGGTCAGCACGAGCGCCCGGACGCCCGGATCGGCGGCCAGCGTCTCAAGGAGCGGCGGCAGCGCCCGCCACATCGCGGCCGTCATGGCATTGCGCTTGGCCGGATGGTGCACTACGACGGTAGCGACCGAGTCGGTGACGGTGTGCAGCAGCTGCGGCTCCGGGAGCTCCATGCGTCGGATGCTAGCCCCACGCCCCGACCGTACGATCAAGAAGGGGCCCGCAGCGCGAGGAGGGCCCGCATGACAGTGCACAAGGCGGAGAACCCCGAAGCGGCCAAGCTGAGCCGCGGTTTCGGCTGGCTGGCGGTGCTGGGCGTGATCCTGGTGATCGCCGGACTCGTCGGGCTGATCTACACCGGGGTGGCCACGCTCACCTCGATGATCCTCTTCGGCTGGCTCCTGCTGATCGGCGATGGGGGCACCGCCCGGTCGAGCGAAGTCGAGACTGGGGGAGGTCGGACTCCTGCACGCGGTCCAGGCCCGGGACTCCAACTTCTTCTGGCTCGGTGCCGTGGTCGCCGCCCTGAACATCGCGGCCGGCGTGGTCGTCATCGGGCGACCGGAGGCGGCGGCAGCGGCACTGACCATGTTCGCCGCGCTGCTCTTCCTGACCGGCGGGGTGTTCCGGCTGGCCGGCAGCCTGGTGGTGCGCGGACCGCAGTTCGGCTGGACGCTCGTGCAGGGCGCCTTCGACCTGCTGCTCGGCATCCTGGTACTGGCGTCCTGGCCGAGCAGCAGCAAGTACGTGATCGGCTGCTTCTTCTCGCTCGCCCTGCTCTTCGACGGCCTCGGCCTCGTCGCCACCGGCTTCGGGGGACGCAAGGTCGTCGGCATGGTCACCGAGCGGCAGGAGGCGGCCGCGAAACCGACACATCTTGAGTAGTTCCGAGCGGAAACGGTCAGAGCCACTCGATATGCGCTGACTTCTGTTCAGTACGGCGGGCCGGGGTGACATGCTGCCAACACTCGACGTGTGGTGACAATCGAGCGCAAGGGTGGCGACCGAAGAATGGACGACCATGGGCGTGGGTCCGGCCCTCGCCCAACGGACAGCGGAGAAGACCCCCTCGAACCGGACCCTCTCGAACAGGATCCCCTCGGCCCGGATCCCCTCGGACCGGACTCCCTCGACCCGGGCGCACCGGACCCGCTGCCGTACGAGGGCGTGTGGCGGTTCACCGCCCCCGCCGTCGACGCGTCGGTCCCGCAGGCGCGACACGCCGTACGGGACCTGCTGTACCGCCAGGGCGTGCCCGTCTCGGACGATCTCGTCCAGGGCCTCCTGCTGATCGTGTCCGAGCTCGTCACGAACGCCGTTCGGCACGCGGCCCTGCTCTCGCCGATGCTCGCCGTGGAGGTGGCCGTCGGCGCGGAGTGGGTGCGGGTGTCCGTGGAGGACAACCACCCCTACCGGCCGACCGCCCTGGAGACCGACCACAGCGGCGAGGGAGGCCGGGGACTGCTCCTGGTCCGCGAGATCACCCGGGAGGCGGGCGGAGTCTGCGACGTCGAGCACACGGCCAGTGGCGGCAAGGTGATCTGGGCCGCCCTGCCGCTCATGGCCGTGCGCGTGCCCTGAGCGCCGGAGAGTCGCTCACCAGCCGGCGGACGGGCCCGTCAGCTCCCTGACCGCGGGACGGGCCGCGTCCAGCACCGTCATGAACCACGCCGAGAAAACGTCCTTCGCGTGCCGCTCCGCCAGCTCGTCCGGGGTCACGAAGGCGGTCGTGGCGACCTCCTCCGGGTCCGGTGCGAGCGAGGACTGCACCATGCCGACGAAGAGGTGGTTGTACTCCTGCTCGACCAGGCCCGAGTCCGGGTCCGGGTGGTTGTAGCGCACCGTGCCCGCCTCGGCGAGCAGCGACGGGGAGACACCCAGCTCCTCGTACGTCCGCCGGGCCGCCGCCGCGAAGGGCGCCTCGCCCGGGTAGGGGTGGCCGCAGCAGGTGTTGGACCACACGCCGGGGGAGTGGTACTTGCCCAGCGCGCGCTGCTGGAGGAGCAGCCGACCGCGCTCGTCGAAGAGGAACACCGAGAAAGCACGGTGCAGTTGTCCCGGGGGCTGGTGGGCGGCGAGCTTCTCCGCGGTGCCGATCGTCACACCGTGCTCGTCGACCAGTTCCAGCAGGATCGCGTTCGCGGCGCCGTTCGACGGAGTGTGCGTCGTGGTGGCAGGTGTGGTCGGCATACCCATCCTTCACATCGGTCTTCGCGCCCCAAGTGTGCCGCACGGATCGGGCACTCCCGGCAGTTGATCGTGCCCGGCGCGGCGGGCGGGGAACCGCTCGGGGCGGTGCTGTGCGGTGGAGGACGCGAAGGTGCGCCGGATCGCTGCATTCCGTCAGAACGGGCGTTTCATGCACCGTACACGTGTGTCACTGGTACACCCGTCAGTGGCACAGCCGTGCCTCGTGTTCCGCGTGCCCGCTCGGTTCCAGCTGGAAGGTGCAGTGCTCCACGTCGAAGTGGTCGCCGAGACAGTTCTGGAGCTCGTGCAGCATCTTCTCGTGGCCGATCGCGCTGAGCACGTCGGAGCGCACAACCACGTGCGCGGACAGCACCGGCATCCCCGAGGTGATCGTCCAGGCGTGCAGGTCGTGGACGTCCTCCACGCCGTCCAGGGCCAGGATGTGCATCCGCACCTCCGTCATGTCGACGTCCTTGGGTGCCGACTCCAGCAGGACGTCGAGGGTCTCGCGCAGCAGCTTGACGGTGCGCGGCACGATCATCAGGCCGATGACGAGCGAGGCGATCGGGTCGGCGGCCTGCCAGCCCGTGGTCAGGATCACCGTCGCCGCGATCAGTACCGCGAGCGAGCCCAGCGCGTCTGCCGCGACCTCCAGGAAGGCCCCGCGCACGTTCAGGCTCTCCTTCTGACCGCGCATCAGCAGCGTCAGCGAGATCATGTTCGCGACCAGGCCGATCGCACCGAACACGATGGTCAGCCCGCCCTCGGTGTCGGCCGGCGTGACGAACCGCTGGATCGCCTCGTACAACACGTAGCCGCCGACCCCGAGCAGCAGCAGACAGTTCGCGAGGGCGGCGAGGATCTCGGCGCGGGCGTACCCGAAGGTGCGGTTGCCGGTCGCGGGGCGGTTCGCGAAGTGGATCGCGAGGAGGGCCATGCCGAGACCCAGCGCGTCCGTCGCCATGTGTGCCGCGTCCGCGACCAGGGCGAGGGAGTCCGCGACGATGCCGCCGACGATCTCGACCACCATGACGGTGAGCGTGATCGACAGCGCCACCCGCAGCCTGCCGACGTACGCCGCCGTCGCCGTACCGCCGGTCGGCGCATGCGAGTGCGCGTGCCCGTGATCGTGCCCTGCCCCCATGGAAGCCGCCTCCTGCGCGTCGATCCGGAACACCCGTCCGGGATCACAGTGAACTACGCCCTGGGGGTATCCGGCAACGCGGCACTGAACACCGTTGTCATATGCCTGACCTGCGGAAACGAACCGCAGGTCAGGACCTCAGTGGTGGTGCAGCAGCCATCCGTGCCAGGCGGACTCGATCATCTCGCGCACCCCTCGCCGCGCGCTCCACCCGAGCGTCTCGGCGGCCAGCGCGGCCGAGGCCACCGACACGGGCGCGTCCCCGGGGCGCCGGGGCTCCACGACCGCGGGCCGTCGGTCTCCGGTCACCTCGCCGATCACCGTGACCATCTCGCGTACGGAGACGCCCTCGCCACGACCGATGTTGACCGTCAGGTCACCGCTCCGTCCGCCTTCCGACAGCCGCCGGGCCGCCGCGAGATGCGCCTCGGCGAGATCGGACACATGGATGTAGTCACGGACGCAGGTGCCGTCCGGCGTCGGATAGTCGTCGCCGAAGATCCGCGGCGCCTCGTCGCGGGTGAGGCGGTCGAAGACCATGGGCACGATGTTGAAGACACCGGTGTCCGCGAGCTCCGGCGCCGCGGCCCCGGCGACGTTGAAATAACGCAGGCAGACCGTGGAGATCCCGTGTGCCTGCCCGGCCGCCCGCACCAGCCACTCCCCGGCGAGCTTCGTCTCGCCGTAGGGGTTCACGGGGGCGCACGGCGTCTCCTCCGTGATCAGTTCAGCCGCGGGATTGCCGTAGACCGCCGCCGAGGAGGAGAAGAGGAAGCGCTCGATCCCGGCCTCCGCGACCGCCTCCAGGAGGGTCGCGAGACCGCCGACGTTCTCCTGGTAGTAGCGGGTCGGCTGCGCCACCGACTCGGCGACCTGCTTGCGCGCCGCGAGATGCACCACACCCGTCACCGCGTGCTCGGCCAGCACCCGCTTCAGCAGGCCGCCGTCCAGCGAGGAGCCCCGCACCAGCGGCACGTCGGCGGGCAGCCGCGCGGGCACCCCCGCCGACAGGTCGTCCAGGACGAGCACCCGCTCCCCGGCCCCCGTCATGGCCCTCGCCACATGCGCCCCTATGTACCCGGCACCGCCGGTGATCAGCCACGTCATGGTCGCCCACCCTATGCCGAGGCACCCGGACCCCCGCGATGTCCCGGATGTCCGCTCTGTGGAGCGCGGTTTGTGGGCGGGGGCCCACATCACCGATGATGATCGCGGCAAAGGCCGGGGGAGACAGTGTTGATCGGCCCGTGAACGGGCGGTGAACGCGGCCTTCTTGGCATCCGATAGCCTCTGCCGACATGCCGCCCGCCTGGTCCAGCCAAGGGGCGCCCCCATCGTGCACATGACCGGCGCCCGCGCGTCGGCACCCAGGGAGTGAGTTCGGTTGTCGACCGCCATCCTCACCGGTCAGCCGGTCCCCGGATCGTCGATCGAGGGTGATCTGCGGTCCCTCGGCTTCGACGTGCAGGTCGCCGCGGACGCCGCCGACGCCGAGCGGCTGATCGCCGAAGCCCCCTGCGACCAGCGCGTCGCCCTCGTCGATGCCCGGTTCGTCGGCCACGTACACGCGCTGCGCCTGGGCCTGACCGACCCCCGCTTCCCCCTCGCCGCGCTGCCCGGCGCCGTCACCGCACAACCCGACGGCCGCACGACCCTCACCCGCGCCGTGGCCCGCGAGAACTCCGCGGGCGGCGGCACGGCAGTCGCCGTGGACAGCCTTCCCGACCGCATCGTCACCGCGCTGGCCGACGACGGCGCCGAGGTGTACCGCCCCGAGCTCGGCAGCCTGGTCGCCACCGTCCCCGCCGACCCGCAGGCCCGCAACGAGGCACGGCAGGCCGTCGCGGACGTCGACGACGAGGCCGTACGCCTGAAGTCCGCCGTGAAGTCCCGCGACGGGTTCTTCACCACCCACTTCATCAGCCCCTACTCCCGCTACCTCGCTCGCTGGTGCGCCCGTCGCGGCCTGACCCCGAACCAGGTCACCACGGCCTCCCTGCTCACCGCCCTCATCGCGGCGGCCTGCGCGGCCACCGGCACCCGGGGCGGCTTCGTCGCCGCGGGAGTTCTGCTCATCGCGTCCTTCGTCCTGGACTGCACCGACGGCCAGCTCGCCCGTTACTCCCTGCAGTACTCCACCCTCGGCGCCTGGCTCGACGCCACCTTCGACCGCGCCAAGGAGTACGCCTACTACGCCGGCCTCGCCCTCGGCGCGGCCCGTGGCGGCGACGACGTCTGGGCCCTGGCGCTCGGCGCGATGATCCTGCAGACCTGCCGGCACGTCGTCGACTTCTCCTTCAACGAGGCGAACCACGACGCGACCGCCAACACCAGCCCCACGGCGGCCCTTTCGGACAAGCTCGACAGCGTCGGCTGGACGGTGTGGGTCCGGCGGATGATCGTCCTGCCCATCGGGGAGCGCTGGGCGATGATCGCGGTGCTCACCGCGGTCACGACTCCGCGGATCACCTTCTACGCCCTTCTCGTCGGGTGCGCCTTCGCGGCGACATACACGACGGCGGGCCGGGTGCTGCGGTCGCTGACCCGCAAGGCGCGGCGGACGGACCGGGCGGCGCAGGCGCTGGCGGACCTCACGGACTCAGGCCCGCTCGCGCAGGCCATCGCGGGGCTCTTCAAGGCTCCCGCGCGCCGCCTGCCCGGTTTCGCCGCCCCTGCTCTGGCCCTGCTCGGCGGTCTCGTTCTCGTCGGTCTCGCCTGGCAGCCCGGCTTCGGCGGACCGCTGACAGTGGTCGGAGCCGTGATCTACGCGGTCACCTCGGCCCTGGCCGTGGCCCGCCCCCTCAAGGGCTCCCTCGACTGGCTGGTCCCGCCCTTCTTCCGCGCCGCGGAGTACGGCATCGTCCTGCTGCTCTCGGCCGAAGCGGACGTGAACGGGGCCCTTCCTGCGGCTTTCGGCCTGGTGGCCGCCGTCGCCTACCATCACTACGACACGGTGTACCGCATCCGCGGCAACGCCGGAGCGCCCCCGGCCTGGCTGGTGCGTGCCGTCGGGGGGCAGGAGGGGCGGACGCTCCTCGTTGCCGTTCTGGCCGCGGCGCTCACCGCCTCGCAGTTCACGCTCGCGCTCACGGTCCTGGCCGTGGCCGTGGCCCTGCTGGTGCTCGTCGAGAGCATCCGCTTCTGGGTGTCCGCTGGGGCGCCCGCCGTACACGATGAAGGAGAACCCGCATGATCGGCCTCGTGCTGGCGGCCGGCGCCGGACGCCGTCTGCGCCCCTACACCGACAGCCTTCCCAAGGCTCTGGTGCCGGTGGGCCCCGCGGGCATAGAGGGCGAACCCACGGTCCTGGACCTCACCCTCGGCAACTTCGCCGAGATCGGTCTGACCGAGGTCGCGGTCATCGTCGGCTACCGCAAGGAAGCCGTGTACGAGCGCAAGGCGGCCCTGGAGCAGAAGTACGGCCTCAAGCTCACCCTCATCGACAACGACAAGGCCGAGGAGTGGAACAACGCCTACTCCCTGTGGTGCGGCCGTGACGCCCTCAAGGACGGCGTGATCCTCGCCAACGGCGACACCGTGCACCCGGTCTCCGTCGAGAAGACGCTGCTCGCCGCCCGCGGCGAGGGCAAGCGGATCATCCTCGCCCTGGACACCGTGAAGTCCCTCGCCGACGAGGAGATGAAGGTCGTCGTCGACCCCGAGAAGGGCATGACGAAGATCACCAAGCTGATGGACCCGGCCGAGGCCACCGGCGAGTACATCGGTGTCACCCTCATCGAGGGCGCCGCCGCCCCCGAACTGGCCGACGCCCTGAAGGCCGTCTGGGAGACCGATCCCCAGCAGTTCTACGAGCACGGCTACCAGGAGCTCGTGAACCGCGGCTTCCGTATCGACGTCGCGCCGATCGGCGACGTCCCGTGGGTGGAGATCGACAACCACGACGACCTCGCCCGTGGACGGGAGATCGCGTGCCGCTATTGACCAGGCTGATCCCCTCACCGGTCGTCGTGGACATCCGCCCGGGTGCCCTCGACGACCTGGCCGGTGTGCTCGCCGACGAACGCATCTCGCACTCCGGCAAGCTGGCCGTCGCCGTCAGCAACGGCTCCGGCGCCAAGCTGAAGGAACGGCTCGCTCCCGCCCTGCCCGGCGCCACCTGGTACGAGGTCGGCGGCGGCACCCTCGACGACGCGATCCGGCTGGCCGGTGAGATGAAGGCCGGCCACTACGACGCGGTCGTCGGACTCGGGGGCGGCAAGATCATCGACTGCGCCAAGTTCGCCGCGGCGCGCATCGGCCTGCCCCTGGTCGCCGTACCGACCAACCTCGCGCACGACGGCCTGTGCTCGCCCGTCGCGACCCTCGACAACGACGCGGGCCGCGGCTCCTACGGTGTGCCCAACCCGATAGCGGCCGTCATCGACCTGGACGTCATCCGTGAGGCCCCGGTGCGCTTCGTGCGCGCGGGTATCGGTGACGCGATCTCCAACATCAACGCGATCGCCGACTGGGAGCTCGCGAGCCGCGTCAAGGGCGAGAAGATCGACGGACTCGCGGCCGCCATGGCCCGCCAGGCCGGCGAGGCCGTGCTCCGGCATCCCGGCGGGGTCGGCGACAACAACTTCCTCCAGGTGCTCGCCGAGGCACTCGTCCTCACCGGTGTCGCGATGTCGATCTCGGGTGACTCACGGCCCGCGTCCGGCTCGTGCCACGAGATCAACCACGCGTTCGACCTGCTCTACCCCAAGCGCGCCGCCGCCCACGGCGAGCAGTGCGGCCTGGGCGCGGCCTTCGCGATGTACCTGCGCGGAGCCCACGAGGAATCGGCGTACATGGCCGAGGTACTGCGCCGGCACGGACTTCCGGTACTGCCGGAGGAGATCGGCTTCACGCCCGCGGAGTTCGTGCGCGCCGTGGAGTTCGCCCCGCAGACCCGCCCCGGCCGCTACACCATCCTCGAACACCTCGACCTCAAGACCGACCAGATCAAGGACATCTACGCCGACTATGTCAAGGCCATCGGTAGCTGAACTCCGTCCGGTCGTCCACCCCGCAGGGGTCAAGGACCGGCGCAGCGGTGAGCACTGGATGGGACGCCTCTACATGCGTGAGGTGTCCCTGCGGGTGGACCGCTACCTGGTGAACACCAGGGTCACGCCCAACCAGCTCACGTACCTGATGACCGTCTTCGGTGTCCTGGCGGCCCCGGCCCTCCTGGTGCCGGGGATCCCGGGAGCCGTGCTCGGTGTGGTGTGCGTCCAGATGTATCTGCTGCTCGACTGCGTCGACGGCGAGATCGCGCGCTGGAAGAAGCAGTACTCGCTCAACGGCGTGTACCTGGACCGCGTGGGCGCGTACCTGACCGACGCGGCCGTGCTCGTCGGCTTCGGTCTGCGCGCCGCCGACCTGTTCGGCAGCGGCCGTATCGACTGGCTGTGGGCCTTCCTCGGCACGCTGGCCGCCCTCGGCGCGATCCTGATCAAGGCCGAGACCGACCTGGTCGGTGTCGCCCGCCACCAGACCGGGAAGCCGCCGGTCCAGGAGGCGGCCGCCGAGATGCGCTCCTCCGGCATGGCACTGGCCCGCCGGGCCGCCGCCGCGTTCAAGTTCCACCGGCTGATCCTCGGCATCGAGGCGTCCCTGCTGATCCTGGTCCTCGCGATCGTGGACCAGATGCGCGGCGACCTGTTCTTCTCCCGGCTCGGCGTCGCCGTGATGGCCGGCATCGCGCTGCTCCAGACCCTGCTGCACCTCGTGTCCATCCTCGCCTCCAGCAGGCTGAAGTGAGTACGGGCATGAAGGTCGGCGCGGTCATCATCACCATGGGCAACCGCCCCGAGGAGCTGCGTGCCCTGCTCGACTCGGTCGCCAAGCAGGACGGCGACCCGGTCGAGGTGGTCGTCGTCGGCAACGGCTCGCCCGTCCCGGACGTCCCCGACGGCGTGCGGACCATCGAGCTGCCCGAGAACCTCGGCATCCCCGGCGGCCGCAACGTCGGCATCGAGGCCTTCGGCCCCAGCGGCCGCGACGTCGACATATTGCTTTTCCTGGACGACGACGGTCTCCTCCCGAACCACGACACCGCCGAGCTGTGCCGCGAGGCGTTCACCAAGGACCCCAGGCTCGGCATCGTCAGCTTCCGCATCGCCGACCCCGACACCGGGGTCACCCAGCGCCGGCACGTCCCCCGGCTGCGGGCCGCCGACCCGATGCGCTCCTCCCGGGTGACCACCTTCCTCGGTGGCGCCAACGCCGTCCGCACCCAGGTCTTCGCCGAAGTCGGCGGCCTTCCGGACGAGTTCTTCTACGCCCACGAGGAAACCGACCTGGCATGGCGGGCCCTCGACGCGGGCTGGATGATCGACTACCGGTCCGACATGGTGCTGTACCACCCGACGACCGCGCCCTCGCGGCACGCGGTCTACCACCGCATGGTCGCCCGCAACCGCGTCTGGCTCGCCCGCCGCAACCTGCCCGCGCTGCTCGTCCCGGTCTACCTCGGTGTCTGGATGCTGCTCACCCTGGTGCGCCGCCCCTCGCGGCCCGCTCTGCAGGCCTGGTTCGGCGGCTTCCGGGAGGGCTGGAGCACGCCGTGCGGACCGCGCAGGCCGATGAAGTGGCGTACCGTCTGGCGACTGACCCGACTGGGCCGACCCCCGGTCATCTGACAAGCTCGTTCCCGAGAGCGGCAGGGCCGCACCCCGGCCCGCGCTCCCGCCCTGTCCGCACAGGCGCGCATCCCGAAGCATCCCGAAGAGGAAAGCTATCCATCAGTGAGTGAGACAACGCACGACGGCACGGTCGCGGTGAGCGCGCCCGCGTCGCCCGACGAGGGCCTCACGGCGGCACAGCTCGCCGACCGGTACGGCCTGACCGTGAGCGGCGCCAGGCCCTCACTCGTCGAGTACGTCCGCCAGCTCTGGGACCGGCGCCACTTCATCCTCGCGTTCTCGCGGGCGAAGCTGACCGCCCAGTACAGCCAGGCCAAGCTCGGCCAGCTGTGGCAGGTGGCGACGCCGCTGCTGAACGCGGCCGTGTACTTCTTCATCTTCGGCGTCATCCTGAACGCCAGCCGGGGCATGCCCAAGGACGTCTACATCCCGTTCCTGGTCACGGGTGTCTTCGTGTTCACCTTCACGCAGAGCTCCGTCATGGCGGGCGTACGCGCCATCTCCGGCAACCTCGGCCTGGTCCGCGCACTGCACTTCCCGCGGGCATCCCTGCCGATCTCCTTCGCGCTCCAGCAGCTCCAGCAGCTGCTGTTCTCGATGGTCGTGCTGTTCGCCGTGGCGATCGGCTTCGGCCACTACCCGGACCTGTCCTGGGCGCTCATCGTGCCGGTGCTGATCCTCCAGTTCCTCTTCAACAGCGGCCTGGCGCTGATCATGGCCCGCGCGGGTGCCAAAACCCCCGACCTGGCGCAGCTCATGCCGTTCGTGATGCGTACCTGGATGTACGCGTCCGGCGTGATGTTCTCCATCCCGATCATGCTGGCCGACAAGCCGCAGTGGGTCGCCACGGTGCTCCAGTGGAACCCGGCGGCCATCTACATGGACCTGATGCGTTTCGCCCTGATCGACGAGTACGGCGCCGAGAACCTGCCCGACCACGTCTGGGCGGCCGCGGGCGGCTGGGCGGCGCTCTTCGCGCTCGGCGGCTTCGTGTACTTCTGGAAGGCGGAGGAAAGGTACGGCCGTGGCTGAGGACACCAGGGACGAGCACACCCCCACCGTGATCGCGGACGAGCTGCACATCGTCTACCGCGTCAACGGCGCCAAGGCCGGCAAGGGCAGCGCGACCGCCGCGCTGAGCCGCATCCTCAAGCGCGGTGAGGAGCGGGGCGTGCGCAAGGTGCACGCCGTCAAGGGCGTCTCCTTCGTCGCCTACAAGGGCGAGGCGATCGGCCTGATCGGTTCCAACGGCTCCGGCAAGTCGACGCTGCTGCGCGCCATCGCCGGCCTGCTGCCCGCCGAGAGCGGCCGCGTCTACACCCACGGCCAGCCCTCCCTGCTCGGCGTCAACGCGGCCCTGATGAACGACCTGACGGGCGAGCGCAACGTCATCCTGGGCGGCCTCGCCATGGGTATGACCCGGGAGCAGATCAAGGAGCGCTACCAGGAGATCGTCGACTTCTCCGGGATCAACGAGAAGGGCGACTTCATCACCCTCCCGATGCGCACCTATTCCTCCGGCATGGCGGCCCGTCTGCGCTTCTCCATCGCCGCCGCCAAGGACCACGACGTCCTCATGATCGACGAGGCCCTGGCCACCGGTGACCGCAAGTTCCAGAAGCGTTCCGAGGAACGCATCCGGGAACTGCGCAAGGAGGCCGGCACGGTGTTCCTCGTCAGTCACAACAACAAGTCGATCCGTGACACCTGCAACCGCGTCCTGTGGCTGGAGCGCGGGGAACTGCGCATGGACGGCCCGACCGACGAGGTCATCAAGGAGTACGAGAAGTTCACGGGCAAGTAGTCCACCCCGCCCCGGACGAACATGACCGCTCCGCTCGACCTGGCCCCGCCGCAACTGTTTCGGCGGGGCCACACGTCTGCAAAGGAAGCGTCAACTTCGGCGCCCCTTAGGAATCTTGAGGCCAATCGGTGTGTTGTTGTGATGTGCAGGACACCCCGACGATCCTCGCCGCGTTGTACAACGTAAGCTGTACCGGTGCCCAATCGCGGCAAGTGGGGCGATAATGCGCGACACCCGATCACTGGGACGCCGCGCGGACGGCCGGGCGGCGTGTCCGAAATAGTGTGCATTGGGTCGGCGGTGTAGAACGGGAGATGTGACGGCGATGGCTACGGAAACTCCCCAGCTCAACGCAGCACGTGCCGTCCCCGCCGCGGGCAGGCAGCGATGACGGAGACCGGCACGACGCGCCCCGGAGTGACGGAGCGCGGAACGCTCGACAAGGCCGCGGCGGAGAACTTCCCCGTGGCTCCGTTCTTCCTGCCCAAGGACTGGCGCACCGACCTCATGGCGGTCTACGGCTTCGCGCGCCTCGTCGACGACATCGGCGACGGCGACCTGGCCCCCGGCGGCGCCGACGCCGCCCTGCTCGGCGTGTCCCCCGCGGAGGCCGAAGACCGGCTGGTTGTGCTGGACGCCTTCGAGGCCGACCTGCACCGCGTCTTCTCCGGAGCCCCCCGCCACCCCCTGCTGCGCCGCCTTCAGCCCACGGTCCGCCGCCGCTCCCTCACCCCCGAGCCCTTCCTCGGCCTGATCGCCGCCAACCGCCAGGACCAGCTCGTCACCCGCTACGAGACCTACGACGACCTGCTCGCCTACTGCGAGCTGTCCGCCAACCCCGTCGGCCGTCTCGTGCTCGCCGTCACCGGCACCTCGACCCCCGAGCGGATCCGTCTCTCGGACGCGATCTGCACGGCCCTCCAGATCGTCGAACACCTCCAGGACGTCGCCGAGGACCTCGGCCGCGACCGGATCTATCTGCCCGCCGCGGACATGAAGCGCTTTCACATCCAGGAGACGGACCTCGCCACGAAAACCGCGGGCGCATCGGTGCGCGCTCTGGTTGCATACGAGGCACAACGCGCCCGTGAACTCCTGAATGAAGGCGCCCCCCTGGTGGGTAGCGTCCACGGCAGACTGAAGCTGCTGCTCGCAGGGTTCGTGGCAGGGGGGAGGGCGGCGCTCCGCGCGATCGCCGCCGCCCAGTACGACGTACTTCCCGGCCCGCCCAAGCCCGGCAAGCTCCAACTGCTGCGCGAGGTGGGCGTCGCTCTGCGAGGAGAGGGGTGATCCGGACCGTGGAGTCACCGTCGCACGTGTCCGCACCGGTACTCGCCGCCTACGGCTACTGCGAGACCGTGACCGGACAGCAGGCCCGTAACTTCGCGTACGGCATCAGGCTGCTGCCGACGTCCAAGCGGCGTGCGATGTCGGCGCTCTACGCGTTCTCGCGGCGCGTCGACGACATCGGCGACGGTGCTCTGGCGGACAGCGTCAAGGCCGCGAGACTCGAGGACACCCGGGCGATGCTGACCCGGGTGCGTGAGGGCTCGGTCGACGAGGACGACACCGATCCGGTGGCCGTCGCCCTCGCCCACGCCGCCGAGACCTTCCCGATCCCGCTGGGCGGCCTGGACGAACTGATCGACGGCGTCCTGATGGACGTACGCGGCGAGACCTACGAGACCTGGGACGACCTGAAGGTGTACTGCCGCTGTGTGGCCGGCGCCATCGGACGGCTCTCGCTCGGTGTGTTCGGCACCGAACCCGGGGCGCGCGCCGCCGAGCGCGCGCCGGAGTATGCCGACACGCTCGGTCTCGCGCTCCAGCTCACCAACATCCTCAGAGACGTCCGTGAGGACGCCGAGGGCGGGCGCGTGTATCTGCCCGCCGACGACCTCGCGAAGTTCGGCTGCTCGGCCGGCTTCAAGGGGCCGAAACCACCGGAGGGCGCCGACTTCGCGGGCCTCGTCCACTTCGAAGTGCGACGGGCCCGCACCCTTTTCGCCGAGGGCTACCGGCTGCTGCCCATGCTCGACCGGCGCAGCGGTGCCTGTGTCGCCGCCATGGCCGGCATCTACCGCCGGCTGCTCGACCGCATCGAGCGCGACCCCGAGGCGGTGCTGCGCGGCCGGGTCTCACTGCCCGGACGCGAGAAGGCGTACGTCGCCGTCCGCGGCCTGTCCGGCCTGGACGCCCGGCATGTGACGCGGCGGACGGTCAGGAGGCGGGCTTGATGGGTGAGGTGGACAATTCGGTCCAAGGTGATGCCGCCGGAGAAAAACGGCACGCAACCCTCCGCTCGAGGACGGCGTCCCTGACTGCAACGGCCGGCCGTGCACCGTTCAAGCACCACGGCGTCCGTGCAGGGGAGGATGTGCGATGACCGACGGACAGCGGTCCGGACGGGATGCCGTCGTGATCGGCGGTGGGCTCGCCGGTATCACCGCCGCGCTCGCGCTCGCCGACGCCGGAGTGCGCGTCACCCTGCTCGAAGGCAGGCCACGCCTGGGCGGACTCGCCTTCTCCTTCCAGCGCGGCGAACTGACCGTCGACAACGGACAGCATGTCTACCTGCGCTGCTGCACCGCCTACCGCTGGTTCCTCGACCGCATCGAGGGGACGGCGCTGGCACCGCTGCAGGATCGTCTCGACGTGCCCGTACTCGACGTGGCCCGGCCCGCGGGCCGACGGCTCGGCAGACTGCGGCGCGACGCGCTGCCGGTGCCCCTGCATCTGGGACGCAGCCTCGCGACCTATCCGCATCTCTCGCTCGCCGAGCGGGCCAGGGTGGGGCGTGCCGCGCTCGCGCTCAAGGGTCTCGACCTCGCCGATCCGAGCCTGGACGCACAGGACTTCGGCAGCTGGCTGACCGCGCACGGTCAGTCGGCGCGTGCCGTCGAGGCCCTGTGGGACCTGGTCGGGGTCGCCACCCTCAACGCGGTCGCGGGCGACGCCTCACTGGGGCTCGCCGCGATGGTGTTCAAGACCGGTCTGCTGTCCGACCCGGGCGCGGCCGACATCGGCTGGGCGCACGTCCCGCTGGGTGACCTGCATGACCGGCTCGCCCGCAAGGCGCTCGACTCCGCGGGCGTGCGTACCGAGGTCCGTACACGCGTCACCTCCATCTCTACTGACGAGAACGGCACTTGGAGCGTTCAGGTTCCCGGGGAGACGCTCCGGGCCGACGCGGTCGTACTCGCCGTCGCCCAGGGCGAGGCGTGTGACCTGCTGCCGGAGGGTGCGCTCGACGCCCCGGAAAATCTTCGGGAGATCGGCACCGCGCCGATCCTCAACGTCCATGTCGTCTACGACCGCAAGGTCCTCGACAAGCCGTTCTTCGCGGCCCTCGGCACCCCGGTGCAGTGGGTCTTCGACCGCACCGACGCCTCCGGGCTGCGCGAGGGCCAGTACCTCGCCCTGTCCCAGTCGGCCGCGCACGACGAGATCGACGAGCCGGTGGCCGTACTGCGCGAGCGGTATCTGCCCGAGCTGGAGCGGCTGCTGCCGCTCGCGCGCGGCGCCGAGGTGAAGGACTTCTTCGTGACCCGGGAGCGGACGGCGACGTTCGCCCCGGCCCCCGGCGTCGGACGGCTGCGGCCCGGCGCCCGTACGAAAGCCCCCGGCCTCTACCTGGCCGGCGCGTGGACCGCCACAGGGTGGCCCGCGACCATGGAGAGTGCGGTCCGCAGTGGTGTGAGTGCGGCGGACGCCGCCCTCGCCGCCCTGGGCCGGCCCCGCCCCGCCCGTCTCTTCGAGTTCGAGGAGGCCGCGTGATGCTCGACCAGCACGGCGTATCCGGCCCCAGCACCTCCGGTACCGCAACAAGAGGAGAGACTGTGCCCACTGTGCCCCCGGCCGAGACGGCCGCTGCGAGGAACGCGGTGGACGTGACCGCGCTCCTGGAGCGCGGCCGGACCCTGGCCACTCCGGTGCTGAAGGCGGCCGTCGACCGCCTCGCATCCCCGATGGACACCGTTTCCGCCTACCACTTCGGCTGGATCGACGCCCAGGGCAACCCCGCGGACGGCGACGGCGGCAAGGCCGTGCGCCCCGCCCTCGCCGTCCTCTCCGCCGAGGTCACCGGCGCCCCGCCGGAGACCGGCATCCCCGGCGCGGTCGCCGTCGAACTGGTCCACAACTTCTCCCTGCTGCACGACGACCTGATGGACGGAGACGAGCAGCGCCGTCACCGGGACACCGTCTGGAAGGTGCACGGCCCCGCCCAGGCCATCCTGGTCGGCGACGCACTGTTCGCCCTGGCCAACGAGGTCCTGCTGGAGCTCGGCACCGTCGAGGCCGGCCGTGCCACCCGCCGTCTGACCACCGCCACCCGCGCCCTGATCGACGGCCAGGCCCAGGACATCTCCTACGAGCACCGCGACCGCGTCAGCGTCGAGGAGTGCCTGGAGATGGAGGGCAACAAGACCGGCGCCCTGCTGGCCTGCGCCAGCTCCATCGGCGCCGTGCTCGGCGGCGCGGACGACCGCACGGCCGACACCCTGGAGAAGTACGGCTACCACCTCGGCCTCGCCTTCCAGGCGGTCGACGACCTTCTCGGCATCTGGGGCGACCCGGTCTCCACCGGCAAGCAGACCTGGAGCGACCTGCGCCAGCGCAAGAAGTCACTGCCGGTGGTGGCCGCGCTCGCGGCGGGCGGTTCCGCCTCCGAGCGGCTCGGCGAGATCCTCGCCGCCGATGCCAAGAGCAGCGACTTCGAGAACTTCTCCGAGGAGGAGTTCGCGGCCCGTGCCGCCCTCATCGAGGAGGCGGGCGGCCGCGAGTGGACGGCCGCGGAGGCCCGCCGTCAGCACACCATCGCCATCGAAGCCCTGAACGCCGTCGACATGCCCGACGGGGTCCGGGACCGGTTCACGGCGCTCGCCGACTTCGTCGTCGTACGAAAGAGATGATCACTATCGGTCGAATAGCCCTCGCGTAGTCGCCGGCCGGTGCTGCGAGGAAAGGAAAGGCACCGGCCGACGGCGGACCCACAGCAGAGCACCACATTGCACACTGCACGAAGGGGAAGCCATGACAGCGACGACCGACGGAAGCACCGGGGCCCTGCCGCCCCGCGCTGCCGCGGCCAGCGAAACCCGTCTCGACACCCCCGTGGCGGCCGGGATACAAGAAGCCGCCGCGCGTGCCGTCCAGCGCGCCACCGACCACCTGCTCGCCCGGCAGGACGCCGAGGGCTGGTGGAAGGGTGACCTCGAGACCAACGTCACGATGGACGCCGAGGACCTGTTGCTCCGTCAATTCCTCGGTATCCGCGACGAGTCGACCACCCGCGCCGCCGCCCAGTTCATCCGCGGCGAGCAGCGCGAGGACGGCACCTGGGCCGGCTTCTACGGCGGGCCCGGCGAACTGTCCACCACCATCGAGGCGTACGTCGCCCTGCGCATGGACGGCGACGCCCCGGACGCCCCGCACATGGCGAGGGCCTCCGCCTGGATCCGCGCCCACGGCGGTATCGCCGCCGCCCGGGTGTTCACCCGGATCTGGCTCGCCCTGTTCGGCTGGTGGAAGTGGGAGGACCTGCCCGAACTCCCTCCGGAACTCATCTACTTCCCCAAGTGGTTCCCCCTCAACATCTACGACTTCGGCTGCTGGGCCCGCCAGACCATCGTCCCGCTGACGATCGTCTCCGCGAAGCGCCCGGTCCGGCCCGCGCCCTTCCCGCTCGACGAACTGCACATCGACCCGGCCGACCCGAACCCGGCCAAGCCCCTCGCCCCGGTGGCCAGTTGGGACGGCGCCTTCCAGCGTCTGGACAAGGCACTGCACCAACTGCGCAAGGTCGCCCCGCGCAGACTCCGCAGAGCCGCCATGAACAGCGCGGCCCGCTGGATCATCGAGCGGCAGGAGAACGACGGCTGCTGGGGCGGCATCCAGCCCCCGGCCGTCTACTCGGTGATCGCCCTGCACCTGCTCGGCTACGACCTAGAACACCCGGTCATGCGGGCCGGGCTGGAGTCCCTGGACCGGTTCGCCATCTGGCGCGAGGACGGGTCCCGGATGATCGAGGCCTGCCAGTCGCCGGTCTGGGACACCTGCCTCGCCACCATCGCGCTCGTCGACGCCGGCGTGCCGGCCGACCATCCGCAGCTCGTCAGGGCCGCCGACTGGATGCTCGGCGAGGAGATCGTGCGGCCCGGCGACTGGTCGGTCAAGCGGCCCCAACTCCCCCCGGGCGGCTGGGCGTTCGAGTTCCACAACGACAACTACCCCGACATCGACGACACCGCCGAGGTCGTCCTCGCCCTGCGCCGGGTCAGACACCACGACCCCGAGCGGGTGGAGAAGGCCATCGGGCGCGGGGTGCGCTGGAACCTCGGGATGCAGTCGAAGAACGGGGCCTGGGGCGCCTTCGACGTCGACAACACCAGCCCCTTCCCCAACCGGCTGCCGTTCTGCGACTTCGGCGAGGTCATCGACCCGCCGTCCGTCGACGTCACCGCCCACGTGGTGGAGATGCTGGCGATCGAGGGGCTCTCCCACGACCCGCGCACCCGGCGCGGCATCGAGTGGCTGCTCGCCGAACAGGAGCCGGACGGCTCGTGGTTCGGGCGCTGGGGCGTCAACTACATCTACGGCACCGGGTCGGTGGTGCCCGCACTGACGGCGGCCGGACTGCCCGTCTCGCACCCGGCGATCCGGCGGGCGGTGGCCTGGCTGGAGAAGGTGCAGAACGACGACGGCGGCTGGGGCGAGGACCTGCGCTCCTACAAGTACGTCAAGGAGTGGAGCGGACGCGGCGCCTCCACCGCCTCGCAAACGGCCTGGGCCCTGATGGCGCTGCTGGCCGCGGGGGAGCGGGACTCCAAGGCCGTCGAGCGGGGCGTCGAGTGGCTCGCGAGCACCCAGCACGAGGACGGCTCCTGGGACGAGCCCTACTTCACCGGCACCGGCTTCCCCTGGGACTTCTCCATCAACTACCACCTCTACCGGCAGGTCTTCCCGCTCACCGCCCTGGGCCGTTACGTCCACGGAGAACCGTTCTCCCGGACCGAGGCCCTCTGATGACCACCCAGCCCGCCACCACCCCGCTGCTGATCGCCTGCGCCCTCGGCATCGAGCACCTCGCCCTGCGCACCGGCGACCGCGGCGGGGCCGGCGGGCCGGTCACCCTGCTCCGGACGGGCATGGGCCCCAAGGCGGCACAGCGGTCCGTCACCCGGCGCCTGGCCGACCCCGCCCTCGCCGGGGCCGCCGTACTGGCCACCGGGTTCTGCGCCGGCCTCGCCCCCGGGATGCACCCCGGCGACCTGGTCGTCGCCGAGGAGACCCGGGATCCGGACGGAACCGTTCCGTGTCTGGAGGCCGACCTGCTCGTCAAGGAGCTCGTACGGGCCCTGCCGGGACGTACCGTGCACACCGGACCCCTCACCGGCTCCGATCACATCGTTCGAGGTCACGAGCGGTCGCAGCTGCTCGCGACCGGCGCGATCGCGGTCGACATGGAGTCCGCGGCCACGCTCCTGAGCGCCGTGCGCACGGGCGAGCGCCCGGTTGCGGCCGTCCGGGTGGTCGTGGACGCTCCACAACATGAACTCGTCCGGATCGGCACGGTACGCGGTGGAATATCAGCCTTCCGCGTTCTTCGTTCCGTCCTTCCTGCTTTTTACGAATGGCACCGTTCCTTGCTGCTCCCCAGGAGGTGAGCCAGATGGCCATGCCGCTGCGCCAGTCCATCAAGGTCGCTACATACTTGGCCGAACAAAAGCTCCGCAAGCGGGAGAAGTTCCCGCTGATCGTGGAGCTGGAACCTCTCTTCGCATGCAACCTGAAGTGCGAGGGCTGCGGCAAGATCCAGCATCCGGCGGGTGTGCTGAAGCAGCGCATGCCGGTGGCTCAGGCCGTCGGGGCGGTGCTGGAATCCGGTGCGCCGATGGTGTCCATCGCCGGCGGTGAGCCGCTGATGCATCCTCAGATCGACGAGATCGTGCGGCAGTTGGTGGCAAAGAAGAAGTACGTCTTCCTCTGCACCAATGCCATGCTGCTGCGCAAGAAGATGGACAAGTTCAAGCCCTCCCCCTACTTCGCCTTCGCGGTGCACATCGACGGGCTGCGCGAGCGGCACGACGAGTCCGTTGCCAAGGAGGGGGTGTTCGACGAGGCGGTGGAGGCGATCAAGGAGGCCAAGAAGCGCGGCTTCCGGGTCACCACCAACTCGACCTTCTTCAACACCGACACCCCGCAGACCATCATCGAGGTGCTCAACTTCCTCAACGACGACCTCAAGGTCGACGAGATGATGATCTCGCCCGCCTACGCCTACGAGAAGGCGCCCGACCAGGAGCACTTCCTGGGCGTGGAGCAGACCCGTGAGCTGTTCAAGAAGGCCTTCGCGGGCGGCAACCGCAAGAAGTGGCGGCTCAACCACTCCCCGCTCTTCCTGGACTTCCTGGAGGGCAAGGTCGACTTCCCGTGCACGGCCTGGGCCATCCCGAACTACTCCCTGTTCGGCTGGCAGCGGCCCTGCTACCTGATGAGCGACGGATACGTGCCGACGTACCGCGAACTCATCGAGGAGACGGACTGGGACAAGTACGGCCGCGGCAAGGACCCGCGCTGCGCCAACTGCATGGCGCACTGCGGCTACGAGCCGACCGCCGTCCTCGCCACCATGGGCTCGCTCAAGGAGTCGCTGCGCGCCATGCGCGAGACGGTCTCCGGAAACCGCGAGTAACGCCATGACCGCCATTTCCTTGGGCGTCCCCGAGGTACCGGTCCGGCTGATCGCCGAGCGGCGTGTGTCGCGGCAGATCATGGTCGGGTCGGTGGCGGTCGGGGGCGGGGCCCCGGTGTCGGTGCAGTCGATGACGACGACCCGTACGTCCGACATCGGCGCCACCCTCCAGCAGATCGCCGAACTCACCGCGTCCGGCTGCCAGATCGTCCGCGTCGCCTGCCCCACGCAGGACGACGCGGACGCGCTGGCGACCATCGCGCGCAAGTCGCAGATCCCGGTGATCGCGGACATCCACTTCCAGCCCAAGTACGTGTTCGCGGCGATCGAGGCAGGCTGCGCGGCCGTACGCGTCAATCCCGGCAACATCAAGCAGTTCGACGACAAGGTCAAGGAGATCGCGCGGGCCGCGAAGGACCATGGCACGCCGATCCGGATCGGGGTCAACGCCGGATCGCTGGACAGCCGGCTGCTCCAGAAGTACGGGAAGGCGACTCCGGAGGCGCTGGTCGAATCGGCGTTGTGGGAAGCCTCGTTGTTCGAGGAGCACGGCTTCCGGGACATCAAGATCTCCGTCAAGCACAACGACCCCGTGGTGATGGTGGCCGCCTACCAGCAGCTCGCCGAGCAGTGCGACTACCCGCTGCACCTGGGGGTCACGGAGGCCGGTCCCGCCTTTCAGGGGACGATCAAGTCGGCGGTGGCCTTCGGGGCGCTGCTGTCCAGAGGGATCGGCGACACCATCCGGGTGTCTCTGTCCGCGCCGCCCGCCGAGGAGGTCAAGGTCGGCATCCAGATCCTGGAGTCGCTCGGGCTCAGGCAGCGGCGCCTGGAGATCGTCTCGTGCCCGTCCTGCGGGCGCGCGCAGGTGGACGTGTACAAGCTGGCCGACGAGGTCACGGCGGGTCTGGAAGGCATGGAAGTGCCTTTGCGGGTCGCGGTGATGGGGTGTGTGGTCAACGGCCCCGGTGAGGCGCGGGAGGCGGACCTGGGGGTCGCCTCCGGCAACGGCAAGGGGCAGATCTTCGTGAAGGGCGAAGTCGTCAAGACGGTCCCGGAGTCGAAGATCGTGGAGACCCTCATCGAGGAGGCGATGAAGATCGCCGAACAGATGGAGCAGGACGGCGTCGCGTCAGGGGAGCCGGCCGTCACCGTGAGCTGAACAGCACGGACCGAAGGGGGCCCGAGCGTGACCATGCTGGAGAACATCCGGGGACCACGCGACCTGAAGGCGCTGTCCGAATCGGATCTCGGCGAACTGGCCGAGGAAATCAGGGAGTTCCTGGTGCACGCGGTCGCCAGGACCGGCGGACACCTCGGGCCCAACCTGGGGGTGGTGGAACTGACCATCGCGCTCCACCGGGTCTTCGAGTCGCCGGTCGACCGCATCGTGTGGGACACCGGCCATCAGAGCTATGTGCACAAGATCCTGACGGGACGTCAGGACTTCTCCAAGCTGCGCGGCAAGGGCGGGCTGTCCGGCTACCCCTCGCGCGAGGAGTCCGAGCACGACATCGTCGAGAACAGCCACGCCTCCACCGCGCTCGGCTGGGCCGACGGACTCGCCAAGGCCCGCCAGGTCCAGGGCGAGAAGGGACATGTCGTCGCGGTCATAGGCGACGGCGCCCTGACCGGCGGTATGGCCTGGGAGGCGCTGAACAACATCGCGGCCGCCAAGGACCGGCCGCTGATCATCGTCGTCAACGACAACGAGCGGTCGTACTCGCCGACCATCGGCGGCCTCGCCAACCACCTGGCCACCCTGCGCACGACCGACGGCTACGAGAAGGTGCTGGCCTGGGGGAAGGACGTACTCCTGAAGACGCCCCTGGTCGGCAACACCGTCTACGAGTCCCTGCACGGCGCGAAGAAGGGCTTCAAGGACGCCTTCGCGCCGCAGGGCATGTTCGAGGACCTCGGGCTGAAGTACGTCGGTCCCATCGACGGACACGACATCGGGGCCGTCGAGTCCGCTCTGCGGCGTGCCAAGCGCTTCCACGGCCCGGTGCTGATCCACTGCCTCACCGAGAAGGGGCGCGGTTACGAGCCCGCCCTCGCCCACGAGGAGGACCACTTCCACACCGTCGGTGTGATGGACCCCCTCACCTGCGAGCCGCTCGCCCCGTCCAACGGACCTTCCTGGACCTCGGTGTTCGGCGATGAGATCACCGCGATCGGGGAGGAGCGCGAGGACGTCGTGGCGATCACGGCGGCCATGCTGCATCCCGTGGGGCTGGGCAAGTTCGCGGCGCGTTTCCCGGACCGGGTGTGGGACGTCGGCATCGCCGAGCAGCACGCGGCGGTCTCCGCGGCCGGCCTCGCGACGGGGGGCCTGCACCCGGTCGTCGCCGTGTACGCCACCTTCCTGAACCGGGCCTTCGACCAGCTCCTGATGGACGTCGCCCTGCACGGTTGCGGGGTCACGTTCGTCCTCGACCGCGCCGGGGTCACGGGCGTCGACGGGGCCTCCCACAACGGCATGTGGGACATGTCGATCCTCCAGGTCGTGCCCGGACTGAGGATCGCCGCGCCCCGAGACGCCGACCAGCTGCGGGCGCAACTGCGGGAGGCGGTCGCCGTGGACGACGCGCCGACCCTGGTGCGGTTCCCGAAGGAGTCCGTGGGACCCGTGGTCCCGGCTGTGGACCACGTGGGCGGCATGGACGTCCTGCACCGCGGGGAACGGCCCGAGGTGCTTCTCGTCGCTGTCGGCGTGATGGCGCCCGTCTGCCTCCAGGCCGCCGAGCTGCTGGAAGCGCGGGGCACCAACTGCACGGTCGTGGACCCGCGTTGGGTCAAGCCCGTCGACCCGGCGCTGCCCGGCCTCGCGGCGGAACACCGGCTGGTGGCGGTGGTCGAGGACAACAGCCGGGCCGCCGGAGTGGGAGCAGCGGTCGCGCTGGCACTCGGTGACGCCGACGTCGACGTGCCCGTACGGCGGTTCGGGATCCCGGAACAGTTCCTCGCGCATGCCAAACGGGGCGAGGTACTCGCCGACATCGGCCTGACGCCGGTCGAGGTGGCGGGGCGGATCAGCGCGAGCCTGGCCGTGAAGGCACAGGCCGACGTCAAGGAGAAGGCTGAATGAGCACGGAGTTCGACCTCGGCAGACTCCTGGCCGAGCGCGGAGCCGAACGCTACGAGCTGCACACCAGGTACCTCAACCACCAGCTCCCGCGCATGCTGCACACCATCGGCTTCGACAAGGTCTACGAGCGCGGCGAGGGCGCCTACTTCTGGGACGCGGACGGCAACGACTACCTGGACATGCTCGCCGGGTTCGGGGTGATGGGCCTGGGGCGCCACCATCCCGTCGTCCGCAAGGCGCTGCACGACGTCCTCGACGCCTCTCTCGCCGACCTCACCCGCTTCGACTGCCAGCCACTGCCCGGGCTGCTGGCGGAGAAGCTGCTCACCCACAGCCCGCACCTGGACCGGGTGTTCTTCGGCAACAGCGGCACCGAGGCGGTCGAGACCGCGCTGAAGTTCGCCCGGTACGCGACCGGGAAGCCCCGTGTCCTGTACTGCGACCACGCCTTCCACGGGCTGACCACGGGCTCGCTGTCGGTCAACGGCGAAGACGGCTTCCGGGACGGGTTCGCGCCTCTGCTGCCCGACACCGCCGTACCTCTCGGCGATCTGGACGCCCTGGCCAGGGAGTTGAAGAAGGGCGACGTCGCCGCCCTGGTCGTCGAGCCGATCCAGGGCAAGGGGGTGCACGAGGCGCCGCCCGGCTATCTGCGCGCCGCGCAGGAGCTGCTGCGCCGGCACAAGGCGCTGCTCATCGCCGACGAGGTGCAGACCGGGCTCGGCCGGACCGGGGACTTCTACGCCTACCAGCACGAGGACGGCGTCGAGCCCGACCTGGTGTGCGTGGCCAAGGCGCTCTCCGGAGGCTATGTCCCGGTCGGCGCCACCCTCGGCAAGGACTGGATCTTCAAGAAGGTCTACTCGTCGATGGACCGGGTGCTGGTGCACTCGGCGAGCTTCGGCTCCAACGCCCAGGCGATGGCGGCCGGGCTCGCCGTCCTGTCGGTCATGGAGAACGAGCAGATCGTCGCGAACGCCCGCGCCACCGGTGGCCTGCTCAGGTCCCGGCTCGCGGCCCTGGTCGACAAGTACGAACTGCTCGCCGACGTGCGAGGCCGGGGCCTGATGATCGGCATCGAGTTCGGCAGGCCGAAGTCGCTGAAGCTGCGCAGCCGCTGGACCATGCTCCAGGCCGCGCGCAAGGGCCTGTTCGCACAGATGGTCGTCGTCCCCCTCCTGCAGCGGCACCGGATCCTCACCCAGGTCTCCGGCGACCACCTGGAAGTCATCAAGCTCATCCCGCCGCTCGTCGTCGGGGAGAAGGAGGTGGACCGGTTCGTCGACGCCTTCACGGACGTCATGGACGACGCGCACAGCGGCGGCGGGCTGATGTGGGACTTCGGCAGGACGCTGGTGAAGCAGGCGGTGGCCAACCGCTGACGACCCAGGGAGCCTGTGGCCTCTTTGCCTCTGGGGCAAGAAATTTGCCGCAGAGGCAAGCCTCCGGCTCAATGGAGGCATGACCTCCTCGGAAGCCTTCAGGGAGCTGCCCTCCGTGGCTCCCCAGCTTCGCGCGCTGCGCCGTCGCGCCTCCCTCACCCTGGAGGCCGCGGCCGGTGCCGCGGGCCTGTCGCCCGCCCATCTCTCCCGGCTGGAGACCGGACAGCGCCAGCCGTCGCTGCCCATGCTGCTCGCGCTGGCCCGTATCTACGGTACGACCGTCTCGGAACTGCTCGGCGAGACGGCCGCCGACCGGGACGCCGTGGTGCGCGCCGCCGACATGGAACCGACCGTGGCGGGCGGCTGGACCTACGTCCAGGCGGGTGCGACCGGCCGCGGGATGCAGGCCCTGCGCGTGCGGGTGCCGCACGGCTCTCAGGGCGACATCGTGCGAGTGCACCCCGGCGAGGAATGGCTGTACGTCCTCAAGGGACGGCTCAGGCTCCGTCTCGCGGACACCACACACCGGCTCGGTCCGGGCGACAGCGCGCACTTCGACTCGCTGACCCCGCACCGCATCGCCGCCCAGGACCCCGACGGCGTCGAGCTCCTGTTCGTCCACACCCTGCTGCAGAGTCCCACGGCCACGCTGTGCCTGGGCCCCACCCCTGGAGACACGCCATGAGCGACATGGAAGAGAAGTTCCCCCGCGCCCTGTGGGTGCGCCTGATCATCTATCTCGCGGTCGGCCACATCTTCGCGGCCTTCGTCTTCCTGCTCTTCGAGGTGGGAGCCGGGCAGTAGCGGCCCTGCGCGCAGCTCAGTCGAGCAGACGCTCCCGCAGCCGCTCACGAATCTCGGGGGTCAGGCCGAGGCCCTCTTCCAGATACGCCTCGACGCCGCCCCACGTCTCCTCGATGGTCGCGAAGGCCGCCGTCAGATACTCGGCGCGTGCCTCGAACAAGGGGCTGAGCAGCTCCATGACCTCGGGGGAGTAGGCGTCGGCGGAGGTGCTGGTGCGCCGCACCTTGTAGCGGCGGTGCTTGGCGTTCGACTCCAGGTAGTCGGCGATGATCGCCTCACGCTCCACGCCCAGGGCGAGCAGGGTCAGGGCGACGGCCAGACCCGCGCGGTCCTTGCCGGCCGCGCAGTGCATGAGGGCGGGCACGCTGTCCTCGGCGAGGGAGCGCAGCACCTGGGAGTGCTCGGCGGTGCGCTCCTTGATCATCGTGCGGTAGGAGTTGGTCATGCGCTCCGCCGCCTTGCCGTCACCGAGGAGCTCGCGCAGCTGCTCTATGTCGCCGTCGCGGACCATCTTCCAGAACGAGGTGCCCTCCGCCGGGTCGCTCAGCGGCAGGTTCACATTGGTGACGCCCGGCATGTCGACGTCGGGGCCCTCCAGCTTCTGGTCCGCCGCGTTGCGGAAGTCGAAGATCGTGTGCAGGCCGAGCGAGGACAGGAAGGCCGCGTCGTCCTCCGTCGCGTGCGCGAGATGGCCGCTGCGGAACAGCACTCCGTACCGCACCCGCCGCCCGTCCGCCGTCGGCAGCCCGCCCACGTCGCGGAAGTTGCGCACACCTGCCAGCTCGGGTTCGGTCGACGGGATCTGCTGCGTCACGGGGGGTCCTCCCAGCCAGGTTCCGCCGGCGCGGCTCGCCGGCGGAGGCACGCTCTCGACGATACGACATGGATTCCGGGGGCAAGGAGTTGTCCACAGGGCCTGCAACGACTTGTCCACAGCCGTTGCCACCAGGGCCGGTGCCCGCTGATGATGTTGGGGCCTGAGTGCACCTGTTGGCACCTGTTCGAATCTGTGAGGAAGCGCCATGCTGGAGATCGCCGAGAACGGCCGTACGTGGATTCTGTCCGGGCCGACCAGCAGTTACGCCCTGCACCTCACCGCCGAGGACGAGCTGCTGCACCTGCACTGGGGCCCGAGGATCACCCTGGCCGACGCCGAGGCCCTCGCCGTCCGTCCGCTGCCCGAGTACTGGCCCTTCGAGTCCCCGCTCGACGGACACGAGGAGTACCCCGTCGAGGGCGGCCCCCGCTTCACCCGCCCCGCCCTGTCCGTGCGCACCGACGAGTGGCGCGGCACCGAGTGGAGCTTCGAGGCGTACGACACCGAGGGCGACGAGCTGCGGCTGCGGTTCCGCGACGGCGGGCTGGCCATCACGCTGCACTACCGGATGCGCGACGACATCCTGGAGCGCTGGGTGATCCTGGACAACCATGGGCAGGACCCGGTCGAGCTGCTGCGCGCCGACTCCGCCACCTGGACCCTGCCCGACCGCGAGGACGGCTGGCGGCTGTCCCAGCTGCACGGCCGCTGGGCCGCCGAGTCCCTGCTCACCCGGACTCCCCTCACCTACGGCGAGAAGGTCATCGGCAGCCGCCGCGGCCACACCGGGCACCAGCACCTGCCGTGGGTCGCCCTCGACACCGACGCCACCGAGGAGCACGGCGAGGTCTACGGCGTCGCCCTCGGCTGGTCGGGGTCCTGGCGGATCGCCGTGGCGCAACTGCCCGACGCGCGCGTGCAGATCACCGGCGGCGCCGGCTACGACGACTCGGGTCTGCTGCGGCTGGCGGCCGGGGAGTCCTTCATGACGCCCGTCTTCGCCGGGCTCTGGAGCGACGGCGGCTTCGGCGGCGCGAGCCGCACCTGGCACGCCTACCAGCGGGCCCACGTCATCCCGCACGCGGACCAGGACCGGCCCGTGCTGTTCAACTCCTGGGAGGCCACGAACTTCGACATCTCCGAGGAGCAGCAGCGCACCCTGGCCCGGCGGGCCGCGGCGATGGGCGTCGAGCTGTTCGTGGTCGACGACGGCTGGTTCGGTGCCCGCACCAGCGACCGGGCCGGGCTCGGCGACTGGACGCCCAACCCCGACCGCTTCCCCGCCGGCCTCAAGCCGCTCGCCGACTACGTGCGCACGCTCGGCATGCAGTTCGGCATCTGGGTCGAGCCGGAGATGGTCAACCCGGACAGCGAGCTGTACCGCGCCCACCCGGACTGGGTGCAGTACCAAACGGGACGGAAGCGGACGGAGCTCCGCAACCAGCTCGTACTGAACCTCGCGCGCGAGGACGTCCAGGAGTACCTGTGGGAGCAGCTCGACGCTCTCCTCTCCTCGGCCCCGATCGACTATGTGAAGTGGGACTTCAACCGCTGCTTCACGGACGCGGGCTGGCCCGGTGAGTCGTACCCGCAGCGCCTGTGGGTGGACCATGTGCGCGGCTTCTACGCCCTCTTGGATCGGTTGCGGGAGGCCCACCCGGGCGTGGCCTTCGAGTCCTGCTCGGGCGGTGGCGGCCGGATCGACCTCGGGGTGCTCAGCCGCACCGACCAGGTGTGGACCTCGGACAACACCGATCCGCTCGACCGGCTCGCCATCCAGCACGGCTTCAGCCAGATCCATCCCGCGCGTGTGATGGCCGCATGGGTGACCGACAGTCCCAACACCCAGCTCAACGACCGGGTGAGCTCGCTGCGGTTCCGGTTCGTCAGCGCGATGGCCGGGGTGCTGGGGGTCGGCGGGGACCTCACGGAGTGGACCGAGGAGGAGCTCGCCGAAGCCGCTCGGTGGGTGGGTCTCTACAAGGAGATCCGGCCGGTGGTGCAGCGCGGCGACCTGTACCGGCTGCGGCCTCCGCAGGGCGGGCTGAGCGCGGTGCAGTACGTCCTCGGGGACGAGACCGTCGTCCTCGCCTGGCTGCAGGCGCAGAAGTACGGCGAGCCCGTCCCCTCGCTGCGGCTGCGCGGGCTCGACCCGACAGCGTCGTATGAATGCCTCGAAACGGGCGAAGTGTACCGAGGGGGCGTATTGCTTCATCACGGACTTCGTACCGGCTTGCGCGGTGACCTCGATGCGACAGTTATCCGACTGCGTCGCATCTAGGGCTTGTGTCCGAATTAGCAGGTTCTCTCCCAACTCCTTTCGGCTTGAGGGTTCCTGTGAATTCGTGACGTGAGCAGCGTCATATCCGTGACGGTGTGTCGCCCGTCATGTTCACGTAATTCGCAGGTTTCCCAAGGGGATTTGGGTCGGGTGAAGGGCGTCCGATTCACGCAGGGTGACCGGTAATTCTCATACGGGATCAACAGGAACGCAGGCAAAGGGAACCCTTCACTTGTCCCTTTGCGTCTTGCTCGCTTACGTTCACCCCCGATCCGGTCGGACGCCCAATCCTGCCGCCGAGCGGATTCCCCACACTCACCCACCCGTGCAAGGCAGGAGCGGGGGACCCACAGGTAAAACCGCCTGTTCCGGTCTCCGGAACGGCTTGGGGTTAAGGCGCGTCCAGGCGCGTCCGGGCATCTCCAGCCCGCACCCGACAGCTCACCTCGCAGGCGCCGGAGAGGAATTCGTCATGCCCGCGAAGGGTAAGCACCGCCGTCCGAAGTCCCAGCGCTTCACCCGCTCGATCGCCGTCGTCGGCACCGGGGGCGCCGCGCTCGCCCTCCCGCTCATGGGGGCCACCGGCGCGCACGCCGCAACTCCCCAGTCCGTGTCGGAAAAGGCCGTTCAGTCGCTTCCGGTCACGCAGAAGTCCGCCGAAAAGACGGTCGCGAAGAAGGCCTCGACGGTGCGCACCTATTCGGTGCGCGTCGGCGACTATCTCTCGAAGATCGCCGATGAGCAGAACGTCAGCGGTGGTTGGAAGAAGCTGTACGCCGACAACCGTTCGGCGATCGGAGACGACCCGTCACTGATCCACCCCGGTCTGAAGCTCTCGATCGGCAAGAAGGCCAAGGCGAGCACGACGAAGACCAAGTCTTCCTCTTCGTCCTCGGCGAAGACCGAGAAGGCCGAGTCGAAGAAGTCCTCCTCGAACTCGACGGCTGCCACCCAGAGCTCCGCCACCACCAGTTCCAGCGGCTACACCCTTCCGGTCACCGGCGCCACGATCGGCACCGGCTACCGCGTCGCGGGCAGCATGTGGTCCAGCGGCTACCACACCGGCGTCGACTTCGTCGTCCCGACCGGCACCTCGCTCAAGGCCGTGGCCGCGGGCACGGTCGTCTCCGCGGGCTGGGGCGGCGCCTACGGCAACCAGGTCGTCATCAAGCTGAACGACGGCTACTACGCGCAGTACGCCCACCTGTCCCAGCTCTCCGTCTCGGCCGGCCAGACCGTGACCGAGGGCCAGCAGATCGGCCTCTCCGGTGCGACCGGCAACGTCACCGGCCCGCACCTGCACTTCGAGATCCGCACCACGCCGGACTACGGCTCCGACGTGGACCCCGTCGCCTACCTCCGTTCGAAGGGCGTCGCCGTCGGCTGACGATCCTCCTGTGCCACCGAAGGCCGGACCCCGATCCCCGGGTCCGGCCTTCGGTGTTTCCTCATGATCGCTTCGTTGCGTTCTTGTGGCGGGTGTGCTCGGGGCGTCGACAGGGGGAGGAGGGGCGCGGCACAGTGAACTCCCCAGCCGAGTAAGCGCTTTCTGGGATCCTCGTCTCTTCAGGGTCCTCGTCCCTTCACGGAAGGAACCGTCCGTCATGACGACCACGCGCAGAGCCTTCGGGGCCCTCGCCGCCGGCGCCGCCCTGGCCGCCCTCGTCCCCGCGGCCACCGCGAGCGCCTCGCCCCCACACCGCCGCCTCATCGCTCACGACGACTTCCGCCACGGCCTCGGCCGCTGGGCCGTCGAGCTGGAGCAAGGCGGCACGGTCACCGCGCGGCGCGGGGTCCTGGAGGTCGATGTGCCGGCCGGCGCGACGATCTGGTTCAGGCAGCCGCTCGAAGGGCCGTACGTCCTGGAGTACACAGCCACTCCCGTGTCCGCGGGCGGGGTCAACGACCGGGTGTCCGACCTGAACAACTTCTGGAACGCGGTCGACGTCCGGTCTCCCCACGACCTCTTCGCCACCCACCGGGGCGGGGCGCTCGCGGAGTACGACTACCTGAAGACGTACTACTCCGGCTACGGCGCCAACTACAACACCACGACACGGCTGCGCCGTTACGTCGGAGAATCCGGTGTACGGCCCCTGATCTACGACTACACCGAGCCGCTGCTGGTCGCGAACGAGCCGAACCGGGTGCGGATCGTTTCCGACGGGTCCACCGTGCAGTGGTGGAACAACGGGCGGCTCGTCTTCGACTACACCGATCCGCAGCCGTACACACGTGGGCACTTCGCGTTCCGGACCACCTGGAGTCACTTCCGGATCAGTGACTTCAGGGTGTGGCGGTCGCAGCGTGAACATTCCTGATGATGGGCCTATTCCTGGTTTGGCCAACACTTTAGGAGTGGCTTATCTCACCGACCGTCAAGTCCTTCTTACGGTCGCGTAGGTCACATTCGAAGGTGAATCATGAACGGTTGTGGCAGACGATTCGAAGAACGACAGCAGCTCAGTGATCGGGTCGTACGTGGCGGTGGGGGACAGCTTCACCGAGGGCGTCGGCGACCTCGGCCCCGACGGGGCATTCGTCGGCTGGGCCGACCGGTTCGCGGTGCTTCTCGCGGACCGGCGGCCCGAGGGCGATTTCAGGTACAGCAATCTCGCCGTACGCGGGAAGCTCCTCGACCAGATCGTCGAGGACCAGCTTCCGCAGGCCGTCGAACTGGCACCGGACCTGGTGTCGTTCTGCGCCGGCGGCAACGACATCCTCCGGCCCGGTACCGACCCCGACGAGGTCGCCGAACGCTTCGAGCGGGCCGTGGCCCGGCTCACCCAGGCGTGCGGCACGGTCATGGTGACGACCGGCTTCGACACCCGTGGTGTGCCCGTGCTCAAGCATCTGCGCGGCAAGATCGCCACGTACAACGGACATGTGCGGGCCGTCGCCGACCGGTACGGGTGCCCGGTGCTCGACCTGTGGTCCCTGAAGACCATCCAGGACCGGCGGGCCTGGGACGGCGACCGGCTGCACCTCTCCCCTGAGGGGCACACGCGTGTGGCGCTCCGTGCGGGACAGGTGCTGGGACTGGAGGTGCCGGCGGATCCCGACCAGCCCTGGCCGCCGCTTCCCCCGCGCGGGCCGCTGGACGTGCGGCGCGACGATGTGCACTGGGCCCGGGAGTTTCTGGTGCCGTGGATCGGGCGTCGGCTGCGCGGCGAGTCCTCCGGGGACCACGTGACGGCCAAGGGCGTGCTGTCGCCGGACGACATCAAGAGCCGGATCGCTCCGGTGGCCTGAGTCGAGTGCGAGGCCGGTGCCGGGCGGGGCGGATCTCGCCCGGCGGCCGCCATGAGACCCTCCCCCCGGGCGACCCGGCCCGCGTATCGCCGCTACTCGGACCTCGTGCCGTCCAGGCCGAGTTCCCGTGCCAGGGCCTCGTCCACCCACTCCTGGGCCCGGGACCTGGCCACCGCTCCCGCGTAGGACGTCAGTTGGACGGCCAGGCCGTCCAGGAGGGCGGTGAGGCGCAGGGCGGTGGCTTCCGGGTCCGGGCAGGAGAACTCGCCCGCGGCCACGCCCTCGGCGATCACCTCCGTGAGCGCCGCCTTCCAGCGTCTGTCCAGGTCACGAATGACCTCCTGGAGCGCCGGCTCACGCAGGGCCACCGCCCAGCCCTCGATCCACAGCCGCCAGCCCTTGGCCTGGCCCGTCGGGGCGTACCAGCGCACGGCCGACCGGAGCCGGCGCAGGGCGCTCGTGCGGCGGCCGAGGAGCTTGCGCAGATGGGCCAGGTCGTCCTCGGCGGCGTAGGTGAACGCGGCGGCGACCAGCTTCTCCTTCGTGGAGAAGTGATAGAGCACCAGGGCGTTGCTCACCCCGAGCGCCGAGGCCACGTCGGCGATCCTGACGGCCGCCACGCCCCGCGCCTCGATCTGCTCGATGGCGGCCCGCAGCAGCTCCTCGCGCCGCTCCGCCACTGTCAACCGCACTCTCGCCACGGGATCACCCTAGCCGTCCCCCTGCGGGTCCTCGCGTGTCGGGCCAGGTCAGCGGTACCAACCGAACCGCTCCGCGATCACCGGCAGCCGGTCCGCGACCAGTGCGTGCGCGGCGGCGCGCGGCGAGGTGCCGTCCGCCTCCGCGCGCGCCAGCAACTGCCCCACCAGGTCGCGCATGGAACGTCGAATGTGCGCGAAGGCCTCGTCCGGATCCGCGCCGATGTCGCCGAACAGGGTCCACCACCACCAGGCATTGGTCCCGGAGTTGACCACGACGTCCGGCAGTACGGTCACCCCGCGCGCGGCCAGCAGAGCCTCCGCCGCGGGCAGGACGGGCATGTTGGCCGCCTCGACGATCCAACGCGCCCGGATCCGCTCCTGGTTCCCGGTGTCGATCGCGTACGAGACGGCCGCCGGCACGAGCACCTCGGCGTCGAGCGACAGCCAGGCCTCACCGGGCAGTTCGCGGTCGGCCGGGCGCAGGGCGGAGCGGTCCACGGTGCCGTAGGCGTCCCGGGCGGCCAGCAGCGCCTCGACGTCGAGCCCTGCCGGGTTGAAGATCGTGCCCTTGATGTCGGCGACGGCCACGACCGTCAGCCCCGCGCGCGTGAGGAAGCGCGCCGTGGCCCCGCCCATGGTGCCGAGCCCCTGCACGGCCACGCGCGTGCCCCCGTACGGCACTCCGGCCGCGTCCAGGGCCGCGAGCGCCGACTCGGCCACCCCGCAGCCGCCCGCCAGCTCGTCGAGCCCGATGCCGTCCACCTCCACGGCGAACGCGTCCGCGAGCCGCCGCCGGGCCGCGGCCTCGTCGTCGAGCAGGGGATAGACCGCCTGGATCGAGGAGACGAGACCGGCCTCCGCGGCCGCCCGGTCGACCAGGTCCTGGCTGAGACCGAGGTCCTCGCCGGTCGTCCAGCAGCTTTCGACGTACGGCCGCATGGCGCGCAGGTAGCGCACGAGCAGGCCGTACGCCTCCGGGTCCCGGGGGTCGCAGTCGATGCCGCCCTTCGCCCCGCCCAACGGGACGTACCGGGCCGCGGGGTCGTAGTGCAGGGCCTCCTTCATGGTCATGCCGCGGGCGAGTCCGGCGACCTCGTCCAGAGTGCAGCCCGGGCGCATCCGCAGGCCGCCGCTGGCGACACCCCGCACCAGCCGGTCGACGACCAGGAAGCCCTGGCGGCCGGTGACGTGGTCGGTCCAGGTGAGCGACAGCAAGGGGGTGGTCACGCGGGCTCCGGGGTGGGCGGACGGCTACTGAACGGGGGGTCAGTATTGGCATCCCGGTACGCCCTGTCAACGTGATCCGCTGCCACGGCGTCCTTGTCCGTGTGACCGGGCAGACCCCGGCGCTGTCAGAGGGGCGGACCATAATGGGTGCCTCAGAGACTCCACATGGAGGTACCGTGACCGGCTTCCGTCCCCTGAGCTACGGGCTCCGCGCGCTGCAGCCCGCGGCCTTCGGCGCGGACCCGAGCGGTGAGCGCTTGGCGCGCATCCGCAGATCCCCTCACTTCGCGAACGGTGTCTTCCAGAACCCCGGCGGTACGGCCCGGACCCGTCCCGACGCTTCGGCGATCGACCTCGCCAAGGCCTTCTTCGACAGCGACGGCCGCCGGCAGCGGGCTCCCGAAGGCCGGATCCCGGTACATGCCACGACGCTCGCCGACCTCTCCAAGCCCCCGGCCACCGGGCTGCGGCTCACGTGGATGGGTCACTCCAGCGTGCTCGCCGAGATCGACGGACGGCGGGTGCTGTTCGACCCCGTGTGGGGTGAGCGCTGCTCCCCGCTCCCCTTCGCCGGTCCCAAGCGGCTGCACCCCGTGCCGCTGCCGCTGGCCGCGCTCGGGCCGGTCGACGTGGTCGTCATCTCCCACGACCACTACGACCACCTGGACATGCTCACGATCAAGGAACTGGCCGGGACCGACACCGTCTTCGCCGTGCCGCTCGGGGTGGGGGCCCACCTCGAGCACTGGGGAGTGTCCGCGGACCGGCTGCGTGAGCTGGACTGGCACGAGTCGACCCAGGTCGCCGGACTCACGCTCACGGCCACCCCGGCCCGGCACTTCTGCGGACGGGGACTGCGCAACACCCAGCACACGCTGTGGGCGTCCTGGGTCGTCTCCAGCGGGGAGCACCGGGTCTACCACAGCGGTGACACCGGGTACTTCGACGGATTCAAGGACATCGGCGCGGCCTTCGGGCCCTTCGACGCCACGATGATCCAGCTCGGCGCCTACTCGGAGTTCTGGCCGGACATCCACATGACACCCGACGAGGCCGTGCGGTCCCATCTGGATCTGCAGGGCGGGGACGCGGCGGAAGGCGTGCTGCTGCCGATCCACTGGGGCACCTTCAACCTCGCGACGCATCCCTGGGCGGAGCCTGCGGAGCGGACCATGCTGCTGTCCCACAAGGCCGGGGTCGCCATGGCCACGCCTCGGCCGGGGGAGCCGTTCGAGCCGGGGGCGGTACCGGTGGCCGATCCTTGGTGGCGGCGGGTGGCGAGGGCGCCGGCCGGGGGGTGGGCCGAGCTGCCTGCGGCTTCGGGGGAGCGGGAACCGGAGCGGGAGCCGGTGGCTGAGCGGTGATGTGAGGTTGGCGCGGGGGTGGAAGCCGGTGCGGGTCTTGTCTGCCCGTGCGGGTGGGTGCCGTTGACCCTGGTGTCGTAACGGTGGTCTGGGTAGGTGTCCCCGGCTTCGCAGCGCGGTGCGGTGCGGTGAACATCTCTGGCGGGGCAAGCAGTACGGTCCGGACCTCGGCACCGAGGTCCGGTGACGGGGTGGCAGGGGGCCGGCCTGCCTCGGTGGACCCGGCGAGAAGGCTGGTAACTGGAGTCGCGCGTGCTTGCGGGCGGCACGGGTCGGGTCGGCCGGCCCCGAGGCCGGGGTGAGCGGACTGAGGACCCCGTCCGCCTGTCACTCCGGGGTAGTCGGCGCCGGACACCCTCGGCAAGACCAACGCCCAGCGCGGGGAGTGCCCCCGCCGTGGCTCGGGGGATGAAGCGGCTCGGCGTCGCGGCCGACCGACACAGTCAGTGACGGTCCGGAAAGTTTGGGCCAAGGGTCCGGGAGGGTGTCGGTGGGTCCGTCGTGCCCGAGGAACGGGCCGGGGCGACGACCGAGGCGCGCGTACGGCTGGAGTCCTCGCCGGTCGTGTGTGAACGGTTCTGACCAGGGATGATCGGTAGTCACTCGTTCGAGAGTGCTCGGCCGATCAGCTTGTCGTTCTGTCGTGCGAAACCTCATACCAGAGCGGGATGCTCCCCGGGGCAGTTTGTCAACTGCCGCTCGCACATGATGCCTTGGCGACTACTGTGAGTGTCCACCGGCCAACGAGGGGTTGAAGTCTTCGGTTCTCTCGACCGGTACGCCATGACGCATGCCCACGGCGCTCGGCCGAGGTGCGGGGAGGAGGGAGGCGACGCGCCGGTGACCGACGACCATGCCGCGCGAGCCGCCCGGCGACCCGCCCCGACGCCCGTGGGGGCACGCGCCGCAGCCCGCCGATCCGGGCCGGCAGGCCCGGATCCCTCCGGCCAACAGGACCGACGGACCAGTACAAGGACACCGATGTCTCACCTCCGTGCACCTGCCGCACGCGCAGACCGCCGCGAGAGCGGGCGGCACGGGCGGCCGGTCGCCCGCCCCACCCCCTCGCTGCCTGAGACGCACATACGGCCACAACTGCTGCGGCTGGCCGTGCTCCCGCCGATCGCGGTCGCCCTCAGCGGCTGCGCGGCCGTCCTGTTCACCGTTCGTTCCACCGGGGCGCATCCCAACCTCATCCTGTGGGCTGTCCTGGCCGGTACGGTCTCGGTTGCCCTCGCGGGGATCCTCATCGCCGCCGTCGCGGCCGACCGCGCCGCAAAGACGGTGGGCGACCGCGTCGGCGCGTTGCGCCGCAGCAGCGCACGCCGCGAGGCCGACCTGCGGGCGCTGGTCGAGGGGCTGCGGCGCGGCGAGATTCCGCCGGGCCTCAGCCCGCGCAACGGTCCGCCCGACGACGCCGACGACCTCGAACTGCTCGCCGCCGACCTGGACCGCGCCCACGACGGGGCGGTCACCGCCGTCGTCCAGGCCGCCCAGCTCTCCAGCCAGGCCGGCAGCGAACAGAAGCTGGAGGTCTTCGTCAACCTCGCGCGGCGGCTTCAGTCGCTGGTGCACCGCGAGATCTCGATCCTCGACGAGCTGGAGAACGAGATCGAGGACCCCGATTTGCTCAAGGGGCTCTTCCACGTCGATCACCTGGCCACCCGGATCCGCCGGCACGCCGAGAACCTCGCAGTCCTCGGCGGTGCCGTCTCACGTCGGCAGTGGAGCAACCCCGTCTCCATGACCGAGGTGCTGCGCTCCGCCATCGCCGAGGTCGAGCAGTACTCGCGGGTGAAACTCGTGCCGCCGATCGACGGCACACTGCGCGGGCATGCCGTCGCCGACGTCATTCATCTGCTGGCCGAACTGGTCGAGAACGCAACGGTGTTCTCGGCGCCGCACACCCAAGTGCTGCTGCGCGCCAACCTCGTGACCTCCGGGCTCGCCGTCGAGGTGGAGGACCGCGGGCTCGGCTTGCCGGTCGCCGAACAGCACCGGATGAACGCCCTGTTGGCGGATCCGGACCAGGTCAATGTCGCAAGTCTGCTGGCGGACGGGCGCATCGGGCTGTTCGTGGTCTCGCAGCTCGCGAAGCGGCACGGGATCCATGTCCGGCTCCAGACCAATATCTACGGCGGCGTCCAGGCCGTCCTCGTCGTGCCGCAGACGTTGCTGGGTTCGGCGCCGGGGGCGATCGGTGCGCACCAGCCGGAAGCGGCGGGGACGGGTGGGGGCGCGGGGGCGGTCGTAGCGCGCCAGGGTCCGGGTCATCCGCGTGCCGGGCACGAGGCACGGCACCGGGGAGCGCCCGCGGAGCCGCGTCCGGGTCTCAACGGTGGTGCGACGCCGACGGCGGAGAGCGGCGTGGCGGTTCCGCAGGGCGTCGGGCATGGGCAGAACGGCCGTGGGCCCGGACTGAACGGGAGTGGTCGCGCACCGGGTGGCGGCGGAGGCGTACCGGTCGGCGAAGGTGCTGCGCCGGATCGCGGCGCGGCCGTGTCGAGCGGTGGGGGGCCTGGGCCTGGCGGCAGCGATCCCCTGCCGAGTGGCAGCGGGCCGTTCTTGAACGGCTCGGGGGCACCGGCCAGCGGTGGAAGCGTTCCGCATGAGGGCGGGCGCTTGCCGGGCGGCGGCGGACAGGTGCCCGGCGGCGAGGCCCTGGCGGGTGGCGCCGGAGCGTTTCTGGATGGTGCCTCGGGGGGGCCGGTTGGCGGTGGACAAACGTCCGGTGCCGACGCCCTGGCGAGTGGTGGCGGAGCCTTCTTGGACGGTGCCTCGCGAGCTCCAGGTGACGGTAGGCAAGTGCCTGTTGGCGACTCCCTGGCGCGTGGCAGTGGGTCCTCTCCGAGTGTTGGCTCGGCCGTACCCAGTGGTGGCTTGGGTGTTCCGGGCGACGGTGGGCAAGGGCATCTCGCAGGCGGGGCCCTGCCCGGCGGGGGCGGGTCCCCGGCCCGTGGCAACGGAGCGGGGACCGATCGGCAGGCCGGTCGTGGGAGCGGGCCGGAGGGAGCGCGCTCCGGGCGTCCCGCGCCGCTGCCCGTGCGTGGGGCCCGCGGGGCGCGGCCCACCCCTGCCGAGGCCGTGCCCGGGATCAGGCCCGACGACCGGCGGCTGGTCGCGGAGCACGTCGCCGCGCCGCCCACCCCGCGTAGCGGGACCGTGCGCGGCACCATGGGCAAGCCCCAACTGCCCCGCCGCCGCGCCCAGGAGCACATCGCACCCCAACTGCGCGGCGGACCGGCACCACGGCAGGACGCCGAGTACATCGCCGGCCACGACCCGGGGCTGATGGCGGCCTTCCAGCGCGGGATCAACCTCGCCGAGGCCCAGCAACACGTGGAGCCGGAGCGCGGTGAACCGACCACGCCCTTGCCCTTGCCATTGCCGTCGCCGCGTACGGAGGCGGGACACATGGACTCGGCATACACCACGGGCCGCCCCAGGGCGGTGTCCGCGGCGCCCACGTCCCGCCCCGCTACGTCCCCCGACCCTTCCGCCTCCTTCGACTTCGACAGCAACAGCGACAGCGACATCGACCTGGATGCGAGCCACACGGACGCCACACACACGACCGACGCCGCCACCCTCGACGTAACCCCCATGGAGCGGCCCCACATAGCCGAGGCGCACGGCCTCGATCCCGACCGCACCACCCACCGGCACGACGGGAGCGCACCCGCCGGATGACCACCCCCGCGTTCACCCCACCCCCCAGCGCTCCCGCAGACCTTCGTACCTCAAGGAGTCGATCCACCATGGCGAGCGAAGCGCCGACCGGCCATGTATCCGATCTCGACTGGCTGATGAGCGGCCTCGTGCAGCGCGTGCCGCACACCAGCAGCGCGGTCCTGCTGTCCTGCGACGGGCTCGTGAAGTCGGTCCACGGCCTCGACGTGGACAGCGCCGACCACATGGCGGCCCTGGCCTCCGGCCTCTACTCCCTCGGCCGCAGCGCGGGCGTCCGCTTCGGCGACGGCGGAGACGTCCGCCAGGTCGTCGTCGAACTCGACTCGACGCTGCTGTTCGTGACCACCGCCGGCTCCGGTACCTGTCTCGCCGTCCTGGCGGGACGCGAGGCCGACGCCGCCGTGCTCGGCTACGAGATGGCGATGCTCGTCAAGAGCGTGCGCCCCTACCTGGTGACCGCGCCCCGGCAGCACGCCGTCGAACCCTCGGCGATGAGGCCTTGAGCGTGGCGGCGGCCGGCGACGGGCCCTGGCTCGACGACGCGGCCGGGCGGCTGGTGCGGCCCTTCACGGTCAGCAACGGCCGCACCCGGCCGTCCATCGTGTTCGATCTCCTCTCGCACGTGATGGCCACCGGTGCCACCCCCATCGGCTATCTCGGCCCCGAGCACGCGCAGGCGCTCGACCTGTGCCGCGCGCCCGTCTCGGTGGCCGAGGTCGCCGCCCATCTCAAGCTGCCGGCGGTGGTCACCAAGGTGCTGCTGTCCGACCTCGTCGACTGCGGGGCGCTGACCACCAAGCCCCCCGAGTTCACCCACAACCCGACTGACCGGGCTCTTCTGGAGGCAGTGCTCGATGGACTACGACGACAGCTCTGACCCCTTTCCCACCGCACTGAAGATCCTGGTGGCGGGAGGGTTCGGGGTAGGCAAGACGACCTTCGTGGGCGCGGTCAGCGAGATCGCTCCCCTCAGCACGGAGGAGCTGCTCACCACGGTCAGCGCCGCGACCGACAGTCTCGACGGCATCGAGAACAAGGTCGAGACGACGGTGGCCATGGACTTCGGAAGGATCACGCTCGACCCGGAACACGTCCTGTACCTGTTCGGCACACCCGGCCAGGAGCGGTTCTGGTTCATGTGGGACGAACTCTCCGAGGGCGCGCTCGGCGCGGTGATCCTCGCCGACACCCGCAGACTGGAGGACTGCTTCGCCGCCGTGGACTTCTTCGAGCAGCGCGGCCTCGGATTCATCGTCGCGATCAACGAGTTCGACGGGGGGTACCGCTACGACCCGGAGGAGGTCCGTGCCGCCATCGACCTCCCGCCGGAGATCCCCATCGTGCGCTGCGACGCCCGGATCTCCAGTTCCGGTGTGCAGACCCTGCTCACCCTCGTACGGCATCTCATCGCCCACAGCCCGGCCCCCGCGCCGAGCCATGGCGCCCACATGTGACCCCCGCACACACCGCTACGGAGCCGCATATGACCGACGTCCACAGCGACGGCCGCCCATGAGCTACGACCCACCCCGCCCGGCCGGTCGACTGCTGCTCACCCCGGAGGACAAGGAGGCCCCGGACCGGACGCGCCGGCTGCGCCTGCTCGGGCTCGGGGAGTATCCGGAGCCGGTGCTCGACGCCTTCGCCGAGCGGCTCGCCGAGTGCACGGGGGCGCCGTACGCCATGGTCAACTTCCTCGGCGAGAACCGGCAGTTCTTCGCCGGTCTGAGAATTCCCGCGGCCCGGCCGCCGGCGGCCGGCGAGGAGGCCAAGCCGGAAGTGGGCCGCTATATGGCGCGCGACCATGGGTTCTGCCCCCATGTGGTCGCCCGCCGCAAGGCGCTGGTGCTGGAGGACGTCCGTGACTACCCGCGGTTCGCGGGCAACCCGGTTGTCGACGAGTTCGGCATCCGTTCCTATCTGGGCGCTCCGCTCATCGACTCCACGGGGATGGTCCTCGGCACGGTGTGCGCGGCGGACGTGCAGCCGCGGACCTGGGGGAGGTCCGGACTGGACACCATCAAGTCGTCCGCGGCGGAACTGGTCGCGCGGCTGGAACGACGGGAGGCCGACGGGCTCCCGGTGCTGTGACGGGCGGGACGGCCCGTCGGGGGAGCCCGGCTGGAGGGCCGGGTGTCCGGCTCGCCGGCTCCTAGTAACCGCGCCAGACATTGTCGAACGCGGCGTCCTCGATGACCTTCCGCTGGCGGACCGCTTCCAGTTCCATCACCGCGTCCCCGACCGCGGCCAGCACGGTGGCCGCCTCGTCGGCAGGTTCCCCGGCCGGTTCGTCGCCGATCCCGGCGGCGGCCACCAGGGCTGCGAGGACGGGCTCGCCCGCCGCCCAGCGCTCCTCGGCCTCCCGCCGGGCCGCCGACTCGACCAGCTCCGTCCGCCCGGTCCGCAGCGGGATGCGGCGGCCCCGCGAGCGGGTGGTCAGCCCCATCCGCTCCAGGTCGTCGACGTAGGCCGCGGACAGCCCGCGGCCCCGGCGCCACAGCCAGTCCTCGACCGTCTCGTACGGTTCCTGCCGTACGAGCGCGTCGGCGGCCTCGTCCAACAGCCGGTCCCCCGTGGGGGACTGGGCCTGCGGCAGGATGCGGTCGCCGTCCAGGGCGACGGCGTGGGCGTCGAGGAGGTCGAACACCTCGGCGCCCGCGAGCGCGAGCGCGAGGTCACCCTGTTCCACCGGCTTGTCGGCGGCCACATCGAGGGCGACGATCGCGAGGTCCCGTGCGGTGGTCATCAGCGGCTCCACGTCAGTTTGGCCGGGTACGGCGGTGAGCGTTCAGGGGCCGGCCGCGGCGGGCCGGGCCTTCCCGGTCGATTCTCGCTGCTGATCGGGGACCGTGTGACCCGATACGACCATGTGATGCGAGAACCCGGGCCGAACCGCCCGGCGGGTGTGAAGCGGAGCTGTGGCACCGCTTAAGAAATCCTCGATGGACCAGGACGGTGCCGTACGGCAGATTGCTGGGCGTTTCCACCCCTCGCACCCACAGGAGCCGTACCGTGAAGGCGCTGGTCAAGGAGAAGGCCGAGCCCGGGCTGTGGCTCGCGGACGTCCCGGAGCCGGCCGTCGGCCCCGGCGACGTACTGATCAAGGTGCTGCGCACCGGCATCTGCGGCACCGATCTGCACATCCGGTCCTGGGACGGCTGGGCCCAGCAGGCGATCAGGACCCCGCTCGTGCTCGGACACGAGTTCGTCGGCGAGGTCGTGGAGACCGGGCGCGATGTCCCGGAGATCGCCATCGGGGACCGGGTGAGCGGCGAGGGGCACCTCGTCTGCGGCAAGTGCCGCAACTGCCTCGCCGGGCGACGGCACCTGTGCCGGGCCACGGTCGGACTCGGCGTCGGCCGGGACGGGGCCTTCGCGGAGTACGTCGTGCTGCCCGCCGCCAATGTGTGGGTGCACCGCGTCCCCGTGGACCTCGATGTGGCGGCGATCTTCGACCCGTTCGGCAACGCCGTGCACACCGCGCTGTCCTTCCCGCTGGTCGGCGAGGACGTGCTGATCACCGGTGCCGGGCCGATCGGACTGATGACGGCGGCGGTCGCCCGGCACGCGGGTGCCCGCAACGTCGTCGTCACCGACGTCAGCGAGGAGCGCCTGGAACTGGCCCGCAAGATCGGGGTGAGCCTCGCGTTGAACGTCTCACAGGCCCGGATCGCCGACGGGCAAAGGGAGTTGGGGCTGCGCGAGGGCTTCGACATCGGCCTGGAGATGTCCGGCCGTCCGGAGGCCCTGCGCGACATGATCGCCAACATGACGCACGGCGGCCGGATCGCCATGCTGGGACTGCCGGCCGCGGAGTTCCCGGTCGACTGGGCCCGGATCGTCACCTCGATGATCACCATCAAGGGCATCTACGGCCGCGAGATGTTCGAGACCTGGTACGCGATGTCGGTCCTCCTGGAGGGCGGCCTCGACCTCGCCCCCGTGATCACCGGCCGGTACGGCTACCGCGACTTCGAGGCGGCGTTCGCCGACGCGGCGAGCGGCCGCGGCGGCAAGGTCATCCTCGACTGGACCAACTGACTCGACCGGACCAACCGACTTAGGGATTGACGATGTTCGACTCCGTGCGCGACGACCTGCGCGCCACCCTCGACGAGATCCGCGCCGCCGGACTGCACAAGCCCGAGCGCGTGATCGACACCCCGCAGTCCAGGGCCGTGAACGTCTCTGCGGGCGGCCGCCCCGGCGAGGTCCTCAACTTCTGCGCCAACAACTACCTCGGCCTCGCCGACCACCCCGAGGTGATCGCCGCCGCGCACGAGGCCCTGGACCGCTGGGGCTACGGCATGGCCTCGGTCCGCTTCATCTGCGGCACGCAGGAGGTCCACAAGGAGCTGGAGGCGCGGCTGTCGGCCTTCCTCGGCCAGGAGGACACGATCCTGTACTCCTCCTGCTTCGACGCCAACGGCGGTGTCTTCGAGACGCTGCTGGGCCCCGAGGACGCGGTGATCTCCGACGCCCTGAACCATGCGTCCATCATCGACGGCATCCGGCTGTCCAAGGCCCGCCGCTTCCGCTACGCCAACCGTGATCTCGCCGATCTGGAGCGGCAGTTGAAGGAGGCGTCGGGGGCCCGCCGGAAGCTGGTCGTCACCGACGGCGTCTTCTCCATGGACGGATACCTCGCGCCCTTGAAGGACATCTGCGACCTCGCCGACCGCTACGACGCCATGGTCATGGTCGACGACTCGCACGCCGTCGGCTTCGTGGGCCCCGGTGGCCGCGGCACCCCCGAACTGCACGGCGTCATGGACCGTGTCGACATCATCACGGGAACGCTCGGCAAGGCGCTCGGCGGTGCCTCCGGCGGCTACGTGGCCGCCCGCGCCGAAATCGTCGCGCTCCTGCGTCAGCGCTCACGGCCGTACCTCTTCTCCAACACGCTCGCCCCGGTGATCGCCGCGGCCTCCCTGAAGGTCCTCGACCTGCTGGAGTCGGCGGACGACCTGCGGGTGCGGCTGCGGGAGAACACCGCGCTGTTCCGGCGCCGGATGACGGAGGAGGGCTTCGACGTCCTGCCCGGTGATCACGCCATCGCGCCCGTGATGATCGGGGACGCGGCGAAGGCGGGGCGCCTCGCGGAGCTGCTCCTGGAGCGGGGCGTGTACGTGATCGGCTTCTCGTACCCGGTGGTTCCCCAGGGACAGGCGCGCATCAGGGTGCAGCTCTCGGCGGCCCACTCCACCGAGGACGTGAACCGCGCGGTCGACGCCTTCGTCGCGGCCAGGGCCGAGCTGACCGGCTTCTCGGGCGCCCTGTAGTCCGGACGTATTGCGATAATCGATCCCATGATCGAAGCGCGGCGGCTCCACATCCTCCGTGCGGTGGCCGACCACCGCACGGTCACGGCGGCTGCCGCCGCGCTGTATCTCACCCCCTCCGCGGTCTCTCAGCAGCTCACGGCCCTGGAGCAGGAGACCGGCCACCGGCTCGTCGAGCGCGGCGCCAAGGGCGTACGGCTGACCCCGGCCGGCGAGATCCTGCTCAGCCACACCAACGCCGTGCTCGCCCAGCTGGAGCGGGCGGAGGCCGAGCTGGCCGCCTACAGCTCGGGTGCGGCCGGCACGGTCACCGTTGCCTCCTTCGCGACCGGGATCGCCCTGGTCGTGGCGCCCGCGGTGGCCCGCCTCGCCTCGACGGCCCCGGGCATCCACCTCCGCGTCCAGGACGCCGAGGGCGACGCCAGCCTGCCGATGGTGCTGGACCGGCAGGTCGATGTGGCGGTCGCGGTGGAGTACCGCGGGGCGCCGCCCGCCGACGACCCCCGCCTGGCGCACGTGCCGCTGTACGCCGAGCCCTTCGACGCGGTCGTGCCGGTGAGCCACCGGCTGGCCGACGCGGGCGAGGTGCCGCTGGCCGAGCTCGCCAAGGACCCGTGGATCGGCCCCTACCCGGGGAACCCCTGCCACGACGTCGTGGTCCTGGCCTGTGAGAGCGCCGGTTTCCAGCCCCGTCTGGAGCACTCCTCGGACGACTTCCGGGCGGTGGTCGCACTGGCGTCGGCGGACGCGGGAGTGGCGTTGGTGCCGCGTTCGGCCCTGATCGGGATGGACCTGACCGGAGTGGTCGTACGGCCGGTCGACGGGGTCGCCCCGACGCGCCGGGTCTTCGCGGCCGTACGGCGGGGAGCGGAGGAGCATCCCCTGATCCGTCCGGTGCTGGACGCGCTCGGAGCCATTGCCGGGGCATAGGGGCTGGCACGGTTTCTCGTATGTGGGATAGCGTCCCGAATGTGAGACGTGACGAACCCGGACCCGACCCCGTCGACGCCCGCCTCGGCCTCCGGCTCGCCGAGTTGCGGGCCGAACGCGGCTGGTCGCTGGGCGAATTGGCCGAGCGCAGCGGAGTCAGCAAGTCCACTCTCTCCCGTGCCGAGCGGGCCGAGATCAGCCCCACCGCCGCGCTGCTGAACCGGCTGTGCGGGGTGTACGGACGGACCATGTCCCAGCTGCTCAGCGAGGTCGAGGCCGAGGCGGAGCCCCCGCCACTGGTGCGGGGCGCCGAGCAGCCGGTGTGGGAGGACCGGGCCTCCGGGTTCGTACGGCGGTCCGTGTCGCCGCCGCATCCCGGGCTGCGCGGCGAACTCGTCGAGGGGAGGCTCGCCGCCGGTGCCGACATCGCCTACGACCGGCCGCCCGTGCCCGGCCTGGAGCAACACATCTGGGTCCTGGAGGGGGCGCTCGACGTCACCGCCCAGGACGCCGAGCGCCACCTCGGCGCCGGGGACTGTCTGCGGCTGCGGGTGTGGGGCCCGACGCGGTTCCGGTGCGCGGGCCCCGACGCGGCGCGGTACGTGCTGGCGGTGGTCCTGCCGTGACCGTCACGCGCCTCGGCGAGGCCCAACTGTCATACTCTGTGGGCGAGTTGGCCGATCTGCTGGTCGACACCGTGGACGGCGGCGCCTCCATCGGGTTCCTCGCTCCGATGGACCACGCGGCGGCCGTCGCCTGGTGGAAGGAGCGCGCGGCCGCGGTGGCCGCGGGACACCTGGCGGTGTGGGCGGCGCACGACGGTCATCGCGTCGTCGGCACCGTCAGCCTCGCCTTTCCCGACAAACCCAACTCCCGCCACCGCGCGGAGCTGGTCAAGCTGATGGTGCACAGGGACGCGCGCGGTCAGGGCCTCGGACGGCGGCTCCTCGACACCGCGGAGCAGGCGGCCTGCGCGGCCGGAATCACCCTGCTCCACCTCGACACCGAGACCGACAGCCCCGCCGAGCGCCTCTACGGCTCGGCCGGCTGGACCCGGGCCGGCGTCATCCCCGACTACGCGGCCGATCCCGCCGGGGTACTGCGGCCGACCACCCTGTACTACAAGCGGCTCGGGGGACCACTGTGACCAGGTGATTGTCAGTGCCGGCCGCTACGGTGCCTGTCATGCCGGACGCCGAAGACGTACGCCGTATCGCCCTGTCCCTGCCGGACACGACGGAGAAGATCGCCTGGAGCATGCCCACGTTCCGGGTCGCGGGGAAGATGTTCGCCACGCTGCCCGAGGACGAGACGTCCATCGCCGTGCGCTGCCCCAAGGAGGAGCGCGACGAACTGGTGCTGGCCGAGCCGGGAAAGTTCTGGATCGCCGACCACGAGGCACAGTTCGCGTGGGTGCGCGCCCGTCTCACCGCGATCGAGGACGAGGGCGAACTGCGGGACATCCTCGCCGACTCCTGGCGGCAGGCGGCGCCGTCCGGGCTGCTCGACGCGTATCCCGAGCTGGGGCTGCCCGATCCGCCCAGGGGGTGAGGAGCGGGAAAGGGGTGCGCGATCACCGACGCGAGTGCGGTATGGTTTCTTTGCACGTTCGGCCAGGGGAAACCCCAGGTCAGACGGGCACCGGGACGTGGCGCAGCTTGGTAGCGCACTTGACTGGGGGTCAAGGGGTCGCAGGTTCAAATCCTGTCGTCCCGACTGGAGACAGTTGCAGGTCAGGGCCGGTTTCGGAGGTATCCGAAACCGGCCCTTGATCATTTTTGAGGGGTCGGCGGACAGGACGCGCTGAGCGGTCGGAGGTCGTATCGGAGCATGCCGAATACGGTGTCTTGGTCGTTTGAGTGGCAGGGTGGCCACCGGACCCTGGCCTCGACCTCCGAAGTGGTCGGCCCCGCGCAGGGAACCGGGATGATCGGCCGATCGTCCTAGTGGTCGTGCCTCGTGCTCTCACCCCTGGAATCGGCCCGTACGCGGTGCCTGGCATGGGTGACGACGTCACGCGTGCGGCTTTTGACCAGAAGCCGGCGCGCCGTGGCGAACGTTCCACTCACGAGGCGGCGGCGAAGCGGCGACTGTGACCGAGGGATGCGCCCCTGCCCCGTGCGCAGGCACCGGGTCGGCGGAAACCTCCAGGCGTCTCTACAATCCTGGCGACCACATCGGGGGAAAGTCGGTATGGAAACGATCATTGTGCAGCCGCCCGGTCCGTCACGGCCGAGTGAAGTCGATGTCGGCGGCCCCGAGTTGCTGCACATGGGACCGGGGGACGTGGCCGACTTCGGGCGCGGGATGCCCGGCGGCCGGACAGTCTCCATCGTCCTGCCCGACCCTGGAATCTCCCGGCGGGCGGGACGGCTGGAGGCGGCCGAGGACTACTGGCGGCTGTCGAACTTCAGCCGTGACACCGCGTATGTGGTCGAGAACCTGGAGGGGGCCGGCGAATACATCACCGTCGCGCCAGGTCGGCTCGGAGCGCCGGTGCCCTTCGAGTTCTCCAGAGTCGTCCTGCCCGCGCTGGGCGGGACCGTCGACTTCAAGGTGTTCGCACCGCAGCACGCCTATCTGGACGAGCAGTCTCCGCCAGGCGGCGGGGAGTTGACCGTGCATCCCTACGCGCTCGATACGACGGCGAAGTACTTCCTGGTGCTGGTGGCCCTGTGCGAGCCGCGGCTGCGCGACCCCTCGGACGACGTACTGCCGGGCGCCGGGGACATCGCGGAGCGACTTCGCCCGCTGGAGAGCTGTCGTGGTCTGACCCGCTCCGCGGTGAACTACCACATCGACTACCTGTCCTTCGCCAAGCTGCGCCTGGACCTCGGCGACGAGCCCGGAGCCGACGGCAACGGCCGCACCGGCGTCAAGCGCGCTCGACTGGCCTCCCTCGCCCTGCGCTTCGGCCTGGTGCGCGAGGAACACCTCGCCCTGTTGCCGTCCCGCAGACGGCCCGTCCCGCAGGAGAGCGGCGCATGACCTCCTCAGGCGCCGAGCAGGGCGCTCTCGAAATGCCGCGTCTGCCGGCGGGTTTCCGCATCGAGGGCTGGCAGTTGGACGCCGTCATCGGGTCGGGCGGCTGGGGGACCGTGTACGAGGCCCGCGCGGTCGCCGACGGCACGGTCGTGGCGGTGAAGGTGCTGCCGACCGGCGCCTTGGCACCCGGTCAGCGTGCCGCACTCGGCGAACTCGTCGCGCGCGAGGTGCGCTTCAGTGCCGAGGCGGACCACCCGCACCTCGTACGGACACACGCGGTGTGCACCGTGGACGCGCCGGACCTGCCCGCGCTGGACGGGGCCATCGCGCTCGTCATGGACCGGGCCGAGGCCAGTCTGCGCCAGGTGCTGGATGCTGCCGCGACAGGCCGCCCGATCCCGGACGCCGCGCGGGTCCTGCGCGGCGTCGCCGCCGGACTTGCCCATATGCACGGCGCCGGCTGGGTCCACGGCGACCTCAAACCCGCCAACGTGTTGCTGGGCGCGGACGGAGCGGTCTGGCTCGCCGACTTCGGCCTGGCCACCGAACTGGAGGGCACCCACGCCTATGTGCCGCCGCTCGGCACGCTCGACCATGTGCCGCCCGAGTGGTGGTCCCAGCGCACCGGGGCGGACGGGACGATGCTGCGGCCGACCGCCGACATCTGGGCTTTCGGCGTCCTGGCCCACCAGGTGCTCACCGGTGGCCTCCACCCGTTCCCGGGCGCCACCGCCCGGGCCCGCTCGCTCGCCGCGCAGGCCTACGCCCGCGGCACCGCGCCACTGCGTCTGGATGCGGGACTCGACGAGAACTGGCGCGGGCTCATCGGGGACTGTCTGGCGCCCGATCACGCGGGCCGCCTGCGCCACACCGCCGCGAGCCTGTCCGCCCGGGTCGAGCAACTGGCGAGCCCGCGTGGCCGACGTCGCCTGCTGCCGGCCGCCGCCATGGCGCTGGCCGCGGCGGCGGCTGCCGCCATCGCCGGGGCCGCGCTGCTCGGGGGTGGTGGAGGCGGGAAAGACGACGGTGAAGACCAAGGGCGGCGTGCACCGGCCGTCATCGTCACGCACAGCCCGGCCGACGGGGAGATCCCGGAGGACTCCGACGTACCCGAGGCACTGCGACCGGTCATGGTGAAGGCAGCCCACCGCTGCACCGACGCGGAGGTCACGCCCGCGTTTCTCGCCGCCATGGTCAAGGCGGAGAGCGGTTTCGACGTGAACGCGGCCCGCCCGGCGAGCGAGGAGTACGGCATCGCCATGTGGACGCCGTCGGTGTTCCGGGCCTGGGCGGTCGACGGCGACGGCGACGGGGACAAGGACTACCGGTCGCCGCCGGACGCGATCTCCACGATGTCGCTGTACGTGTGCTGGCTCGACCAGCAGTTCAAGAAGGCCGACATGCCCGCCAAGGACCTTCCCGCGCTGATGGCGGCCGGCTACCGCACGAGTGACCGCACGGTCATCACAGAGGGCGGCGTCCCCGAACGGGTGAAGCCCCACGTCGAGAAAGTGCTCCGCTACCTCGCCGACTACGAGGGGTGAGGTGGCGGAGCTGTCGTCCAAGGCCGCTCAGCAGTCCTTGACGTCCGGCATCTTGTTGTCGGGCGAGTTGATGTAGATGTTGGAGATCCAGCCGTTGTACTGGGGGAGGTACGCCCACCATTCGTTGGTGTAAGGCGGTACGTTCACCACCTCGCCCCTGGCCTGGCAGCCCACCAACACCTCGACGCCTGCGGGGAGTTGGGTGATCGGTGAGTTGCCGGTGCCGGGGTCGGGGCGGACGTTCACATGGTCGCTCCACGTGCCGTACCACCATCCCGCGGGCCGCGCGGCTCCGGGGACGTTCAGGGAGCGGGTCAGCCGTCCGATGTCCGTGTACGCCTTCCCGTACGAGGTGCCGACGGGATGCAGTGTGAACACGGCCACGATGGACCGGTCACCGGCGCCCACGGTGCCCGTGCTGTGCAGCGCGGGCCGCGTCAGATCCACGTCCGCGGCCGGACTCCCGGCACGCGCCACTGTCGCGGTCGCGGTGCGCTTCTGGCCGCAGGTGCCTTTCTCGTACGAGGATCCCGACCAGCCCTGCTTCACCGCCCACGGCCTGTCGAACGCCCCGGCGATGCCGAAGTGCTGGTCGAAGCCGTCCGAGGCACAGCGGGTGGACTGGCGCAGGTTGCCCATCATGAAGTCGCGCACGGGGCCGGGCGCCGAGTCCAGGAGGTAGCGGTAGATCGTCACCGTGTCGCGGGCGGAGAGTGCGGTGTAGCCCCAGTAGCCCTCGTACCCGGTGGGCGGCGGTGCCGTGTCCTTGAGGGCGAGGCGGTCGACCATGCGGGTGATGATCGCCGTACCGCCGTGGTCCGACCAGTAGTCGCTGGCCGCGTCGTCGTCGCTGCCGCGCAACATCGGCTCCAGCCACGCCCGGTCGGCGGCCGGCACGGTGTAGTCGGGGCCCCGGTTCCACAGGTAGTCCAGGGCCAGCAGCAGCTTGACGACCGAGGCGGACCGGAAGCGGGTGCTCGTGTTGAGCTGCTCCGTGAAGGTACCGGTCTGCCGGTCGAAGACGGCGACCCCGGCGCTGACGCCGGCGGGGACCTCGGCGGACGCGGCGGCGGGACGGGCCGGCTGTCTGTCCGGGGCGTCGGCAGCGGCGGAGCCCGCCGCGCCGCCGATCAGCAGCAGCGCGGCGGCCCCAGCGAGAAGTCGGCGCCTCACTGGTAGTGCTCCCTGAGGTTGAGGGAGTTGATCGGCCCGAGGTCGACGTACCAGCCCTCCTGCGGAGGGATGGACTCATGGCAGTCCGTGTTGACGGACTTGCACAGCTCGACGAGGGCGCCGTCGTACTGGTTGTTGAAGACCCAGTGGTTGCCGTACTGGTTGTAGATGGGGTGGAAGCCGTAGGAGTAGAAGATGTGGCTCGGGTGCGGGTTGGTGGCCGGCGTCACGTTCTCCGGGTAGATGCAGACGGCGCCGTAGGGGCAGCCGTCCCATGTGCCGCCGTCGGCCTCGGCCTGGGCGGCTCCGGTGAGAACGGCGGCGGCGGTGAAAGCGAGCGCGGCGGCGCCGCGCAGGATTCTGCGCATGGTCATGCCTTTCGGGTGAATGCCGGGAAGCGGGAACGGCGGGCGGGCTCTACCACCAGTTGGAGCAGCGGACCGCGCCGTCCGACTTCAGCGAGCCGCAGACGCGGAACTGGTACTGCGGGTCGGTGCTGGTGCGGCGGAACGGTGTGGTCAGGCTCTGCCCGGCTGAGCGGACGGTGAAGGGCCCGCACTGCAGCCAGGGGGACATGGCGTTCCGATCGCGGTCCCAGCCGTCGGCACGCCAGTCCATCCAGACGTTGTCGCCGGGCTGGGTCCGGCCGCTGATCTTTCCGAAGGCGATCTGCTGGCCGACGTAGACGCCCTTCTCCAGCGTGATGCGGACGCTGCCGAGGCTGAAGTCGGCGGGCTTGTCGGTGTCGCCCTCGGCGTCGTCGGGGTGGTCGCGGAAGCCATGTGCGCCGCCTTCGCAGTCGGAGGCCAAGGCGTGTGCGGGCTGCGCCGGTTGAGCGACGAGGACGCCGGTGGTGATCGCGGTCAAGGCGGCGGCCGCGGCGAGAGCGGAGCGGAACGGACGCATGGGAGCTGTCTCTTCCTGTCTGTGGAGGGTGCCCTGCGATACCGCCGGGCCTGGAAGACGACTCGAACCTTAGAAAGAGGAAGGGGACCGGCGGTCCTGACGGATGTCAGGGTGCCGTGGGCCCTGCGGTTGCCCTGACATTTGTCAGGACCTCGGCAGCCGCTCCCTCGCTAGGTTCTGGCCACGTCGCTGTTTCGGGTCAGCACCTTTACTTCCAAGGCCTGTTGGGCCGTCCCAAGGGGGAATCACTCGTGATCCATTCCGTGAGAGCCGCCGCCGCGGCCACGGCGTCCACCGTCATCGCCGCCGCCGGCCTCGTCTTCGGTACGGCGGGCGCTGCCCACGCGACCGGTCACGGCGAGGGCTACTACGGCGTCTGGGCCTCCGGCGTCAATGTCCGTGCCGGTGGCGGGGAGCAGTGCTACCTGTATCCGTCGGCCACCAACTGTCCGGACGTGCAGACCACAGTGAGCAGCCCGGCCCGGGTGTGGGTGTACTGCCAGCAGGAGGGGGCTCAGAGCGTCGGCGGCAACCCCTACTGGGTCTGGGTGCTCACCCCCAGTGGTCACCGCGGCTACATGGCCAGCTACTACACCGACAACGCCACCAACTGGATCGACGGTGTCGAGCGCTGCTGACGCGGCCTCGCAGACACGACCACTTGGAGAGCACCTCTTTCCGGGCCGGTGCGCGCATCGGCCCGGGCAGTCGTCAAACGCGTCGTAGGCCCGCCGGTCTGCCCCGCTGGTCCCGCAAGCCCGGGTTCGCAGCGAGTACTTCGTAAGCCGGGGCGGCAAGGCCGATGTCCACGCCGGCGCATCCGACCCGTTCCCGCCGCAGCCCAGGTGCGCATGAAAGGACACAGCATGGCCGACCAAATGGTCATCGAGGCACAGAAATTCATCAACTCCTACAACGTCGCCGGGATCCCGAAGGTCGAGGAGAACGGCCGCACCGGCTGGTCCGTCATGTTCGCGCTGACCCGGGCGCTCCAGTACGAGCTGGGCATCACCTCACTGTCCGACAGCTTCGGCCCGACGACGCTCGCCACCCTCCAGGCCCGCCACCCCGTCATCAATGCGGGCACCCGGCACGAGAAGGTCCTCAAGATCGTGCAGTCCGCGCTGTACTGCAAGGGCTACGACGGCGGCGGCATCGACGGCACCTACAACGACTCCGTAGCGGCGTCGGTCCGCGAGCTGAAGCAGAACATGGGCGTCGACGGCGCCTTTGCGGACGGGGTACCGCCGAAGGTGTTCAAGGCGCTGCTCACCATGGACGCCTATGTCGTCACCGAGGGCGGGAGCGAGCCGACCCGCGCGGTACAGCAGTGGATGAACGGCCGCTATGTCGGCCGCCGAAACTTCTTCATCGTGCCGTGCGACGGTCACTTCTCACGGGACGTGCAGAAGGCACTGATGCTTGCGATCCAGTACGAGATCGGCATGAGCGACGACGTCGCGAACGGGGTCTTCGGCCCTGGTACCCAGCAGGGCATCAGGAACAACCCCCTCTCGGAGGGCTCCTCGGGGACCTGGGTGAGTCTCTTCACCGCCGCCATGATCTTCAACAAGCGCCATGGGGTGTTGTTCAGCAGCGCCTTCAACGCCGACCTGGCAACACGCGTGCGCAGCTTCCAGAATTTCGCGAAGCTCCCGGTCACCGGCCGAGGGGACTTCCAGACCTGGGCCTCGCTGCTGGTGTCCACCGGTGACGCCACCCGCAAGGGGACCGCAGCCGACTGTGTCACCGAGGTCACCGACGCGCGGGCGGCGGCGCTCAGGGACGCGGGGTACCAGATCGTGGGGCGCTACCTGTCCAACGTCCCGGGCACCTCACTCGACAAGAAGATCAAGCTCGGTGAGCTGAGCCGGATGGCCGCCTACGGTCTGAGCTGCTTCCCGATCTACCAGACCTGGGGCGGGGAGGCGGCCTACTTCCGGCGCGCGCAGGGAATCGCCGACGCCTTCGCGGCCATCGAGCGGGCCAAGTACTACGGCTTCAAACCCGGCACCCGTATCTACTTCGCCGTCGACTTCGACGCGCTCGACTACGAGGTGACCGACAACATCCTGCCGCATTTCCGGGGCATCCGGGACATCATGAACGAGCACGGCCAGGGGTACCTGACCGGCATCTACGGCCCCCGGAACGTCTGCAGCCGGGTCGCCGCCGCGGGCTACACCTCGGCGAGTTTCGTCTGCGACATGTCCACGGGCTTCTCCGGGAACCTCGGCTATCCGCTGCCCGACGACTGGGCGTTCGACCAAATCTCCACGGTCTCGGTGGGAGCGGGCAGCGGCCTCATCGAGATCGACAACAACATCGTGTCCGGCCGTGACACCGGCCAGAACACCTACGGCACCGAGCAGGTCACCGGAATCCTGGACGTAAACATGGACATGTCCATGCGGGGCGCCCTGCTCGCGGACGTCCAGTCGTATCTCCTCAACAGCATGGGCGTGCCGGAGACGGGCGGAAACCAGGGCGCCCAGGCGCTGACATACCGGTCGACCACCGAGGCGTTCGACCTGATGATGAGCTTCGACGGGCTGGTCACCCAGCTCGCGCGCACCTTCAAAATGCGCAAGGCCATCATCCAGGCCCCGCTCCTCTGGGAGATACGGATGTACAACAGCCTGGACGTCATCGGAGACGAGGCGGTCATCGACCACTACGACGGAACAGGGCTCAGCACGAAGACCGACTCCAGCACCGGTCTCGCGCAGATCTTCGCGGCCACCGCCATCCGCGGCCGCAACCACTGCATCCTGGCCGGCCTGATCGGCGGCGACCTCATGCTCCCCTCCGACGAGAACGACCTGTGGAACGTCTGGCAGCAACTGCACAACGACCACGACTACAACATCCGGACCGTGCCGACGGTCCTGATCGAGGGTGCCGACGACGTCGGCGTTCCCCGGCCGTCCATGTTCACCAGCGAGGAGCACACCCGCCTCACACTGGCCCGCTACAACGGCACCGACGAGCGAGCCCAGGACTACGGCCGGGCCATGCTCGGCCTCCACCAGGTGTTCGAGAAGTACAACGCGCCCCTGCGCGGCCTGTGATGCACCGATCGCACCCATCGCACCCATTGCAGTCCACACTCTCAGACAGGACGGACGTGACCATCTCATCCCCACACCCGCCGCGCCGCCGCGTACTGCGCACCGGCCTCGGCCTGACCGCGGCGGCCGGCCTCGCCACTCTCGCGGTTCCCTCCCCGGCGTCCGCGTCCACGCGAACGGCCGCGGACGGCTCGCCCGCGCACCACACCAGCGCCAACGGCTGGCCGACGGAATCGCAGGCCGACACCTCGGGAGCCATCTGGACCCGTCAGGTGCCGGGCAGTTCGGTCTCCGTGGCCCTGCGCATCGGCGAGGCCGCCACCGTGCTCGTACACGTCATCCGCCGCTACCACTACGAGATCGACACACTCGTTGACGGGGAGGTGATCGGCTTCCGCCCCGCGGACGGCACGCTGAAGGGCCGCGCGACCAACCACGCCTCGGGGACCGCGGTCGCGATACGCCCGACCTGGTACCCGGACGGCGCCAAGGGCGGTCTCTTCCCCCACCAACTGGCCACGGTCCGCGACATCCTCAAGGAATGCCAGGACGTGGTGGCCTGGGGTGGAGACTTCCGCCGCCCGAACGAGTCCCACTTCCAGATCGACGTAGCCCCCTCGGACGCGCGCCTGAAGCGGCTCGCGGCCAGGATCCGAGGCTGGGAGGACATACCCGGCCAGGGGGCGGGGACGCTCTCCCTGGGCGCCTGACAGTCGATGTCGGGGACCGCACGGTGTGCGCGATGGCGCACGACGGAGCGTCCGCTTTACGGTCTGCTGTACTCGCCCATCGCGTCGATGAGCCAGCGGGCCAGATAGTCGGCGAACGAGGACCGCGGCAGCAGGCGGTACGTCGGAGCGTCGTCGAGCTGCCGGAGCAGTACCGGGACGGGTCCGACCGTGGTCGACACCGCGCGGCCGGGGCCGAAGACGCGGGGGTGCAGGTCCAGTGGGCAGCCCTTCTCCAGCACCTCCCGGGCGGACGGGCCGCTCAGCTCCAGTGTGGTGCGGTTCGCCGAGACGTCCACGGCCGAGCCGGGGTCGCCGTCGAGGGCCCGCCGTATCTGGGCGGTCACGGCGCTGGCGTCGGCCCGGGACAGCACGAGCCACTCGTCGGGGCCGAGCCACATGATCGTATGGAGGCCCGAGGCAGCCGTGTCGCCGCACCGGCGGGGGAGCGGCGCCCCGAGAGTCCTGCCGATCCGGCCGGCCGCCGCGGACGCGGGGTCGACCCGCACGTTCACCATCGTGAGGAACGGCACCTCGGTCAGCGTGACACCCCGGGCACCGGTGACGGCGGCGGCGCGCATCCGCTCCTGAAGGTGGGACAGGGGGCTGGTGCGCAGGGCCACCGGTCCCGCCATGATCGGTTCAGCCATCTCGCCGGGTCCCTTCGGGGTCGTAGAGGACGAAGTCGGTCACCTCGACCGGCACCAGCGCCTCGCCCACCGGGGCGAGCAGGGTCTGGCCCTTCCTCGCCTGTCCGTCGGCGACGAGGGCGAGGGCGAACGGACGGCCCAGCGCCGGGCTGTGGTAGCTCGAGGTGACATGGCCGAGCATCGGCACGGGCACCGTCTCCAGATCGACGTCCGGTGCGACGAGCTGGGTGCCCTCGGGCAGCCGGGTCGTGCGGTCGGCCGGGAGCAGGCCGACCAGTTGCTTGCGGTCGGTGCGGGCGGTGTCGGCGCGGGCGAAGGACCGCTTGCCGATGAAGTCCTTCTGCTTGGAGACCACCCAGCTCATGCCCGCGTCCTGCGGGGTGACCGTGCCGTCGGTGTCCTGGCCGACGATGATGTAGCCCTTCTCGGCCCGCAGGACGTGCATCGCCTCGGTGCCGTACGGGGTGATGCCGTACGGCCGGCCGGCCGCGTCCACCTCCTCCCAGACCGCGAGTCCGTACCAGGCGGAGACGTTGATCTCGTAGGCGAGTTCGCCGGAGAAGGAGATCCGGCAGATCCGGGCCGGAACGCCGGAGGCCAGGGTCGTCTCGCGGAAGGCCATGAACGGGAAGGCCTCGTTCGACAGATCGACGTCCGGGGCTAGTCGGGCGACGACCTCGCGCGACTGCGGACCGACGACGGCGATCGTCGCCCACTGCTCGGTCACCGACGTGCAGTGCACGTCGAGCTCGGGCCACTCGGTCTGCAACCACTCCTCCAGCCAGTCCAGGACGTTCGCGGCGCCGCCGGTCGTGGTGGTCATGAAGTAGCGGTTGTCGTCGAGGCGCAGGGTCACACCGTCGTCGAAGATCATGCCGTCGGGCTTGCACATCACGCCGTAGCGAGCCGTGCCGGGCTTGAGTTTCTTGAAGGCGTTCGTGTAGATCCGGTTGAGGAACTCGCCCGCGTCCGCGCCCCAGATCTCGATCTTGCCGAGGGTGGAGGCGTCCATGAACGCCACCCCTTCCCGGGCCGCCCGGCACTCGCGCGCCACGGCCGCGTCCATGTCCTCACCGGCCTGCGGGTAGTACCGGGGGCGCTTCCACTGCCCGACGTCCTCGAACTCGGCGCCGTGCGCCACATGCCGGCTGTGGATCGACGTGGTCCGCTCCGGGTCGAACAGCTCGCCGCGCTCACGCCCGGCCAGCGCGGCGAACGCGATCGGCGTGTACGGCGCCCGGTAGGCCGTGGTGCCGATCTCGCCCAGCGAACCGCCCAGGGCCTCCGCGATCACCCCGATCGCGTTGACGCCGGACGTCTTGCCCTGGTCGTTCGCCGTGCCGAGCGAGGTGTACCGCTTGACGTGCTCGACACCGCGCATCCCGGCACCGGTGGAACGCCAGACGTCGGCGACCGTGACATCGCGCTGGAGATCGACGAAGTGGCTGTCCCAGGTGCCGGGTTCTCCGTCGGGGGCGGGCACCAGCCACAGGGCGCGTGTCGGGGCGGGGCCGCGCCGCGCGGGCTCGGCCGGTACGGGCACCGGGAACCCCGCCGCCGTCGCCGCCAGCGCTCCGGCCCGTGCCCCCTCGGCCAGACAACCCGCCAGGTCGTACGTCCCCCGGGCGGCCCCCACCACCTGCTGATCCCGCACGTCCCCGTCCGGCACGAACGCGGCGAGCCCGGAGTCCCAGCGCAGCTTGCCCTGACGCTGGCTGTGCAGATGCACCACCGGACTCCAGCCGCCCGACACCGCGAGCAGATCGCAGGCGAACGACTCGGACTCACCGGTGAGTTGGCCCTCGCCGTCGAGGGCCTGCACAGTGACGCCGGTAAGCCTGTGCTCACCCGACGTGTCGACAACCGCGCTGCCCGTCAGCACCCGCACCCCGGTCGCCGCGGCCACCTGTGCGGCCCGGTCGGACAGTTCGGGGCGCGCGTCCACGACGACGGCAACAGGGATTCCGGCCGCACACAGGTCCGCGACCGTGTCGTAGGCGCTGTCGTTGGTCGTGCCCACCACGGCCTGCGAACCCGGGGCCACGGCATACCGGTTGAGATAGGTGCGCACAGCCCCCGCGAGCATCACGCCGGGCCGGTCGTTGCCCGCGAAGACCAGCGGACGCTCGTGCGCGCCCGTCGCCAGGACCACCTGCCCGGCCCGGATGTGCCACAGCCGCTGCCGCGAGACCCCCTCGGGGGCGGCTGCGCCGAGGTGATCGGTGCGTCGCTCCAGCGCCAGCACGTAGTTGTCGTCGTACGAACCGAAGGCTGTCGTCCGATGCAGTACGACGGCCTCCGGGGCGGCGTCGAGCGTCGCGCGCAGTTCGTCGGTCCCTTCCCCGTCACCGGGCTCGGGCTGCTCGTTGACGAGGATCACCCGGGCGCCGGAGGCGGCGGCAGCGGCGGCGGCCGCGAGACCGGCCGGCCCGGCGCCGACGACCAGTACGTCGGTGTGGACGTACTTCTTGTCGTAGACGGCGGGATCCGGAGTGGGGTCGAGGCGGCCCATCCCGGAGAGCGTGGTGGCGGACAGGCCGTCGTACAGCTCGACAGTCGTGGCCGGGAGCATGCCCTCCGAGCACGGACCGCCCAGCTGCACCAGGGCGTTGGGCTCCTCCACGCCTGCGGCGACGATGCCGCGCGGGCGGCCGCGGTAGAGCGAAGGGGCGACCTCGACGAGGCCGTTCGCCAGCATCGCGGAGGCGAGGGTGTCGCCGGGGTGACCGGTCAACTCCTGTCCGTCGACGGTGAATCGCAGCAGGGTGCCGCGGTCGACACGGCCGCCTCGCGGCAGCCGGAAGCGTTGGTCGGTCATCGGTTCCCTCCGGGGCGTGGCTCGTCGGGCCGGTACGAGGTCAGCACCTCGTGGGTGGCGGTGTCGCGCAGGACGTTGAACCAGCGGCGGCAGCCGATGCTGTGCATCCACCGTTCCGCGAAGGGGCCCTTGGGGTTGTCTCGGTAGAAGACGTACTCAGCCCACTGCTCGTCGGTGAGGTCGGCGGGGGAGTCGGGGTGGGTGACATGGGCCTGTCCGCCGTAGTGGTACTCGGTCTCGTTGCGCGGGCCGCACCAGGGGCAGGTGATCAGCAGCACGGTGTCCTCCTCAATGCCTCAGTGGGCCACGGCTGCTGCGCCGTGTTCGTCGATCAGCGCGCCGGTCGTGAAGCGGTCGAGGGCGAACGGGGCGTTCAACGGATGCGGTTCGCCCGTGGCGATGGTGTGCGCGAAGGTCCAGCCGGCCGCCGGAGTGGCCTTGAAACCGCCGGTGCCCCAGCCGCAGTTGACGTAGAGGTTCTCCAGCGGAGTGCGGCCGATGATCGGTGAGGCGTCCGGGGTGACGTCGACGATGCCGCCCCAGGTCCGCAGCACATGCGCCCTCGCGAAGACCGGGAACAGCTCGACGGCGGCCGCCATCTGCTGCTCGATCACATGGAACGAGCCGCGCTGGCCGTACCCGTTGTACGAGTCGACGCCCGCGCCCATCACCAGCTCGCCCTTGTGGGCCTGGGAGACGTAGACGTGCACATGGTTCGACATGACGACGGTCGGATGCACCGGCTCGTGGAGTTCGGAGACCAGGGCCTGGAGCGGGTGGGACTGCACCGGCAGCCGTATGCCCGCCCGCTCGGCCAGCACGCTGCTGTGTCCGGCGGCCGCGAGACCGACCCGGCCGGCGTGGATACGGCCGCGGTTGGTGTCCACGCCCACCACCCGGTCGCCGTCCTTGAGGAAGCCGGTGACCTCGCAGCCCTGGATCAGGTCCACGCCCAGCTCGTCGGCGCGGCGGGCCAGCGCCCAGGCGACGTGGTCGTGCTTGGCGATGCCGGCCCGGGGCTGGAAGGTGGCGCCGAGCACCGGATACCGGGTGCGGGACGAGACGTTGAGGATGGGGCAGACCTTGGCGACCTCCTCGGGCTCCAGCCATTCGGCGTCGACCCCGTTGAGGCGGTTGGCACCCACGCGGCGCATGCCCTCGCGGACGTCCTGCAAGGTGTGCGCGAGGTTGAGGACACCGCGCTGGCTGAACAGGAAGTCGTAGTCCAGCTCCTCCGGGAGCCGCTCCCACAGTTTCAGCGCGTGCTCGTAGATCGCCGCGCTCTCGTCCCACAGGTAGTTGGAGCGGATGATCGTGGTGTTGCGGGCCATGTTGCCGCCCGCGAGCCAGCCCTTCTCCAGGACGGCCACATTGGTGATGCCGTGGTGCTTGGCGAGGTAGTAGGCGGTGGCGAGGCCGTGGCCGCCCGCACCGACGATCACGACGTCGTACGACGAGCGCGGCTCGGGGTTGCGCCAGAGGAAGTCCGGGTGTTCCGGCAGCGGTTCGGCGGTCATGCCGGGCCTCCGTCGAGGTGGGGATAGAGCGGGAAGGCGGCGGCGAGCTTCTCGACCCGGGTGCGCAGTTCGTCCTCGGGCCGTTCGCCCTTCAGGGTCTCGGCGATGATGTCGGCGACCTCGCGGAACTCCGTCTCGCCGAAGCCACGGGTGGCCAGGGCGGGCGTACCGATCCGCAGGCCGGACGACACCATCGGCGGGCGCGGGTCGAACGGGACCGCGTTGCGGTTGACGGTGATGCCGACGCGGTGCAGCAGGTCCTCGGCCTGCTTCCCGTCGAGCTCGGACTTTCTCAAGTCGACCAGTACCAGATGGACTTCGGTGCCGCCGGTCAGGACGGTGATCCCGGCCTCGGCCACGTCGTCGGCCAGCAGCCGTCCGGCGAGGATCTTCGCTCCCCGCAGCGTGCGCCGCTGGCGCTCCTTGAACTCCTCGCCCGCCGCCACCTTGAAGGCCACCGCCTTCGCCGCGATCACATGCTCCAGCGGGCCGCCCTGCTGGCCCGGGAAGACCGCCGAGTTGATCTTCTTGGCGAGGCCGGCGCGGCTGAGGATGACACCGCCGCGCGGCCCGCCGAGGGTCTTGTGGGTGGTGGTCGTGACGACATCGGCGTACGGCACCGGGCTCGGGTGCAGGCCCGCGGCGACCAGACCGGCGAAGTGCGCCATGTCCACCAGTAGATAGGCGCCCACCGCGTCGGCGATCCGGCGGAACTCGGCGAAGTCCAGCTGCCGTGGGTAGGCCGACCAGCCCGCGACGATCATCTTCGGCCGGTGTGCGAGGGCGAGCTGTTCGACCTCGTTCATGTCGACGCGCAGGTCGGACTCGCGCACGTGGTACGGCACGACGTCGTACAGCTTGCCCGAGAAGTTGAGGCGCATGCCGTGGGTCAGGTGCCCGCCGTGCGCCAGGTCGAGGCCGAGGATCGTGTCACCGGGATCGAGCAGGGCGGACATCGCGGCCGCGTTGGCCTGGGCGCCCGAGTGCGGCTGGACGTTCGCGGCCTCGGCACCGAAGAGCTCCTTCACCCGGGTGATGGCCAACTGCTCGATGACGTCCACGTGTTCGCAGCCGCCGTAGTAGCGGCGGCCCGGGTAGCCCTCGGCGTACTTGTTGGTCAGGACCGAGCCCTGGGCCTCCATCACGGCGGCCGGGGCGAAGTTCTCGGAGGCGATCATCTCGAGGGTGGACTGCTGGCGGTGCAGCTCGGCGGCCACCGCGTCGGCGACGTCCGGGTCGATTTCGCTGAGGGGGAGGGAGAGCGGCGAGGTGGCCTTGGTGAGCGACGTACTCGTTGCCATCTGTGCACCATCCTGAGAGCCAGCTAATGAGCAACTGATATATCAGCCTGTGCGGTAAGGTATGGGAGCTCGCCGCACAGGTCAAGGGGGCATCCATGCAGCAGGTCGCGACCGAGATCGAGGAGCTGTCGCTCGCCGAGCGCGCGTACCGCGCCATCCGGGACCGGCTGGTCATGCTGGAGATCCGGCCCGGAGCGCCGATCAACGAGGAGCAGCTGGGGCAGTCCCTCGGCGTCGGACGCACACCGGTGCGTGAGGCCCTCAAGCGGCTCCAGTACGAGCGGCTGATCACCACCTACCCCCGGCGCGGCACCTTCGCCACCGAGGTCAACATCACCGACCTCGCCCACATCTCCGAGGTGCGCCAGGAACTGGAACCCCTGGCCGCGGCGCAGGCCGCCCGCCGCGCCACGGCCACCGACCGGGCGAACCTGACGGCGCTACGGCGGGAACTCGACACCGCCGGGGCTCCCGGGCGGGACTCCGCCGAGCTCATGCACCTGGACCTCCAGGTCCACCGCGCGATCTACACGGCCACGCACAACCCCTACCTGGAGGACACCCTCGTCCGCCACGACAACCTCGCCACCCGCATTTGGTGCCTGTTCGTGGACCGGCTCGCCGACATGGCCGGCCATGTCGAGGAGCACGGACCGCTGATCGAGGCGATCGTCGCCGGGGACCCCGACACGGCCGCGCGGCTCGCCCGCAGCCACGTCGTGGGCTTCGAGCAGGCGATCCGTGAGGCGATCTGAGACCGGCGGGTCTTGCCAGGGGGCTCTGCGGGGTTGATCAGACGTTCTACGCCAAGGGGAACCGACTACTCACCTGACGGCGCGGGCAGGGTGACCCCGAGCGCCACCGGGGTGCCGAAGTTCGGCGTGCCGTCGGCGTTCCAGGTGAACTTCTGCGCCCTGGTGGTGCGGTTCATGTCGCAGCCGCCGCTCGCGGAACTGTTGGCGTGGTAGACGATCCAGTCCTCGGTCCCGTCGGGCGACTTGAAGAAACCGTTGTGGCCGGGGCCGTACACGCCGTTGGCGTTGGACCGCTGGAAGACCGGGTTCGGCGACTTGACCCACGAGGACGAGCTGAGCGGATCACCGCCGTTGTAGGTGAGCATCCCCAGCTTGTAGTCGGGCGTGGAGCAGTGGCTGGCCGAGTAGACGATGAACGTCTTCCCGCCCCGCTGGAGCACCTCGGCGCCTTCGTTGACCGCGCCGCCCACCGTCTCCCAGCTGTAGGTGGGCGTGGACAGCACGCGCCGGGTGCCGCTCGCGGTCCAGGGGTTGGACAGCGGACGGATGAACATGGGCTGTGAGCCGTTGTAGAAGGTGCCCAACAGATAGAGCTTGCCGTCGAGTTGGAGGATGCCCGGGTCCAGTTCCCAGGTGTTGTCCTGGGTGGGGTCGAGCAGGTCGGCCTTGAAGCTGTAGGGGCCCATGGGGTCCAGTCCCGCGCTCTCCAGCACATGGATGCGCTGGGTGCCGAGGTCGTACGGCTCGCGCCCGGCCGTGTAGTAGAAGTACCAGCGCTTCCCGTTGGGGCCGTCGAGCAGGTGGAACTCCGGAGCCCACATCGTGCCCGCCCCGTTGGGCCGGGTCAGGTTGAAGATCACCTGGTCGGAGGCGGTGGCGAGGCCCGCGAGGGTGCTCGCCCTGCGCATGGTGACCGTCGAGTTCCAGGTCGTGGTGGCGAGGTAGTAGGAACCGTCGTAGTACGTCAGCCAGGGGTCGGGCCCGTGCTGGGACAGCGGGTTGGTGAAGGTGCCCGGGCCGGTGCCGCCGCCGGTGAAGGCGGGCAGTCGCCACACCCGGCCGTTGCTTGTGGCGCACGGCAGTTGGACCAGGCTGGTGTTGGATGCCGACGAACCACCGCTCGGCGCGACGCACTTGCCGGAACTCACGGACACCAGGTTGAAGGTCTTGTCGGTACCCGCGACCGTCACCGGGACGAGCCGCCACTGCTGGTTCGTCGCGCCGTGGCAGGGCCACTGGATGATCGCCGCGTTGTCCGCCGTGGAGGCGCCGCTGACGTCGACGCACTGACCGGAGCGGGTGGTGATCGTGTACGTGTCGCTCGTACCGGAGACGGGCGTGTAGACGAGGTTCTGGTCGGCGCCCGAAGAGCAGGTGAAGGCCCGGAGTTGAGCCCCTGTGGTCGTCGAACCCCCGGGCAGATCCAGGCAGTTGCCGCCGCTCTGGTTCACCGCCGTCGAGGTGAAGGTGGCGGCGGCGGACGCGGGCGGTGCGACGAGCAGGGCCGTTGCCAGAACCAGCAGGGCCAGGAGGATTCTGGATCTGGTCACGGGCCGTACACCTTCGCTTCGAGGAGGCCGACGGAGTTCGTGCCGTTGCTCGTGAGCAGCACCCGCAGCCGGGTGGTGCTGGTGGCGGAGAAAGTGACGCTGTTGTACTGGTTCCTGGCCAGCGGATAGCCGCTCGCCCCGGGCACGTCGACGTACGCGCTGCCGTTCCAGTACTGGAGTTTCCAGGAGGCGGGCATGTCGATGCCCTGGTCGTCGTCGAAGAAGTAGACGTCGGCTTTGTTCAGGGTCTTCGCCGACGGCCAGGTCAGTTCGGCCCACTGCTGACCCGTCTCCGGCCAGGTGCCCCAGCGCGGGTTGACGGTGTCGTTGGACGAGGGCGGATCGATGCCGTCGTTGACCGCGGCGACGCTCTCCCAGGAAGAGGTGTACGACGCCGATGCCGTCGCCGAGGGCGCCTGGTTGGCCGGTGGCTGGGCCCCGCCCCGGTTGAACACCTTGACCTCGGTCAGGCCCGTCCTGGCGCCGGAGGCGTGGGTGGCCAGCACCCTGATGCGTTGGGCGCTGACCGCCGGGAACCTCACCAGGTTGTAGTTGGCGCGCGGTGCCGCCGGACTCTTCGTCTGGCTCGGGGCGTCCACCCATGAACTGCCGTTGTGGTACTGGACGGTGTACGCCGACGGTGCTCGGTAGGTCGTACTCGCCGGGCGGCTGTCCTTGAAGTACAGGCGCACCTCGTTGAGCGTGCGGGCCGTGCCGAAGTTCAGCTCGTACCAGTCTTGGGCGGCCGATCCGCCGGCACCCCAGAACGGTTCGTTGGTGGGGTAGCCGTCGACCGCTCCGCCCACCGCGCTGCCGGAACCGGTGGAGGAGGCGGACACGGTCGCCCCGGCGGCCAGGTTGGTCAGGTCGGCGGTGAGGTCGACGCCGGCCTTGGCGAGCATGTCGACCATGCGCGGGCTGTCCTGCACGACCTGGTTCGGCGCCTTGAGCCCGGAGACGGCCGTGTGGTGGGTGACCGTGCCGCTCGTGGTGACGTCACCGGTGGCCGGATCCCAGGTGAACGGCACCAGCGAGCCGACCGTGGCGACCCGGTTGCCGTTCACGTAGATCGAGTAGCCCTCCGGTATGCCCGGGTACCGGACCACACCGTCGGCCGGGTCGTCCCAGACGATCGACAGGTCGGCGCCCCGGTACCGGAGGCTGTTGACCGTGAAGTGGTCCCAGCCGATGTCGATGGGGGAGAGCTCCACCTTGGCGTCGTTGCGCGGCCGCAGCCCCGCCACGTCCTCGATCACGGTCCAGTTGCTGCTGCCGAGGATGTTGTGGTGGATCCAGGAACGGTAGGTGATCGCGCTGCCGTTCCAGTCCGCCCAGAACTCGTTGGCGTCCGGCCACCGGGTGTCGCCGCCGACGTACTGGGCCCAGGCGTTCCAGTAGAGGAGTTTCTTGTAGTCGGCCGCCTTCATCCAGGAGTTGGGATAGTTGCGCAGCACCGAGGAGTAGAGCCGGAACTGGACGGTGGAGTTGATCGTCGAGAAGTTGTTGGAGCCGGGCTCACCGGCGTCGGCGGCCGCCTTCTTGTCGACCTGGTTGGCCGTGTAGAACGGGAAGACCGGGTACTGGGCGGGGTCGTCATAGAGGCGCAACGCCTGCTTGTACGTGGCCGTGTCGGGGACCGCTCCGACCGAGAACGGGTAGTAGTTGTTGATCTCCTTCCAGGGCACCCACTCGTTGGTCGACTTCAACCGGTGCTCGAACAGCTGCCTGTTGGGGTTCCAGAGCACGTTGACGATGGCGTCCTTGATCTGGTTCGCCAGCGTGCGCATCTCCGTCGCCTTGGCCGTGTTGCCGGTCGCCTCGTAGGCCTGCGCGGCGGCGAGAGCCCCGCTGTACTGGTAGGCGGACTCGGCGCGGTCCATGTTCCCGGGCTTCCAGTGGAAGGAGACCGCGTCGGCGTCGTTGCCGGTCAGGGCGCCCCAGTCGTACTCGATCAGCTTGTTGTTGTCGTGGTCGTAGTGGGCGAGCTGTCCCTTCACGTCGCCCTCGGCGTAGTGGGCGAGCTGTCCCGCGATCGCCGGCTGGCCGCCGTGGATCTGGTAGCTCTTCCAGGCCGCCTCGGCGATGTACTGGGTGTAGCTGTTCGACCAGTTCTCCGGATCGCCCGGGTTGTCGAGGAACCGGCCGCCCTTCGACACCTGGCCGACACTGAGCCAGTCGCCGTACGAATAGGCCGGGTTGCGCAGGTACTTGAGGTCGTCGATGTGCATCGGCTGGGTCAGCGCGATCGCGTTGTTGTAGCCGAGGACGCCCTCGGTGGAGGTCGGGAACTGGAAGGTCTGCCCGGGGATGTCGGCGTCGAGGTTGTTGAAGCGCATCAGCCACCAGCGGTAGTAGATGTTCTTCTTGATCGCCGGCTCGGGTACGTCGATGTAGGGCACGTTCTGCGCCCACCACAGGTTGTAGGCCCGGACGTGGGTCGCGAAGGCGGTCGCGTTGGAGTAGCCCGCGTAGGCCTGGTACTCGCTGAGCGACTCGGGGATCTCGTCTGTGACGAAGCCCATGACCACCTTGGCGGTCACCGTCGCACCGGCCGCGATCGTCACCGACCGGTTGAGGCCGCCGCCGGACACGGCGAAACCGTCACCGGTGAGCCGGGGGCGGATGGTGGTGAGGTTGTTGTAGGCGTTGACCTGGCCGGTCAGCTCGCTGCCGGTGCCCGTGGTGGCGTACGGCGAGGTCGCCCGCAGTTGCAGGGTGGTCGAGCTGCTGCCGCTGTTCTTGATCGACAGATTCGTCACGGCGACGTTGTTGTCGGTGATGAACTTGGTCTGCTCGACCGAGACCGAGCCGCTGGTGTGGACGCTCTTCCAGTGGCTGGGCGTCTGACGGCGCTGGGAGACCTGTTCGGTGAAGGTTCCCGGCGTGACGGCGACCGTGTAGGCGCTGTTGTCGTTGATGCTCTCCCAGTAGGCGACCTTGCCGGCGAACCCGAGCCGGGCGGGGTCGTGCTCCTTCATGAAGAGGGCCCGTCCGCGGCTCATCAGCCAGGGTCCGGCCGGGTCGTCGCCGGTGCGGGCCAGCAGCCGGTCCATCCAGAAGTCGGTGCCCGAGCTCTCCGCGTCGTAGATGGCCCGCATCATGTCGCCGGTGGTCTGAGCGACGGGCGGAGCGGGGATCGCGGGCCCGGTGAACGTGGGGAACCCGATGGTCTGCGCGGCGCGGGCGGGGGCCGCGAGGGAGACGGAGCACAGGAGGAGCGCCAGGATCACCAGGAGGCGCTGGGGGACGGTCCCGGTTCGCCTTCGCGGCGCAGTTCGTCTTCGCATCGGATGCTCCCCTTTGCTGAAACGACCTAAAAGGTTTTCGCAACGTAGGAGCGAGCTGATGGAGTGTCAAGAGAGGTCGCCGATGACCGAGTTCGGCAACCGCATGGTTCAGGACAGCTGAGCCGTGGACCCCCGGATCACCACCCGGCACGGCAGCGTCTCCACCCCCGAGCGGGGAATGCCGTCGATCGCACCGAACAGTGCCTGGGCGGCGGCCCGTCCGACCTGCTCCAGGTTCATGTCGACGCTCGTCAGCGGCGGCCGGGAGGCCGAGGTCAGGACCTGCCAGTTGTCGAAGCCCATGACCGCCACGTCCTCCGGTACCCGGTGCCCGCGCTCCCGCAGGACCTCGATGACCCCGCGCGCGATCTGGTCGCTGCCGCACAGCACCGCGTCCACGTCGGCGTGCCCCTCCAACAGCATCGCGGTGGCCGCCCGCCCCCACCCCTCCGACCACTCCGCGAACCGTGGTTCCCCGACAAAGGCCAGCCCCGCGCCCGCGAGCGCCTCCCGGGCGCCGTCCGCACGGTCCCGCGCGGCGAGATAGCCCGGGTCGCCGGTGATGTGCGCGATCCGGGTGCGCCCGCAGGCCAGCAGGTGCTCGACCGCGATCCGGCCCGCGTCCACGTTGTCGGGCACGATCGACAGATCCGTCGGGTCGTCGGAGGGGGCGTACGCGTACACGACGGGAACGGGCAGGTCACGGCCCAGGGAGGGGCGTGGATCGGTCCGGCTGCCCACCACGATCAGCCCGTCGACCCGGCGCCCGAGCAGCGCGCGCACATGATGCTGCTCGCGGATCGCGTCACCGCGCGCGTCGCACAGGAACACCGCGACCTCGCCCGCGCCGAACGCGTCCTCGGCGCCCATGAGGATCGGGATGCTGAACCTGCCCTCCAGGTCGCTGGTGAGCAGTCCGACCGTGCCGGTCCGCCCGGCGAGCAGTCCCCGGGCCAGCTGGTTGGGCCGGAACGACAGCCGCTCCGCCGCCTCGATCACCCGCTGCCGGGTCTCGGCGCGCACCTGGCTGCGGCCGTTGAGGGCCTTGGACGCCGTGGCCACCGAGACCCCGGCGAGCCGGGCGACGTCGGTGAGGGTGGCGGTGTGCGAACGAGCGGGGCCGGGGGCGGGTGTCATACGGGGTCTCCTGTCTCGCGTCGCGCACTCCCAACCGTAACCGAGAATTTTCGGTCCCCCACCTGAACTCGTTCTTCTGCACAGGGGATTGACGGGCAGTGAGCTCGGTTCTAGCTTGACGAAAGCCTTTTCGGTTCTTTTCTTCCGAGTGCTCGTCACGTAGGGGGATCGTCATGGGGAGCCCGTTCGGATCGTGTGGACCCGTCCGCCGACTCGTCACCGCCGCAGTCGCCCTGGCCGCCACCGTCGGCCTGGCCACGGCCTGCGGATCGGGGGACGACGACTCCGGCGGCGGGGGAGGGGGCACAGCGGACGCGAAGGGGGCCGACGACGGCGCCACGCTGACGATGTGGACCCGCGCGGCGACCCGCCCGCAGAGCGAGGCCCTGGTCAAGGCGTACAACGCCCACCACAAGAACAAGGTCGAACTGACCGTCGTCCCCACCGACGACTACCAGGCCAAGGTCGGCGCGGCCGCCGGTTCCAAGGACCTCCCCGACCTGTTCGCCTCCGACGTGGTGTTCGTCCCCAACTACACCTCCAGCGGGCTCTTCGCCGACCTAACCGACCGCATCGACGCCCTGCCCTTCGCGGACGACCTCGCCCAGTCGCACATCAAGGCGGGCACGTACGACGGCAAGAAGTACGTCGTCCCGCACACCCTCGACCTCTCGGTGCTCTTCTACAACAAGGACCTCTACCGCCGGGCGAAGCTCGACCCCGGCAAGCCGCCCACCACGCTGGCCGAGTGGGACCAACAGGCGCGCGCGGTGGACAAGTTGGGCGGTGGCGTCAGCGGCACCTTCTTCGGCGGCAACTGCGGCGGCTGCGGCGTCTTCACCTGGTGGCCGTCGATCTGGGCGGCCGGCGAGGACGTACTGAACAAGGACGGCACCGAGGCCCTCCTGGCCTCCGACACCGCCGAGAAGGTCTACGACACCTATCGCGGCTGGGTCCAGGACGACATCGTGGCCCCCGGCGCCCGCGACGAGACCGGTGTGACCTGGACCGGAGTCTTCCCGAAGGGCAAGGTCGGCGTGATGCCCATGCCGTCGACGACCCTGGGCCTGATGCCCAAGGACCTCGACCTCGGTGTGGCCGCCATCCCCGGTCCCGACGGCGGCAAGTCCACCTTCGTCGGCGGGGACGCCGTCGGCATCTCCGCCACCAGCGACAAGACCGACCAGGCCTGGAACTTCCTCGCCTGGTCCCTGGGCGACGAAGCACAGGTCGACGTGGTCGCCGCGCACAAGGACGTGGTGGCCCGCACCGACCTCGCGTCCAACAAGTACTCCAAGGCCGACCCGCGCCTGGTCACCATCAACCAGCTGGTGGCGGACGGCCGTACCCCCTACGCCCTGAAGTTCGGCCAGACCTTCAACGACCCCAACGGGCCCTGGCTGACCCTGATGCGTGACGCCGTCTTCGGTGACGCGGCGAAGGTCGCCAAGGACAACGAGGCCGTCACCGCCTCACTGGGCGACTGACCGTGACCCAGGGCTTAGGGCTGAGGAGGGACATGCAGGTGCAGACGCCGGACCGGGAGGCGGTCGAACCCCCGGTCCGGACGGAACGCCGGCACCGCCGCCTGCGGCACTCCCGCACCCTCCAAGGCCTCGGATACGCCACCCCGACAGCCGTGTTCGTCGCCGTCCTCTTCGTCCTGCCCCTCCTCCTCGTCGGCCAGATGTCGCTCCACGACTGGCCGTTGCTCGCCGGAGACCAGGGCGGCAACACTCCCGAGAACTACACCGACGTCACCGACAGCACCCTGTTCTGGCCCGCGGTCCGCTTCACGCTCCTCTACACGGGGATCGTCACGGTCGTCCTCCTCGGCCTCGCGCTCCTCCTCGCGCTGCTGGTGCAGGAGTCCCGCCCCGGCACCGGCTTCTTCCGCACGGTCTACTTCCTGCCGGGCGCCCTCGGCCTCGCCTCCGCATCCCTCCTCTTCTGGGGCATGTACAGCCCCACCACCGGCCCGCTCAGCCGCCCGCTGGAGAAACTCGGCCTGGTCGACGGCCCGGTGTCCTTTCTCGGCACACCGAACTCCGCCCTGCTGTCGACGGTGTTCCTCGTCGTCTGGAAGTTCGCCGGCTTCTACATGCTGATCCTGCTCGTCGGCCTCCAGCGCATCCCGCACGAGCTGTACGAGGCGGCGCGCATGGACGGCGCGAGCCGCGGCCAGGTCTTCCGCTCCATCACCCTGCCGCTGCTGCGGCCCTCCCTCGCCCTGTCCCTGCTGCTGTGCGTGACCGGATCGCTGCTCGCCTTCGACCAGTTCTTCGTCCTGACCAAGGGTGGCCCGGACAACAGCACGGTGACATTGGTGCAGTTGATTTACCGGGAGGCGTTCCAGCGGCTCGACCTCGGTACCGCGGCGGCCCTCTCGATCATCGTGCTGGCCGCGCTCCTGCTCCTCAACGCCGTGCAGTTCCGTGGTCTGCGGCAGGCCGACGAATCATGAAGGGGGACCGCGCCGTGCGCACCCGCGCCCTCGGACAGACGCCGTACTACGTCGTCGCCTCCGGCCTCGCCGTCATCTTCCTCTTCCCGCTGCTCTGGAACACCTGGGCCTCCGTCAGCGCCCAGCCCGGAACCGCCCAGGAGTCCGGCTACGGCCTCGGCAACTACCGCACCCTCCTCGACTACGACGCCGGACTGTGGCGCTACCTCCTCAACTCGACCGTCGTCTCGGCCCTCACGGTCGCGCTCACCGTCGGTGTGTCGCTCCTCGGCGGCTACGCCTTCGCGCGGTTCAGCTTCCCCGGCAAGAACCTGCTGTTCCTGCTGACCCTGGCCATCCTCATGGTCCCGTACGCCACCCTCCTGATCCCCCTCTACGTCCTCCTCGGCCGGCTGCACCTCCAGAACTCCCTGCTCGGGCTGAGCCTGGTGCTGGCCATGTTCCAACTCCCGTTCGCCACCTTCATGATGAGGATCTCCTTCGAGGCGGTCCCCCGCGAACTGGAGGAGTCGGCCCTCGTCGACGGCTGCGGCACCGCGGGCGCCCTGCGCCGGGTGCTGCTCCCGGCGGTGCGGCCGGGACTGATCACAGTGGGCCTCTTCGCCTTCCTCGCGGCCTGGAACGACTTCATCGCCCCGCTGATCCTCATCTCCGACAGCGAGAAGGCGCCCCTGCCGCTGGCCGTCGCGAATCTGCGCCAACAGAGCATGGGCGCCGTCGACTACGGCGCCACCGAAGCGGGTGTGGTGGTGCTCGCCGTGCCCTGTCTCCTCGTTTTCCTGCTTCTGCAACGGCACTACGTGCGCGGGTTCATGTCGGGCGCCCTGAAGGGATGACGCGTTGTTGAAGGCGAACAGGGACCTTGTCGTACCGGTCGCACCGAGTCGCGGTCGGCTCCGGCCGCTCGGACTCGACGAGGTCCGGATCACCGGCGGCTTCTGGGCCCGGCGCAGGGAAATCAACGCCGGCGCCACCCTCGACCACTGCCGCGACTGGATGGAACGCGTCGGCTGGACCGGCAACTTCAGCACACCCGTGGAACAGCGGCGGGGACGGGAGTTCGCCGACTCCGACGTCTACAAGCTGCTCGAAGCGATGGCCTGGGCAGGCACCGGCTCCGACACGATCACCGAGACGATCGCCTCCGCCCAGGAACCCGACGGCTATCTCAACACCGCCTTCGGCCGCCCCGGCCAGCAGCCTCGCTACAGCGACCTCGAATGGGGCCACGAGCTGTACTGCTACGGCCACTTGATCCAGGCGGGCGTGGCGCAGATCCGCACCCTTGGCGAGGGCGAGCTGGCGAAGATCGCCCAGCGGGCCGCCGACCACGTGTGCGCCACCTTCGGCCCCGGCGGCATCGAAGCCGTATGCGGACACCCCGAGATCGAGACCGCCCTGGTCGAACTGGCCCGAGCGACCGGCGAACAGCGCTACCTCGACCAGGCGGCACTCTTCATCGACCGCCGGGGCCGCGCCACGCTCGCCGACGGCGAGTTCGGCCGCGCCTACTACCAGGACGACCTGCCCGTCCGGCAGGCCACCGTCCTGCGCGGCCACGCCGTCCGCGCCCTCTACCTCGCGGCCGGTGCCGTGGACGTCGCAGTGGAGACGGGGGACGAGGCCCTCCTCACGGCCGTTGTACGGCAGTGGGAGACCACGGTCGCCCGACGCACCTACCTGACCGGCGGCATGGGCTCCCACCACCGCGACGAGTCCTTCGGCGACGACTTCGTCCTCCCACCCGACCGCGCCTACTCGGAGACCTGCGCCGCGGTCGCCTCCGTGATGCTCAGCTGGCGGCTCCTCCTCGCCACCGGCGAACCGCGCTTTGCCGACCTCGCCGAACGGACCCTGTTCAACGTCGTGGCGACCTCGCCCTCCGAGGACGGCCGCTCCTTCTTCTACGCCAACACCCTGCACCGCCGCCGACGCGGCACCGACCCGGTGGCGGATGCTGTGAGCCCACGTGCCGAATCGGGTCTGCGCGCCCCCTGGTTCGCGGTGTCCTGCTGCCCGACCAACGTGGCCCGCACCCTGGCCCAGCTGCCCGCGTATCTGGCTTCCGTCGACGACCACGGCATCCAGCTCCACCAGTACGCGGACGCCGAGATCTCCGTCGACCACATCGCCCTGCGCGTCCGCACCGGCTACCCGTCCGACGGAACCGTGACCGTACGGATCGACCGGTCCCCGGACCACCCGTGGACGCTGTCCCTGCGCGTCCCGGCGTGGACGGAGGGAGCCACGGCCCGGCTGGTCGACGTGGACGGAACCCGCCGCACCGTCGCCCCGGGCACGGCGACGGTCACCCGAGTCTTTCGCCCCGGCGACGAGATCCGGCTCGAACTGCCCGTCGCCCCGCGCTGGATCGTGCCGGACCCCCGCATCGACGCGGTACGTGGCACGGTCGCCGTCCAGCGCGGCCCCCTGGTGTACTGCGCCGAGTCGGTGGACCTGCCGGACGGACGCGAGGTCGACGCCGTACGGGTGGACACCGCCGCCGAGCCGGTGGACGGGCCGGACGACACGGTCGTGGCGCCGGGTGAACTCGCCGAGCCGCACGACGAGGAGTGGCCGTACCGGCCGCCGGACCAGGCCGAGGTGCCCGCCGCCGAGCGGCAGGGGATCGTGCTGGTGCCGTACCACTCCTGGGCGAACCGCGGCCCGTCGACGATGCGGGTGTGGCTGCCGACGACCCGGCACTGACGATGTCCGGCTCAGACGAAGGCCGGCACAGAGACCGGGACCAGCACAGAAACAGAGAGCAGTACAGAAACGGGGCCCAGCACAGACGCGACCGACGATCGGAGACCCGGTATGTCCCAACCCCCCACCCGCAGACGTGTGTTGGCTCTGGCCGCCGCCACAGCGGCCGCCGTGCCCCTCGCGCAGCTCGCCACCCCGTCCTACGCCGCCGCGGCGCCCGACTGGCCCGTGCGGCCCTTCCCCCTCGACCAAGTCAGCCTCGGCGAGAGCGTGTTCCGCCGCAAGCGCGACCTCATGCTCGACTACGCCCGCTCCTACCCCGCCGACCGCATCCTGGCCGTCTTCCGCGCCAACGCGGGCCTCGACACCAGGGGTGCGCGGCCGCCCGGCGGCTGGGAGACCTCCGACGGCAACCTGCGCGGCCACTACGGCGGCCACTTCCTGTCCCTCGTCGCCCAGGCGTACGCCGGTACCCGGGAGACCGCCCTCAAGGCCAAGCTCGACTATCTCGTCACCGCGCTGGACGAGTGCCGGCAGGCCTTCGCGGAGCACGGCTCACCGAAACCGAGCCATCCCGGCTACCTGGCGGCGTACCCGGAGACGCAGTTCGTCCTGCTGGAGAGCTACACGACGTATCCCACGATCTGGGCGCCGTACTACACCTGTCACAAGATCATGCGAGGCCTGCTCGACGCGCACACCCTGGGCGGCAACCAGCAGGCGCTGCGGATCGCCTCGGGGATGGGCGACTGGGTGCACAGCCGCCTGAGCCGGTTGCCCAAGGCCCAGTTGGAGCGCATGTGGTCGATCTACATCGCCGGTGAGTACGGCGGCATGAACGAGGTGCTGGCCGACCTGTACGCCCTCACCGGACGCCCCGAACACCTCGCCGCCGCCCGGTGCTTCGACAACACCGCACTCCTGGACGCCTGTTCCGAGAACCGGGACATCCTCGACGGCCGGCACGCCAACCAGCACATTCCCCAGTTCACCGGCTACATCCGGCTGTTCGACCACACCGCAGAGCAGCGGTACGCCGCGGCGGCCCGGAATTTCTGGGGCATGGTCGCGGGCCCCCGCACCTACAGCCTGGGCGGCACGGGACAGGGCGAGATGTTCCGGGCCAGGGGCGCCATCGCGGCCACCCTGGGTGACAACAACGCCGAGACGTGCGCGACCTACAACATGCTCAAGCTGAGCCGACAGCTCTTCTTCCGCGACCCGGACCCCAAGTACACGGACTACTACGAGCGGGGCCTGACCAACCACATCCTCGCCTCCCGCCGTGACGCTCCCAGCACGAGCAGCCCGGAGGTCACCTACTTCGTCGGGATGGGCCCGGGGATGGTGCGCGAGTACGACAACACCGGAACCTGCTGCGGCGGCACCGGCATGGAGAACCACACCAAGTACCAGGACTCGATCTACTTCCGCTCCGCCGACGGCACCGCCCTGTACGTCAACCTCCACATAGCCTCGACGCTGCGCTGGCCGGAACGCGGGCTCGTCGTCGAGCAGAGCAGTGCCTTTCCGTACGAGGGCGTGCGTACCCTGACCTTCCGCGAGGGCGGCGGCAGACTGGACCTGAGACTCCGCATCCCGTCCTGGGCCACCGCAGGCGTCACCGTCACGGTCAACGGCGTACGGCAGCGGGTCCCGGCCGTGCCGGGCAGCTACCTCAGCCTGAACAGGGACTGGCGGACCGGCGACCGGGTCGGCCTCTCCACCCCCTACCGCCTGCGCGTCGAGCGGGCCTCGGACGATCCGACGGTCCAGTCGCTCTTCCACGGCCCGGTCCTGCTGGTCGCCCAGAGCCCGGCCACGACCTTCCGGGAGTTCTCCTTCTACAAGGACCTCACGCTTCGCGGCGCCCTCGCCGACGCGGTCCGCCCCGAGGGCCGTCCGCTGCACTTCACCACGCACGGCCTCACCCTCGCCCCCTTCCACCTCGCGGACGACACCCGCTACCACGCCTATTTCAAGCGCGTCGAACCGCTCATCCTCTTCGGCCGGGCCGACTCGGGCGTCCCGAACCGTGCCCGCGGTGACGGCCTGACCTTCCTCGACGTGCTCTGGGCCGAGGCGCCCTTCGCGTCCTCGGGAGTGTTCGTGCAAGCGGTACGCGCCCTGACCGACACCTGGACCTCGGAAGGGCTGATGAGCACCGCCGAAAGGGACCGGGTGATCACCGCCGCGCAGAACGCGGGCCTCAGGCGCTGACGTCGTCGCCGTCGAGGTCGGTGCACTGCCGCAGCACCCGCAGCTCGTCACCCTCGACCCGCATCTCGTACAGCTTGCCGCGGGCGTTCTCGAAGGGACGGTGGAGGATCATCATCAGCCGGCCGTCGAAGGTCCGGAACAGCATGCCGTGCCCGCTGTCCTCCCGGACCAGCGGCCGGCGCTGCTCCCAAGGGCCGCGCAGCTCACCGGACTTGGAGACGGCGTAGGTCTGCACGTACCCGCCGCTGATGGTGCCGTCCGCACCGGCCGTGTCCTTCTCGTACGTCGACCACAGCATGAGAAGGGCACCGTCCGGGGTGCGGTGGAGCTGCGGGCCGTCGGTGACGTAGGGCGCGAGCTGGTGCGGTACACCCGCGGGGATCTGCTCACCGAGCCAGAACGCGTCCGAACCCTTGAACAGGAAGACGGGGTCACCGACCGTCCCGGTCAGATCCGGGGCCAACCGGACGGCTTCCATCGTCCCGTCGACGGTCTGCAGCCACTCGTGCGCGTACACCATCCAGGGCTGCCCGGCCGGATCGACGTACAGCGTGCCGTCGAGAGTCATCAGGTGCGCGGGCGGGGTGGGCCCGCACGGATCGACGACGGTGAAGGGCCCGAGCAGCGAGTCGGACACGGCGGTCACCGTGCCGCGCGCGTGGTTCGGCAGCGGGAACGGCGTACCCCAGCGCCCGGCGGGCGGCACCGGCAGCATCCGGCCCTCGTCGTGCAGGGTGGTGAACAGGTAGTACCTGCCGCCCCACGCGTGCACCTCCGGGGCCCAGGCTCCGTCCCGCGCCCAGATCCCCTCCTGCTCGTCCGTCCGGAACACCACGTCGGGCCGCGTCCAGTCCCGCAGGTCCTGACTGCGGTAGACCATCGTCCCGACGCCCTCCACCCCGGACACGGACGGCTCGTTGGACGTGTAGAGCCAGTACGTCCGCGTCTCCTCGTCGGCGACGACGAAGGGGTCGTGCAACGGCATGTCGGGCAGGCGCAGGGGCTCGGTGTCGGTCACGGGTGCACGATACGTGGAGGCCGTGATCAGCCGGCCGCGAGGCCTCGTGCGCCGGTGCCACCCGGTCCGGCCGCGCCGGAGTTCATGAGGGCGGCTCACCTCCTGCGCAACGCCCGCGCGGGCGCCCGCCTTTGTCCCGACGACGTCAGGACGGTCCGTACCGCGCCGCGATGTCCGTGAGATATCCGCGCAGCAGGATCTTCGACTCCTTCAGCAGCGCCGTGTCCCCCTTCGTGTCCCGGCGGAAGGCCTCCTGGGCGAGGGCGTCGGCGGTGAGGATCGCGGCGTGGCAGACGCGGGCGAGGGTCTCGTCGTCCTCGGCGAGACGCAGCGCGAGCAGGATGCGGCGGATCCCGTCGGCCATCCGGAGCTTGTGCTCACGGTCCGCGGCCCGGGTCCGCTCGGTCAGTCCGCTGCCGAACCACAGGGCGCGGAAGCCGTGTTCGCTGCGGTAGATCTCGGCGTACGCGTCGACGAGGACACCGACCGGGTCCTCCCAGCGCTCGGCGGCCGCGGCCTCCACGAGCGCGTCCATCGCCGCTTCCAGCTTCGCGAAGTAACCGGCCGCGAGCGCCTCGATGATCGCCCCGCGGTCGGGCAGGTACTGGTACAGCGAGCCGACCGACACCCGCGCCTCGGAAGCGATCCGGGTCGTGGTGAGCGACTCGACGCCCTCCTCGACCAGGATGCGCTCCGCGGCTTCGAGCACCCTGGCCAACCGGGCCCGGCTGCGGGCCTGTTGGGGAGTGCGGCGCAGGGAGGCGATCCATGCGGCCGGGTCGGCGTCCGGGGCGGACTCAGCCACGGCACGACCTCCGCTCACCCACGTGACCACCTCACGGGACAACCTCCGAACGTGAACGTGACTTTGTTTCAGGTTTAGGTTAGCGTCGCGCGCATGACCGACTCAAGCCCGGTGCTGAGCGAGGAGCGGGCCGCCGTGGCGGACGCCTGCCGCCGTCTGGGGGCCGAGGGACTGCTCATCGGTACGGCGGGGAACGTCAGCGTCCGTGTCGAGGACCGCGTGGCGATCACCGCGACCGGCGCGGTCCTGGCCGAGCTCACCCCGGACCAGGTCACCGTCGTCGACCTCGACGGCGAGATCGTCGCCGGAGGTCTGCTGCCGACCTCGGAGCTCGACCTCCACCTGGGCGTCTACCGCCGCTACGGCACCGCCGCCGTCGTGCACACCCACGCCCCGATGGCCACCGCGCTCTCCCTCGTCCTCGACGAACTTCCGTGTATCCACTACCAGTTGCTGGCCCTAGGCGGCACCGTCCGGGTGGCGCCGTACGCCACCTTCGGCACCCCCGACCTCGCCGAGTCCGTCCTCACCGCGCTGGAGGGCCGGGGCGCCGCCCTGATGGCCAACCACGGAGCCGTCACCCACGCCCCGACCCTCGACAAAGCGGTCGAGCACGGACTGCTCCTGGAGTGGGCCTGCGGTGTCTACCAGCGCGCGGCCGCCCTGGGGCAGCCCCGTGTCCTCGACGAACAGCAGCAGATCGCGGTGATCGAGGCCGCCCTCGCCCGCAACTACGGCACCACGCAATCCGCAGATTCCGCACCATCCGCGCAGGAGGGGAACCGATGAACGTCGTCACCATGGGCGTGCACGTGCTGGACGTCCTGGTCCGGCCGGTCGAGGAGATACCCGAGGGCCAGGGCGCGACCCTGGTCGAGGACATCCGCATGACCGCCGCCGGCACGGCCGCGGGCACCGCCCTCACCCTCGCCAAGCTGGGCGCCTCGGTGCGCACCGCCGGGGCGATCGGCACCGACCCGACGGGCGACCTGCTCACCCAGCTCCTCGACAAGGCCGGGATCGACACCGGGTTGCTCGTCCGCCGCATCGACACCTCCACCTCCGCGACGGTGCTGCCCATCCGGCCCAACGGTGACCGCCCCACCCTCCACCTGCTCGGCGCCAACATCACCTACGGCCTGGACGACGTGCCCTGGGACGCGGTCGCCGAGGCGAGCCACCTGCACCTGGGCGGCCCCGAGCTGATCGGCGCCGACGTCGCCGCCCGCATCCTGGCGCACGCCAAGGAGCACGGCGTGGTCACCTCGGTGGACCTCCTCGCCCCGGGCGCGCTCGGCACCTTCGACCAGATCGAACCGCTGCTCCCGTACGTCGACTTCCTGCTCCCCAACGAGGACCAGGTCCTCGGCTTCAGCGAGGAACAGGACGTCGTCACCGGCGCGAAGAAGTTCCTGGCCGGCGGGGTGGGCCTGGTCGCGGTCACCCGCGGTGGCGACGGTGCCCTCCTGGTCACCGCCGAGGCCACGGAGACCGTCCCCGCCTTCGAGGTCGAGGTCGTCGACACCACCGGCTGCGGCGACGCCTTCTCAGCGGGCTTCCTGCGCGGGATGAGCCTGGGCCGCACGCCACGCGAGGCGGCCGTCCTGGGCAGTGCCGCGGCGGCACTGGTGGCGCAGGGCCTGGGCAGCGACCACGGCGACTTCGACCTGGCGGAGGCCGACGAGTTCTCCATGACGAACGCGACCCGCGCATAGTCCGCACTTCCGCTTCACGGGGCGCGAGGGGTGCGGAATGGGCGTGGGGCGGCCGGTGTTGCGGCAGCATCGAGTCCGTACCGCGCCCTCGCACTCCTGGGAGTTCCCATGCCCCGCTCCGAAGCCCGCGTCGCCACCGACCGGCCGCACCGCTACGCCAAGCAGCTCGCCTCACACCTCGGGCGTCGCAGCCGGACCACCTGGGACGAGGAGAGCGGTGAGGGCACCCTGCTCTTCCAGAACGGAGGCAAGGGCTCCCTCACCGCCACCGAGGACGCCCTGCTGCTCACACTGGAGACGGAGTCCGAGCACCTCGATCTCCTGGAGAACGTCGTCGGCAGCCACCTCGTCCGCTTCGGCAGCAAGGACGAACTGGTCGTCGAGTGGACGCGGGACGGCGGCGAGCCCGGCACGACGCAGCGCAAGGAGACCGACTGACCGGCCGCCTCAGATCGCGCAGCCCACGTGGGCCAGCGCCTGCTTGAGCAGCACCCCGTGACCGCCGGGCATCTCGCTCGCCACCGCCGGTGACAGGGCTTCCTGCGGGCTGAACCACACCAGGTCCAGCGCGTCCTGCCGGGGCCGGCAGTCGCCGGTCACCGGGACGACGTAGGCGAGGGACACGGCGTGCTGACGCGGGTCGTGAAACGGCGTGACCCCCTGCGTGGGGAAGTACTCGGCCACCGTGAACGGCTGGAGTGAGGACGGGATCCGGGGCAGTGCCACGGGGCCCAGGTCCTTCTCCAGGTGACGCAGCAGGGCGTCCCGGACCCGCTCGTGATGGAGAACGCGGCCGGAGACGAGAGTCCGGCTGACCGTTCCGTCGGGTCCGATGCGCAGCAGCAGGCCGACGCTGGTGACTTCGCCGCTGTCGTCGACGCGCACGGGTACGGCCTCGACGTACAGGATGGGCATCCGGGCGCGCGCGTGCTCGAGATCGTCGGCGCTCAGCCAGCCGGGCGTGGTATCGGTCAAGTCAGACATTGCTAGATCATACTTTCCGGGGACAGCGGGCGCTCAGTCGCGCTCGCCTGGTGGGACGGGAACCGGGGCGGGAAGCCCGTAGAGACGGCGGGCGTTGTCGCCGCTCGTCCAGGCCGCGACGCGCAACGCGTCCGGCAGACTCAGCTCGTCGGCGTCCACCCGCTCCTGGAGCAGACCGGCGAGGCCCTGCCGGAAGGACAGTGCGCCGAGCAGATGGAATTCGGCCACTCCGTACGCATCGGAGCTGTACAGCAGCTTGCGGAACGGCGTGATCTCCAGCGCCTCCGCCAGGATCGCCCGGGACCGCGCCGGGCCGACGTAGTGCAGGGTCAGACCCACGTCCAGGTACACCTGCTCGAACACGGCGGCCAGATAGGCGGCCTGCCGCTGGTACGGCCAGCAGTGCAGCAGCAGGACCGGGATGGTGCCCGCGGTCAGGTGCAGCCAGTCCGTGAGGTGGGTCGGGTCCACCCGGTGCATCCGGATGTCGCTGTCGCCGAACCCGGTGTGCAGCTGGAGCGGCAGCCCCAGGTCCACGGCGGTCCACAGCAGATGCCGTACCAGAACCGGATCGGCCAGTCGGCCACCTCGAGCGAGCCAGTCGGCGGCGGCACGGGTGACCTCCGCGTCCGAGGGGCGCGCCGGATCCAGGTCGAAGCCGGTGCGGTAGGCGGCGACCGACTTCACGGCCACCACACCCGGCCGCCCCACGGCCTCCAGAGCGGCCGCCCGGAACAGGTCGGCGTACGCGCCCGGCTCCACGCCCCGCGCCGCCACCGCCTCGGCGACACTCTCCAGCCGTACGACCTCGTAGGCCGTGCCGCCCGCGATCCGGGCCAGCTCCCCGGGCGAGGTGATGCGGTCCGGCGCGTACCCGGTGTCGACGCAGAACACCTCCGTGCCCGCGGCGGTCAGGAAGCGGCGGTTGACCTCGTACGGGCCGAGTTCGGCACGGCGGGCCAGGTAGGCGTCCGGCGGCGCGTGGCGGGGAAGGTCCAGCAGGGGTGCGCAGTGGCGGCGGACCGCCACACCGACCGGGCTGTCGAACGGGGAGATCCCGGCCCAGACCGTGCCCTCGGTGAGCAGCGACTCGAAGCCCGTCCGGTCGAGTCCGTCGGTGACGACCCCGTGGCAGTGGTGGTCCACCAGCCGGGCGGCGGCGAGGGCCTCGTGGACAGCTCCGCTCATGCTCAGTACTTCCAGCGGTACGCCGCCGCGATCTGCTCGTCGTCCAGCTCGGCCACGGAATCGCTCTCCCCGAAGCGCACGGCGACCACGGCGTCGGCGAGAACCGGGCCCAGCGCGGCCCGCAGCTGTTCGTCGGCGCGGAAGGCCCGGACCGCCTGGGAGAGGGAGGTCGGCAGCCGGCGTACGCCCATGGCGGCGGCCCGCTCGGCGGGGAGCAGGGCCGGATCCCCGGTGATCTCCCTGGGCAGCGGCAGGGCCGAGGTCAGCCCGTCGAGTCCGGCGGCGATCAGACCGGTGAACGCGAGATACGGGTTCGCGGCCAGGTCGACCGGCTTCAGCTCCAGGTTCGCGGCCCGATGGGTCTGGCCCGCCGTGCCGGTCACGATCCGGACCGCCGCCTCCCGGGCCTCACGGCCCCAGGCGGTGAACACCCCGGCCCACTGGGACGGTTTGAGGCGCAGATAGCTGGCCGGGCTCGGCGCGGTCAGGGCCGCGAGTGCGTGCAGGTGGGCGAGGACACCCGCGACGAACGACTCGGCCTCGGGCGTCATGCCGTACCGGCCCTTGCCGCTCGAGTGCAGGTTCTCGCCGTCGCGCCAGGCGGAGAGGTGGAGATGGCCGCCGTTGCCGACGCCTTCCGCGAAGACCGCGGGGGCGAAGGAGACGACGAGCCCGTGCCGCTGGGCCACCGCCCGGATCGTCTGCCGTACCAGGACGCTGACGTCGGCCGCCGCCACCGGGTCCAGCGCGCCCGTGGAGATCTCGAACTGCCCGGCCGCGTACTCGGGGTGGAGCTGCTCCACCTCGATGCCCTGCTCGGCGCAGGCCGCCAGCAGGTCGGCCGCGTAGTCGCCGAGCTCCACCTGCCGGGTGGCGCCGTACGCCGGTCCCGACACGGCGGGCACGAAGTCACCGTCCGCCGCCGGGCCCCGGCCCACCGCCCACTCGATCTCGATGCCTGCCTTGAAGGTGATCCCGTGCCGCTCGGCCGCCTCGGTGACGATCCGCCTGAGGACCGTGCGGGAGCAGCCCGGATGGCGCTCGCCCTCCTGTGTGATCCGGTCGACCGGCGCCCATGCCCAGCCGGGCTGCCCGACCAGTGCCACGAGCCGGTCGAGATCGGGGTACAGGCGCAGATCGCCGTCGGGGGAGCCCAGGGTGTCCGTGGTGACGATTGAGTCGTTCGCCAGGAAGGTGTCGAACACCGGCGACATGCCCACGCCCCAGGCCGCGGCGGAAGGCAGCTTCGCCGTCGGGATCGTCTTCACCCGGCAGATGCCCGCGGTGTCGACATAGGCCAGGACCACGCCGTGCACACCCTTCGCAGACAGCTCCTCGCTCAGTGCGGTGGCCCGGTCCACGTCCCCGGGACGGCCTCCGGGGACGGGGTCGGCAAGGGTGGTCATACGTCCTCCACGACGGGCTCGGCCGATCGGATCCCGCGTCAGGGTTTCACGGCCACTGCGCCGAACTGCGGTACCACGGCCGGGGAGTCGGACTCGGCACGCCACTGCGAGCAGGAGACCAGGCCCGGTTCGAGGAGGTCGAGTCCCTCGAAGAAGGTGGCGATGTCCTCGCCGCTGCGGGCCGTGATCGGCGGAGTGGCGTTCTCGTTCCAGAACTTCATGGCCGGGATCTGGCCCTCGCCGCCGAGGTCGGCGTCGAACGTGGGGTGCGTCAGGGCCAGATGGCTGCCGGCGGGCATCGCGGCCATGATCTCGCGCGCGATCCTGCGCGCCTCGTCGGTGTCGAGGACGAAGTTGAGGATGCCGAGCATCATCACCGCGACCGGCTTGCTGAAGTCCAGGGTCCCCGCGGCCCGTTCGAGGATGGCGGCCGGGTCGTGGACGTCGGCGTCGATGTAGTCGGTGACGCCGTCGTGGGTGCTGGTCAGCAGGGTGCGGGCGTGGACGAGGACGATCGGGTCGTTGTCGACGTAGACGATCCGTGAGTCGGGCGCGATGCGCTGGGCGATCTCGTGGGTGTTGTCCACCGTCGGCAGCCCGGTGCCGACGTCGAGGAACTGCCGGATGCCCTGCTCCTCGGCGAGGAAGCGCACCGAGCGGCCCAGGAACCAGCGGTCCGCGCGGGCGATCTCCCGGATGATGGGGAACATCCCGGCGACGTGGTCGCCGACCCGCTGGTCGACCTCGTAGTTGTCCTTGCCGCCGATCCAGTAGTTCCACACGCGCGCGTTGTGCGCCACACCTGTGTTCAGCCTCGCCGACGCACCCGACGAGGTGTGGCTCTCGCTCACGACTGTGCTCCTTCTCGCGCCTGCGGCCGTTGCCGCCATTGTGCCGTCCGATGATCAGCTTGTCCTGGAAACCGCGACTCGAACGCCCTGCCCGAGGTGCCGGGCGCCCTCCCGGCGGTGACACTGGCCCGGTACGCCCCGCCCCTGCCCGCGGACTGCCAGGAGTGAGCATGCTGCCCGGATTCCTCGTCAGGGCCGTCGGGTTGATGCTCGGCCGGGAGGGGCGCTCGCTCCATATGAAGGCGGCGGGCGGTGCGACCCTCGTGCTCCTCGCGGTGATGCTGACGGGTTCCTGGGCGGTGCTCGTCGCCGAGGAGCGGGCGCGCGGCGCCAACCTCACGTCCTACCCGAAAGCCCTGTGGTGGTCGGTCGAGACGGCCACGACCGTCGGATACGGCGACTTCTACCCCGTCACCTGGTGGGGCCGGGTCGTCGGCACGGTGGTCATGGTCGTCGGGATCACGACGTACGGCATGGTCACGGCGGCGCTCGCCACGTGGTTCGTGGGGCGGGAGCAGAAGCGCCTGCACTCTGTGGGCACCCGGACGCTGCATGCCCTGCACGAGCGGTTCGACCGGCTGGAAGAACTGCTGGAGGCGAAGAAGAACGGGTGACTCAGCTCTCCGGCCGCGCGTGCCCGTGCTGCCAGGCCCAGGCGGCGATCTCGACGCGGTTCCGTGCGGCCAGTTTCAGCTGGACGCTGGACAGGTGGGTCTTGACCGTGGAGAGGGAGACGTACAGCTCGGCGGCGATCTCGGCGTTCGTACGGCCGAGGGCGACCCGGCGGACCACGTCGAGCTCACGGTCGGTCAGGGGTTCGGTGGCCGGTGCGGGGCGGGCCGCGACGACCGGCGCGGGCCCCGGGCCCTCCGTGAGGTGCCGGAGCAGGCGCACGGTGACCGAGGGAGAGACCAGCGAGTCACCGGCCGCGGCGGCACGGACCGCCTCGGCGAGGAGGGTGGGCCCGGAGTCCTTCAGCAGGAACCCGCAGGCACCGCCGCGCAGCGCGCCGTAGACATACTCGTCGAGGTCGAAGGTGGTGACCACGACCACCCGCAGGGGATCGGCCACCTCGGGCCCCGCCAGCAGCCGGGTCGCCTCCAGCCCGTCCAGCTTCGGCATCCGGATGTCCAGCAGACACACATCGGGCCGCACCTCCCGGGCCAGCCGCACCGCCGTCTCCCCGTCGGCGGCCTCGGCGACCACCGTGATGTCCGGCTGCGCGTCCAGGAAGAAACGGAAGCCGGTACGGACCATGTCCTGGTCGTCGGCGATCAGCACACGGATGGGCACGGCCGGTGGGGAGGGGCTCGTCATGGGTCGATCATGCCTCAGGGAGGGGCGGGCGCGATGGCGCTGTGGACGGGGCGGAACGGGACGGGACGGGGTTGTGGCACCGGGCCCGGCCGGAGGGTGACGGTCGGGCCCGGTGCCGGTTCGAGGGCGGGCAGTGTCCTGGTCAGGGCCGGTGCTTCGCATCAGTTCCCGAGTCGGCGCGAGGACGCCATCGGGTCCATGCCGGGCCGGGAGCCGACGGTGGGGCGGCCGACCGGCCCCGCCGCTCGGGCGGGGGCCTGCTCCTGGCCGGCACTGCCTCGGCCGGAGGGTCACGCCGGGCCGGGAGCTGATGGTCGTCCGGTCGGCCGACGCGCCCACGCTCTGGCGGGAGCCGACTCGTGGCCGGCACTGCCTCCGTCGGAGGGTCACGCCGGGCCGGGAGCTGATGGTCGTCCGGTCGGCCGACGCGCCCACGCTCTGGCGGGAGCCGACTCGTGGCCGGCACTTCCTCCGTCGGAGAGTCACGCCGGGCCGGGAGCTGATGGTCGTCCGGTCGGCCGACGCGCCCGCCGCTCTGGCGGGAGCCGGCTCGTAAGCCTCGGCCCCGCCTCCGAGCAGCGGAGCCGCTCCGGCCTGTGCCTCAGTCCGCGCTCCGTGCCGCGTCCTCCGTCACTCTCCGCAGCAACGGCCTGCTGCCGCCGATCGCCGCGAACATCGCCAGCGCGCCCACGGCCACGCACACGGACAGTTCCAGGACGCCCGTCATATTGATCGAGGCGCCGACGGCCTGGTTGAGGCGGTAGGAGACGTAGACGCCGACGGCGGTGGTGCCGCCGGCCAGGACGACCAGGGGGATCACCGTCTCGCGGACGCGAGCCCGGTCCAGCACCTTGAGGGGAGTGCCGGCCAGGCGGAGAAGGCCGTAGATCCGGCGCCGGTCCAGGACACCCGCGGTGGCGGTGAGGCCGGCCGAGGTCGTGGCGACGAGGAAGCTCAGCGCCAGAGTCGCCGTGCTGACCTCGGCGAAGCGGCCGATGGCGGTACGGTCGCCCGCCGTCACGTAGTCCTGGGTGAGGGGCGCCCGCGCCGGGTTCGCGGCCGTCAACGCGGTGACGGCGGTGTCGAGACGGGCCCGGCCGCCGCCGGATATGTGGGTTATCACGCCCGGTGTGCCGCTCAGCAGCCCGTCCCAGTCGTCCTCGCCCACCGTGTCGACGGTGGCGGTGACACCGGCGTCACGGAGCAGCGTACGGACCTGGGAGGCATGCGCACCGGCCACCGCGACCTGGTCCCGGTGGGCCGAGCCGTCCATGCCGACCATGCTCACGGCGAAGAACCCCGCCGCGAACCCGGCCAGCACCAGACCGCTGACCGTACGCCAGGCACCGCGCGGGTCGTCGCTCAGACGACGGCCCGCCAGCAGGGTCGCCGGGCCCCGGGCGAAGCGGCCGACCAGTCGGCCGAGCCGGTCCACCACCCACGGCCCGAACAGCCAGAACGCTCCGTAGAAGAGCAGCAGCAGACCGATCACCTGCCGGGTCGACAGCTGCCCGCCGCCCGTGGAACTCCACAGATAGAGCAGGACCACGACGAACAGGACGAGCCGGATGATCCGAGTCCGCCGCGGGTCGGCCTGCTGGGCGACGCCGAGCGGCGAGGTCGCCACCTGACGCAGCATCGACACCGCGCTGAGAGTGATGAGTCCGGTGACCGCCACGACGACCGTCGCCAGCCACGGCAGCCCCACCCACAGCTGACTCACGTACCAACCCCCGATGCCGAACGGGATCTCGGCGAGCAGGGGCAGCAGTCCCGCGTACAGCGCCGCACCGGTCAGGGCACCGGCCGCGCCGAGCGCCGCGGTCTCCAGCGCGGTCATGCCGATGATCTGCCGGGGGGTCGCCCCGGCCAGTCGCAGCGCGGCCAGTTGCTGCTCGCGCCGGGCCGCGCCGAGCCGTCCGGAGGCCGCCGCGAGGACCACCACCGGCATCACCAGCAGCGCCACACCCACCAGGGCGATCTGCTGGTCGTAGGCGGTGAACAGGCTCGCGTGGGTGCCCGAGAAGCCGGTGATCTCGGCACGCGCCGCCTGATCGATGTCGGAGACCGTGGACCCCTCGGCCGCTCTGGACACCGCGGGATCGGTCGGGGCACGCCCGACGACGGCCACCAGCTCGTCCGGCGAGGCCAGACCGGCGGCGCCGATCGTGCCGTACGAGGGCACCTTCGGGAAGCGGTCGGCCAGTTGGTTCGCGGGCAGCTCGTGCAGCAGTGAGGCCAGGGCGGGGGAGACGTACACGTCTCCCTTCGCCGGGAAGGACGTCAGGCCGGGCGGTGCAGGGGTGCCGCTGCGCCCGGGCAGGTGGGCGAGGGAGACGACGGTGACCGGCTCGTGGCGGACGTATGTCGTCGCGAGCGCCTGGACCGCGGTGCCGTGCTTCGCGGGTTCGGGGGTGCGCCAGGCGGTGCGGTCGGCGCGGGCGCCGGAGCCGAGGGCGGCGGCGACGATGACCAGCAGGACGAACGTGCCGACCGCGGCCGCGCCGGCCGCCAGCAGCCGGCTCTGCAGGCCACGGCGGCCGGAGGACCGGACGATGTGCCAGGTCAGCGGAATGACGGGGGAACGCATGGCATCTCCTGCCGCTCAGGCGACCGTGTATTGGCTGTGGCCACTGACGCGGCCGTCGCGAACCTGGAGGACCCGGTCGCAATGGCCGGCGACTTCCGCGTCGTGGGTGACCACCACCAGGGCGGCACCCTGTTCCCGCGTGACAGACGTCAGCAGCCGGACCACCTCCGCGCTCGTGGCCTGGTCCAGGGCGCCGGTCGGCTCGTCGGCGAAGACCACGTCCGGTTCGACCGCCAGGGCCCGGGCGATCGCCACGCGCTGGGCCTGACCGCCGGAGAGCTGACCGGGCCTGCGGTGCGCGAGGCCGTCGAGGCCCAGTGGCGCGAACCAGCGGCGGGCCCGCTCGACGGCCTGTCTGCGGGGCATGCCCTCCAGCATCAGCGGCAGCGCGACGTTCTCCTCGGCGGGCAGCTCCGGGAGCAGCTGACCCGACTGGAAGACGAACCCGAACCGCTTGCGGCGCAGCGCGCTCAGTCTGTTCTCGCCGAGCCGGTCGATGCGCTCGCCGCGCAGCAGCACCTCGCCGCCGTCCGGGCGGACGATCCCCGCGAGAGTGTGCAGCAGGGTGGACTTGCCGGAGCCGGACGGGCCCATGATCGCCAGCGAGTCGCGCTCGCGGACATCGACGTCCACTCCGGCGAGCGCGGTGGTGGAGCCGTACTTCTTGACGAGGCCGTAACCGGCCAGGACGGTGTTCATGATGTGAGCCGGTCCTCTTGTCAGCGGTCTTGTCAGCGGTCGAATTTCCAGGTGACGGACGTGTCCGAGGCCTTGACCACGGTCACCGGTATGTCCACGGTCCCGCCGCCGCTCCTCGTGCCGGTGCAGGTGAGGGTGGCGCCGGCGACGGCCTTGAGCCCGCTCGGGCACGAGACGTCGGTGACCTTCACGCCGACCCACGGCAGCGGGTGGTACTTGCTCTGGGTGCGGCCCTCGACGACGTACGCGGCCAGTGCCTTGTGGCCGCCGACCGACGCCGTGGTCTGTGTGTCCAGGGAGGTGTTGGACTCGGTGCCGGCCAGGAAGTGGCTGCCGAGTCCGAGGACGGCGGCCGCGCCGGCCACTGCGCCGACGGCGCCGACGAGGTACTTGCTCTGCATCACGTACTCCTGAGGACAGGGGAAGGAGGGGGCCTCCGGCGGGAGAGGCGTCTCCTCGGAAGTGCCTCCACTCTCACCCGCGGAGCCGGGCGCCCGCCTCGGCCGAACGGCCAGGGTCTCCGGGCTCGGCACGGCGGCGTCTCGACCGTTCGGCCGATCCCGTGAGCGGCGGCTGCGCATAGCGTGAGCGGCATGAAGTCCGTTTCCGCCCGGGGCTGCGTAGGGGCCGCCAGCATCGGTGCCCTCGTCGCGGCGGCCGCTGTCGACCTCTTCGCCTCGGGCACCGACAAGGGCGTCGGCTGGCCACAGACCGCCGTGCTGCTGCTCGGCACCGCCGCCGTACTGTGGCCGGCCCACCGGCGCCCGCCCTGGCTCACCCCCCAACTGCGCGCCGCTGTGCCGGCCGTGGCCTCCCTCCTGTGCACGGCCGACTCCGTGCTGCGCTCCGGTGCCCTGTTCGGACCTGGCGAGCCGGCGATCCTGCTGTGCCTGCTGTTCGTCGCGGTACGGCACTGTCCGCGCTCCTCGGTGATGGCATGCGCGACGCTCGACGGCGCCGCCGTCCTCGCGCTGCCGGTGCGCCCGTTCCTCGACGACGAGGACCTCATGCTGGCGTACATGCTGATCGGGTTCGTCCTGATCGGCCTCACCGTGGCGTTCGCCGCGTATCTGCGCTCGCAGGACTACCGGCGGACCGTCGCCGTCAGTGAGACCCGGCGGGCGGAGCGCCTGGCCATCGCCGCCGACCTGCACGACTTCGTCGCCCACCATGTCACCGGCATCCTGGTCCAGACGCAGGTGGCGCGCATGATGGCGGACACCGGCGCCGACGAACTCGACCCCGTCCTCGCGGGTATCGAGAGGGCCGCGACCGAGGCGCTGGCGTCGATGCGCCGCACGGTCGGTGTGCTGCGCGACACCGAGGACCCGGCCGACCGGCGCCCGGTGGGCGACCTCGCGGGCGTCACCGGTCTCATAGAAGGTTTCGCGAGTCCCATCCAGAAAGCCGCCCTCAACCGCGCACCCGAGGTGCCCGACGACCTTCCGCACGAGGTTCAGGCGGCCGCCTTCCGCGTGGTGCAGGAGGCGCTGACCAACGTACGGCGACACGCGGGCGACGCCGGCCAGGTCACCGTGGAGCTGCGCTACGAGCGGGCCGGCCTTGAGGTGACGGTGTCCGACGACGGGCGCGGCGGCAGCCAGTTGCCGCCGGCGGCGCACGGGGGCGGCTTCGGCCTCGTCGGCCTGAAGGAACGGGTGACGGCCCTCGGCGGCGAACTGCACGCGGGACCTCGTGCGGACCACGGGTGGGAGGTGCGGGCGCTGCTTCCGGGATGACGGGGGGCTCGGGGGCGGCGGGGGCGCGGGTGGTCTCCGCCGGATGGCACGCGGGCTCTTGCCGTGGGTACGGGGCTCCCGTCGAGGTGCGGGTGTTCTGTCCCGGAGACGCGCGCAGTCGTCCCCGGACGGCGCGAAAGCTTCTCCCAGGACTGCGGGCGGCCCAATCCAGGCGTACTCGGCGCTCTCGCCCCGATCACGCGGGCAGTCTTCCCCCGTCGTGGGGCCGGGCTGTTCAATGGTGCTGCACAGGAGAGGAGCCCGCCCGTGTCCCCTGTTCCCGTGCCGGCCGTCGGGGCGCGCATTCGGCAGGCGCGGCTGGAGCGTGGTCTGGGGTTGCGTGCCCTGGCCCGTGAGGTCGGCGTCTCCGCGAGTCTGGTCTCCCAGATAGAGACCGGTAAGAGCCAGCCGTCGGTCAGCACCCTGTACGCGATCACCACGGCTCTCGGCATCTCCGTCGAGTCGCTCTTCGAAGGGCGGCAGGCCGCCGCGGCGCGTGAGGACACCGTCGTACACGCCCTGGCGGCCTTCGCGGCCGACCCCGGCCGACGCATCGGCCCCTTGGTCGGCCCCGGTGAGCGGGACGTGCTGGAACTGGACTCCGGCGTCGTGTGGGAGCGGCTCGGGCACGTCCCCGGCACGGACGTCGACTTCCTGCTCGTCACCTACCGGCCCGGCGGCTCCTCCTCCGGTTCGGGCGGCCTGATGCGGCACGCGGGCACGGAATACGGCTATCTGACCTCCGGCGAACTCGTCCTCACCCTCGGCTTCGACGAGCAAGTTTTGCGCCCCGGCGACGCCGTCAGCTTCGAGTCCACCACCCCCCACCGCTACCGCAACGACGGCGACGAACCGGCCGTCGGTGTCTGGTTCGTGTCGAGCCAAACTGTTCAGTGACGCTTGACACTCCTCGCGGACGGTCGTTGACTCGATGGTGGGGGTGGTCGCGATGGCGATCCGTACATACGGCCCCAATGCCGTCGACTGGGAAGAGCGCGTCGACCTGGACCGGCTGCGCAGACAGCGCCTGGCCCGTCTTCACGACACGCTGAACCGCTCCGAACTGGGCGCGGTGCTCAGCTTCGACTTCGCCAACATCCGCTACATGACCGCCACCCACATCGGGACCTGGGCGATGGACAAACTGATCCGCTTCGCCCTGCTGGTCCGCGGCGGCGAACCGATCGTCTGGGACTTCGGCTCCGCCGCCCGCCACCACCAGCTCTACAACCCGTGGCTCGACTACAGCGACGGCAAGGACGGCCCGCCCACTGGCCCGCCCACCGGCGCCCGCGCCGGCATCTCCACCCTCCGCGGCGCCTTCCACCCGGACGCCGGCATCGCCGAGGACGTCGCCACGAAGATCGCCGACGAACTCCGCGCCCACGGCCTCGCCGGCGAACCGCTCGGCATCGACGTCGCCGAGATGCCCGTCCTCGCCGCCCTGCGCGCCGAGGGCATCGACGTCGTCGACGGCCAGCAGGTCTTCCTGGAGGCCCGCCGCATCAAGACCGGCGACGAGATCTCCCTGCTCGCCCAGGCCTGCGCGATGGTCGACGCGGCCTACGAGGAGCTCTACGCCCATCTGCGCCCCGGAGTCCGCGAGAACGAGTGCGTCGGACTGGTCAGCAAAGTCCTCTACGACCTCGGCAGCGAGTACGTCGAAGGTGTCAACGCCATCTCCGGGGAGCGCTGTTCGCCTCACCCGCACGTCTACAGCGACCGCCTCATCCGCCCCGGCGACCCCGCCTTCTTCGACATCCTGCACAGCCATCTCGGCTACCGCACCTGCTACTACCGCACGTTCGCCGTGGGCAGCGCCTCCCGTGCCCAGCGCGACGCCTACGTCCGCTGCCGTGAGTACATGGACGTAGCGATCTCCTTGGTCCGGCCGGGCGCCACCACCGCCGACATCGTCCAAGTCTGGCCACGCGCCGAGGAGTTCGGCTTCGCCGACGAGACCGCCGCCTTCGCCCTGCAGTACGGCCACGGCGTCGGCCTGTCCATCTGGGAGAAGCCCATCTTCAGCCGCCTGGTCTCCCTCGACCACCCCGAAGTCCTCGAAGCGGGCATGGTGTTCGCCCTGGAGACCTACTGGCCCGCCGCCGACGGCTGGTCCGCCGCCCGGATCGAGGAGGAACTGGTCGTCACCGCCGACGGCTGCGAGGTCATCACCAAGTTCCCGGCCGAGGAGCTCCTGGTCGCGGGACGCAAGTACTGGACGGTGGGCGGCGAACTCAACACCGCCCGGGAGGCCCAGTCCCACCTGAACACAGGGACCGGAACCGTTCAAGGACACCAGGGGACCGGCGATGGACACCGCTGAACTCCTCGCCCTCTACGAGCAGATGGCCCTCATCCGCCGTACGGAGAAGGCCGCCCACGACCTGTTCCTCCAGGGGCTCGTCAAGGGCACCACCCACCTCGCGGCCGGCCACGAGGCGATCGCTGTCGGTGTGAGCGCCGCCCTGCGCGACGACGACTACGTCTTCGCCACCTATCGCGGCCACCACCACGCGATGGCCCGGGGCGCCACGCCTGAGGAGTGCCTCGCCGAACTCATGAGCAGAGCAACAGGGTTGTGCGGAGCCAAGGGCGGCTCCATGCATCTCACCAAGGCCGCGACCAACATGCTCGGCTCCTACGCCATCGTCGGCGCCCACCTTCCCATGGCGGTCGGCGCCGCCTGGTCGGCGAAGCTGCGCGGCACCGGCCAGCTCGCGGTCGCCTTCTTCGGGGACGGCGCCACCAACATCGGCGCCTTTCACGAGGCGCTGAACCTGGCCGCCGTGTGGAAGCTGCCCGTGCTGTTCGTCTGCGAGAACAACCTGTACATGGAGTACACCCCGATCGCCGACGTCACGGCGGTGCCCCGCCCCGCCGCCGACCGGGCGCCCGCGTACGGCATCCCCGGCGAGGTCGTCGACGGCAACGACGTCGTCGCCGTCCAGGAGACGGTGGCACGGCTGGCGCGACGGGCCCGGGCCGGAGACGGGCCCGCCGTACTGGAGGCCGAGACCTACCGCCACTTCGGGCACTCACGGGCCGACCCGGCGACCTACCGCCCGGCCGAGGAGGTCGAACGCTGGCTCAAGCACGATCCGTTGGACATCGCGCGCGGGCGGCTGATCGAGGCCGGGGTGCCCGAGGACACGGTCACCGCGGCCGACGAGCGCGCGCAGGCAGTCGTACGGCAGGCGATCGAGGCGGCGAAGAACGCGCCGCCGCCGGATCCGGGCGAGGCGTTCACCGACGTGTGGGCGGACGGGGGTGCGGCATGGCGGACGTGATCACGTATCGGGAGGCGGTCGCCGAGGGCATCGCGCGGGAGATGCGGCGCGATCCGTCCGTGGTGTGCCTGGGAGAGGACATCGGGGAGGCCGGCGGGGTGTTCAAGACCACCGCGGGGCTGCACAAGGAGTTCGGGTCCGGGCGGGTGTGGGACACGCCGATCTCCGAACAGGCCATCGTGGGCGCGGCGATGGGGGCCGCGATGACCGGGATGCGGCCCGTCGCGGAAATCATGTTCTCGGACTTTTTGGCCTGTTGTTGGGACTACCTCGCCAACGAGATACCCAAGGTGCGTTACATGACGGGCGGCCAGGTCACCGTGCCCCTCGTCGTGCGCACCGCCAACGGCGGCGGGCTCGGTTTCGGTGCCCAGCACTCGCAGGCCACCGAGAACTGGGCGCTGACCGTCCCCGGGCTGAAGATCGCCGCCCCTTCGACGCCCGCCGACGTGATCGGCATGATGGCGGCGGCGATCCGCAGCGACGACCCGGTCGTGTTCTTCGAGCACAAGGGGCTGCTGGCCACGAAGGGGCCGCCCGCGCCGCCGGACCACGTGGTCAACCTGGGGTGCGCCGCCGTCGTGCGCGAGGGTGCCGACGTGACGCTGGTCGCCCTCGCCTCGATGGTGCCGGTCGCGCTCACGGCCTCGGAGAGGCTCGCGCAGGAGGGCATCGACGCCGAGGTCGTCGACCTGCGCTCCCTGGTGCCGCTCGACATGGCCACCGTCCTCGCCTCGCTCGGGCGGACCTCCCGGCTGGTGACCGTCGAGGAGAACCCGTACCAGGGCGGTTGGGGGGCCACCCTGGTCTCCGTCGTGGCCGACGAGGGGTTCGGGCTGCTGGACGCGCCGGTGCGCAGGGTGGCGGGGGAGTGCGTTCCGCTGCCGTTCGCGGACGCGCTGGAGGAACAGGTCATTCCCACCGTCGACAAGGTCGTGGCGGCCGTCAGGAGCCTCGCCGCGTACTGAACATCCCCTAGGAGGAAGCGCGATGACCCATCGGACACTCCTTCGAGCCGGACACGTGCTCTCCATGGACCCCGACATCGGGGATCTGCCGAGCGGGGACGTCCTCATCGAGGACGGGAGGATCGCGGCCGTGGACCGCGAGATCGGCGCGGACGCCGAAGTCCTCGACATGACCGGCCGCATCGTGATCCCCGGCTTCGTCGACACCCACCGCCACACCTGGGAAGCCTCGATCCGGAACGTTGCCCCGGACGCCACCCTCGACGACTACTTCGTCGACATCCTCGACACCTTCGCACCCCTCTACACTCCCGAGGACGTGTACGCGGCCAACCTCGCGGGCGCCCTGGAGTGCCTCAACGCGGGCATCACCACGCTCGTCGACTGGTCCCACATCAACAACACGCCCGAGCATCCGGACGCGGCGATCCGGGCCCTGACGGAGACCGGCATCCGCGCCCAGTACGCGTACGGCAGCGCCAACACCTCCCTCGCCGACTACTGGTTCGAGAGCAAGATCGCCATCCCCGGCGACGACGTCCGCCGTATCCGCGGCGAGTACTTCTCCTCCGGCGACGGTCTGCTCACCCTCGCCCTCGCCACCCGCGGCCCAGGCTTCTGCGTCAACGACGTCGTCACCTCCGAATGGGCCCTCGCCCGCGAGCTCGGCATCCCGATCACCGTGCACGTGGCCATGGGACGGCTCGCCGGCCGCTTCGGGATGGTCAAGCAGCTGCACGACCTCGGACTGCTCGGCCCCGACACCACCTACGTCCACTGCTGCTACCTCAGCGAGGAGGAGTGGCGGCTGGTCGCCGACAGCGGCGGTACGGTCTCCATCGCGCCGCAGGTCGAGACGCAGATGGGGCACGGCTGGCCGCCGGTCATGAAGGCGATCGAGCACGGACTGCGGCCCTCCCTCAGCATCGACGTCGTCACCACCGTGCCCGGCGACATGTTCACCCAGATCCGCGCGGCCTTCGGCGCCGAGCGCGCCCGCGTCAACGCGGACAGCTGGCAGGCGGATGTCCCGGTCCCCGACACGATGTTGACGGCACGTCAGATGCTGGAGGTCGCCACCCGCAACGGCGCCCACGTCGCAGGCCTGGAGGACCGCACCGGTTCCCTCACCCCGGCAAGCGGGCCGACGTCGTTGCGATCGACGCAACGGCCCTGAACGTGGCCCCGGTTCACGACGCGACCGCCGCGGTGGCCCTCAGTGCCGACGTGTCCAACGTGGAGACGGTCATCGTCGACGGTGTGGTCCGCAAGCGCGACGGCAGGCTCACGGCCGACGTGGCACGGGCCCGGCGCCTGGTCGAGGAGTCCCGCGACCGGCTGCTGGCCGCGAAGGAGACCCCGGCGTGACGCGACACCTGGTGCGCCGGGCCACCGACCTCCCGGAGCCGCCGTACGACGAACACGGCTATCGGCGACGGGAGTTGGTCGGCGAGGCCGACGGCAGCTCGCACACCGGTTTCGGGGTGTGCGAGCTGCGCCCGGACGGCGCGGTCGCGGCCCATGTGCACTCGTACGAGGAGAGCTTCCACGTCCTCGACGGGACCGTGGTCCTCGATGTGCCCGAGGGGTCGTATCTGCTGGAGGAGGGTGACTACGGGCTCCTCCCGTCCGGGGTCCCGCACGCCTGGCGCGGCGCCGGGGACGGTGTCGCCCGCTGGGCGGACATGCTCGCGCCGGTACCGCGGGCCAGGTATGGCTACGACACCCAGACGGTCCCTCCCTGGCCTGTGTGCCCGCCCGTCCGCATCGATGTCCGCGACCCGCGCACCCGGTCCTTCGGGCACTTCGAGCCCGCTCAGATGGATCCGGGGAAGCAGTCCCAGGACCTGCTCGCGGTGTCGGCGAGCATGCGGACCGCGCTCCTCGTCTACAGCGGGATCACCGTGAAGATGATGGTCGACAGTGATCTGGGCGCGGTGGCCTCGACGATGTTCATGGTGCAGTACGCGCCCGACGGCGTCGCGGGCACGCACGACCACCCCTTCGAGGAGACGTACCTGTTCCTCGAAGGCGAGGTGGACGCGGTCTTCGACGGTTCGGTGTACCGGCTCGGTCCGGGCGACTGCGCCTGGGCGGGGGCCGGTTGTGTGCACGGCTTCTCCAACGCCGGTGACGGGCCGCTGCGTTGGCTGGAGACTCAGGCACCACAGCCGCCGGTGCGGCACTCCTACCGGTTCACACGGGACTGGGAGTACCTGAGGGAGGCTTCCCGATGAGCGGTGTGGTGGTGGTCGGCGGGACCTCGGGGATCGGGCGGGAGTTCGCCCGGGTGCGCGCGCGACGCGGCGACGACGTGGTGATCACCGGTCGGGACCCGCACCGCACCGACACCGCGGCCGAGGAGATCGGCGCCCGGGGCCTCGCCCTGGACCTCGCGCGGCCGAAGGAGATCGTCGACGCGCTGAGCGATGTGGGAGCCGTCGACCACCTGGTGATCGCGGGCGTCTCCCGCGACGAGAACCGGGTGGCCGCGTACGACATCGACGCCGCCGTCCATCTCGTCACCCTCAAGCTCGTCGGCTACACCGCTGTCGTGCACGCGCTGCGGTCCCGGCTGCACGACGACAGCGCCGTCGTGCTGTTCGGCGGACAGGCCAAGGAGCGGCCCTACCCGGGGGCGACGACGGTGGCGACCGTCAACGCCGGGGTGACCGGGCTGATGCGCACCCTGGCCGTCGAACTCGCTCCCGTCCGGGTCAACGCGATCCATCCCGGTGTGGTGGGGGACAGCCCCTACTGGCGGGCCAAGCCCGAGGAGGTCCTGGCGGGCCTGCGGGCCAGGACCCCGACCGGACGGCTCGCGACCATGGCGGACGTGGTGGACGCCGTGGACTTCCTGCTGCGCAACGGCTCCGTCAACGCGGTGGAGTTGAGCGTGGACGGGGGATGGCTGCTGGGGTGAGGGCCAGTCCCGACAGCACGTCTGGGTCCTGGTGCTCGCGTTCCAGTGTGTGCAGGCGGCTGAGCTGCAGGTTGACCAGGCTCTGGCTCTGCCGGGCGATCCCGAGGATCACCTTCTGAAATCCCCGCCGGGTGTCGGCGAGTTCGACGGCGGTCCACCACGGCCGTGCGCTCTGCCGCGTTGAACACCTTGGCCTCACCCGCTCCAGCCGCGCGACCACGTCCGGCAGCCGTTTCTGGGCAAGGCCCAGCGTGGCCTCTCGCAGGCCCCGCAGCCGCCGGGACTGCGAGGGGCTCGCGGGTTCGGCGCACGATGCCGACCGCCCCGTACAGGGTTCAGCGCTTGACGCCGACCGCCCCGTACAGCGACACGGGCTCGCCGTCCTCGGGCTTGTCCGGACGCCACCGCGACAGGGACACGATCCCCGGCTCCAGCACCTCAAGTCCCTTGAACAGGCGGCTCACTTCGTCGTGCGAGCGGGCCACGAGAGTCACTCCGCTCGCCGTGTACGCCGCGATGCCCGCGTTCACCTTCTCCGGGTCGAAGTCCGCCGTCATCGCCGACAGCACCAGGCAACTGCCCGGCGCCAGCGCGTCGACCAGTGTGTCCACCAGCTCCTGGGCGCCGTCCTCATCGGAGATGAAGTGCAGCAGCGCGACCAGCGACAGCGCGACGGGCTGATCGAAGTCGAGGACGGCGGAGGCTCCTTGGAGGATCCGCTGCGGCTCGCGGGCGTCGGCCTGGAGGTAGTGCGTCGCCCCCTCCGGCGTGCCGTGCAGCAGGGCCGCCGCGTGGGCCAGGACGATCGGGTCGTTGTCGACGTACACCACCCGCGCGTCCGGCACCGCGGACTGGGCGATCTGGTGGAGATTGGGCTCGGTGGGGATACCGGAGCCGATGTCGAGGAACTGGCGGATTCCCGCCTCCCGTACGACGACCCGCGTGGCCCGCTCCATGAACCGGCGGTTGGCGCGGGCCTGCCGGGGAGCGTCGCCCTGCGCGGTGATCTGCCGTCCGAGCGCCTCGTCGACGGGGTAGTTGTCCTTCCCGCCGAGGAACCAGTCGTACACCCGGGCCGGATGGGGCCTGCTCGTGTCGATCCGCCGGCCGGCCGACTCGGTCCCGGTCACGCAAAACTCCTCTGCTCGACAAGATGTGCGAGCAGTGTGCCATGTCACCCAGGCGCGGCGGAGGCGGTCTTCGGCCACCCCTGCGCCAGCTGCGCCCGGTACAGCTCACACGGCGACGCCGCGGAGGCGGGCGCCGAGCAGAAGGAACGGCACCAGCAGCCGGTACAAGGGCTGCGGGGTGTCCTTCGGCGTGATGCCCGCCTCCGCGGCGTACGTCCGTCCGTGCGCGCCGACGCGTTCCGCTACGACGCCTGGGCCCCGGTCACCGCCTGAGCGGGTCGTGTCCGACGGACATCAGCCGCTGCCTGCGGACACTGTCCTCGGCCCGGGGTTCGTTCTCCACGTCGGCATCCGCGGTGACGGTGTCCACCACCTCGTACATGACCTCGATGAACCCTAATCAACGATCGGATAGTCGCTGAACAGGGGAGACACCCCCGACGGGGCGTCCGATGGGAGAGAACTGGGAAACGGCGGAAGCCACACACCGCTCGCCGTGAACTTCTCCCACACCCCCTGCAGGTACTCGACGATACGCTCCTCCATCGCCAAGGTCACCATGCTGTAGACGCCCTCAACGCCGGGAAGTTCGTGGCCCATCCGGGCCTCCTTCGCCACCCGCGCAATGTCCGCGCCCGGCTCATCCAGCAACTCCCGGTGCCAGTGCCGCAGCCGGTAGATGTCCTGCCCGGCCATCTCCTCCACCGCCTCGACCCGCGGACGCAGCCGGTCCCGCCGCCCGGTCCGCTCCTCGGCCCCGTCACGGATCGGCCGCCAGTACGACTCGCTGAACTGAGTGCCGAGCAGCGGCTTGCCCGTCATCGACGTGAACGTGAACGCAGACGCGTGCGACGACAGCAACGCGGCATGCATGGCGTGCAGAAACGGCGGCACAACCAGCGTCCGGTGCGACTCGTACTTGGGGCTGGCCAGAACCCTCTGGCGGTCCGCGCTGTACAACTGCTGCTGTACCCGCAGCGCATTGAGCGCGGTGCCGTAGCGCTGCTGCGCTTCTTCGCGGCGCTCCGGGTCGGGGTCGCAGGCCGGCCAGTTGGGCGAGGTGTAGCCGCGCTGCAGGCCGTACATCTCGCCGGGCGGCCGCATGCCGGTGAAGGCAATGGTCCAGATGTAGGTCCAGCCGGTGAAGCCCCACACGTGGTAGGCGTTGGTGGCCAGCTTGTGGATGGCAGTGATGGGCAGGTTGCGCTTCGCCCTGCGGGTGGTTCTCTTCTCGTACCGGCCGCGGCGCCGCTGTTCGACGACCGGGGACTCCGTGCGGATCTTGTACTTGAGGACGGCGTCATCCATGAGCATCTTGAACAGGCCGAGCAGCTGGGCGGCGTAGTTGTCGGAGTACTCGGCGCGGACCTTGCGCTTCCACACGTCGTACTCGATCGCGCTGATCTCGCCGACGGGGCGAGCGGCCCAGTAGGGGACGATGACGGCCTTCAGCATCGACCGGTAGGCCTTCTGGGAGTGGGGCCGCAGTGCGGTGGCCTCGTACCAGGCCCAGCAGTAGGTATCCATGGGAGTGCGCGCCGATGCGCGCGGGATGTGCTTGCCGTGCCGGACCTCGTGTTCCCGATCGAGACCGAAGTCGTAGGCCTCGTCCTCGCCCTGAAAGGGCACCCCTGGCGCGGGGCCGGAAGCAGACTCGTACTTCTTCCGCTTCGTGGGCACACCTTGCGCATCGAGGACGTAGGCGCCGGCCCACCATTTGACACGGATACTTCCGCCGCGGACTTCGACGTATGGCATGCCGTCCCCTTGGGTGCCGGCTGCGGCGGCCCGGCAGGTACCCCTACCGCCGGGACTACCGCGTCCGGCTGTTCAGCTGCCGAGCCAGCAGCCCCGGCAGTTCGTGCAGTCGCCTCCAGCGCGCCTCACGGTCTCACGCATGGAGTGTTGCAGTGCTTCGTTCGTAGCGATCTCGGGTGGAGCTACACAGATCATTCTCCCATCCGATCCGTCCGGCTTCCCGGCCCATCCTGCGAAGTCGGAACCAAGGTCCGCTTGGAGCAAAGTGCTCAGCACAACGGTTCCCCCTTTTGGGTGCTAACGGGGAACCCCCAAGGTGTGTGACGACTCTGCCATGTTCTGCGCTGGTTGGGACCGTGTAGGACCCAAGAGGTCTCTGGGGGGTGGGTAACAACCTGAAGAATGCAAATGGTTGTACGTCGAACGGGTGAATTTTTCTAGATCACGCCGCGGCTGTGCAGCTCCTGGATTACACGTTCGTTCAGCTTCAGGATCTCGTCCCCCGTCAGGGATCCCTTGGTGGCGATGGCGGCCGTTTGGACGGCGTCACCGACGAGACGCTTCAACTCGTCCTTCGGGATCTGAGTGACTTGGGCATCGGGCGCGGGGTCGGCGGGGGCCGGGTCCAGGCCTTCGAGGATGCCGCGGCAGGTGCCGGCTTCCCACCCGAGCGCGGTCTCGATTCCGGCGAAGGAGCGGTCCCAAACTTTCAGGCCCGCCTCGACACGCTTCCAGGTGTCCTTGGAGATGCCAGCCGCTTTGGCTGCTGGCTCGACGCCGAGCTTCAGCTCGGCTCGGCGTTGGTGTACGAGCGTTGCGAGTCGCTCGTGGGCGGGGGAGGTCATGGCGCCATCTTCGCAGGACCCGCTAGGACCCGCTAGGACCGGGCCAAAGGAGTCCGGAACGTAGCGGATCAATGGCGCAGAGCGATCAATGACGGCGTGCGCGGGCGCACTTCCGAGGCGACCGGCCGGTAACTAACTTCCGCTAAGTTCTGCGAACATTAGCTAGACGTGGTCGCCATCTTCCGCTAGCTTTAACGCATGGAACAACCCCCAACCACCCACCAGGTGAACGGGGCGGAAATCCGAAAGCTCCGCATAAAGGCAGGGCTGAGCACTGACGAGCTGGCCAGAGCGGCGCGCCTGAGCAGGCGCTACCTCGACCACCTCCAAAACGGCTACCGCACCCGCATGAGACCGCATTCCTACTCACGTCTCAGCCAAGCGCTCGGCCTGCCGGCCGACTCCACTCAGCTCCTCCTCCCCCCAGAGGGCCAGTCCATAGAGAGGTGACATGTCCCCCCAGACCCGCCGCAAGGCGTCCCCCACGCCGCTGGAGAACTTCTACAACGTCGGCCGAGCCGCAGTCCGGCTTGGCCTCAAGACCCAGGAAGAGCATGACGCCGGAAGCATCAAGGGCGAGAGGTGGCTCCGCGAGGGCGCCAACCGCCCTGAAGACGGCAGCAAGGGCGCACCGTTCCCCCACCGGCGCATGGGCCGCGAACTCCAGTTCAGCGACAGCGACCTCGCCGAGATCGCCGCGATGCACCGCAACGCCCCCACACAGGGCGCTCGCCGCGGCTCTCGCAGGCGCCCCGCCCGCCGATCGGCTGAGCCCATCACCACCCAGCTCGACCGCGAGCCGCTCAAGTCTGTCGCCTGAGAGGCAAAGGCCCCCACTACCGGGCTTCCAGACACCGGCAGCAGGGGCGTCGCGGCCCGAAAGCCGCGCGATCCACCCGCAACCATCCGTGAACAGAGAGGTGGACCAAGACCATGGTCTCATCCGAGAACAGCAAGCCCGCCAGCACCAAGCGCATCGTGATGGATGTCAGCCGGGACGGCTGGACGAAGGGCATTCAGCTCGGGATCTCCGAGCTGGACGAGGAAGGCGGCGGTCACGGCTTCCGCATCGCCGGCCCGAAGTACAACGGCTCCCAAGAGCTCCTGCTTGAGGTCGAGCTGGAGCAGCGCGACGCGGACGAGATCCGCAGCTACCTGGACGCGAAGTTCCCTTCTGTCGATCTGACTGCACTGCGTGCCGGCATGAAGGCAATCCGCTCCCTGCATCTGTGTGTCGACAGCGGCCCCGAGTCGGACGGCTACTGCAACCAGTGCGGCGACGGCTGGCCGTGCCGGACGATCCTCGCGCTCGACTCGATCGAGACGGGCGGTGTCCGGTGACCAACTACCCGGAGATCGCTGCCCGGTTCGCCCGGGACACGGCCGCCCACAAGATGACCGTCAAGCACGAGCACGGCCTCTACCGGCATCTGAAGTTCATGAACCTGGAGCACGGCAGCTTCGGAGCGTTCGAGCTGATCACCTGGCCCTACAACCTCGTCGTGAAGGCGGGTTGGACGTTCCACTTCGACATCGACGCCACCCCCGACATGTTCGACCTGTTCCGCCGCACCGCCATCACCGGGCAGATCAACCCCGGCTACTGGTCGGAGAAGGTCCGCGCCGGGCGCGACGAGGTCGAGGGCTTCGACCCGGACCTCCTTAAGGGAGAGATCGCATCGACGCTCGGCCAGTGGATGCGGGACGACCTCGACGGCCGGGTGGCGAAGCGGGCCAAGGAGCTGCGGTTCACCCGCGAGGAGATCACGCCCGGCATCCGCCGCGAGCTGTCCCGTCAGGTCCGCCCGGAGTGGATGAAGGCCAACCGGCAGCTGCGCGAGGCGGTCCACGAGCACTTCTTCAGCGACATGGCCGACTACGGCATCGAGTACGAGTCGGAGGCGCACCGCGCCCTCAACGACTTCTCGTACCGGCCGGAGGGCGACGAGTCGGAGTGGCCCTACTACTTCGTCGACTGGCACGAGTGGCGGCTGAAGGACTACACGCCAGGTTTCCTGCACTCCTGCTACGCGATCCGCCACGGCATCGACGTGTGGGACGCCGCCCGTAAGGCGGTGGCCGCATGAACGCCGAGCAGTGGAACGCGCTGTACCCGGTCGGCACGCTCGTCTTCGCCTACCCGGGCTGCCGTCCCGAGCACTCCTCGGACGCCCGGCGCATCGTGACCCGCACCCGCACCGAGGCCAAGTCGGTCGGTCTGGACCGCGACGGTGTCGTCTGGGTCGAGGATCACGGCGCCTACATCTCCCTCACCCACGTCGATCCGGTGTCGGAGAGCGTGTGGAAGGCGGCGAAGGAAGCCGAGGCAACCGCCGAGGCCGTCCAGCCGAAGGACACGCTGGCTCCCTGGCTGGCCAACCGCTTCGACCCGAACGGCGCCCCGTGGGACGGCATGTCCGACGACGACCGCTCCTACTGGGAGCACCAGGCCCGTGCCGTGCGCCGAGCTGTCGAGCGAGGCGGCTTCAAGGCTGAGGCGGCGGCGTCATGACCCGCCCGATCGCTCACGTCGACGTGCCCCTGCCGGTGCTGACGCTGCAGGTGGCCGCGTCGCACACGGCGTCCCCGTCGGATCGTCTCGCCTACGCCCTCGACGAGTGGCTGCTCGGCCACCCCGAAGCGCCCGTGTCGGTCGACGCCGACTACGCCGAGTGGGCTGCCGCGCTGGCCACCCTCCCCACCTACTTCCGCCCGCAGGAGGCGTCGTGAGCACCACCCAGGCGTGGCCGTTCGGTACGGACGCCGACGAGGACGACCCGCTGGCCGCGATGCGCATCCCGGTAACCGGCCAGCACCCGATGTGGCGCTACATCGCCACCTTCGACCGCGAGTCGGAAGCGCGTCCCACCGACGCGGAGGCGGCGCAACTGGCCTCCTACATCGAGGAGTACAAGGACCACTTCTTCAACGACTGGTACAAGGCGAAGCTCCTGGAGCGCCCGCTGGATGTCGACGCGGTGACGCGGATCTTCCACAAGTGGGGCGAGGGCGACTGGTCTTACCGGGTCGTCACGTGGGAGTACGGCCCGTTCTGGGTTCCCGTTGCTCCCCGTCTGCGGGGCGGCCAGTACGACGCCAAGCTCGGGCCGCTGTCGCTGGTGCAGGTCATGGACCGCGACCACCACATGCACAGCGAGTACCCAAGCAAGTCCTGGGCCGCCTGGAAGGCCAACCATCCCGACATCTTCCCGCCCGAGGAGGGCAAGTGAAGCAGCTCGACCTCGACCCCGGTATCGCCGCCGTCATCGACCTCGTCCGCGAGATGCACACCCCGATCGACCAGGCCATCACCGGCGGCAAGCCGATCGACGCCTGCGAGTACGCCGCCCTCACCGGCGCGGTGTCCGCCCTCCTGGACGCCATCGACGCCCGCCGCACCCCGCCGCCCGCGATGACCCTCAAGGCGGTGGCCTGACATGGCGACCGTCACCGAACCGCGCCGCCACGAGGACGACGTCGAGGAAGTCCTCATCCGCCTCGACCGCGACTTCACCGCCATCCACGGCCCCGACATGACCGTCTGGCCGCGCGGAGTACGCGGTGAACTCCTGGAAATGCAGCGGGCCCGCCGTACCGCCGACTGCGAGCAGATGCCCGTACACCCCCGGAAGGCGTCCGCCAGCCGCCGGCGTCGGCACCTGCGGCAGCTGCCGTGGCGCCTCCACCAGATCGCCCCTGACGCGGTCACCATCCTCGTCACGCCGATCTGGATGGACGGCACCGGGCGCAGCGTCCGTCACTACCTGGCGCGGGCGCTGGACGCCGACGGCCGGATCATCAAGTTCGCGGCGGGCGGCTCGCAGCGCATCGCCTCCCTACTGCAGGCCGTGTACCCCGACGCGAACTGGGACCAGCCGCTGACATGGTGCGCCGCCGACAACACCCTCACCGGCCGCATCAGCAGGCGGGCCGCCTGATGTCCGGCCGGGAGATCGAATCACGAAGCCTCGCCCTCCCCAGGATCCGGGCCGACGTGAAACGCCGCATGGACCGCGCGACCGCCGTACACGTCGCCGACCAGGTGGCCGCCCGGCTCCCCGATCTTCCCGGCCGACGTATCGCACACGACCCCACCGCACGCGCCGACGTCCTCGAACTCCTCGACGCCATCGGCCTCCTGCCCCACCCGCTAGGAGCATCCGTGAGCCGCACCATAACCGCCCCGTCCAAGACTGCCGTCGCCGACATCCTCGACAAGGCCGCCGACGTCATCGACCGCAACGGCCACCACCAGGGCTACCTGTACGACGAGGCCAAAGCCGACGACGGCCTGCTCCTGCAGGCCTGCCCCGTCGATGCGGTCGGCGCCATCAACGTGGCCGCGTTCGGCAAGCCGCGCTGGCCGGCCGAAGACCACGACGGCAGCTCGCTCGCCCAGGCCGCGGCTCTCGCCCTGGAAGAGACCGTGGGCAAGCCCGTGCCGGGCTGGAACGACGAGCCTGGCCGCACCTCCGACGAGGTCATCACCGCCCTGTGGGACACCGCCGAGCGCCTCCGCAAGGAGACGGCGTGATGCGCGGCACCGGCAAACGACGGGCCGGCGAAGACAACATCCGGCTGCGAGGCGAGATCAAAACCGTTCGTGACGACCTCGCCTGGTACAAGCGCCGCCTCAAAGCGGCCACCGCCCGATGCCGGGCCCTCGCCGCACAGGCCGAGATCGCCGACGGGCAGCGCGTCCTCGCCGAACAGCTCATCCAACGGCAGGTCATGCAGCTCATGGAACGCGACGCAGAGATCGAACGGCTCCACCGGCAACTGAAGGCCGACGCCGTCCGCACCCAGGAAATCCCCGTCGTCACCGCGGCCGAACTTGCCGCCGCCTGAACTGCCGCCGCGCCGGATGACACCGGCCGGCGAGGCGGCGGCCAACCACATCGAAGGAGACCTCTCATGCCCATCCGTCAGATCACCTGCCATGTCGCCGAATGCGACGTCTGCAGGCAGCGCCTCATCGTCGACGACGGCGAACTCCGCCTCGACACTCCCGAACAGGTCACCGACTGGGCCATCAGCTCGGAGTGGACCGGCCTCGGCGGCGGCCGGTTCGCCTGCATCGCCTCCGACACGGCGCACGACGACGCACGCGACAGCGGGGCGCTCAGCGCCGCCTGAACAAGAAGAAGCCCCGGATGTCTGTAGCACCCGGGGATTCGCCACCAGCTTCTCACGGAGGATCCCAGTGACCATCAAGACCGCCGCCGAACGCATCGCCGCCTTGCGCGACGAGTACGCCCGGCTGGGCGAGAACGTCGACCACCTGGCCGACCTCGACCTGCTGAACCGCGAGTTGGAGCGGACGCAGGGCGAGAGCCGGCGCCACGAGAACGCCTACAGCTCTCTACTCCAGGACCAGGCGAAGAGTGAGCGGGCAACGCGCACCGCGGCCCGGCGCGCCGCCGTGGAAGACAGGCAGGCGTGGGCCGGGATGTACCTGCACAACCTCGTCTCCCATTCCGCCCACAACATCAACGGGCTGATCCACCGGGCCGCTGAACTGCCCGACGGGCGCGTCCCGGTCGAGCTGACCCGCGAACTCAAGGCCGCCGCCGAGCGCGCCAAGTGGGCAATGTCCGGCCTCATCGGCGACCGGGGAAGCCAGTTCGACGATGTCCGGCGCCACAGCCAGCAGATCCAGCTGGTGGAGAAGCAGCGCGACGAGATCTGGCGCCTGCGCGACTTCGTCACCCAGCAGGGTCAGCGGCTTCACGTCGAGCACGGGCAGACCGGCAGCCGTGAGACGGGCTGGCGCTGCGAATGCACCGGCTGCGAGCTGATCCGCGCCATGGACGACGTCCCCGTCGAGCAGGCGGCCACCCCCACCATCTCCGCGGCCAAGGCCGCCTGACCCCGCCAGGAGACCGCCATGGACGCCACCCAGCTCGCCCTGTTCCCCGACACCGCCGTCACCGGCACCGGCAAGCCTGCACCGTGGCCGGCTGCCACCCCGGAGCCCGAGCCGGAGACGCAGGCCGTCGACGCCGACCAGCTCGCCTTCCAGGACGTCGAAGACGACAGCGAGGAGGAGGCGGCGTGAAAGCCAGGCTCGCACGACGCCAGCTCGCCGACCTCCTCGCCTGGACAGCTAGCCAGCTGGACGCCAAGCCCACGAACCCAGTCCTCGCAGGACTCCTCCTCGAGGCCAACGAGGACCAGGTGTCCATCTCCGGCACCAGCTACTGCGGCGATGCACGGGCCGCCCTGCCCGCCGACGTCATGGAACCAGGCCGCATCGTGATCCCAGGACGCATGTCCGCCCAGGTCATGGGCTCCTACAAGTCAGAGCTCGTGGAGCTCGCCGACGCCAACCAGCAACTGGAGATCACCGCCGAGAGGGACGTGTTCCGGCTGAGTGTCCTGCCGGCCCACGACTATCCGAGGCTGGCTGAACGCCGCGCCGTTGACGGCCACGTCGACGCAAACGATCTGATCGCCGCAGTGAAGCAGGTGGTGAAGGCCACCGACTACGACCTCAAATCGATCGGCAACGAACTGTGGCGGTCCGGCATCCAGTTCGTCGCTGATGGCGACCAACTGCTGATTTGGGCCACGGACCGCTACCGCATGACCGCCCAAACCATTCCGTGGACGCCGGGCCGGGATCACGGGCCGCTGGAAGCCCTTGTCGTTGGCCACTACTTGGAGGCCGCAGTCAAGGGGCTCGAGGGATCCATCGGCCTGTCCTTGGAAGGCAAGACGTTCGGGATCGGGGACCGGGTTCGCACCTCGACCATCGGCTTGATCGACGTCGGCAGCCGCATCCCATACAAGAAGTTCCCTGTCTCGGGTGCCACCGAGGCGGTCGTGCCGGTCGCCGAACTCGTCGAGACCGTGCGGCGCACAACCTTGGTCGCCGGAGACGGCAAGCCGAAGATCCTTCTCGGGTTTGGCGCCGACGACATCACCGTCCGCGCCGCGGGCGACGACACCGGTGCCGTTGCTCTCAACCACATCGACGGCCAGCACATCGACGGGCCACCGCTGCAGATCGCCTTCAAGTCGGGCTACCTACTCGACGCGCTCACCGCTGCTGACGTGCCCGAGGTGCGCATCAGCTTGACCACCCCGACCAGGCCGGCCGTCATCACCGCCGCCGACCCGGACGCCAGCAGCTACCGGCATGTCGTCATGCCGGTCCGCCTCCTCTGACCAACACCTCCAGACCGGCCGTGTCGAGTCCCCCCAACTCCGCGGCCACCCCAGGGCGGTTCGCCCCGCACCACCCCCCGGTCGGGGCGAACCGCCCGCCCACAGTCACATCTTCAGGAGAGTCACATGAGCACCGAAAGCACCACAAAGCAGGTCGCGCCACTGGCGTGTACCCGCTGCGGCGACAGCGACGGCCCGTTCACCAAAGACGGCCTGTGCGAGGAGTGCGAGCCCGAGACCGCCAGCGCCATGCGCGGGGCGAACCAGTGACCGCCGCGGTGGAGGTGGAAGCCGAGGTCGAGCCGGGCGTGTACGACAGCGTCCCGTCCGAGGTCTACCACGCCGATCCCGTACCTGGCGGCAGCCTTTCCTCGACCGGCGCCCGCAAGCTCGCCACCGAATGCCCGGCCGCCTTCAAGCACTGGCTCGACAACCCCGAGCCGGCCAAGAAGGAGTTCGACTTCGGCACCGCCGCCCACAAGGTCGTCCTTGGTGACGGCCCCGAACTCGTCCTCGTCGACCGCGACCGCTGGGACACCAACGAGGTCAAGGAGCGCATCAAGAAGATCCGCGCCGCCGGGAACATCCCGCTCAAGCAGGGGGACCTCGACAAGGTCAACGCGATGGCGGACGCCCTCCGACTCCACCCCGAAGCCGCCGAACTCCTTCAGCCCGGCAGCGGTGTCGCCGAACGCACCATCCTCTGGAACGACCGCGGAGTCTGGCGCCGCGTCCGCATCGACTGGGCACGCCACGACGGCACCCTCGTCGACTACAAGTCCTGCCGCTCCGCGAACCCCTCGAAGCTGACCAGCCACATCTTCGAATACGGCTACCACCAGCAGCAGGAGTACTACCGCGACGGCGCCCTGGAGTTCGGGCTCACCGAGCTGGTCTGCCCATTCAAGTTCATCTTCCAGGAGAAGGAACCGCCCTACCTGGTCTCGGTGATCGAGCTCGACTCGGCCGCGTGCGCCATCGGCAAGCACCTCAACGAGGTCGCCCTCAACACCTACGCCCTCTGCCGCGAAGCCGGCGAGTGGCCCGGCTACCTGCAGACCCCGCTCATCTCGCCGCCCGCCTGGCTTGAGCGCCAGTACCGCTAGGAGACCCGCATGTCCCAGCTCGGCAAGCCCGTCCAGACCAGTCGCCAGCCACAGCCGCAGGCCAGCGAGTACGACGACAACCTGTTCACCTTCAGCCCGGCCACCAAGGACGGCGCCAAGGCCCGCATCTCCATCCAGGGGCCGTCCGGGTCCGGCAAGACGTGGACCGGCCTGTCCGTCGCCAGCGGCCTGGCGGAGGGTGCACGCTTCGCCGTCATCGACACCGAGCGCGGCGCCGCAGCCCTCTACGTCAACGACCTCGCCGCCCAGTTCGACATCCTCCCGATGCGCCGCTTCGACCCGCGCAACCTGCCCAAGGCGCTGGCTGCAGCGGCACAGGCTGAGTACCCGGTCGTGATGGTCGACTCGCTGTCGCCCTTCTGGAACGGCCCGGAAGGAACCCTCGACCAGGTCGAGAAGGCCGCCAGCAAGTACGGCGGCAACAAATTCGCCGGCTGGAAAGACGGCGGCGAGATCCAGACGGAAATGATCGAAGCGCTCATGGCCTACCCCGGCCACGTCGTCGTGACCATGCGCTCCTCGATCAAGTGGGTGCTCGAAGACAACGAGCGCGGCAAGAAGGAGCCCGTCAACAAGGGCATGCGCGCCGAACAGCGCGAGGGCATCGAGTTCGAGTTCGGCGTCGCCACCGAGATGAACCAGGACAACCAGCTGCGCTTCATCAAGTCCCGCTGCCCCAGCTTCCGCGGCGTCCGCCTCGACCAGCCCGACGGGGCCCGGGACATCGCCAAGCCGTACCTCGACTGGCTTCGCGACGGCGCGAAGGACATCGACGTCACCGCCTGGATCGATGCGGCAAGCGACGAAGAGGCGACCGCTGAGGGGCTGCTGAAGCTCTACCGCGAGGTCGAGGCCGCCAGCTCTCTCGCCACCCCGCTGATGCACCCGCAGACCGGCCAGCCGACCAGCCTCGGCGCCTTCATCAAGGAGCGCGGCATCGCGCTCAAGAGCGCCCAGCAGTAACCGCCTCGGAGCTGCTCGCACCCGAAATGCGAGCAGCTCCGCTACCTCTAAGGACACCACATGCGCGCCTTCTACCGCGGCTACAGCGCCGCGACGGGTCGCAGGGCCAAGCAGGTCCGCCGCCTGCATGTAATGCGCGAGGACGGCAGGTTCGCCGGCAAGCAGGGCCTGTGCGGCGCCCCCGGATGGGGCGTCACCCAATCGCCGGCCGTCATCCTCGACCCGATCCCCGACGAGCCCCCGGACGGCCTGTCCTGGTGCAACTCCTGCGTCGGGCATGCCGCCCACCTCGTCGGCGTCCTCGCCGACACTGCAGCCGCCGTCGCCGCCCTGCACGAGCGCGGCCCCAAGCCGTCCACCACCCCGCCCGAGGGGCGCTGCGGACGCTGCTCCCAGACCCGCCCGCTCTGGCCCTTCTCCTGGGTGCCGGACGGCTGGATGGAGTTCAAGGAGATCCAGCTGTGCGCCCGCTGCCACAGCCTCTCCGCCCTCGAAGACGAAGACGGCCGCCTCGACTCGGGGCCGCTGCTCGACCGAATCGGAGCCACGTCATGACCCGTCGTCTGTCTGTCGCCGAGCGTCTCGCGTCCACCGAGAAGGACGCCCTCCTCAACGACATCGCCAAGCACTCCGAGTGGGACCGCTTCCTCGTCGAGCAGGCCGTCCTGCACTTCGGGGCGAACGTCACCGAGTTCTCCTGCAACGACTTCCGCACCGTCCTCCCCGACCTCGGACCCGGCTTCCTCGGCGCAGCAATCAACAGCCTGCGCTCGGCGAAAGTCATCGAGCACACCGGCCGGTACGTGCCGTCCACCAGCAAGGACACCCACGGGCACCCCATCGCTGTCTGGCGTCTCACCGTCAAGGGGCAGGTCATCGCCGCCAAACGCCGGGCCGCCCGCACGCAGAAGGCGAAGGCCGCCTGATGACCCCCGACCAGATCGACGCCGTCACCAACGCGGCCATCCGCATGCAGGAGCTCGGCGACCTGTACGGGCCCGGCATCATCCTCGGCTCCGGCCTCGTCGTCGCCTGGAGGGTCTCCCGGTGGATCTGCCGCCGCGGCCTCCAGCTCTGCGACTGGGCGCGCGAACGCCGCGAACTCCGCCGTACCCCGGCGGCCTTCGACAACCAGCCGCCCGCCGACGACGACCTGCTCATCCGCTGCCGATGCATCGCACGCGAACCCCTCGCCAGCCCCGACATCAGCCGCGCCGCCTACCGCTACCTGCGGGAGAAAGGAGACGAGACACCGTGACCACCGCCGTCAAGCCGCTGCCCGCCCACGGAACCTACGCCCGCGCCAACGGCAGCCCCCGCTACCGCAAGCCCTGCAAATGCGAGCCCTGCCTCATCGCCCGCCGCCGCCAGGACAAAAAATGGAAAGTCAGCCGGGCCCTCGGCAAGCCCGCCATGGTCGACGCAACGCCCGCCCGCGAACACCTCGCCGAACTGCGCAAAACCCGCACCTGGGCATCCATCTCCACCACAACCGGCATCGCCCAAAGCAACCTGTTCTACATCGCCAACGGCACCCGCAGCGAAGTCCAGCGGGCAACACGAGACGCCATCCTCGCAGTTCAGCCCGGGCCGAAGGCCGTCGACACCCTGCACATCGACGCCCTCGGATCGCGCCGCCGCCTCCAAGCCCTCATGACCGTCGGCCACTCCGTCCGCCTCATCGCCCGCGAATGCTCCATCGCCAAAGACCGGGCCCACGACATCGCCCTCGGACTGCAGCCCACCGTCCGCGCCGACGTCGCCCAACGCATCGCCGACGCCTACACGCGACTCGCCTTCCGGCCGGCCCCCGTCAACAAGTTCACCCAGCGCACCCGCAACCTCGCCGCCGCCCGCGGATGGCACGGCCCCCTCGCCTGGGACGACATCGACAACCCCAACGAGCAGCCCGACACCGAGCCGGCCGACGAAACGGAACTGAACCGCGACGAACTCGCCGCCCTACGGCGCAGCGAGGTCGAACACCTCAGCCGCTTCAACCTGTCCAGCCACGAGATCGCCCGCCGCCTCGACATCGCCGAGTCCACCGTCAACGGCATCCTGCGCGAACTCCGGGCCGGACAACGCCGCCAACGCACCAGCCAGCAAGCCGCCTGACCGCGCACGACAACGGCCCCGCAATGCGGGGCCGGAGGAGAGGAGGGGACGTGGGATCAGTCAGCAGACGGCTTCTCGACGAGGACGCGCTCCTCGCCCAGAGCGGTCAGGGCGCGCTCGTAGAAGTCCATGCCGACGATGACGGCGACGCGCTTCCCGCGGCTGGTCATGACGGTCGTCTCGTCGAAGTAGCGGGCGCGCTCGATCGCGTCGGCAAGCGAGTTGCGGACGTCGGCGATCTTCTCCTGGTGCTCCCTCTTGGGCGCGGTCATGTCGGCAGTGTACCTCACCGTATTCATGTACATAAGCGCGATGAGCGCTATGATGTACGCGAGACAGTGAACCTCGGAGCCAATTGGCCCGCCGGTTCCGCGACCCCAATTCGCCCTGCGCAACCCGAAACGCACTACCAAATCGAGGGACAAATGGCCGTCTCAAAGCGCCTCCGGTACGAGATCCTCCGCAGGGACTCACACACCTGCCGCTACTGCGGCGCGTCCGCCCCGGACGTCCCGCTGCGCGTCGATCACGTCACCCCCGTCGCGCTCGGCGGCACCGACGAACCGAGCAACCTCGTCACCAGCTGCGAACCCTGCAACAACGGCAAAAGCTCCTCGAACCCCGACGCGCCACTGGTGGCCAGCGTCTCGGATGACGCGCTCCGCTGGGCCGCCGCCATGGGGCAGGCCGTGGACGAACTGCGAGAGCAGCAAGCACCGAAGGTCGCATACCGCGAAGCCTTCCGAACCGCATGGAACGGATGGACCTGGGAGCGCGACGGGAAGAAGGAAACGTTCGACCTCCCCAAGGACTGGAAGGGGAGCCTCGACGCCTTCCGCGAGGCCGGCCTGCCACAGGACGTCTGGCCCGACATCGTCGAGAAGGCGATGACCAACAAGACGGTGAAGTCGGAGAACCTCTTCCGCTACTGCTGCGGCATCGGCTGGCGCATGGTCGGCGAACTCCAGGAGCGGGCGCGGGTGCTCGTCGGCGCTGCCGCAGGAGCCCCCGACGTCGACAATCGATCCGTCGTGCTGGAGGCGGCGTTCGCAGTCTGGGTCTCCGGCATGGACGACGGGGAAGGAGCTCCGTCCACTGAGCAGCGAGACGAGTTCCGGCGGAGCCTGGACGCGCTTTCCGATTGGGCCGTACTGGACCCGGGACGCATCGTCGAAGCAGCGCAGCATGCCGCCAACTTCGGCATTGCCAACATGGCCGAAGCGTTCAGGGATCTCGATCACTCCCGCATCTGGAGCGCATGGATTTCCGCGTGGCCCCAGACCTACGTGCCCGGTGAAAGCGGCGATCCGTGGGACGGCCGGTACGTCGGCGGCCCCGGTAAAGAGGCCATGGAGCTCGTGAAGGCGAAGATCGGGAAGCTCCTTGACGCCGAGGTCTCTGTGTTTCGTGCCATCCAGGCTGCCACTCACGCCGGCTTCCACAAGTCCACTCGAATCTATCGCGGCCTCGACTACGCCGACCTTGAGGCAGTTGACGAGCCGGGATGGGTGGCGCGCGCGATCGAACTGTGGCGGGTCGCCTTCACCGCCTCCGGTGAGCGCGAGCCGTCAGCAGAGGAAACCGCGCAGTTCACCGCCAACCTGCGCCGCATCGGCAATGACGGGGGCTTCTACGTCGTCGACGTCCACGAGGCAGCGGCTGCAGCTGGCAACTACCAGGACCCGGATCTGACCACCTCCTTGACGCGGCACCTGTCCGTGTTCGAGGCCGCGGCCAGTCCTCTCGCTCCTGCTGCCTGACGTCCGCCATCCCTGCGATCGGAAAGAGATCCCGTGAGCATCAAGGTCACCAACTGGGTGTGGGCCCGGTCCGAGTCCCGTAACGGGGCGCGGCTGGTCATGCTCGCGCTGGCCGACCGGGCGGACGACAAGGGCCTTGCCTGGCCTTCCATCGACGACCTCATGGATCGGACCAAGCTGTCTCGCCGCGCGGTCCAGAAGGGGATTGCCGCACTCGTCGAGGACGGCGAGTTGGTGGTCGAGAACGGCGGCGGCCGGCACCGCTCGAACCGCTACCGGATCATCCCCAAACCGTGCACATCTGACGCGGTTACTCCCGAGGAACAGCGCACATCTGACGCGGTATCGGACTCGGAAACAGCGCACTTTGAGCAGGAAACAGCGTCAGATCTGCGCGAAACAGCGCACTCTGCGACGCGAAACAGCGTCCAGAGTGCACCCGAACCACCAGTAGAACCGTCAAGGGAACCGTCAGGGAACCACCACAACAACCGGCCGGCTCGACAAGATCGACGCTCGGCGGCCCGAGGTGTGGAAGAAGCCCGGCTTCCCGAGGACATCACCCGCCTCCAGGACGCCATGAGCGGGGCCGGGATCAACCTGCCCTGGAAGTTCCTCGGCGACGACATGATCCGCGTGATCAACGACATCAAGCGACTTGGCATCCCGCTGATGGTCGAGCAAGCGCTCAAGGCCGAGCAGGGCGCCAACCCGCCGCCGTTCAGTTCCCGCTGGTTCTACGACGGCTGGCACGCGATGCGCACACCCGTCGAGCTCGGAAGCACCTCCGACGGCAGCAACGTCGTCGCACTCCGCAACTCGCTGACCGGCAGCCGCCAGCAGCAAGAGACCAACGACCTCTTCGACCGCGCCATGACGCGGGCCAAAGCCCGAATGGAGCAGGAATCCTCATGACCCCCGACGAAGCTGTGGTGCTCGCCCGCTACGTGCGGGCCCTGTGCCCCGGCCAGAAGTTCGACGAGTACACGCCCGACGCCTGGCACGACGTCCTCGCGGACTTCGCCCTCGCCGACGCCCGTGCCGCTGCTGCCGCTGTTGCCCGCAAGCAGCCGTTCGTCAGCCCCTCGGAGATCATCGCCGAGATCCGCAAGCAGCGAGACGAGCGTGCCGCGGACTTTCAGGGTCCTGGCCTGTCGGCGGAGATCCCGGACGCGGACCCGGACGACGTTCAGGCGTACCTCTCGGCGCTCCGCGGTATGCGGGTCCGTGCCGCGGACGGCATCGAGATGAAGCGCCGCCCCGTCGCCGAACTCGTCGCTGGCATCGGCCGCCAGGTCCCGGGTGAGATCGCCGCGGTGAAACGGCCGGGCCCGCTCGGAGCCGCGTGCCCGAAGTGCAAGGCGGCGATAGGCCGGCCGTGCCGGACTCCTGGCGGCAGCGAGCGTGCACCGCACGCAGCCCGAGCGGGCGACACGGACCCGGCCGCAGAGCAGGCCGAGATGGAACGCCGTAAGGCGGCTTCGGCTCGAAGCCTCGCCCGTGAGGTCGAGGACATCCCCGACGCGGTGATCGTCGACGAGGAGGCCGCCTCGTGAGCGCCGACTGGGAGCCCGAGGTCGAGGACATCAAGGCGATGCGCGCCGAGAGCGGCGGCGCGGACTTGCGGGCGTTCATGCGGGCGCAGATCGCCACCGGGAAGTCCCGCCGCCAACCCCCGGCAAAGCCCGCGGTGTTGAAGCCGCCCGGCCACCGTCCCGGCGCCTGGCCGACGGGCACCTCTCCGCCCGGCCCGCCTCCGGAGCGGTCCATCCCGAAGCCCGTCTGGGATGCGGCCATCCACCACTACCGCAACGAAGAGCACAACCCCGACCAGCCCTGCGACTGCGGCAACTGCCCTCCCGAGGAGACCCGATGACCAAGAAGCCCGACCTGACCATGACGCCCGACGAGCTCGCCATCGAACTCTTCATCAGTGGCCAGCTCATCACCGGCGGTCGAGCTGAAGCCGAGCGCCTCCTGAAGCAGATCAAGGACCGGCACGCCCACCAGCTCGCCGAGCAGCAGCGTGCGGCCGCCGACGAGTTGGATGCCGCGCTCGGGACCGCGACCGAAACCGCGTCGACCATGCGCAGCACCGCCGCCCTGATCGACCCGGAGGAGACCCGATGACCCTTCACGCCGGTGCCCCGATGCCCGAGTCCCTGCGGCATTTCATGCGCGCCAAGCAGGACCCGGCCCGCGCCGTCCCCTGCCCGCACTGCGGCGTGGCCGCGCACAAGCCGTGCCGGCTGCGCACCTCCGGCCGGCTTCTGACCGAGCCGCACCCGCAGCGCCGGTCCGCGTGGGCTGAGGCCACGGCCTGCTGCCCGCAGTGCCAGGTCACCCCAGAGGTTCCGTGCCACGAGGACGGCCGGGCCCGCACCACCGTCCACGACCGCCGCTACCAGGAAGCAGAGGCCACCGCCGCATGAGCGCCTGGCACGCCAGCAAGGAGACCTGGTCGACGGCCGACGACTCCGACATCGACTTCGTGGTCGAGCACCGGCTTCCCGACTGGGGGCTCACCCGGCTCGGCCGCCGCATCGCCGCCCGCCGGCTCGCCGAACAAGACGCTCCCGTCGACGAGGTCGCCGAACTCATCGGCGTGGACCGCCGCACCGTCTGGCGCTGGCGCGCAGAAGACCGAACCACCACCGCCGCCTGACCCGCCTCACCAATCCGAAGGAGCACCAGATGACCACCGCCGAAGACCACAAGCCCGAGGCCTGGTTCCACGAGATCGGCAGCGACGAGTGCCCGCACGGCGCCGAGCCCGACGACGACACCCCCGAGTGGGATGCCTGGGACGAGTTGACGTCCGCCCGCCACACCGGTAGCCCGCAGGACGTCCGCATCTGCCTCGACGCACCCGCCGGGAAGGCCTGTGGCGCCTGCTCCGAGGAGAACGGCGAGTTCGTTCCCTGGCTCGCCTGCTCGGCTCGCCCCCGAATTTGGACGGGCGCCGCCAAGCCCGAACCGGCAGCCGCCCAGGAGCCGCAGCACCGTCCGGTGACCGTTGACGTCGCCGACTTGGAGTGCCTGGAACGGGAGTGCGACGAGTACTTCACCGACGACGGCGACGAGATCCCCGGCAAGGAGTCCTGCTCGCACTTCCGCGAGATGGAGGCCTGCGAGGCCTGCTCGGATCTGCCGAACGCCGCCGAGTTTCCGGCCGTCGTCGCCTGGGCCGACTGCACGCAGCGCCTCGCAAAGGCGGGGGTGCAGCGATGAGCGACCAGCCCACTGACCGCCGCGAGCGGTACGCCACCCCACTGTTCGCGCTCATGCGACAGAACGGCTGGGACGGCGAGCACACCGAGCGCCTGGACCGCGAGATGGATCTCGTGCTCGACGCCGTTCTCGCCGTAGCCGACGCAGAGCAGGCCGAGCTCCGCCGTGAGAGGGACCTCGCCATCGCCCATGACCAGCAGCCGTACCCGACCGCATGGGCCTACGAGCAGGCCTGCAAGGCGCTGCGCCGGAAGACCGAAGCGATCGAGCGGGTGCTGGAGTTCGCCGCCAGCCTCGACGAGACCGCACGCCATCTGGCCGGGCCGGACGCGGTGCACCCGGTGGCCGCACGCATCCGGCACCTGCTCGACACGACGGGCGCCGAGGACGAGACGCCCGCCACTCCCGCCCCGTGAATGCCGCGAGCTGGGCGCGCAGCAACCGCGCCCAGCTCTGCCCCGCACCCTACCCGCGACCCCAGGAGCAACCCATGCACACCAACCACCGGAACGGAGCAGGCGCGTGAGGAATCGTTACGCGAGCCGGCGGGCCGAGACCGCGGTCGTGTACGGCGACGGCGCCCGACGCTGCGCCTGGTGCGGCGACCACATCGACCCCATCGACTGGTGCACCGGCTGCCAGACCGGCCAGAAGCCGTGCGCCACCACCGGCGGCCCGCACCGCCGGCTCCGCAAACGGTCCGACGCCGCCTTCTGCGATGCGGGCTGCCGCTCCGCCTACGCCAACGACAGCGGCCCGCAGCTGCTTTCCCGGCGCTACCGCTAGCCGCCTGACTGGCCCGCATCCCACGCCCGCGCACCCCACCCACACCCGGCCCGCCACTGCCCCCCGGGCCGGCCATCCCTGACCGTAGCCCGCCCGCCGGGCACGACCGAAAGAAGCCTCCGATGACCCAGCCCAAGCCCGCCACCGACCGAACCGAGCTCCGCGACCGCATCGCCCAGGCGCTATCCGACGCCCGCCGTCCCGGGCTCGGCGGCATGACCGAGGCCGCCGCGGTCGCGTACATGGCCGACGCCGTCCTGGCCGTGCTGCCTGCTGAACTCCTGCGAGCGCAGGCGGAGGCGTACCAGTACCGGACCGCGCTCCAAGGGGTGGCCCGCCGCGCCGCTGTGCTGCCCGCGAGCGTCGACCGAGCAGACGTGCGGTCGTGGAAGGCCGAGGCTCTGCTGCTGCACTTCACTGCCGAGGCCCACCGGCGCAAGTGGGACTACGACCGGGGCCTGGACGACGACGGCGTCCCGGTGAAGTCCGAGGCGTTCGACGCGCTGCACCGACTCGGCGAGGAGATGCGCGTTGAGCTGGAGAAGCTGCGTCGTGTGGCCGCCGAGACCCGCAACACCACCCCGCCTGCTGGTGGGGCGCCGCAGCCGAAGGAGGCCCCGTGACGGTCGCCGACTTCCAGCCCGGCTGCCGCTCCCGCAAGGGCCGCCCGCAGATGACCGTCGAGCAGCAGGCCCTCGCCGACGAACTGTCCCGTCGGGCCGCGCAGATGTGGGCCGAGTCGGACGGCGAGCTGTCGATTGCGGAGGCGGTGGAGCTGGCCGCGTTCCGCATGGGCGTCGAATCACCGCAAACCGGAACTGGATCAAGGAGTGAAGCATGACCGGGGATTCCCACACCACCAACTCGGCGCCAGGAACGGGCCCAGACGGCCCCAGGAGCGCCTCAACCCCCGCAGCCGGTATCTCGGGAGGGTTGAACCCCCAGAACGGGCCGCAGGCGGGCGCACACGGCTTTCAAGACGAGCAGGAGGCCCACTGATGCCCATATCCGTCGCCGAACTCGCCGACCTCCCCACCGCACCCACCCTGTCCCGCGCCCTCGCCGAAGCAGCCGGATACGCCGACCACGGACCCTTCCTCGCCCTCCGCCGCGCCCTCTTCGGCACCACCACCTTCGAGGACTTCGCGGCCGTCATCACCCCCGACCACGCCATCGCCGAAGGCGTCGCTCTCATCCTCATCGGCGGCCTCATCGACCCCGAAGTCACCGACCACGGCTGGCCCGACGAGACCTGGGAGGCCGGGTACTTCTCGCAGCGTGTCGGCCACGCCCACGAGGTGATCTCCGAATGGTTCGCCACCCACAACGAGCAGCAGCTGGCCCACCTGCTTGAGGCCGCCGCCGACCGGGCCCGGCAGATGGAAACCGCCGCCCGCTGACCCCGTCTCGTGCCGGGCTCGCACCGGGCCCGGCACACCGTCGACCCACACGAACCCAACCCAAGGAAGCCGCATGACCGAGCTGCAAGAAACCTGCATCTGGTGCCCCGGCCACCCGGCCATCCCCGCCAGCCAGTTCGACGAACACCTCACCCGCACACACCCATCCATCCCCGACCCCCACAACTCGGCGCCCTGCCGATCCCACGCCGAAATCGACACCCCCGACGGCGTCATCCGGGAGATCGCCTGCGGCCGAGAACGCCACCGGTGGGGCAAGCACCACAACGGCGACGCCCGCTGGACCTGCCCACCCCGCTGCGGATGCATCCGCCACACCCACTGACCCCCGCACGCCGGGCCCTCACCGGCCCGGCCCCCACCCGAAAGGCGCAGCTGTGACCGCACCGCAAACGCCCGTCTACCTCGACCCCGACCTCGCCGAAATCCTCACCCGCTGCTACCGCGGCCAACGCAAACGCGACGTCATCGCCAAAGCTGTCCGCATGCTCGCCACCGCCGACGGCCACCTCACACCCAACGGCCGCATCAAAGGCGCACCCAGCGGACGAACCCCCGGGAGGCGGACGTGAGATCACCCGGCTACACCGGCAAGCCCCTCAGCCCCGGCCAGACCGCCGCCCTCCGCCTCGCCGCATCCGGCTACACCAGCCGGCAGATCGCCACCCGCCTGGACACCACCGAGCAAGCCGTCCATCTGCGGCTGAAGGAAGCCCAGGTGCGGCTCGGCGCCCGCTCCCGCACCCACGCCGCCGTCATCGCCCTACGCCGAGCCGTCATCCACTTCGACGAACTCGACCTCAACGAGCCCGCCAGGAGAGCCGCATGACCGACCAGCCGACACTCCGGCCCGTCATCACCCCCGCCGAGCGCTGCGGCCAGTGGTCGCCCGGCCCCCTCGGGGCGCGCACCGAATGCGTCCTGCGCCCCGACCACTCCGGCAGCCACGCCGACAATCAAGGTGGCCGCTGGTGGCCGAACCCCGCCCGGACAACCCCGGACAACCCCGCCACCAGCAGCGACCCGACGGACAACCCGCTACGGGAACTGCAGGAGATGTACCGGCAGCAGTCCGCAGCGAACGCCGCCTACCGGCTGCAGATCGACGAACTCATCCGCCGCAACAGCGAGTACGCCAACCGGGGCATCAGCAACGGACAGCGCGCCTGCCAGCTCGCCGCCACCCTCCGCGAAGTCCTCGACGCGTTCGAGGCGTACTGGGCGCGCGCCAGCCACTCCGGGCCCGGCGAGACGACCGTGCAACCCGAACACTTCCAAGGATGGCGCGCCACCCTGAAGGCAGCTGGCGACGACGGGCCGTCCGTGCGGGAAGCCGCCGCCGACGACCGCGCGCACTGGACGCAGAAGTACGCGGGGGAGTGACCGTGACCGACACCCAGCCCCCGAAGCCGCCCATCACCGTGCAACGCCTCAGCTTTCCCGTCCCCGTCACCGCCGAACAGCTCCTCGACGCCGGGATCCCCCTCCCGCCCGGCATGGAACCACCCCCGCCCACACCCCGCTGGCCGTGGCACCGCCGCCTACGATGGAAGACCCGGGAAGCGGTCAGCGACGCGAGGGAACGCGTCGGATTCTGGATCGCCGGCTACACGCCCGACGACCCAGACTGGTGAGACATGACGAAGGCCCGACCCTCAGCGGGTCGGGCCTTCCGGCGTGCGCACTACGCCTGCGACCCGATCCCGTACTTCTCGACGAATGCCTCAACGGTCGCCCGGTCGCGCCGCATCGCCGCCATCAGCTGGTTCTTGCGGAACCCTTCACGGCCGGCCTCGATGACCTTCTCCCATCCGTCGCGGGGGAGTACGAGCCGTTCCACGATCAGGAATTCGATGATGTCCTCCAGGCAGGGGCGGAAGCGTTTCCCGCCCACCGGGAAGTGCAGCTGCGCCAGCGAGCGGCCCGTGTCGCAGCGGGGATCGTTCAGCTTCGAGAACATCTCCGACGTGGCGTCAACCTGCAGGTGGGCGTCCGGGTAGCCGTCGGCCTTGTCGCGCTCGTAGTCGTAGTGGAACAGGCCGTGCTTGGCGTCCTGGGACGGGAAGACGCCGAAGAACGACTTGTGGACCATCAGGTGCTCGCGTTCGGCGTCCAGGCGCAGTTGGAAGCTGACGTCCATCCACAGTTCGACCTTCGCTGCCCGCGGCCTGAGGCGGAACCGGTGCGCGGTCAGTGTTCGCTTGTCGAGCAGGTGTCCGAGCATGAAAAGGCGGTCGTCACCCACTTGGAGTGCGACCGCCTTTATCTGGACGTGATCAGCGATGGTGCAGTTCAGGAGAGTCTTGATCTCCGTCGTGAATCTCGTCGTCTGATCACGAAGCTTGTCAGAGATCAAGTGCACCGCCGATGGACACCCATAGCGAGTGGGCTTGTGCCGAGGAGAAGTCGCGGCGGCTGGCCATGTCGCGCAGCTGCGCATACGTCAAGCCGAGCCGGTCCAGTGCCGCATAGGCGGCCTCGCGGAATTCTTCCTCGGACACCTCGGTGATGACATCGTCGTCATGGTCCGAAGTTCGCTGCTCTTGGATGGTCATCTGAATCGCCCCTACCCCCCAGTAGCTTTCTCGACAACCTAGTCTCCCCTACGGGTCTGACAATGTGGCCTAGGCCACACTCGCCTGTCCAGTCGAAGACCACCATCGACTGAATCCTTCCCACTCGAGCATGAGCCGCACTCACCCGAGTAGCCGTCATATACGCATCCAGACGACATTGCGTTCGACAGACCAACCTCAGCCCACGTCCGGCAACTCGACCTCCCGCAGCAGAGGCAGCCTTTCAGCGTCCTGCCGCTGCGCCCGGCGCGCATTCTCCTCCCGCATGGCCGTCAGCCACCGCCACAAATCCACCGGCTCCAGGCCCGGACACACCAGACGGTGCGCAATCCGGCACACCACACCCGGCGCCGGCTCGGCATCCCCCGCATTCCAGGCAACACCATTCCCATCAACCACCCACCGCTGGCCCGGCGGCACAAAATGTGCCGGCAACACCTCCGCAGGATCCAACGGCTCAAGCAGCACCCACGCATCCGAATACGTCGGGAACCGGTCCGCCGTCAGCCCGCACTCCCGACAGACCGGCGGTGCCGGCGGCCCCGGAGCCGTCGCCCCCACACGCAACGCCTCCGCCCGATCCTCAACCACCTCGCGCTGATCCCAATACGCCTTGTCCAACCCAACGGCCGCGTCGCCGAAATCCCCCATACCGCGAGCGTGCGACGCCACTGCCCCCGACACACGGCGCCAACCAGACAGGACCCCCGCGCCCACACGGGCACAACACGACAGCCGAGACGACACACGGCTACCCCGTACCCACCAACCCCAGCAGCAGCGGCCGAGCAGGCGGTCTAGCGGGCAAGCACCCCGCCCAGGTACGCCCCGACCGGCCCATACAGCCCAGCCGGGGCGAGCGCCGGGATCTGGTCGAGCCGCACCCACCGCACCTCCGCAACCTCCCGCGGCGACGCCGCATGCGCGGTGCCCGACAGCAGACGGCACGCCACGTACACCACCCGCCAGCCGGTGTCGGGATGCACCCGGCTGCCCAGGACCACCAGCGGCGCCACGACCACGCCCGCCTCCTCCGCGACCTCCCGAGCAGCGGCCTCGCTCGCGGTCTCGCCCGGCTCGACCTTGCCGCTCGGGAACGACCAGACGAGGGCACCCTCGGGGGAGGCGCGGCGGATCAGGAGGACACGGCCGGCGTCGGCGATCACCGCGCCAGCGATGAGGGAGTCGGTCATGCGGGCATCATCGCGGAGACAGCGAAGCGCCCCAACGTCAGAGCAGTTGGGGCGCTTCGGAGGCGGCTATGCCGACAGCTGCAGGGGCCCCTCCCCTCCCAGTCGCTTGTGCAGCTCATGCAGGCCCTTCACCGTCACCCGCACCTGCGGCGGATCAAGCACCAACTCGCCCGACTCCGGATGGTTGTGCGACTGCGGCAACTCGGAAAGCCAGCCCCGCTCGATCGCGTACTGCATGGCCCGCGGCCGGTTGTCGGCCTGCTGCCGGTACGCCCACCGCATCGTGATGAGCATGGTGAACAGGCGCCGCGGGCCCGTCTCGATCCGCGGATCCCGGGCGAGGATCTTCGCCGCGTCCGCCACCGCCAGGTCCCCGTCAGCCGTGGCGAGCACGTTCCACGACTGCGCGGCCGGCTCCAACTCCCGGACCCGGGTGGCCAGCGCCTCTTTCTCCTCCTCGGCCTGGATCACCATGAGGGCCAGGTCCTTGCGGGATACCTCGGCGACCGAGTACGAACCCGTCTTCCGGATGGACGGCAGCACCTCGTGCGTTACCCACCGCTTGAAGGCTTTGGCCTCGGGTTTCCGGCTGCGGAGGATCAGTGAGTACAGCCCGGGTTCGTTGATGATGGTGATGGTCTGCTCACCACCAAGGGTGCGGATAGTCTCCGTACCCTTTTCGTCGTCGTCGAGTGACCGGACGGCGTCGTGCGTTCGCCCGATTTCCAGGACGGTTGCCACATCGGCAGCCACCCACCACGGGTCGCCGTTCCGCATGATGGTGCGCACTTCGGCGCCACGGAAGGCGAAGACTTGGAGCCCCCGGTTCTCACCAGGATCTTCTGGGGATGCGACCATGGGCATGGTCTCTCCGATCTGTATGGACACAGTGGATTGATCGACTGGGCCCGCCCGGTTCTTGGCGGTTCGGGGCGGGCCCGCCGCGTCTCACAGTAGACCGTTCGCTAGGCATCCCGCTACATCTATGGGTAACTAGGTCCCATGGGGTAGCGGGAGATGCCCAGCGTTGGCATACTGAGGCGCATGACCAGCGAATCGACTCGCGACTACGAGAGGCTCGCGGCGATCGCCAGGCGACGCCGAGCCGAACTCGGCATCGCCCTCAATGACAAGAACGCGGCAGCTGGCGGACTCTCTAACCGGACATGGCAGCGCGTCGAAAAGGGTCTCGAAATCCGGGAGACCAACTACGTGAAGATCGACGGCCTGCTCCAGTGGGCACCCGGCAGCTGCCTGATGATCCTGGAAGGCGGCGAACCCGTGTCCATCGGGGACGTCCCAGGTGCCGGGGGAGTGCAGAAGTCGCCGCTACCCCAAGACGTCATCGACAGCCAAGCGCGAGACGTCGTGCAGCTCGCCCTCATCGCCACGGCCAAAGGAACCACCGCCGAAGAGATCCGCGAGATGAGCGAACGCGTCATCCGCGATTTGCGCGAGCGCGGTCTGATCTAGGCAAAGGCTGGCCAAAGAGAAGCGCCCCACCCGAGTCCCGGGTGGGGCGCTTCCGTGTGTCCGGGTTACTGGCCGGCCCCGTAGCTCCACTTGTTGCCAGTCCCGCGGTACTCGGAGACGGGGATGGGGGTGACGCCCTCCCGCATTCGCTCGCGGTACAGCACGCCGTGCAGGTGGTCGACCTCGTGCATTACGAGGCGGGCCATGCCGCGCTCGAAGATGGTGATGCGCTCCTGACCGTTGATGTCCGTGTGTTCGACGCTGATGGCCAGAGGGCGGGGGACCTTGCCGCGGACGTCGAAGAAGGAGAGGCAGCCCTCGTACTGCTCGTCGGTGTCGGGCGACTCTTCGACGATGCGCGGGTTGAACAGAGTGATCGACTCACCGTCGGGGGAGCGGACGATGGCCGCGGCCCGGTCGATGCCGACCTGCGGGGCGGCGACACCCATGCCCTTGCCGAAGACGTGCACGGTGGAGGCCCGTTCGGCGGCGGAGATCAGTTCGGCGACGACCCGGCGAGCGTCTTCGGCCTCGTCGGGCAGGACGAACGGGCGGGCCGTCTTGGTCAGGATCGTGTCGCCCTCTTGGACGATGCCGACGGCCCGCATCCTCTCGCTCGCGGTCGCCTCGGGCTCCAGTACGTGCAAGTCTTCCTCCTGGTTTGGGCGGGTTCGGAACTTCCATTCAAGCCGATAGCGGGCATGCAGGGGCGGGTCTTCGGTGGACCAGGAGAAGACCCGCCGACCGTCCTCTTCGGTGCGGCGGATCGCGGTGCGGAACGGCATCGCCTCGGCCGTCATGCTCGTCTCGGTGCCCCACGCCACCGGGTCGAGCTCGGCCGGGAAGCCGAGGCGGACGCTCATGCGGTGCGTGGGCAGACGGACCGCGCGCTGGAACCAAGACCCCCACTTGTCGTCGCCGACGGTGTAGCTGTACTCCAGCCACACGGACTCGCCCGGGTAGAGCGGGTACTGCCCGAAGAGCAGCCACAACTCCTTGAAGGCGTCCCGGTCGTGCTTGACCCGCCACGTCAGCGGCTCGCCGTCGATGGAGGCCGACAGTCCGATCTCGTCCCAGGTGAGCGGGTTCTCCCGGTAGTGCTGGTTCGACCGCTCGGGGTCGCCCGGGTAGCGGTCCACGGAGATGCGGATCAGGTAGCGGGTGACCGGGTCGGGGGAGTCGTTGTAGAGCTTGCGCCGCTGGGTGGCCCGGTAGGTGTGGCCGTCGTAGTAGAGCGTCGTGTCCTCGTGCTCGACGATCAGGTTCGTCGTATGCGAATCCTCGCCGTTCAGTGCCTGATGAGGGACGGCCGGCCGGCCGGTCGCCTCCAGGTCGCGGAAGGCGCGCCGAAGGGCACCACCCGCGTTGAGGACGTCGTCGGCCTGGCGTGCAAACGCGGTGGACGGGGCCAGTTGTCCGCCCTCGACCTTGGAGACGTAGGACGGCGTGTAGCCGACCCTGCTGGCGAGCGCTGACTGCGAGAGGCCCCGGACATCCCGCCAGTACTTGAGTTCAGCGACGAACGCTTCGGCTGCTTGCTCGGGCATGGCTCCCCTGCCTGTGCCTGTGATTGAGCTGTGAGTGATCGACTCTCAGGCTGCCGTCACACCGCCCGCGGGCGGTCTCCTCGTATCGAGAGGCGGGGTTCCCCGCCGCACCCCGAGGAGTGATCTTGACGGCAAAGCCCAGAGACTACGAGGGCGTGACTGGCGGCTTGTCGGGCCGCTTCGGGAGTTCGTCTGACTCATGCGTGAGCCAGCGGAAGAACGCGTTGATGTGCGCGTTCAAGGTGGAGTCCACCTCGGCCACGGCGGCCTTGGCGCGCTCAAGGAGCTCGGGCTCCGGGCGGTACGTCTTCGCTGGGATTCTGTGGACTCCATGGGGCATGGCGAAATCTTCGCACGGTGGATTGCCACCGGTCCATAGGTCGGGTTATGGTGGTGGAGTTCCACCACGGAGCTGCCTTCCACCAGCAACCGTGTGCACAAATGAATGTGGCCCTGCCCTGGGCTTCCACACACCAGGACAGGACCGGCACGACCTCCCTGACGTAACCAAGGAGTCGGCATGACCAAGCTTAGCGGTGCGCCCGTGCGCGCCGATCACCCCACGAACGTTCACCCCTTCCCGGCGATCAAGCCGGGTCACCGTCTGGTCCCGGCGACGATTGGCCGTTCGGGACACACGCAGGTGGTGTACATCGAGTGCCCCACCGCTTGGTGCACCCAGGACCACGTCGCGGACCGGCAGGTAGCGATCGAGGACGTTGACCACTACTCCAGCATCGTGGGCTGGAGCATCGACTCGATGCTCGAACCCGGCACCGCCGTCCACGAGCTGTATGTGCGGGTCCACTCCGACCCGTCCCACGAGCTCCCCGAGCTGCGGACCGCGCACGTCCTGCTCGGCAACGGCGCCCCGTTCGACTCGTACCTGACCCCGGACGCCGCCGACGAGGCAGCCGATGAGCTGGCCGCGTTCGTTGCGAAGATCCGGGCAGCCGCCCGCACGGCCCGCCTGCACAACCAGGCTGAGGCACCGCAGGCGGTGACGGCATGAGCACCGCAACCCCCACCCAGCTCCCCACCCCCACCGCCCCGCTTCCCCTGGCTGCGTCGGCTGCTCTGGCCCGTCTGGAGCTGAAGCTGGGCGACCGTTTCCCGGAGCTCGGGCTTCTGTCCGTCGAGCGCCGGTCGATTCTCGGCACCAGCAGGGTCACTCTCGACCGGGTGCCGGTCGGGAACGGCGTGACCGCAGCGGGCGCGATCACCGGCCTGCGTACTTTCAGCGGCCGTGTCCGCCTCGTGGTCGATGACGGCGTGGGTGGCAGCGCGATCGTCACGGTCGCCTCGTCGAAGCTGGTGGCCGCGTTCCGAGGCACGGGGACTCCGCCTCGCGTCGGCGCCTTCATCCAGGTGCATGGTTCGGTGACGTCCCCGGTTGGGGATGCACCGAAGGGCATCGAGGCTGGCGCGCTTCGTGTCATCCCTGACCTGGTCGTGGCGGCGTCCGACTACCGCCGCGCCGAGTCCCGCGCGAACCGGCTGATCCGGGCCGCGCAGACCGGGATCATGTCGGACCTGCACGCGGACGACCTGGCGCACTACGTCGACCTGATGGCCGGCCACAAGGCCACCCTCGCCGCCGCCGGCCGCCTCGACCTGATCGAGGCCGCGTGATGGCCGCCCGCACGGTTTTGGAGCGGTTCCCTGCTGGTGCCCCGCGTGGCAGTTGGCCGGCGGAGGAGTTCGCCGCCGACCGCCGCCGGGAGGGTCAGCCGGCCGAGGTCGTGATGGATCTCGACGCGGACGTGTTCCTCGTCGTCGTCCCGAACCACGGCGGCGAGTCGTGAGCCGCATCGACCTGGACGACGCCGACCGCCACCTCGTGGAGCGTGCCCGCGAGCTGCTTGCCGAGATTGAGCCGGGGTCCCGCCCGGACGGCGAGGCCGCCGCGACCGCCTGGCAGGCGGATCGGATGGGGAAGGCGCTGGCCGCCATCGACTTCCTCCTCCGCGTCATCGACGGCGGCGAGTCGTGACCGCCGACGAGTGGGCGGAGCTCCGCCGCAAGCTGCGCGAGGTCAACGACCGCTCCGAGTCCCGGCCTAAGTAGCCCCCTAGTCCACCGCGTCGGCGGAGAAATCCGACCCCCACGGCACCCGCCGGCGCGGTGCCCCACCCCATCCCCATCTCCCTTGTTCACCACTCGAAAGGCACTGCCATGTCTCCGTTCATCTTCTCCGCCGATGCCGCTCTCTTCTCCGCCGAGGTGCGTGAGATCCGCGCCGGTCTCCTGGTCGACCAGATCGACGCCTCCTGGGAGGAGGTGCGCGGCGACGAGTCCGCCGAGTTGACGGTGCGTGCGATCGCCGCCGCCAAGACCGGCGACTGGGCCGTGTTGGACGCGATCGTCGCCCGGGCCGAGGAAATCGACGCCGCGAACCCGTTCGGTCCGCGTCTCGTCGACCAGCTGGCCGAGCTCGTCAACCACCCGGCCGCCGCCTGATGGCCGAGGTGGAGATCGTGTCGTTCGGGTTCCTGCACGCTGGCGCCCCGGAGGCAGACGTTGTGCTCGACTTGCGGCGGGCGTTCCGTGACCCGCACGTCGATCCGGCGCTCAGGCAGCTGACCGGCCGCGACCGGCCCGTCAAGCGGACCGTGCTCCACACGAGCGGGGTTCGCGCCCTACTGCGGGCCACGACCCGGCAGGTCACGGCCTACGCGTCCGGTCCGTCTGTCGACCGGATCGTCATCGGATCCGGTTGCGCGGGCGGCAGGCACAGGTCGGTGGTAGTTGCCGAAATCCTGGCTCGCCGTCTCCGCCGCCGCGGCCACACCGTCACCGTCCAGCACCGAGACCTGCACCTTCCCGTCGTACAGCGCTGACCCAGCACGCCCCACATCGCCCACTCGAAGAGGAGAACGACATGCGATTCCGCTCGAACCCTTCCCCCGCCGCCGCTGAGACGAAGAGCCGCACCAGCGACAACCTGCGCAACGAGTACCGGCTGATCGACCGCGCGCGGAGCCTCGGAGACACCTCGGTGGGCGCCATCGCCGACCAGAACGACATCGCCCGTGAGCTGGAGCGCCGCGGCGAGCTCTGACCCCCTGATCCGCCGGGCGGGGTCCATCCCCCTGCCCCGCCCGGCACCTCCTGGCTTTGCTGGCCGGCGCATCACCGGTGCGGCGCCCTGCACGACCAGCACCACCCCATCCATTCACCGATCGAGAGGAACCCCCATGGCCAAGATCAAGTACACGGGCTTCGCCACCAACAGCAGCGGCCAGCGGACGCGCGTCGCAGGCGAGACCAAGACCAGCACCGTGTCGCGCGGCAACGCCGAGAACGTGGCCCGCAACACGCTGGCGCGTGACGGCTACAAGAACGTCCACATCGACGACGCCACCTACAACGAGAGCTGACCCACAGTCACAGCCCCGGCATCCAGCCGTGAGGGCGCGGGATCGACTCCCGCCCGGGGCACGCAACCACCCTCGCCGAACCGAGAGGAATCCCGTGCCGAAGCGCCGCGCCAAGAAGGCCGACCCGAACGACGAACTGGAGCTCGGACTCACCTTCGACGTGATTTCGGGCCTGCCAATGACCACGGTCCAGCCCCGCACGACCCCCATCCCCGACAAGCCCCGCCGCCGCAGCAAGAAGGGCTGACGTCATGCACCCGTATCTGATCACTGCGAAGCCCGGCCGGTGGCGCCGTGCCGCCGACTGGGCGGGCCGGTGGACGGTGCGGGTGCTGGCCCTGGCCGTCATGACCGCCCTCGGGGCTGTCGTGTTCGCCATCCGTTCCGCCCGCCCGGTCATCAACTACGTCGCGACCCGGGCCGCGTGGTTGGAGCTGTGGGCGGCGTCGGTGACCGGGATCGGCCCGGTCGGGGCGTCTGTCGGCTCCGGCCTGACCGACGAGTTCATCCGCGAATTCCACCGCGCTCGTACCGCACCCGCCGGGAGTGCCCGATGAATCACCTGCCTCGACTCCTTGCCGACTGGCTCGCTCTGTGGCGGGACCTGCCCCGTTATCCGCGGCAGGTGCTGTTGAACCGGGCTCACCTGCCAGGCAGCACGTTCGTCTTGCTCGTCGCCATGCTCGTGGACCTCGCGTTCAGCCAGCCGTGCACGAGTCTCGCCGTCTACGTCCTGCTGATTGCGCTGGGCCCGAGCAGTCTCGTCGCGTTCGCCGGGTCGATTGCCCACACGCTGTGGGGTCGCGGCCTGATCTGGGCCGACCTCGTCTGCGAGTTCTGCGACGACGACCACGGTGACGACGAAGACGACGACCCCGAGCCGGACGCCCCGGACGGCGACGGCGACCTGATCCGCGAGATCACCGACTACCTCCGCCACCACACCGCCTCGACCCTCGAAAGGCCTGTCCATGCCGATCACGTTCCGTAAGAGCTTCCGGGTCTTTCCCGGTGTCCGCCTCAACATCAACGCCAAGTCGTGGTCGATCACGGTCGGCCCGCGCAACGGTCCGAAGCGCACATGGTCCAGCACCGGCCGCACCACCACCAGCTGCGACCTCCCCGGGCCGTTCGGCTACAGGTCCACCCGCACCCGCCGCAACCGAGAGGGATGACCACCATGCGCGAAAGCACTTGGGAAGTCCTCAGCTTCGCGATCCCCGGGCTCATTGCCCTGGTGGTCATCATCCTCGCCGCCTGCCTCTGATCCACCCCGCCGCTCACCGAAAGGACACCGATCACCGTGACCGCCGCATCCGTCGAGAAGGTCAACGGGACGCCCGTTACCTCGCCCGAACTCGGGGAGGGGCGGCCCAAGCCCGACCAGGAGCAGAGCGCCCCCACGCCGCGGCCGTCGCGGCGGGAAGAGAAGCGACTCGACCAGGTTGCCGACCGGCGCGAAGCCCGCGAGGACCGGGCCCGCGAGAGGGAAGAGAACCGCAAGGACGCCGAACACCAGCGCCAACTCAAGGAGCAGGAACGGCAGGCCAAGCTGGAGCGCAGGCAGCAGCAGCGTGCCGACAAGGAGAAGGCGCGGGCCAAACGCCGCAAGGAGCGGCGTACCGCCTGGCACAACTTCCAGGTGCGCCTCGCACACCACGTGCCGCTGTGGGGACTGCCCGTCGTCATCGTCTCCCTGATCATGGGCTGGTCCGGGCAGGCCGGCGCCGCTGCGCACCTCGGTATGGGGCTCTTCGCCGCAGGTGTTCCTGTCCTCACCGAGGGCATGGTGCTCACCTTCGCCGGGCTCACCGGGCAGGCCATCGAGCAGGGTCGCCCCTACCGCGGCCTGATGCGCATCACCTGGATCACCACTCTGATCGCCGCCACCATCAACGGCGCCGGGCACCTCATCGAGGACAACTCGGGGCCGGGTATGTACCGGGCCGGCGCCTACGCCCTCGCTTCTCTGGCCGCGATGATCCTCTGGTGGGTCGCGATGCGGTCCAAGCGTGCCGTCCTGGCCGGCAAGACCGCGGACGAGATCGCCCGCTGGAAGCGGCTCGCCCGCCGCCACCCCATCCTGGTGCGCCGGGCCCGCCGCATCGCCGACAACACTGGCATGAAGATCGAAGCGGCCTACGCGCTGGCTTGGGAGCGGGCGAACGGGGCCAAGCCGGGGGAGCCGTCGATCCGTGAGATCCGTGCTTCCCAGCGGGCCGCGTTCCGTCGCCGTCGGGCGCAGGCGTGGAACGGGCAGCGAGGTTGGAGGACGCAGTCGGACGCCCCCGAGGCGGTGCTTCCCGATTCCGCCTCGGTCTCGCCGGAAGCGTCCGAGGCGCGGCTCTCCAGCGCGGTGCATACCCCTGTACAGCCCACCTTCCTGCCGGTCGCCCTACTGGTTCCCGGAAGCTCCGGAGAGTGGGCCGAGCACCGGGTGCCGGTGCTTCCCATGACGACTCCGAAGCGCTCCTGGACGCGGCGTGACGGAACCGCTACAACCCGCTTCCCGCAAGGGAAGGACGCAGATTCGAACCGCGTCCGCGAATCCGTCGCCGACGACCGGCTCGACGTCGTCCGCAAGCTCGTCGCCGATGCCGCCGCAGCCAATCGAGACCTTCGGAAGCACCCCTCCAACCGGGCCGTCACCCGCGCAGTCGGATGCCGCATCGCAACTGCCCGAAGCCTCCTCGACACCGTTCTCGCCGAACGCGGAATCACCCGCCAGAAGGACCCGTCATGAGCCTCGACCACCCCGACTTCCCCGCTGACTGGGACCTGTCCAAGGTGATCCCGGGCGAGCTCGAAGTGCCCGACGACCTGTCCGACGAGGACATCCCGCCCGGCATCATCGTCCCCTACGAGCCGTCCTTCCCCGTGCTGCGGAAGACCGGCTCCGCGGCGATGGTCGTCGCCTCCGTCACCGGCCGCGCCATCGGACTGTCGGCGCGCGGCACCGGCACCACGCTGCGCTGGTTCTGGGCCGGCGCCACCGCCATCGGCTACCTCGGCATGCGGTACGTCCGCACCCACGACTTCCAGGAAGCCGTGGGCGGTATCCAGAAGAAGTCCGACTGGAACCAGAACAAGGCCGAGCGCCGCTCCCGCTGGAAGATCCTCGGCTGGACCGCCGCCGCCGTCGCCGGCCTCAACGTGGCCGGCTGGTGGGCGCTCGTGAAGTACGCGGGCCTCACCGCGGCCGACTCGTGGTGGATGACCCCGGCCACGCTCACGCTCGCCGCGTTCGCCGCGGTCTCCTGGTATGGCCGCTACCGGATCAACCGGCCCGACATTGCCCCCGAGCAGATCGTCGCCGACCAGGACAATCCCGAGTCGGATGAGCCGTTCCCGCTGGCCGTGTGCACCTCGCACAGCATGGTCGAGGACTGCGTGTCCCGTGCGCTCGCCTGGGAGGGCATCGATACCCGGCAGATCCGGGCGCTCGGCTTCCACGGCAAGTTCTGGGAGATCGACGTCATCCTCAAGGGCGCCACCCCCGGCAAGGTCAACGCCGTCGCCGAGCAGCTGGACACGCACTTCAACATCAAGCACGGCGGCACCCTCATCGACCCCGACCCGCAAGCCTCCGCCCACATCGTGCTGCGCCTCGTCACCGGCAACCCGTTCGACGACATGCCCAAGCCGGTCGTGCACGCCCCCAACTCGCTGGACATCTCCGCCCCGCACAACTTCGGCCGCTGCATGGACAGCAGCGACCTCACCCTCGTCATCGAGGGTCAGCGCATCCTCGTCATCGGCGTGTCCGGCGCGGCCAAGTCCACCGGCGTGCTCCGCGACCTGGCCGAGGTCATCACCGCCTGCCACAACGCGATCGCCCTCGACTTCGACCCCGTCAAGGACGGGCTCAGGGAGTTCGAAGGCGTCATGGCCGCCCCACCCATCCGCGGCAACAAGGCCTGCGAGGAGTGGCTGGAGCACCTGGTGAAGATGGCCAAGGGCCGCAACGTGGTGCGCAACCGGCTCGGTATGGGCGACACGTGGGTGGCGACCAAGGAGCACCCGGCGATCGTCGGGTTCTTCGACGAGTACATCTACATGAGCCCGCTGGCCAAGGAGCGGTTCATCGAACTGCTGCGTATCGGCAAGCAGTCCGGCATCTACGTGGTGGCGGCCGGTCAGGACGCCACCTCCGACGCCATGGGTGATGCGATCGCCGACACCTTCACCACGAAGATCATGCTGGCGTCCCGGTGGGACGACATCCGCATCGTCTTCGGCCAGGGCGCCGCCGCGAAGGGGTTCCGGCCCGACCGGCTGGTGCCCGCCCAGAACAAGGACATCAAGAACGACGCGGGCCAGTCCTACATCAAGGGCCCCGGCCTCGACCGGCCACTGCTGTACGGGTGGAACGAGCACAGCCGCAGCGGCATCCAGCAGGCCGTCGCCGACCGCAAGGCTGCGGGCCGTCCGTGGTTCGACCGGGATACGCTGCAGGCCGCCGGGCTGCTGCACCTTGCCGACGGGGGATCGGGACAGAAGGTGATCCCCGGCGACCGGCAGATTGTTGTCGACGCGATCGAGGTCATGGCTACGGCTGGCGTCGAGCGGATCCGGCCCGAGCCTCTCGCTGAGGCGCTTGCCGATCTCAATCCGGATCTCTACGGCGACCTCACGGCGGCTGCACTCCGGAAGGCGCTCAAGGACGTCGGTGCTGGCGCTCCGGTGCCGATCGGCGACATCGACGGGCTGATCAATCCGCGCGGCTACAAGCTCGAAGCGCTGACTGTTTTGACCTAGAACGTCCACTGCTCGCGGGGTGCTCGGCACTGCTCGACCGCAGGTCACAGCCGCTCGACCAGCCGCTCGGTCAACTGCTCGCCGAAAACCCGAGCACCCCGCGAGCAGCACCCCGAGCGGCTGTGACCTGCAACGGAGCAGCGGCGAGCGGTGCCCGAGCACTTCACAAACCACAACAAACCGATCACCGTCCGAGGAGTTCCGATCATGGCAGCGAAGCGTCCCGCAAGGCGGCCGACCACCCGCCGCACGGCCCCCGCACGCCGTCGCAAGCCGACAGCCCGCAAGCACCCCGCACGCCGAGTCAAAATCCCCCGCGGCGGCCCCATGCACGCCCGCCTCGGCAGCTGGCTCGTCCTCCGCGTCATCGCCCCCATGGTCGCCGACCGCCGATCCGTCATGCAGTCCCGCAAGGACGCCGCCATCCTCCGCGCCACCCACGTGGGCTGCACCACCTGCCACGGCAACGGCCAGATCTTCACCCAGAGCAAAGACGGCTCCTTCACCGGCTCCAAGCCCTGCCCCGCCAAGCCGACGAAGACCAAGGTCTCCCGCACAGAGATCAACCGGGCCGCCCGCATAGGCGCCGCCAAACGCACCGGGCTCGTCGGCTGGACCTGCCCCTGCGGCAAGAAGGAGAAGCCCCGCTACCGCGACGCGAAGACCGCCACCAAAGCCCTCCGCGCCCACGAGAAGACCAAGCACGGCGGCGCCAGCGTCGGCGGCACTTGGTACGCGCAGCAGACCGAAGCCGCAGCCCTCGCCCCCTCCAAGCCCACACCTGCCCCCAAGGCCGCCGCCGGCAAGGCCACAGCGAAAGCCGCCACCCCGTAACCCCAGTCAGAAGGAGAACCAGCACATGTATGACCTGCCCGAGCCGCCCGTCACGACCGGGCAGGCCGACAACCCGCTCACCGACTCCGTCATGCAGGCGGCTGTCCGCGACTTCATCACCCAGACCAGCTACCGCAACCCCGACCCCGACGTGCCCAGCCACGAGGACGGGCCGCGCATCGGCAACACCTCGCCCGTCGCCCAGCCCGGCATTCCCGCGATGTCGCAGCGCACCACCGAGGTCGCCCGGGCGGTCATGTACTGCAGCCTCGCCACCGTGCCGCCCGGCCTGATCGCGGTGGCCGTCATGGTCGCCTCCGAACACGCCAACCCGACCGTCATCGGCCTCATTTGCGCAGCCCCGGCCGCCATCGCCGTACCGATCCTCGCCCTCGCCCGGCTCATCCGGCGCGCCGGCGAAGCCGCCCCCACCGAGATCCACCAGACGTACACCGGCAACGTCCACCAGGAAACCCGCATCACCCAGACCCGGGCCGTCTGGTCCAAGACCAACAACCGTCACTGAGAGGGCACGTCAAGGCCCCGGCCGGGATCGTCTCCGGCCGGGGCCTGCGTTGCGGGTACGGCCCGCGCCATCCACCGCTGGTCCGTCAACTGCCGGGGCGGCATGGCCGGCGCGAGACCGGCGTCGAGGAGCAGCTGCCAGCCCTCCGCCGTCTCCTGCTCGTCATCGCCCTGCACCGTGAAACGAAGCGCCATACCGGCAGTGTGACGCGGCCGATAGAGCGCCGGGGCGGGATTCGAAGAAGCGGGTCGCTTCCGCCGGCAGGCGCGATCCGCGCGCTCCGCACTGAGCCATTGGCCCACTGTGTCAACACCTCATGCCACCATTGGCTCAGTAGTGCCCCTGCTTCCCGTACCACCGCCGGAGGAGCCGCACCATGTACGACCCCACCCCCGAACTCGACGGCTACGAATGGCCGGTATGCGCCACCCCCCGCTGCAACCGGCAGCTGTGGGTTACCGAGGCCGACCGGTGGGCGTGCCGTCCATGCGAGGATCGTGCAGCCCAGTGGATAGCTGAACTCCCGGCCCTGTTCCGGCAGCTGGACACGACGGCGGCTTTGATGAAGGGCGCCAGCCGCCGGGGTGCAGGCGGCAGCGGTACCCGCACGGCACCGATCCCGCCCCGTCTCGACGTCCTCAACTTGGTCGGGCCGGGTGGTGTCGCGGCCCGCTTGTCGGCGATCGAGGACGCCTGGCGGCAGACGCTGGGCTGGACGGTAGCGCCGTGGCGCGGCAACCCGGCGCAGGCGGTACCGGAGTTGGCGGGGTTCCTCGCCAACAACCTCCTGTGGGCGTGCTCGTCGTATGAGGAGGTCGGGCAGGACATCGACGACCTGCGGCGCCTGCACGGAGAATGCACGGCCCTCGTCAACGACGAACGGCGTCCCGGCCGTGTCCAGATAGGCAACTGCCCCGTCCGTGTCGGCGACGACCTGTGTTGGACGCCGCTCACCGCTCGCGCCGACAGTCACCGCGTCCACTGCGGCAGCTGCGGAGGACGGTGGGAAACCCTGGGGGAGTGGCGGGAGCTGCGGGCCGCACAAGAAGCCGTGCTCGCCGAAGCAGCAGGAGTCGCGGCATGACGACGCGCGACAGACTCCTCGCCTACCTGCGTCAGGCTGGGATTAGCACGGCTCGCGCAGAGGCCAACCTAGACGCCTATGCGCAGGAATGGCGCGAGCGGGCAGAGGCCGCCGAGCATGAAGTCGCAGCGGCCCGCAAGTACGCCGACGAGATGCGGGAGTTCTGCTCCCCGCACGGCGTCTCTGTGCACTACGCAGACCAGCTGATCACTGCCATGGACAGGGCGCGGGGAGGTAAACCGTGAGTGTGGAGCCACTCCCTCACGCGGCAGACCGCCTCCCCATTGTGACTGCCAGCAACGGCCAGCCGTTCATCCCCTGCGATGCGGTCTTGGCGCTCCTGCGCGCCATCGCCGAATCCTGCCGCAACCTCGCCGACGACCCCGACTGCACCCTTCCCGGCGCCGGTGAAGCCATCGACATCGAAGCCGACGCCCTCGAAGCGCGCGCCATCGCCCACACCACGGAGACCGCATGAGCGACATCGCCGACTTCCTGCGGGCCCGGTACACGGAGGCGCGCGCTCGCGAGAATGCGAAGCGGCAGACGATCCCCAGCGTGTTCGACGGCCACGACGTCGCGCTCGTCCGCGACCACGACGGTGAGCGGCTACTCGTCGACGGCCACCCATACCCGATCGAGAAGTGGCGGGAGATCGCCACCGAGTCATCCCCCGATCCAGGCGTGGTCGCGGACATCGACGCCAAGTTCGCCCTCATCAACCAGATCGTGCCCGAGATCGACAAGCTGGAGGATGCCGTAGACGGAGAATGGGGAGTAGGCGATGGCGCGATGCTGGGGCTCGGCGACCACATGCTCCGCATCCTCGCCCAGCCGTTCGCCGGGCATCCGGATCACAAGGGCGACGAGTGGGCGCCGTGACACCTCGACTTGCCACATGAGCAACAGGGGTTGCCGAGATCGCGGAGCCGAGCGTATTGTGTGCTCAACTTGATCTAGCTGTGTTTGAGGGCCGCCGCCGCGCGGCCCTCACGCATATTCAGGGGGTGAGCCGATGCCCCCACAGCTCGTCCCCGAAGACCTCGCCGCCTACTGGACCGGACGGCCCGCCACCACCATCCGACGCTGGGCAGCCGAAGGCAGACTCACCCGGCACCACAACCCGCAGCGACGGAACGGCGTCCTCTACGACCTCGCCGAACTTCCCGAAGCCCGCCGCGACAAGGACACCCGCGCGCTCATCGCGCCCGGCCCCACGCCCGACATCATCGAAAGCGGCTTACTCGCCGCCTGATCTCCTGCGCGCGGTGGTCGAGCGCAGGGAGGGCCTTGTAGCGCCTCGCGCTCGGCCCGCCGTCCGCCCGGACCTGTGGGGGTCCGGGCGGGCAACAACACCAGACCGGGGCGGGTCCGGTCCCACGCCCCGAACGTCCCGCCGCCCGCAGCGCCCCCGTCGTGGGTGGCGGGACCCCCCAGGAGGTGCACCGTGGCCTTCCCGTCAGGAACCCCGGTCGTCACCCTCGTCGGCACCCTCCCCTCCCCGGTCGCAGGCACAGGCTTCGGCGGCAACATCGTCCTCACCCCCTCCGCCATCCTCACCGACGAAACCCGGCACGCCATCTACCCCGGCGGCGGCAAGAAAGCGATCACTGACGGGCAGTTCAGCGTCCAGGTCATCCCCAACAACGCGGCCGGGCTCAGCCCGACCGGATGGAAATGGCGCGTCGACGTCCAGCCCTCCCGCGGCCAGCGCATCATCTTCTGGGCCGACATCCACGGCGCAGACGGCGCCACCGTCCACCTCGACGACCTCGTGCCCGCCCAAGCCCCCGGCGGAGGAACCACCGGCACCCCCGGCAAGTCGGCGTATGAGATCGCCGTCGAGCAGGGCTTCACCGGCACCCTCACCCAATGGCTCGCCTCCCTCATCGGACCCACCGGACCAGCCGGAGCAGCCGGACCGGCCGGAGCAGCCGGACCGGCAGGCGCGACAGGAGCCACCGGCGCGACGGGCCCGAAGGGCGACACCGGAGCCACGGGAGCGACCGGCCCGACTGGATCCGCAGGAGCCGACGGCGCGGCAGGACCCAAAGGCGACCCAGGCGAACAGGGGCCGTCGGGAGAAACCGGCGCCCCAGGACCGAAGGGTGACAAGGGTGACCCCGGCGAGCCGGGAGCCGACGGGGCACCAGGAGCGGCAGGCGCCGACGGCCTGTCAGCCTACGAGGTCGCCGTCACCGAAGGATTCTCCGGCACGGAAGCCGAGTGGCTCGCCTCCCTTGTCGGTCCGAAAGGCGATCAGGGCGACCCAGGGCCAGTAGGCGGCGGCGCGGCGATCCGCACGGCGAAGGTGCGCATCACCGACGACAACCTCTCCGGCCTCCCAGGTGCCGCGTCGTGGGCGGTCGTCCCAACCTCGGCTGGCACCCCCCTGCAGTGCTCCATCGCAGCAGCGGCAGGGGACAGGATCGAGGTCATCGGCCGGTTCATGCGCAAGGGCGGCCACTTCCTCGACTGGGTTCTCCTCGACTCGGCCGGCAGCATCGCCGTCTACGCAGGCACCGACACCGGCAGCCCCCTCAGTGAAGGCGACCCAGCCCTGTACCCGTCGCTGTCATTCGGCTACGAGCCCGGACCGCCCATGTTCACCGTCGACGCCGGACACATCGACGGCACCGGCAAAGCGACCGTGGCCCTCGCCCACCAAGGCGCCGCCGCCGGCAACGCGAACGTGATCTACGCCCACTCGACGTACCCGTTCCGGCTGCGCCTGAAGAACCTCGGCCCCGAACCGAGCTAGCCGAAGGAGGCGAGACCGATCGCAGACAACCTTTCGAACACGGCCGAGAACCGGGTCACAGACTGGCTGTTCGGAACAGCCACCACAGCGCCAACCCTGCCGCTGAAGATGGCGCTCACCACCGCCAACGGCAGCGACACCGCGGCGGGCACCGAAGTCACCGGCGGCTCCTACGCGCGGAAAAACATCACCGTCGCCGCAGCCGTCAACGGCGCCGTCTCCAACAGCGCCGACCTCATCTTCTCCGGCATGCCCGCAGCGACGGTCGTCGGCTGGGAGATCTGGGACTCTGCAGGCACGCCTGTCCGCTGGTCCTACGGCCTGTTCGACGTCTCCAAGACCGTCGCCGCCGGGGACGACTTCAAGGTGGCGGCCGGAGGTTGGACCTTCACCGCAAGCTGATCCCGGCGCGGAAGGGAGGCCGCCATGCCTCTTCTGACCGCCCTGGTGGACAACTTCAACGACGGCGTGATCGGCCCCGACTGGGGCAACGCCTACGGCGGCGTCACCGAATCCGGCGGCAAAGCCCACGTCCCCTGCACCACCTCCTATGCCGGCTACCAGACCTCCTATACATGGACCCTCGCCGGCGCCTCCTTCTACGTGTCCGTGACGAACGTGCCAGCCGCATCCACCGCCACCGAGGCCTACACATCGGTGTTCGTCAACGCCCCAGGCATCGGCGACAACACCAACTCCCTCTACGGCACCCGCATCGGCTTCGTCATCAACACCGTCACCGGCCAGTTGAAGATGTCCAGCGAGTCCGGCTACTTCGACGCCGGCGCCGTATCGATCGCCTACTCGGCGACCACCCACAAGTTCCTGCGGCTGCGCGAAACCGGCGGCAGCGTCTTCTGGGATACCTCCCCGGACGGCTCCACCTGGACGAACCGCAGAACGCTCGCCACCCCCGCCTGGGTCACCGCCTCCACCAACCAGTGCGCCGTCGACATGTCAGCCCACCGCGACGCGGGCACCGTCGACGAAGCCGCCTACGACCTGTTCAACACCCTCTCCAACGGCGCCACGGTCGTGGCGACCGGCTCCGGAACCTTCACCACCAACGTCACCGCCACCCCCCTCCGGGCGGCAACGGGCACCGCGACAGCCACCTTCGACACCGCGGTCGCGGCAACACCCCGGGCCGTCTACTACGCCACCGGCAGCGGACGCCTGGACACCGACGCCACCGCCGCCGCCACCGGTACGACAGATCTCAGCGACGTCGACTTCGACATCGGCAAGCCGACCCGAGGATGGGCGGTGAGCACGCCGTGGAGATAGCCGCCACCTCCACCGAATACGTGCGCATCACCGCACAAGCCAAGATCGGCGGCACCGTCATCACCGCGGCGGCGCCCCCCAAGTTCGCGTTCCTGCCCGCCTCCTCCACCGACAACCCCGTATCGGGGGACTGGAAGACCGGCGAATGGAACGCCCCCCACGCCCGCATCCTCATCGGCCCCACAGGCGGCACCCTCACACTCGCCCCCGGCGAGTACTCGGTATGGCTCACCTGGGCCGCAGGAGCCGAAGTCCCCGTCTACCGGGCCGGAACACTCACCGTCTACTAGACCGGAGCCCGCGCCATGGCCGACGACCTCCTCGTCATCATCCCGACCCGCGGCCGACCCCAGGCCATCCCCCAGATCATGCAAGCCTGGGATGACACCGGGGCCACCGCAGACGTGCTGTTCTGCGTCGACAAGGACGACCCCGAGCTGGCCGGCTACAAGCAGCAGGCGAAGGCGCTCGCCGACGACGACCGGGCCCGGTTCGTGTTCTGGGCACGCAAACGGCTCGTCGGCACGTTGAACCAGGCCGCGGTGAAGAACGCCGGAGACTACCGGTTCCTCGCGTTCCTCGGTGACGACCACCGGCCCCGGCCCGCAGCCCAGCCGTGGGACGAACGCATCCGGATCTGCCTGTCGGGCGGTCCCGGCATCGTCTACGGCAACGACCTGCTGCAGGGCGAGAAGATGGCCACCGCCGTGGCGATGACCTCGGACATCGTCGAGACGCTCGGCTACATGGCGCCTCCAGTCATGGTGCATTTGTGCGTCGACCTGTGCTGGGTCGATTGGGGTCGCGGCATGGAGCGAATCACTTACCTCAACGACATGGTCATCGAGCACCTGCATCCTGCGGCCGGCAAGGCGAGCGTCGACGCCGTCTACGAGGACTGCAACAGCTCCGAGCGGGCCAGCGCCGATGCCGCCGCCTACTACGACTACCGCGACAACGGCGGCCTCGAAGCCGACCTGGACAAGCTGCGCAAGCTCGTCGCCTACAGCCAGGGCGGCACCCTGGCGCCCGGCATCACGCTCGCGACCAACACCACAGGCGCAGCCGAGGAGGTCGCGTGACCGCCGCCGACATCATCGAAGCCTGGAACCAGGCCGACCCCGCCGCCATCCACCCCACACGCGGCATCGACGAAGACGCCTACTGGAGCTCGGGCCGCAACCAAGCGGCCCTGATCGGCACCGTCCTCCCGGACGGCTGCAAGGTCATCGACTTCGGGTGCGGTGACGGCCGCGTCGCCATCCCGCTGCGCGAACTCGGCTACGACGTCACCGCTGTCGACGCCTCCCAGAACATGCTCGACCGGCTCCACCAGCGCGACCCCGATATGCCAACCCTGCTCAACCCGGGCCGGGACCTGTACGGGCAGCTCGGCAAGAAAGTCGACGCCGTCGTCGCGCTCGCCATCCTGATCCACCACGGATACGCGGACTGCCTCGACCTCCTCGCCGAACTCCGACAGGCAGTCAAGCTCGGCGGGATCCTCGTCCTCGACTGGCCCATCAGCGAGCAGCCCGTCGAAGGCCAGGCGTGGCTCGACGTCACCACCTGGAGCCAGGAAGCCCACGACGACGCCTGCACCCGCATCGGGCTGAAGCCCGTCGAGGCGCAACTGCCATGGGGCGTCTACAAGGCCGTCAAGGCAGGCTGACGCAGACGGCCGGGCGACTACGGGAGCTCGTCGAGGGCTGACGTGTCGATCAGATCAATCTCATCCTGGAACGCCACGATCAGCGCTGCGTCCCTGATCTGCTCCGGCGTCGGACGTAGGGGCACGATCACTTCGCACTTCCACGCGTGGTCATTCCGGTAGTACGCCACTCCCGGCGCCAAGATGCCGCCGTTGCTGTAGCCGCTCGCGGTCTCTTCGGACTCCATGGTTCACATCGTGTCAGGAGGTGCCCGTGCGCGTCCTCCTCACCGGCCACCGAGGCTTCGTCGGTCGACACCTGCACGCGGCAATGGACGCCCGAGGCTGGGACGTCACCGGCGTCGACCTCGCAGACGGCAGCCGAGACGCCCTCGACTTCTTCCGCGCCGACGACCAGCGCTGGGATCTCGCGATCCACTGTGCGGCGATCGTCGGAGGCCGGGCCAGCATCGACGGCTCACCGCTCGGCGTCGCCACCAACCTCGCACTCGACGCCTGGTACATGCGGTGGCTCATCCGCACCGGCACCCCGCGTGCCGTCTACTTCAGCAGCTCCGCCGCGTACCCGGTGGCGCTTCAGCAGCCTGGTGAGGTGCGGCGCCTGTACGAAGAGGACATCAACCTCGCCTACATGGAGGAGCCCGACGCCACCTACGGCTGGGCGAAGCTGACGGGGGAGAAGCTCGCCCAGTACGCCGAAGCCGAAGGCTGCCGCATCCTCATACCCAGGCCGTTCTCCGGGTACGGCGAGGACCAGGACGAGGCGTACCCGTTCCCCGCGTTCATCCGCCGGGCCAAGGAGCGGCAGGATCCGTTCGAGATCTGGGGCGACGGCAGCAGCACCCGCGACTGGATCCACATCTCGGATCTCGTCGGCGCCACCCTCGCGCTCCTCGACGCCGACGTCACCGGACCCGTCAACCTCGGCTGGGGACGCGCCACCAGCTTCGACGACCTCGCCCACATCGTCACCACGACAGCGGGCTACCGGCCCCACTTCAAGCACCGCGCCGACGCACCCCAAGGCGTACACCACCGCGTTAGCGACCCCACGCGGATGCTCAACCACTATGTGCCCACCGTGACGCTCGAAGAGGGCGTGCGGCGGGCGCTCAACGCCTGACGGGAGGCGTCGCGTGAACAGCGCACAGCAGCTCGCCTACCGCCACATACCCAGCTTCAGGCGCGAATCGGGCGGCCTCTACCGCCTGTACACGGCCGTCTACTCGCGCGCCTACGCCGCCCGCATGCGCTACCTCCACAAGCGCGGACGTCACGGACGCCCCCCACTCGGCATCAACCCGCGCTGCCAATGGTGCGGCGACCCCGCCAACTGAACCCACGGAAGGCCCGCGCCCATGACTTCCGCCCCGCAGCGCCGAGGCGCCGACATCGAGATCATCGACCGTGGGAGCGGCGACCCGGTGCTCGTACCGAGTGCTGTCCGCATCAACGGGGTCGACATCCCCATCCCCTCCGGGACGAAGATCCGCGTGCACGATATCTCCGACGACGAGGCCGTCACCGTGACGCTCACCATGTTCGCCCGCCGCGTCGTGATCGCAGCCGAAGGCGACCTCTAACCCACACCCGGAGCCCGCGCCATGGATCTCCACGCCTGGATCACCCAGCAAGTCGACGCCGCAGAGGCGAGCGTGCGCGCAGAGCTCGAAGGTCGCCGCGTCGCATTCAAGCCCCGTGACGGCGGACCAGTCATCACCGGAACCGTCACCGACGTGCAGCAGACGGCCGAAGGACCACAACTCACCATCACCCAGTACGGCGTCGAGCCAGTCGGCGACGGCATCACCGTCGTACAGCCCGCGTTCGACACTCTCCGCCGCTGCGAGGCAGACCGTCGAATCCTCGGCCGACACCGGACGGACACCGCCGAGGTCGCATTCCCAGGAGCCTGCGAAGGATGCGGAATTGACGACTGGGGCCTCCCGGGAGTGGAGAGCGTCAACGATTGCCCCGAACTCCTCGACCTCGCGCCCGCCCACGGCATCACGCCCGAGATCCTCGCCGGGCTTGACAGGCCGACGGCGCCAGAGCGTAAGCGCCACCCTGAAGGCCTCCCCGGGATGCTCCGAGACGCCTTCACGAGCGCGCTCACCTCGCCCATCACCACCAGCGACGTGCCAGAAGCGCTACGCGGACCCCGCTGGAAGCCGTAACCCCACACCACAGGAGCCCGCGCCATGCCCCGCTACTTGATCAGCTACCTCGACGGCGAGACCGAGACCATCCAGGTCGACCGGGTCGAAGAAGAAGGAACGCAGTACACCGCCTACCTGGGCAGCGACGAGGACGATTCCGTGATTGTCAGCCACATCCCGGTAGCCAACGTCCGAAGCATTCATCGAGAGGACGCCAAGGCGGTGACCGACTGATGGCCCGCCTGCAGATCCTCGAACTCCCCGAAGGTAGCGGCGACGACCGGCCGCCATTCGTCCTCGTCGTCGACCAGGTCCCCACCGACGAAGCAGCGTTCGAAGCGCTCCGCCGCGACCTCAACGACGGAGACCTCGCCGAGAAGATCGGCGCCCGCGCCGTCCTCGTCTTCGAAGAGACCATCGACATCCCCGCCAACGACCTCAGCGGGTACACCGCCACCGAAGTCGTGGCAGATCAGTTCAACTTGACGGTCGGCGACCGGGACCTCCGGGACATCGCCGCGTCCGTGGTACGCCAGACGCCGCAAGGTCCGCGCCTCGGCAAGTCGGTCGGACGATCAGACTCGCCCGATGCCTGAGGTGACGGTCAAGCTGTCCGACGGAGTCCGCGAGATCACCGTTGAGATCAGCGGCAGCAGCTACGACCCACTCGAACGGGCTGAAGCTGCGGCCGTCCGGCTCTACGGCGTCGCAGTCGCCAACGCGCCCGCTGGACAACGCACCGGGTTCGGGGGATGGGCGCTCAACAGCGACACCGAACGTTGCCCCGAAGAGTAGGAGGCGGCTGTGAGCGGAGGATGGAAGAACTCCGACCGCAAGAGCCGGCTGCCGTCCAACTGGTCGAAGATCCGCGCCAAGGTGCTTGCCCGCGACGTGGTCTGCCAGATCTGTCAGGTCCGTCCGGCGACCCACTGTGACCACATCGAAGCGAAGACCGACGCCCACGCGGAAGACCGGCTGCAAGGCGTGTGTGCCACGTGTCATGGGCTGAAGAGCAGTGCGGAAGGGAATGCCGCCCAGCGCACCAACCCGCGGCCCGGACGAACACGGCCGAGTGAGCAGCATCCCGGACTCCTGTGAGGCGGTGACCATGCCGCGCTACCTCATCGTCCACGCCGAACGCCGCGGCGACGACACCCTCCTCGAAGACGACCCGCTCACCCTCGAACTCACCCAAGGCTGGGCCGTCTTCCACGACGCAGCCGGCGCCTGCTACGCCGTCCCCCGCGAGCAAGTCCGCAGCATCATGCGGGTAGACGAAGAACAGGACCCCCAACCGGAGCCCGCGCCGCAGAAGGAGTGAGAGCTGTGGCCAACCGAGCCAAGAGCAACCGGCGCATCGTCCGCGAAGGACGCAGGTACTGGAGCGACCGCCCGACGTCGAACGGCAAGGCGGCCGGCATCGGCTACGGCCTTCACTCCGGGTCGTTCACCCGCTGCGTATCCCGAGTTCAGCGCTTTATGGGCCCGCGGGCGAAGGGATACTGCGCCCTCAGGTTCCACGAGGCGACAGGCGCTTGGCCCGGATCCAAGGCGAATCGGGGCACCAAGGGGCGACGCAGGTAACAGCAACAACCCCCAACAGTAAGGCAGTTGACCTGCGATAATGGGATGAAGAAACCCCGGCGAGTGCGCTAACACTCCCGGGGCCGTGGCCAACCTGAGCGAACAGGTCGACATGACGCAGACTACGCGCGCCTGCCTAGGGTGCAGCACAGACATCAGCCACCGGCACGGAAACACGCGAAGATGCGAGCCGTGCTCTGCTGTGCATCAGAAGGCGCAGAGTTCCCGCAACCTCGACGACTCCGCCAACTGCTTTGACCGCAACGATGTAGACGAGTGCACCACGGGAAAGCTGCGCCGACTCCGCTGCTCGAAGCACTACAAGCGGGCGGTCAAGGCAGGAGTCGATCTATCGGCGCCGCCTCGTTCGTGCCTCTCCTGTGGCGTGAGCTTCACGCCGACCCGATGCGACGCCCTCCACTGCTCGCGTCGATGCACCACGCAGACGAGCTATCAACGGAACCGGCGCCCCGACGAGACGAGGCTCTGTCTCGAATGCGGAGCGCCGTTCCCCGCCACCAGGACCGATCGACTTACCTGCTCTCTCAAGTGCAGCAAGCGGCGGATTGGCAGGCGTAAGAACAAGGGCATGCGCGATTTCCTCTGCGCCCACTGCGCGGCGGCTTTCCAGGCGATCAGGTCGGACGCGTTGTACTGCTCGCCCTGGTGCAGCAAGCGGGCCTACTACGAGGCGAACCGTGAACGCTTGATCGCTAGCGCCGCCCAGTGGGCAGTAGGTCACCCCGAGGAGATGAGGGTCCGTCGGCGTGCACGCCGGGCGCTCAAGCGCAGCAACCCTGGCAGCGTCGGCGTGGAGCTGAACGACTGGCGACGTCTCGTCCTCCGGCATCGCGGATGCTGTGCATATTGCGGCAAGCAACCTGAGGTGGTTCAGATGGACCACGTGATCCCGCTCGCACGGGGCGGACGCCACGCCATCGGCAACGTCCTTCCGGCTTGCCCGTCGTGCAACCACTCCAAGCAGGCAGCACTCCTTGCGGAGTGGCGACACCGGCGGAAGCTTCCGCTTGCCGCCTGATCCAATAGACGCCCGCCGTTGATCCCGGCGGGAAGGAAGCCCCGACGTTCCAGGCGTCGGGGCTTCCGCATTCCCTGGAGGTGCACGTGAGGATTCGCCCTGAGTTGATCGAGGCCGTGGCGGTCATCTGGCGGCAGGCGGCCACGGCCGGCGAAGACCCGACCAAGGCGGTGCACGCCGCCTACCCAGGTCGCTCGCGCAGGACCATCGATCGCTGGGTCCATGCGGCTCGCGGACAAGGACTGCTCGCGCCCTCCAAGCCGGGCAGCACATGGCTTCGGACTCCCAAGGCTGAGGCTGTTGCGGATGCTCTCAACGTTCCCTACGAACGCCTCGTGATCGCCTTGAGGGAACATGCAGATGGCTGCCTGAAGATCGGCGCGACCGAAGAACGGCACGCTCGCGACGCTCTCGCGGGAGGGGGCGAGCGGTGACCAACACCGTTCACGTCACGCCGATCCGCGACCCCGTAGACCACGACACCAGCACGAGCGAAGCCGACTGCGTGTGCGGACCCGAGGTCAGGCCAGCCGCCCAGGAGGACGGGTCGACGGGCTGACGCTGGTGCACCACTCCCTCGACGGCAGGCCGCAGGGCAGGGCAGGGCGGCAGGGCACGGGGAGGCAGGCATGGCAGCCGCTGGTGCGGTCCAGGTCCACTGTCCCGAGTGCGACGTCGCAGTCCCGATCACGACGTAGACCACGTCAAGAGGCATCGAAGGCAACAAGCTGATCATGAGTGTTGAGCCTGACCTGACCGACGTGATCGCGCACGACTGGAGGCATCAGGCCGGCTGACCGTGATCTTCGAACCATGATCCAACCCGAAACGGACATAGGGGACATACCCCCTACCATGATCCTTTCGGGATCGGCCTCGTATAGCACCTGACCGGCTGTACGGGTTCCCAAGGCTGCTGACCTGCAATGATGCTCGGCTGGTCTAGTCCGCGCGCCTTGGGTGACCTAGTCGCGAGATGGTAACGATGCAGGTCGGGGCGCTATAGCCGTGACATTCGGTGGCTAGACTGGGCGCATGAAGACGACCGCCACGGGCCGCCGCACCAAGTGTGCGCAGTGCGCCGGCCCGCTGCCTTTGATGGCGCGGGCGGATGCGCGGTTCTGTGGTGCGACTTGCCGGAAGCGGTCGAGCCGGGCTCGGATCGTTGCCCGCCAGGAGCGGGTGAGGGCCGAGCAGCAGGCTCGCGTCCCGGCCGAGTTGACGTCGCGTCCTCGCTGGGTGCGCCACAAGGACAAGGTGCCGATGCGCACGGACGGGCGTTTCGCCTCAGTCAACGACCCGTCGTCTTGGGCGGACTTCGCCGCGGCCTGCGCCTCCAAGACCGGCGACGGGGTCGGGTTCGTGCTGACGGCCGGTGACCGGATGGTCGTGGTGGATCTGGATCACGCGGTTGAGGACGGCCGGGTGTTGCCGTGGGCGCGGCGGATCGTGGATCAGTTGCCGCCGACGTATATGGAGCGTGGCCGGTCCGGTACTGGTCTGCATCTGTGGTTCCGCGGCGCGGTCGCGCAGGGCCGGCGTATCCGCCGGGGGGAGTTGGCGTTCGAGGTGTACTCGGATCGCCGTTACATCATCGTCGGCGACAGGGTTCCTGGTACGCCGCTTGAGCTTGCCGAGCTGCCTGATGCGGCCGGTTTGATTGCCTCGCTCTGACGCCCCGGCGGCGTTCCTGAGGCGTCGTTGTTTCCAGCCCTCTGCGCGCCCTGGTGGCGTGCTCTGACCCTGGAGGTCGTCATGGGCGCACACGGACCTATCCCGAAGCGTTCTGAGGAGCGCCGTCGCCGTAATAAGGACGACGGTCCCGAACTGATCCAGGCCCCATCCGGGCAACCGGAAGGACTTCCGGACCTGCCTGAGCCGAGCGCGCAGTGGGATCCGATAGCCAGGGACTGGTACTTGAGCCTGCGTCAATCGGGGCAGGCCGCGTTCTATGAGCCGTCGGACTGGGCGGTGGCCCGGTATGCCGCGGAGCTGATGTCGCGAGTGTTGGACTGCTCCGAGCGTGGTCCGAACGGCCAGCTCGTCGCTGCACTGAATTCGGTGATGGCGTCGCTGCTGACGACGGAGGGCGACCGACGTCGGGCGCGTATGGAGTTGGAGCGGAAGAAGCCCGACAGCCCGCGGTTGGCGTCGGTGAGTCCGCTGGATTCGTACCGTGACATCGCAGGCGGCTGACGAGCAGGTCCCGGACGTTGTCACGCCCTTCACTCTCGGGCCGACGTGGAAGCGCGGCCCGGACGGCAAGTTCATCCTGCCCGAGTACACGCTGGGCTGGCATTGCCTGGCGTGGACGAAGACGTACCTGCAGCACTACGTCGGGAAGCCGTGGCAGTACACGCCAGAGCAGGCTCGTCTGACCTTGTGGTGGTACGCGATGGACCCGGCGACGAACCGGTTCCTGTGGCGAGATGGAGTGATCCAGCGCCTTAAGGGGCACGGCAAGGACCCGTTGAAGGCGACGTGGGCAGCGTTCGAGTTCGTCGGGCCGTGCCGCTTCAACGAGGTTGCCGACGAGGGCAACGAGTGGGGTGTCCCTCCGGGGCAGCCGCTCGGGATGCAGCATCCGGCGGCGTGGGTGCAGATCGCGGCCGTCAGTCAGGACCAGACGCGGAACACGATGACGTTGTTCCCGCTGATCCTGTCGAAGCGGGCGATCGAGGAGTATCGCATCGACCTTGGCAAGGAGATCATCTACGCCGACAAGGGGCGGGCACGCACTGAGGCTGTGACGTCGTCGCCGCGCGCTCTTGAGGGCGGCCGGCCAACGTTCACGTCGATGGGCGAGACGCACCACTGGCTGGAGTCGAACTCGGGCCATGAGATGGCCGCGGTCATCGAGCGTAACGCCACGAAGTCGGCGGACGGGCAGTCCCGGACGCTGGCGGACACGAACGCGTTCGAACCTGGCGAGGACTCGGTGGCCGAACGCACCAGGGACGCCTACGAGGCCGCAGAGGCCGGGCGCGCTGTGGACACGGGCTTGTTCTACGACACGCTGGAGGCTCCGCCTGAGGCGAAGCTGACGGAGGCGTGGATTGGGCCGACGCTGCGGGCGGTCCGCGGGGATTCGACATGGCTGGACATCGAGCGGCTGAAGGCGTCGATCCTCGACGTCCGTAACCCGCCGAGCCGGTCGCGCCGCTTCTGGTACAACCAGATCGCTGCAGCTGAGGATGCGTGGCTGGCCCGCTACGAGTGGGATGCCTGCAAGCGCGAGGATCTGGCTCTGGCGGATGGCGACGAGATCGTCCTCTTCTTTGACGGCTCCAAGTCGGACGACGCGACGGGCCTGGCGGCTTGCCGCATGTCGGACGGCCTGGTGTCCGCCCTGGGTGTGTGGCAGAAGCCGGCGAACTGGCCGGCGCCGAACACGCCCGGGTTCGTGCCGTATCGAGTGCCTCGCGACGAGGTGCATGGTGTTGTCGAGAACGCGTTTGCCCGGTTCAGGGTGTTGGCGTTCTTCGCTGACCCCGGCTCGGGCCAGGACGATGACGACGGCGAGATGTACTGGGACACCTACATCGACACGTGGGGCCAGACGTGGGGCGCGAAGCTCACGCTGAGGTCGGTGTTGTCGGGCCCGAAAGCGCACGCGGTGCGCTGGGATATGCGCGATACCCGCAATCAGGAGACGTTCACGGAGGCCGTGAAGCGCACGCATGCGGACGTGCTCGAGAGGACGCTCTTCCATGACGGGCACAAGGTGCTGCGCACGCATGTGATCAACGCCCGTCGGCGGACGAACCGGTGGGGCGTGACGATCGGCAAGGAGCACCGTGAGTCTGCCCGGAAGATCGACCTCGCCGTCTGCATGGTCGGGGCGCGGATGCTGCGCCGCATGATCCTGAACTCCCCGAAGCGGGCCAAGAAGAAGACGCCAGGCAAGGGGAGGGTGGTGGTGCTGCGGTGACCGTCACCAGTCCGGATATCCCGCTGGTCTTCCTGTCGGACGACGAGCTTGCGCTGATCAACGTGCTGCGTGCGGACATGCAGCGGGACCGATGGGCGCTGCTGCTGCGGGACGCGTACTTCAACGGCGAGCAGCTGGTCCGCGACCTCGGCATCAGTATTCCGCCGCAGCTCAAGGGGCTGCATACGGTCATCGGTTGGCCGCGGGTCGGTGTCGAGTCGCTTGAGGAGCGCCTCGATTTGGAGGCGTTCCGGTGGGCTGATGGCGCGGACTCGACGGAGTTGGAGGAGATCGCCGACGCCAACGACCTCTTCGACGAGTCGTCACTGGCGCACTTGGATGCCCTGATCTACGGCCGCGAGTATCTGGCGGTCGGCACTGGCGACTGCGGTGACGACTGCCCGCCGCTGATTACGGTGGAGTCGCCGCTGGATATGACGCTGATGTGGGACGCCCGGATCCGTATGGGTACCGCGGCACTCCGCGAGTGTGCGGCGGACACGTACATCGAGTCGGGCCCCGAAGAGCGGATGATCGTCCTGTATTTGCCGGATCAGACGATCACGGCCCTGCCGTCGGAGTCTGGCGGCTGGGAGGTCGTCGATCGGGACATGCACGGCCTGGGTGTTGTTCCGGTGGTGCGGCTGGCGAACCGGCAGAGAACAGCCGACAGGGTCGGCAAGTCTGAGATCACGCAGGACGTCATGTCGATCACGGATGCGGCGTGCCGGCGCCTCATGGGCATCGAGGTCGCGGCCGAGTTCTTCGGCGCCCCCCAGCGCTACATCCTCGGCGCCTCAGAGTCCGCCTTTCAGGACGCAGAGGGCAACGCCAAGAGCGCCTGGGAGACGTACATCGGCCGTGTCCTCGCGCTCGAGCGGGACGAGGACGGCAACGTCCCGGACGTCGGCCAGTTCGCAGCTCACGATCCGTCCGGCCAGACGAAGATCATCGACCTGTATGCGCGGATCATGTCGTCGCAGTTCGGGCTGCCGCCGCACATGCTCGGCTACACCACCGACAACCCGGCTTCGGCGGACGCCATCCGGTCGACCGAGGCGAAGCTCGTCAAGAAGTCGGAGCGGCGGATCCGCCGCCTCGGCCGGGGCTGGCAGGACGCCATGCGGCTGGCTCTATGGATCCGTGACGGGGAGCCGCCGGACAAGACGCGGCGCATCGAGACGGTGTGGCGGAACCCGGCGACACCAACGATCGCAGCCCAGGTGGACGCGACCGTCAAGCTCGTCAGCCAAGGCATCCTGCCTGCCGACTCGGACGTTGCGCTGGAGATGGCCGGCCTGACGGAGAACCAGCGGAAGCGGGTTCGGGCGGACCGACAGCGCGCCGCGGGACGGGCTGGCAGCAACGCTCTGATGGATCGTCTCGCTGAGCTTGGTGCTGGCGGAAGCGGCGCGGGTCCGGAGCCGTCGGAGGCCGGTCTTGGCATCGACAGTCTCGGATAGCTCAGCAACAGCGGCCCGTTGGCGCGCAGCCCAAGCCGGGCTGACGGCTCTGCTGCTACGTGATCTGCGTGGCCTGCGGCGTCTCATTGATCCGGCCCGACTGCAGGCGACGGTGCCGTCATGGATCGAAGCTGTGGGCGTGGTCGTAGCCCGCTACTCGGAGGTGGCGGCGACTCTGGCTGCCGACTTCTACGACGGCGAACGGGACGCGGCTGGCGCACCTGGGGCGTTCACGGTGCCGCTCGCCGAGGCGCCGTCGGCGGGGCAGACGGACAGCTCGCTGCGCTGGGCCACGAAAGACCTGTGGCCGCGCGACGAGGCCGACGCCACGGTCGCCCAATTGGAGCCGCTGAATGTCCGCCTGGAAGCGGCGTTCGGCAAAGCCGATATGGCGACACAGAGGCTGGTCGCCGACGCGGGCCGCTCGACGGTCCGGCAAGCCGTGCAGCAGGACCCGCAAGCCGTGGCCTATGCGCGCACGGCAGCCCTCGGAGCCTGCTACTTCTGCAAGCTCATGTCCAGCCGTGGCGCCGTGTACGCGACGGCAGACACCGCCGGCCGTGACGCCAACGACCGGTTCTCCGGTGATGCGTCGGTGGTGAAGTTCCACAACAACTGCCACTGCGGGATCGTCCCCGTCTTCCGGGGGCAGCGGTTCGAGATTTCACCGCACGCGGCGGAGTGGGATCGCATCTACCGCGAGTACGCCCAAGGCCATCCGGGAGACCAGCTCAGCCTCTTCAGGCGGGCATTGGCCGAGCACGATTCGAACCCGCTCCCCGGATCTTTCTGATCAACGAGGTCGCCCTGGTGGCGGCCTTTCTCATTTCCACAGCCCCTGGAGGGCCGATTCGTCATGCCCGAAGAGACCGAGACGACCGAGCAGCAGGACACCGGTACCGAGGAGACCGTCAACGAGACGGCGACCGAGGAGAACGACACCACCGAGGCCGCGGAGGACGCCCAGGAGGCGGACGCAGGGGCTGAGGAGAAGCCGTTCGACCGGAAGCAGGCTGAGGCGAAGATCCGGAAGGCGAATTCGGAGGCCGCGAACCTCCGCAAGCGCCTGAAGGAGCTGGAACCGAAGGCGGCAGAACTGCAGGCCATCAAGGACTCCGAGAAATCGGAGTCCGAGCGCCTCAACGACCAGCTCGCCCGCGCGAACGAGCAGATCGCCAGCACGCGGCAGCGGCTCGCGAAGAGCCGCGTGCAGGCCCTGGCGGGCGGTTCGTTCGCTGACCCGGAGGACGCGGTCGGCGCGCTGGATCTCGACTCGTACATCGACTCTGACGGCGACATCGACGAGGCGGCTATCGAGGCCGACCTTCAGGCGCTTTTGGAGCGCAAGCCGCACTGGGCGAAGAGCCAGCCCCAGGAGGGCCCGCGGCGTCCTGCACCGGACCGCACTCAGGCGTCCGGTGCCAACCGAACCAAGGCCCCCAGCCCGGAGGACGTGTTCGCCGGGTGGCTGACTACGCGGCTGAACGGCCGCTGAGAGAGTAGGAATCATGGTGGCTACGGCCCCTATCACCACGTCCGGCCTGCCCGAGGAGCTCCTGCCGCGGACCATCACGGCGCCGATCTTCGAAAAGTCCGTGGAACAGTCCGCGGTCATGGCGCTGGCCCGTCCCGCACCGCTGGCGCTGGACGCCACGACCTCGGTGCCGATCCCGATGGACGTCCCGACTGCGGACTGGGTCGGGCAGGCGGCGAAGAAGCCCCTGTCGACCGGCGGAATCGACGTCAAGCAGATGCAGGCGAAGAAGCTCGCCGTGCTGATCCCGGTCGCGATGGAGGTCGCTCGGACCAACACGGCCGGCCTGTACGCCCAGCTGCAGAAGGACCTGCCGACCGCGTTCGCCCGGGCCTTCGACCACGCTGCGATCCACGGCAAGACCATGAAGGGCGCCACCGGCCCCTTCAGCGAGTACCTGGCCGCCACCTCCAACTCGGTCGCGCTCGGTACGGCCAGCCAGGCCACGGGCGGCATCTGGGCCGACCTGGTCAAGGGCATGGAGCAGGTCATCGACGACGACTGGGACTACACCGGCACCGTCGCCGACCACCGGCTGAAGCCGAAGCTGCTGCTGGCCACCGACACGACGGGTCGGCCAATCCTGGTCGACACGCAGACCCCCGGCACGGACATGGCCGCGGCCGGCACTCTGATCGGTGAGCCACTCGCCTACTCGCGCAGCGTGTCGGGCAAGCAGCGCCGACAGTCCGCATCGACGGACACGGGGCTGCGTGCGATCGGCGGCGACTGGTCTCAGGCGGCCTACGGAGTCGGCATGGACATCACCGTGCGGATCTCCGACCAGGCCACCTACGTCGACGAGGAGGGCGGCGTGCACTCGGCGTTCCAGGAGAACCTCGTCCTGATCCTCGCGGAGGCGTACTACGGCTTCGTCATGGGCGACGCGGACGCGTTCGTGAAGTTCACCGGCACCCCGAGCGGTTCCTGATGGGGCGGGCTGTCCCGGCTTCCGCGCCGGGCGGGGCAGCCAAGCCGCTGTCCATCGTCGCCCGCGTGCACGCGATGCCGCCGGAGCACAACGCCGGGGCCGAGCACATGGTCGTGTCGATGCTCCGGCCGCTGGTGGAGCGCGGGCATGACGTGCAGGTGTGGCTGTCCCGCTACGGCAAGGCCCACAAGGAGTACGAGTACCGCGGCATCAAGGTCGTGCCGCTGGAGTCGCGGCTCGACTTCCCGACTGCGGTGAAGCGCGCCCATGTGCTGCTGGCGCATCTGGAGACGGTGCCGGCGACGGCGTCTCTGGCCCGGGGGTGGGGCAAGCCGCTTGCCGTGGTCTGCCACAACACGCATCGCCCGACGTTCCGGGATATGGCGGCGGGCGGGACCGCGCTGGCGGTGTACAACAGCCAGTGGATGGAGCGGGAGGCGGAGCTCTTCTTCGCCGAGTACCCGAAGTCCATCCGGCCCGTGTCGTCTCTGATCGTGCGCCCGCCGGTGTTCGCGGACGAGTACACGACGAAGGCCGGTAAGGCCATCACGCTGATCAACTGCAATGAGGCCAAGGGCGGCAAGGTCCTCGAGGCTTTGGCCCGCCGCATGCCGGACCAGCAGTTCCTCGCTGTGAAGGGCGCCTACGGTGAGCAGATCCTTCCCGACCTGCCCAACGTCGAGATCGTCGAGCATGTACGCGGCGAGGACATGAGGGAGGCGGTGTACGGCCGCACGGAGGTGCTGCTGATGCCGTCCTCGTATGAGTCGTGGGGGCGAGCCGGGGTCGAAGCGCTGGCCTCGGGGATCCCTGTCGTCGCGCACCCCACCGAGGGCCTGTGCGAGTCACTCGGGGAAGCGGGCGTCTTCGTCGACCGGAACGACGTGGCCGGCTATGAGGCGGTCCTGCGGAAGCTGCAGGCGCCTGCCGAGTACCGGCTGGCGTCGAAGCGGGCGAAGGCCCGGTCTGTCGAGCTCAATCCGGCTGCCGATCTGGCGGCCTGGTGTAGCGCTGTGGAGTCCCTGGCCTGAGGAGGCGTCGTGGCTTTCGTCCCTCCTACCGCTGAGCAATTGGGCTTGTACTTGGGCCTTGGGGAGATCGACGGGGACCGTGCCGATCTGCTGCTGAACACTGCGATCCAGCTGTGTCAGACAGTGGTCAAGCCGCTGCCTGAGGGTGCCGAAGCGGTGGTGCTGTCGGTCGCCGGCCGGGCCTACGTGAACCCGCAGCAGGTGTCTTACGAGACGATCGGACCGATGTCGGTGCAGCGGCCGACTGGTTCGGGCGGCTTGTACCTGACGAAGGCGGACAAGAGCGCCCTCAAGTCGCTGGCTGGCCGCGGCGGGGCGTTCACGGTCGACCCGACACCTTCGACGGCGGATCCGTCGCCGACGTGGCCTGTCGACGATGCCGGGTTCGTGGACGAGTTCGAGCCGGGCTGGGGGTATGGCTGATGCCGTATCCGTTCGGGGAGACCGTGCGGGTGCTGCGTACCGGTACTTCGCCGGACCGGGACCCTCGCGGGCATCCGCTTCCGGGCCCGGACGAGTCGTTCGACCTCGCGCGCTGCGTCGTGACCCCGCGGCAGGAGACGCCTCAGGTGGGCGGCGATCAACAGCAGAACCGGGACACGGTCATCGTCGGCTGGACCGTCTATGTTCCGGCCGACCAACCGCCAACGGCCCGACTGCCGCTGCGCACTACGGATCAGGTGATGGTGCGAGGCGTGAAGTGCGACATCACGGGCGAACCGGGCGATTGGGGCCGCTCTCCGTTCACCGGAACCCGCGGCGTCATCCAGTTCGCCGCCGACCGCGTCACTGGCTGACCGACAGGAGGTGGGCTGTGGAGGCACGGTTCAAGATGAAGCGCAAAGGTGTCGGCGAGATGCTGCGCATGCCGGGCATGCAGGCCGAGATGCTACGGCGCGCCAACCTCATCAAGGATGTTGCTGTGGGTCTTTCCCCGGTTTACGAGGAGGGCCCGCACCCCGGTCACTACAAGGCCTCATGGGAGACCAGTAGTGGTACCCGCGGCGGCCACCGGCGCAACCGTGCAGTGGCGCACGTCCGGAACACCGCCTACTACGCGTGGCATGTCGAGTACGGCTCTGAAAAGGTGAGGGCGCATCACGTCCTGCTGAGAGCCGCCCAGTTGGGGGGCCGGAACCAGTGACCGCCCTCGTCGATGTCGAGCTGGAACTCATCACCCGTGCAACGGCCAAGTTCCCGGATGCGGTGGTGCGGGACGAGCTCGACAACAACCTGCTCGCCGAGCTGCCGACAATCCGCCTCCAGCAGGTGCCTGCTGGCAGTGATGACGGTCTTCTCGTGGCCCGATTCCTCGTGGACATGGACGTCTTCGGAACCAATCGCGCGGATGCCATCACGTGGAGCCGTGCCGTGCATGCCTGGCTGACGGGCGAACTGCCCGGAACGGCTGGGGAGACGGTCGTCTTCGGGCGTATCCGGGCGCTGACGCTGCCTGGCCCCCGCGACTACGAGAACACCGCGCTGCGCCGCGTCGGCGGCACCTACGAGATCTTCTGTCACCCGGTTTTCTGACCGGCTTTGGGCCCGCGCCGTGCCCCTTCAACACCCGCCCGTGCGCGGGCTTTCGCATGTCTGGAGACATCATGGTCAACATCACCCGCGCCGCGGACCTCGCCCTGGTGGGTGCCAACGGCGGGGGCTGGGTGGCGCCGGTCGGTACGACCGCGCCTGCCGATCCCCGCAACCAGCCGACGGCGCCGTGGGAGCCGCTCGGAGCCATCTCGGACGACGGTCTGACCTACGGATTCGACGAGGACTCCCAGGAGTTCACGCCGTGGGGTCTGACGTCGCCGTTCCGCACGCAGATCACCAAGTCGGTGCGCACGTTCGGGCTGACGGTGTGGGAGACGTCGCGGGTGGCGGTGCAGTCGCTGCAGTACCGGCTGGACGCCGCCGACCTGGTCCCGGACGGTGACGGTCTCACCAAGTACGCGGAGACCGCGAGCCCGGTGCCGGACCGGCGTGCGTTCTGGTTCCTGGTGGTCGACGGGGACGCCTACAAGGGCTTCTACGTGCCGCAGGGCGAGATCAACGACCGTAGCGACGTGACGTTCAAACAGGACGAAATGAGCGGCTACGAGTGGACGATCACCACGTACCCGGACGCGTCCGGGAACACCGTCTACCACGTCGACAAGATCCCGGTGACGCCCGCCTACACGGGCTCCTGAGCTGGTGGACGGGCCGTAGGCACCTGCGGGTGCCCCGTTGGCGCGGGCGCGGCCCGTTCACCTTCAACCCCTGCCCCGCGCCGTAGAGATGAGGAGCCCGCGCCGTGGCCGAGTCCGCACGCAAGACCCCCAGCAGCACGAGCAGGAAGCCCCGCAGCGGGGCGAGGGCGGCATCCCGCCCGGCCACCAGCCGCCGGCCCGTCGAAGAGCAGGATGTCGACGACCTGGAGGTCTCGGCGGCGGAGGCCCAGGAGATCGAGGCCGAGGGGCACTACGTCACCGCTGAACTGTGCGGCGAGGAGGTGCAGATCATTCCGGCTTCGGCGTGGAGGTCGTCGTGGCAGCGGATGCTGAACCAGGGGGACTTGGACGGCTTCGCAGGGAAGATCTTCCATCCCGACGACTACGACCTGTACCTGGAGCTCGACCCGACGATCGTCGAGTTCATCGAGTTCACGCAAGAGGCGTCGTCTCGGCTTGGTGAGAGCCCGGGAAACTCGCGTGGACCCGCGCCGTCGTCGAGGCGCACGCGGAGGCGATAGAAGCCGACCTGCTGCGCTACTACCACGGGGTCGACCTGCTGGACGTGCACCGCGGGCAGATGTCGTGGCGCAGGCTGCGGGTCCTCATCCAGCACTTGCCGCCGGAGTCGGCCACGTGGACGGCCCTGCGTAACGCCATGCCGGACGAGGAGCTGGCGGAGCAGGGCGAGAAGGGCGAGCCGGAGAAGGGCCGCTGGTCGCAGACCGAACAGCTCTTGGCGATGGTCGCTGACCGTGTAGCCCGCCTTGAGTACGTGCTGCTGTGCGTCAACACCGAGCAGAAGTCGAAGCGGCCCAGGCCTCCGGAGCCGATCCGGCGGCCCGGAGCGAAGCCGCTCCGCCCGAAGCAGAGCCTGTCCGACGCGCAGGCCAACCATCTGTTCACGCTGCTCAACGGGGGCGCCGCGTAGGGCGCCGGGAGGAGGCTCCCGGTGCCCGCTATCTCTGTCGGTTCTGTCGAAGTCGATGTTCTGCCCAACGCGCGGGGCATTGAGGGTCGCCTTCAGGCGGCTCTCGTACCCCCTGCATCGCGGATCGGCGACGAGGTCGGCAGGATCATCGGGCGGCAGATCGCCGCGCAGATGGCGCCGGCGATTCGGGACGGCATCAACAACGGTGCGAAGGCGGCACGCCCGGCTGCCACTCGGCAGGGTGCGGACACGGGTGGCGCATTCGCTCGCTCGTTGAGGGCCAAGCTCACCGAGGCGTTCCGGGCTATGCCCAAGCTGGACGTCAAGCTGTCCGACACGGGTGTCGATGCCGAACTGGCCCGGCTCCGCGCCCGCCTGGAAACGCTGTCGAACAAGCGCATCGGCGTCGATGTTGATGTGACGGCGGCGGATGCTGAGATCGCCGACATTGAGGAGCGCCTGCGCCGCCTCGGAGCGGCCCACCCGAACGTGGCGGTACGTTCCGACACAGCTGCAGCCCGGGCCGCGCTCGCCGAAATCCGGGCCGAGATCGATGCGTTGACGGCAGACCCGGCCCGGATCCGGATCGAGACGGACGGCGGCCTGGGCGCACGACTGCGGGCTGCGGTCGAGCAGGCTGAAGCATCACTGCCGAACATCAACATTGATGCCGATACGTCTCCGGCACGCGCGGAGATAGCTTCCCTGCGGGCCCAGTTGACGGCCCTGAAGGATCAGCGGGTTGGCATCGACATTGACGCGGGTGAGGCGCTCGCCCGCGTCGACGACATTCGGGCCCGCCTGGCGCGTCTGTCAGTGCAGGACGCGGACGTTGCCGTCCGCGTGGATGCCGGGGCTGCACTGGCCCAGTTGGCTGCGTTTCAGGCCGCCGTAAACCGGCTCGACGGGCAGAGCATTGACGTCGACGCTTCGTCGGCGACGGCCAGCATCAACGGCCTCGTGTTCGCCGCGATTGCCCTCGGCCCGGCAATTCTGCCTGTCCTGCCGGTGATCGCCGCCGGCTTGGGGGCGATCGCTGCCGCGGGCGCGGCTGCGGCAGCCGGTGTCGGTTCGATCGCCCTGGTGGCGGTCCCGGCGTTCAAGCAGATCGGCACGGTGCTGCAGGCGCAGAAGTCGGCGCAGGACGCGGCAACGAACGCCACCTACAAGGGCAACCAGGCGAACGCGCAGGGCGCGTCGAAGGCTCTGCAGATGGCTGGCGCGCAGCAGGCGTTGGCGACGGCCCGCCGTAATGCGGCCCGTCAGATCGCCGATGCCGAGCGCGGTGTATCGGATGCGGTGCGGCAGGCGTCGCAGGCGAACGCGCAGGCGGCGCAGCAGGTGAAGCAGGCCCGCCAGTCGTTGTCCGATGCCTACGCCCAGGCCGCGGACCGCATGGAGCAGGCGAACGAGCAAGTCGCCCAGGCCGAGAGGGACCTCAGCACAGCGCAGAAGAGTGCCCGGCAGGCACAACTGGACTTGACGGCGGCCCGCGCGGAGGCGTCCCGGCAGCTGCAGGACATGAACAACGAGCTCGCCGACTCGGTGCTGTCGCAGCGGGATGCCGAGATCGCGCTGAAGGAAGCCGCCGCCCAGCGCAATGCGGTCCTGGGCAACCAGAGTTCCTCGGCCCTGGACAAGCAGAAGGCGATCCTGGCCTACGACCAGGCGCTGCAGCGGCTCAAGGAGCAGCGCCAGGAGACGCAGCGCCTCCAGTCGGACACGGCGAAGGCGAACAAGGCCGGCGTCGAGGGCAGCGACACGGTCCGGAGTGCACAGGAGCGGCTTGCTGCCGCCCAGCAGGATGTTGTCGACCGGACGGCTGCGCTGAAGAAAGCGCAGGACAGCGTCGCGAAGACGCAGATCGAGAACACGCGGGCGATCGCGGACGCCCAACAGAAGCTCAGCGAGGCACAGAAGAACGTTGCGGAGACGCAGCGTCAGGGCGCCGAGAGCATTGCTCGCGCGCAGGAGCGTGTCGTGCAGGCCCAGCAGTCGGGGGCTGATTCGATCGCTTCGGCTCAGCGGCAGATCGCCTCCGCGTCGCAGTCGGCCGCCGGCGGCGTGGATCAGGCTGCGATCGCGCAGGCCAAGTACCGTGCCGAGCTGGCGAAGCTGACTCCGTCTGCCCGCGCAACCTTGAACGCGTTCGTCGGCTTGCGTACAGCTTTCAGCGCCTGGTCGAGGGCGCTGCAGCCTGCCGTCATGCCCATTTTCACCCGCGCGTTGAACGGGCTGAGGCGCAGCCTGCCGGGGCTCACTCCCTTCGTCCTGGCGGCGGCCAAGGCGATTGGTGGCCTGCAGGATCGGGTGTCGCGCGGCTTCAAGTCGCCGTGGTGGCGGCAGTTCAAGACGGAGCTGGCTGGCTCGGTCGGGCCTGCGATCACCGGGCTCGGAGTGTCTTTCGGCCGGATCTTCAAGGGCATGGTCGGCGTCATCGACGCCTTCCTGCCGCACATGGATTCGATCTCGACGAGAATGCAGCGGATCACGGGACGATTCTCCGCGTGGGCCACCGGGCTGAAGGGGAGCCCGGCGTTCGAGAAGTTCCTGGACTACTCGGCAACTCAGGGTCCGATCGTCGCGGACGCGCTGGGGAAGATTTTCGGCGCGTTCTTCGACGTCGGTAAGGCGCTGGGGCCGATCGGCAGCATCCTGCTGAAGACGCTGGGCGGGCTGGCTGAGGCGATCGGCATCATCGCCGAGCATGCGCCGTGGCTGGTGCAGGGCATCTACGCCGCCTATGTGGCGACGAAGCTGTGGACGATCGCCGTGTGGGCGTTCAACGCCGCAACGATGGCGAACCCGATCACGCTGATCATCATCGGGATCGTCGCCCTCACCGCCGCGGTCATCTACGCCTACAACAAGTTCGGATGGTTCCGGGCGGCCGTGCAGGCCACGTGGGCCGGCATCCAGACGGCGGCCCTGTGGGCGTGGAACAACGTCCTCAAGCCCGTCTTCGGCTTCATCTGGCAAGGCTTGCAGCAGCTCGGCCGCGCCGCGATGTGGCTGTGGACGAACGCCATCAGGCCCGCCTGGAACGCCATCTCGCTGGCGGCCCGAATCCTGTTCACGGCGATCGTCGTCGCGGTAATCCTGCCGATCATCGTCGCGTTCAAGGTGTTCGGGGCGATCGCAGGCTGGCTGTGGAAGGTCGCGATCAAGCCTGCGTTTGAGGCGATCGCGGCGCTCGCCGTGTGGCTGTACAAGAACGTCTTGAAGCCGCAGTTCGACGCGATGGCGGTCGCCTTCCGGGTGGTGGCACGGGTCGCGACGTGGCTGTGGAAGAACGCCCTCGCCCCCGCCTTCCGGGCAATCGGCGAGCAGGCCAAGTGGCTGTACACGAACGCGATCAGGCCCGCCTTCGGGTGGATCGTAGACCGGGCGACCTGGCTGTGGTCGAAGGGCGTAAAGCCTCAGTTCGACCTGCTAAAGGCAGGCGTGAAGGCTGTCGGAGCCGCGTTCCGGACAGCCAAGGACTACATCGGCGAACAGTGGTCGAAGGTCCGCGACCTTGCCCGCAAGCCCGTCCAATATGTCGTGGATGTCGTGTACAACTCAGGCATTCGGGGCGTCTGGAACAGTGTGGCGAAGGCCTTCGGTGCGCCACAGCTGCCGAAGTTCAAGTTCGCCTCGGGTGGCATCATGCCCGGCTACACGCCGGGCCGTGACGTCCACAAGTTCGTGTCCCCGACCGGCGGCCAGCTTGAACTGTCGGGCGGCGAGTCCATCTTCCGGCCGGAGTTCACGAGGGCGGTGGGCTCCGGGTTCGTCGGCTCGATGAACTCGATCGCGAAGTCCCGCGGCTCCGACGGGGTGAAAGCTGCACTGGCGCCGCTCCTGGGCGGCAACCCGCGCACGCCGACGGACACCTCCTTGCGCTACGCCAACGGCGGGGTCGTGCAGCGGTTCGCGGACGGCGGCATCTTCGGATGGATCGGCAAAGCAGCCTCCGCCACGCTCGGCGCCGGGACTGCGGCCTGGAACACCATCAAGAAGGGGGCGAGTTGGCTCGCTGACACCCTGGAAGGCTCGGCGCGGTCCGGCGTGAAAACTGTCGTCAATCCGCTGCTGAGCGCCTTCCCCGGCATGGACACCGGCTTCGGCAAGCTGATCCGCCGCATCCCCAGCAAGATCATCGACGCCTTGTTCGGCTACAGCAAGGAGGCCGACAAGAAGGGCGCCGGAGGGGTCGGCGGACCACGGATCGCCGCGGCGTTGAAGTGGGCGAAGAGCCAGAACGGCAAGCCGTATCTCTGGGGCGGGGTCGGCCCGGCCGGGTTCGACTGTTCCGGGTTCATGGGCGCCATCGAGAACGTGATCCGCGGCCAGGCGCCCAACCGGCGACGGTGGGCCACCGGGGCGTTCTCCGGGAAGACGGCGCCTCCCGGCTGGGTGTACCACGGCAGCTCGCCGTTCCGTATCGGCATCACCAACGCCGGTGTCGGCCACACGGCAGGGACGCTCGGACGCACGAACGTCGAGTCCAGTGGAGGCCGCGGCGTCCACTACGGCCCAAGCGCCCGCGGATACAACGATCCCCTGTTCACCTCGTGGTATGGCTTCCAGCCCGGCAAGTACGACTCTGGCGGCTACCTGCAGCCAGGGCTGAACCTTGCCTACAACGGCACCGGCAGGCCCGAGCCGGTCTTCACCACATCGCAGGCCAACGCGCTGACGTCGATGGCCGCGCACGGAGGAGCTTCCAGCTTCGAGGGCAACTTGTACCTCGACTCGGGCGAGTTCCTTGGGAAGGTCCGCGGCGAAGCGCAGCAGGTCGTCAACGAAGGCAACCAGCGGCTCATCAGCAGCCTCTACGCGAGCTGAGGAGGACCCACTTTGACGATCCCCGGGAACCTCCTCAGCTCCACCACCGAAACGATCGACCCCAACACCTCCGGGTGGACACCCAAGCTGAACTGCACCATCGGCCTGGGTGTCGGGGGTCGAACCGGTGGGGGCGGCTGCCTGTCCGTGCGGTCGGTGGCCGCGGGGGAGATGCAGGCCCGCACCGTCTCCTCCTACCCCGTCGTAGCTGGGACCGTGTACTACACGTTCTCCGACACGGCCGGGGCGACATCGACGGCGGAGCGGATCGGGATCCGCTGGCTGAGCAGCAGCGGAACCGAACTCGGCATCACCTGGTCCACCGTGACCATGGCGGCGTCAGCAAGCTGGCACCGCGTATCGGTGGCAGGGGCTGCACCGGCCGGCGCAACCATGGCGCAGGTGCTGCTGTCGTCGACGGAGACCGGCGCGAACATCAGCCACTTCTGGGAGAACGTCTACCTCGGGCTGCCAATCCGCACGACCGGCAACCTGCTGCCGTTCAACACTGAATCCACCGAGGTCGACGCCTCCGGGTGGGCGGCCGTCGTCAACGCGACGATCTCCCGCCAAGTGCCCGCCATCAACTGGGCTGTCGACAACTACCTGGCCGGCGGTCAGACCCTGGCGATGACCGCCGTAGCCACCGGCAACGCCTCCGTACTCGCCGTCGACCGGCCCGCAGTGACGCCGGGCACCGAATATCTGGCCTACGCCTACCTGCAGCCCCCAGTCCTCACCTCGCAGGCGTGGATCGAACTGCGCTTCTACGACGCCGCGGGCAACCAGGTCGCGGCCCAGCGCTCCACGCTGGCACCTCCTGCGACGACGGGCATGTACCGGCAGCGCGCCAGCATGGTCGCCCCGGCGAACGCGGCGACGTGCTCGGTGGCGGCCGGCCTGGATTCGGCGTCGGCCGGGCAGGTGCTGCGCCTGGAAACCGTCGTGGTGACGGTCGCCCCCAAGCTGCAGGCGGGCAGCCTGCTGCCGTATGCGGATTCGTCGATCGAGCAGGGCGTGGCCGGCTGGACGGTGACGTCCGGGGTGGCGACGCTCGCCCGCACTACACCGTGGGGGTTGTCCTCGTTCGACGGCTCCTACTCGTTGGCCGTCTCGTCGGCGACTGCGACGGCTTCAACGCTCCAATCGGCGAAGGTCGGCGGGATCACGGCCGGTCTGAACTATCGGGCGCAGGTCATCGTCCATCCGGCGGCCGGCTCCTGGTCGTCGGTACGGACCCGGGTGCGCTGGTTCAACGCCTCCAACGTCGACCTGGGTTCGTCGACCGGTACCACCTATTCGCTGCCGGGCTCTTCCTGGTACGCGCTTCCCGCTGATGCGGTCGCGCCCGCGGGGGCAACGCAGGCCGCGGTCGAGGTGGTGGTGACCGCATCGGCGACGTCGAGCGTGATCCACGTGGATCAGGTCACGCTGTGGGAGGTGCTGCCGCAGACCGCGGTGGAGGCCCACGACAGTGACGGCTACATCGAGCTGACGTTGCGGGAGCTGCTGGTCGACGACTTGATCACCGTGTACCGGGTCGGCCCGGACGGCCTGCGGACCCTGGTTCGCGGCGCGGCCGGACTGATCGACCAGCAGCTCATCACCTCCGACCTGATGATTGTCGAGGATCATGAGGCGCCCATCGGGGCGCCCGTCTACTACCACATCGAGACCTATACGAGCCCCGACGTGATCTCCGGAACTCGGTCATCGTCGACGGTGACGCTCACACTCGCCGACATCAACACCAGCTGGCTGAAAGACCCAGGCAACCCGCAGCGGAACTGCCTGGTCGTCGTGCAGCAGGCACCGGACTGGAAGCGGCCCGTCGAGCAGTCCTCCTACGTGGTGCGCGGACGCCGCAACAAGGTCACCTTCTCCGGCGTGCGGCAAGGCCTGGAAGGCGATCTGGCGATCTGGACCCGCTCGGACGCCGAACGCAAGGCCCTGCACCTGCTGCTCGACTCCGGCAACACCCTGCTGTGGCAAGCCAATCCAGGCATGGGCGTCGACGACATGTACGTGTCGGTCGCCGAAGTGCCGGAGGTGCGGGTCGGCCGGCTGGCGCAAGAACAGTGGCGGGCCTGGACACTGCCTCTGACCGAAAGCGACATGCCGGTCACCACCGGCGTCAACGGGTCAGCGGGCCGCACCTGCCAGGACGTCCTCACCGAGTTCGACACCTGCGCCGACCTCCTGGCCGTATACGCCACCTGTGAGGATCTGCTGCTCGACCGCCGGACGGGGTGACGCGTTGTATCCCGTCTCCGACCGGTTCCTGCAGCGCATCACCGAATCCCACAAGCCGGTCACACGGGTGCAGTTGTTTCTCGCCGACGGCCGCATCACCGACATCGAACACACGGGCGGCTCGGTGGTGGTGGACCGGTCGCAAGCGATCCGCCGCACCTGCACTGTTACCTGCGCCGACCCGTCCCGCATCCCCCGGACGCCGGCAGACCAGCTGGCCACCTACGGGGCACGGCTACAGCTCTACCGTGGTGTCGACTACGGCGACGGCACCCAGGAGCTGGTCCCGCTGGGCGTATTCCGGCTGGACGCCGTCAGCGGTGACGTCACCCAGGGCCCGGTTACCCTGCAGGGGAAAGACCTGGCTGCCGTGGTCACGGACGACAAGTTCACCGCCCCGTACCGGGTCACCGGCACCGTCGTGTCCGCGGTTACCGAACTGATCCGGCGCAGCCTGCCGACCGCCGACGTCATCTCCACCATCGTCGACATCCCTATCGGTACGAGGATTTTCGACACTGAAGCAGACCCGTGGGCGGGCTGCCAGGAGATCGCCGCTGCGGCAGGGGCAGAGGTGTACGCCAACGCCGACGGCGTGTTCGCCATCGCCACCCTGCCCGACCTGCTCACCACCACCCCCGCCTGGTCGATCGACGCAGCCGAAGGCGGCGCCTACATCTCCGCCAACCGGGCCATGACCTCCGACAACGTGTTCAACGGGGTGCTGGCCCGCGGCGAGAACACCAGCGACAACGTCGCCCCCGTCCAGTACCTGGCCACCGACAACGACACGGGAAGCCCCACTTACTGGGGTGGGCCCTACGGGCGCCGCCCCCTGTTCTACAGCTCGGCCACCCTCGTCTCGGTGAGCGCCTGCCAGAACGCCGCCACCCTCAAACTCGCCCAGGCCAAAGCCCCCAACGCGTCCGGCGACATCTCCTCACTGCCCAACCCGGCACTCGAACCCGGCGACGTTTTGCGGATCGCCCACGAAGACGGCACCCGCGAACTGCACCAGGTGGCCGCCTTCACCGTCCCCCTCGACTTCGGCGGCGACTTCCCGATCTCCACGATCTCCGCGAAGGAGGACGCATGACGGGGCACGCCATCGACCGGGACCTGACCGCGGCCCTGCGACGCCAGGCCCAACGCACGGGAGAGCGGACGCCCAGCGTCCACGGCTCGGACTGGCGGCTCGCCACCGTCACCGCCGTCAACACGGACGGCACCGTCGACGCCGACGGCATCCCGTCGATCCGCTGCCTGGAGGCCTACACCCTGCCCGCGGTCGGCGACGTCATCGCCATCGACCAGAACAGTTCAGGCAACTGGCTGGCCCGCGGCCGGCTCTCCACAGCTACCGGCACGCCCTGGACCGCGCTGACCCCGGCCGCAGGCTTCACCGCCGGCCAGGGCAGCCTCGATGTGGCCCAGTTCCGCATCGTCACCCCAGCGGGCGGCGGCCGGCGGGTCGAGTTGCGAGGCGCACTCACGTCGACGACGAACCTGACCGCGCCCACCGTCTGCACGACGTTCCCGGCAGTGGCGCGCCCCGCCAATCCCCGCACGTGGACTGTGGCTCGCAACTACAGCGCGGACACCAAAGGCACGGTGCGCGTCGAACTGGCCGCGGCCGGGACGCTCACCGTCTACGCCAGCGCCACCACCAGCATCACGACCTGGCTGAGCCTGGACGGCTGCTACTACGACCTTTAGGAGACCCTGTGGACGGCGCAGCCTTCCCCCCGGAAACCACCTTCCGCACGCAGATCGTCAACGAGGGGGGCGAGTACGTCGGCACCGCCGCCTTCTCCAGCTATCTGGAGTCGGGCGAGGTGTCGCCGGTCGAAGACCTGGCGGCGGCGCTGCGCGCCGTCTATCGGCAGCACGGCATGGATCTTCAGCAGTTCAGTGCAGCCGTCCCGGCCGAGCTCGACTGGCCGCAGGAGGCGAGCGACTGATGCCCACCCCGGACAGTTACGGCCAGAGTGTCGGCGTGTGGCAGATGACGGATGTCCCGTCCATCCCGGGCGCCGCGCAGGCCCTCGCCGACGGCATCATTCCTCGCACGGTGATGCGGTTCGCGTCGGCGTCGGCCCGCGGCGCCACCCTGGTCGGCTCGTATGCGCCGGTCGAGGGCATGGCCACCTACCTGCTGGATGTGAACCGGCTGGAGGTGTACGACGGGTCGGCGTGGGCGCCGCCACCGCAGGCCCTCACCTCCACCACGAGCGGCCTGTCCGTTGCCTCCGGGTTCAGCCAGCTCGACTTCGCCGCCTACCGTGAAGGCCGCGTCACCGCTGTCGACGTCTTCCTGGCCCGCACCGGTGGCACGATCAGCGAATCTAGCGGGAACATCGCCGACACCGTCTGCTGCACCCTTCCGGTCGGCTGGCGGCCCACCCATCAGACGATCAACGGCGCCTGGGACAGCGGTGTCGCATCCGGCGGGTTCGTCGTCGGCACCGATGGTGTCTGCACCCTGCGTTCCGCCACAGGCGACATCAGTAGCGGCTCCAACGTGCGACTGCACGTCGTCTTTATCAAGACCACCTGACCCTCACGAACACGAAGCTCGCGCCCCAGGTGAGGGGCCTTTTTCATGCCCAGAGAGGGGCCCTCATGGCCTGGTATCCCGGTGCCACGCGAATGGAGCTGCAGCCGAGTCGGATGCGCAGCACTACGCGGGACTACCTGGAGCGGTGATGCTCCAGGTACGCGGCTGCGGCTCGCAGGAGTTCAGGGGCGTCCCGGAACCTGCCGAGTCCGTGATTGCATGCGGTGCACAGCAGGGCGCGCACGCATCGACCGCAAGACCCAGCGGAGTCGGGACAGCAGGTGTGGTCGTGGTCGATAGCAAGGGCCCGGCCGTCACTACTCGGCTGTTCACAGATGGCGCACACGCCCCCCTGGCTTGCCAGCATGTCCGCGTACATTCCGCGAGGCATCCGATAGAGAGCCTTTCGCTGGGCGTCCCGGCCACAGTCCCGGCAGTGTCCTTGCAGGCCGTCAGTGGCGCTGGCGAGGCGGGTGAACATGCCTACGTGGAGCCATACGAGGCAAGTGCGGCACTGCTTCTCACCCCGCTCGTTTCGGTCGGCTGGCTTCGCCTCTCGGCGATCTGGCAGCGAAGTCAGGTCCCGCCCCACATTGCGCTGCCAGTTGTGGCTAGCGCACAGCCCTTTGCTGATGTACGCCCGCGTGCAGCCCGGGAATTCGCACCGCCGAGGTTCCGCCGCCGTGCGGGCGTGCACACGATGCGCAGTTCCAGGGCCCGTGTCCCCATGGCGTTGCCAGCGGCTGTAGTGCATGGCGCACCACCCTCGGGAGCGCACGCGCACGGCGCGGTCACATCCGTCAACTGTGCAGGTGGGCACATCCATACCGGTGTCCCTTCGGGGGAGAGAAAGGAGGCACCCTGATGGCTTGGTGCCCGTTCGTAAAGAAGATGGAGCTTCAGCCGGAGAGCGATGGCCAACCGGAGATCCGGCCCACGCAGTTCATCGTGCACAGCGTCGTGGCTCCGTGGACGCCGGAACGACTCTATGAGTACTGGAAGTCTACCAACCTCGAAAGCCACTTCGGCCTCGGCTATGACGGCTCGCTCGGTCAGTTCATCGGTACCGAGACTCGCGCGGACGCGAACGCCGCAGCGAACCGGCGGGCGGACGGCACCGGCGCGGTGTCCCTGGAGTCGGCGTCCAACCTGCAGGCATCCGACCCGTGGACGGCCGCGCAGGTCGAAGCGCTCATCCAGCTCGGCGTGTGGCTGCACAAGAAACACGGCATCCCGCTGCGGATCTGCCGCAGCGCCGACGATCCCGGCTACGGCTACCACCGCCTGTTCGACGCATGGAACCCGAGCGCGCACTCGTGCCCGGGCGATGCGCGAGTGAAGCAGTTCAAGGAGGTCGTGTTCCCGGGCATCGTCGCCCGCGCGACCGGCAAAACCACCACCCCCCAGGAGGACGACGTGGCGCTTACCGACGCCGAAATCAAGAAGATCGCCGCTGCGGTGTGGGCGTCGGACAGTGTCCCCGCGGCCCGGCCGCCGGTGAACAACGGCGACTACTACGAGGAAGACGGCAGGACCCTCAAGAACACCACCTGGCCCGGCGGCTACAGCCTCCAGACTGCGGTCGAGGGCATCCGCAAGACCCAGCAGGTTGTCGGGCAGGTCGCCGAGGTCGTCGATTCCCTTGCCGCCGGTGGCGTGGACCTGGACGCGCTGGCCGCCAAGGTGGCCGCGGCGCCGGGCCTCGCCGACGCGATCGCGGACAAGGTGGCGGCCAGGCTCGCCGAGAGGCTCGCCGAGTGACCGCCCTGGACTACGACTGGGAGTTCCTGGAGAACGGACGGACCATCGAGCCGATCTCCATCGGCATCGTGGCCGACGACGGCCGCACCTACTACGCCGTCAACGGCCTGCTGGCCGCCCGCGGATGGAAGGGCTGGCGGCTCCGGCGCCGGGTGCGCAAGCACCAGTGGCTGATGGAAAACGTCGTCCCCAACCTGCCGAAGCCGTCCGGCGACTGGAACAACCACATGCCGCAGTCGTGGCTGTTCAACTACCACGATCCGGCAGTGAAGCCCATCGAGCAGATCGCCCGCGAGGTCCGCGACTTCATCCGCGACTCTGGCGACGACGTCGAACTCTGGGCCAACTACGGCGCCTACGACCATGTCTGCCTCGCCCAACTGTGGGGCCGCATGATCGACCTCCCCGACGGCGTTCCCATGTACACCAACGACATCCAGCAGGAAGCCCGACGCCTTGGCATCGGCTGGAACGAACTCCCCAAGCAGGAAACCGGCGAGCACAACGCCCTCGCCGACGCCAGACACAACCAGACCGTCCGGCGCTGGCTCGCCGAACAGGAAGCGAGAACAACATGAAGATCTTCGGCAGAGAGCCCGTGTACCTGCTCGGGTTCATCGCGGCACTGCTTCAGGCGCTGTCCGCGTTCGGCGTCGACATCTCCGACGGCACCCAGACCGCCATCAACGCCGCCTCCGCCGCTGCTGTCGGCGTCATCACCGCGATCGTCCTGAAGAACGGCGCCCTCGCCGCGATGCTCGTGCAGTTCGCGCAGGCCGCCATGGCACTCTGCGTCGGCCTCGGCCTCGACTGGTCCGCCGACCACCAGTCCAAGGTCATGGCCGCGATCGCCGCGCTCATTACCCTGTGGCTGCGGGAACGCGTCACCGCGCCGGTGCCGGCCGTGTCGCTCGAACTGTCCAGTCCGGTAAAGGCATCCCCGGTTCAGGGAGTCTGAGTGCAGCGCCGAGCGTCCCGCTGGTTCAGCGGACACCTCGGCCAGCGCGGCCCGTTCCTCGTCTTCATGGGGATCGGCAAGGTGTGCTTCGGCGCGTCGTTCATCTTCGAGCCGCCGGCTATCACGCAGGGTCTCGGCATGCTGACGCGCTGGGCGCCGGTCCACTGCTGGGCCTGGCTGTGGATCGTCTGCGGTACCGCCACCTTCGCCTGCGCCTGGCTGAAGTTCGGCCAGGACGGCCTCGGCTTCGTCGCTGCGAGCGTCCCGCCAGCTTTCTGGGCGTTCACCTATGGCTGGGCAGGGATCCTCGGCGACTACCCCCGTGGACTGTGGCTGTTCGGCTGGTACATCACATCGCACTGTGGGGTGATCTGGTGCGCGTCTCGTGTGCCACCTAGCGCCGGATCGCCTGATCTTCCCGGCCAGGTGGCTGAGGGGAGACCCGGGTGAACGGCGTCTGGGGACTGGTCGGGGCGGCCGTCACCGTCCTCGGTGTGATCGTTACGGGCTATTTCACCTACCGGGGTAGCCGGACGGCAGCCGCGATCCAGACAGCGCCTCAAGCGAAGGCCCAGGACTTCGCCGTACTGCAAGCAACGGTGGACCGAGTCGACAAGGAAAACGGCGAATTGAGGCAGCGGCAGTCCCGCACCGAGGCGATCCTGCGGGCGTTCTCGTGGAGCGCCGACCGGTGGTGTCGCCAGATGATCCGGGCCGGCATCGAGCCGGAGCCTGCGCATCCTCTGGTGGACGAGTACAACCGAACTGGAGTGTGACCCGATGCCTGAAGCCGTCCCCCGGCAGCCGCGCCGCGACAACACCGCCGCCGACGCCGGCTCCCTGGAACGCATGGGCCGCATCGAAGAACAACCCATCCCGGCAGCCCTCGCCGAACTCGCGGCGGAACAATCGGCTGAGGATCCGGCAGCCGAGCAGGACACAGCAGAACTGCAGGAAGCGCTCGCGGGCGTCGGCGTCACCGCAACCGCAGCGGACCACGCCGCGCTGCAGGCCCTCGGACAGCTCGACGCCGCCACGCTCGAAACCGTCACCCGCTGGGTCCAAACGAAGCCCGGCAAGGCCAGCAGCACGTAGGAGGCCCCGTGCCCGAAGAGAACGCGGACGAGCCGACACCATTCTGGCTGTCGCCGCGGCCGTTCATCGAACCCGACCTGCCGCCCCGCGACGACGAGACCGAATAGCAGCGCCCCCTCCTTCCGGAGGGGGCGCTTCGTCGTGTCAGAACTCCAACTGCTTCTTCACCTCAGCCACGCTCGGGCCGCTATCCGTTGCGGGCATCTCCCAGCGGAACGCCTTCTCAGCTCCGTCGATGTAGATCAGGGTGCCGCCCTTCGCCTGCGCCTCGGTGAGGTCGAAGACCTGCGCCCGCCACTGGTAGGCGCCCGGCTGCACCGGGTCGGCATTGTTGTACTTGTCCATGACGACGTTGAACGCGTTGCCCACCTGGGTGGTGATCGTCTCCCCGTCCGACGCCATCCACTTCCAACCCCCGCCACTAATAGGGGCCGGCTCATCGGCAGCGACCGCGGTCATCGCCTTGTCCTTCATCGTGACGACAACGAACACGCCGTTCGCCGCGGTCTCCCCGCCGCCTTCCTTCGTGAACACGACCGTCTCCGGGGTGATCTGCAGGACGCCGGTCCCGCCGTCGCCGGTCGTGGTTGCCGGCGTTCCGAACTTCATGCCCTTCTCGGGCTGCGCCGGCGACGACTGCCCGCCAGGCTGGCCTGCCGACGCCGACGGCTTCGGGCTGCCAGTCTCCGGCTTGTCCGCCGCATCCTTGCCCCCGCCGCCGCATGCGGTGAGCGTGGCGAGGAGCAGGACGGCCGTGGCTGCGGTGCGTGCGCGCATAGATCCCCCAAGGTTGAACGTCCCAGCACCGTAGACCACATGCGGACCTGCGATACGGACCCGTTGCGAAACCGGCACGACAACGCCCCCACTCCTCGCCGCATCAGCGGCGGGGGAGCGGGGGCGCATCGTCGTAACTACGGGCAGGTCTCCCCGTACTTGACTGCGGTGAACTCCACCGGCTGCCCGTTCAACGCCTTCCCCGGAGCCGGGTCCTGCGTGCACACCTGCCAGTTCGACTCCACGAGGATCATGCGGCTGTCGCCGGTCGCGTCCGTCACGGCGATCGACGTACTGGGGTCCAGGGCGGCCCGCGCCGCCTTCGCAGACTTCCCCGCGAAGTTGGGCATCTTTCCGCCCGCGGTTGCCGGCGCTTTCTCGTCCGTCGCCGGGCACGTCTCCTCGAGCTTCACGGCGCCGAAGTCCAGCGTCGTCTCTGTCGTGACGCTCGTGCCGGCGGCCACATTCTGGCTGCACACCTTCCAGTTCCGGTCGAAGGCCTGCATGCGGTCCCGGCCGAGCGCGTCGTGCGAGGCGAGCCCGTAGAAGCCGAGTTCCTGCGCCTTGTCCTGCGCGGACTGCAGACCCATGCCGACGAAGTTCGGCACAGTGGCCTTCCTCGCGGCAGGCTTCGCGCTGGCCGGCGCACTGCTAGCCGGGGCCGCAGACGTCTTCGGGCTTGCGACGCCCGACGGCTTGGGGCTGGTCGTCGGCTGGCAGGCGACCATGCTGACCGTGGCGGCACAGAACAGGGCAGCAGAAATGATGCGGGTACGCACAGATTCCCCCGAGTGATGTTGGTACAGGCGAAACACGGTAGACCACATGTGGACGATCCGTGAACACGCGTCACCCCGTCGTGACATGACGACGCCTCCGCTCCCTTACGCTGCCTGACGGCGGCGGGGGAGCGGGGGCGGCTCTGTCTCACCCTGGCATGAGTCGCTGGCTCGAGAAGCCCGCACGCCGGACGCATCCACGGTCTGGCGCGCGTATGCGGCGAGTGGATAGGAGGGCCGGCGCCGACGGGCAACGGCCCTCCGCTCAGTCGGCGCGTCGCAACGTGTACTTGATGGCTTCGTCGTCAGCGTGCGCTGTCGCAGTGAAGACGCGCACGCCGGGCGTCGGCTGGCCTTCGTCGAAGATGGGTGGCGGGCCCGGCCGGAGCGTGAGGCGGGGGACCGACACCCGGTTGTACGGAACGCCTTCGCCGTCGAGCGCGGCCTCCAGCGAGAACTCCTGCAGCGCCACCAACGGCGAGGCATACGCCCCCAGCTCTGCGGCGATCCGCGCAGCCTCCGACTCGCACCGGGCGACTGCCTCTACGTCGGCGGGGATCAGGTCGACCGCCACTCGCAGCTTCGGCGGGCGCGGTGCGTCAAGAAGGCCGAAGGCGCGGTCGTCGGCGACAGGGTCAACGACGAGACGCAGTTCGATGCCGGCCGACGGCGCGAGGTTGATTCGGCGGTTGCCGATCGTGAGGTGGATCCAGTCGACAGACGGGAGCGCGGCAGTCGTCATGCCGTGAGGGTACGACGACGCCCCACCCTCCGAGTGGAAGAGTGGGGCGTCGGCCATCCCGGGTAGTGTCGTGACGCTGGCCCGCCTGCTTACCTCAGGCGGGCCAGTCTTACTTCTCGTCGGCGCGTTTCTGTGCTTCGAGGTACATGGCGATAGCCTGCTCCTGCTGTGCGGGCGTGAGCGTCGCCGCCGAAGTGGGCTTGGCCAGGGCGACGGCGGGTGCCGCGATGAACCACCGGGACCCGACCAGCGCTACCCCGAGCAGGATGATGATGATTCCGAACGTCATCTGTGTGTCGGCGCTGTCCCGGTCGGATACGGCTGCCGCGTAGTCGGCATCCTGGTCGGAGTCGAAGCCGAGCGCGTCACCCCAACTGCTGGCGGAGTTCATGTCCATGCGGGTTTCGGCGACGCCCTTCGCAGTCTCTCCGGTGCCCCACAGGATGATGCCGACGACGGCGACGACCAGGCCGGCGAGGGTGACGGCCAGTCTGGCGCGTCTCGCTTTGCGGGCGGTGATCGGCATGGTCAGTCCCCGTTCTTGTGGTAGAGCCGCTTGTGCTTGGAGACGCTGGCGGGCGCGCCACGGTAGCCGGGCCGAGTCTCGCACTCGTCGCACTCCAGCCATCCAGCATCCTCGACGGCGTGGCCGGTGACGGAGTGTTGGGGGCCGTAGCCGTGGGCGTGGAGGAAGTGGGGCACGCTCCCCTCGTACTTGAGCGCGATGAGCGCGGACTCGGCTGTCTTGTCGTGGCCTTGAGCGAAGAACTTCCCGAGGCCGACCTCACGACCGCAGCCGCACCAGCAGTTGCCGGTGGGCAGGAGACGGGGCTTGCTGTTGCCTGGCATGCATCCAAGGTAGCAAGTCAAGACTTGCAGTCAAGGGTGAATGGCAAGGGTTGATGCGGAGTTTGATGCTCCAGATGAATCGAACAAGCGAATCACTTTCCATAACTCCACTTATGGAAAGTGAGATTGATAGCCTGTCAGCACCGCCCCGCCATCGACAGACAGGCCCCTCCATGGCTCGAGCCATCCACGCCCAAACCGCCGAGAACTACGGACGCAAGCTTCGCCAGTCGGACGAGGGTCGCGCCCTCATCGCGAGCTACCGCGACATGATCGAAGACCGATCCGGCATCGACTACACCAACGCCATCGGCCAGCCCTACGGAGGCTGGACCGACGGGCAGGTAGCGGCCTACGCACGAGTCCACTACCTCATCGCCACCGGCACGGTCACCAAACTGACCATCCCCGTAGAGGCATCGCCAGGACACGACGCCGACAGGGAAGGCAACCAGCGACGACTCAACGAGGGCCTCCCGGACGAGTTCACCGCCGAGATCTACGAAGGCAACAGCCACGACGGCGACGCCCTTCTTACCTGGCCCCAGGACATCGTGATGCCGTGGAGGGACGGGTACGGCAACGAGTCCGAACGCCCCCTCTGTGAATGGACCAACTCGGCACCCCTGGAGATCGGATACACCGACGCCTCCCGAACCCTGCTCCATCTCGGTGAAGGCGGGATCGTCGCACGGTGGCCCTACGGCTCCGAAGACATCTGGCTCTTCTTCTACGAGTCCGTCCAAGCCTTCGTTGACGCCGCAGACCCGGCAGGTGTCGTCAGTGCAGTGGTCGAGAGGTTCAGGACGGCATGAACGACGAACTCGACGTCGTCCACGAGGCGGAGCTCGTCGAAGAGTCGACGCCGAACCTGCCTGCGCCCGTTGACGTCAACGACACCCTCACCGTCGAAGCCGCCGAGGATCTCGCCAACAGCGGACGCGCCAACACTCGGCAGACGTACCAGGATCAGTGGAACGCCTTTGCCCGCTGGTGCGCCACCAACGGTCGCAACCCCGGCACCCCCACTACGCCGAAGAACCTGACCTCATACATCTCACACCTGCGCCGCAAGGGCTCCCCGCCCGGCACGCTCCGCCTGGCCATCGCCGCCGTCCGCCACATGAACGCCCGCGCCGGCTACGAGGACACCCCCGACGCCGCGCCCGCACTGAAGATCTACCAGGACCACCGCTACGCCTGGGCGCACGCCGGCAAGACGCAGAAATCGTCGGCGCCCGTCGATCTCTCTCGACTCCGCCAGATGCTCGGCGTCTGCCCGCCGGATACGCCAGCCGGACAGCGCAACCGAGTCCTGCTGCTGCTCGGCTACTACATTCGCGGCCGAGCCTCCGAGCTGGCCGCGCTGCGAATCGGTGACCTGGAGTTCGTCTCCGCCGATCTGGTCGTGGTCCGCAAGCGCGTCAGCAAGAACGACAAGGACAGCGAAGGCCGCGAATACGAGGTTGACGATCCCGTCTGCCTCGACGCGCTTCACGAGTGGCTTGCCTCCCTTGCTGAGCTGGATCAGGTCGCACCTCATCTGCCCCTGCTGCGAAGCGTGGACAAGTGGGGGAGCGTAGGGCCCGTGAACGCCACCGGACAGGGCTTGACCCGTCAGGCTGTGAACAACCTGGTGAAGGCCATAGCCGCAGACGCCGAAGTAGACGTCGCGGACGCCGTCACCGCCCACGGACTGCGGGCCGGCGTGCCGACGGATTTGGGAGCGGCTGGCTTCACCGCGGGTGAGATCAAGGAGATCACCGGGGACTGGTCCAGCACGGAGATGGTGGAGAAGTATCGCAAGGTTGGCCTGCGCCGCGCCGGGAAGCGCACCGACGATGGAACCCGCGCTCGAGCACTGAGCATGCTGCGCGTTCAGCCCGCCGAGGAGGCCCCGTGAGCGACGAGCCACCCGGGAAGTCCAAGGACTGGATGGAGATCTGGTACGAGACCGGGGAGATCACCTGGCAGAAGCCGCTCTCCCCTGAAGCGAACAAGCGCATCCTGAACCTGTTCGACGAGCTGATCGCGGAGCAAGAAGAGACGCGCGGCGACGGCGAAGACAGGAACGGCTGATCCGCGCCGTGTCACACTGGCGTTGCCCCCACCGAGCACCCCCGTCTCGGTGGGGGTTTTGTCGTCTAGCCGCCCATCTGCCGCGTGATGACCGCTGAAGCTACGTCGACGAAGACGTTGCGCGCTACGTCACCGGCTGAGCTGGCCAGTTCGCGGAGCCGACCGCGCCGCTCAGGGTCGGGCTCCTCGTCGGCAGCGGCCTGGAGCCGGCGGGCAACTTCGTCGACAAACTGTTCTGGCGTGGGCCACTGCCCCACGAGGCGACGAGCGCCTCCGGAGACCCCGCTTACGTGCCATGTTCCGGGACCACCAGCAGATTTCCCGAGCTCGATCAAGTGGTCGCTCTCCAGGGCGAGAGCGGCCTTGCCGACCTCGTTAACCGCAAAACCAGTCAGTTCGGCGATGTCGCGCAGCTCCGGGTACTGCATGCCGACAGCGTCGTCGAGGTACTTCACGATCGCGTCCAGTACGGGCAAGTCGCGGCTCGCCCAAGTGTTTTCCATGGAGGCACGCTAGCGCCCGAACGAACGCAGGAGCGTCGACTCCGAACTCACGCTCTGGGCTCAGGCAGCTCGCCGGGCTTGATCGGCAGGATCTCGATATTCGTGGCGTCGGCCTTCTCAAGTTCGGTCGTGCGGTGGTCGGCGGACTTCTCGTCGTAGGAGACGGCTGAGGCGCGCGGAGTCCCGTCGGCGTCGGTCCAGGTCAGCCCATAGCTCTGCATGGTGATCGTCATGGGGTCATCATCGCTGGCGGCACTGACATCGCCGGATGAACTACTTCCGGCCGGGATCTTCCCCCGTGGCTGGTTTTGGGCGCATGCTGTGCGTCCGGGTGCTTCCCCTTCCCCCAGGTGGAGTCCCTGTTGGGCCCTGCCGTTCGCTGCGAGCAGCAGGGCCCGCCGCCCCTCCCGGTCCTCCCCACGGGAGGGCTTGCGGCTGCCTAAGACGCGACTGCCCGCCCCTTGCATGATGGCGCCGGCGGCGGGGAGTCAGCCGGTCTGGCGGTCCTGCTGCTGCTTTTCCACCCAGAGGTCGCGGACGCTGGTGGTGAGGGTGCCTTCTTGCTGCTCGTGCTGGGAGAGGGCGACGCCGAGGCCGAAGAAGGTGGGTGCCCATTCGCCGATGAAGATGCCCCACCGGTCGGCGCGGGCGAGGTCGGCGTGACTGCCGGGTTCGGTTTTGAGGCTGGTTGCCCAGGTGAAGACGGAGAGGCCGATGGAGACCATGGCTGCGGTGTAGGCGTGTTCGCTGCGGATGCCCATGTCGTGCATTCTCTTGATGATCATTGGTTGCTCCGTTCCTGTGGGGGTTCACGGGTCGGAGTGCCCAGCCGTACATGCCCCATTCAGCTTATTTGCCGGATATGCCGTTTTCTCGTTCGGCTCGTAAGCTGGCCCTGCTCGGGGCTCACGCGGAGGTCACCCATGCCCCGAACCATTTGGAGCGGCGCCATCTCGTTTGGCCTGGTCACGGTGCCTATTCACGTTCAGTCTGCTACCGAAAACCACAGCATCCAGTTCCACATGTACCACCTGGAGGACATGGGCCGGGTGCGCACGCGGAAGGTTTGCGAGCTGGAGGACCGCGAGGTTGCCCAGTCGGAGATCGGCAAGGGCTACGAGTACGCCAAAGACCAGGTCGTCCCCATCAGCGACGAGGAGCTCCGCGACCTGCCGCTCCCAACAGCGAAGGCCATCGAGATCCAAGCCTTCGTGCCGCTGGAGTCGATCGACCCGATCCGCATCGCCGAGGGCTACTACCTCGCCCCGGACGGCGCTGTGGCGGCGAAGCCGTACAAGCTGCTCGTCCAGGCCCTGGGCCGCTCATCGAAGGTGGCGATCGCCAAATACGCGTGGTCAGGCCGGGAACGCCTCGGCCTGCTGCGGATCCGCGAGGACGCCATCGTCCTGCACGCCATGAGGTGGCCGGACGAAGTCCGCGACCCCGCTGCGGTGGACCCGCCGACCGTCGAGGTGTCGGATGAGGAGATCGACGGAGCGCTCGCCCTCATGGAGTCGATGAGCCGCGACGACCTCGACGGTCCCGAGTTCGAGGACGCCTACACCGACGCCCTCGCCAAAATCATCGAAGCCAAGCGCGACGACCGCGAGCTCCCAGAGGTGCCGGAGCCGGAGAAGCCCGCCCAGGTTCTCGACCTGATGGCCGCCCTCAACGAGTCGGTGGAGAAGGCCAAGGCGTCCCGTGGCGAGGACGCCGATGTCCACGATCTGCCGAAGAAGAAGACCGCGGCGAAGAAGCAGCCGACGAAGAAGACGGCGAAGAAGGCGGCGGCCCGGAAGGCGAAGAGCGCCTAGCCCTCGAGGTAGCCGAGTTCCGTGTCGGGCCGGCAGGCTCCGCAGGCTTTGACCCCGTCGGCGAGCGCCCGCAGCGCTTCGTCCCGGCCGATGTCGCGGTGGCGCTTGCCTGCGTTCCAGCATCCGCCGACGTGGACTTGGACGGGCGGGCTGTCGCGGTTGAGGCCGACTTCGAGGAGCCAGTCGGGCGGGGGCGGCCGTCGTTCGATGCCGGTCTGCCGTTCCTGCTCCCGCTTCTCGGCTGCCGCGATCGCTGCCCGTACCTGGTCGAGGGTGAGGCCGAGCCAGGTCTCCAGGGTGCGGAGTCTGGGCAGGTCGGGCGGCAGGTCGGTCACGACTCCAGCTTGCACCAAAATTCGAACACGTGCTCTAGTCGAGGCATGGCACAGCATCGCGTCGACTACCTCACCACCACCCAGGAGCGCATCCTCCGGATCATCCGCGCGGCCATCACGGAGAGCGGCGACGCACCCACCGTCGCCGAGATCGCCGACCAGGTCGGCATGCGCCCCTCGTCGGTGCACTACCAGCTGGGCGAGCTGGAGGCGAAGGCCGCGATCGTCCGCGAATCGCGCCGGCCGCGCGGAATCCGGCTGACGTAGCTCGAGGTGTGTAGCGAATGCTATTCAGCTCGAGCTGGGGCGGTTGTGCGCGCCCGATGCGTGTTGCGTTCGCTATATAGCTCGAGCTACCCCTTGTGTAGCGAACGCGATGCGAGTAGCGTTCGCGTCATGATGAAGAAGTGGTTCGCCCGATTCGGCAGCGAGGACAACGACAACGTCGGAATCGTGTGCGACGTCCACCCCGACCTTGCCGAGGCGTTCATGGACGCCATCCGCAACCGCGCCGACGTCCAGCCTCCCCAGCACGCCGGCAACGGCGACCAGCTGTCCGGCTACAACCAACTGACGAGCCTTATCGCCCAGACATCCCGCGTCATCAAGCACCTTGAGGAGTTCCGGGACCTGGCCATCATCGAGGCCGACAAGACGCACGAGCAGGCCGACCGCAAAGGCATCGCGATCGCGGCCGGGATGCCCCCGTCGCGGCTCTACCGAATCCTCGAGCGTCACGGCCGACCGAAGAACCGCAAGCCCGCGTGACCGCCCCGGAACGCTTCCACCTCACCCTCACCTCCGCCGGCCGCCCGGTCATGCAGGGCTGGTGGCCGGTCGAAGCGACGGCGCGGGATCAGCTGCCGGTCTGGGTGGGCAGCTGGGGCACCCTGCCGGACGCGCGCATCACCCTCGTCGACGAGGAGACCGGCGCGACGTTGACGACCTGGCCGGACGAGGCGTAACCGTCTGCCATCCTGGCGAGGACGCGAGGAGGCGCCCACGTCGTACCGCCCGTACCCGAACGCCGAGCGTGCACTGAAGCAGCTCGACCGGCATTACCCGCCCGCGCCCGCGCCCGTGCTGGCGCAGTCGCCCGCCTTGCAATCGGTCGGCGAGGGCTTCCAGCGGATCCGCACAGGCCTGCGGCGGGCCGCCGAGCAGAGCTTCGGATCTGGGACCTACGTCCTGTCGAGTCGTCGCCCCGGCTTTGTCGGTGGCCCGTCGTAGCATGGGGGCATCCATCCGTGCTCGTATGGCCCGGTTGGCTATTCGAATGACGCCCTGCCCGGGACAGCGACCGGGCGGGGCGTTGCGACATCTAGCCCTCGGCGACTGCCGCATGCCGCACGGCCCGCTTCAGCGCCATCTCCGCTGTGTGCCGGTCGATGCCCGCCTCGGCCGCGAACTGGGTGAGCCGCTCCTGTACGGCGGCTGCCGTCTCGACGGTAAGCCGCCCAGCCTGGATCTCCTCCCAGGCGGTCGTCTCCAGCGCGATCAGGTTGTCGGGGAAGTCGATTGTGGCCACCGCAGGATCCTACGATGAGCGCACTGCCCAACCTGACGGAGGAGCCGCATGTCCAGAGCCGACGTCGCGGCCCGCGAATTGATCGACCAGTTCGGCCTCACGGATCTCCCCATCAACCCGGAGAAGGTGGCGCGCGAACTCGGCATCCTGGTCATCCGGGAGGGTGGCCCGGCCGGGCTGTCCGGCATACTCCTACGACGCGACGGTCAGGACGCTATCGGGCTCAACCCGCAGCACTCTGCGGCCACCCAGAGGTTCGCGCTGGCCCATCTCATCGGCCACTTTCAGATGCACCGCGCCCGCGAGCTGATCCTCGACACCTCGGCCCGCTACTCCTACGGCAACCTCGCCAGTCTGCCTACCGACCGCGAGGAGGCTGAGGCCAACCGCTTTGCGGGCGCGCTCCTCGCCCCCGAAGGGGCCGTGCGAAGGGCGGCAGCCGAGGCGACGTTCGGGACGGCTCGAGAACTGGTGCAGATCCTCGCCGACCGCTTCGACCTGAGCCCGGCCGCGATGGGCTACCGCCTGATGATGCTCGGGGTCATCGTGGACGCCTGAACGTCACGCCGCGGTCGTCACGTCTCCGCGTGTGACCCGGTCGAGCTCGGCGAGGAGCCGCCGATACTCGGCCCGCTGCGCCTCCGACAAGGGCGGCGCCGGGTGTCCGCGTCCGGCCCACAGGGCGCGGATGGCGGCGTTGAGCTCGGCCGCGCGGTCGGCGGCCGTGCACGTCGGAGGGCGCTCGGACGGAGTGGGGGACACGCCACAGATTCTATCGACGGGCACTGTCAGAGACTCATGGCGAGGGCGGCTGGCCGACGTAGGTTCCGCGCCCCTGCACCTTCCACACGACCCGCTCCTCAACGAGCACGTCGAGGGCTCGCCGCACGGTGGTCCGGGCGATCCCGTACTCCTGCACCAGCCGTGTCTCGCTGGCGATCGGCCTGCCGTCCGCCCAGTCGCCGCGGGCAATCCGGGCCTTCAGGATCTCGGCGAGCTGCCGATAAGGAGTGACAGGACCCTCGTGGTCAATCTCCGCGTCCGGATCAGTCGCCATGATCCGAAGCTAGACAGGGCACCACAAGCCGGCATCTCGGGCTACGTATCGAGACGTCGCGAGACAGACCGATACAAGCAGGACTAGCCTGCAATTGCACGAGACCCCCGCGACCGCTTGCGCCGCGGCCCGGGGGCATGGCCGACGAACGGAGCGTCGACGTGGCCGAGCCTACGGAACCCCCGCCCCAGCACCAGACCACCACCGAACCCTGCCCCTGCGGCAGCCTCGACCATCCGGGCATCCGCATCGGAGAACGGTTATCGCCCAGCGGCGCCGGGCTCGGGCCCGTCTACGTGTGCCCCGCCCAATCACCCGCCGGACTGCGAGGCGCCCTGTGACCGCGGCGGGCGGTGAGCGACGCGACGTGTGCGGGCCCTGCCGGATCGGGGAGTGTGGGCACTGTGACGGGAACGTCGACCTGAAGGCGGGGGCAGGGCCGGCTGTACCGCTGACGCGATGCGGCCACCGCTGCCACCGTCGGCGGGTGGCCCGTATCGAACGGTCCTGACCCTGCCTGGGGGCGTCTCATGCGCCCGGCGGGGTTACCCGCAGGAACGTTTGGCCAACGCCCCACCAGCGGTTACACAAAGAGACGGCACGTCGACTAAAGGTCAACAAATATGCAGGGGACACCTTCCCTCACGACCGAAACTCGGCTTTACTCGTGACTCGGCGCCCCCCAACGCCAAGCATGAAAGCGCTCACTGCTCACGCGTGGGCGCAAGACGAATCAGCCAGCGATCCATGGGCAAAATCAGATCGGAAGTCTCCAGGGGGCGACCTAAATGGTCGAGGCGGGTACGCACCACACGGAACGCGACAGCGTCCACCAGCAGCCCAAGCGCATGAGCCTGCTCCTCGGCCAGCGACACCACACCCAGCTCAGCCGTATAGGAAGCATGCGGCCGACGCTGGCCACGCCACCACGACGACACCAGCATCGCCGACCTGCCACCCGGGTCCAGGCACTCCACCGTCTCGTGCCGCAGCATCGCGCCCTCGTGGACGCCAAGCCGCTCCGCAAGCTCCACCGTGGCGGGACGCGAGCGGGTGTCGGTGGTCTCGCTGGAATACGGCCACTCGGCGTCCGCGTCCGTGAGAGTGCGCATAGGTGGAGGATGCGCCACATACACGGCCCGGCGCTGCTCGCCCTCCAAGACGCCGGCCCGGCGCAGGAGAACGTAGGCGAGGCGCACCGTTTGTTCATGTACGCCGAGTTCGGCAGCTAGCTCGGCTCTCGAAGGCAGATCCTGGCCCGGCCGCCACTCGCCAGCGGCGATACGGCGCTGGATGTCAGCAGCGATCCGCCTGTGGCGCGCAACTGGCGGCATCCGGACCCCTGGCGACGATCATGACGTGGAGTCCGACGCTAGGGGCATCATCCGGGCCTTGATATATCAAGGCCGTCACCAAGGCCCTTTGGCAACTACAGATTGAGGCTTCGGCGCTGCGGGGTTCAGGTTCCCGCAGGGCCGAATGGGCCACCACTCAGCCGTGTACCCCCTACGACGGCTGAGTGGTGGACCTGATGGGGTACCCGACACCGCTCGTCGCGTACCCGCCCGAACGAGTGAACTCTCCCCGTATCGAGTGCGGGGAGGCGCTCGTTAGGCAAGAGCCGGAGCCGGAGTCGGTCCACAACCCCCAAGGTGTGCAAGACGACTCCGGCTCCGGCTCTTCTATTTACGCCCCAAGCAACCCGGTTGCTCACCCCGCTTCCCGGCCGAATTCTGGCGGCATGGGAGACGGATGGGAGACGATCATTGTGAGAATCAGCGCGATGCAGCTAACTTCCGCGACCTTCAGCTAGACCCAAAAGGACCTCGCGCAGGCCAACGCCCTGATCAGCAGGCCAGGCGTCCACGGTGTCCACCACCTCGTACATGACCTCGATGTCGTCGTCGGTCAGGTCCGTGCGCCGCTTCTGGAGGATCGCGAGGACATGCTGCCCGGTCGGCTCACCCGCGTGCTCCGGCAGCGGCTCCGCGGACTCGGCGGCGTCGCTGACCCGCAGCCAGGCGGCCAGTTCCTGTGAGGTCATGTTCACCACGCGGTGGAAGTCCTCCCACAGCGCGTCGAGTTCGAGAGGGTCGGTCATCGCCTGCGCCTTTCCGTGGGGGTTTCGGGCCGGTCAGTCCCGGGGCCAGTTCTCGGCCTCGAACATCCAGCGCTGCTTCTCCAGCTCTGCGGTGATGCCGATCAGCAGGTCCTGCGTGACCGGATCGGCCTTCTCGGTCGCCTCGATGCGCTCGCGCAGCCGGCCGATGGCCGCCTCCAGCGTCTCCACGATCAACCGGACGACGTCGTCGTCCCGGATCCAGCCGCTCTTCGAGCCCGGCAGCGTGTAGGCGGAGGCGATCGTCTCGGGGCGGCCGTCGGGCGACACCCCCAGGGCCGCGGCACGTTCCGCCACCGTGTCGGAGAACGAGCGGGCCGTCGTCACCACCTCGTCCAACTGGAGGTGGATGGACCGGAACCGCGGGCCCACGATGTTCCAGTGGGCCTGCTTCCCGATCAGCGACAGGCCGATCAGATCCACCAGGGTGCTCTGCAGGGCGTCCCCGGCCGTCTCGCGGGCCGAATCGGACAGGGTGCTCCTGACCACAGTCATACCGTGCTCCTCCTTCTGGCATGGTCAATGCCGGTGCGGAGCAGTTCGTCGCGCTCCTGCTCGCCGGTCCCGCCCCACACGCCCGAGGTCTGCCCGCTGCTGAGCGCCAGGTCGAGGCACTCGGGGGCGACCGGGCAGCGGGCACAGACGCGTTTCGCCGCCGCTGTGTCCCGCAGCGCGGGTCCTTGCGTGCCCACGGGGAAGAACAACTCGGGGTCCTCTCCCACACAGGCCGCTCGACGCAACCACTCCATGGGGGCGCGGGTGCCCCGGCCGCAATCGTGCAAACAGCGGCGTCTCAGGGTGTGAGCACACCGCCGAGGAAACCCGTCACATCTGCGAAGACCTGCGACCTGGCAGGGCGGGCCCCGTGCCAGGCCCCGTCTCCTCCGGCTATTGTCCGAAACTAGCGGTGCTAATTAAAGTGCTGCCGAGGAAAAGCCTCCCGGTCCCCCGGATCCCGACGGTCAGGAGTCAAGTCGTGCGCCCCGTTCACTTCGCGGCCGCCCGCCGCACCCCCATCGGCAGACTCCGCGGCGCCCTGTCCGCCGTACGCCCCGACGATCTCGCCGCCACCGTGATCCGCGCCCTGGTCGCCGACGTCCCCGCGCTCGACCCGGCGCGCATCGACGACGTCTACTGGGGCGCCGCCAACCAGGCCGGCGAGGACAACCGCAATGTGGCCCGCATGGCCGCGCTGCTCGCCGGACTGCCCGAGACCGTGCCCGGTGCCACGGTCAACCGGCTGTGCGCCTCCGGCCTGGAGGCCGTGACGCTCGCGGCCCGTACCATCGCCGCCGGTGAGGCCGACATCGTGCTCGCGGGTGGCTCCGAGTCGATGAGCCGTGCCCCCTTCGTGCTGCCCCGCCCCGACGAGGCGCTGCCGCACCGGATGGAGACCCACGACACCCGGCTCGGCTGGCGCCTGGTCAACCCGGCCATGAAGGAACTCCACGGCCTGCTGCCCATGGGCGAGACCGCCGAGGAGGTCGCCCAGCGCTACGGCATCCCGCGCGAACGCCAGGACGAGTTCGCCCTGCGCAGCCACCGCCTCGCCGCCGAGGCCCGTAAGAACGGCCACTTCGACGACGAACTCATCCCGGTGGAGCGCCCTGACGGTGTGCTCGTCGACAGCGACGAGTGCATCCGCGAGGACACCTCGTACGACAAGCTGGCCCGCCTGAAGCCCGTCTTCCGGGCCGGCGGCACCGTCACCGCGGGCAACGCCTCCCCCATGAACGACGGCGCGGCGGGACTCCTCCTGGTCAGCGAAGAGGCCTTGAACGACCTGGGGCTGGAGTCCCTGGGCCGTTACACCGCCGGAGCCTCGGCGGGCGTCCACCCCGACGTGATGGGCATCGGCCCGGTCCCCGCCACCCGCAAGGCGCTCGCCCGCGTGGACTGGAGCATCGGCGACATCGAGGAGGCCGAGTTCAACGAGGCCTTCGCCGCCCAGGCCCTGGCCTGCGTCGACGAGCTCGGCATCGACCCCGAGCGGGTCAACCCGACCGGCGGCGCGATCGCGCTGGGCCACCCGCTCGGCTGTTCGGGCGCCCGCATCCTCACGACCCTGCTGCACCGGATGCGACGGACGGGGGCGGCGCGCGGACTGGCGACGATGTGCGTGGGAGTCGGCCAGGGGAGCGCGGTCCTGGTGGAACGGCACTAGCCCGAGGGCGTCGACAGGACCACTCGGCGAGACGGCACTTACGACACCGGTTACCTGCACTTAGCATCGGTCTCCGCATGGACACGATGACGCTCTGGCACATTTCCGTCTGGGGGTTCGCCGCGCTCGCCGCCGCGGCCCTGCTCGTCGGCTTCTCCAAGACGGCCGTCAGCGGGGCCAACACGGTCAGCCTCGCCATCTTCGCCGCGGTGCTGCCCGCCCGCGCCTCCACCGGCGCGCTGCTGCCGATCCTGATCGCCGGTGACGTGCTCGCGGTGCTCACCTACCGGCGGCACGCTCACTGGCCCACCCTCTGGCGGCTGTTCCCGGCGGTCGCTGTCGGCGTGGTCGCCGGCACGCTGTTCCTGCAATGGGCGGACGACGGGATGGTACGGACGTCGATCGGCGCGATCCTGCTGTTCATGGCCGCGGTGACGGTCTGGCGCCGCCGCACGGCCGACGCGGAGCAGGACCCCGACTCGGTCGTCACCCGGACCGGCCGTGTCAAGGCCCGCTCCTACGGCGTCCTCGGCGGCTTCACCACCATGGTCGCCAACGCCGGCGGCCCGGTGATGTCGATGTACCTGCTGTCGGCGGGCTTCCGCAAGCTCGGCTTCCTCGGCACCTCGGCGTTCTTCTTCCTGATCGTCAACGTCTCCAAAGTGCCTTTCAGCGTCGGCCTCGGCCTGATCGACGGCCACTCGCTGCTGCTCGACCTCGCCCTCGTGGCGTTCGTCGTGCCCGGCGCGCTCCTCGGAAAATGGGCGGTGAACCGGATCAACCAGCGGCTCTTCGAACAGTTGGTGATCGCGGCGACGATCGTGGGCGGCGTGCAGTTGCTGCTCCGCTGACGCGCCGAGTGGTCTTGTGACCCAGGGCTCCCTGGCGCTCGTCACCCGGCCCGCCGCGCCCCACCCCTGACCTCGTACGCTACCCGCCATGTCCCCGCACATCCTGATCCTCGGCGGCACCACCGAGGCCCGTGAACTGGCCGCCGCGCTCGCGTCGCGGCCGGGAGTCCGCGTCACCACCTCTCTCGCGGGGCGGGTGGCCCGGCCGGGCACAGTCGCGGGGGAGATGCGGATCGGGGGGTTCGGCGGGGTGGAGGGGCTGGCCGGCTGGCTGCGGGAGGAGCGGGTCGACGCACTGGTCGACGCCACGCATCCCTTCGCCCGGGCGGTCACCGCTCATGCGGCCCGGGCGGCCGCCGCGACCGGCGTGCCCTCCGTGGTGCTGAGCCGCCCTGGCTGGCGGCCCGGACCGGGGGACCGCTGGCATGCGGTCGACTCCCTGGACGAGGCCGCTCAGTTGCTGCCGAGCCTCGGCCGACGCGTGTTCCTGACCACCGGCCGCACGGAACTCGCCGCCTTCGCGCACCTCACCCAACTGCACTTCGTCGTACGGTCGGTGGAGCTGCCCGAGCCGCCCATGCCTCCGCACACCGAAGTCCTCCTGGCCCGCGGCCCCTTCACGGTGACCGACGAGTCGACGCTCCTCCACGACCACTGCATCGACGTCCTGGTCACCAAGGACAGCGGGGGAACGGCCACGTCCGCCAAACTCACGGCCGCCCGCGAACTGGCCCTGCCCGTGGTGGTCGTACGCCGACCGCCCCTCCCGGACGGGGTGAGGACGGTGCTCGACGTGGCGGGCGCGCAGAGATGGCTGGACCAGCTCGGCTCACCGTGAGGATCACCCCTGCCTACGGGGCGGTCCGCCGGGTGGCCACCGTGCTTCCGGCGCCTACCGCTGCTCGGGATTCCGGCGCAGCAGATACGTGTCCATGATCCAGCCCTTGCGCTCCCTGGCCTCGGCACGCAGCCGCTCGATCCGGGGCGCGGTCTCGGCGATCGGACCGGAGGCGAGGATCTCGTCGGGCGTGCCTATGTAGGCGCCCCAGTAGATGTCGATGTCCTGGTCGGCGTACGCGCGGAAGGCCTGGTGGGCGTCGAGCATCACGACCACGTCGTCCACCCCCTCCGGGAACCCCTCGGCGAGGCGCCGCCCGGTGGTGATCTGGACGGGCCGCGCGACCCGGTTCAGCCCGGTGCGATGCCGTGCCACCAACGCCGACACACTGCTGATGCCGGGCACGACGTCGTACTCGAAGGACACCGAGCCCCGCTCCAGGATCTCCTCCAGGACGCCGAGCGTGCTGTCGTACAGCGCCGGATCCCCCCACACCAGGAACGCGCCGCTGTCCTCCTCGCCCAGTTCCTCGGAGATCAGCCGCTCGTAGATGTCGGCACGGGCGCTGCGCCAGTCACCGACGGCGGGGGAGTAGGCGGCGCCGCCCGCCGCACGGTCCCGGTCCGGGTCCCGGGCCTCGACCACCCGGTACGACCCCTCCGATATGTGCGCGTCCAGCATGTCCCGGCGCAGCTGGGTGAGATCGCTCTTCACCTCGCCCTTGTCCAGGACGAAGAACACGTCCGTGTCCCGCAGCGCCCTGACCGCCTGGAGGGTGAGCTGCTCGGGGTCGCCCGCGCCGATACCGATGACATGAATCTTTCGCACCCCCCGAGTCTGCCCCACACCACTGACAGCACGTACACCGCGTCCACCAGGGCTCCCCAGGGGCGCGGGGAGCACCCGCCCGGCACCCCTCGATAGGCTTACCCACGCAACCGCGGTGCCCGTGCCCCCGCGTCGACGCTCGTGCCGGTCTCCTCCACGAGGTCCGCGAGCCGCCGGGCCCAGTCCGCCAGCCCCGCGAGATCCATCCCGTACGGCCGCCCCCGCCCGGCCTCCGACGCGGCCCACTCCTCCACGGCCCCGGCGCCCCGCCGCAGCAGCCGCGGTCCGCCCGTGACGTTCCCCCGGGCGGAGTGGGTCAGTCCCACCGCGAGCTGGGCCAGTCCCCGCCACAGGGCCCGTTCCTCGTCGGGGCCCGACTTCCAGGCGTCCTCGAAGACCTCGTGCGCATGGAACGGGTGCCCCGCGTCCAGCAGTTCCTGAGCCTCGGCCACGGTCTGCTGCGGGGTGCGCACCACGCCCTCCGGCTGCCGGGCGACGCCGTCGGCGCCGTACGGAAGCGGCCGCCCGAGCCCGTCCCGCGGCCGGGCGTTGCGCGCCCGCCCCTCGTCGTCCCGGTCCCGCGCGCCCGTCTGCCGTCCTGAGGATGTACTGGCCATACGCCGATTGTGCCGCGCCCGGCGTCGGCTTCGGTGCGGCCCCCACCGTGGGGTAAAGTTCTTTCGGCGCGCTCCCGCGATCCACCGCGGGGCAGCGCACCGGGACGTGGCGCAGCTTGGTAGCGCACTTGACTGGGGGTCAAGGGGTCGCAGGTTCAAATCCTGTCGTCCCGACTGGAGACAGTCGGAGGTGAGGGCCGGTTTCGGAGGTTTCCGCAACCGGCCCTTGATCATTTATGGGGGCCGGTCGGGGACCGCGCACGGTCCAGATCCATTGGCTGGTGTCGATGTCTCCGACGCGGCAGCCTGAGACCTCGCCTGTCCGGGCGGTGCAGGCGGCGAAAGGGACGCGATCTCCCCAGCCGCGGTGGTGGTCGTCAGCCGGGGCCCGGGCGGGGCTGACCTTGACGATGTCGTCACGGGTGGCCTGGAGCCGGTCGCCAAGCGCTCGTGGCCTGCACTGTCAAGCAGACCCTCCGCCTGCACGCACGAGGAACCCTGTCGGACAAGGACGAATGGGCATCCGGCTGGTGCGGGACGCTCCGATGCCGGCCGCAGACCGGGTTCACACCTGGAGTCCGGGAGCCGGCGACCCCCCTGTGGGCTGCGGATCGAGCACCTCGCCACACTCACACTCGTGGTGGTCGAAAGCCGCCCGGGCCGGGTTGTGCCGTTGGTGCATCCGGCCGGGGCGGCGTCGTGCGCGGCTGGGCAGCCGCTGGGTGGGCGGTTACGGGGTCGTGTAGGGGTCCTGGCTGATCAGGTGGGCCTTCAGCCCCTCGCCGACGCCAGGTTCCGGGGTTCCGGCCCAGTCCTTGATGAGCACGGCGCCGGTGCTGCAGCCCCACGGGTTCCAGGTCCATGCGAGATAACCCATGTTGTGCGCGTCGGCCCAGTCGACGAGCCGCTGCATGTAGTCGAAGCCGCAGTTGTCCTGGCCGAACTCACCGATGACGACCGGCACTTGTTGCGCGAGCGGGGCGACCTGGCTGTCCCAGCAGGATTCGGTCGCGCAGGCGTTGAAGCTGTAGGAGTGCCAGGACGCGGCGAGGTTGTTCAGTGGGTCGGTCGGCTTGTACGTCAGCCACTCCCGCATGTCGTTGGCCCACTCCAGGCCACCCAGCATGAGGACGTTGGTCGCTCCGGTTGCCCGAACAGCGTCGACCAGGTCCTGCATGCCGGCGGTTTCATAGGGAAGGCCGGTGCAGGTGCTGCCGTCTCGCCAGCACGTCCAGCCGAGGGTCTTGTCCCAGTTGCCGGCGACCTCCGGGTACGGCTCGTTGAACAGATCGAAAACGACGGCGTCGTTGCCCTTGAACGCGTTGGCGACACCGGTCCAGAACTGGGGGGCGTACTGCGCGTCCGGCATCGGCTTCTGGCACGTCGCGGTGGCGTCCTTGCAGTGCCAGTCCGGCCCGTTGGTGTAGGCACCCCGGGTCCAGTGCAGATCGAGGATCGGGGTGATGCCATTGGCCACCAGCAGGTTGACGTAGTCCTTGACGCCCTGCTGGTAGGTGGCTCCACTGGGCGAGCCGTTGATGCCGAGCCAGCATTCCTCGTTCAACGGCACGCGTACCGCGTGGATGTTCCAGGTCTTCATCGCGTCGACGGACGCCTGGTCGACCGGGCCGCTGTCCCATAGCCTCTTGCCCTGTACACAAGCGTATTCACCGCTGGAGCGGTCCACACCCAGCAGCCGGTACTGCTTGCCGCTCGCGGTGACGATCTTGTTGCCGGAAACCTTCAGTTCCGGGGCCGGACCACTGGGACCGCTGGTCGGAGTGGTGGTGGGGCTGGGGGTCGGGGATGTCACCGAGCCGGTACAGGTCACGCCGTTGAGCGCAACCGATGCGGGTTCCGGATTGGCGCCCTTCCACGCACCGGTGAACCCGATGGAAGCCGACCCGCCCGTATCCACCGCCCCGTTCCAGTCGAGGCTGGTGGCGGACACGTGGGTTCCGGACTGTGTCCAGGTGGCACTCCAGCCGTTGGTGACCTTCTGGTCGGAGTTCGGGAAGTCGAACGTCGCGGTCCACCCTCGCACGGGGGAGCCGAGATTGGTGATGGCCAGGTCCGCGGTGAACCCTCCCGGCCATTGGCTCTGCACCTTGTACGCGACCGAGCAGCCGGTGGCGGCTGCCGATGCTGGCAGGGTGGCGATGGCGAGGCCACCCACGATCAGTGCACCGGCGGCACCGGTGGCCACTAAGGCGTGACGACGTTTCACTTGATCTCCTCGTTTGCCGTAAGGGATCGATGAGCTCGATACCCAACTGATCGACGAGCCGGTGAGCCGGGACCAGGCCGAGGGCCTGCAGCTGACCGGTCCACCAGCGGGTACTGCGTGCAGTACGGATCAAGGAATCAACAACTGTCGCGCGTTCGGATCCTGTCTTCCCGACGGATCCCATGCGGGCGTCAGCAGCCGATCGGTGAGGAGCCCAGGGCCACGTCGTCGAACCAGAGAGTGTCGTCCCCGGTGCCGTAGCTCTCCCAGCCCAGGCGCAGGCCGGTGGGGCGGGGAGGGATCCTACGAGAGAGCCACTGCCCGTCGACGTTCTGGGTCGCCACCCCGTCCACGTGCAGTCCGGCGACCTCCCCGTCGTCGACCCAGGTGCGCATGGACTGGGCGGTGGTGTCGATCTGGAACCGCAGGCACAGCCACCGGCCGGTCGGCAGCGGCGTGCTGAGCGCGACCCCCGCCGGGCTCTGTTCCGGCAGCGTTGCGTCGTCGCTCTCGCGGTTCCACTGCAGCGCGCCGTTCTGCCCGCCGACCCGCAGCGCCCTGCCGCCCTGTGAGGCGTCCGGCATGGATACGAAGGTGACGTGGCCGGTAGGCAGGGCGGTGGTGTGCCGGACCCGCATGCGTACGTACACCACGGGCCCGACGGAGGACAGATCGCGGGTGGAGGCTGCGAAGACGTGGTTGCAGTAGCCGGCGCCGCCGTCGACGCGCAGCGACCTGGTGCCGCTGTAGGCGACGGACGTGTCGACGCTGACCTTCCCCGTGCCCTGGCAGTCGGGTGCCGCGGTCTGCCAGGGGCCCGAGGGCACGGTACCGGTCTGGTCCTCGAAGTCGGAGCAGATCGTCGCCCCGGCGCATTCGGCCGGTGCCGTGGCTGTCGCGGTCGCTGTCGGTGAGGCGGTCGCCGTCGGGGTGGGACTCGCGGTTCCGCCGCACGGCGTGCCGCCCAGGGCAAAGGCGGTGGGAGCCGGGTCGGCGGTGCGCCAGGTGCCCTGGAGCCCGAAGTCCACGGACCCGCCGGCGGCGAGCTGGGCATTGTGCGCGACGTTCACGGCGGTCACCGCGCTGCCCGACTGGGTGACCTGCGCGTTCCAGGCGGACGTGACCTGCTGGTCGCCGCCGTAGGTCCACTCCAGCCGCCAGCCGTTCAGGGCGGCGCCGAGATTCGTGACGCGGATCTGGGCGGTGAAGCCGCCGGACCACGCGTTGGTGGTGTACGTGACCGTGCAGCCCGTCGCCGCGCCCTGAGCGCGCGACGTCGCGATGGCGGGAAGGGCCACCACCACCACGGTCAGCACCAATGCCCAGACCGGCAGGCGGTGGCGGCGCACGCGTAATGAAGTCATGACCATGATCAATCTCCGGGAGTTCAGGACGCGGTGCAGGAGAGTGTGCCGTTGTGAACGGTGGTGGCGGGGCGGGACGGATCCACCACCGCGTTCCAGCGGTTCGCCACGGTCACACCGCCCGGCAGGGTGTGGTGCACCGACCAGTCGGTGACCGGCCGGGACCCGGTGTTGGTGACCGTGACGTCGGCCTGGTACCCGCCCTGCCATGAGCCGCTCAGCTTCCACTCCGCCGTGCAGGCGGTGTCGCCGGAGGGGCTCGGCGCGGGAGTGGTAGGCGGTGTCCCTCCGGAGCTGTCGGTGGTGTAAGGGACGGCGGTGTAGTCCTGCGAGCAGCCTCCCGCGCAGCCTGACGGCAGCGAGAAGGAGTACGTACGGCCGCCGCCCAGCCAGGCGTCGGCCGCGTCGCGGATCCGTATGGTGAAGCTGCTCTGGCCGGAGGCCGTCGCGCCGATGACGTAGGACTGCCCCATGTCGCTGTTCATCGCGGCGTCGGTCCAGGTGCCGTTCGCCAGGTACTGGACGCCGTGAATGCCGCCCGGCAGATGGGAGATGGCGATGGCGGGCCAGTACCGCTGGGCCCCCCTGAGGAAGCCGATACGGATGTCACCGCTGTAGTCCGGGGCCGGGACGAAGCTCCAGGAGACATGACGGTTGTTCCAGTGGTCCGGGTACATCGTCCCCACGGGGGTGCCGCCGATCCGGAAGCGGTTGAGGGAGTCGGTTGCCAGGTCGAGGTGGTTGGGGTCGTCCCGGCACCAGGCGTTGGAATCGGCGCAGCTGTCCGCGACGAGCATGTTCAGGGTGGCCCCGTTGTACTTGTCGGCCACCCAGGAGCCGTTGCGGCAGAAGGGCCGGCCCGGGGCGCCGTCGTTGGTGCCGGTGCAGTAGTCCCCGATGGTGACCTTGACCCAGCGGCCGCAGTTGCGGCCGTTGTCGAAGACGCCCTTGACCGATGCGCTCGAGTCCGGCACCGGGCGGGGGTAGGTGCTCGAGTAGTCGCCGGGTGTGTTGAACACGTTGAGCGCCACGAAGTCCTGGCTGTCCAGTTCGCGCTGCGGCAGACCGCAGCCGCCGTAGGGGCTGCCGAGCCCGGCGAAGTGGGTCGCGTTGCCCAGGACCTCAGTGACGGCGGCGCTCGCCGCGGGCGGCTGGGCCGCCGCGGCCACGACGGGTGACGCGGCGCAGCAGAGCGCTGCCAGTAACGTGGCGGTGCGCCTTCGGGCCGGTGAGCGGGGGGTCGAAAGAAGCTGCATGGAGGGATCCGCCTTCTTCGTGACGGGGCGCCGTGACGTTCGTACGGGAGTCCTCTCGGAGGGAGGGGAGTGAGTGCTGGAACACCTCACTCGTGGGAGCGCTCCCACAATCTCCGTATCCGGGGACTGTAGAAGAGGGTCATGGCCCTGACAAGGGGGTGGGTTCCGAGGGTATGGGCATGCCTGCTCGCGGCACCACCAGCGCTCCCGAGGGCGGCCTTGTGCGTGGACCGATCCTCGGGACGCCGAGTTGCTCAGACAGGCGGTGGAGGCGGTCGAGCACCGCGTGTGGTCGGACAGAGTGGGTCCGGCCGGCCTCAAGGGGGGGAAGCGGTCGTAGTCCTCGATCGACCGGGGGTCAGCGGCCCCAGCGCAGCGCGGCGGTCTGCACGGGCGCGTCCCACAGCCGCAGCATTTCCGCGTCGGCCCGGCACAGCGTCACCGAGCAGCCCGCCATGTCCAGCGACGTCACGTAGTTGCCGACGAGCGTCCGCGCCACCGGCACGCCCCGGGCCTCCAACAACCGGGCCACCTCGGCGTGGAACCCGTACAGCTCCAGCAGCGGCGTCGCACCCATCCCGTTGACAAGGGCCAGTACCGGCCCGTCGGCCGGAGCCACCTCCACCAGCTCGTCGAGCACGGCGCCCACCGCGACCTCCGCGATCGCCCGGGCCGGCATCATCGCGCGCCGCTCCCGGCCCGGCTCGCCGTGGATCCCGACGCCGAGCTCCATCTCCCCGTCCGGCAGGTCGAAGGTCGGGCCGCCTTTCGCGGGAGTGGCGCAGGCGCTGAGCGCCACGCCGAAGCTGCGCGAGGACTCGTTGACGCGCCGGGCGATCGCGGCAACCTGCTCCAGCGGTGCGCCCTCCTCGGCGGCCGCCCCCGCGATCTTCTCCACGAACAGGGTCGCCCCGGTGCCCCGCCGCCCGGCCGTGTACAGGCTGTCGGTGACGGCGACGTCGTCGTCGACCAGGACCCGCTCGACCCGGACGCCGTCCTCCTCGGCGAGCTCGGCGGCCATCTGGAAGTTCAGCACGTCCCCGGTGTAGTTCTTGACGACGAACAGCACGCCCTGTCCGGCCTCGACGGCGCTCGCCGCGCGCAGCATCTGGTCCGGAACGGGCGAGGTGAACACATCCCCGGGACACGCGGCCGACAGCATCCCGTACCCGACGAAGCCGGCGTGCAGCGGCTCGTGCCCGGAGCCTCCGCCGGACACCAGCCCGACCCGTCCGCCCTCCCGCGCGTCTCGCCGTACGACCACCCGCCGCTCCACGTCCACGTCCAGCTCCGGGTGGGCGGCAGCGACCCCCCGCAGGGCGTCGGCGACCACGGTCTCCGGACTGTTGATGAGCATCTTCATGGGAACCTCCCGGGTGGAACGGCGGCGGAACCTCTGCCGCAGTGTCCGTCTCCAGTGTCCGTCTCCCCGTGGACATCCGCGACGGGTGCTCGCTGCCGACCTGCACCGCCGAGAGCTGCTCGTGAGCCGCAGTGTCGGCTCGCGCGCGCATGGCTCCGGCCCGTTTTACACTGATGTGTGGAGTACTCGGGGGAGTCGACGGCCGGTCCTCGGGCCGGCGGGAAGCGGGTACCCATGGCTGAGCGACTCAAGAGATCAGGACTGGTCGGCGAGCTTTCAGCGGAATTCGCCGGCACGATGATCCTCATCCTCTTCGGTTGTGGCGTGGTGGCTCAGGTCGTGGCAGGCGGAGCCCTCACGACTCCGCCGGGTGGCCTGGGAAATCACGACAGCATCGCCTGGGCCTGGGGCCTCGGCGTCACCCTGGGTGTGTATGTCGCGGCGAGGCTGAGCGGTGCTCACCTCAATCCCGCGGTGACCGTCGCGCTGGCGGCGTTCAAGGGTTTCCCGTGGAGCAAAGTGGCTCCCTACGCGCTGGCCCAGACGGCCGGCGCCTTCGTGGCAGCCCTGATCGTCCGGTGGAACTACACCGAGGCGCTGGCGAAGGCGGATCCCACCCACACGATCAAGACGCAGGGCGTGTTCTCCACACTCCCCGCCAACGGCAACCCGAACCTGCCGGTCAGCGACTGGGGCGCACTCCGCGACCAGGTCATCGGCACCGCGATCCTGCTGCTGCTGATCCTCGCGGTCACGGACCTGCTCAACACGCCCCCCGGCGCCAACCTGGCGCCGTTCATCGTCGGTCTGATCGTCGTGGCCATCGGTATGGCCTGGGGCACCAACGCGGGGTACGCGATCAACCCGGCACGCGACTTCGGTCCCCGGCTGGCCAGCTTCTTCACCGGGTACGGCGGAGCGTGGCGAGATCAGTACGGGCACCTCTACTTCTGGGTGCCGATCGTCGGCCCCCTGATCGGAGGTCTGCTGGGAGCGGCCCTGTACAAGGTCTTCATCGGCCGGTTCCTGCCGACCGCCGAGCCGGAGCCCCCGGGACGGGTACCGGCCCCGGACGAGAGCTGACACGAAAGCGGCACGAGAGCTGACCGGCTTCCGGGGCTGCCGTGATCCGGCTGCCCCGGGAGAGCCCAAGGAGAGGCGGCATCCCATGGCGGACTTCGTCGGCGCGGTGGACCAAGGGACCACCAGCACCCGTTTCATGATCTTCGACCATGCCGGCAACGAGGTGGCGAGGCACCAGCTGGAGCACTCACAGATCCTCCCGCGCTCGGGGTGGGTCGAACACGACCCGGTGGAGATCTGGGAGCGCACCAACTCGGTGATCCAGAACGCCCTACGGCACGGAAACCTCTCGCCGGAGGACCTGGCGGCCATCGGTATCACCAACCAACGGGAGACGACCGTCGTCTGGGATCCGCGCAACGGCCGCCCCTACTACAACGCCATCGTCTGGCAGGACACCCGCACCGACTCCATCGCGGCGGCGCTGGACCGCTCGGGCCAGGGCGACGTCATCCGCCGCAAGGCAGGGCTGCCGCCGGCCACGTACTTCTCCGGCGGCAAGATCCAGTGGATCCTGGAGAACGTCGACGGAGTCCGCGAGGCGGCCGAGCAGGGCCATGCCCTCTTCGGTAACACCGACGCCTGGGTGCTGTGGAACCTGACCGGCGGCCCCGACGGCGGCGTCCACGCCACCGACGTGACCAATGCCAGCCGCACCATGCTGATGGACCTCGAGACCCTCGACTGGGACGACGAACTGCTGGGCTTCTTCGGCGTCCCCCGGGCGATGCTGCCGACCATCAGCCCGTCCTCCCACCGGGAGGCGTTCGGACAGACCCGTACGTCCCGGCCGCTGCGGGCCGCCATCCCCATCACCGGGGTGCTCGGCGACCAGCAGGCAGCCACCGTCGGGCAGGTCTGCTACGCGCCGGGCGAAGCCAAGAACACCTACGGCACCGGCAACTTCCTGGTGCTCAACACCGGCACGGAACTGGTGCGGTCCCAGCACGGCCTCCTGACCACCGTGGCGTACCAGTTCGGCGACAGCCCGGCGATCTACGCCCTCGAAGGCTCCATCGCCGTCACGGGCTCCGCGGTGCAATGGCTGCGCGACCAGCTGAAGATCATCAATGACGCCGCCGAGAGCGAACGCCTGGCGCGTACCGTCGAGGACAGTGGCGGAATCTACTTCGTCCCCGCCTTCTCCGGCCTGTTCGCCCCGTACTGGCGTTCCGACGCCCGCGGCGCGATCGTCGGCCTCGCCCGGTACAACGACGGCGGCCACCTGGCGCGGGCCGCCCTGGAAGCCATCTGCTATCAGAGCCGCGACGTGGTGGAAGCCATGGAGCAGGACTCCGGCGTCCACCTCGACGTGCTCAAGGTCGACGGCGGCGTGACGGCCAACGACCTGTGCATGCAGATCCAGGCCGACGTGCTCGGCGTCCCGGTCAGCCGCCCGGTCGTCGCCGAGACCACCGCGCTCGGCGCCGCCTACGCCGCCGGCCTGGCCACCGGATTCTGGCGGGACACGGACGAACTGCGCACCCACTGGCAGGAGTCCAAGCGCTGGGAACCCCAGTGGTCCGAGGAACAGCGCGAGGAGGGATACGCGGGCTGGAAGAAGGCGGTGGAGCGCACGCTCGACTGGGCCAAGGTCGAATAGGTCCCGGCCGGGAGCGACCGAACGGGGCCGCGCGAGCCGCGTGCGCGGCCTCCACCCGCACCCGCTGCACGAGGAGGACACCATGGCGAACCCGGTGGCTCTCTCACCCGGGGCACGCGCGGAGGCCCTCGTCCGACTGGGAGAGGGTGAGCTCGACGTCCTCGTCGTCGGGGGCGGCGTCGTCGGCGCCGGGGCGGCCCTGGACGCCGCCACCCGGGGCCTGAGAGTCGGCCTGGTCGAAGCCCGCGACTGGGCCTCGGGCACGTCCAGCCGCTCCAGCAAGCTCATCCACGGCGGCCTGCGCTACCTGGAGATGCTGGACTTCCGGCTCGTCGCCGAAGCCCTGAAGGAACGCGGACTCCTGCTCCAGTTCCTGGCCCCTCACCTGGTGCGTCCGGTGCCGTTCCTCTACCCCCTGCGACACCGGATCCGGGAGCGGCCGTACGTCGGCGCCGGCGTGCTGCTGTACGACACCATGGCCGCGGCCTCCGGTACCTCCCGAGGTCTGCCCCACCACCGCCACCTGCTCAAGCGCCGAGCCCTGCACGAGGCCCCCGCGCTGCGCTCCGACGCCCTGGTCGGCGCGATCCAGTACTGGGACGCCCAGGTCGACGACGCCCGGCACACCCTGTTCCTCGTCCGCACGGCCGTCGCCTACGGAGCGCTGGCCGCCAACCGCACCCGCGTCAGCCGCTTCCTGCGGCAGGGCGAGCGGGTGGTGGGAGCCGCTGTCACGGATCTGGAGACCGGCGACGAAACCGAGGTGCGGGCCAAGCAGGTCATCAACGCGACCGGTGTGTGGACCGACGACACCCAGGCCCTCACCGGCACGCGCGGCCAGTTCCACGTCCGCGCCTCCAAGGGCGTACACCTGCTGGTCCCCCGTGACCGGATCAACTCCCGTACCGGGCTGATCCTCCGCACCGAGAAGAGCGTGCTGTTCGTCATCCCCTGGGGACGACACTGGATCATCGGAACCACGGACACCGACTGGACACTGGACAAGGCCCATCCCGCCCTCAGCTCCCAGGACGTCACCTACCTGCTGGAACACGTCAACAGCGTCCTGGCCACGCCGTTGGTTCCGGAGGATGTCGAAGGCGTCTACGCCGGTCTGCGTCCCCTCCTGTCCGGCGAGGCCGCGGAGACCAGCAAACTGTCACGGGAGCACCTGGTCGCCCACCCGGTACCCGGCCTCGTCGTGGTGGCGGGCGGCAAGTACACGACCTATCGGGTGATGGCCAAGGACGCGGTCGACGAGGCGGCCCGCGGCCTGGACGAGAAAGTGCCCGACTGCGTCACGCACCGCGTTCCGCTGCTCGGCGCCGACGGCTACCCGGCCCTCTGGAACTCCCGCCACAACCTCGCCCAGTCCTCCGGGCTGCATGTCGCCCGCGTCGAGCACCTGTTGAACCGCTACGGCTCCCTGGTGCACGAGCTGCTCGCCATGGTCGCGGCCGACTTCTCGCTCGGCGAGCCGTTGCCGAGCTCCGACGACTACCTGCGGGTCGAGGCCGTGTACGCGGTGACCCATGAGGGTGCCCGTCACCTGGAGGACGTGCTCGCCCGCCGGACCCGGATCTCCATCGAGTCCTGGGACCGTGGGGTGGACGCGGCGCAGACCGTCGCAGAACTGATGGCGCCTCACCTGGGGTGGGACCGAGCGCGCCGGCACCGTGAGGTCGACCACTACCTGAAGCGGGTGGCCGCCGAACGCGAGGCCCAGCAGCAGCCGGACGACCGGACCGCCGACGCGGTACGGCTCGGCGCCCCCGACATCATTCCGGTGCACTGAGCAGGGCGTTCGAGTAGGTCCGGTTCGTCGGAGCCCGGGGGCCGACAGGCGGCCCCGACCTGGACGAGCCGGGCGATCGTCTCATGCGTCGGATGCGTGCGCCGATCTGCGGCCGAGTGAAGCGGGGAGTCCCGGACGGCAAAGGCGCGGTGGGCGTCGTCGAGGGGCGCCGGGGGCCAACAGGCCGCATGAGCGGGCGGTCGCGGCGGGCGCTGTGAGGATCAGTCGGCGGCGCGAGGCGGGCGCCTACGGGGGTCCTATTCGTGTGTTCCGGGACTCAGGACGGTTTCGGTCACGCGGGCGGCAACCTCACCGGGACCGGCGGCCACCTACAGGCGAAGTCCCGGCGGTCTCCCGCCCCGGTAACGGTCGGCAAGCGGCTCGGCCCGGCGGCGGGAGGCGTTCCGTATCGCCATACCCCCACCCGGGCCGTCCGCGGTCCGGATCCGATGAACCGAGGAACCCCCACATGACCGACACCGAACGAACCGGCCCCTCCGGCTTACCGCGGCGCACCCTCCTGCTCGGCGCGGCCGCCGGCGCCGGCGCGCTCGCCCTGGGCGCGGGCCCCCTGGCGACCCCCGCGCAGGCCGCGACCTTCGTCAAGGGCGCCGACGTCAGCTGGCTGCCGCAGATGGAGGCGCAGGGCTACTACTGGAACAACAGCGCCGGAGTGCGCCAGGACCTGTTCACGATCCTCAAGGGGTACGGCATCACCGCGGTGAGCCTGCGCACCTGGGTCAACCCCTCCAGCGATCCGGCCAACGGGCACTGCTCCATCGAGGAGACCGCCCAACTCGCGCAGCGGGCCAAGAACGCCGGCATGCAGGTCCTCGTCGGCTTCCACTTCGGCGACACCTGGAACTCGGTCGGGGTGCAGAACCCGCCGGCGGCCTGGGCGGGCATGACCTACAGCCAGATGCTCGACGCCATGTACGACTACGTGTACCACTCGTGCAACGTCATCAAGAGCCATGGCGTCACCCCGGCCTGGGTGAAGATCGGCAACGAGACCAACTCCGGTATCTGCAAACCGGTCGGCAGCGTCACGCGGCCGGCTCAGATGACGGGCCTGCTGAACGCGGCGTACGACATGTCCAAGCAGGTCTTCCCGAGCACACCGGTGCTGGTGCACCTCGCCCAGCCGCAGAACCTGGCGAGCGTCCAGAACTTCCTCAATGCGTACCGGGACAACGGCGGAAGGTGGGACATCACCGGCCTGTCCTCGTACGCGCAGGGCGGCAACGTGCCCGCCGTGCTGGCCAACATGCAGACCATCCAGTCCACTTACGGCAAGCCGGTCATGCAGGTCGAGTACGGCGGACCGGTCGGCAAGCCCACGCAGGTGCGCGACTCGCTGAAGGCGTTCGTCACGGGGCTGCAGGGCTTCGGCGGTCTCGGCACCTTCTTCTGGGAGCCCGAGGGCTATCCGTCGTTCAACGGCTACAACAGCTCGGCCTGGGACGAGAGCACACGGCGCCCCACGGCGGCCCTGGACGGATTCCTCAACGGATGAACCTGGAGTCAACGATGAGTTCTGCCCAGCTTGTGGGGCGGGCGCTGCTGATCTCGGCGGTCGCCCTGAGCCCCCTCACGATCCCGGCCGGTTCGGGGGCCGTGAGCAGCGCGGCGGCCGTGACCACCTATTACGTCTCCCCGAACGGCAGCGACAGCGCGGCAGGGACGCAGGCCGCCCCCTGGGCGTCGATCGCCCACGCGCAGGCCGTCGCCCAGCCCGGCGACACCGTGTACTTCCGGGGCGGCACCTACCGCTACACCCGCGCCAACAGCGACTGCACGAGCCAGACGGCCAGAGTCGACGCCATCACCCTGAACAAGAGCGGCAGTTCGGGCAGCCCGATCCGCTACTGGGCCTCTCCGGGGGAGAAGCCGGTCTTCGACTTCTCCGGGATGACGGACGACTGCCGCATCAAGGGCTTCGACGTCACCGGCAGCTGGATCCACCTCAAGGGCCTCGAGGTCACCGGCGTACGACAGAACAACAAGCTGAACCACGAGTCCTGGGGCATCTGGATCTCGGGCAGCGACAACACCTTCGAGCAGATCAACACCCACCACCACATGGGACCCGGCCTGTTCCTCCAGAACGGCGGCGGCAACCTCGTCCTCAACTCCGACTCGCACGACAACTACGACACCAACTCCTCCAACGGGGCGGGAGAGAACGCCGACGGGTTCGGCGCGCACATCTCGGCGGGCCGCCCCGGCAACGTGTTCCGGGGCTGCCGCGCGTGGTGGAACGCCGACGACGGCTTCGACCTCATCAGCGCCTACTCGTCGGTGACCATCGAGAACTCGTGGGCGTGGCGCAATGGCTACATGCCGGGCACGACCACCGCGGCCGGCAACGGCACCGGCTTCAAGGCGGGCGGCTACGGCGGTGACTACGACGCCGGGGCCGTCAAGCACACCGTGCGCACGTCGGTGGCGTTCCTCAACCGGGCGTCCGGCTTCTACGCCAACCACCACCCGGTCGCCAACGACTACTTCAACAACACGGGGTACGGCAATCACCCCGACTTCAACATGCTGGGCGTCGACGCGGCCGGCGCCGCCGTCGGCCGGGGCAACCTGCGCAACAACCTCGCGTACACCGGCACGCTGACATCGAACATGACCGGCACGAGCGCCGCGAACAACTCCTGGAACCTGGGCGTCACCCTGTCGGACGGCCAGTTCCAGAGCGTGTCGACGTCCGGCTGGGACGCGCCCCGCCGGAGCGACGGGAGCTTGCCCGTGCCGCCCGGTCTCCGCCCCAGAGCCGACAGCACCTTGATCGACAAGGGCGTGAACGTCGGACTGCCGTACCGGGGGCAGGCGCCGGACCTCGGAGCGTTCGAGATCTCCTGAGCCGAGGGAGGCCCCCGGTCGGCTCAGCCGAGACCGCCGATTCCCTGTCGGGCCGGTTCGGGGCGGTGGATGCCGCGGGGGCGGTAGCCGAGTTCGTCGGAGCGGCCCAGCAGGTCGGCGAGGTACCAGGTGATGGCCAGCCACATCTCCGTGCCCTGGAGGCCGGGCTCGGGGCCGGGTCCCGCGGCGCCGGGGCCGAAGCCGAGGCCCCGGCCGTCCTGCCAGCGGCGCAGGACCGCGGACAGCTGCCGCTCGGCCCAGTCGCGGATCTCGGCGGAGCGGTAGCCGCCGGCCGCCTTGCCGAGCTGCCGGGTGCACAGCCACAGGGGGTGGGCGACGTCGAGCACATTGCAGGCGTTCTCCCGCCCGGGCCCGAAATGCCGGGTGTCGCGGGCGTGGTCCAGGACCGTGTCCACGACCCGCTGGGGATACGGCACCGGTAGCCCGAACTGCGCGAACGATCCCCGGGTCAGCCGGTAGTAGCCGTTGACCATCTGGAGCCGGCCCTCCTCGGCGGAGGGGCTGCCCCACATCCCGGTCCATGGATCGACCCTGGTCAGCAGCCAGCCGAACAGCGACTCCGGCGTCCCGTTGCCCGCGCCGCCACCGTCGCTGTGCCGCAGGTTCCAATGGGCCGCGGTGGCAAGGCTGTCGACCCAGGCACCGGCGCCCCACGCCCCGGTCCGCCAGGGCAACGCGTCCAGTCGCGCGAGGAGTTGACGCGCAGTCATGTCCCCGGCCCCGCACACCGGATGAGGAAGACCGGTGCCCAGCAGATCGAGGGCGTATCCCACGCACAGCACGTGATAGAGCGCCGCTCCCTCCCCGATGAACCCGTCGGCGTCCGTCACGGGAAGCGGTTCGCCGAACTCCGGCACGAGACCGTTCTTGGGATCCTGGAGCCCGCTCAGCCGCTCGCTGTGCTCTTCGGCGGACAGGTGCTCCGGCACGTCCCCGAGCAGCAGATCGGCGATCTCCACGGCATCGCAGTGGGCCCGCACGGTAGGCGCGACACCGGGCCGGTCGACGTATCGCCCACCGTCCCAGCAACGGTCGAGCAGCTCGCCGGCCTGGGCCCGCGCGATGCCGGCGAAGGCGGCCAGATCACCATCGCCGAGTCCGAGTCCGAGTCCGAGTCCGAGTCCGAGTCCGAGTCCGAGTCCGAGTCCGGGTCCGGGTCCGGGTCCGGCGCCGGACACAGGCGTACGGCCGCCTCCTGGCCGCGCCCCCGCCAGACCCACCGCTGCCCCTGCGCTCCCGACCGTGGGAGCCTCCGTGTCCTTCGCCGCCGGGCGGGTCGTAGCCGTGGGGCCGCCGTCGGGCCGTATCGCTGCCCCTGGCGCCGCGGCCTCCACCGCTGCGTCCACCACCCCCGCCTTCCGCCGGTCCCGCAGTGCCCGCGCCGGATCGTTCTCGGTCGGCGTCCCTGGTCCGGGAGGGGGGCCGGTCTCCGACCCGGTCGTAGTTGTGGGGCCACCAGCCGACCGTAGCTCGGCCCGTCCCGTCGCCGGCTCCCGGCGGTCCCGCAGCACGCGTGCCGGATTGCCCGCGGCCACCGACCATGCCGGGAGATCTCGGGTGACCACCGCTCCCGCCCCGATCACGCAGTGGTCGCCGATGGTCACGCCGTCCACGACGATCACGTGTGAGCCGATCCAGACGTCGTCCCCGACCCGGATGCCGCGGCTGGTGAGCGGCTGGCGGAAGACGGGCCGGTCGGGGGCCATGGAGTGGTTGAAGCCGAGCAGCGAGGTGTGGGCGCCGATGCGGACGCCGTCGCCGAGAACGACGTTCCCGCGCACCGTGGTGAACGGGTTGAGCGTGCAGTCCGAGCCGGTGGTCAGCTCGTCGGTGACATAGGCGTGCGCGGCGATGTACGAGTCGTCGCCGAGCCGCAGCCGGTCCGGGAACACCGCCGCGGACTCGGCGACGTAGCACCGCTCACCGATCCCGGTGTCGCCGCCGATCCCCTCCTGCACCTCCCGCTGTGCGGCCCGCTGTTCCGCGGTCGCCTCGTCGGCGAAGAGCCAGGGGCAGTGGTCGAAGTGCCGTAGGGACGGCTGCCGCGGATGATCCATACGAGCACGCTAAGCACCGTGCGGCCCGCCGGGGAAGGGGTGCCGCACGGGACGTGGCCCGCGCCGGAATGGTAGAAGCGGTCATGACCAACTCGCACTTCTCCCGCTCCTCCACCCGCCCGGCGGGTCTCCGATGACCGAGGGCGCCGACATCCCCGACCGCCGGGGCCGCACCGGGCTCGACCGCACCGGCCTCGATCTGACCGGCAACCCGCGCGTCAAGGTCCGGGAGGTGAAACTGCTGTCCAGCCACTGGTACGTCGAGCGGGCCACGACCTTCGACCTCCAGCGCGCCGACGGCACCTGGTGCACCCAGCAGCGCGAGACCCACGACCGCGGCAACGGCGCCACCATGCTGCTGTACGACACGGAACGCGAAACCGTCCTGCTCACCCGCCAGTTCCGCTTCCCGGTGTATGTCAACGGCCACCCCGACGGGCTGCTGATCGAGACCCCCGGCGGTCTGCTCGACGACGATGACGAGCACCCCGAGCTCGCCGTACGGCGCGAGGTCGTCGAGGAGACCGGCCACACCATCGGCGAGGTCCGCCACGTCTTCGACGTCTACATGAGCCCCGGCTCGGTCACCGAGCGCGTCAGCTTCTATGCCGCCGAGTACGCCTCGTCGACCCGTACCCACGAGGGCGGGGGCCTCCACGAGGAGGGCGAGGACATCGAGATCCTCGAACTGCCCTTCCGCAGGGCCCTGGAGATGATCCGTACCGGGGAGATCGCCGACGCCAAGACGATCATGTTGCTCCAATGGGCGGCGCTGGAGGGGCCGTTCGCCAAGTGAGCCCGTTCGCCAAGTGAGCACGCCGGCCCTTGACTTGAAGTGCGCTTCAAGATGAAGACTCCCGTGTGTGCCCCGAAGACGGGTACACACGGGAGGGAATCACCATGAAGTACCGCACCATCGGCACCGACCCGGCGACCCGCCGCGAGGTCAGTGTCCTCGCGCTCGGCACGATGCTGTTCGGTTCCCGGACCGACGAGGAGACCTCCTTCGCCGTCCTGGACCGCTATGCCGAGGCCGGCGGCACCTTCATCGACACGTCCGACAACTACGCCTTCTGGGAGGACGGCGGCCAGGGCGGCCAGAGCGAGGAACTGCTGGGCCGCTGGCGGCGCAGCCGCGGCGTCGGCGACGAGATCGTCATCGCCACGAAGCTCGGCGCCCGCCCCCTGGCCCCCGGCACGAGCTACCTCGACAACGCGGAGGGCCTGTCGGCCAAGGTGATCCGCGAGTCCGCGGAACGCAGCCGGGAACGCCTCGGCGTGGCCAAGCTGGATCTCCTCTACGCGCACATAGAGGACCACAGGGTCCCGCTCCAGGAGACGGTGGAGGGGTTCGCCGAACTGGTCGCCGAGGGCACGGTGGGCCTGCTGGGCGTGAGCAACCACGCGGTGTGGCGGGTGGAACGGGCCCGGGCCCTCGCGGCAGCGGCCGGCCTTCCCGGCTACGAGGTCCTCCAGTACGCCCACAGCCATCTGCGCCCCCGCACCGACATACCCGACGACCTCTTCCCCGACGGCAGCCTCGGCCACGCGGGCGCGGACCTGCTGAGTTACGTGCGCGCCGAGCCCGCCCTCACCCTGGTCGCGTACTCACCCCTCCTGAAGGGCGCCTACACCCACCCGGACCGCCTCCCCGCGGACTTCGACCACCCGGGCACCCCGCCCCGACTGCGGGCCCTGGCCGAGGTGGCGAAGGAGACGGGCGCCACCGTCAACCAGGTGGTCCTGTCCTGGCAGATCCGCTCGGACCTCCCGATCGTCCCGCTCGCGGGAGTCTCCTCCCTGGCACAGCTGGAGGAGAACCTGGAGGCGGTGGATCTGGAGCTGACAGGGGAGCAGCGGGCGCGGCTGGACGGGGCGCACTGAGTCGGCCGCAGCTGAGGTCCGGCCCCCTGTGTCAGGGCCTGACGAGCAGCTGGAAGTCGAACGTGTACCGCGACGCCCGGTAGATGTGGCTGCCGTACTCGACCCTGCGGCCGGTGTCGTCGTAGGCCGTGCGCTGCATGGTCAGGACCGCCGCGCCCTCCTCCTCGTCGAGGCGGGCGGCCTCCTCGGCGGTGGCCGAGCGGGCGCCGATGGTCTGGCGGGCGCTGTGGAGGGTGACGCCGGCGGTGCGCAGCATGCGGTAGAGGCCGGTGGACTCCAGGCGGGCGTCGTCGAGGTCGAGGAGGTCGGTGGGCAGGTGGTTGCAGAGCAGGGCCACCGGTTGGCCGTGGGTCAGGCGCAGGCGCTCCAGTACCGTGACCGCGCTGCCCTCCGGGAGGGACAGGGCGGCCGCCACGTCGGCGGAGGCCGGCACGGTCTCGTGGCGAACGACACGCGTCGCCGGACCCTGCCCGGCCGCCTCCAGGTCGTCGTAGAGGCTGCTGAGTTCCAGGGGGCGCTTGACCTGGCTGTGCACCACCTGCGTGCCCACCCCGCGCCGGCGGACCAGCAGGCCCTTCTCCACCAGGGTCTGGATGGCCTGGCGGACCGTCGGACGGGACAGGCCGAGGCGGATCGAGAGGTCGATCTCGTTGCCCAGGAGGTTTCCCGGGGCGAGCTTCCCGTGCTCGATCGCCTCCTCCAGCTGCCGGGCGAGCTGGTAGTACAGCGGCACCGGACTGCCCCGGTCCAGGGCGAAGTCCAGGCAGTCGAGCGCGGGCGCGGTCGCGGCACGAGACGTGGCGCCGGGTTTCGCCATGGAGATACCTCCCTCAAAGGGTCGGGGGCGGGACGTCACAGGTGGGTGCGGCGAGCGGCCGCCTGACGGTCGTACTCCGTCCGCGCCCGCACGGCGGCCTCGCGCGACGCCGTCTGCGCCACCGGCACGTCCCACCAGGCCTCCGCCGGGGGAGCGGTCGGGGTCGCGGTGTCCGTCTCGACGTAGACGCAGGTCGGGCGGTCCGAGGAGCGGGCCGTGGCCAGGGCCTCCCGCAGCTCCCGTACGGTCTTGGCGCGCAGGACGTCCATGCCGAGGCTCGCCGCGTTGGCCGCCAGGTCGACCGGGAGCGGGGCCCCGCTGAAGGTGCCGTCGGCGGCGCGGTAGCGGTAGGCCGTGCCGAACCGTTCGCCGCCCACCGACTCCGACAGGCCGCCGATGGAGGCGTAGCCATGGTTCTGGATGAGGACCAGGTTGATCGGCAGGCCCTCCTGGACCGCGGTGACCAGCTCCGTCGGCATCATCAGGTACGTGCCGTCGCCGACCAGCGCCCACACCGGGGTGTCCGGGGTCGCCTGCTGGACACCGATCGCCGCCGGGATCTCGTAGCCCATGCAGGAGTAGCCGTACTCCAGGTGGTACTGGCGCGGGCTGCGGGCCCGCCACAGCTTGTGCAGGTCGCCGGGGAGCGAGCCCGCCGCGTTGATCACCACGTCCTCGTCGCCGACGACCGCGTCCAGCGCGCCCAGCAGCTGGGTCTGGGTCGGCACCGCGCTCTCGTCCGCGGCCTCGAAGGCCCGGGTCACGACCTGCTCCCAGCGGTCCTTGCCCGTGCCGTACTCGGCCTCGTAGGCCGCGAGCACGCGGTGGCCCTCCAGCGCCGACGTGAGCGCCTCCAGACCCGCTCGCGCATCGCACACGACCGTCCGCGCGGCCAGCTTGTGGGCGTCGAAGGCGGTGATGTTGAGGTTGAGGAAGCGGACGTCCGGGTTCTGGAAGAGGGTGCCGGAGGCGGTGGTGAAGTCGGAGTAGCGGGTGCCCACGCCGATGACCAGGTCCGCGGTGCGCGCGAGGTCGTCGGCGACCGCCGTGCCGGTGTGGCCGATGCCGCCCACGTCGGCGGGATGGTCGTGGCGCAGGGAGCCCTTGCCCGCCTGGGTCGAGGCGACCGGGATGCCGGTGGCGTCCACCAGGGCCTTCAGCGCCTCCTCGGCCTCACTGTGGTGGACTCCGCCGCCCGCCACGATCAGGGGGCGATCGGCGGACCGGATCGCCCTGACCGCCTCCGCCAGCTCCACCGGGTCCGGCGCGGGCCGTCGTACCCGCCACACCCGCTCGGCGAAGAACTCCTCCGGCCAGTCGTAGGCCTCCGCCTGCACGTCCTGGGGGAGGGCGAGGGTGACCGCGCCCGTCTCGGCCGGGTCGGCGAGAACCCGCATGGCCTGGAGGGCGGAGGGGATCAGAGCCTCGGGGCGGTGGACGCGGTCGAAGTAGCGGGACACCGGGCGCAGGGTGTCGTTCACCGACACGTCCGCCTCCGTGGGGTGCTCCAGCTGCTGGAGGAGCGGGTCGGCGGCGCGGGTGGCGAAGTAGTCGCCGGGCAGGAGCAGGACCGGGAGGCGGTTGATCGTCGCCAGGGCCGCGCCGGTGACCAGGTTCGTGGCGCCCGGACCGATCGACGTGGTGACCGCCTGGGCCGACAGGCGGTTGAGCTGGCGGGCGTGGCCGACGGCCGCGTGGACCATCGCCTGCTCGTTGCGGCCCTGGTGGAAGGGCATCGCTCCCTCGCCCGCCTCCAGGAGGGCCTGCCCGATGCCCGCCACGTTGCCGTGGCCGAAGATGCCCCAGGTCCCGGCGATCAGCCGGTGCCGTACGCCGTCCCGCTCCGTGTACTGGACGGACAGGAACCGGACCAGGGCTTGGGCGACGGTCAGGCGGGTGGTGGTGCTCATCAGAACTTCTCCGGTGCGGTGTAGAGGGAGCGGCGGTGTTCATCGAGGCGGTGCTCGTCGTGCCGGTGGGGAGGGAGCAAGGACCGGTTGCCGCCGGGTGCCGGGATCGTCGTACGGCAGCCCCGTGGCCCGTACGCGGTCACGACGGGACGCCGTTCAGGAGGCCGTCGACCTCCGCCTGCGTCGGCATCGCGGAGGAGCAGGCTAGGCGGGCGGCGACATGGGCACCGGCCGCGTTGGCGTACTGCACGGTCCTCTCCAGTTCCCAGCCGGACAGCAGGCCGTGGCAGAGCGAGCCGCCGAAGGCGTCACCCGCGCCGAGACCGTTGACCACCTCGACCGGGATCGGCGGGACCTCGGCCGAGGTGCCGTCCCGGTGCACGGCGAGGACACCCTTCGGGCCCTGCTTCACCACGGCGAGCTCCACGCCGGCCTCCAGCAGCGCCTCGGCGCACGCCCGGGGTTCGCGGACTCCGGTGGCGATCTCGCACGCGTCGAGGTTGCCGATCGCGACCGTCGCGTGCCGCAGGGCCTCGGCGTAGTACGGGCGGGCCTCGTCGGGGTCCGCCCAGGCCGTGCCGCTCCACAGCTCGGGCCGCCAGTCGAGGTCGAAGACCGTGGTGCCCGCCCGGTCGCGGCACTTCAACGCGGCGAGCGTGGCCGAGCGGCTCGGTTCCTCGCTCAGACCGGTGCCGGTGATCCAGAAGATCCGGGCCGCGCGGATGGCGAAGTAGTCGAGCTCGTCGGTGTGTATCCGCAGGTCAGGTGCCGTTCGATGGCGGTAGGAGTACAGCGGGAAGTCGTCCGGCGGGAAGAGCTCGCAGAAAGTGACCGGGGTCGGACAGGCCTCCACCGGTGTCACCCAGCGGTTGTCGACGCCGAGATCCGTGAGGGTCCGGTGCAGATACGTACCGAAGGGGTCGGCTCCGGTGCGGGTGATGACCGCGGTGGAGCGGCCGAGCCGGGCGGCGGCGACCGCGACGTTGGCGGCCGACCCCCCGAGGAACTTCCCGAAGGACCGGACCTGCGCCAGCGGCACCCCGGACTGCTGCGGGTAGAGATCAACTCCGATCCGGCCCATACTGATCACGTCGAACTGCTGGACTGGCTCGACCATGCGCGACGCTCCTCGATCCGGACTGGGGATGCGAGGCCCTCCGGGCCCGTTGCATCCCAGGTGTAGGGCTCGAAGGGCGACGCTGTCAATAGTTTGTACTTACATTCGGACCTGATCGTGAAATGATGTCTTAACAAAGTATTGACAGCGGCCGCGCCAGGGGAGTTGGATCCCGTCCCAACGCAAGTTGGCGCGTTTTCGTAGATCCCGCCCCCTTTCCCGACGTTCCCCCGTCGCACAGTGAGGTGCAAGGAAAGATGGACCGCTCTTCTCTCTCCCGTTCGCGGAGATTCGCTCCCGCCGTGGCCCTGGCTGCGGCCGCGGCCCTGACGCTCGCCGGCTGCTCCAGCAGCTCGGGCGGCAAGAAGTCCGAGGAGAGCGCGGACGGCGCCTCCGCGGGCAAGGCCACCACCCCCCGGATGACCATCGCGCTGGTGACCCACCAGTCGCCCGGCGACACCTTCTGGGACATCGTCCGCAAGGGCGCCCAGGCCGCCGCCGCCAAGGACAACGTCAAGCTGGTCTACTCGGCCGACCCGAGCGCGGCCAGCCAGGCCAACCTGGTCCAGAACGCCATCGACCAGAAGGTCGACGGCATTGCGATCACCCTCGCCAAGCCGGACGCCCTCAAGGACGTCGTGGCCAAGGCGAAGAAGGCAGGCATACCCGTCGTCGGCCTCAACTCCGGTGTCAGCGACTGGCAGAAGCTCGGCCTGATGGAGTTCTTCGGTCAGGACGAGTCCGTGGCCGGCGAGGCACTCGGCAAGCGGCTGAACGAGGCCGGCGCCAAGAGTGCCGTCTGTGTCATCCAGGAGCAGGGCAACATCGGCCTGACCCAGCGCTGCGACGGTGTGAAGAAGACCTTCACCGGCAAGCTGCAGACGCTGAACGTCAACGGCACTGACATGCCGTCCGTGAAGTCGACGATCACCGCCAAGCTCACGCAGGACAAGTCCATCGACTACGTCGTCACCCTCGGTGCGCCCTTCGCGCTGACCGCGGTGCAGTCGGCGTCCGACGCGGGCAGCAAGGCCAAGATCGCCACGTTCGACCTCAACAAGGACCTGACGGGCGCCATCAGCAAGGGCACCATCGAGTTCGCCGTCGACCAGCAGCCCTACCTCCAGGGCTACCTGGCCATCGACTCGCTGTGGCTCTACAAGAACAACGGCAACTACATGGGCGGTGGCGAGCAGCCGGTGCTGACCGGCCCGGCCTTCGTCGACAAGTCCAACGTCGACGCGGTGGCTGCGTTCGCCGCGAAGGGCACCAGGTGATGGGTATGACCCAGCACGCCGAGCCGGCGGTGACGACACCGCCGGCCTCCGGCCCGGGCGAGGTCAAGGACGGCCGGACCGCGGAACGACCGCTCGCGTGGCGTCTGTTGGCGCGTCCGGAGGTCGGTGTGTTCCTGGGTGCGGTGGCGGTGTGGGTGTTCTTCCTGATCGCTGCCCCGCCGGTGCGCGACGGCAGCTCGATGGCGAACATCCTCTACCAGTCGTCGACGATCGGGATCATGGCGTTGCCGGTGGCGCTGCTGATGATCGGCGGGGAGTTCGACCTCTCCTCCGGTGTCGCGGTGATCACCTCGGCGCTGACCGCGTCGATGTTCGCCTTCCAGCTCACCCTGAACGTGTGGGTGGGCATCGTCGTGGCGCTGCTGGTGGCGCTGGCGATCGGGTTCCTCAACGGCTGGCTGGTCGTCAGGACCGGGTTGCCCAGCTTCCTGATCACCCTGGGCACGTTCCTGATCCTGCAGGGCGTGAACCTGGCGGTGACCAAGCTGGTCACCGGCAACGTGGCCACCGACGACATCTCCGACATGGACGGCTTCGACCAGGCCAAGAAGGTCTTCGCATCGTCCTTCGACGTCGGCGGCGTCCAGATCAAGATCACCATCGTGTACTGGCTGATCTTCGCCGCGCTGGCCACCTGGGTGCTGCTGCGCACCAAGTACGGCAACTGGATCTTCGCGGTGGGCGGCAACAAGGACTCCGCCCGGGCCGTGGGCGTCCCCGTGACCTTCACCAAGATCAGCCTGTTCATGCTGGTCGGCTTCGGCGCCTGGTTCGTCGGCATGCACAACCTGTTCTCCTTCAACACCGTGCAGTCCGGCGAGGGCGTCGGCCAAGAACTGATCTACATCTCGGCCGCGGTGATCGGCGGCTGTCTGCTGACCGGCGGCGCGGGCAGCGCGATCGGACCGGTGTTCGGGGCGTTCATGTTCGGCATGGTCCAGCAGGGCATCGTCTACGCCAACTGGAACCCGGACTGGTTCAAGGCCTTCCTCGGCGTGATGCTGCTGGGCGCCGTCATGATCAATCTGTGGGTCAGCCGCACCGCGACCCGGAGGTAACCGCACTATGACCACTGAAGAGACCGGCCCGCACGGCGCGATCCTCGCCGACACCCCCGAGACCGCCCCCGGCGGTGACGGCGGGGCGATCGTCGAGCTGCGCGACGCGGGCAAGTCCTACGGCAACATCCGCGCCCTGCACGGGGTGAACCTGACGGTCCATCCCGGCCAGGTCACCTGCGTGCTCGGCGACAACGGGGCCGGCAAGTCCACCCTGATCAAAATCATCTCCGGGCTGCACCAGCACACCGAGGGCGACTTCCTCGTCGACAACACCCCGGTGCGCTTCAGCACCCCGCGCGAGGCCCTCGACAAGGGCATCGCGACCGTCTACCAGGACCTGGCCGTGGTCCCGCTGATGCCGGTGTGGCGCAACTTCTTCCTCGGCTCCGAGATGACCAAGGGCCCCTGGCCGATCCGGCGTCTGGACATCGAGAAGATGAAGCAGACCGCCGACCACGAGCTGCGCGAGATGGGCATCGTCCTGGACGACCTCGAACAGCCCATCGGCACCCTCTCCGGCGGCCAGCGCCAGTGCGTGGCCATCGCCCGCGCCGTCTACTTCGGCGCCCGCGTCCTGATCCTGGACGAGCCCACCGCAGCCCTGGGCGTCAAGCAGTCCGGCGTCGTCCTCAAGTACGTGGCCGCCGCCCGCGACCGCGGTCTCGGGGTCATCTTCATCACCCACAACCCGCACCACGCCTACATGGTCGGCGACCACTTCAGCGTGCTGCGCCTGGGCACCATGGAACTGTCCGCTCCCCGCGAGCGGATCACCCTGGAGGAGCTGACCAACCACATGGCCGGCGGTGCCGAACTCGCCGCGCTCAAGCACGAGTTGTCCCAGGTCCGCGGTGTCGACACCGAAGCCCTCCCCGAGGAGGACGACCTCACCGCGGCCACCGCCGGCGAGGGGAAGGCCTGAGATGGCGGCCCCGCTCGACCGTATCCGCGTCGGTTCGGCCCCGGACTCCTGGGGCGTCTGGTTCCCCGACGACCCGGTCCAGGTGCCGTGGGAACGCTTCCTGGACGAGGTCGCCGAGGCAGGCTACTCCTGGATCGAGCTGGGGCCGTACGGCTATCTCCCCACCGACCCGGCCCGCCTCACCGACGAGATCGCCCGGCGCGACCTCAAGGTCTCGGCGGGCACGGTCTTCACCGGTCTGCACCGCGGCCCCTCGGTATGGGAGCCGACCTGGGAGCACGTCAGCCAGGTCGCCGCGCTCACCCAGGCCGTCGGCGCCCGGCACCTCGTCGTCATCCCGTCCTTCTGGCGCGACGACAGGACCGCCGAGCTCCTGGAGCCGCCCGAGCTGACCCACGAGCAGTGGGCGCACCTCACCAAGGGCATGGAACGGCTGGGCCACGAGGTGAAGGAGGTGTACGGGCTCGACCTCGTCGTCCACCCGCACGCCGATACCCACCTCGACACCGAGGACCACGTCGAGCACTTCCTGGACTCGACGGACTCCGAGCTCGTCAACCTCTGCCTGGACACGGGGCACTACGCCTACTGCGGCGGGGACAGCGTCAAGCTCATCGAGACGTACGGCGAGCGCATCGGCTATCTGCACCTCAAGCAGGTCGACCCGGAGGTCCTCGCGGACGTCGTCAGGGGCGGGGTGCCGTTCGGTCCGGCCGTCCAGCGCGGGGTGATGTGCGAACCGCCGTCCGGCGTACCGGAGTTGGAGCCGGTGCTGGTGGCCGCGCAGAAGCTCGGTGTGGAACTGTTCGCCATCGTCGAGCAGGACATGTACCCGTGCGAGCCGGACAAGCCGCTGCCGATCGCGGCGCGCACCCGTAAGTTCCTGAGGTCCTGCGGCGCCTGAAGGGATGACCATGACCGAGCGAGCCACGCTGGGCGTCGCCGTCATCGGCACCGGCAAGATGGGCGCCGACCACGTCCGCCGTCTCCACGAGGTCGTCAGCGGCGCCCGGGTGAGCGCCGTCGTGGACCTCGACACGGACCGCGCCAAGCAGATCGCCGCCCGCGTCGAAGGCTGCACCGCCTACACCGACCCGGCCTCCGCGATGGCGGCGGCCGACGTGGACGCCGTGCTGATCGCCTCACCGGGGCCCGCTCACGAGGCGGCACTTCTCCAGGCATTCGAGCACGACCTGCCGGTGCTGTGCGAGAAGCCGCTCACTCCCGACGCGGCCTCGGCACTGCGCGTCATGGAGGCCGAGCTGAGACTGGGGCGGCGGCGGGCCCAGGTGGGCTTCATGCGGCGCTACGACGCCGAGTACATGAAGCTCAAGTCCCTTTTGGGAACGGGCCAGTTGGGGCGGCCGCTCATGCTGCACAACCGGCACCGCAACGCCGCGAGCCCGCCCTTCTTCACCAGCTCCATGCTGATCAGCGACTCCGTGGCCCACGAGGCCGACGTGACCCGCTGGCTGCTCGGACACGAGATCACGGCGGTCACCGTCATGCGCCCGTCCCCGTCGGCGAACGCTCCCGACGACCTCCAGGACCCCCAGTTCGTCGTGTTCGAGACCGACGGCGGCGCCCTCTCCGACGTGGAGATCTTCGTCAACTGCGGCTTCGGCTACCAGGTCCAGGCCGAGGCGGTCTGCGAACGCGGCACCGCCCGCGTCGGCGACGGCCACGCCATGGTCACCAACATGGCAGGGCGCTGGGGTGGCACCATCGCCCAGGACTTCGTCGAACGCTTCGCCGACGCCTACGACCGTGAGGTCCAGGCCTGGGTCGACGCCACCCGCCGCGGCGAGGTCACCGGCCCCGGCGTGTGGGACGGCTACGCGGCGGCCGCGGTGTGCGAGGCGGGCGTACGGTCGCTGAACGAGGGCGGCCGGGTGCCGGTGGAACTCGTGGAACGGCCCGCGCTGTACGGATGACTCCGTGCTGTGCGGGGGAGTTCGGCGAAGTTCCCCCGTGCTCGCTACGTACTCGGTGAATCGCGGCCTCGGCGTGAGCCCCTGTGCGACCATGGCGCGGCTGTCCTCGGCGGGGCGGCGAGGGGGTGCGCATGGGACTCGTACGGATACTGCTGCCGTTGCCGCGCGCGGCGGCCCGGCTGGCGCCGGAGAGGGGCGGACCGTTGCTCGGGGCGGCACTGTCGCACTGCGTCACGCCCTCCTGGGCGGGGCTGCGGTCGCCGTCGGCCGCGCGGCGGCTCGCCTGGGCCGACGAGGCGGTCGCGGTCTACCGCGCGACGGCCGATGAGGACGGTCTCGGGCGCGCCCTCGCGCTGCGTGCCCACGCGTTGCTGCTGTCCGGCCGCCACGAGGAGGCGTACGCTGCCGCAGCCGGCGTGCCGGACCAGGAGTCGCCGGCGCTGAGCGCCTTCCTGGGGGACGTGCGGGCACAGGCGCTCGCGGGCACCGGCCGGGCCGAGGAGGCCGTGTCGGTGGCCCACGCGAGCGTGGAGGCGTACCGCGCGTTGTCCGCCCCCGACCGCAGGGACCGCGCGCTCGGAAGCCTGTCCGGGGCGCTGCGCACCTACGGAATGCTGCTCGCCGCGGTCGGCCGCAGCGAGGAGTCCGTGGCCGTCTACGAGGAGTGTGCCGCGCTCCTCGCCGCCATGTCACTGCGGGAGTTGGCGCACGTCGAGCTGGTGCGGCCGCAGGTGCTCTCCGAACTGGTCGGTGTACTGCGGGCGTTGGGCCGGTACGAGGACGCGCTGGGCGTGGGTCCCGAGGCCCGGGCGGCGCTTCGGGGGCCACTCGCGTGGGCCGCCCCCGAGATCGTCCTGCCGCTGCGGGTACGGCTCCTGGTCGACCTCGCCCGCTGCCACAGCGCCACAGGCGACCCGGCCGAGGCCGGCGCGTACGCCGTGGAGGCGGTGGCCGAGGCCCGCAAGCCGCACGGCGCGGGCGAGTTGACCTCGGCACTGGACTGCCTGGCCGAGCTGCGCGACAGCTAGGACACGCGCGGCCGCGGCTCGAACCCGGCCGCCCGGTAGGCGGCGTCGATCAAGGTCATCGTCGACAGCGCGTCGTCCGCGTCCAGCGGCAGCGGCGCACCCCCGCGCACCCGGTCCGCGAACGCCTCCAGCTGGTAGGTGTACGACGACCGGGTGCCGAGCCGTTCGGTGCGCTCGCCGTCGGCCGTGCGCACCACGACCCGGTCGTCCGTGTGCGGCAGCACGAAGTTCGGCGCCCGGACTTCCCCCTGCGAACCGATGATCCGGCAGCTCATCTCCAGCCGGTCGTACGCCATGTGGCAACGCGCCGACCCGGTCGCACCGCCCGGGAAGGCCAGATCGGCGTCCAGCCACTCGTCGACACCCGGAGCGCCCGCCCTCTCCCTACCCCGCGCGGACACCAGGCGCGGGGCGCCGCCCGCCCAGGGGGCCAGCATGCGCAGCGCGTGCAGGCTGTAGCAGCCGAGGTCCATCACCGCCCCGCCGGCCAGCGGCAGCGACCAGCGGGGATCGCCGTCCGGTGGCGCCTGGATCGCGACCATGGTCTCGACGTGCCGCAGCTCCCCGATCTCCCCGCTCGCGAGGATCTCGTGGAGGCGCCGGGTGACCGGGTGGAACAGGTAGTGGAAGGCCTCCATGAAGACCGTCCCGGCCTTCGCGGCCGCCTCCCACACCTCCGCGGCCTCCTCGGCGTTGCTCGCCGACGGCTTCTCGCTCAGCACATGCTTGCCGGCGGCGAGCGCCGCGAGGTTCCACGGCCCGTGCAGCCCGTTGGCGAGCGGGTTGTAGACGGCCTCCACCTCGGGGTCGGCGATCAGTTCGGCGTACGACCCCGCCACCCGCTCCACACCGTGCTCGGCCGCGTAGGCCTCGGCGCGGGCCCGGTCGCGGGCGGCCACCGCCACGACCCGGTGGCCGGTCGCCCGGGCCGGGCCGATCAGCGAGGCCCCGCTGATCCGCCCGGCTCCCAGGACTCCGATGCGCAGCGGTTCGCTCATGTCTGCCGTTCCTCCTCGATCGTGGCAGGGCCGTGATCCTGCCGGGTCAGTGTGCCCCGGTGGGCGGGAAGTGGCGGCGCGCGAGGTCCTGGGCGTGGGCCACGGCGCACTCGACGAGCTCGAAGGCGGGTAGTCCGCCGACGTAGTAGGTGCGGTTGCGGCCCTGCAGCGCGTCGAGCCGGTCCAGCGCGCCGTCCATGAGGTCGGCGCTGCCGAAGTGGGGCATGAACGCCCACTCCCGCTGGAGATGCACCTCGGTGAGGCGCCCGCCGAGCGTCTCGATGTCCTCCCGCAGCAGCGCGGTGACGTCACCGGGGCGGTCGTAGGAGTAGAAGGTCCGCACCTCGCTGCCGGGGTAGCGGTGGTGGTACGACACACAGTGGCCGGCCGTCTCGCGGCTCGCGGTGTGGGCGGCCAGGAAGTAGAAGGCGTCCCCCGGGAGCCCGGACGCGGCGGCGAGGGTGGTGTGGTAGGCATTGCCGCGGATCCGTGCCGCGAGGTCGCGCTCCTCGTCGGTGGCGTCCAGGACCGGCAGGACACGGTCCGGCGCGACCGCGATCACCACGTCGTCCGCCTCGACCGGGTCCGAGTCGGTGCGCACCCGCACCCCGTCCCCGCGGCGTTCCACCGACGTCACGCGCACTCCGCACCGCACGTCCTTCAGCTCTTCCGCGACCCGGCGCCACAGCGTGGCGAACCCGCCCACGAGGGTGAAGTCGCCGCGGTGGCCGAGGAGTTCGCGGCCCGGGTCCAGCAGCCCGGTCATCTCCGCGTACTTCACGAAGTACAGCGCGGGAATGCCGTCGTCGAGATGGCCGTACCCGGCGGCCGTGTACCCGGTGCCGAAGGACTCGGCCATCGAGTCGAGACCGTGGTCGGCGATCCACCGGGCGACGGGGGCGGCGAGCGCTCGCGCGGAGTGGGCGAGCCCGGGCTCGCCGATGCGGGGGAACTCCCTCTCGCGCAGGGCCCGGTAGCGCTCCAGGGAGCCGTCGCGCAGGAACGCCATCGGCTGCCGCAGGGCACGTCCCCCGGCGTCCAGGACGCGATAGCGGCTGGTGCGCTCCGTCTCCACGTCCAGTTCGGTCAGCAACTGCGCGATCCGTTCGTACCTGTTGGTGCAGATGTGACCGCCGAGGTCGAAGGCGTGCCCGTCGACGTGCACGCTCTGGCACTTCCCGGCCACCGTGTCCTGCTCCTCCAGCACGGTCACCCGGTGTCCGGCGCGCTCCAGTTCACGGGCGACGGCCAGGCCGCTCGGTCCCGCACCGACGACGGCCACGGTTCGGGGGCCTGCGGTCTCGCGTAACTCCTGCATGCTCGTGACTCCTGGGTCGGTCGGACGTGGGAGGCTCTCATGGTCGTACGGAGAGATCACGTGACCGTAAACGGGCGTCGCGGGCGCAGCGTTCACCCCCGGGTGTCCCGGGCACGGGCGCCCGGGACACGGCGGCGGGCTCAGGCGGAGCGGACCTCGGCGATCGTCACCGGGCGGTGCTCGTGCAGGGACAGCGTGCACGCCTCGGCGATCCAGCCGGCCTCCAGGGCGTCCGCGATGGTGCACGGGGAGGGCCGGGTGCCGGCCACGACCTCGGTGAACGCGGTGAGTTCGGCGCGGTAGGCCGCGGTGAAGCGGTCCATGAAGAAGTCGTGCGGGGTACCCGCGGGGAAGGTCACACCGGGCTCGACCGAGCGCAGCGGGAGCTTGTCCTCCAGGCCGACGGCGATGGAGTCCGTGAAGCCGTGGATCTCCATGCGGACGTCGTAACCCCGGGCGTTGTGGCGGGAGTTGGAGATCACCGCGATGGTGCCGTCGTCGAGGGTGAGGATCGCGCCGGTGGTGTCGGCGTCGCCCGCCTCCTTGATGTAGTCGGCGCCCCGGTTGCCGCCGACGGCGTACACCTCGACGACTTCGCGGCCGGTGACCCAGCGGATGATGTCGAAGTCGTGCACCGAGCAGTCCCGGAAGATGCCCCCGGAGGCGGCGACGTACGCGGCCGGCGGCGGGGCCGGGTCGAGGGTGGTGGAGCGCACGGTGTGCAGCTTGCCCAGCTCACCGCTCTGCACGGCGGCCCGCGCGTTGACGAAACCGGTGTCGAAGCGGCGGTTGTAGCCGATCTGGATCGGTACGTCGCTGCCCTGGACGGCCCTGAGGACCGCGACGCCGTCGCTCATGTGCTTGGCGACGGGCTTCTCGCAGAAGACGGGGATGCCGGCCTCGACGCCGGCCAGGATCAGCCCGGGGTGGGCGTCCGTCGCCGCCGCGACCACGATGCCGTCCACGCCGGAGGCCAGCAGAGCCTCGGGCGAGTCCACGACCTCACCGCCGAACCGCTCCGCGGCGGACTTGGCGGCCTCCGCGAAGGGGTCGGTGAGCACGAGTGACTCGACCGCGTCGAGTCCGGAGAGGGTCTCGGCGTGGAAGGCGCCGATACGGCCGAGGCCGAGGATTCCGATACGCATGAGGGTGCAGCTCCTTGAGGGTGTTTCTTGCGAGCGGTGTTTCTCGGGGGCGAAACGGTCAGTCGAGGCCGCCCAGGACGTTCTGGTCCCAGTCGATCACCGATCCGGTGACCACGCCCGAGCGGTCGGACAGCAGGAGGACCACGAAGTCGGCGATCTCGTCCGGCTGGCCGAGCTTGCCCATGGGGAGTTTGGCGGCGGCCTCCTCACGCCAGTCGTCACCGGCGCCGTGGAAGGTCTTCTGGGTGGCGTCCTCGCCCTCGGTCGCCGTCCAGCCGATGTTCAGGCCGTTGATCCGCACCCGGTCCCAGCGGTGGGCGTGCGCCGCGTTGCGGGTCAGGCCGATCAGGCCCGCCTTCGCGGCCACGTAGGGCGCGAGGAACGGCTGCCCGCCGTGCGCCGAGGACGTGATGATGTTGACGACCGTGCCGGGTGCCTTGCGGCCGACCATGTCCGCCACCGCCGCCTGCATCGCGAAGAACGGCGCCTTCAGGTTGATCGCGATGTGCTGGTCGAACAGCTCGGGCGTGGTGTCGAGGAGCGTGCCCCGGGAGGTGAGCCCGGCGGAGTTCACCAGGCAGTCGACCCGGCCGTACGCCTCGACGACCCGGGTGACGGATGCCCTGGCCTGCTCGGCGTCGGCGAGGTCGGCGCGGACGAACAGCGCCTTGCCGCCGGCCGCCTCCAGCTCCGCCACCAGCGCCGCACCGGGCTCCGGGCGCCGGCCGGTGACGGCCACGACCGCGCCCTCGCGGACGGCGGCCCGGGCGATGGCGGCACCGACGCCCTGGCTGCCGCCGTTGACGAGGACGACCTTGTCGTCGAGAAGTCCCATGAATGTGCCAGTACCTTTCAGTTCGTGCGGCGCCGAGTCAGCTCGTGCGCCGCTCGGCGCCCGCCCGCAGTTCGTCCCGGAGCGTCCGCGCGGTCCAGCCCTCGGCGAGGGCCCGTCGTACGAGGTCCGCCTGGGAGGGCGGGGCGAGCCCGTCGACCGGTGGGTCGCTGTCGAGGTTGGTGGGGAAGGGGTAGCCCTCGGCGCTCGCGGCGATCACGTTGTCCAGCCACTCGGCGTCGGCACCGTCCGCCTTGCGGCGCAGCAGCGCCGGGTAGACGGCGTTCGACACCGCCTCCCGGTCCACGGTCTCCATGGCACGCCCGAAGGCCGACGACACCTGCAGGAGGTTGGCCATGCGTCGCACGTCGGTGGTGCGGTTGGTCCCGGCCGCGTGGAACAGCGCCGGGTTGAAGAAGACGGCGTCGCCCTTCGCGAGCGGCAACTGGACGTGGTGCTCCTTGAAGTAGGCCTGGAACTCCGGCCGCCGCCACGCCAGATACCCGGGCTCGAACAGCTGCGAGAACGGCAGGTACAGGGTCGGCCCCGACTCCACCGGCATGTCGCAGTGCGCGACGGCGCCCTGGAGCGTGAGCACGGGCGAGAGCCGGTGCACGTGCGCCGGATAGGCCGCGGCGACCTCGTCGGAGAGGAAGCCGAGGTGGTAGTCGCGGTGCACGGTCTGCGCGAGGCCGCCCGGGTTGACCACGTTGACCTGCGAGGTGACCTGGTAGCCGGGGCCGAGCCAGGCCTCGGACACCAGGGCGACGACGGGGTTGGCGTAGTAGTCGGCGAACGCGGCCGGGTCGTAGAGGGCGGCCTTCTCCAGCGCGTTCCACACCCGCTCGTTGGCGCCGGGCTTGGCGAAGTGGTCGCCCGCGGTGGTGCCCGCCGCGTACTGCTCGCGGATCAGCGAGTCGAAGACCTCGGTGAACCGGTCCACGACCGCGTGATCGGGGAACGCCCCCTGGAAGACGACGACCCCGGGGCCGTCGGCCAGGGCTCGCACCAGCTCCTCCTGGACCTCCCTGCGGCCCTTGGCACCGAGGACGCGCTCGGTGTCGTACAGCAGGACGTTCCGCTCCACGACTGCGGCGTTCGGGTAGTCGGCGGGGTCGGCCGTCCGCTCGACGAGCGCGCGGAACGAGTCGAGGTCGCAGTCCTGCTCGGACAGCCAGGCACGGCGGTGTACGGCGGTGAAGGACATCGGCGTCCTCTCGGTGACAGGGGCGACTCAGCGCTGCCATTCTTGTCATGACAAAGCCGTCGAACAACCAGCAGGCAGCCATCAAAAACCCCTCAAGGAGCACACGCGTGGGCCACCCCTATCCGATCCGGGAGATCGCACGTCAGGCGGGGCTGAGCGAGGCCACCGTCGACCGGGTCCTGAACGGCAGGGGAGGGGTCCGGGAGAACACCGCCCGCGAGGTCCGTCAGGCGATCACCGACCTGGACCGGCAGCGCACCCAGGTCCGGCTGGTCGGCCGCACCTTCATGATCGACATAGTGATGCAGACGCCGGAGCGCTTCTCAACGGCCGTGCGTGCCGCCCTGGAGGCCGAGCTGCCCGCGCTGCACCCCGCGGTCCTGCGCTCCCGCTTCCACTTCCGTGAGACCGGGCCGGTGGCGGAACTGACGAAGACCCTCGACCGGATAGTCCGGCGCGGCTCCCAGGGAGTGATCCTCAAGGCTCCCGACGTCCCCGAGGTCACGGCCGCGGTCGGCCGGCTCGCGGAGGCGGGCATCCCCGTGGTCACCCTCGTCACCGACCTGCCCTCCACGGCCCGCCTCGCCTACGTCGGCATCGACAACCGGGCGGCGGGAGCGACCGCCGCCTACCTCATGGGCCAGTGGCTCGGCGACCGCCCCGGCAACGTCCTCACCAGCCTCAGCAGCGGCTTCTTCCGCAACGAGGAGGAGCGCGAGATGGGCTTCCGCAGCGCCATGCGCACCCGGCACCCGGAGCGGGCGGTGGTGGAGATCGCCGAGGGCCAGGGCCTGGACGCCACGCAGTACGACCTCGTCCGGGCCGCGCTGGAGCGGGATCCGCAGATCCGGGCGGTCTACTCGATCGGCGGCGGCAACATCGCCACGCTCAGGGCCTTCGAGGACCTGGGCAGGGAGTGCGCGGTGTTCGTGGCCCACGACCTCGACCACGACAACGACCGGCTGCTGCGCGAACACCGCCTGTCGGCGGTCCTCCACCACGACCTGCGGCAGGACATGCGGGAGGCGTGCCACATCGTGATGCGGGCGCACGGGGCGCTGCCGCCTGCGGGGCCGACGACACCTTCGGCGATACAGGTGGTCACGCCGTACAACATGCCGTACTGAAGGGGCTCCTCCTACACGTCCACCCACGAACCGCTCTCCGCGGACCGCGCCATCGCGTCCAGTACGGCCGCGCTGTGCACGGCGTCCCGCAGAGTCGCCCCGTACGACGTGCCCTCGGCGACCGAACGCAGGAAGCGGTACGCCTCCACGACCTTCAGGTCGTCATAGCCCATGGCGTTGGCCGCGCCCGGCTGGAAAGCGCCGAACTCACCGTCGCCGGGGCCGACATACACCGTGCTGACCGGCTGGTCCTGGTAGCCGGTGCCGCGGCTGATGCCCAGCTCGCCCATACGGCGGAAGTCCCAGAACACCGCGCCCTTGGTGCCGTGCACCTCGAAGCCGTAGTTGTTCTGCTCGCCGACCGAGACCCGGCAGGCCTCCAGGACACCCCGGGCGCCGGAGGCGAACCGCAGCAGGCAGTTGACGTAGTCCTCGTTCTCGACCGGCCCGAGTTCTCCGGTGGCGAGGGTGTGCCCGGCCGTGGCGCCGGTGGGCCGGGCGCGCTCCGGCACGAAGATCGCGGTGTCGGCCGTGAGGGAAGCGATGTCGCCGAGCAGGAAGCGGGCCAGGTCGGCGCCGTGCGAGGCGAGGTCGCCGAGCACTCCGCTGCTGCCGCGTTCACGTTCGAAGCGCCAGGTCAGGGCACCCTGCGGGTGGGCCGCGTAGTCGCTGAGGAGCCGGATGCGGACATGGGTGACCGTGCCGATCTCGCCGGAGGCGATCAGCCCCCGGGCGGCCTCGACGGCTGGCGCGTTGCGGTAGTTGAAGCCGACCGTGCTCCGCACCCCGGCCTGGGCGGCCGCCTCGGCCACCGCCCGGGCCTCCTCGGCGGTGAGGCCCGCCGGCTTCTCGATCCAGATGTGCTTGCCGGCCTCGGCCATCGCCACGCCGATCTCGCGGTGCAGGAAGTTCGGCGCGGTGATGCTGACCGCCTGGACCCGCGGGTCGGCGGCGACCTCGCGCCAGTCGCGGGTCGTCGAGGCGAACCCGAACTGCGCGGCGGCCTCCTCGGCCCGCCCCGGCACCTCCTCGGCGACGGTCACGAGCTGCGGACGCAGGGGAAGCTGTGGGTAGTGGTGCGGGACACGGGCGTACGCCTGGGTGTGCACCCGCCCCATCCAGCCGAATCCGACGACGGCGACGCCGAGCGTGTCCACCATGACTGACAGCCCCTCTTTGGACCGGTCCATATTCTGTCCCGGTCACCTTGGGTGCCGTCTTGGCTCGCTGTCAACCCTTTGACAAGCCGCCGGACGGCATGGAACGGTCCATACCCATGAGACCGCCGACGATCCGTGATGTGGCCGACCGGGCCGGTGTCTCGAAGTCGCTGGTCTCCCTCGTGCTGCGGGGCTCCGACCAGGTACGCCCGGAGAAACGGGAGGCCGTGCTGCGGGCCGTGCGCGAGCTCGGCTACCGCCCGAACGCCGCCGCCCGCAGCCTCAGCGAACAACGCACCCGCACGGTCGGCGTCCTCCTGAACGACCTGCGCAACCCCTGGTTCGTCGACCTGCTCGACGGCCTCAACTCGCTGCTCCACGACAACGGCCTGCGCATGCTCCTGGCCGACGCCCGTCTCAACCGTCGTACCGGGCAGGACCCGGCGGGCCCCTTCCTGGACCTCGGGGTGGACGGCCTGATCGTCGTCGGCACGCTGCCCGAACCGGCCGCGCTCGGTGCGGTGGCCGAACGCCTGCCGGTGGTCGTGGCCGGCGCGCGCGAGCCCAGGCTGCCGGGGGTGGACGTGGTCGCCAACGACGACGAGCGCGGTGCCCGCCTGGTCACCGAGCACCTGATCGGGCTGGGCCACCGCCGTGTCGCGCACATCGCGGGGTACGGGGCGGTCGGCGAACTGCGCCGGGGGAGCTTCGAGGCGGCGATGCGGGAGCACGGTCTCGCGGACGAGGCGCTCGTCGAGCCGAGTGACATGACCGAGGAGGGCGGCTACCGCACGACGGTCCGGCTGCTGAGCCGCCCCGACCGGCCGACGGCCGTCTTCGCCGTCAACGACATCGCCGCGATCGGCGCGGTGTCGGCCGCCGAGGAACTGGGCCTGAACGTCCCGCGGGACCTGTCCGTCGTCGGCTACGACAACACGAGCATCGCCCGGCTGCGCCACGTCTGGCTCACCACCGTCGACAACGCCAGCCACGAGGTCGGCCGTCGCGCCGCACGCTGTCTGCTCGACCGGTTCGAGGGCCGCGGGGGAGCGGCCCGTACGGACCTCGCCGCGCCGGCGCTGGAGATCCGGGGGACGACGGCGGGCCCGCCGGACGGCAAGTAACAGCGCCCCCGCCCCCGTCACAGGTTGATCGCGTACGCCTTGCGCAGCGTCTCGTGCACGGTCCAGGTCGTACGGTCGCCCTCGCGCAGTACGGCCATGTCGCCGGGCCCCACCTTCAGCGTCGGCCCGCCCTCCACCTCGATGGTCGCCGAGCCGCTGATGACGACGAACAGCTCGTCCGCCTCCGTGTCGGTGACGACCCCGGGAGTGATCTGCCAGATGCCCCGGAGCTGCCGTCCGTCCTCCGACTCCCAGACCACCTTCCCGGACACCTCGGGCGTCCCGGAGACGATCTGCTCCCGGGCGAGGGGCTCGGACTCGAGCTCGGCGTCGGGGATGTGCAGTACGAAGCTGTGGTCCATGGAGCGACCCTAGCGAGATCGTTCCCGGCCCGTCCGCCGACGGTGTGTGGAGTGTCGGCGCAGGTGGGCGTACACTCCGTCGCGAACTGGCGGCACCTGGCGGCCCGGGTGATCGTGGGGACATGGTGGACACCGAGACTGCCGCATCCCGGCCGCGCCAGCACGACACCCGTGAGGCCGTCCTCTTCGGCGGCGTCTACGGCTCGGTCCTCGCCTGCTCCATGGTCGCCGCGCTCACCCAGTACGGGCACACCTCCCAGGACAGCCGCCGCTACGACGCCGCGTGGCTCCTGGTCACCGCCCTCGCCTCCGCCCTCGCGCACGGCTACGCCCACTACATCGCCGAGCGCGCCCCGCACCGCCGCGGGGACGCCCTGCGCACCCTGGTCGCCGAGTGGCCTCTCATCGCCGCGGTCCTGCCGACGGTCGCCCTCCTCGCCGGGGCCGGCTGGGGCTGGTGGCCCGCGAACGGCGTCGAGTACCTGGCCTTCATTCTCAACATCACCCTCCTGTTCGCCCTGGGCCTGGTCACGGCCCGCTGGTCCCATCGCCCGTGGACGATCGCCATCGGTATCGGAGTGGTGGACGCGATGCTGGGGGTCGTGGTCGTGGTGGCGAACGCGGTGATCAAGTAGGGGGTGCGGGGTGTGCCCGACCCTGCAGTTTCCGTCGATCGCGGGGATGGTCGTACGCCCACTCCGAGGACGGTGTCGCCGTCCGGCGATGCCACAGCGGACCGAGTCGTGCTGCTCGCCGAGCCGGCGCTCAGGTGACGGGCCCCATTCCGCAGGCCCCGCAACGCAGATCGGCCGCCTCTCCCACGAGGAAGCGGCGGCCGATCCATCTGCAACAGACCAGGTCCTATGCCTTGGCGCCGACCTCCGCCGGCTCCACCGGCCCGTCCGTCGGGGCCTGCGGTGACGTCCGGCGCTGGTGCGGGATGAACGTCGCGACGGCGAAGGCGAGCAGCGCCGCCCCCGCACCGATCACCATGACGACCTTGAAGCCGTTCTCCGAGGGCAGCGCGTAGCCGCCGAAGTCGGTGGTCATCTGGGCCAGGATCACACCGGCGATGGCGCTGGCGAAGGAGGTGCCGAGAGACCGCATCAGCGTGTTGAGGCTGTTGGCGGCGCCCGTCTGGGTGGGATCCACGGCGCCCATGATCAGGGCGGGCAGTGCGCCGTAGGTGAAGCCGATGCCGGCGCCGATGATGCAGGAGACCAGGACGAGGTGCCAGACCTCGGACATCAGGACGATGTTGAGCCCGTACCCCGCGGCCACGATCAGGGTGCCGATCAACAGCGTGATCTTGGGACCCTTCGCCTTGGTGAGGGCCGCGGAGACCGCGGACATGGCCATCATCACCATTCCCTGCGGGGCCAGCACCAGACCGACGGTCAGCATGGACCTGCCGAGGCCGTAGCCGGTCTGCTCGGGCAGCTGGAGCAGCTGCGGGAGCACCAGGGACATCGCGAACATCGAGACGCCGAGGGCGATCGAGGCGAGGTTGGTGAACAGTACCTGCGGCTTGGCGGTGGTCCGCAGGTCGACCAGCGGCTGCGGGCTGCGCAGCTCCCACCAGCCCCAGGCCAGCAGGATCAGGACCGCGGCGGTGCCGAGGCCGAGCGTGGTGCCGCTGGTCCAGCCCCAGTCGCCGCCCTTGGAGACGGCCAGCAGCAGCGAGACCAGACCGGCCGACAGCCCCAGGGAACCGACCAGGTCGAACCGGCCCCCGGCGCGCACCTTGGACTCCGGCACGATCAGCAGGATGAGGACGAAGGCGACGACACCGAGCGTGGCGGAGACCCAGAACAGGATGTGCCAGTTCCAGTTGTCGGCGATGAACGCGGCGGCGGGCAGCCCCAGGGCGCCGCCGACACCGAGCGAGGCGCTCATCAGCGCGGTGGATCCGGCGAGCCGGTCGGCCGGCAGCGCGTCCCGCATGATGCTGATGCCGAGGGGTACGACCGCGGCGGCCAGCCCCTGCAGGGCCCGTCCGACGATCATCGGGACGAGGGAGTCGGCGAGGCCGCAGACCACCGAACCGGACACCAGCAGCACGATGCTGAGCAGCAGCATCCGCCGCTTGCCGAACATGTCACCCAGCCGCCCGACCACCGGCGTGGCCACCGACGCGGCGAGGAGAGTGGCGGTGACCGCCCAGGCGGTGTCGGAGGCCTCCGCGTGCAGGAGCTTGGGCAGCTCGGGAACGATCGGGATGACCAGGGTCTGCATCAGTGAGACGACGATTCCGGCCAGGGCCAGCACCGCCACCACGGCGTTCGGTTTCGGCGGGGCGGACGACCCCGCTGCGACGGGTTCGGCAAGGGCGTCGGACATGGCTGGTCCTCCGGTCGGGAACAAGGGGGTAAGGGGGTTGCTTGACTTACTCAAGTGAATCGTAATTGATTGACTTAAGCAAGTTCAGTCTGATGTGCGCTGGTCAGCACGGCTCAGTCGGTCCGTGTCCGCAGGTGGTACGGCAGCTCGGCGACCACCAGGCCGTAACCATCGTCGGGGGAGGGGGAGTCGACGGATGGTGCCGTGGTTGACGACGGCCACGAGAAGGTCGTCGGCCCGGTGGGCGAGCCGTACCCGTGCGGCGTCGACGGCCGCGTGTCTGGTGACGGTGGTGGGGGCTTCCTGGGCGATGCGGTATGCCGTGAGCTCGGTGTCGGCGGATGCGGGCAGTTGGGCGGTGCGCCTGGTGCGCCTGGTCGTCCGGGGTGCCGGGCTGCCCGGACAGTCCACCCCTCTTCAATGGCCGCGGACCGCCTGTCGGGGCCGGCCCGACGCTGTTGCCGGCCACCCGCGGCTCGGCGGTTTGCGCCGCGACCCTCCTGCGGCGCCCTGATCCGGAAGGGTGCCACCTGCCGGTCCGGGTGCGGTCTCCGGCGGCGCCTTCGCGCACCCCTTGGCGACGCCCGGCGTGTGGACCGCGACGATCCACCGGCCGGCCGCCCCTCGCGGATGTGCCCGCGATACGGCAGACAAAATTGTTGACAATCTTGTTTGGCTAGATTTAGGTTCGACAGGCACTCACTCAGGGAGGGCAACGATGCCGAAAGAAGCCCGTCCGAGCACCGGGGAGCAGGCCAAGCAGCATGCGCTCGCGCAGCTGCGGCAGGCGATCCTGCACGGCGAGATGGCACCGGCACAGCGGCTGGTGGAGAACGAGCTCGCCGAGCAGTTCGGTGTGACACGGGCCAGCATCCGGGCCGCACTCATCGATCTGGAGGCCCAGGGTCTCGTCGAGCGGATCCGCAACCGGGGTTCCCGGGTGCGGGTGGTGACCGTCGAGGAGGCGGTCGCCATCACCGAGTGCCGCATGGTCCTCGAGGGGCTGTGCGCGGCCAAGGCGGCGACCCTGGCCAGTGATGATCAGCTCGCCGAGCTGACCGAACTGGGCACGGCGATGACCAAGGCCGTGGCCGACGGCGAACCGATGACCTACTCCGAGCTCAACCAGGAGCTGCACGCCAGAGTGCGGGAGTTCTCCGGCCAGCGGACCGCCCTGGATCTGCTGGAGCGGCTCAACGCCCAACTGGTGCGCCACCGCTTCCAGTTGGCGCTGCGTCCCGGACGCCCGCAGCACTCCCTGAACGAGCATCTGGCGATGATCGAGGCGATCAGGGCCAGGGACCCGCAGGCGGCCGAGAAGGCCGTCCGCGCCCACCTCACCAGTGTGATCGAGGCGCTGCGCGACTGAGCGACGCAGAGGTGGGCGCGAACCTGTCCATTCCAAGGAGATTCACGTAATGACGCAGTCAGGCGCGCCCGCCACTCCACGTTCGACACTGGTGATCACCGCGCACGCCGGGGACTTCGTGTGGCGCGCAGGCGGAGTCATCGCCCTGGCGGCCTCCCGGGGCGAGAAGGTCACCATCGCCTGTCTGACCTTCGGCGAGCGCGGCGAGTCCGCGAAGGCCTGGCGCGAGGGGAAGAAGCTCGACGAGATCAAGGCGATACGCCGGGACGAGGCCGAGCGTGCCGCCGCGACCCTCGGCGCCGAGATCCGTTTCTTCGACGCCGGCGACTACCCGCTGCTCCCCACCGCCGAGTTGACCGACGGGCTCGTCGAGGTCTACCGGGCCACCCAGCCCGATGTCGTGCTCACCCACCCGGTCGAGGACCCGTACAACGGCGACCACCCGGCCGCCAACCGGATGGCCCTGGAGGCCCGGGTCCTGGCGCAGGCCATCGGCTACCCGGGCGAGGGCGAGATCATCGGCGCCCCGCCGGTCTTCTACTTCGAGCCCCACCAGCCCGAGATGAGCGGCTTCAAGCCCGAGGTCCTCCTCGACATCACCGAGGTCTGGGAGACCAAGCGCAAGGCGATGGAGTGCCTCGGCGCCCAGCAGCACCTGTGGGACTACTACACCGACCTGGCCGTGCGCCGCGGCGTCCAGCTCAGGCGCAACGCGGGCCCGAACCTGGGCCTGGCCCACAAGACCATGGCCGAGGCGTACATGCGCCCCTACCCGCAGATCGCGAAGGAGCTGGCATGAGCGGCGTGATCGTCACCAACCCCCCGAAGGCGGATCTGAAGGACGTCGACGCGCTCGCGCGGTACGGCGTGGCCACCGTCAGCGAGGCGATGGGCCGAACGGGCCTGCTGGGCCCGGCGATCCGCCCGATCCAGCAGGGCGTACGGGTCGCGGGCACGGCCGTCACCGTGATCGGCTGGCCCGGTGACAACCTCATGATCCACGCGGCCGTCGAGCAGTGCGGCGAGGGCGACCTCCTCGTCGTCACCACCACCTCGCCCTGCACGGACGGACTGTTCGGCGAGCTTTTCGCGACCGCTCTGCGGCAGCGCGGAGTGCGCGGGGTCGTCACCAACACCGGCATCCGTGACACTCAGGAGCTGCGGGACATGGGCTTCGCCGCCTGGTCCCGCGCGGTCTCCTCGCAGGGCACCGTCAAGGCCACCGGCGGCTCGGTCAACGTGCCGATCGCCATCGACGGCCAGGTGATCGACCCGGGCGACGTGATCCTCGCCGACGACGACGGTGTCGTGGTCGTCCCGCGCGGACGCGTGGCCGAGACGGTGGAGAAGGCGGAGGCCCGCGAGGCCAAGGAGGCCGCCACCCGCGCCGCCTTCATCGAGGGTCAACTCGGTCTGGACCGTTACGGGTTGCGGGAGACGCTGCAGAGGCTCGGAGTGGAGTACCGCACGTACGAGGAGTACGAGGGAGAGCGGTCGTGAACGAGCAGGTGCCCTGCATGCTGATGCGGGGCGGCACCTCCAAGGGCGCCTACTTCCTCGCCGACGACCTGCCCGACGAACCCGCCCTGCGCGACGACCTGTTGCTGCGGATCATGGGCAGCCCGGACGACCGGCAGATCGACGGCCTGGGCGGCGCGCACCCGCTCACCAGCAAGGTCGCCGTGATCTCGCCGAGCGCCGACCCGCAGGCCGACGTGGACTACCACTTCCTCCAAGTCGCCGTGGACAGGCCGGAGGTGAGTGACCGTCAGAACTGCGGGAACATCCTCGCCGGCGTCGGCCCGTTCGCCGTCGAGCGCGGAATCGTCACGGCGGGGGAGCAGGAGAGCTCCGTCCGGATCCGCATGGTCAACACCGGCGACTACGCGACCGCGACCTTCCCGACCTCGGGCGGGCGCGTCGACTACACCGGGGACGCCGAGATCTCGGGTGTGCCGGGTACGGCCGCGGCCGTGGTGATCGAGTTCCCGCCGGGCGCCGGGGAGTTGCTCCCCACCGGCAATGCCGTCGACGTCATCGACGGCGTCGAGGTGACCTGCGTGAACAACGGCATGCCGACCGTCCTGATCGCGGCGACCTCCGTCAAGGTCACCGGCTACGAGCTGCCGCGGGACCTGGAGACGGACGTGGCCCTGGCCGGCCGCCTGCGCACCGTCCGCCTGGCGGCGGGCCGCCTGATGGGCCTCGGTGACGTGTCCGACGCCACGGTCCCCAAGCTCACCCTGCTCGCCCCGCCCCGCGACGGCGGCGCGGTCACCACCCGCACCTTTATCCCCGTGCGCTGCCACACCTCCATCGGCGTCCTGGGCGCGGCCAGTGTGGCCGCGGGCCTGCGGATCGACGGGAGCGTGGGCGCCGGGCTCGCGGAGCTCGATCCCGGGAGCGACCGCGTGCGCATAGAACACCCCACGGGGTTCCTGGACATCGAGAGCAGCCTGGCAGCCACCCCCGACGGCCTGCCCCGGGCCGGCCGTACCGCCGTGGTCCGCACCGCCCGCAAGATCTTCGACGGCACCGTCTTCCCCCGGGCCGCCGACCGACCCACAGGAGGTCACTGATGACTCCGCCGCTCGGCGACATCGCCCACATCGGCCACACCGAGCTGTTCACGCCGGACCTCGACGCCAGCGTCGCCTTCTTCAGCGACTTCCTCGGCCTGACGGTCAACGGCCAGGACGGCGACACCGTCTACCTGCGGACCTACGACGACTACGAGCACCACAGCCTGGTCCTCACCGCCCGTGAGCAGCCCGGCCTCGGCCGGCTCGCCCTGCGCACCTCCAGCGAGGAGGCACTGCACCGCCGTATCAAGGCAGTTGAGGACGCGGGCGGCACCGGCAAGTGGGTCGAGGACGAACCCGGTCTCGGCAAGCTCTACGTCACCACCGACCCGGACGGCCACGAACACGCCCTCTACTGGGAGAGCGAGTACTACCGGGCCCCCGACGAGCTCAGGCCCGCGCTGAAGAACCAGCCGCAGGCCAAGCCCAACAGGGGAGTGGGCGTACGGCGGTTGGACCACATCAACTTCCTCGCCGCCGACGTGCTCGCCAACTCCGAGTTCCAGCAGAACATCCTCGGCGCCCGGCCCACCGAGCAGATCCGGCTGGACAGCGGGAAGATCGCGGCGCGCTGGCTGACGTACACGAACAAGTCGTACGACGTCGTCTACACCTCGGACTGGACCGGCAGCGAGGGGCGGCTGCACCACATCGCCTTCGCGACCGACACCCGAGAGGACGTCCTGCGCGCGGCCGATCTCGCCATTGACAGCGGGGTGTTCATCGAGACGGGCCCGCACAAGCACGCCATCCAGCAGACGTTCTTCCTCTACGTCTACGAGCCCGGCGGCAACCGCATCGAGCTGTGCAACCCGCTCACCCGGCTGGTGCTCGCGCCCGACTGGCCGCTCGTCACCTGGACCGAGGAGGAGCGGAAGAAGGGGCAGGCCTGGGGGCTGAAGACCATCGAGTCGTTCCACACGCACGGGACGCCGCCGGTCGGCTGAGACGGCGCCAGCGGCACGGGGGAGCCATCCGGCAAGACTGTCGATGAGATTGTTGACAAAAAGGTTGACACTCGGCCGGGTGGCTTCTTAGCGTCTGGCGCACCACGTACGAGAGGTAACCCACGATGTCTTCCTCCCCCTCCCCGCTCCTGTCCGCCCGGGGCAGCGGACTGGCCCTCCTGGTCGTCGGTCTGTGCTGGCTGGCCGTGCTCTTCGACGGTCTCGACATGTTCATCTACGGCTCGGTGCTGCCCCACCTGCTGGAGACCAGGACCTTCGGCCTCACCGCGGACCAGGCCGGCGACCTCGGCAGCTACGCCACCTTCGGCATGCTGGTCGGCGCCCTCGTCGCCGGCACGATCGCCGACCGCGTCGGGCGCAAGAAGCTGATGGTCTGCTGCGTGATCCTCTTCTCGCTGGCCTCGGGCGTGTGCGCGCTGGCCGGCAGCGTCGAGGTCTTCGGCCTCGGCCGGACCCTGGCCGGCATCGGCCTCGGCGGTCTGCTGCCGACCGCGATCAGCATGGTCTCCGACTACGCCCCGCGCGGCCGCGGCGCCCTCGTCATCGGCCTGCTGATGACCGCCCACCACGCGGGCGGCATCCTCTCCGCCTACGTCGCCAAGTGGCTCATCGACCCGGTCGGCTGGCGTGCCGCGTTCTGGGTCTGTGTGCTCCCGCTGCTGTTCGCCCCGGTCCTGGCGAAGTTCCTGCCCGAGTCGCTGAGCTTCCTGGTCGCCAAGGGGCGCGGCGAGGAGGCCAGGGCGCTGGCCGAGCGGTACGACGTCGAGGTGCCCGCCGCGAAGACCGGCGGCGCCGGTGACCGCTGGGCCAACCTGGCGAAGCTCTTCCGCGGCGACGAGTGGATCCAGACCCTGCTCTACTGGGTGGCCTCGTTCGGCGGTCTGCTCCTCGTCTACGGCGTCGCCACCTGGCTGCCCACCCTGATGCGCGCCGAAGGATACGAACTGGGCTCCGCCCTGTCCTTCGTGGTCGTCTTCAACCTCGGCGGCATCGTGGGCATGCTGGTCGCGGGCCGGGCCGCAGACAGCTTCGGCGCCCCGCGCATCTCCGCGCTCTGGTTCGCGCTGACCGCCGCGGGCGTCTTCCTGCTCAGCGTGCACATGCCGATGACCGTCACGATGATCGTCGTCTTCCTCACCGGCGTCTTCCTCAACAGCGCCCAGACGATGATCTACGCCACGGTCTCGATCCGCTCCCACCCGGACCACCGCGCCACGGCCGTCGGCTGGACCTCGGGTATGGGCCGCTTCGGCGCCGTCTTCGGCCCCTGGCTCGGCGGTCAGCTGCTCGCCTCGGGCAACGGCGACCTGGGCTTCGCCGCCTTCGCCCTCGCCGGCCTCTCGTCCATGGTCTTCATCGGCCTCGCGGCCCTGCGCAGCGCCCGGCAGGCACCGGTCGACAGCGAGCAGGAACTGGTCGCCGCGCACTGACGCCTGTGAACCAGGAGTCGCCTCACCTACCCAGGGGCGGGGGAACTGCGCGACCAGCCCCCACAACCCGCACCCGCCAACGACGAGACGGGCCCGAGTCCCTAGGCGTGTCCGCTCCAGGCATCGCCCGCACCCCGTCCAGCGCGATCGACAGCACCCGGTCGCGCTGGGCGTCGTCGTCGAAGGCGGTCGCGGTGATGCCGGCGACCATGCGCAACAGGTCCACGAAGTCCGTGTCCCGCGTGCCTGGCCCGCCTCCTGAGCCCGTTCGAGCAACGGCCCGCCCGCCGCGTACATCGACTCCCGGCACGCCGCGAAGATCTCCGACTCGTCGTTGAGGGCCTCGCGCACCGCCCGCTCGGTCACCATGTAGCCCGCGAACCGGTCGAGCCAGGCCGTGAGCGCCTCCCAGGGCTCCCGGTCGGCGACCTCAGAACGCCAACATCCGCACCATCGGCGGCTCCATCGGCGCGGCGGTCACCGGCGTCCTGGTCACCGGTCGTCTCCAGCCGTCGGGGCTGCCGTACGAGTCCGGCTACACGCACGGTTTCTCGCTGCTGGCCGTGCTGTGCCTGGCGGCGGCGCTGGCCGCGCTTCTCGTTCCGGTACGGCGGAGCGTGCGCCGGGTCGTCACGGGGACCACGGAGGTCCGCGAGACCGTCACCACCCGGGGCTGACATCCCGCCAGTCGGCCCGGCCGCGCGCGTGAGGTAAGGTCTACCTGCGCGATCACACGGAACACCGTGGGTTTCGCGGCCGGGACGTGGCGCAGCTTGGTAGCGCACTTGACTGGGGGTCAAGGGGTCGCAGGTTCAAATCCTGTCGTCCCGACGGTGACGAGCGGCGGGTCTGCCAGAAATGGCGGGCCCGCCGCTCGCGTTGGTCAGGCTTCCTCGCGGACCAGCCCGGCGTAGGCGTCGCCGAGCCTGCTCGCGAGCTGCTCGACGCCGAGGGTGTCGAGGCCCCGCTGTCCGGACACCGCGGTCCTGGCGGCCTTGCGCGCGGAGGCGAACAGGGCCCAGGAATCGGCTGTGTAGTCGCTCCGGTCCGGGGAGCCCACCGCCTCGAGGGCACTGCGGACCGGTGTCGTGTCGACCCGGCCGTCCACGTCCCCCGAGAGCGCGGTGAAGGCGTCGAGGACGATCTTCCCGGACTTCAGGGTGAAGGTCACCGAGTGCCTGCCGTCGGGCAGGCCGCGGAGCGAGTACGTCGCCTGGCGTTTGTCGGTGGCGGTGGTCCTGGCGTCCCGGGCGACGGGCCGGCCGTCCACGGAGACGTCGAGAACGGCGCTTCCGTCATTGCCGCCGATGACGTCGATGCCCGTGCCACGGAACGGGACGGTGACCTTGGCTCCGGCGGTGGCGCTGGTCGATGTCGACCGGTACCAGTTCATCGCGTCGCCGAGGGCGGCGTTCCGGCTCCAGGTGCCGTCATAGGCAACCGAGCTGTCCATGTTGTCGGTCAGCGTGGTGGCGTACGGGGTGTATCCGGCGACCTTCTCGACCTTCAGGTCGTCGAACGCGGTGCGGTGGAAGTCGGTGCCGAGCTTGACGCGGCCCTCGGTCACGGGCACCGGGTCCAGGTAGGTGGCGACGGCCTGTCCGTCGACGTACGCGGTGACGGTCGCGCCCCTGACCTCGACGGCGAGGCGGTAGCCGGCGGACGCGGCGACCGTCCCGGTGCGGATCGCCGTGCCGTAGCGGGAGAAGGTCCAGCTTCCGGCCGGGCCGATCCCGATGCTGTACGCGGCGTCCGTCGCGGCCATGCCCTTCTGCTGGCGTACGCCGAGGGTGGCGAGGCCGCCCTGCGGGTCCGGGAAGGAGACGTCGACCGAGGCCTTGTAGTTCTCCCAGCGGAAGTCGCCGACCGTGGTGTTGGGGGTGTTCCGGTTCCAGGCCCCGGTGTCCTTCATGGACTGGTCCAGGTACTGGTAGAGGACGTTGTCGCCGTCCTTGTCCTTGCCGACCTCCCACGCGCCGGTCTGGTCGACCAGGTAACGCGGTTGGTTGCCACGGGACTCGAGGTACGGCTGGGAGACCTTGCGGGCCCCGTCGTCCGTGCCGACCCGGACCCGGCCCTCCTCCTCGTACCCGAAGTCGTCGGCGTACAGGACGGTGTCACGGGTGTCGTGCCGCTTGCCGGTCGCGTCGCTGTCGAGCACGGTACGGGCCGCGGACTCGGGCAGGCGCTGCAAGGTCGCCTTGTCGCGGCTGCGGTCGAGCGTGGTGAACGTGACGATCGAGCGCGGCTGCACGGTGTAGACGTAGAAGCCGTCGCCGTCGGGGCGGAGTTCGGCGGCGAGGTGCTTGAAGTTCGCTTCGTAGGCCTGGCCGGGGTCCGCCGCGCGGGTCTCCCAGACCTCCATGGTGGGATCGCCGCCCAGGTCCATGTTCTCGGCCTTGATCCGGTACGTCTTCGCCCGGTCGCTGTCGTTGACGGCGATCGTGGAGAAGTCCTTCTTCTCCGGGTCGGCGAGCGTCATGTAACTGGGTGCGCCGTTCGAGCCGTCGACGTTCTCGGTCCCGCTCACCCCGCTGTAACTCGCCTCCGGCACGGTGCGCCAGATGCCGGCCGTGTTGGTGCCGTTCTCCCAGCCGGTCTTCGCGAACTGGGTGAAGTGCTGCATCACGTACACGGCGGCGTCGTAGTGGATGCTCCCCGACCACGGGTCGCGGGCGCTGACCAGCTCCTTGTGGCTGTACTGGGCGCCCTCGTAGAAGGCCCCGATCGCCGGCTGGAAGATGTAGTGCGTCCGCTTGGAGTTGGCGTAGCTCTTCACGGAGCGGTTGGCGATGTCGAGGGCGCTCTGCACACCGCCGATCCCGGTGCTCGCGCCGCCCGGCCCCTCGGTGTTGGCCACCCGGTAGTCCGTCCAGCCGAAGGAGCCGACTCCCTCGCTGTACCAGACCTCCTTGTCCTGGCCGGAGGCGTTGTCACCGGTCGCCAGCTTCGAGTAGGGCCGGTAGGTGGCGCTGTCCGGAGTGCCGTCGAGCCGGTCCTCGGTGGTGTAGTGGTAGCCCACCGCGTCGACCGCGCCGAAGAGTTCGGTGTCCGTGAGCATCGCCGGGCCGATGTTCTTCGTGGTGTTCTCGTCCGAGGCGACGATCTTGATGGCGTGGTACGCCTTCGCGGCCGCCTGCTGCTGACGAGGCGTCAAGCCATAGCGGGAGTCGGCGAATTCGGTGTCGTTCGCCACGGCGCGCTTGTACCACTTGACGAAGGAGAGGTCGGGTTTCGTGGTCTCGTTGGTGTCCGGATCGACGTAGTCGACCATGTACCCGTACTTCTGGTACGCGTCGAGGATCGTCTCCTTGTACCACTTGTACATCTCGTCGGTGCCGGTGCCCTTGTTCCACTCGGTCTGGACCCACTGGGGCATGACCCAGCGCAGGATCGAGACCTTGAGCTTCGGGTTCACCGTCTTGGCGTCGGCGGCCAGCTGGAAGCCGGGGGAGCGGGACGCGTCAGCGAGTTCGTCCGCCGTGCGCATGGTCGCGGGGTCGGAACCGGTCGACGTGTTGGTGTCCGACCCCATCTCGACCTTGACGTGGTTGATGAGCGGGTTCCTGCCGCCGAACAGCACTCTGACGAGCTGCCAGTAGCGGTCGGGGTGCTCCGCCTTGTAGTCCATCAGCAGATTGCTCGTGCTGTTGCAGCTGAGCAGACCGAGGCCCTTGTAGGTCAGGCCGTTCACGTTGCCGGCGCGTACGTCGTTCCCGTCGACCACGATCCGCACGGGATCGTCCGCGGAGTGTGCGGCCGGTGCCGCGGTCACCCCGGCCGCCAGTGCCATGGTGGTCGCCGCGGCGAGCGAGGCCCATCCGAATCTTCGCTGCATACCCATTCGGGGGACCGTAGATGGCAAGCGCTTTCTGCGTCAATCCCCTTGCGTCACTTGAGATTTCGCCCGTCACCGTGGGCCTGACCTGCCGAAAAACGCGTGGACCGGGTGGGGGTCGTCGCGGGACACTGCCGAACTCGGACCGCTACTCCCCATACACACAGGGTTAGGATGCAGACGCCTGAGCTGGAGAAGATCACCCCGCGCAGGGGCGCGGTGCTCCTCGCACTTCGTTACTACGGACGGGAGTTGGCCCGGCTCCGCCGGCTGACGGCTCCCGCCATGCTGCTGTTCGCGCTGGGCGGCATCGGCCTCAACTACATCGCCCCGCTGATCGTCGCGAAACTCGCCGGAGACATCGCCGACGGCGGCGGACTCACCATCGGGTCGGCCCTGCCATACGTCCTGGGTTTCGCCGGTGTCCTGCTGCTCGCGGAAGCGCTGTGGCGGGTCGCCCTGCACTGCATGAACCGTCTCGACGCCCTCGGTATCGAGCAGCTGTACGTCATCGGGATGGACGAACTGTTCGCCAAGGACGCGACGTTCTTCCACGACAACTTCGCCGGGTCGCTCACCAAGCGCGTCCTGAGCTTCGCCACCCGCTTCGAGCCGTTCGTCGACACCCTGGCCTTCCAGGTCGTGGGCAATGTCGTGCCGCTGCTGTTCGGCTCGGTGGTGCTCTGGCGCTACGAACCGCTGCTCGTCGTCGGTCTGTTGACGATGATCGCGGTGACGGCGCTGTGCGCGGCGCCCCTCATCCGGCGCCGCCAGGCACTGGTCGCCGAGCGCGAGGCGGCGGTCGCCCGCGTCTCCGGGCACGTCGCCGACAGCCTGATGAACATGGACACCGTCCGGGCCTTCGGCGCCGAGGAACGCGAGGCCGCCGAGCACCGCTCCCGCGTCGCGGCCTCACGCCGGCTCATGCTCCGGTCGTGGGACTACGGCAATCTGCGCATCGACACCTTTGTCGCGCCGATGTCGGTGCTGACCAACGCGCTGGGGCTGCTGCTCGCGGTCACCCTCGGCGGGGGCGAGCACGGTGTGGAGGCGGTCGTGGTCGCCTTCACCTACTACTCCAACGCGACCCGGATCATGTTCGAGTTCAATCAGATCTACAGGCGCCTGGAGAGCTCTATGACGGAGGCCGCGCAGTTCACCGAACTGCTGCTGACCCCGCCGACCGTGCTCGACCCGCCGTCGCCCGAGCCGCTGCTGCCCGGGCCCGCCGAGGTCCGCTTCGAGCAGGTGAGCTTCGCCCACGCGGGCGCCGAGCGGCTCTTCGAGGGACTCGACCTGGTCGTGCCCGGCGGGACCAAGGTGGGGCTCGTCGGCCGCTCCGGCGGCGGCAAGACCACGCTCACCCGGCTGCTGCTGCGGATGCAGGACATCGACGGCGGCCGGATCCTGGTCGGCGGACAGGACATCAGCAGACTGCGCCAGACCGACCTGCGCGGTCTGATGGCCTACGTGCCGCAGGACCCGGCGATGTTCCACCGGAGCCTGCGCGACAACATCGCCTTCGCCCGGCCCGAGGCCACCGACGCGGAGATCCGCCGTGCCGCCGAGGCGGCCCACGTCACGGAGTTCGCCGACGCGCTGCCGGAGGGCTTCGACACCCTTGTGGGCGAGCGCGGCGTCAAGCTGTCCGGCGGACAGCGCCAGCGCGTCGCCCTCGCCCGGGCGATCCTGCGCGACGCGCCGATCCTGCTGCTCGACGAGGCGACCAGCGCCCTGGACTCGGAGAGCGAGATCCTGGTCCAGGAGGCGCTGTGGCGGCTCATGGAGGGGCGGACGGCACTCGTGGTGGCCCACCGGCTGAGCACGGTCGCCGGGATGGACCAGCTCGTCGTCCTCGACCGCGGGCGGATCGTGGAGCAGGGCAGCCACCAGGAACTGCTCGCCCTGGACGGCCCGTACGCGAAGCTGTGGCGCCACCAGTCGGGCGGGTTCCTCGAAGACGACCCCGTGGAGGCCGAGTTGCACTGACCGCGGTCTGCTACAGGGGTGCCGGGGAGGACGCGCCCGCGATCAGCAGACGCGGCGTGCCCGTGCCGTTGGCCGGGACGCTCCACAGGTCGCTGGTGCCCACCTTGCCCTCGGCGGGCAGGGCGTAGGCGACGGTCCTGTTGTCGAGCCAGGTGGCCTGGTCGTCGACGCTGTGGCGTTCGGCGAGCGGGGTCTGCTCGAGGGTGCGCAGGTCCAGGACGTACTCGTGCCACAGGTCGGTCCGGGACAACACCCGCTTCTTGAAGGCCACCCGGGTTCCGTCGGGGGAGAGCGAGGGGCACTCCACGTTCTCGACCAGGGTGGTGACCTCGCGGGCGGACAGCGAACCCCGCACCAGGTAGGTCTTGTTGGCGGAGTTGAGGGTGGCGTAGAAGGTGTCGTCGTCCGAAGCGAAGGTGACGCCCCAGAAGTTGACGTCCGCGGCCCGGTAGAACTTGCCGTCCAGGGTGATGGCGAAGGACTCCAGACTGGGCGTCAGTTTCATGGTCCGGGTGTCCAGGACCGAGGTCCGGGTGGAGAAGAAGGCCGACGCGTACGACTCGCCGGAGACGAAGACGGTCCAGGCGACGAAGCGTCCGCTGGGGGAGACCCGGGCCCGGCTGGGGGTGCCCGCGAGGGCGTAGGTGTGGCGGGTGCGCAGGTCGGCGTCCAGGAGCAGGGCGCGGTTGCTCTGCTTGAGGACGCCGGGGTTGGACTGGAGGCAGATACCGGTACCGGCGGCCGCGTAGAAGCGCGCGCACTTGAGGTCCGAGGCGGTGCGTCCGGCCTTCGGATCGGCGGACGGGACCGAGGCGACCGCGGTGCGGTGCGGGCCCGCGGCCGCGTTGATGAAGGTCAGGCGGTTCTTCTGGCCGAGCGTCAGCTTGCCGGTGCCGACGGCGGGGCCGTCCGACTGGGGTCGGTTCGCCCGGTCCGCGCGGTCGGCGGCGTGCAGCACCAGGCCCGTGCCCACGCCCGCGAGCAGCAGGACCGCCGTGAGCAGAACGAGCAGGCGGCGGCGTAGCGGTGTCATGTGGTTCCTCGATGTGGCGGTGGTGGTCGTCGGGGCTCCCTCGGTGGCCCGGGGGCTCGGAGGCGAACGGAGCGCGGCATGCCCCGGAGCTTCTCGCGGGCGTCGGGGCTGTCGGTTCCGGTGGCCGCGCGGGAGGAGTGGAGCAGCCGTACGGTCCGCTCCGGCATGCGGGCGCGCAGGCCGGCCGGAGCTCGGCCGGGGGGCCCGTGTGGCGGTGGTGGTCGTCGGGGCCCCTGGACCGTCGGGGCCCTGGTGGTCATCGGTTGCCGCCCGTCGGGCGCAGCACCCGGCTCGCGACGGCCGCACAGCACAGCAGGCCGACCGCCGACGCGGCCAGCGCCGGGCCGTCCCCCCACACCGTCCAGGCCGCGCCGAAGGCCAGCGAGCAGCAGAACCGGGCCAGTGCCTGGCTGGTGCCGACGATGGCGAGGCCGCTGGCGCGCAACTGCGCGGGCACGATGTCCGCGAGGGCGGCCGGGAGCACGCCGTCGGTGGCCGCGTAGAACACCCCGTGCAGGGCGAGCACGAGGAAGGGCAGCGCCGGTGTGGCCGGCGCCCACAGCAGGAGGGCGTAACCCGTCAGCAGCGCTCCGTGCCCCGCGAGGAACACGGTGTACCGCCCGACCCGGTCGGCCAGCGCCCCGACGGGCACGGCCAGCAGCAGGAACACGACGGCGGTGCCCAGCGGGAGCAGCGTGAACCACTGTTCGGCGATGCCCGCGCGGCGTTGCAGGAGCAGGTAGACGAAGGCGTCGCTGACGGTGGTCAGACCGAGGAGGGCGGCGCAGCCGGCGAGGGCGCGCAGCTGGGGCAGCCGCAGGAGCGCGAGCGCTTCACGGACGCGGACCGGGGGCCTGTCGTCGGTGGCACCGGGCTCGTCCGCGCCGGTGACCTGCCGCCCGCCGGATGCGACCAGGTCCGTGCCGGGCGCCTGGTCGGTCGGCGCGCCGTGCCGTGCGCCGGGCACGAACGCCTGCGGGGCATCGCCCGGGTCCTGCCGCCCTGTGGGTGACGCCCCCGTGCCGTCCGTGCCGGCCGCCGGCCCTCCCTGCCGTCGTCCCGGCACGAACAGCACCAGGACGACCACGCCGAGCACCGCCACACACGCGCTCACACCGAACACCGCGTCGTAGCCGTCGGCCGCCGCGCTCAGGATGAGGAAGGCGGCGAGCGGGCCGAGCATTGCGCCGGTGGTGTCCATCGCCCGGTGCACACCGAAGGCCCGGCCCTGTTTCCCGGACGAGGTGGACAGGGAGATCATCGCGTCGCGCGGGGCGGTGCGCAGGCCCTTGCCGGTGCGGTCCAGGGCGAGGACCGTGCCGAGCGCGCCGATGCTGCTCACGAGCAGGAGCAGCGGCTTGCACAGCGCGGACAGGCCGTACCCCAGGCCGGCGAGGAGTTTGTGGTTGCGAATGCGGTCGGCGAGGTGGCCGCCGGTCAGCTGGACCAGCGCGCTGACACCGTTGTAGACGCCGTCGAGGGTGCCGAAGGCCAGCGGGCTGAAGCCGAGCGTGCTGACGAGGTAGAGCGGCAGGACCGCGGTGACCATCTCCGAGGAGATGTCGGTGATCAGGCTGACCGTGCCCAGCACGAGCACGACCGGGGCGACCCCGGGCCGCAGACCGCGTCTTCGGCCCTGTCCGGTGTCCGCCTCCGCGGGCGCGGAGCGGTCGGTGAGGTACATGTTCGGTACTCCGGATCTGGTGCGCTTCAGTGCTGTCTGCTGCTCTCGTCCCGCAGCCAGGTGCCGAAGTCCTGGGCGCGGATGGCCTTCGCGGCCCCGCGCCGGGCGACGACCGCCGCCGCGAGGAAGACTACGACACCCGTCAGCAGCCTCGGTTCGGCGCGGACCAGGGCGATCAGGTCCGCCTTGCTCGTGCGCGCCGAGGCCTCTTCCGGGCGCTGGTGCTGCTGTTCGACCTGGGCCGTGGACACCGCGGCCCGGATCCGCCGTTTGATCAGATCCGGCCATGTTCGCGGCGGCTGGACCACGACCCGGGCCGCGTCGACCACGAGCCGCTCCTCGGGCGTGAAGGCCAGGGAAGCGGCCAGGTCGTCGGCCATCAGGGGCGGCAGGGCCGCGATCCGGGCGTGTCCCGCCTTGGAGACCGCGATGACACCCCGGCCGAACAGCCCCTCGCGGACGGCGGGCAGCCGCTGCCACACCCGGTAGTAGGCGCGCACCCGCCAGGCGCAGCCGGCCAGCGGAATGCTCCGCTGCGGCGCGGTGGCGAGGATGCTCGAGGTGTCGTCGTCGAGGGGCGCGGTCAACGCCCGTACGTCGGCGCCGCCGAGTACGACGTCGGCGTCCACGTAGAGGCGGGGAAAGCCCCGCGCATGGTCGTCACCCGCCCGCAGAGCGGCGTGTTTGGACGGCACGGGGATCTCGACCACCCGCACGCGCGGACCGCGAGCGGCCGCGGTCCGGGCGGTGTCGTCCGTGCAGCCGTTGCATACGACCACGATGTCTGTCTCGTCCTCCGAGGAATCGGCCAGAAGTGAGTCGAGGAGCCGGCCGATGACTTGCGCCTCGTTGTGGGCCGGGATCACGATGCTCGTCACCTGGGCAGTATGCAGTCGATGTCACTATTGCGATGTGTGTTTCGTCCAACTGTTCCCGTGACTGCGTTCGGTGGTCTAGATTGAGGGCCGCCGAACGGGTTTGGGTGGGGAACGTCAGGCGCTAGCCGACATGTATGGGGACATGCGGCGGTTGGGGAACCGCTGAGGCTTCCTTTGTTTTTCAGCTGCCGCTGTGTTGGGGACACATCGGTGTTCGGTCAGGGGTAACCGTGCACGTGTGGGGGGCGCATGACCATTGAGGTCACGCATGAGCAATTGCTTGTGGAACACAGGACTCCGCAAGGTCGTCGAAGACCATGGGAGCAGAGGTACCGGATCGTTCTGCTGGTCGCGGACAGCCTCGCGGCTGTTGCCGCGGCCTTCGTGATCCACTCGGTGTACGGCCGTTGGGCGGTGGCCCTGGTGCTGCCCCCGACGTGGATCGTGGCCATGGTGGCCCACCGTTCCTACGACCGCAGCGCCCTGGGACTGGGCACCGAGGAGTACCGACGGGTGCTCCGAGGCGCCGTCGCCCTGCCGGCGCTCTCCGCGGTCGCGCACTGGTCTTTCACCCACGATGCGGGCCTTTTTCATGACATGATCATGGCCGCGTTGCCCGCCGGCCTCCTCGCCGTGCTGGTCCGGTACGCGCTCCGGCGCCGGCTGCACCGCAGGTGGGCGAGGGACCGGGGCCGCAGCGCCACGCTCCTGGTGGGGCCGGCGCACGGCATCGCGGAGCTGGTCGCCGTGCTGCGGCGCGACGGTGTCCAGGAGCTCCGGGCCGCGGGCGTGTGCCTGAGCGATCCGGAGAACGCTTCGGCGGTCCGCAAGTTGGGGATCCCGGTCCTCGGTGGTGTGGACACCATGGACGACGTCATCCGGGCCATGGGCATCGGCACCCTGGTGGTGCTGCCCGCGCCCGAGTTCGACGCCTCCGTCCTGCGCCGGATGTCCTGGACCGCGGCCGCGCGGGGCGTGGACTTCCTGCTGGCTCCCGTCCTGGCCGACGTGTCCGCGGCCCGGCTCGCGGTACGGCCCACCAACGGGGTGCCGCTGGTGCGCGTCCAGGCGCCGAACCTCTCCCGGACCTCCCGGCTGCCGAAGGAACTGCTGGATCGTTCCTTCGCCGCCGGCCTGCTGCTTCTGCTCGCCCTGCCCATGCTGCTTGTCGCCCTGATCGTCCGCCTGGACAGCTCGGGACCGGCACTCTTCCGGCAGCAGCGGGTGGGCCGGTACGGCGACCACTTCACCATGTTCAAGTTCCGCACCATGCGCGCCGACTCGGAGGCGCTGCGCGCGGAACTGGAGCACCTCAACGAGAACAGCGACGGTCTGCTGTTCAAGGTGAAGGGGGACCCGAGGATCACCCGGGTCGGCTCGTTCCTGCGCCGCAGCTCCCTCGACGAACTGCCGCAACTGATCAACGTGGTCAAGGGCGACATGTCGCTCGTCGGCCCGCGCCCGCCGCTGCCCGAGGAGGTGGAGGAGTATCCGGCGGAGGTCAGACGCCGGCTGCTCGTGAAGCCCGGCCTCACCGGGCTGTGGCAGGTCAGCGGCCGCTCGGACCTGCCGTGGGAGGAAGCGGTCCGGCTCGATCTCGCATATGTGGACAACTGGTCGACCAGCCTCGACCTGTCCATCCTGGCGCGCACCACGACAGCGGTGGTGCGCGGAACGGGGGCCTACTGATGGACCGAAGGAAGAGGGACCACGTGACGCAGAGCAGCGAGCCGTTGGGGGTGGCGGTCGTAGGGGCCGGCTACTGGGGACCCAACCTCGTCCGCAACTTCCAGGCGAGCGAGCAGTTTCGGCTGCGCTCGCTGGTCGACCTCGACGTGGAGCGGGCCCGGCGGGTCCTCGGCGGCTACTCGACCGTCGAGGCCACCTCGGACTACGCGGCCGTTCTCGCCGATCCCGAGGTGGCCGCCGTCGCCGTGGCCACGCCCGCCGGAACCCACCTCGACATCGCCCTGGCCGCCCTGCGCGCCGGCAAGCACGTCCTCGTGGAGAAGCCGCTCGCGGCGACCTACGCCGACGGGATGCGGCTGGTCGCCGAGGCCGAGGAGCGCGGGCTCACCCTGATGTGCGACCACACCTACTGCTACACGCCCGCCGTGGGCCGCATCAGGGAACTGGTCCACTCCGGCGAGCTCGGCGAGGTCCACTTCGTCGACTCGGTCCGCATCAACCTCGGGCTCGTCCAGAAGGACATCGACGTCCTGTGGGACCTCGCCCCGCACGACCTGTCCATCCTGGACTTCATCCTGCCCGCGGGCGTCGAGCCGGTCGCCGTCGCCGCCCACGGGGCCGACCCGATCGGCGCCGGACAGGCCTGCATCGCCTATCTGACGCTCACGCTCAGCACCGGGGCCATCGCCCACGTGCACGTCAACTGGCTGTCGCCGACGAAGGTGCGCACCACCATGGTGGGCGGCTCCAAGCGCACCCTGCTCTGGGACGACCTCAACCCGCTGCAGCGGGTGTCCGTCTACGACCGCGGCGTGGACATGGCCGCACCGCAGGAGATCGGCGCCGACGAGCGCCGGGACATGCTCATCTCGTACCGCTCGGGAGACATGGTCGCGCCCGCGATCGGCGAGAAGGAAGCGCTGCGCAGCATGGTCGACGAGTTCGCCGACTCGATCAGGACGGGCCGGGCGCCGCTGACCGACGGCCGGGCTGGCCTGAGGGTGCTGGACATCCTCGAAGCGGCCTCCCGGAGCCTGCAGTTCAAGGGCGCGGTCGTCGGCCTGCGCGCCGGGCGTTGACAGATCCCCATCACCTGAGAGGCAACCGCAGTTGAGCACCGTACGTGGCAAGAAGATCCTGGTCACCGGGGGAGCCGGCACCATCGGCTCCAACCTGGTCGACCTGCTGGCCGAGGGCGGCGCCCGCGAGATCGTCGTACTCGACAACTTCGTGCGCGGGCGCCGGGCCAACCTCGAAAAGGCCCTGCCCAGCGGTGTGGTGGAGGTCGTCGAGGGTGACGTCCGGGACGTCGACACCGTCAAGAAGGTCACCGAGGGCGCCGACCTGGTGTTCCACCTCGCCGCGATCCGCATCACCCAGTGCGCGGAGGAGCCGAGGCTCGCCAACGAGGTCCTCGTCGACGGTACCTTCAACGTGCTGGAGGCGGCGGCCGCGGCCGGCGTCGGCAAGGTGATCGCCTCCTCCTCGGCGTCCGTCTACGGCATGGCCGAGGTCTTCCCGACGACCGAGCGCCACCACGCCTACAACAACGACACGTTCTACGGCGCGGCGAAGGCCTTCAACGAGGGCATGCTGCGCAGCTTCCACGCCATGTACGGGCTCGACTACGTGGCCCTGCGCTACTTCAACGTGTACGGCCCCCGGATGGACATCCACGGCCTGTACACCGAGGTGCTCATCCGCTGGATGGAGCGCATCGAGTCGGGCGAGCCGCCGCTGATCCTCGGCGACGGCACCCAGACCATGGACTTCGTCGACGTCCGCGACATCGCCAGGGCCAACATCCTGGCCGCCGAGGCGGACGTCACCGACGAGGTGTTCAACATCGCCAGCGGCAGCGAGACCTCGCTGCGCGAGCTCGCCGACGGGCTGCTGGAGGCGATGGGCGCCGAGGGGCTGGAACCGGTGCACGGTCCCGCCCGGTCGGTGAACTCGGTGGTGCGCCGGCTCGCGGACACCAGCCAGGCCACCGAACGGCTCGGGTTCACCGCCGAGATCGACCTGCGCACGGGCCTGAGGGACCTGGTCCAGTGGTGGCGCGCGGAGCGCTCCGCCGAGCAGGGGGCCGCCGAGTGAGTACCGACCGCATCCCGGTGATGATCCCCTGGCTCGGCGAGGAGGAGGCCCGCGCCGCCTCCGACGCCGTGCTGTCGGGGTGGGTCGCCCAGGGCCCCCGGGTCGCCGCCTTCGAGCGGGCCTTCGCCGAGCGGGTGGGCGCCGAGCACGCCGTCGCGGTCAGCTCCTGCACCACCGCGCTGCACCTCTCGCTGGTCGCCCTCGGTATCGGGCCCGGCGACGAAGTGGTGGTGCCCTCGCTGTCGTTCATCGCCACCGCCAACGCCGTACGGTACGTCGGCGCCGAGCCGGTGTTCGCCGACGTCGACCCCGTCACCGGCAACCTGACCCCGGCCACCGTGGAGCAGGTCCGCACCGCCCGCACCGAGGCCGTCCTCGCCGTCCACCAGGGCGGCGTACCGGCCGACGTGCACGCCCTGCGCGCGGCCTGCGCCGACTGGGACCTGCCGCTGGTCGAGGACGCGGCCTGCGCCATCGGCTCGACCGTCGGCGGCAAGCCCGTCGGACACGGCGCGCTGCTCGCCGCCTGGTCCTTCCACCCCCGCAAGCTCGTCACCACCGGCGAGGGCGGGATGGTCACCACCGACGACGCCGAGTGGGCGGCCCGGCTGCGCCGGCTGCGCGAGCACGGCATGAACGCCTCGGCGGCCCAGCGCCACGCGAGCAACAAGCCGATGCTGGAAAGCTACCTGGAGGTCGGCTTCAACTACCGGATGACCGACGTGCAGGCCGCGATCGGCCTGGTCCAGCTCGGCAAGCTCGACGCGATGATCGCCCGCCGCCGCGAACTGGCCGCACGCTACGACGTGTTGCTGCACGACGTCCCCGGCCTCACCCCCGTGTGCGACCCCGCGCACGGACAGAGCAACTTCCAGTCCTACTGGGTGCTGCTCGCCGAGGACTTCCCCGTGGGCCGCGACGACCTGCTCGAAGCGCTCGCCGACGCCGGCGTCTCCGCCCGACGCGGGATCATGGCCGCACACCTCGAACCGGCCTACGCGGACCACCCGAGCGTGCCGCTGCCGGTCACCGAGCGGATCAGCCGCGACTCGCTGATCCTGCCGCTGTTCCACACGATGACCGAGGCCCAGCAGGACCGCGTCGTCGCGGCACTGCGCGAACAGGCCCGCGGATGACCGGACTCGTGATCGTCGGCGCGGGCGGCTTCGCCCGGGAGACCGCCCGGGCCGTGGCGGACACGGGCGCCTTCGAGCTGCTCGGACACCTCGACGACAACGCGGACCTGCACGGCACCGACGTCGCCGGCGTGCCCGTCCTCGGCGGCTGCGAGCTGGTCCACGAACTGCCCGAGGCGCGGGTGGTGATCTGCGTGGGCAACCCGCGCGACTACGCGGCCCGCGCCCGGCTGGTCCGGCGGCTCGCCCTGCCCGAGGAGCGCTACGCCACCGTGGTCCACCCGACCGCGGTGGTCTCGACGGACTCCGCGATCGGCCCCGGCTCGGTCCTGCTCGCGCACTGCGTCCTGACCGCCGCCGTACGGGTGGGCGCCCATGTGGCAGTGATGCCGCAGGTGGTCCTCACCCATGACGACGTGGTCGAGGACTACGCGACACTCACCTCCGGGGTCCGCCTGGGCGGGGGAGTGCGGCTGGAGCGCGGCGCCTACGTGGGCTCCGGCGCCCTGGTCAGGGAGGGCGCGACCGTGGGCGCCTGGTCACAGATCGGCATGGGCAGTGCCGTACTCGACGATGTACCGCCGGGTGAGGTCTGGGTGGGGAGCCCGGCCCGACGGCTGCGCGCGGCGGGCGCGCCCGCGCTGGACGAACTCGCAACACCGACAGTGGGGGGACCACTGACATGAACCAGATTCCGCTCGTGGACCTCAAGGCGGCCCACGAAGAAGTCGCCGACGAGGTCCGGGCCGGTTTCGACCGGGTACTGGCGAACACGGCGTTCGTCGGCGGCGACGAGGTCCGCCAGTTCGAGCGCGAGTACGCCGAGTTCGGCTCGGTCGCGCACTGCGTGGGGGTCGCCAACGGCACCGACGCCGTCGAACTCGCCCTGCGCGCGAGCGGGGTGGGGCCCGGCGACGAGGTCGTCGTGCCCGCCAACACCTTCATCGCCACCGCGGGGGCCGTGGCCCGGATCGGCGCCCGCCCGGTCCTCGCCGACTGTCTGCCGGACAGCCATCTCCTCGACCCCCAGGCCGCCCTGGAGGCCGTCGGACCGGCGACCCGCGCGGTCGTACCGGTCCACCTGTACGGCCAGATGGCCGAGGTCACCGACCTGGCCGCCCGGCTTCCGGACCGCGTACGGGTCGTGGAGGACGCCGCCCAGTGCCAGGGCGCCACCCGCGACGGCCGCGCGCCCGGCAGCGGCACCGTCGCGGCCACCAGCTTCTACCCGGGCAAGAACCTCGGCGCCTACGGCGACGCGGGCGCGGTGCTCACCGACGACGAGGAACTCACCGGCCTGGTACGAGCGATCGCCAACCACGGCGGTGTCGCCAAGTACCGCCACGACGTCCCCGGCTTCAACAGCCGCCTGGACGGACTCCAGGCCGTCGTCCTGCGGGCCAAGCTCAAGCGGCTGGCGGGCGGCAACGCGGCCCGCCGGGCGGCCGCCGCCCGCTACGACGAACTGCTCGCCGACCTCGCGGCCGGGGGCCGGGTCGTCCTCCCGGTGACGGCCCCCGGCAACGTCCACGTCTGGCACCTGTACGTCGTCCAGGTCGCCGGAGCCGACCGCGACGACCTCGTCGGCAAGCTCAACGCCGAGGGCATCGGCGCCGGGGTGCACTACCCCGCCCCCGTCCACCTCACCCCGGCCTACCGCCATCTCGGCCACGAGCGGGGCGACTTCCCGAACGCCGAGAAGGCCGCGGAGCGGATCCTGTCGCTCCCGCTGTTCCCCCAGATCACCCCCGACCAGCAGCAGCAGGTCGTGGCCGCGCTCGCCGAAGCGCTCCGAGGCTGATCGGTCCCCTCACCACACGCCTCACCCCCGACTTCAGGGTCGGTCCTGCACAGCACCGCTGAGAGGTACACATGAACAGATGGAGCAGACGGTTCCGGGGCGGGCGCCTCGCCGTCATAGCCGCTTTGGTATGGGCTGTGCTCCCGCAGGCGGGGTCCGCACAGGCGGCTTCCGATCCCTGCGGTACGGGCTCGAACCCTGTCGTATGCGAGAACTCCAAGGCGGGCAGCCCCATGTCCGACTGGTACTCGCCCAACGCCTACGGTGACATCAAGGGGTTCTCCACCAAGGAGAGCGTCCAGGCCGGTGACAACGTCCAGTTCAAGATCCAGTCGCCGGTCTCGTACCGGGTGGAGATCTACCGCCTCGGCTGGTACGGCGGCGACGGGGCGCGGCTGATCTCGACCGCGGCCCAGGCGGCGACGACCTACCCGGCCAACTACACGACGAAGCCGGCCAACTGCACCACCAAGGCCGCCACCGGCCTGGTCGACTGCGGCAACTGGCCCGTGACCGTGAACTGGACGGTGCCCAGCGACGCCGTCTCCGGCCTGTACATCGCGAACCTCACGCAGACCGACGGCGACGGTCTGATGCCGTACCCGTTCGTCGTCCGCAAGGACTCCAGCACCTCCGACGTCGTCGTGCAGACCAGTGACCAGACCTGGCAGGCGTACAACGACTACGGCGGCCAGGACCTCTACGGCGGCACGGGCCCGGCGCCCGACGGCCGCGCCTACGAGGTCAGCTACAACCGGCCGCTGGACATCGGCGGCGACAACGGCATCTACGGCTCCGAGTTCATGATGCTGTCCTGGCTGGAGCGCAACGGCTACGACGTCAGCTATCTGTCCGGTGTGGACGTGTCCACCAACGGCGCCACCCTGCTGAAGAAGCACAAGGTGTACCTGTCCTCGGGCCATGACGAGTACTGGACGCAGAGCCAGTACTCCAACGTCCTGGCGGCCCGCAAGGCAGGCGTCAGGCAGGCCTTCTTCAGCGGCAACGAGGTGTTCTGGAAGACCCGGCTCGCCCCGAGCATCGACGGCGCGAACACGGCCAACCGCACCATGGTCTGCTACAAGATGACCAAGATGGCGCAGAACAACGGCATCGCCGACCCGAGCGGCGAGTGGACCGGCACCTGGATGGACCCGGCCAGCACGAACTACGGTCAGGCCTACCAGCCGCCGAACATCCTCACCGGCTCCATGTTCACGGTGAACGGCTACCGCGCCGACGCCATCACCGTCCCCGGCTCGTACGGCAAGAACCGGCTGTGGCGGGGCACCTCCATCGCCAACCTCACGGCGAGCCAGACGGCCACCTTCCCGACCGGCACGCTCGGTTACGAGTGGGACAGCGACATCTCCAACAGCACCCGACCGGCCGGCGCGATCGACCTGTCGTCCACGACGGTGGACATCAACGACGGGAAGTACCGCCTCGACTGGGGCAACATGTACGGCAACGGCACCGCGACGCACAACCTCGTCGAGTTCCGCGACCAGGACTCCGGAGCCCTGGTGTTCGGGGCCGGAACCGTGCAGTGGTCGTGGGGCCTGACCAACCTGCCGACGTACGACCCGGCGGACACGGTGGTCACCGAGGACGCCCGCATGCAGCAGGCGACCGTGAACATCCTCGCCGACATGGGCGTCCAGCCGCTCACCCGGCAGAGCAACCTCGTCGCCGCCACGGCCACCACCGACACCACCGGCCCGGCCGTCACCGTCACCAGCCCGGCCTCCGGGGCCACGGTCCCGGCGCTGAAGCCGGTCACCGTCAAGGGCACCGCCTCCGACTCCGGCGGCGTCGTCGCCCGCGTCGAGGTGTCCACCGACGGCGGATCGACCTGGAACGCCGCCACCGGCCTCACCTCCTGGAGCTACACCTGGACCCCGACGACCCCGGGCGCGGCGTCGATCAAGGTCCGCGCGGTGGACGACAGCGTCAACATCGGCGCCACCACCACCCTCGCACTGACCGTCGGCCCCCAGGCCTGCCCCTGCACCATCTGGCCGGCCTCCGCCGTCCCCGGCACCGTCAACGCGGGTGACGGCAGCTCGCTGGAGCTCGGCGTCAAGATCCGTACCACGGTGGCCGGTTCCATCACCGGTGTCCGCTTCTACAAGTCGCCGGCCAACACCGGCACCCACACCGGCAGCCTGTGGAGCGCCTCCGGCACCCGCCTGGCCACCGGCACCTTCACCAGCGAGACGGCCTCCGGCTGGCAGCAGCTGAACTTCTCCACCCCGGTGACCGTCAAGGCCAACACCACCTACGTCGCCTCGTACTTCGCCCCCAACGGCGGATACTCCTACGACGGCGGCTACTTCTCCGACAAGGCCGCCGGCCTCGCCCCGCTCACCGGACTCCAGTCCGGCACCGACGGCGGCAACGGCGTCTACCGCTACAGCTCCACCAGCGCCTTCCCGTCCTCGGCGTCCTCCGGCAGCAACTACTGGGTCGACGTGGTGCTGGACACCTCGACGGCCAGCACGACCCCGCCGTCGGTCACCTCCACCTCGCCGACGTCCGGCGCGACCGGTACGTCGATCACGGCACCGGTGTCGGCCGTCTTCGACCACGCCATCGACGCCGACAGCCTGACGTTCACCGTGAAGGACCCGGACGGCAACACCGTGCCGGGCACCAAGACGCTTCCCGCGTCGAACAAGGCGACCTTCACCCCGTCGACCGAGCTGTCGCTGCACACCACGTACACCGCGTCCGTCCAGGCCTCCGACCTGTGGGGCAACGCCATGGCGGACCCGGTCACGTGGAGCTTCACCACCAGTTCCCAGCCGCCGGCGGTCACCTGCCCCTGCACGCTGTGGAACTCCTCCGCCACCCCGGCCACGGCCGCGGTGACCGGTGACGGCAACTCGGTGGAGCTGGGCACCCGGTTCACGTCCTCGGCGAACGGCTGGATCACCGGCGTCACGTTCTACAAGGGCGCGACCAACACGGGCACCCACACCGGCAGCCTGTGGTCCGACGACGGCACGCTGCTCGCCACCGGCACCTTCACCACCGAGTCGGCCTCCGGCTGGCAGACGATGACCTTCGCCACCCCGGTGGCCGTCACCGCCGACACCGCCTACGTCGCCTCCTACCACGCGCCCAATGGCAACTACGCGGTGGACGGCGGCTACTTCTCGGCGGCCCACCAGTCCTATCCGCTCACGGCCACGGCCGACACCAGCGCCCACCACAACGGGCTCTACCGGTACGGCAGTTCGGCGGCCTTCCCGAACGGCTCCTACGGATCCGCGAACTACTGGGTCGGCCCGGTCTTCACCGCCGACAACCCGAGCGCGTCCCTGGCGACGGCCAACGCCTCGGAGGTGACCGCGTCCTCGCTGGCGCACACCGCCGACGCGACGAGCCCGCTCGTCACCACCCTGCCCGCCTCGGCCAAGCTGTCGTCCGTCAAGGCGACCGTGACCGTCCTGAGCGGTTCCAAGGCCGCCAAGAAGCTCCACGTCACGGCCGTCACCTCCTACAACCGGGCCACCCACAAGGTGTCCGTCCACCTGTCGTCGCCCCTGCCGGACGGCACCCGGTTCAAGGTCGGCGTCAAGGCCCTGGACAAGAAGGGACACACGGTGAAGTCCCAGACCTGGACCCTGACCAGCAAGACGACCGTCCGCAAGAAGAAGAACTGACCGACCAGAACCCACCGGTGGTGGCCCGCGCCGAGTCCGGCGCGGGCCGTCACCGGGGATTGGCTTCCCCACAGATGAGCACCGTCAGTGTTGTCATCCCCTGCTACAAGTACGGCCATTTCCTGGCCGACTGTGTGAGCAGCGTCCTGGACGAGCAGGACGGCGTCGACGTCCGGGTGCTCATCATCGACGACGCCTCGCCCGACGACTCGGCGGAGGTGGCGCAGAAACTGGCCGCCTCCGACCCGCGGATCGAGGTCCACGTCCACGAGACCAACAAGGGCCACATCGCCACGTACAACGAAGGCCTGCTGGAGTGGGCCGACGGCGACTACGTGGCCCTGCTCTCCGCCGACGACCGGCTGGTCCCGGGCGCGCTGGTAAGGGCCGCGGCCCTCCTGGACGCCCACCCCGAGGCCGGCTTCGCCTACGGACGGCCCCTGCGCTTCCAGCACGGCGGCCCGCTGCCCGAGGCCCGTACCCGGAGCACCGGTTCGGTCGTCTACCCTGGCCACTGGTGGCTCGACCGGCGTTTCCGTGAGGGCACCGGCTGCATCACCTCGCCGGAGGTCGTCGTGCGTACGAGCCTCCAGCGCAAGGTCGGCGGCTACGATCCGGCGCTGCCCCACGCCGGCGACATCGAGATGTGGATGCGGCTCGCCGCGCACGCCGACGTCGGCTACATCCGCGGCGCCGACCAGGCCTTCTACCGCGTCCACGGCAAGAATATGTCCACCGTCGACTTCGGCGGCCAGCTCGACGACCTGCGCCAGCGGCTCGTGGCCTTCGACTCGGTGCTCACCAAGTGCGCCGACCGGCTGCCCGACGCCGACCGCCTGGCCGACCAGGTCCACACCCGGCTCGCCCGCTTCGCGCTGCGCCGCGCCTACCGCGCCTACGACCGGGGACGTACGGCGGTCGTCCCGGTCGAGGAGTGCGTCGCGTTCGCCGAGGAGTGCCTGCCCGGCTACCGGAGTCTGCCCGAGTACCGCGCGCTGCGGCTCAGACGGCGGATCGGGCCGAAGGCCATGCCCTACCTCCAGCCGCTGGTGTGGTCGGCCGTGGCCGAGCGCGGGCGGGAGTGGCTGTGGTGGGAGTCCTGGAAGCGCCGCGGAATCTGATGAACGACCCGTTCCCCTCAGCTCACCACGGGCACCGGATCGGTGCGACGGCGGCGTCCCGGAGCGTCCTTGCGGCGGCTCAGCAGAAGCCGGTCGAGCCACAACGCGCCGACGATCCCGCCCGCCGCGCCCAGCAACGCCGTACCCGCCAGGCCCCGCATCCTGTCGCCCTGCACCTGGGCGGCGCTCGGGGAGGTCAGGACCGTCGCCGTGATCCGCGCCCCGGTCGGAACTCCCTGGGCTTTCTGCAGCGCGTCGACATGCCGGGTGTAGACGTCGATGATGCGGCTCACCGCCGTCACCGCGGCCTTCGCGCCGGACGCCTGCGACTGCACCTGCAAGGAGGGGATCAGATAGCGGGGCGTCGCGCTGGTGCCGCTGTTGCGGGGGACGAGATGGTAGGTCCCGTGCACGCCCGCCGCCTTCAGCTCCTTGGTCCCGGCGGGGGATTCCAGCTGCCGTACGACGCCGTAGGAGAGCACGGCGAGCGGCGGCTGGAGGTTGGTGAGCTGGTTGGGCTGGTTCTGGGTGACCGGCGGCTTGAGCACCACCACCGCGGAACCGACGTACTGGGGGGCGGGGCGCACCACGTGGTAGGCACCGGCAGCCGTCAACAGCAGCGCCACCACCAGGACGTACCAGCGGCGGAGCAGGGCGTCGGCGACGTTCCCGGGCGACATGTGAGTTCCTTCCGTCGCCCCCGATACTGGCAGGACATGTGGCCGGATGCCACCGAAAGGAGGAATGGTTCGTGAGCATTGGTGAGATATGGGCCATTCTGCGCCGACGGTGGTACTTCATGGTGCCGTTCACCGTCCTGAGCCTGCTCGGCGGCGCGTATCTGTACGAGACGGTCCCGGTCTCCTACGAGTCGCAGAGCTCGGTCGCGCTGCTGGACTCCTCGGCCGTCGCCCGGCTGGCCCCCACCTTCGGCAACCCCATCTCGAACGCGGGCGGTTCGCTGATCGTCACGGCCGACGTGCTGATCAGAACCCTCGAATCGAGCGACGCGGCCAAGGAGTTGCACGGCAGAGGCGTCACGGACCCCTACACGACCGGGTTCGCACCGGACAGCGAGAGCCCGCTGCTCGTCCTCGGCGTCACCGGAACGGACCGGGAGAAGGTGCTCGAGGAGACCGACATCCTGACCGCCTTCGCGGGCGAGCAGCTCGACGCCCTCCAGGCCGCCGCCAAGGTGCCGCCCGCCTATCTCGTGCAGACGGCCCCCGTGGTGCTGCCGCAGACCCCGGTGGCGGAGTCGAAGAACCGCTACCAGGGCATCGCGGCCGTCGTCATCGTGGGCGTCGTCAGCGCGTTCCTGCTGTCGATCCTGGTGGAGGGCATCACGGTGGTCCGCCGCCGGCGCAACGCCGCCGCCCGGCCGCGCCAGGCCCGCGCCCCCGCCCGCGAACGCGAACGGGTGGGCTGGCTGAACCGCCGCGTCGACGCCACCGCGATCCTCACCGTCTACCTGGCACTGGCCTTCTTCATCCCCTCGAACCTCGCCCTGCCCGCGCTTGGCGGCGTCGGCACCCCGGCCAACGTCTTCGCCCTGCTCGGCCTGCTGTGGTACCTCGCGACCTGGCTGGGCGGCCGCATTCTGCCCGCGCCGGGAACCAGGTTCGTGCGGGTCTCGATGTGCGTGCTCGGCACGGCCGTCCTCATGGCCTACATCGCGGACGCGATGCGCGAGAGCTCGCACCAGGAGGTCCTCGGGGCCGACCGCGGGCTCATCGGATACCTGGTGTGGGTCTCGCTCGTCGTCCTGACCTCGGCGGCCATGCAGGAACGCGGCCGCCTTGACGTCCTGATGCGCCGGGTGGTCGTCCTGGCGTCCGTCGTCGCCGCGATCGGCTTCTACGACTTCTTCGCGGCCACCAACATCGCCGACTCCATCCACATCCCCGGCCTGCAGACCAGCGTCGCCCAGGTGAGCGCCATGGACCGCGGTGCCTTCACCCGGCCCCGGGCCACCACGGCCCAGCCGCTGGAGTTCGCCGGCATGCTGGCCATCCTGCTGCCCTTCGCGATCCAGCAGGCCTTCGATCCGGTACGACGCCACCGCCACGTCCTGCGCCGCTGGGCCCCGGTGGTGCTCATGGGCGGTGCGCTGCCGCTGTCGGTGTCGCGGACCTCGATCATCGGGCTGCTGCTGGTGGCCCTGGTGATGGTGCCGCGCTGGAAGCCGGCCCGGCGCTGGGCCGCGATCGGCGTGATGACGGCCTCCGTGGCGGTCTTCAAGGTGCTCGTCCCCGGACTGATCGGCACGATCACGGGCCTGTTCGCGTCGTTCCTGACCAACTCCGACAGCAGCACCCAGGCCCGCACGGTCAAGTACAGCGCGATCGTGCCCTATCTGAAGGAGCACCCGCTGTTCGGGCGGGGCTTCGGCACCTTCACCCCGGACCTGTACTTCTTCACCGACAACCAGTACATGCTGACCCTGGCCGAGATGGGGGCGCTCGGACTTCTCGCCCTGCTCGTCCTGTTCATCACCGGCATCCACCACGGCGGTGCCGTCCGGCGGCTCGCCCGCACCGAGTCCGACCGTGAACTCGGGCAGGCGTTCTTCGCCTCGTCGCTGGTCGCCCTGGTCAGCAGCGCGACCTTCGACTCGCTCAGCTTCCCCATGTTCGCCGGCATGTTCTTCCTGGTGCTCGGGGCGGGGGGCAGCTACCTCGGTTTCATCCGGCGCGAGGCAGCCGCCGCCGCTCTCCCGGCCGTCCCCCGCAAGGCCTCCGAAGACCGGCTTCCCCAACTCGTGGAGTCCCGTTGAGCCCCGTCGCCGTCATCGTCGTCACCTGGAACAGCGCCAAGGTGCTCCCCGGGTTCCTCGCCGCCCTCCCGGACGGCATGGCCGGCCTCGACTGGCGGCTGGTCGTCGCCGACAACGACTCCGCCGACGACACCGTCGAGCTCCTCGGGAAGCTGGCCCCCGACGCGACCGTCGTGCAGACCGGCCGCAACGCCGGGTACGCGGCCGGCGTCAACGCGGCGCTGAAGGCCGTCGACCGCGGGGACGTGGCCCTGATCTGCAACCCCGACATCCGGATGCGGCAGGGCTGCGCCAAGCGCCTCGTCGACAGCCTCGGCGACGGCGTCGGGATCGCCGTACCCCTGCTGTACGAGGAGGGCCGGGACACGCCCCACTACTCGCTGCGGCGGGAGTCGAGCGTGTTGCGGGCCCTCGGCGAGGCCGTCATCGGCAACCGGCGGGCCGGGCGCTTCCCGTGGCTGAGCGAACTGGTCACCGACCCCGGCGCCTACCGGCGCCCCACACGTGCGGACTGGGCGACCGGCGCGCTCATGGCGATCTCGGCCGAGTGCCGGGCCGCCTGCGGTCCCTGGGACGAGTCCTTCTTCCTCTATTCGGAGGAGACCGAGTACTGCCTGCGGGCGCGGGACCTGGGCCACGTCACGCAGCTGGAGCCGTCGGCCGAGGCCGTTCACCTGGGGGGCGACTCCCAGGTGTCGCCCCGGCTGTGGGCCCTGCTCACCCTCAACCGGGTGCGGCTGTACCGGCGGCGCCACGGAGCGGTCCCGACGGCCTGCTTCCGGGCCGCCGTACTGCTGCGTGAGACGTCACGGGCGATGCTGGGCCGGCGGGCCAGCAGGGCCGCGGTCGCCGCGCTGCTCAGGCCGGGCGCCGCTCAGCCGGACCACGTGGTGTAGAAGCTCCCGGGGTTCACCAGATACCGCACGGTGGCGTGCGGCACATGGCGTACAGCGTGATGGCGGCTGTAGCGGTACACCAGCTCCCAGTCCTCGCGCGGCAGCACCTTCGGTGTCCTGCGCAGACGGCTGAAGTGCAGGGAGCCGTCGCGCCGGGCGACGAACGCGTTGGTGTCCAGGAAGGACTCCCGGGCGGCCCGGTGCCGGTCGAACTCCACGGACAGGACGTCCCGTTCGGTCCCGTCCGGCAGGACGCGGCGCAGCGCGGTGTAGACGCCGTCGGGTCCGCCGGGGGCCTCCAGGACCGTCAACGCCCTTTCCAGGTGGTCGGGTTCCCACAGGTTGTCGTCGTCCAGGAACGCCACGTACCGCGAGCGGGTGAGACGGATGCCGACATTGCGCACGACGCCCGCCACGGCGGTGTTGCGTGCCAGCGAGACGGCGAACAGGCGTGGGTCGTCGGGGAGTTCGGGGAGCCCGGCGCCGTCGTCGACGACGATGACGACATGGTCGCGCACCGTCTGGGCCAGCGCCGAGGCGACCGCGGCCCGCAGCGCGTCGGGGCGTCGGTGGGTGGCGATGACGGTGGCGACGAGGGCCTGCGGCACCGGCCCGACGACCGCCGTGAGGCGGCGGGTCTCGGCGTCCTCGAGGCGACGCAGCCGCACCGCCGAGGGCAGCAGCAGCACCTTGTTGCGCAGCTCGAAGAGGACGAGCCAGCCGAAGGCGCGCTTGAGGAGCTCCCAGGGGGCGCGGGCGATGCGTCGCATGATCCTCTTCCTCAGCCTGCCGGTTCCGGGGTGATGGGGGTGCCGTCGTCGAACCGGTTGCCGCGCCACACGTTGCCCGCGCCGCCCGCGTTCCAGGCGGTGACGGCACCGTAGACGCCGGAGTAGCGGTGGTACCGGGTGGAGAACACGTTGTTGGTGACGGTGATCCCGGTGGCGCCGTCACCGCCGCCGTACAGGGCGTAGGCGCCGCCGGCCAGCAGGTTGCCGTCGATGACGGTGTTGGAGACGTGCCCGGTGTCCGCGAACAGGCCGACGGCTGCGGACGCCCCCTGGTCGACGGGGACCGCGTTGAGCAGGGTGTTGTGCCGGACGACCAGGGTGCCGCTGCTGCCGCCGCCGCTGATCACCGCGTCGGTGTGCTGCCACTCGCCGCCGTTGTTGCGGAAGGGGACGAGGCCGTGGACGTAGTTGTCGTGGAGGTTGCCCTGGCCCATGGAGAGGGCGTTGCCGAACACCGAGATGTCGCACCAGCCGACCTCGATGGCGCTGCTGCCCATGTTGGAGACGGCGTAGTCGACCCCGCCGTTGTCGGGCCCCTTGCCCGGAACGGCGGTGATGGTGGTGTGCAGGACCCTCAGCCCGCTGTAGCCGGGGCGCAGGTTGATCCCCCACCAGTTGGTGGAGGTGATCCTGCTGTCGATCACCGTCACGTTGTTCGCGTAGATGTCGAGCGAGCCGGTGATGTCCTGGCCCCGGATGACGGCCCCGTCGGTCCTGACGCTCATGTTCCCGGCGGCACGCGCCTTGAGCCGGAGACGGGGGCCGGTGTTGCCGGCGTCCGGGAACCCCGCTCCCGCGGGCGCGGCAGTGGTGGCCGGGGTCCTGTCAGGAGAACGGGAAGGCGACGCGGACGGCTTGGGCCTGTGGGTGGGCGACGAGATACCCGGACTCACGGAGGCCGAGGCGCTCGCGGACGGCGTGGGGTCGGCGACGACCGAGGGCGTTCGCGTGGGCGTCGGCTCGGCGTGGTCGCCCTTTTCACCCCCCGAGGAGCAGGCGGCCGTCAGTAAAAGCGCCAGGCCGACGAGGAGTCGGTGGAGCGTCGTCATGCGGTCTCCGGGGTCCGGGAGCCGAGCAGGAAGCGGCGGCTGGGCAGCACGCACGCG
>NZ_JBVHLJ010000002.1:0-543301 GCF_055559055.1 Streptomyces sp. NPDC024687 | reverse complement strand
GTCAGGAGAAGCGCCAGGCCGACGAGGAGTCGGTGGAGCGTCGTCATGCGGTCTCCGGGGTCCGGGAGCCGAGCAGGAAGCGGCGGCTGGGCAGCACGCACGCGTGTGGGGTCGGTGGCGGTCCGGGGCGTTCGCGTGGGTGTGGGCTCGGCGCGGTGGGCCCTTTCGCCTCCGGAGGAGCGGGCGGCCGTCAGGAGAAGCGCCAGGCCGACGAGGAGTCGGTGGAGCGTCGTCATGCGGTCTCCGGGGTCCGGGAGCCGAGCAGGAAGCGGCGGCTGGGCAGCACACACACCATGTAGCAGGCCAGGGCGGTCGCGGCGACGGCGAACAGGGCCAGGGTGCCGTCGCCCAGCAGCCGCTTGGCGCCGAGGAGGACCAGGATCATCGCCGCGCCCCCGAGGAACGGCCAGGCACAGGCCCGCGCGACGGGGCCGAGGCCGATCCCGGCGCGGGCGAGCGCGTAGAGGAACACGGGGACCACCAGACCGGCGCCTACCAGGACATGGCCCTGGGAGACACCGACGATGCCGTTCATACGGGAGCCGACGATCAGGACCGGGATCAGGGCGGCGACCCACAGGCCCTGGACGAGGATGAGCGAGCGGCGCCGACCGACCGCGACGAGACAGTCGTAGGCCAGTTCACAGACGATGCGGATCAGGCCCAGGGCCATCAGCCACGGCAGCGCCTCGGCGGCGGGCAGCCACTTGCCGCCGTAGACGAGGTGGATGACCGGGGCCGCGAGGCCGCCCAGCAGGACGCACAGCGGCACGGTGCCGGTGACCAGGACGCCCAGGGCGCGGCTGAAGCCCTGCGCCAGGGCCTGCGGGGAGTCGGCCAGGCGGGAGAAGCCCGCGAAGGAGACCCTGCGGGCCGCCTCGGAGATGACGCGGACCGGCCAGCCGGACATGTTGAACGCCAGGACGTAGAAACCGAGCGAGATCTGGCCGAGGGAGGAGCCCACGACCATCGTGTCCACGTTGACGACGGCCAGGGCGAGCATGCTCGCGCCGGCCAGCGGCAGCCCGAACTTCAGCAGAGCGCGGGCCTGTTCGCGGTCCCAGCCGAACCGCAGGGTTCCGGGGACGGCGATCGCGCAGCCGACGAGCGCGGCCACGTTGCCCACGACCGCGCCGCAGGCGAAGCTCATCGCGCCCCAGCCGTGGAAGGCCAGCAGCAGGGTCACGGCGGTGCTGAGGACGAAGTTGAGCGCGTCGATGACCATCCGCCTGCCCTGCGCGAACTCCCGGGTCAGGATGCCGGCGGGCACGTGCGCCACCGCGTCGATCACCAGGCACAGGCACATCACCCTGAGGACGCCCGAGGCGTCGGGCGAGCCGAGCAGCCCCGCCACCGCGGGCGCCGAGACGAACAGGGCGATGTACAGCAGGCCGCTGGACAGGACGCTCAGGGTCAGCACGGTCGGCGCGAAGCGGCGCGGGTCGCCCTCCCAGCGGATGATGGCGAGGCTCACGCCCAGTTCGTTCGCGGAGAGCAGGACCAGCAGCACGGTCTGGGCGATGCCGTAGACGCCCCACTCCGCGGGCCCGAGCGCGAACCGCGCCAGCAGGATGCCGGTGGCGAAGTTGCCGAGGCGCATGACCAAGGTGTTGATCAGGCTCCAGCGGGCCGCGGAACGGACCTTGCTGCCGAGGGAGGCAGGGGCGGGAGACGACGGGCCCTCGCCCGTATCAGCTCTCTCGCTGTCCGGTGTGCGAACGCTGTCCATGTGTCGGCTCCTCGTCGAGCGCCTCGGCTGCGGGGGCCACGGTCATGACGGACCGCCCGGCCCGCGGCCCGTCGGCGCGCCTCTTCTCGGCGGACCGCGACCAACTGGGCGGCGTCCGCAGGGCCATGGTCTGCTCGGCGACCGATTCCGCCGCCTCGGGCGCCGGCTCCGGGTCGGCGACCGGCTGCGCGGGCTCCTCCTGCGGTGCCGCCGGCGGACGGGGGCGTCGGCGCGCCTCCACGTAGAAGGTGGCGACCAGGCTCAGGACCAGCCCCAGACCGCCCGCCATGACCATGTACTCGAGCCGGGTCTTGGTCTGCGCGGCCGGGTTCTGCGGGGCCACGATCGTCATCATCCGGATCCTGGCGTTCTCGGTGACCGACTGCTGCTTCTGGAACTCCAGCAGCCGCTCGTTCGCGTACTCGGTCAGGAGGCGGTCCGACTTCAGGACGGCCTCCTTGTCCGTGCCGGTCACCGTGAGCCACATGAGCGGCCCCTGCGCGTTGTCGGCGAGCTTGGCCTCGAACGTGCCGGTGGCGCCCCGGGACTTGAGCTGCCGCAGGGAGACGTCGGAGTTGAGGTTGCGGGCCAGGCTGTCGGCCATGCCGGTCAGCGAGGTCTGGGTGCTGAGGAAGGGGTTGCCGTCGTAGGCCTTGGTGGCCTTCTCGGAGTTCAGCAGGACCACCGTGCTCTGCGACTGATAGGTGACCGGGACCGTGATGGCCACGGCGACGGTCAGGCCGATGGTCAGCAGCAGCCCTGGCAGCAGGACGTACCAGCGCCTGCGCATCACCCGGAAGATCTCAGCGAGATCCATGGTGGTCCCCCCTCGCGCCCAAACGTTCGACGAGCATATGTTGCAAGCGGATCATATGGGGAACGTTCGATCGGTGGGCCTCGGTCGGGTGTGCGCCGTGCCTCCCTCCAGCAGGACCTCGGCGATCCGGTCACTGGCGTGGCCGTCCCACAGTTCCGGCCGACGCGGTGCGGGAGGCGCGTCGAGCACCTGGTTCACGACGGACACGATCCGGGCCGGGTCCCGGCCGGCCAGCACATTGGTGCCCTGGTCGACGGTGATGGGCCGCTCGGTGTTGTCCCGCAGGGTCACGCACGGCACGCCGAGAGCAGTCGTCTCCTCCTGGATGCCGCCCGAGTCGGTCAGGACGACACGCGCGGCGTCCTGGAGGGCGATGAAGTCCAGGTACCCGGCGGGCGGCACCAGTCGGATGCCACCGGGTACGCCGAGCTCGGCCAGCCGGCCGGCCGCGCGCGGATGCACGGGCAGCAGCAACGGCAGCCGGCCGGCGATCTCGCCGAGCGCCTTGAGCAGCCCGGCGAGAACCTCGGGGTCGTCCACGTTGGCCGGGCGGTGCAGGGTGACCAGCCCGAACTCGCCCCTGGTCAGGCCGTGCCGGTCCAGGACGTCCGAGGCCCTGGCCCGCTCCAGGTTGGCGAGGAGCGTGTCGATCATGACGTTGCCGACCAGGTGGATCTGGTCGTCCCGGTACCCCTCGGTGCGCAGGTTGTCGGCGGCGTCGGGGGAGGGGGCCAGCAGATAGTCGCTGACCCGGTCGGTGGCGACCCGGTTGACCTCCTCCGGCATGCTCCAGTCCCGGCTGCGCAGCCCGGACTCGACATGGGCGAGCAGCGGCCCGGCCTTCGCGGTGACCAGGGCGCAGGCCAGGGTGGAGTTGATGTCGCCGACCACGACGACGATGTCCGGGGCGAGTTCGGTGAGCAGTGGCTCGAACGCGGTCATCACGCGTCCGGTCTGCTCGGCGTGGCTGCCCGAACCGACCCCGAGGAAGCGGTCGGGCGGGCGGATGCCGAGATCGGCGAAGAACACGTCGTTCATGGCCGGGTCGTAGTGCTGTCCGGTGTGGACGAGGATCACCTCGGCGCCCCGGCTCTCCAGGGCGTCCATCACCGGTTTGATCTTCATGTAGTTGGGGCGGGCCCCGGCGACGCAGACGATGCGCGGCATGGTTCAGAGCACCTCGATCGTGGGTCCGGACGGCAGCCGACGCCTGCAGTCGAGGACGAAGGGGGCGTGCGCGGCGACGAGGTCGTAGTCGAAGGCGTCGTGATCGGTGAGCAGGACCACCACGTCGGCGGACTCCAACTCCTCGGGCGTCGGTTCGACCCGCACCAGCCGGGTGTCCACCGGCAGGCTCTCGACGACGTGCGGGTCCGCCGCCCTGACCTGGGCGCCCATGTCGAGCAGCAGCTGCGAGATGCGCAGGGCGGGCGACTCACGCGCGTCGCCGGTGTTCTTCTTGTACGCCAGGCCGAGCAGCAGGATGCGCGAGCCGTTGACCGAGCGCCGGCGCTCGTTGAACAGGTCGCTGATGCGGCGCGTCACGTACTCGGGCATGTGGTTGTTGATGTCGTTGGCCAGCTCCACGAATCGGAAGCTCTGGCCGAGTTCGCGCTGCACCCGCCAGGACAGGTACGAGGGGTCGATCGGCAGGCAGTGGCCGCCGACGCCCGGGCCGGGCGTGAACCGCATGAAGCCGAAGGGCTTGGTGGAGGCCGCGTCGATGGACTGCCAGACGTCGATGTCCAGGTGGTGGGCGAACATCGCGATCTCGTTGACCAGCGCGATGTTCACATGCCGGAAGGTGTTCTCCAGGAGCTTGGCGAGCTCGGCCTCCTTCGGCGAGCCCACCGGCACCGTGGTGTCGACGAGTTCGTCGTAGAAGTCCTGGACGGCCTTGAGCGAGGCCTCGTCGACGCCCGACACGACCTTCGGGGTCTCCTTGAAGCCCCACACCGTGTTCCCGGGGTCGATCCGCTCCGGGCTGTAGCCGAGCTGGAAGTCGGTGCCCGCGGTCAGCCCCGAGCCGTCCTCCAGGATCGGGGCGAACATCTCCTGGGTCGTACCGGGGTAGGTGGTCGACTCCAGGACGACGGTCGCCCCGGGTCTCAGATACCGGGCCAGGGTGATGGCCGACTCGCGGATGTACCGCAGGTCGGGCGTGCCCTCGTGCAGCGGGGTGGGCACGGTGACGACGGCGACGTCGAAACCGCCGCAGTCCTTGGCCGACTCGCTCGGCCGGTAGGCACCGCTGTCCAGCGCCGCGCGGATCCGCTCGGAGGTGACGTCCTCGACGAAGGACTCACCGGCGGCGAGGCTCTTGACCCGGCGGGAGTCGACGTCGTAGCCGATCACCTCGTGGCCGACCTCGGCGGCCCGGATGGCCAGCGGCAGGCCGACGTATCCCTGTCCAACCACGACGACACGCATCAATGACTCCTGTTCGCGGGAGCGGCCTGCGGGATGAGCCGGATGAACTCCCGTGCCGTCATGAGAAGGAAGGCGGTGTTGGTGGTGACGTAGCGCCCGCCCAGCCGGCGCGGCTCCTGGAGCGCGCGGTAGAGCCACTCGACACCGAACCGCTGCCAGGCCGCGGGGGCCCGCTTGGTGACCCCGGCGAGGATGTCGAAGGAGCCGCCGACCCCGTGCACCACCCGGGCACCGGTCTGCGCGCCGTACGCGGCGGTGAAGATCTCCTTCTTCGGCGAGGTCATACCGAGGAAGAGCATCTGGGCGCCGCTCTGTGCGATGTCGCCCGCGACGGCTTCCTGCTGGGAGTCGTCGAAGTAGCCGTTGCGGCTGCCGGCGACCTTCAGCGCCGGGAAGCGGTCGGCCACCCGGCGCAGCATCTCCTCCAGCACCTCCTCCTTGGCGCCCAGGAAGTACACGGAGATGCCCGCCGACTCGGCCTCGGCCAGCAGCCGCAGGAACAGGTCGATACCGGCCACCCGCTCGGGCAGCGGGGCGCGCAGGACCTTCCCGGCCCACACCACGGCCTGGCCGTCGGCGAGGACCAGATCGCAGCCGGACACGGCCTCGGCGAGCCGGGGGTCGCGCCGCATGTTCACCAGCTTGGCGGCGTTGACCACGCCGATCTCCAGCTGTCTGCCGTCCCGCACCGCCGCGAGGCAGCGCTCGACGGTCTCGTCCATGGTCAGCGGGTCCAGTTCGACCCCGAACAGGGTCTGGCGCTCGCTCATATTCGTCCCCCGTACCAGGCGTAGAGCATCCAGCCGAACTCGTACGGCCGGCATTCGCGGTCCACGGAGAGCGGGCGGTACACCCGGTCCAGGGTCTTCAGGCGCAGGCCCGGAGCGATGCGGGTGGACAGTCCCCGGGCGGCGCGTACGGCCTTCTTCGGGTCGCCCCGGTAGACCTTGCGCCAGGTCACGCCGAGCTCGTCGAGGATCATCGGCTCGGGGTGTCCGGCCAGTTCGGGCACCTCCGTCATCCAGCGCAGGCCCTTGCGGATGGCCGCGCCGAAGTCGCTGCCACCGGCGTCGGTGAGGTCGAACAGCGCGGTCGGCGCCATCGCGTGCTGGTGGACGCTGTAGACCGGGTAGCCCTCGATGACCTGGCCGGTGCGCGCGTCGTAGTGCCACCACCACTGCCCGCCGTCGCCCTGGAGTTCGCAGATGCGCGCGGCGCACGCCTCGGAGGCGGCCAGCGCCTCGGGATCGCCGGCCCCGTCGCTCGCGTGGGCGCGGGCCAGGGCCTGGAGCGGATACGTCTGGTCGGCGAAGCAGGCCACATGAGCCCGGTACCAGGGCACCAGGCCGGGCCCGGTGGCGTGCGGGAAGAGCGGGCTGTCGCCGATGCGGGCCCGCAGCAGACGGTCGCGAGCTGTGGAGAAACGTCTCTCCACGTCGACCGTGTCGCGAGCGGCCGCCAGGGCGGACAGCACCCAGGCCGCCTCGACGGTGTACTGCGGCCGGTCCTCCTCGTCCAGGTCGTCGACCCGGGCCAGTGCGTCGGACAGCTTGGGGTGTCCGGTCTCGGCGGCGGCCCAGGCGATGAGCGCCGCGTCACCGAGGTTGGTGACGCCGGGCAGCGACTCGATCAGCAGGCCCGTGAACTCCTCGGCAGTGCGCCCGCCGAGGACCGCGCGCTGGCGGTCCTCCGGGAGGAACCGGACACCGAGTGCGGTGATGGCCGCGTACCGGGTGCTGGTCCCGCGCCGCTCCAGCGTCCAGGAACCGGCGGCCGTCTGCCGCCCGGCCATGGTGAAGGCGAAGGCCTCACCGCCGGGCAGCAGCATCGACGGCAGCCCCGACTCGGCGACCGCGAGGAGTCGTCGGGCGAGTGGGAGCAGCGTCGGATCGTCCTGGCCGAGCGCGGCCAGACGTGTGATGCTCATCGGTTGGTCACACCAACCCCCCTGTTTTTGCGCAGACTTGTGAGCGCCGCGGCGCGGACGGCCGGGCGGTGGAAGGCAGGCGGACGTCAGACGTCGGAGCTGGTGCCGATCCCGATTTCAGGCATAGGTGTTTCCACCCGGTAACCCCCCCCTGGGCACTACTGGTTCGTGCGCCCATTGTGCTTGGTCTGCACAGATCGCACACATGTTATGCCGGTGAATGTTCGAAGATTTGCGATTTGGCGGAAACAGGAGTCATGCGCGCTCGACGAGTCCGCCGTCCTTCTCGTCGTACAGCGCACCCGTCTCGGGACACTCCCACACGTCCGGTTCGCCCTCCCGCTCGACCAGTCGTACGCCGGCCCGGCCCACCCAGCCGATGCGGCGCGCCGGAACGCCGGCCACGAGCGCGTGGTCGGGCACGTCCCGGGTCACCACGGCGCCCGCCGCGACCAGTGCCCAGCGGCCGACGCGGACCGGTGCCACACACACCGAGCGGGCCCCGAGGGACGCTCCCTCGGCCACCTCGACCGCCACGGCCTGCCAGTCGTCGCCGCGCTTCAGCTTGCCCTCCGGGTCCACCGACCTGGGGAAGTAGTCGTTGGTGAGGACCGCTGCCGGGCCGACGAACACCCCGTTGCCGAGCACGGCGGGTTCGTAGACCAGCGCGTAGTTCTGGAGCTTCACGTTGTCGCCGATGCGCACCCCGGGGCCGACGTAGGCGCCCCGGCCCACGATGCATCCGCTGCCCAGCCGGGCGTCCTCGCGGATCTGGGCCAGATCCCAGACGGTCGTCCCGTCGCCGATCGCCGCCGTCTCGTCGACCTGGGCGGTGGGCTGCACCTTGAAGTTCACGGGGCTGAATCCTTCGTCTCGTCGAGCATGTCTGGTCGCCGAGCATGTCGACGGTGTCCTTGTCGGACCGAGTCTGATCACCGCGTCGGCGGAATACCAGCCTCCGTTCGTGAGTGCGTCCGCTGCGGGGACGGCCTCAGACGAGGCCAGGATTGACGTGGATCTTCGGGCCGGGACCGGCACCGGGTGGGCGTCCGCCCGCGAGTACGGCGCCGATCGCGTCCAGTGCGACGGTGGCGGCCACGAGCGGCCTCGGGTCGATGACCTTGTCGGCGTACGCCCTGATGGTGGCGTCGAGCCCGGGGGAGGCCGACAGGACGCCCACCGCCGTCACGTCCTTCAGGACGAGCGTGCGGGTGTCGATCCGGCTGGGCTCGCCGGCCAGCCCGATGTACACGAGCCGCCCGCCCGGTTCGACCAGTTCCTGGGCCAGGGCGGGCAGACGGACCGCGTTGGTGGCGTCGACGACCGCGTCGAACGGCAGGTCCGGCAGCGTGTCCTCGCGCCAGGCGTGCGGGAAGCCCAGTGAGCGCGCGAAGGCGAGGGAGCCCTCGGTGGCGCCCATCAGGTGCACCTCCGCCCCGGCGGCCCGCACGAACAGCGCGACCAGCAGCCCGATGGTGCCCGGCCCCAGCACCAGGACCCGGTCGCCGGGCCCCGCACCGGTGGCCCGCGCGGCCCGCAGGGCGTTGCCACCGGGCTCGACGAGCGCGCCGAGCTGCGGGTCCACGGAGTCCGGCAGGACGTGCAACGAGCCTGCGGGTACCGCGAGTTGCTCGGCCAGGGCGCCGGCTCGGCCGCCCCGGATGCCCACCTCCTCCCGCTTCTCGCACACATGCCCGCGTCCCCGCCGGCAGCGGCGGCAGGTCCCGCAGCCGAGCATGGTGTCGCCCATGACCCGCCGCCCGACCCAGCCCGGATCGACCCCGGCACCCACCGCACGCACCCGGCCGGCCCACTCGTGGCCCAGCCGCATCGGATAGCCGGCGTGCCCTTGGTGGAGGTAGGCCATGGCGCCCGTGAAGAACTCCAGATCGGTACCGCACACGCCGACCCGCTCGACGTCGACGACGACCTCACCGGGAGCGGCGACGGGCGCGGGCACCTCCTGGACCGCGAACTCGCCGGGGGCCGTGAGGACGAAGGCCCGCATCGGCCGGCCCGCCGCGGAGGGGAGGTTCAACGCAGAGGCTCCTTCAGGGGACCGTGGACGAGGTGCCGTACGGGGCAGGGAACGCCGTCTCGCCGCACCGGGCGGACAGCGTCGTCGGGTCCCACGGGACGGTCGCCCTCGGCGCGGTCCGTGGCGGGGGCTGTCGAAGCGGAGAACGGCTGCGTAAGCTGCATCGCGTTCCGGATGGTAGACCGCCGTACCGATCACCCGAAAGAGCCGAGCGATGGGCCTTCGCAGCGCGCAGTGGTACGCGGGACAGGACCGCAACCCCTACATCCACCGGGCCTGGATGCGCCGGGGCGTCCCGGCCGACGCGTTCACCGGCCGGCCCCAGATCGCCATAGCCAACACTGCCTCCGACCTCACGCCCTGCAACGCGCACCTGGACGAGGTGGCCGGATCCGTGCGCGACGGTGTGTACGAGGCGGGCGGCATCCCCCTCGACCTGCCCGTGGTGTCGCTGGGCGAGACCAACGTGCGGCCCACCGCGATGCTCTGGCGCAACATGGCGGCGATGGCCACCGAGGAGATGCTGCGGGCCAACCCCCTCGACGGAGTGGTCCTGCTGGGCGGCTGCGACAAGACGATCCCGTCCCTGCTGATGGCCGCCGCCTCGGTGGACCTGCCCGCCGTGGTCGTACCAGGCGGCCCCATGCTCACCGGCACCTTCCGCGGCACCCCGCTGGGCTGCGGCACGGACGTGTGGCGGCTGTCGGAGGAGGTCCGCGCCGGGACCCTGTCGCAGGAGCAGTTCACCCGCTCCGAGTCGTCGATGATCCGCAGCCGCGGGCACTGCAACACCATGGGTACGGCCTCGACGATGGCGCTGGTCGCCGAGGCGCTGGGCACGGTCGTCCCCGGGGTGGCCGGAACGCCCGCGCCGGACAGCCGGCTGCTGGAGGCCGCGCATGGCACCGGACGCCTCGCGGTGGAGCTCGTGACGGCCGAGCGCCGTCCGAGCACCTTCCTGACCAAGGAGTCCTTCCACAACGCGATCGTGGCGCTGGCCGCGATCGGCGGCTCCACCAACGCCGTCGTCCATCTCCTCGCCATCGCGGGCCGGCTGGGCATCGAGCTGACCCTGGACGACTTCGACCGCATCGGCTCCCGGGTCCCGGTCCTGGTGGACCTCCAGCCCGCCGGGCGCTTCCTCATGGAGGACCTCCACCGGGCCGGCGGACTGCTCGCCGTGCTGCGCGAGGTCGCCGACCTGCTGGACCCCGACGCGCTGACGGTGACCGGAAGGCCGCTGGTGGACCACCTCACCGACGCCCCGATCTGGGACCCCGAGGTGATCAGGACCCGGGCCCGGCCGCTCGTCGAGGAGGGCGGCATCGCCGTCCTGCGCGGCAGCCTCGCACCCGACGGGGCGCTGATCAAACCCGCGGCGGCCTCGGCGCATCTGCTGCGCCACCGGGGCCGGGCGGTCGTCTTCGACAGCATCGAGGACTTCCACGCCCGCGTCGACGACCCGGACCTGGACGTCGACGCCGACTCCGTCCTGGTCCTGCGCGGCTGCGGACCCAAGGGCTATCCGGGCATGCCCGAGGTGGCCAACATGCCGCTGCCCACGAAGCTGCTGGAGCAGGGCGTGCGGGACATGGTCCGCGTCTGCGACGGCCGGATGAGCGGCACCGCGTACGGCACCGTCGTGCTGCATGTCGCCCCGGAGGCGGCGGCGGGCGGCCCGCTCGCTCTCGTACGGACCGGCGACGTCATCAGCCTCGACGTCGCCGCCCGCCGCATCGACCTGGAGGTGCCCGCCGGCGAACTCGCCGCCCGCACCCCGAACGCGGCCACCGTGGCGGGCTTCGCGAACCCGAGGCGCGGCTGGGAGCGGCTGTACGTCGACCACGTCCAACAGGCCGACCAGGGCGCCGACCTCGACTTCCTCGTCGGCTCCAGCGGCTCGGAGGTCAGCCGCGAGTCGCACTGACCAGGAGCGCTCCGGCGGTCCCGCGTTCGCCCACCTCGTGGACGCCCTCTTGACGTGCGCCCCGGCCCGATCGACACTCCACATGGGAATCCTAGTGAACAGGTAGGGAAACATGGGGCGCCTTGAACCGGCCATCGGCCGAGTGAGCCGTACACCTCGGCCTTCGCCTCTCCTGACCTCCCGCCGGCACATCGACCTGCTGCGTGTCTGCAGCGCGATCAGGGCCCTGGGCTGAGCCCGGCCGCAGCCGCCCCGCCGCCCCGCCGCCCCTCCCTGTACCGACCCCCACTTCCGGCCCGACGACGCTTCCGCCGCGCGTACGTCTGCGCACCGACACCCTGGGGAGACCTATGTCCGTCACACCGCTCGCCCATGTCCCCGCCGGCCACCCGGCCCCCGCGTTCCGGGGCAGGATCGGACGGGACGCGCGCAGTGGGCACTACGCCGTGCCGCGCCGCTACCGGCTCCACCTGGCCGCCGCCTGCGCCGACGGCCTGCGCATCGCCGTCGTGCACAGCCTGCTCGGCCTCGACGACGTCTGTCCCGTGACCTTCCTGGACCCGGTCCCCGACTGTCCGGACGGGGGGCACTCCGCGCTGCGCCCGCTGTACGAGGCCAGCGCGCACCGGTACACCGGCGCGGCCGTCGCGCCGGTGCTCAGCGACGACTGGTCGGGGCGGATCGTCAGCACCCACGCCGCCGACATCACCCGCGACCTCGCCCGGCACTTCGGCGGCGGCCGGCCGGCGCTGTACCCGTGCGGAGCGGAGTCGGAGACCGACGCCGTGGAGCGGATGGGCAGGGCCGTCGAGCAGGCCGCGCAGCAGGCCGGGTCGGCGGGCGGCGCCGCCGCGGACCGCACCGCCGCGCTGGAGCAACTGCTGGACACCTTGGGCTCGTTGGAGCGCTGGCTGGAAGGCCGCAGCTACCTGATCCGGGATCACATCACGGCGGCCGACGTCGAGTTGTGGGTCACGCTCGTGCAACTCGACACCGTGCACCGCGACCACCTCGACGCCGCCGCGGTCCAGCGCATCGCCGACCACCCCACCCTGTGGGCCTACGCCCGCCGGCTGACCGCCCACCCGGCCTTCGGCACCCACCTCGACCTCGACGGCATCGCCCGCCGGCACCACGCCCACTGCCGGGGCCTGGAGGCCGCAGGGGCCGCCGTACAGATTCTGGACTGGGCCTCGCACAGCGCCCGCACGTCCTGACCGTTCCAACTGTTGGACCACGATTGACATTCGTTCGGGCATTTGTCTTAACTACGGCCCAGAACGGTCATGAGTGTCAGCGACATGCCCTGGCTTGCTGACCGGCAACCCTCGCTCGGCGGTGGGGTGCCCCAGGTGACGACCGGACCGGACGGCGTTTCGGTAAGCGCGAGGGCCCCAGGGGCCGGAAGAGCACGGTGACGGACATGTACGCAGTCTCCAGGACGGCCACGCGCCGCTCCCCGGGCTGCGTACAGCCGTACACGGACGTGCTCGTGGCCGACCGGAGCGTCGATCTCCTCCGCGTGAGCAGCGCACTGTGTACCGCACCGGGCCGCGCCCGCTGTCGGGGCTGACGTTCCGCCTCCGCAGCCCCCGCGTTCCTGACGAACACCGCGTTCGCGGTGTGCCGTCGTCCGCCCAGCCCCCGGTGCCCGAGCATCCCGTACTGCCGCCGTAGTACGCCGTGTTCGCCGTGCCCCAGGGGAAACCCGACTCCGCCGGAGCCCCTCATGAGTGAACCCCCAGGCGCTGCCGTGTCCGTCACCGAGGCACCGCCGCAGCCCGACACCCCGTCAAAGCCGCTCGCGGCGCAGCGAGTTCTGCCGCTGCGGCGACCGGGCCGCTGGATCGCCACCGCCGTCGTCCTGGTCCTGACGGCCCAGTTCGTCCACGGCCTGGTGACCAACCCGTTCTACCAGTGGGACCGGTTCGCCTACTGGTTCCTGCGGCCGACCGTCCTCGACGGGCTGGTCATCACTCTGGAAGTCGCCGCCTACAGTGCGGTGCTGGGCCTGCTCGGCGGCATTCTGCTCGCCCTGGCCCGGCTCTCGAAGAGCCCGGTGCTGCGGGCGGTGAGCTGGACCTACGTGTGGGCTCTGCGCTCCATTCCGCTGATCGTCCTGCTGCTGTTCCTCTACAACTTCAGCGCCCTGTACAAGACCCTGAGCGTGGGCGTCCCCTTCGGTCCTGCCTTCTTCTCCTTCGACGAGTCCCGGCTCGCCACCGACATGGTCATCGCGGTGATCGGCCTCAGCCTCAACGAGGCCGCCTACGCCGCGGAGGTGGTCCGCGGCGGCATCCTCTCCGTCGACCAGGGCCAGCACGAAGCGGCCTCGGCCCTCGGTCTGCCGAAGGGCTACCAGTTCCGCATGATCGTCTTCCCGCAGGCGCTGCGCTCGATCACCCCGAACTACGTCAACCAGCTCATCGGCCTCATCAAGAGCACCTCGCTGGTCTTCTACGTCTCCCTGCTCGACCTGTTCGGCAGCGTGCAGTCCATGGGCTCCACCTACCCCGGAGACATCGTGCCGCTGCTGCTGGTCGCCACCGTCTGGTACCTGATCCTGACCAGTGCCGTCTCCGTCGTGCAGTTCTATGTCGAGCGGTACTACGCCCGCGGCGCCACCCGCTCCCTGCCGCCGACCCCGCTCCAGAAACTGCGCGCCGGTCTCACCGACCTCACGGCGCGTGTCCGCAGGGAGACCGCGATATGACCGTCACCGACATCACCCCCGTCGCGCTCGAAGTGCACGGCGTGCACAAGTGGTACGGCACCCACCGGGTCCTGGACGGCGTCGACCTGACCGTGCGGCCCGGCGAGGTCACCGTGATCCTCGGCGCGTCCGGCTCCGGGAAGTCCACCCTGCTGCGGGTCATCAACCACCTGGAGAAGCCGGAGATCGGCTATGTCAGCGTCAACGACGAGTTGATCGGCGTCCGCCGGCAGGGTGACCGGCTGAAGGAGCTCAGCGAGCGCGCCATCCTGGCCCAGCGCAGCCGCATCGGGTTCGTCTTCCAGAACTTCAACCTCTTCCCGCACCTGACCGTCCTCGACAACGTGGCCGCCGCGCCGGTGGCGACCGGCAAGCTCGGCAGGGCGCAGGCGCAGGAACTGGCCCGCGAACTCCTCGGCAGGGTCGGACTCGGTGACAAAATCGGCGCATACCCCCGGCAGTTGTCGGGAGGCCAGCAGCAGCGCGTGGCCATCGCCCGCGCCCTCGCCCTGCGACCGGGAGTCATCCTCTTCGACGAGCCGACCTCCGCCCTCGATCCCGAACTCGTCGGTGAGGTCCTGGCCGTCATCAAGGACCTGGCGACCAGCGGCACCACGCTCGTCATCGTCACCCACGAGATCGGCTTCGCCCGCGAGGTCGCCGACCGGGTCGTCTTCATCGACGGCGGACGCATCGTCGAGCAGGGCCCGCCCTCCGAGGTCCTCGACCGGCCGCGCAACGAACGGACCCGGGACTTCCTGAGCAAGGTCCTCTGAACCCCTTTTCCCACCGCCTGTTTCTCTCAACTCTCTCAACTCCTAAGGACAGCCATGCCCGTTCACCCCTCCCGACGCAGCCTGATACGCGGCATCACCGCGGCGACCACCGTCGCCACCCTTGCGGGCGGGCTCGCCGCCTGCGGCGGTGACAGCGACGCCGCCACCAGGACGACCGACAGCGCGGGCACGGTCACCGTGGGCCGCCTGTCCAACGGCGCCGCCAAGGAGACCACTCTCAAGGTCGCCGAGGTGAAGTCCATCAGCGCCGAACTGCCCGCCGCCGTGAAGAAGAGCGGCAAGCTGGTCATCGGTTCCGGCACCCTGCCCTCCGGTTCCCCGCCGCTGGGCTTCGTGGGCAGCGACCAGAAGACCCTCACCGGCTCCGAGAGCGACCTTGCCCGCCTGGTCGCCGCCGTCCTCGGCCTGAAGCCCGAGGTCAAGCGGTTCACCTGGGAGAACCTCTTCGTCGGCATCGACAGCGGCAAGGTGAACGTCGGCTTCTCCAACATCACCGACACCGAGGAGCGCAAGCAGAAGTACGAGTTCGCCTCCTACCGCAAGGACGATCTCGCCTTCGAGACGCTCAAGACCTCGAAGTGGACCTTCGACGGTGACTACGAGGCCCTCGCGGGCAAGACGGTCTCGGTCGGAGCCGGCACCAACCAGGAGCGGATCCTGCTGGAGTGGCAGGCCAAGCTGAAGAAGGAGGGCAAGAAGCTCACCATCAAGTACTTCCAGGACAGCCCCAGCATCTACCTGGCCCTCGCCAGCGGCAAGATCGACGCCTACCTGGGTCCCAGCCCCAACTCCTCCTACCACGTCACCCAGACCGCGAGCACACCCAACGCGACCCGCATCGCGGGCCAGTACTCCGGTGCCGGTGAGACGCTCCAGGGCCTGATCGCCGCGACCGCCAAGAAGGGTAGCGGCCTCGCCAAGCCCCTCGCCGACGCGATCAACTACCTGATCGACAACGGTCAGTACGCCAAGTGGCTCGCCGCGTGGAACCTCTCCCACGACGCCGTCTCCAAGTCGGAGGTCAACCCGCCCGGGCTGCCGCTGGACAACTCCTGACCCACCGCCAGGAAGCCGTGCAGGGCATCTCTGCGTCCGGCTCCCTCGCACGGGGACGCAGCACGGCCCGGCCCACGGTTGGGAACATCCCGTGAGGCCGGGGTGTTGTGACTCACGACGAGATCTGCCGGGCGCCGCCGCGCCGCCCAGAAGGAGGAGGTGACGGGAGTGACCAGCACACTTCGCTCCGTCCACCTCCACTCCCGGCCTCATGTCGATCTCCTGCGCGTGTCCGCCGCGCTCTGTTGTTCCTGACCCGTTCAGCTGCCCCAGCCGCCGTGTCCCGCCCGCCCGTGGGCCGGTTTTCTCGTACGGATCTCCAGGAAGGCACCCGCCCGTGTCCCCTTCTTCCCCCTTGCTGCATCTGGCCGTCGCTCTGGACGGCACCGGCTGGCACCCCGCTTCCTGGCGTGAGCCGGTGGCCCGGCCCCAAGAGCTGCTCACCGCCGGATACTGGGCCGACCTGGTCGACGAGGCGGAGCGTGGCCTGCTCGACTTCGTCACCATCGAGGACGGACTGGGCCCGCAGTCCTCCCACTTCCTCGACCCGGACGAGCGCACCGACCAGGTCCGTGGCCGCCTCGACGCCGTGCTCATCGCCTCCCGCGTCGCCCCGCTGACCCGGCACATAGGTCTGGTGCCGACCGCGGTGGTCACCCATACCGAGCCGTTCCACCTTTCCAAGGCGATCGCGACCCTGGATTACGTCAGCAGCGGCCGGGCGGGCGTGCGCGTCCAGATCAGTGCCCGCCCGAACGAGGCCGCGCACTTCGGGCGCCGCACCATTCCTTCGATCGAGGCCTACGACAGTCCCGGGGCCCAGGAACTGGTCACCGATCTCTTCGACGAGGCCGCCGACTACGTGGAAGTGGTGCGGCGGTTGTGGGACAGCTGGGAGGACGACGCCGAGATCCGTGATGCGGCCACCGGCCGTTTCATCGACCGGGACAAGCTGCACTACATCGACTTCCAGGGGAAGCATTTCAGCGTCAAGGGCCCCTCCATCACACCGCGCCCGCCGCAGGGCCAGCCCCTGGTCACCGCCCTGGGCCACCAGACCGTCCCCTACCGGCTCATCGCCCGCCAGGCCGACGTCGGCCACGTCACTCCGCACGACAGCGGCCAGGCCCGCGCGATCGTCGCCGAGATCCGCGCCGAGCAGGAGAGGGCCGGGCGGGCGGGTGAACTCCTGCATGTCTTCGGCGACTTGGTGGTCTTCCTCGACGACGAGCCGGCCGAGGCCGCCGCCCGCCGGGAGCGTCTCGACGGGCTCGCGGGAGAGCCGTATCAGAGCGATGCCCGTATCTTCACCGGCACCCCAGCCCAACTCGCCGACCTGTTGCAGGAGTTCGCTGAGCAGGGGCTGAGCGGTTTCAGGCTGCGGCCGGGCGTCCTGGGTCACGACCTGCCGGCCATCACCGGTGGCCTGGTTCCCGAGCTCCAGCGCCGGGGCGCCTTCCGCACCGCCTATGAGGCCGACACCCTGCGCGGCCTGCTGGGCCTGGCCCGCCCCGCCAACCGCTACGCCGCAGCGACCGCCTGACCTCGGAAGGAACCCCAGGACCGATGACCAAGCCCCTGAAGCAGATACATCTGGCCGCGCATTTCCCGGGCGTCAACAACACCACGGTGTGGAGCGACCCGAAGGCCGGCAGCCACATCGAGTTCAGTTCATTCGCCCACTTCGCGAAGACCGCCGAACGCGCCAAGTTCGACTTCCTGTTCCTGGCCGAGGGGCTGCGCCTGCGCGAACAGGGCGGGAAAATCTACGACTTGGACGTGGTCGGCCGCCCCGACACGTTCACGATCCTCGCCGCGCTGGCCGCCGTCACCGACCACCTCGGCCTGACCGGCACCATCAACTCCACCTTCAACGAGCCCTACGAGGTGGCCCGCCAGTTCGCCAGCCTCGACCACCTCTCCGGGGGCCGCTCGGCGTGGAACGTGGTCACCTCCTGGGACGCCTTCACCGGCGAGAACTTCCGCCGCGGCGGCTTCCTGCCGCAGGAAGAGCGCTACTCGCGCGCCAAGGAGTTCCTGGCCACCACCCAGGAGCTGTTCGATTCCTGGCACGGCGACGAGATCCTCGCCGACCAGGAGGCGGGCGTGTTCCTGCGTGAGGCGAAGGCCGGCTCCTTCGAGCACACCGGGCAGCACTTCGACATCCACGGGCAGTTCAACGTCCCGCGCTCCCCGCAGGGCCGCCCGGTCGTCTTCCAGGCCGGCGACTCCGAGGAGGGCCGCGAGTTCGCCGCCTCGTCCGCCGATGCGATCTTCAGCCGGTACGCCACCCTCACCGAGGGCCAGGCCTTCTACACCGACGTCAAGAACCGCCTGGCCAGGTACGGCCGCCGCCACGACCAGCTGCTGATCCTGCCCGCCGCCTCCTTCGCGCTCGCCGACACCGACGCCGAGGCCGAGGAACTCGCACGGACCGTGCGGCGCCAGCAGGTCAGCGGGGCCACCGCGCTCCGGCACCTGGAGTTCGTGTGGAACCGGGACCTGTCCGCCTACGACCCCGATGGACCGCTGCCCGACATCGACCCCGACGTCAGCGGCGAGCACATCTCCAAGGGCCGGGCCCAGGTGCGCATGTACCGGGACCCGCTGGCCACCGCCCGCGAATGGCGCGAACTGGCCGCCGCGAACAAGTGGTCCATCCGCGACCTGGTCATCAACACCGGCAACCGGCAGAACTTCATCGGCTCACCGCAGACCATCGCCCGCACCATCAACGAGTATGTGCAGGCCGACGCGAGCGACGGCTTCATCCTGGTCCCGCACATCACCCCGACCGGCCTGGACGACTTCGCCGACAAGGTCGTCCCGCTCCTGCAGGAACAGGGCGTCTTCCGCACCGACTACCAGGGCCCGACCCTGCGCCACCACCTCGGCCTCGCCCACCCCGACGACACCCACGACGAGCAACGGGCGGCGTCGTGAAGCGTGGTCAGTCCTCCCAGTCGAGCTGATGGCCGGGCGTACCCACCGACCGCCCGTACTCCACCGCTTCGGCGCGGCCCGCCTCGTCGCCGCGCCGATAGCGGAACACCTTCCCCGCGAAGACGACCACGCGCTCGTCCCCGGCGGTGAAGTCGGCGTACCAGCCGAGCTCCGGCTCCAGCGCCGAGGCCAAGGCTTCCGCGAGCGCACCCACGTCCTCGCTGTCGGTCTCCCACTCGACGAGCGTCCACACGGGCGGCTGCGCGTCGGCCGCCGCGCCGATCTCGACCCTGCTGACCTTCCGCAAGCGCAGTCCGCGAGGCTCGAACACCGCGCCGGACCGAAGGCTCTCGCCGATGACATATCCGTTGATCACGTGCTGTCTCCCTGCCGATCGGGGGCTTCGCGGACGACGCTACGGCCGTATGACTGACACCCTTTGTCAGTCTTGCGATCGTCAACCCCGGCGGTCAGTCATAGGTGACGGCACGTCAACTGGCCTCGGAGCTAGAGGTGTCCGTCCTGGCCGCCAGGAGCCGTGCGAGGGTGGTCTTGCCGGTGGCCGGCAGACCGCCGATGACGATCAGCATGCCCCACTGTGTCACGGGGGACTCCCGCTGAACGCCGTGTGGCCGGCGCACGTCTCCCTCCCCCGAAGGTGACGTGCGCCGGCCATTCCCCCGGCGCCGGACAGCGGTCCAGCCTCGCCCGTGCGGCCTGTCTGTGCTGTCACCAGCACATGAGCGCGGTTTCCCCCGAACCCCACGCGGAGTACAGGCGCACACGGACGAAGTAGCGGCGGCCCTTCACGAGACGGGCCCTGATCGTGGCGTTGTGCGGAGTGCCTCCGTCGTCCCGGCCGAAGAGGTAGCGGGGTTCCCCGTCCCGTTCCTCGAAGACCACGACGACGGTGTCGCTGTCGCCGAAGGTGCCCACGGTGTACTCGCGGGTCTCCGGCGGTTCCACGGTGAAGTCGGCCTGCTCACCCGGGCCGAGCCCGAGCGGCGCGGACCGGAAGGGCACCAGCGCCGGCGCCCGTGTCGGCGCGGCCGGCGGGTACCAGCGCAGGACGTACTCCTTGTCGGCGGCCGACAGGGTGCCGGGCGGGTTCAGGCCCGCGCGGAACTGCTCCGGTTCCAGGACCAGCCCCGCCTCGAAGGGATACTCCATGATCGACTGCGGGTCCCAGACCGAGCCGTTGACCTCGTCCGGGTCCAGCTTGCGCACGATGTTGAAGAACGTCCGGTCCCGGCTCCAGAAGTTCGGCGGGCCCGCCAGATCGGCGTAGACGGCCTCGTCGTCCCAGTGGATCCCGGCGAACGGACTCTGGTGCTCGTGCAGCATGCCGAGCGCGTGCCCGATCTCGTGCAGGGCCGTTGCGCGCTCCCCGGGCGCGGTCAGGTCCCAGCCGAAGTTCATGGTGCGTTCGTTCTGACCGACGAGGAGCGCGTCCTTGCCCACGGTCGACCAGGAGCCGTCGCCGATCTGGAACCCGATCCGCAGTTCGGCCTCCGAACGGTCGCCGACCTCGGCGAAGCGCACCCCGATCCCGAGGTGCTGCCACTCCTGGAAGCACTCGCGCACCACGTCCCGCTGCTCCTTGGCGCCGACCCACGACACCCGACGGGACTGCCCGGTCCCCGGAACCGCGATGACCGAACCGTCGGTGTCGCCGTCGAAGAAGCAGTAGTGCAGGACCGTGCCGTTGACCCACATCCGGCTGCCGCCGATGAGCGCACTCAGCCGCTCGGCGGCCAACCCCGGGACGAACGCCGGAGCCGACTGCTGCGCGAGGGAGCAGTAGCGTGCGGTCATGGGGTTCAGCGTGCCGTCGGGCGCCCCGGGGCGCCTGAGTCGGGGGCTACTCAAGTCCCCCTGTATCAGGACTGAGTAGCGGTGCTCTAGCTTCCGTGATGATATTCGAACGGGACGCGAAGACCCTGGAGCTGCCCTGGCCGTTCACCGGGCGGGAGGACGAACTCGAGCTGGTCCGCAGGTCCGTCGCCGGAGGGCGGCAGGGCATCGTGGTGACCGGTCCCGCGGGCCGCGGCAAGACCCGGCTCGTCACGGAGGCCGTACGCGGCCCGGACTGCGTCAGGGTGGCGGGCACTCCCGGGACCCGAGGTCTTCCGTTCGCCGCCTTCGCGCACCTCCTGCCGGAGCCGGTGTCCCTGCAGCGGGCGGTCCAACTCCTGTCGTCCGTACGGCTGCTGCTCGTCGACGACGCCCATCTGCTGGACGACGCCTCGGCGGCCCTGGTCCACCAGCTCGCCGTGCACGGCCGCACCCGCCTCCTGGTCGTCGCCACCGAGGGCACGCGGGCGCCGGGCGCGATCTCCCGCCTGTGGACCGGAGAGCTCCTGCCGCGCCTCGCTCTGGAACCGCTGCCCCGCGAGGAGACCGCACACCTGCTCGCGGTCGGCGCCGGCGGCCCGGAAATCCTCACCGTCAACCGGCTGTACCGCCTGTGCCGGGGCGATCTGCGACTGCTGCGCGAGCTGGTGGACGCGGTGCGCGAACGGGGGCTGCTGCACCGGCTCCCGGACTCGGCCGAGTGGGAGTGGCGCGGCCCGGTTCCGGTCACCGCGGCCGTACGCGAGCGCACCGCGCACCTCCTCGGCCGCACCGGCCCCGGCGAGCGGGAGACCCTGGATCGCCTGGCCTTCGGCGAGCCGCTCCCGATGGACGCCGACACGCTCGACCTGGACGCCCTCGAAGCCCTGGAGGCCGACGGTCTGGTCCACGTCGACGAGCAAGGCGCTGCCCGCCTCGCCCACCCCCTGCACGGCCCGGTGCTGCGAGCCGCCGCCGGACGCCTGAAGACGCGGCGCCTGGCCCGCACCCCGGCCGGCCGCGCGGCTGCCCTGGAGACCGAGACGGCCACACTGGTCCGGGCGATCGCCGAGGGGGACGTACGGGCCGTCTCCACGTCGGTGGGGGAGTGGCTGCTGGACGAAGGCACCGGCATACCGGCCCGGCACGCCGCGGTACGCGCGCGGTTCGCACGCCTGCGGGGGGAACTGCGGGAGGCCGCGGCCTGGGCGAGGGAGGGACTGCGGGCCACTTCCGACGACCCGGCCTGCCGTCTCGAACTCGCCCTGGCCGCGGCACAGTCGGGGCACCACGAGCTCGTGGCACCTCCGGTCGGCTCGGGCGGTTCGGCGGCCACCTGGTGGGCCGCCGCGCACGGTGATCTCGACCTGGCTCTCGGCACCGTAGGGGAGGAGCTGTACGACGCCGTCCGCCTGGGTGCGCCCGACCGGACCGTAGGCCGGCTGACCGGTGTCTTCGCCGAGCACGCCGACGCGCTCGCCCGCGGTGACGGGCCCGCCCTCGACCGTGCCGCACAGGCCCTGGAGGAGCGCGGCTTCCTGCTCTTCGCGGCGGAGGCGTACGCCCAGGCCGTACGAGCGCACCGCGACCCGAGCGCCGCCCGTACCTCCCGCACCCGAGCCGTCGCCCTGGCCCGGCGCTGCCAGGGTGCCCGTACCCCAGCCCTGTCCGGACTGGTCCTCGGTGAACTCACCGCCCGGCAGCGGCAGATTGTCACCCTCGCGGCCGCCGGCCTGAGCAACCGCCAGATCGCGGAGAAACTCACCCTGTCCATCCGTACGGTCGGCAATCACCTCTACAGCGCGTACGCCCGCCTCGGCGCGAGCGACCGCGACGCCCTGCCGTGCCTGGTGGAGCTGGAGCAGGCACAGCCGGCCTGAGCCGTACACCGGACCGGGGCGGTCTGACCCCCAGTATTCGGGGGAGGGGTCAGGCCGCCCCGCACTTCACGCACCCCTTGGCACCACGCCCCCGCGGCACCTCACGCACCCCTCGGCCGTCACGCCGCCCCGAACGCCGAGAACGCCCACCCCGTCGCCTGGTGCACCGCATCCCCCGGCAGCGAGGACCGCGCGTCCCGCAGCGCCTCCGCCATGGACGCTCCCGCACTGAGCCCCTTGTGCAGCGTCAGCATCAACGGCACCACCGCCGCGTCGTTGACCGGCGCACTGCACGCGACCACCCCCGCCGTACCCAGCGGCAGCAGCGCGGTGACCAGGCCGAGCAGTTCGTCCGCGCCGACCGAGGCGAACCGGGCGGTGTCGCAGCAGGACAGGATGATCCGGTACGGGCTGCGGTCCAGGCGCTCGAAGTCGTGCACGATGAGCGGCCCGTCGGCCATCCGCAACGCCGAGAACAGCGGGCTGTCCGCACGGAAGGTGCCGTGCGCGGCGATGTGCGCCAGCGCCGCCCCGTCCAGTTCCTCCAACACCCGCGGCACGCGCGCGTCGTCGTACTCCAGGACGGTGGCGGAGCCGTAGCGCCCGGCCAGTTCGGGCACCTCGGCACCCTCGGTCGCGAGCCCCGGCCCGCGTACCAGCACCTGACGCCCGCCCGGCGGCGGCACGGTGTCCCGCGCCCGAAGCCAGCTGCTGGCCGACGGCGACACGCTGAACACCCGCTCCCGCAGCGAGGGCAGCAGCGCCCACGGCACCCGGTGCAGCCGTCCCGGCGGTACCACCACGACCGGTCCGGGGCCGAGCTGCGTCGCGGCCGGTCCGAGCAGCAGTTCCTCCAGCCGCCGACCGGCCGCCTCCACCACCGGAAGCCGGGCCTCCGCGCCCGGGTGGGCCAGCCTCCTCAGCCCCGCCTGGACATGCTCGGCCTCGCGCTCGGCGTCGGCCAGCAGTCCGCCCTCGAACCGCCGCACCCGCCCCTGCGCGCACAGCAGCACCTGAACACGCCCGTCGAGCACGGCGAGTTCGACCAGCCGTACGTCGTCACCGAGCCGTTCCAGCAGCCCGCCGGGGTCGAACCGGTAACCGTCACCGGGCGCGTCACCGCGCATATGGAGGGTCCGGGAGCGGATCTCCCGTTCCAGGCGCCGTTGTTCGCGCTCCAGCGTCGGCACCGGCCGGCCCTCCATCCGGGCCTCCTCCGCGCGTGCCGCGATCTCCCGGAAGGCGGTCAGGTCGCTGAGCAGCGCGGGGTCGGCCGGCGGGCGGGTCGGCGGCGCTGACAGGACCGTGGCCCGCCAGCGCTCGCTCCACACCAGCAGCCGCCGCGGCCCGCCCGACGTGAGCGAGGCCCGCGCCGCGAGCCCGGCGAGCTCCGCGCCCTGCGCGGTGGCCCGGGCCCGCAGCTCCGAGGCGCCCAGCGTCGTACGGTGGTCGTCGAGCACGTCCAGGCCCCGGCGGCAGGCTTCCAGGACCCCCCGGTCGGAGCCCACGGCCCGCGCCCACAGCGCCCGCGCCGCCCAGCCCGTCATCCGGGCCAGCGGCGGCCCGCCGTGCCGGCTGCGGGCGGCCACCTCCAGATGCCGCTGGGCGTCCTCCCGCCACCCCAGGCCGAGCGCGATCCGGCCCGCGAGCAGCGAGGCCTCCGGGGCGGCCGGCGCACCGAAGGAGGCCAGCCGGTCCGCCACCGCCGCCGCGTCCGCGACCAGCCGGCCCGAGCCGCGCCCGGCGGCGACCCGCGCCTCGATCAGCACCAGCCGGGCATGCGTCTCCCACCAGGTACGCCGCTGCCCCGCGAACAGTCGTACGGCCATGTCGGCCCGCGCGATCGCGGTGTGGGCGTCACCCGCGACCCGGGCCGCCCGCGCCGCGGCCAGCAGCAGCTCGGCCTTGCGGGTGGACTGCCCGCCGATCCCGTCCAGCACCCCGATCGCCGCGTCCGCCTCCGCGAGCGCCTCCGGGGCGAGCCCCGCGGCCATCAGCACCTCGCAGCGCCGGATGGTGAGCATGAACGTCGGCGTGCCGAGCTTGGCGTACCGCTCCTGCGCCTCGTCGAGCAGCCGCAGCGCGGCGGGGATGTCCCCCGACCGGTACGCGGCAAGGCCCCGGCTCTCCACCACGTCGGCCTTGTCGTGCTCCTGGCCGGTCGTGTCCCACAGTGCCTCCGCCGCCGTGAAGTCGGCGTCCGCCCGCTCCACCGCCCCGAGCGCGAGATGCACGGTGGCCCGCAGGGTCAGCGCCCGCGCCGTCCAGATCACGTCGTCGGCCTGCCGCAGCACCGGAATCGCCCGCCGTACGTCCTCCAGCGCCGCCCCGTGATGCCCGAGCACCCAGGACGCGTAGGCCCGCCGGAACAGGACACGCGCGCGTGTGTGCCCGGTGCCGACCTCGACACCCCGCTCCAGCGCCGCGAGACCCTGCCGGGTACGCCCCGCGTGCACCAGCGCCACCCCGAGCGCGGCCAGCACGTCCGCCTCCCGGTCGGCCGACTCCGCGCGCGCCGCGAGATCGCGGGCCCGGCGCAGATGGTCCAGGGCGATCCGCATGTCGCCCCAGTCCCGCTGCCAGATGCCGATCACCTGATGGGCGACGGAGGCGTGCAGCGGTGAGGGATCCGAGCCGAGTACCTCCTCTGCCCTCGCCAGCGCCTGGTTGGGCGCCGCGAACACCATCGGCAGCAGTTCGAGAACCGAGTCGCTTCCCGCTGTCACTCCATGGATGGTAGTGGCCCAGGTGGCAGGCCACACCGGTTTGGCGCTGTATCAATCACCGGCCCCGCGGCTCTGACTGACGACCGCCGCCTCAGTGGGAGGAAACGCCATGGCACCTCAGCGATTCCACGAGCAGTTCGACCAGATCCAGCGTTCCATGCCCGACGTCCCGCTGGCACTGGGGCCCGACGACGCCTCCGAGTTCATCTACGAGAAGGGCGTGGTCCTCGCCCGGGACGGCCGCGACGCGGCGCTGGTCGAGGAGACCGTGCGCACCCACTTCACCGAGGCGACCGGTCTGACCGGCGATCATGTGCGCAGGGACAGCCCCGAGACCAACCGCTCGGGCATCACCCGGATCAAGGTCGGCGACCCGGGCCACGGCGACCGGCGCGGCGACCGTGCCGTCACCCACGCCCTGCGCGCGATGGGCGAACGCGAGGGACGCGCCGGACACCGCCTGGTCAGCCGCAACCACGTCGTGTCGATCGCGGTCAACTCCTGCCCCGGCGACGAACCGGTTCCCGCCGCGCTCAGCCAGGGCACCAACCCGGCCCCCGTGGAGGCGGGTTACGACGCCGACACCGCCGTGGGCGTCCTGGTCGTCGACAACGGCCTCACCCACGACCACGCGCTCGTCCCGCTCCTCGCCCATGTCGAGGGCGACCTGCACGGCACCGAGACGGACGGGACCGGGAACCTCCTCCAGTACGTCGGCCACGGCACGTTCATCGCCGGTGTCGTCGCGGCCGTCGCGCCCAACACCGACATCACCGTCCGCAACACCCTCAACGACGCGGGTGCCATCCTGGAGTCCGAGCTCGGCGACAGGCTCTTCGAGGCGGTCGCCGACGGCTGGCCCGACATCATCAGCCTCTCCGCGGGCACCTCCAACGGCCGCACCAACGGCCTGCTCGGCATGGACGCCTTCATGCAGGAACTGCGCGCCCACGACACCCTGTTGGTCGCCGCGGCCGGCAACAACGCCAGCGCCAGCCCCTTCTGGCCCGCCGCCTACGCCTCCCTCCCCGACTACCAGGGCGTCGTCCTGTCGGTCGGGGCGCTGCGCGGCGACGGCGAGTTCGGCGCCTGCTTCAGCAACCACGGCCCCTGGGTGCAGGTCTACGCCCCCGGCGAGCGCCTCACCAGCACCCTGACCGGCTTCGACGCGCCGGTGCCGTACCTCTACCAGCACTCCACGTACGAGGCCTGCCGGTACGGCTTCACCTACGTGTGCACCTGCCAGTCGCCTTCCCACACCGGCGCGTTGAGCGAGGACGGCACCACGGCGAAGCCGGACCAGGTGATGTTCGAGGGGTACGCGCACTGGAGCGGCACCTCCTTCGCGACGCCGGTCGTGGCAGGTCTGATCGCCGCCCACATGACCGCGAACAAGGAGATGGACCCGCGCGCCGCCCGGCAGCAACTCCTTGCCACCAACACGCAGTTCGCCGAAGTGCGCGGGGCGCACGTACCGGCGCTGAGGCCGGCCGGCTGGCGTCCGGTGCCGGTCGTGCAGCGCCCGCTCGGCACATGACGGCCGGAGTGGTCCCTTCCACGGCGTACGATGACTTGCCGTACACGAGGGGTGGGACCGTGGACCGAGCAGATGTCGGTGCGCTGGTCCAGTCCGCCGTCGACGGTGACGCGGCGGCCTGGAAGGCGCTCGTGGAAGGGCTGAGCCCACTGGTGTGGGCCGTGGTGCGCGCGCACCGGCTCTCCGACGCGGACGCGCACGAGGTGTACCAGACCGTGTGGTTCCGCTTCGCCCAGCACCTCGGGCGGATCCGCGAACCCGACAAGGCCAAGTCCTGGCTGGCGAGCACCGCACGCCACGAGTGCCTGAAGGTGCTCAAGAGCTTACGGCGGCTGACCGTCACGGACGATCCGCAACTCCTGGACCGGATCAGCGACGACCGTACGCCCGAGCAGTCGTTCCTCGACTCCGAGGAGGCCGCCGCCCAGAGCGAGCGTGTCCGGTACCTGTGGCAGGAGTTCGAGGAACTCGGCGAGCGCTGCCGGGAGTTGCTGCGCATCCTGATGGCCTCGCCGAAGCCCGGCTACCAGGAGGTGTCCGCCGCTCTGGGGATCGCGGTGGGCAGCATCGGACCGCTGCGCCAGCGCTGCCTGCGGCGGCTGCGGGCGCGGCTCGAAGCACGGGGGGCGGTATGAGCGACATGCACGACGATCAGGACGATCAGGACGCAGTCTTCGACGAAGAGGCGTTGCCGGACGAGGAGTTCGCCCTCGAACTGCTGGAGGAGGAGCTCCGGCAGGCGGCGGCCATCCTGGATCCCGTGCCGCCCGCCCTGCGGCAGCTCGCCGTGGAGGCGTTCGCGCTGCACGACCTGGACAGCCGCATCGCCGAGCTCTCCTTCGACTCGGTGGTGGACGCCCTTCCGGTGCGGGGAGCGACGGGGGCGCCGCGGATGCTGACCTTCCACGCGGGCGAGGTGACGGTCGACGTCGAACTCACCCCGCAGGGCCTGATGGGGCAGGTGCTGCCGCCCCGGCCGGCCCGGATCGAGGTGCTCAGTGGCCCGCAGGCAGGCGTACCACTCACGACCGACGACATGGGCCGCTTCACCTGTGAGGCGTCCCCCGCAGGCCCCTTCGCACTCCGGCTGCGAACCGACGAGGGAGTGATCGTCACCGACTGGGTGACGGTCTGAAGCCAGTGGTGCAGGCCGTCGCCGACGTCCGGCGCATCTGCTCCGCGAGCACCGGGCCGGCTCGGTCCCGGCCAGGTCGAGCTGGGGCCACTGCCGCACCGGCGGCGGCCCTGCTCTGTCGGCGTGCCGCGCCCCCGCCGTGTGTCTCGCGGAAGCGCTCCAGCCGGAGGTCAGTCGGCGGACGTCAGTCCACGGCATCCACGAGAGCGGCGAGTGCCTGTGCGAGCCGGTGGAGTCCCGGCCCGGTGGGTCCGCCCGGTTCCGTCATGTACGTGTCCCGCCGGATCTCCACCATCAGGGCGCTCACCCGGGGATCGCGGCCGTAGAACTCCAGCGGCACGTACGTCCCACTGAACGGACTGTCCAACCCGACCTCCCCGAACGCCTTCCGGGCCGCGGCGAGCAGTTCGGGCGGCGTGTGGAAGGGATCGGTGCCGAGACAGACCGGCGGCCGGGGCCCCTCACCGTGCAGTTCGTAGGGCAGCGGCGCGCTGGGATAGGAGTGCACGTCGATGATGACGGCCCGCCCCGTGACGTCCAGCCGCTCAGCCACGGCTTCGGTCATGGCACGGGCGTACGGCCGGAAGTAGCGCGCGATGAGCGGCTCGGGGTCGGTGTCCGCGGGCCGCAGTTCCTCCCGGTGTGTGGTCCGCGTGTAGACGGCCCCCATGCCCACGGCGAGCATCTCCTCCCGCTCGTCCGGAAACCGCTCGGGATCGACGACCAGCCGCGAGAGCCGGTTCACGAACCGCCACGGCGTTGTCCGCACCAGTCCGGCCGCCATCTCGGCGAGCTCCGCCGTGTGCGCGTCGACGATGTGATCGAGCTCCCGCTCCAACGCGAGGTCGTCCAGCACGATCCCGTCCCGGACCTCGGCCGGGATCTCCCGCGCGGAGTGCGGCACATGGAGGATCACCGGCGACCGCTCGGCACCGGGCAACAGGTCGAACGAGGGCATACGGCTGCTCCGGGGGCGTTGTCAGTGGCGTGGTGCACCATCTCAGCATGAACATCGGCAACCAGCGGGTGATCGCCCACTCGTTCCTCGAGGCGCTCCACCGCGACGGCTACTACCCCGACCGCGCGGTGGACCGGGGCAAGGAGATCCTGCTGCGGCTGTGCGAGCGGATCGAGACGGACCGACCCGCCGACCTGCCCGCGCTGTACGTGCTGGCCCAGGCGGCCACCGAGGAGTTCAACGACCTGCAGGACGACGACTTCGACATCGAGACCGTGGCCCGCGAGGAGATAGCCGAGGAGTTCTGGTTCATCGCACGGACCTACGGCTTCGAGGACGCGGACGTGGAGGAGCTGATCGGCACGCGAGACTGGTGAGCCGCGGCGCACACGGCCGATCTCCGGTCCGCGGCGCACGCGGCTGGTCGCCTGGGTCCGCGACGCGCGCGGCCGACACCCCGGGTCTGCGGTGCGTGGCTGACCTTCCCGGTCTGCCGCGGATGGCCGGTGGCCCCGGGTCGGCCGCGCGCGGCTGGTTTGCCCGGGTTGGTGGCGCGCACGGTTCGCCGCGTGCACGGTCGGTCCCCGGGGCAGACCCCCGCGGCTCGGCCGGCGGACCCTCGGCTGCAGCCCCGCCGCCTCAGCCCCGGCGGCCTCCAGCGGCCCACGCCGTCGCGGCTCGCACCTCGCCCCTCCCGCCTCCCCCCCAAGGCCGACCGCCGCGCCCACGCGATTCCCCCGGACGCGGTCCCACGCGCGATACACCCCCCGGAAACGCCCCCGCCCCGGCCGGGCAGAAGCCGGCCGGGGCGGGGTCACCGAGGGAGCGGGTGTCAGCTCAGGGACGCCAGCGTGTCGTTCCACGTCGGCGACGGGCGCATGATCTTCGCGGCCTTGGCCGGGTCGGGCTGGTAGTAGCCGCCGATGTCGGCCGGGTTGCCCTGGACGGCGTTCAGTTCCTCGACGATCTTCTGCTCGTTCGCGGCGAGCTTCTCGGCGAGCGAGGCGAAGGCCTTGGCCAGGTCCGCGTCGTCGGTCTGCGCGGCCAGCTCCTGGGCCCAGTACAGGGACAGGTAGAAGTGGCTGCCGCGGTTGTCGATGCCGCCGACGCGACGGGTCGGGGACTTGTCCTCGTTGAGGAAGGTCGCCGTGGCGCGGTCGAGGGTGTCGGCGAGGACCTTCGCACGCGAGTTGCCCGTGAAGTCGGCGTACTGCTCCAGGGAGGGGACCAGCGCGAAGAACTCACCGAGGGAGTCCCAGCGCAGGTAGTTCTCCTTGACCAGCTGCTGGACGTGCTTCGGGGCGGAACCGCCGGCGCCCGTCTCGAACAGGCCGCCGCCCGCCATCAGCGGGACGACCGACAGCATCTTGGCGCTGGTGCCCAGCTCCAGGATCGGGAAGAGGTCGGTCAGGTAGTCACGCAGGACGTTGCCGGTCACCGAGATGGTGTCCTCGCCGCGGCGGATGCGCTCCACCGACAGCTTGGTCGCCTCGACCGGGTTCAGGATCCGGATGTCCAGGCCCTCGGTGTCGTGCTCCGCCAGGTAGGCGGTGACCTTGGCGATCAGGTTGGCGTCGTGCGCGCGGGTCTCGTCCAGCCAGAACACGGCCGGGTTGCCGGTGGCGCGGGCGCGAGTGACGGCCAGCTTGACCCAGTCCCGGATCGGCGCGTCCTTGGTCTGGCAGGCGCGGAAGATGTCACCGGCGGAGACCGCCTGCTCGATCACCACGTTGCCGGCCTGGTCGACGAGACGGACCGTGCCGGTGGCCGGGATCTCGAAGGTCTTGTCGTGGGAGCCGTACTCCTCGGCCTTCTGCGCCATGAGGCCGACGTTCGGCACCGAGCCCATGGTCGACGGGTCGTAGGCGCCGTTGGCACGGCAGTCGTCGATCACGGCCTGGTAGACACCGGCGTACGACGAGTCCGGCAGCACCGCGAGGGTGTCGGCCTCCTCGCCGTCCGGGCCCCACATGTGACCGGAGGTGCGGATCATGGCCGGCATCGAGGCGTCCACGATCACGTCGGACGGCACGTGCAGGTTGGTGATGCCCTTGTCGGAGTCGACCATCGCGAGGGCCGGGCCCTCGGCGAGCTCGGCGTCGAAGGACGCCTTGATCTCGGCGCCCTCGGGCAGGGACTCCAGGCCCTTGTAGATGCCGCCCAGACCGTCGTTCGGGGTCAGGCCGGCCGCGGCGAGCGTCTGGCCGTACTGCGCGAAGGTCTTCGGGAAGAACGCGCGCACCACGTGACCGAAGATGATCGGGTCGGAGACCTTCATCATCGTGGCCTTCAGGTGCACGGAGAACAGCACGTCCTCGGCCTTGGCGCGGGCGATCTGCGCGGTGAGGAACTCCCGCAGCTGGGCCACGTGCAGCACCGAGGCGTCGACGACCTCGCCCTCGAGGACCGGTACCGACTCGCGCAGCACCGTGGTGGAGCCGTCGTCGCCGACCAGTTCGATCTTCAGCGAGCCGGCCTCGGAGATCACGACGGACTTCTCGGTGGAGCGGAAGTCGTCCACGCCCATCGTCGCCACGTTGGTCTTGGACTCCGACGACCAGGCGCCCATGCGGTGCGGGTGGTTCTTGGCGTAGTTCTTGACCGAGGCGGGGGCGCGGCGGTCGGAGTTGCCCTCACGCAGGACCGGGTTCACGGCGGAGCCCTTGACCTTGTCGTAGCGGGCCTGGATGTCCCGCTCCTCGTCGGTCTTCGGGTCGTCCGGGTAGTCCGGCAGCGCGTAGCCCTGCGCCTGCAGCTCGGCGACGGCGGCCTTGAGCTGCGGGATCGACGCCGAGATGTTCGGCAGCTTGATGATGTTGGCCTCGGGCGTCTTGGCCAGTTCGCCCAGCTCGTGCAGGGCGTCCGGGATCCGCTGGTCCTCGGTCAGGTACTCCGGGAACACGGCGATGATGCGCCCGGCCAGCGAGATGTCCCGCGTCTCCACGGAGACACCCGCCTGCGAGGCGTACGCCTGGACCACCGGCAAGAAGGAATACGTCGCCAGGGCCGGGGCCTCGTCAGTGTGCGTATAGATGATGGTCGAGTCAGTCACCGGGTGCTCCGCTCCACGTCTGCAACATTGCTCGACATCAAGATATCTCGTGACCGACCCGGGCTCGACAGCGGTCCTCGCCCAGTTCCGAAGATCTCGTGTCTCCTCCGGTGCAACCAAGGCGTCTGATCTTGTGGTCATGCACGGTGATCACACTCATCCGACGGCCGGACCCGACCAGCCGGCCGCCCGAGGGAAAGCAGACCATGAGATATCGCACCAGAGTGACGGCCCCGGCAGCGCTGTTCGGCACCGTGGCGGCTCTGTCCGTTGCCGCCCCGGCGCACGCCGACCCGGAGACCGCCACCCCTGGCCCGGAGACCCTCGGGGACCCGGTCTTCCCGAGCCTCGGCAACGACGGCTACCGCGTCTCGTCGTACCACCTCGACCTCGCGTACGTCGCCACGACCCGGCTCGTCGACGCGACGGCGACCCTGACGCTCACCACCACCCAGGAGCTGAGCCGCCTCTCCCTGGACGCGCTCGGCCTCGACGTGCACGAGGTGCTGCTCGACGGCGTCCGGGCCGACCGGGAGCAGGCCGGCGAGAAGCTGCGCATCACCCCGGCCGCCCCGCTGGCCGCGGGGTCCACGGCTACCGTCACCGTGACCTACACGGCGGACCCGCGTGCCGTCCTCAGCCCCACCGCCTGGGTGCCCACGCCGGACGGCTTCGCGATCTGCCCCCAGCCCAACGCGGCGCACACCGTCTTCCCGTGCAACGACCACCCCTCGGACAAGGCGGACTTCACCTTCCGCGTCACCGTCCCGGCCGGTCTCAAGGGCGTCGCCAGCGGCCGGCTGGTGAGCACCGAGGACCTCGGCGACGGCCGGACCGCGTACTGCTACCGGTCCCGGGAGCCGATGGCCACGGAGCTCGTGCAGATCACGGTCGGCGACTACGTGGTCAAGGAACGGCAGGGCCCGCACGGACTCCCGCTCAGGGACATAGTCCCGACGGCCCGGGCCACCGCCCTGGAGCCCGCGCTCGCCCTCACCCCGAACCTGGTGAGCTGGATCGAGCAGCGGCTCGGGGCGTTCCCGTTCGAGACGTACGGCCTGCTGCCGTGCAACAACGACGCCTCCAACGCCTTCGACTTCACCGGCCTGGAGACCCAGACCCTCACCCTGTACAAGCCGAACTACCTGCTCCAGGCGGAGAAGAGCATCGGCTCGCACATGATGCACGAGCTGGTCCACTCCTACTTCGGCAACAGCGTGAGCCCCGCCACCTGGGCCGACCTGTGGCTCAACGAGGGACACGCCGACTTCTACGGGCTGCTGTACCGCTACGAGCGCGGCTGGACCGACTCCCTCGGCCTGACCACCATGGAAGCCCGCATGAAGGACACGTACGCGCGCGGCGACCAGTGGCGCAAGTCCTCGGGCCCCGTCGCCGCCCCGAGCGAGGCCAACCTCTTCGACAGCCAGCGCTACCTGGGCGGCGTCCTCGTCCTGTACGCGCTGCGCCAGCAGGTCGGTGAGAGCGTCTTCAGCGCGATCGAGTCGACGTTCCTGGAGCGCTTCCGCAACGCCTCGGCGTCGACCGAGGACTACATCGCTGTCGCCTCGGAGGTCTCCGGCACCGACCAGTCCGGTTTCCTGCGGGACTGGCTGTACGGCACCAGGACACCGAGGATGCCCGGTCACCGGGACTGGACGGTGACGCCGGTCACCTCCGCCCTGCGGCAGCCGCAGAACCGGCCGAGCGCCCCGCACGACAACTCGGCCACCCTGTAGCCGACCACGACGGGGCCGGTGCTCCCGATCAGCCCGGACGGCCCGCGCAGCCACGGCTTCGCGGTGCCGCGGTCGAGAGCCCGGTCCCGGCCGCGCGGGGCACCCCGAGCGTCGCCCCTGCACGGGCCGGACCGAGTGCGCCGTTCCTCGAGGCCGGTCCGGTACGACGGGCTGACCTAGTCGAGCCGGGCGGAGGACACCTCGCCCGGCTCGATCACGGGCTGCCCGCCGCGCTGGTGCGGAATGGACACCGAGCCCTGCTGGAGGGCAACGGTCCGCGTCGGCGCCGGGATCCGGATGCCCTCCGCGCGGTAGCGCTTGTGCAGCTCCTTGATGAACTCGTGCTTGATGCGGAACTGGTCGCTGAACTCGCCGACGCCCAGGATGACGGTGAAGCCGATCCGGGAGTCGCCGAAGGTGTGGAAGCGGACCAGCGGTTCGTGCTCGGGGAGGGCGCCCTCGACCCGGGTCATGACCTCGGTGACGACCTCGCAGGTGACCCGCTCGACGTGGTCCAGATCGCTGTCGTACGCCACCCCGACCTGGACCAGGATCGTCAACTGCTGCTCGGGACGCATGAAGTTGGTCATGTTCGTCTTGGCGAGTTCGCCGTTGGGGACGACGATCAGGTTGTTGGAGAGCGCGCGGACGGTCGTCTGGCGCCAGTTGATGTCCTCGACATAGCCCTCCTCGCCGCTGGCCAGCCGGATGTAGTCGCCGGGCTGGACCGTCTTGGAGGCGAGGATGTGGATGCCCGCGAAGAGGTTGGCGAGGGTGTCCTGGAGGGCGAGCGCGACCGCGAGACCGCCGACGCCGAGGGCGGTGAGCATCGGCGCTATGGAGATGCCGAGGGTCTGCAGCACGACCAGGAAACCGATCGCCAGGACCAGCACCCGGGTGATGTTGACGAAGATCGTGGCCGAACCGGCGACCCCGGAGCGGGACGTGGTGACCGTGCGCACGAGCCCCGCGACCAGCCGGGCCGCCGCCACCGTGACGACGAAGATCAGCAGCACGGTGAGCACCTGGTTGACCGTGCGCTGGACGCCCTTGGTCAGCGGCAGCGCCGCCGCGGCGACGGCGATGCCGCCCGCGATCGCCGCCGAGGGCACCACGGTCCGCAGCGCGGCCACGAGGACGTCGTCGCCGCCCCACTTGGTGCGGTCCGCGTGCTTGCCCAGCCACTTGAGCAGCATGCGCAGCAGGAAAGCCGCCACCAGGCCCGCGACCACGGCGATGCCGGCGCCGAGCATGTCGTCCATGGTGAGATCCCGTTGAAATGCCGTCACGTTGCCACCTGTTCGAAAATTGCGGGAAGTGCGATCGCGTCGGCCGTGTGAAGGTTCCGTGGCCGACGCGACCGCTCATCCTGCCGTATCCGGCACGGCAGTTCGTACCTGGCCCGACGCCGGATCGCCGGGTTTCAGACGATCCCCTCGGAGAGTTCGGCCTGCTCGCGGTCCGAGTACGCGGCCGTCGTGGGCGTTCCGTACGACCGCCGGGCCACGAACCACCACACCGTGGCGAGAAGCAGGACGACGGCCAGGGCCACGGAGGCGTAGTTCATCGTGTCCACCGTCACCGGCGAGGACTGCGGCAGGCAGAACAGCACCGTCACACAGGCCACCCACACCACGGCCGTCCATCCAATGGGCTTGCTCCACCTGCCCAGGCTCCACGGACCCGGCTGAAAACGGCTCCCCGCGCGCAGCCGCAGGAACACCGGGATGGCGTACGCGGGTGTGATGCCGATGACGTTGATCGCGGTCACCGCGCCGTACGCGGTCGCCGAGTACAGCGAGGGCAGCGCGAGCACTCCGGCGACCACGACCGACAGCCACACGGCCGCGACCGGCGTCTGGGTGCGGGCGCTGACCTTCCGCCAGAGCGCCGAGCCCGGCAGGGCCTTGTCCCGGCTGAACGCGAACACCATCCGGCTGGCCGCGGCCACCTCGGCGTTGCCGCAGAACAGCTGCGCCACGACCACCACGACGAGCAGCGCGCTCGCCCCGTCCGTGCCGAGACCGTCGAGCAGGATCTGGGCCGGCGGCACCCCGGTCGCGGTGGCCCGCGTGGCGTCGTAGTCCTGGATCGCGAAGGTGAGCCCCGCGAGCAGCACGAACCCGGCGATCCACGACACCCAGATCGCCCGCACGATGCCCTTGGCCGCCGACACCGAGGCGTTGGAGGTCTCCTCGGACAGATGGGCCGAGGCGTCGTAGCCGGAGAACGTGTACTGCGCGAGCAGCAGGCCGATCGCGGCCACGTAGACGGGGTTGTGCCAGCCGGTGTCGTTGACGAACTCCGTGAACACGAAGGACGGCGACCGGTGGCTGTCCGGGACGATCCACAGGGCGCCGACGATCACCGCCACACCGGCCAGGTGCCACCACACACTGATCGAGTTGAGCACGGAGACCAGCCGTACGCCGAACAGGTTCAGTACGGCGTGCAGTAAGAGGATCGCCGCGAAGATCAGCATGGTCCTGCCCGGAGTCGGCTCGAAGCCCCACTGGAGGTTGGCGAACGCGCCCGCGAACAGGGCGGCGCCGTAGTCGATCCCGGCGATCGCGCCGAGCAGCCCGAGCAGGTTCAGCCAGCCCGTGTACCAGCCCCAGCGGCGTCCGCCGAGCCGGTCCGCCATGTAGTAGAGGGCACCGGACGTCGGATACGCGCTGGTGACCTCGGCCAGCGCGAGTCCCACGCACAGCACGAACAGCCCGACGCCCGCCCAGCCCCACAGCATCACCGCGGGCCCGCCCGCTCCCATGCCGAAGCCGTACAGGGTCATGCAGCCGGACAGGATCGAGATCACCGAGAAGCTGATCGCGAAGTTGCCGAAGCCGCCCATGCGCCGGGCCAGCACGGGCCGGTAGCCGAGTTCCCGCAGCCGCTGTTCCTCGTCGGGCTGCGGGACGTGCGGGGATATCGATGGTTCGTACGCCATACGGAGACCTCCGATGAAGGGGCGGGAGTGGTACGGGTGTCAGGGGCCGTGCGTCGCGGACCGGCTGCGCGCCCGCGCCCGGAGGAAGACCTGCCCGCCCTGCCCTCGCTCGCTTCCCGCGTCGGCGCGGTAGGACCACGGCAGGGGCGTGTAGTACGGGCCGAGCGCGTCGAACACCTCGTTCGCCTCCTCGAACCGCAGCGCCCCCCACAGGGCGTGGGCGAGATGGTTGAGGTCGAGCGGGGTGCGCTCCTCGGCGGGAGCCCGGGCGAACCAGGCGTCATAGGCCCGGCCCGCCTCCCGGACGGCGTCCTCGGCCACCCAGTGCAGGTCGAGCGCGGCACTGTGGGAGGCCTCGCGCCGGTACCGCTCGACCCGCACGTACAGCGGGAGTACGTGCAGTGCGGACCCGGGCGGGGCGGACTCGGCGGCCCAGTGCGCATGGCCGACCGCTTCCGCCAGCCGCTCCGAGGACGCCTGCGCGTACAGGAACTGGAGCATGCGGTGGTGGGCCTCGCGGTTGTACGGGTCCCGCCTGTCGGCCTCGGCCAGCAGCCCCCAGGGCCCCGGCGGCAGCATCGGCGCCGGCGGCTTCGCCCGGTGCTCCTCCCACAGCCGCCGGTGGTCCAGTTGCGCCAGGGCCAGCAGACACACCCAGGGCACCGGGTCGTGGGCCGCGACCCGGGCGGCGGTCCGGCTGACGTCCCAGGCCTCGATCCACAGTTCGTGCGTACGGCGGTGCCGCTCGCGCCGGGCCCGCAGCGCGCGCTCCACGGCGACCCGGGCCCGCATCACCGTGGCCGGCACGCTGCCGGGCTCCTCCGCGAGCCAGGTCCGCACCACGTCGGTGCCCGCGGCCGCGGCGGCCAGCACCTGGGTGCGCTGGGTCCACTGCCACCAGGCGGTGGTCCGCTCCAGCAGGGTGCGCATCGACATCCAGCGCCCGGCGCGGACCTCCTGGAGGGCCGCGCGCAGTTCCGGATCGTGGCCGGCGGGGTCGAAGACGGGGCGTGCTCCTTCTCTGGCCATCACCTGCCCGCCCCGGGCGCGGGACCGGGCAGGACGGCAGGGTGGAGTAACAACAGCCCTCCTCGGGGCGGCGGTTGAGGAGATCGCGGGTGGTCGGCGGTCACTATAGGGGCGGAGAATCGCAGGCACACCACCTTCCCGATCGTTGAGAACTTCTTTTCACAAAAGGGAAGTTGACTGGTGATCGGCCAGTCAAGGCGGCCGAGTAACCGCTGGTGGGGGGCCGCTTGACGCGGCACGGACGACGACGGCAGGCTGTCGGACCGTGATCACCAGGGGAGGGACGTGATGACCGGTCCGGTGCTTGCCGTCGACCAGGGCACCTCCGGCACCAAGGCCCTGGTGATCTGCCCCGAACGCGGTGTCATCGGCACCGGGTTCGCCGAGGTGCGGCCCCGCCACCGGCCCGGCGGACTGGTCGAGGTCGACCCCGCGCGGCTGTACGACTCGGTGATCGAGGCGGGCACGCGGGCGGTGGCCGAGGCGGGCGAGTCCGTGGTCGCGCTGGGCCTCGCCAACCAGGGCGAGACCGTGCTCGCCTGGGACCCGGCGACGGGCCGGCCGCTCACCGACGCGCTCGTGTGGCAGGACCGCCGGGCACAGAGCGTGTGCACCGAACTCCGTCCGCACGCGGAGGAGTTACGGGCCCTGACGGGTCTCCCGCTGGACCCGTACTTCGCCGCGCCCAAGATGGCCTGGATACGACGGCACCACACCCGCGAGGGAGTCGTCACCACCAGTGACGCCTGGCTGGTCCACCGGCTCACCGGTGCCTTCGTCACGGACGCCGCCACCGCCGGGCGCACCCAGCTCCTCGACCTCGATCGTGTGCGCTGGTCGCGGCGTGCCCTCGACCTGTACGGCCTCGCGGACGAACGGCTCCCCGAGGTCGTCGGCAACGCCCAACTGGTCGGTGCGACCAGGGCGTTCGGCCCGGAGATCCCGCTCACCGGGCTGGCCGTCGACCAGCAGGCCGCCCTGCTCGCCCAGCGCGTCACGGCCCCCGGCGGCGCCAAGTGCACCTACGGGACGGGTGCGTTCCTGCTCGCGCACACCGGGTCCGTGCCCCGGCGTGGTGACGCGGGACTGGTCAGTTGTGTGGCCTGGCAGCTCGGCGGGCGGACCAGCTACTGTCTCGACGGCCAGGTGTACACGGCCGCGTCCGCGGTCCGCTGGCTCACCGACCTGGGCGTCATCGAGGGCGCCGCCGACCTCGACGCGGTGGGCGGCACGGTGCCCGACAGCGGCGGGGTCACCTTCGTCCCGGCCCTCGCCGGGCTCGCGGCCCCCTGGTGGCGGGGTGACCTGCGGGGCTCCCTCACGGGCCTGGGCCTCGACACCGGCCCCGGGCATCTGGTGCGAGCGCTCTGCGACGGCCTGGCCGCACAGGTCGTCCTGCTCGCCGAGGCAGCCGCCACGGATCTCGGCTCGCCCCTGGACGTCCTGCGCGTCGACGGCGGCCTCACCCGCTCCGCCCTCCTCATGCAGACCCAGGCCGACCTGCTGCAACGCCCCGTGGAGGTGTCGGCACTGCCGGACGCGACCGCGCTGGGCGTGGGCACGCTGGCGCGGCTCGGCGCGGAACGCGGCCTCGAGGTGGCCGACGCGCTGCCGCACTGGAAGCCGGCCGCCGTGTACGAGCCGCGGATCTCGGCCCAGGAGGCGGGGGAGCGCATGGGCAGGTTCCAGGCCGCGGTCGACATGCTGCTCCGGGAGGCGGACGGATGAGAGGGCGGACGTCGGGCACGGTTGGTCGGCGGCGCCGTCGTGGCGGGTCGCGCAATTCCCTGCGCCCCTTCCTGGCCGGCGGACGCGCATGACGGGCCGTGCGCACGGCGCCGTCACCCGCCGGGGTCCCCTGCCCACACCGCCGTACGACATCACCGTCGTCGGCGCCGGAGTGGTCGGTACGGCGATCGCCCGCTCCCTCGCCCGCCAGCCCCACCTCCACGTCGCCCTCGTGGAAGCACAGGACGACGTCGGCCAGGGCACCTCGAAGGCCAACACCGCGATCCTGCACACCGGTTTCGACGCCACCCCCGGCACGCTGGAGGCACGCCTGGTCCGGGAGGGTTCACGACTGCTCGCCGCCTACGCGGCAGCGTCCGGCATCCCCGTCGAACCCGTCGGCGCCCTCCTCGTCGCCTGGGACGAGCAGCAACTCGCCGCCCTGCCGCGCCTCGCCGAGAAGGCCGAGCGCAACGACTGCCACGACACCCGCCTGATCGGCCCCGAGGAGCTCTACGACCGTGAGCCGCACCTCGGTCCCGGCGCCCTCGGCGCCCTGCACGTCCCCAGCGAGAGCATCGTCTGCCCCTGGACGACGACCCTGGCGTACGCCACCCAGGCCGTCCGGCACGGAGTCGACCTCCACCTCAACACCCGTGTGGAACAGGTGAGTCGCCCGGACGGCACGCACCACCTGACGACGTCCCGGGGCACCCTGCGCACCCGTTGGCTCGTCAACGCCGCCGGTCTGCACGCCGACACCCTCGACCGGGCCCTCGGCCACGACGACTTCACCGTCACTCCGCGTCGTGGCCAGCTCCTCGTCTTCGACAAGTTCGCCCGCGACCTCGTGCGGCACATCCTCCTGCCCGTCCCCACCGCCCTCGGCAAGGGCGTGCTGGTCGCCCCCACCGTGTACGGCAACGTCCTGCTCGGCCCCACCGCCGAGGACCTGGACGACAAGCGGGCCACCGGCTCCACCGCCGACGGTCTGGAAGGGCTGCGCGACAAGGGCCGCCGCATCCTCCCCGGCCTGCTCGACGAGGAGGTCACCGCCGTCTACGCGGGCCTGCGCGCCGCCACCGAGCACGAGGACTACCGCATCTCGGCCCACCCCGAACAGGCGTACGTCACCGTCGGCGGCATCCGCTCGACCGGACTGACCGCCTCGCTCGCCATCGCCGCACACGTGAGGGACCTGCTCGCCGACACCGGCCTCGACCTCGGCCCCGCCGAGGAACTGGAACCGGTGCACATGCCCAACCTCGGCGAGATGTTCCCGCGCCCCTACCAGCGGCCCGAACTCGTCGCCGCCGACGCGGAGTACGGCACCCTCGTCTGCCACTGCGAACGTGTCACCCGCGGCGAGATCCGCGACGCCCTCACCACCACGATCCCCCCGACCACCCTCGATGGCCTGCGCCGCCGGACCCGGGCCCGAGCGGGGCGCTGCCAGGGCTTCTACTGCGGGGCGGCGGTACGGGAGTTGTTCGAGAGGGCCCAGCCCCCGGCGCCGTCCGAGAAGGCCCGCCCATGACCGCCGTACGCCAGGTCGACGTCCTGATCGTCGGTGCTGGCCCAGGCGGGCTCGCGGCCGCCGCCCGCCTGGCCGCCGCCCGAGTGGGGCGGGTCGAGGTCCTGGAGCGTGAACAACAGGCCGGGGGAGTGCCGCGGCACTGTGCCCACGGCGGCTACGGCAGCCGGCTGCGCCCCCTGACCGGTCCCGCCTACGCCCGACTCCTCGTCACCGCCGCCGAGGGCGCCGGAGCCGTCGTACGTACCGGCGTCACCGCCCTCGACTGGGCCGGTCCGCTGGCGCTGCGCACCGTCGGACCGCGCGGCCACGAGACGATCCGGGCACGGGCGGTCGTCCTGGCCACCGGCGCCCGGGAACGCCCGCGCTCCGCACGGCTGGTCCCCGGCACCCGCCCGGCCGGCGTTCTCACCACGGGCGAACTCCAACAGGCCGTGCACCTCCACGGGCAGCGCATCGGCGAGCGCGCGGTCGTGGTCGGCGCCGAGGACGTCTCCTACGCGGCCGCCGGCACCGTACGGGCCGCCGGAGCGGTGGTCGTCGCCCTGGTCACCGAGGGGTCGCGTGCACAGACCACGCCCTCCCGCGCCGCCGACGCCCGTCTCCGGCAAGGCATTCCGCTCCTGACCGGCACCACGGTCACCGAACTCCTCGGACACGGAAGGCTGTCGGGCGTCCGCGTACGGCACCGGGACGGCAGGACGGCCGTACTGCTCTGTGACACGGTGGTGTTCACCGGCGACTTCGTGCCCGAACACGAACTTGCCCGGCGCGGCGGCCTGATTCTGGACGGCGGCACCCGAGGTCCGGCCGTCGACGGGTCGCTGCGCACCTCACGGCCCGGCGTGTTCGCGGTCGGCAGTGTGCTGCACCCCGTGGAGAGCGCGGCGACCGCGGCCCGCGAGGGGGCACACGTGGCCGGCGCCGTTCTGCAGGCCCTTGCCGGAGCCGAACCCTCCGACGGTGTCCCCCTGCTGGTGGACCCACCCCTGCGCTGGATCGCCCCGAACCGCGTCACCCCGGCCGACCGCGGACTGCCGTACCTCCTGCGCACGACGGCCCCGCTGTACCGCCCGCTGCTCCACGTCACCCAGGACGGCCGCACGCTGCACCGCCAAGGCCTTCTCAGGGCGCTTCCGCACCGGACCCTCACCCTCGGCGCGCGCTGGACACACCGCGTCGACCCCGAGGGCGGCCCCGTACGAGTACGGCTCACGGGCTGGTGAACGACCCCGCGGCCGAGCCAGAAGGTCAGATCACCTTCAGCCGCACCAGCGCACCCAGCGTCACCGCCCCCGGCACCAGCGGCACCCAGACCGTGATGATCCGGTACGCGAGCACCGCCGCCGTGGCCACGGAGGCCGGGCCGCCGGCCGCCACCAGCGCCATCACCAGGGCCGCCTCCACCGAGCCGACCCCGCCCGGCGTGGGTACCAGGGCCACCGCGCAGGTCGCCGCGAGGTACGCGAGGGCCACGTGCGCGGGCGGCACCGACAGCCCCAGCGCCTGCCCCACCGCGGCAAGCCCCGCCGCCTGGAGTGCCGGGAAGGCGAGCGAACCGCCCCACAGGGCCAGCGCCCGGGACGGCCGGGTGTGCACCGAGCGCGCCTCGCACAGCGCGGTCCGCAGGAAGGAGCCCACCGCCGTCCGCACCCGGCGGACACCGGCGAGGACGCCCACGGCCGCCACCAGTACCGCGCCCAGACCCAGCAGCAGCGGACCCACCGCGGTGTCGGGCAGCAGTGCGCCGAGCCGCAGCGCGTCCGGGAAGGCGATGAAGAGGGCGGTCAGCAGGGTGAGCCGGCCGATCGACTCCGCCAGCAGATACAGGGCCAGCGCGGCCGAGGCGCGGGTGAGCGGAACCCCGCACACGGTCATGAACCGCAGGTTGACCGCGCTCGCGCCGAGGCCCGTCGGCAGCAGATGGTTGGCCGCCCCGGCCGCGAACTGCGTGGCCAGCAGCCGCCGCCGGGGCAGCCGCTCCACGACGGCACCCTGCCGGGTGAAGGAGGCGGCCACCCACGTCAGACAGGTGGTGCCGACCGCGACCACGAGCCATGGCCACTCGGCGTGCCGCAGCTGACCGAAGCCCTCCGCGAGCACGGAACGGTGCTGCACCGCCACGACGGTGACCAGCAGGAGCGGGACCAGACACAGGATCTGGCGGATACGGCGGACGGGGAGGCGCTGGAGAGGGCGTCCCTGGGGGAGCTCTACCGCTGTCACACCGGGAGAGGCTGTCCCCGCCGCGCCAACGGCGGGTTGCGGAAGCGGGGCCAGGGTCTTACGTACGGTCATCGAGTCCTTCCGGCGGAGGGAAGATGGTCGGTCATTGACCTCAAGAACGCTTGAGGTCGTACGTTCTCTCCCATGAGCATGGAGACCACAGCCTGGACACAGCTGCACAGTGTCATGAACGCCGAGCAGGAACGCCGCCCGTTCGCCCGCGCGACGCTGCGCCGCATCGGCGCGTTCGCCCGCCCGCACCGTACCCGTATCGCCCGCTTCGTCGTACTCGGCGTGGCCACCGCGCTGCTCGCCGTGGCCACGCCCGTGCTGGCCGGCAAGGTCGTGGACGCGATCGTGTCGGGCGACGACGAGGGCAAGGTCGTACGTCTGGCCCTGCTCATCGCCCTCATCGCGGTCGCGGAGGCGGCGCTCGGCATCCTCGCCCGACGCCTGTCGTCCTCGCTCGGGGAGGGACTCATCCTCGATCTGCGCACGGCTGTGTTCGATCATGTGCAGCGCATGCCGGTCGCGTTCTTCACACGCACTCGTACGGGAGCGCTGGTCTCCCGTCTCAACAACGACGTCATCGGCGCCCAGCGTGCCTTCAGCAACACCCTGTCGGGCGTGGTCAGCAACCTGGTCACCCTGCTGCTGACCCTTGTGGTGATGCTCACCCTGTCCTGGCAGATCACCCTGCTCGCGCTAGCGCTGCTCCCGGTGTTCGTGATCCCCGCCCGGCGCATGGGCAGCAGGATGGCCCGGATGCAGCGGGAGGCGGCCACCCTCAACGCGGCCATGGGCACCAGGATGACCGAACGCTTCTCCGCGCCCGGCGCCACCCTGGTCAAGCTCTTCGGCCGCCCGGAGCAGGAGTCCGTCGAATTCGCGGCCCGGGCCCGCCAGGTCGCGGACATCGGCGTCCGCACGGCCACCGCCCAGTCGGTGTTCATCACCGCCCTGACCCTGGTCTCCGCCCTGGCCCTCGCCCTGGTCTACGGCCTCGGCGGCTGGTTCGCCCTGCGCGGCAGCCTGGAACCGGGCGCCGTGGTCTCCCTCGCGCTGCTCCTGACCCGCATGTACGCCCCGCTCACCGCCCTGGCCGGCGCCCGTGTCGAGGTGATGAGCGCGCTGGTGAGCTTCGAGCGGGTCTTCGAGGTACTGGACCTGAAGCCGCTGATCGCGGAGAAGCCGGACGCCCGTGAGGTACCCGAGGGACCGGTGGCCGTCGAGTTCTCCGACGTCCGCTTCGGCTACCCGTCCGCCGACAAGGTCTCCCTGGCCTCCCTGGAGGAGGTCGCCTCCCTCGACACCCGCGGTGGCGCCGAGGTCCTGCACGGCGTCTCCTTCCGCGCCGAACCCGGCCAGACCGTCGCCCTCGTCGGCTCGTCCGGCGCCGGCAAGTCGACCGTCGCGCAGCTGCTGCCGCGGCTCTACGACGTCGACGAGGGTGCCGTCCGCATCGGCGGCGTGGATGTCCGCGACCTGACCGCCGGTTCCCTGCGGGCCACCCTCGGCATGGTCACCCAGGACGGACACCTCTTCCACGACACCGTCCGCGCGAACCTGCTGCTGGCCCGCCCGGAGGCGACCGAGACGGAGCTGTGGGACGCGCTGCGCCGCTCCCGCCTGGAGGCTCTCGTACGGTCCCTGCCGGACGGACTCGACACCGTGGTCGGCGAACGCGGCTACCGGCTCTCCGGCGGCGAACGCCAGCGCATGACCATCGCCCGCCTCCTGCTGGCCCGCCAGCGCGTCGTCATCCTCGACGAGGCCACCGCCCATCTGGACAACACCTCGGAGGCCGCCGTCCAGGAGGCGCTCACGGAGGCGCTGGAGGGCAGGACGGCGATCGTGATCGCCCACCGTCTGTCCACCATCCGCACGGCCGACCTGATCCTGGTGGTCGAGGACGGGCGGATCGCGGAGCGGGGCACGCACGAGGAGCTCCTCGCCCTCGACGGCCGGTACGCCGAGCTCTACCGGACCCAGTTCACCTCACACGGTGAAGGGGCGACGCAGACCAGCGCGGCGTAGGGGCGGGAAACGTCGAACACCTGACTCCTGAGCCGCGGCCGTCACTGCCGAAGCCACAGCCCAGGGTCGTTCTGCCGGACAGGGCGGAGCCGGTCAACCGTCCTTGCCCATGGCCTTGCGTACGGCGTCCCGGGTGCGGTCGACCAGGGCGGCGACCGGCCCCAGGGCCATGTTCTTGACCGCCGACTCGGTCCCGGGGTGCGGGTGGGTCGGGGCCACGGCCTCGGCCGCCTTCAGGGCGGTGGCCATGGAGGCCAGGCGGGCCTTGTCCGCGTGGCGGCGGATGTGGTTGAACTCGTACCGCTCCTCGGCGCGGGCGTGCTTCATCACGTCCAGGCGCAGAGTCTGGAGCTCGGGCAGGAACTTGGGGTCGTCGGTGTCCATCCCGTCGAGCCGCGACAGCAGTTCCTTCGCCTCCCGCTCCTCGGCCAGCCGCTCGTCCGCCACCTTCGCGCCGTCCGGCACGGAGGAGCGGGTGAAGGGACGGATGACCTCCTCCTCGGCCGTCTCGTGCACGGCGAGAAGCTGGACGAGGTTCCGGAACGCCGCCCGGCGCTCGTCCCCGGCCGTCCGCTCCACCTCGTCGAAGAGGTTGCGGATGTCACCGTGCTGACGCATCAGCAGGGCCACGACATCGGCGTCGCTCGCCGCGATCCCGGCCATGTCAGCTCCTCTCCCGGGAGGCGAAGTCGGGGTGCTCGCCCTCCGTCTCGATGCGGTACTCGCGGCCGAACAGCTCCCGGTGCTGGGCCATCACCCGCTCGCTGGGCGGCTCCTCGCCCCCGTGGATCTGCTCCTGCATCTTCTCGAACCGCTCGTGGGCGTCCCGGACATAGCCGGTGCCCAGGGTCGTCAGATCCATCTGGGTGTCCAGCAGGCCCCGTACGAACTGCTTGTTCTCCTCGAAGGTCAGCACGTTCGGCAGCTCCGGAGCGAGGATCTCCTGGGGCTCACGGCCGTCGTGACGGCGCATCAGATCGCAGGCGATCCGCAGGTGTTCGAGCTCCATGTTCAGGTGCAGCTCCCAGATCGCCTTCACCTTGGGGTCGGGCTCCTGCTCCATGAAGGAGTGGTAGAGGTAGCACTCGTTGTACTCGTGGGTGACGAGCTGCTCCCACCACGACTCTCCCGGGTCGACCAGGGACTCGTAGTGGGTGACGTGCTCCTCCTCGATCAGCCCGATCTCCTGGTACAGCTGGCGGGCGATCGGCTCCATGTACTGGGGGCCGACGTTCATGTAGAAGTTCATCGTCTGCTGCTCGGCCGCCATGATGGTCAGCGCGTGCAGCCGGGAGAGCGGGTTGACCGTCGTACGGTCGTAGGGCTCGCGCACGTTGTCGGCCGGGTTGCGGTGGTGGAACTTGGTCGGCCGGCCCGGCATCACCTCAGTGAGCCCCTCGACGATCGACTCCGCCTTGCGGTGCTCGATCATCTCGTAGAGGTTGGCGTAGCGGTACAGGTGGTCGAAGTCCTCCAGGACACCGAACTCGTACGCCTGCTTCAGATACGGGTCGGGCTCGTGACGGGCGATCCAGCCGGTGAGGTCGACCGCCACCTGCTCGTAGGAGATGGTCGTCTCCAGAACCGAGGCGAGGCCGGGCAGCAGCCAGTTGACCACCTTCTGCTGCTGTTGCTCGATGTACCGGACCTCCGCCAGCTGCCGCTTGACGTCCAGGTCGGGACAGTGGCGGGCGAACTGGTGGCTGAAGAGGATCGCCTCGACCTCGATGCCGTTCATCGCGATGATGCGGCACTTGGTGTACGGGTCACCGTGGTCGGGGTCGACGGGCTCGACGTCGAGCTCACGCCAGTTGCGCAACTGACGGTCCAGAGGGATTCCTTGGTGTTCCAGGGGGTTGAAGCCCATGAGGTCTCCTAGGCTGTTGACCGGAACAGAGCCGCGCGAGTACCCGTGCCGATGCGGTGTAACCAAACGGTGAAGGCTGTGGTGGAACGGAATCGGCCAGACGGACGAGGGCCGTCCGCACCACGAGGTCAGGCCGACGAAACCACGAGGTCAGGCCGGCGAACTCGTGTCCGCCGTGGGTGTCGACGCCGGTTCCCGCCGGGTCGCCGGAAACAACAGCGTCGTCGCGACCCTGGCATGCAGCGAGTCCAATGTCTTGATCTGCCGCACCGCCCTGCGCAGCAACTCCTCCAGCCGGTCGGCGTCCAGACGCGAGTCCTGGGCCGACGCGGCGAGCAGCCCGCGCCACAGCGAGGCCTTGCCCTGCGCTCCCAGCCGCAGCGCTTCGAGCTCGATCAGCAGGGCGAGGCCGGAGCGGCGCAACAGGCGTCCGTTGGGCTTCAGCCGCGCGGCCTTCTCGCCCAGCCACGCCCCGTACGTCTTGTAGTGCCTGACGGGGACGTCGAGGTCGGCGAGGAGGCGTACCAGGGCCTGCCGGTCCTGGGAGATCTCCTTCCGCAGGCTCTCCAGGGTCTCCCCATAGGGCGAGCCGCGGTGCTCCTGTGCCATGCGACGGGCCAGTTCGACGCCCGCCGTCGCGCCGGCCAGGTGGTCGTTGAGGTAGATCGCCAGCCGTTTCTGCCGTGTCGGACCGTCGAGCGGGGTCCGTGCCGTCGTGTTCATGTTTCCCCTCCGGTTGCGGGAGTCCTGTGACGGCCTCCGAGTGCCCCGGCCGGGCCGGTCCACCACCTCGTCCTCGCATCCCCGGCGCCGACGGCGGGCCCGGGCCCTCCCGGCACCGGCGTACCAGGCCACCCCGATCAGGACGGCCAGCCCCGCTTCCGCGAGGTCGCCGCCGTAGTACATCCACTGGGCGCCGACACGCAGGTCAGCGCTGGTGAAGGCGGTGCCGGGCGGCGGCCGGGAGTAGAGCGTGCGAGCCAGCACGGCGTGCGCGGTCCCGGCGGCCAGAACGGTCGCGCCGCGCACGGCGAGACTCCAGCGGCGGCGCACCGGATCGAGCCCGCACACCGCGAAGGTGAACAGCAGGCTTGCCGCCGCCATGTGCACCTGTACCGCGCTGTGCAGCAGCGGCCGGTGCGCCGTCGCCGCGAACAGCTCCGTGCGGTACAGCAGCCACAGCCCGCCGACGTCCAGTACGGCAGCCAGGGGAGGGAAGAGCAGCAGCCCGACGGCACCGGAGTGCGCGAGGGCCACCAGGCGCCGCCGTACCCCGCCGGGGGCGAGGGCGCGCAGGGCGAGGGTGAGGGGATGCGCCGCGACGAACAGCAGGGGGGCCACCATGGCGACGACCAGGTGCCGTACCACGTGCTGGGTGAACGGCCCGCCCCACGGGTCGGCCAGTGTCGCCCAGGCCGTGCCCAGGCCTCCGGCCGCGAACGAGGCGTCCCGGGCCAGGGGCCAGGAGTCCCCGCGCCGCCGCAGCCGCCCCGCCGCCGCCAGATAGCCGACGGTCACCAGCAGCACGGCCGCGCCGACGACCAGTTCGGCCGGTCCGGGTCCCGCCGGCCCCGGGTGCACGTGCGCGGGAGTCATTCCGGGGGTTCGCCCTCGCCGTGCCGCCGCACCGCGCGCACGGCGAGGCCCGCGCCGATGAGCAGCAGGACCAGACCGGCGAGGTTCCAGGCCAGGTCATAGGGGGTGACGTCCACGCCGTAGCGGATCTGGTGCAGGCGCAGCAGCTTGTGGTCCACGATGCCGTCGAACAGCTGGAAGGCGCCCATGCCGAGGAAGAGGCCCGCCCAGGCGTGGGGCGCGGCGAGGGAGCCGCGTCGGCGCAGATCGGCGTAGAGGAAGAACCCGGCGCACAGGGCGAGCAGTTCGGCGGTGTGCAGAAGTCCGTCGGAGAGCAGGCCCGCACTTGTGGTGGCGCGGTCGTAGAAGTGGTGCCAGCCCAGGAGCTGGTGGAAGACGATCTCGTCGACGGCCGCTGTCACCGCCGCCCCGATCAGCGCGCACACGGCCATCGACCTGCGCGGCTCGACGCCGGAGGCGGGGGCGCTGTCCGGCCGGCCGGAGGTCCTCGTGGGTCTCATGGGCTCTGCCCTCCTCAGGGCCGTTCACCCTCGTGTCCCGGGGCGTCGATGGCGTCGCGTCTGCCGGAGTGCTGTTTCTGGTCGTGTCGGGCGATCTCGGGATGGTGGATGTCGAAGGCGGGGGATTCCGAGCGGATGCGGGGCAGGGCGGTGAAGTTGTGGCGTGGAGGTGGGCAGGAGGTGGACCATTCCAGGGAGCGGCCGTATCCCCAGGGGTCGTCGACCTCGATGCGCTCGCCGTACTTGGCGGTCTTCCAGACGTTGTAGAGGAAGGGCAGGGTGGACAGGCCCAGCAGGAACGCGCCGTGGAGTATTCGTGTAGGGCGCTGTGTAACCAGCCTGCCGAAGGCCATTCATCGAACTTTTCGCACGGCCCGGCAGGCTTCCTCTCAGGTACCGGCGGGGCCGCTCGCCTCGTCCGTGTTCTCGGTGTTCTCCGTGTCGTCCGTGTCGTCACCCTCCGCCTGCGAGGGCGTCGTCCGGGGCACGTCACGTCGGCCGGATGCCTCCTGCGCGGCGTCCGGCGTGGTCTCCTGGCGCTCGCCCTCCGCCTGGGACGGGGTCTGCTCACTCATGGTCGCCTCCCTCTCGGGGTTCGTGGTGCTCGTGCGGGTGGCCCCTCCGCCGCTCACGACGCCTTCCCGTCAGCGGCTCGCAGCCAGGCGCCGATCCAGCCGGTCTGCATCGCCGCGTCGAGGAGGTACGTCGGCCGGATCCGCCCCTTCGGTACATAGACCAGGTCCACGGCCAGCAGGGTCAGGGCGGTCCCGAGGCCGATGCGGCGGGCCTGGGCCGGGCCGTTCGGACCGGGAGCCGCGGCGAGCTGGGCGACGCCCGCGGAGACGAGCAGTCCGCCCGTCGTCATCTGCAGCCACACGTCCGTCTTCGGACCGAAGACCCACTCGAAACTGCGCAGATGCACCAGCGGCCACAGACCGCCCACGACGTTGAAGAGACCGTGCGTGACCGCGAGGGTGTCCGCCGTGCCCCGCGTGCTCGTCCTGCCCATGCGCCACTCCCTGTCCGGACGGCCGGGTACCCCCGGCGGGCGTCCCTCACTCCGGGGCCAGTTCCACCGTGGTCGTGACGCGGGTGAGGGAGGGTCTCCTCGGCACGGACCCGAACCCGAACCGTACGGGCGGGACGACGGGGGCCGCCGCACCGAGGTCGTCGCCCTCGAAGACCCCCGACACCGCGTCGATCGGCCGCAGGTCCCGGGCTCCGTACCACTCCCGGCGGCCCGCCCCCGCACTGCCACGGGTGCGCACACCGGGCAGCAGCACGCGGGCGGGAACGGAGATGAGCGTGCACCAGGCCGGCTGCCGGGCGAGCACACCGGGCACCGCACGCAGCAGCAGCCCGAGGAGTCGTCGGCGGCCCGCCGTGAAACGCAGGTCCAGCGGCCCGGCCGTGACACTCCAATTCCGGCCGGAGACCCGCACGTCGACCGGGACGACACGCACGGTGTCGAAGACGTACGTGCCGCTGACGAAGTCCGCCGTCTGCCGGGTGGGGGCGAGCAGCAGCCGTTCCCCGTCGGGCCGTTCCAGCATCACATCGCTGAACGGCCCGAACGGCGACCGCGGCCAGTGCCCCAGCACGACACGGGTCCCGGAGGCCGTGCCCAGGCCCGCGATCCAGCCGTCGAAGCGCAGCCGCCCGCTCATGGGAAAAGGGGCCGCGAAGGCCCGAGCCGGACGTGCTCGACCCCGGGGGAGAAGTGCACGACGGGCTCGTCGAGCGGGGCGGGCAGCCCCACCGCGGCGGTCAGCGTCTCCTCCAGCACATCGACGGCCGCCCCGGTCAGCGGCCACGGCTCGTGCTCCACCGGCGTCTCCAGCAGAACCCCCAACCGACGGGTGTACGCCCGCCACCGCGAGGTCAGCCACACGTCGCGCTCGGTCGGCCGGACGGGGTCACCGGGACGCACGTCCAGACGGTACGAGACGCGGCCGGCCCCTCGCGAGCCCGTGTACGACACGGTGTCGCCGTCCGTGGCGACGCACAGGTCGCCCAGCGTGTACGGCGCCCCGACGGCACGAGCCGCCAGCATCAGCGGGCAGGCCACCTCGATGGACAAAAACCAGATCCCGTCCCGTCCGTCCTCGCGCCGCACATAGGTCCGCAGGTTGGTCTCGGCGAACGTCGGGAGCCCGGGCACCGAGGCGGGGACACCCGGCGGGCGTACGTCCGCCATCACGAACGGCGTGAAACCCGCCCACGCCGCCCCGTCAAACTCGTCCACGGCCAGTTCCCGGGGCAGCAGAGCCTGCACGTCCTCCGGCCGGAACGGCCAGTGCACGAAGGTCTGCCGCAGCCACCGGGCCCGCAGGGCCGGCACCCGCACCCGCTGTTCCGCTCCGTAGGCCACCACGGGCGCCGGGTCCCCGCCCGAGGACGCCGGAAACGCACAGGCCACGGGGCGGGCCGTAACCGTCGGGGCCGGAGCGAGGCCCGCCCGGCTGTGGCGATGGTCACGAACTCCGCCGGGCCGAAGGCGGGACGCCGGACCCGCAGTAAAATCCCTCAACAGCCCTTGACCTGCAAAAACGCAGGCAGGGAGCCTACGTTCAGGAGTGCTCCGATGCTGCGCACCATGTTCAAGTCCAAGATCCACCGAGCCACCGTCACCCAGGCCGACCTGCACTACGTGGGATCGGTGACCATCGACGCGGATCTGCTCGAAGCCGCCGACCTGCTGCCCGGTGAGCTCGTCCACATCGTCGACATCACCAACGGCGCCCGGCTGGAGACGTACGTCATCAAGGGTGAGCGCGGTTCGGGGGTGATCGGTATCAACGGTGCCGCCGCCCATCTCGTCCACCCCGGAGATCTGGTGATCATCATCAGTTACGCTCAGGTGACCGACGCCGAGGCGCGGGCACTCGAACCCCGGGTCGTGCACGTGGACCGTGACAACCGCGTCGTCGCCCTGGGGGCCGATCCGTCCGAGCCGGTACCGGGTTCGGACCAGGAGCGCAGCCCGCAGGCGGTGCCGGCCTGACCTGCTCGACGACCTTCGGACCAGGAGCGTGCCCATGAGCGACATCGAGATCCGCGACGACCGACAGGCCGGACGGCTGGAGGCTTTCGGTCCCGGGGGAGGCGAAGTCGTCGGCCACATCCAGTACTTCGTCCTCGAATCGCCCGAGCGCGCCCTGGTCCCGGTCCACACCATCGTGGAACCGGCCCACGAGGGGCAGGGCATAGCGGGCTCCCTGGCCCGCGAGCTCTACGGCATCGCGGCTCGCGAGGGCGTCTTGGTCGCCCCGCTCTGCCCGTACGTCGTCAAGTGGGCCGAACGCCACCCCGACGAGGCCCCCGCGGCGAGCCCGGAGCTGCTTCGCGCGGCGAAGGAGTGGCTGGCGGCCCACCCCGAGGGGTTCTGAGACGAGAGCCCACCCGGGTGACTGCGGTTGCCGCCCACGGGTACGCGGGGGAGTAGTCCAGAGCCGACGTCGACCGACTGGCCGGAGGACCTCATGACCAACCCGTACCCCGACCCCGTCCCGCCGGGTCCCACTCCGGGCCCCGGCCCGGTCCCCACGCCTCCGGGCCCCACCCCGGAGCCCCCCTCACCCCCGGACCCGACTCCGGGACCGGGCCCAGGCCCGGTCCCCGACCCGTCGCCGTCCCCGGTCCCACCGGGCCCGGAGCCGGTGCCGAACCCCGAGCCGGGGCCACCGCTCAGCTGACGGCAACCACGTGAACACAGTGGAGGAGGGCCACCGGACGGTGGCCCTCCTCCATGTCGGAGCTCAGGCGACGCTCAGCCGGTCACCTCGGACCGGTCCCCGCCCCACAGCGTGTGGAACGAGCCGTCCCGGTCGGTGCGCCGGTAGGTGTGCGCTCCGAAGAAGTCCCGCTGCCCCTGCGTGAGCGCCGCGGGCAGCCGCTCGGCGCGCAGCGCGTCGTAGTAGGCCAGCGCCGCCGCGAAGCCGGGCGTCGGGACACCCTGGCGAGTCGCCGCGACGATGACCTCGCGCCAGTCGTCCTGGGCGTCGGCGATCTCCTGCGCGAAGGTGTCGTCGGAGAGCAGGCTCGGCAGGTCCGCGCGGGTGTCGTAGGCGGACCGGATGCGGTCCAGGAAGGCCGCGCGGATGATGCAGCCACCGCGCCAGATCGCCGAGACTGCACCCAGGTCGATGTCCCAGTCGTACTCCTCACGGGCCGCCGCGATCTCGTGGAAGCCCTGCGTGTACGACACGATCTTCGAGGCGTACAGCGCCTGCTCGACGCGGTCGGCGAAGGCACCCGCCTCCGACTCCGACAGCGGCGACGCCTTGGGCCCGGCCAGACCGCGGGACGCCTCCCGCAGCTCCGCGTGCCCCGACAGCGACCGCGCGAAGACCGCCTCCGCGATGCCCGACACCGGGACACCCAGGTCCAGGGCGATCTGCACGGTCCAGCGGCCGGTGCCCTTCTGCTCGGCCTGGTCCACCACGACGTCCACGAACGGCTTGCCGGTCGCCGCGTCCACGTGGGAGAGCACCTCGGCCGTGATCTCGATCAGGTACGAGTCCAGGCGGCCCGTGTTCCAGGTGCGGAAGATGTCGGCGATCTGGCTGGGGGAGTATCCGGCCACGTCCCGCAGCAACTGGTAGGCCTCGCCGATGAGTTGCATGTCGGCGTACTCGATGCCGTTGTGGACCATCTTCACGAAGTGCCCGGCACCGTCAGGACCGACGTGCGTCACGCAGGGCGCCCCGTCCGCGGCCTTCGCGGAGATCTTCTCCAGCATCGGGCCGAGAGAGTCGTACGACTCCTTCGGGCCGCCCGGCATGATGCTCGGTCCGTTGAGCGCGCCCTCCTCGCCGCCGGAGACGCCCATGCCCACGAAGTGGATGCCCTGCTCGCGCAGGTCGCGCTCCCGGCGCCGGGTGTCCGCGAAGTGCGCGTTGCCGCCGTCGATGATCATGTCGCCGGGCTCGAGCAGCGGCGCGAACTCCTCGATCACCGCGTCGGTCGGCTCACCGGCCTTCACCATGATGACCAGACGGCGGGGCCGCTCCAGCGCCGCCACGAACTCCTTGGCGGTCTCGGCCGCGATGAAGTCGCCCTCGGAGCCGAACTCCTCGACCAGGGCGTGCGTACGCGACGCGGTCCGGTTGTGGAGGGCGACCGTATAGCCGTTGCGGGCGAAGTTGCGGGCGAGGTTGCGGCCCATGACCGCGAGGCCCGTGACGCCGATCTGCGCTGTGTTGCTCATACCGCCTGCTCCCAAAAGATCCTGTGGATCGCGTAGGTCATGTATCGCTGCTGCAAGTCGTGCTTGTCAGTATCGTCCACCGGTCATCCTGGCCTGTCGGAGGACTGTCCGCACACCAGGGATACGGTTCGGGCGCCTCGTTGCGTTCAGCCGGACACGCCGGTCCGGCACGCGCCCCCACGCGGCTGGTTGCCGTCTTGTCATGGCCTGTTCGTGGCGCTTACTTTTGCCCCTCCTGACGCATGTTGTAGGGGGAGGCCTCCATGGCCGCACGCGGCCGGCACCGCCGGTATCAGCCGAACAGGATCAACCGCGCCTCGCTCACCGTCACCGCCGGCGGCGTCGGCATCGCGGTCCCGCTCATCGGCACCGGCACCGCCCACGCCGCCGACGTGGACACCTGGAACAAGGTCGCCGCGTGCGAGTCCAGCAGCAACTGGAGCATCAACACCGGCAACGGCTATTACGGCGGGCTCCAGTTCACCCAGTCCACCTGGGAGGCGTACGGCGGCACCCGGTACGCGGGGCGAGCGGATCTGGCCACCAGGGACCAGCAGATCGCCGTGGCCGAGAAGGTGCTGGACGGACAGGGACCGGGAGCCTGGCCGGCGTGCTCGGTCCGGGCCGGGCTGACGCGCGGGGGCTCCACCCCGGACATCCAGCCGCTGACGAAGAAGACGGCTTCAGGCCAGGGCGTTCAGCCGCTCACCAGGAAGACGGCCTCCGTGCGGGACGTCCAGCCGCAGACCACCCCGCAGTCGCGGGCCGGGTCCGCCGAGATGTACACCGTGGTCCGCGGCGACTCGCTCTCCGGGATCGCCGACGCGCACAAGGTCCGGGGCGGCTGGCGCGGGCTGTACTCGGCCAACCGGCAGACGGTCGGGGCCGATCCCGACCTGATCCTGCCCGGACAGCGGCTGAAACTGCGCGCCACCGTCGCGGCGCCGACCACCGGCGGCCACACCCCGACGAAGAAGACGTCCTCCGACACCGACGAGAAGAGCAAGAAGAGCAAGGAGAGCAGGAAGACCGAGAAGGCCTCGGACACGGGCCTGGTGGCCCCCGTGCACGCCTCCCTCGGCACCCCGTACCGCAAGGCGGGTTCCGCCTGGTCGAAGGGCTACCACACCGGCGTCGACTTCCCGGTGCCCACCGGGACGTCCGTGAAGGCGGTCGCGGCCGGGAAGGTCGTCACCTCGGGGTGGGGCGGCTCCTTCGGCTACCAGGTGGTGATCCGGCACGCCGACGGCCGCTACACGCAGTACGCCCACCTGTCCGCGATCTCCGTGAAGGCGGGGCAGTCGGTGGGCGGCGGGCAGCGCATCGGCCGTTCGGGCTCCACCGGCAACAGCTCGGGCCCGCATCTGCACTTCGAGGTGCGGACGGGGCCCGGCTTCGGTTCCGACATCGACCCGGTGGCGTATCTCCGGGCCGGTGGCATCAGGATTTGACCCGGGTCCGGTGCCGGTCCAGGACGGGCATCGGGAGGTACGCGGCGCCGTAGAAGGGGCCGTAGTACGCCGGGGGCTCGCCGCCTGGGTCCGGGAGCTCCCCGGCCGAGCCCTCCCTCCGCGCCGTCTCGGGCGCGGCGGGGGCCGGCACCAGCAACTCCTCGCGCAGGGCGGCGACCTGCTCGACGAGCACGCCCTCGCGCACGAGAGCGTCGGCCGGTTCCTCGGCGGGCGCCGGGACGAACACGCCCCCGTCGTCGAGGAGTTCGGCATCCGACGGCTCGGCGTGGGTGCGCTGGATCCGCTCCGTCGTCAGCAGGATCAGCCCGCCCGCCGCCACCACACCGCAGCTCAGGGCGAGCGCGGTGCCCGTGGTGCCGTAGCGGAAGGTTTCTCCGAACATCGTGATGCCGACCACCGCCGCCACCACCGGGTTCACGACCGTGAGGGTCGCCAGCGGGGCCGCGAGACCGGCGCCGCGGTAGGAGGCCTGCGACAGCATCAGTCCGGCGGTGGCCAGGACACCGATCGCGGCCAGCGAGGGCAGGTCCGCCGCCGACACGACGCCGTCCCAGTCGACGGCGACCGTCTTGGTGAACACCGAGGACATCCCGAACGCTATGCCGGCCGCGGTCGCGAGCAGCACGCTGCGCACCACCGGGTGCCGGTGCGCGGCCCGGCCCGCGATCATCAGCGCGACCACCGCGGCGGCCGTCACCAGCCCGGCGAACAGCCGCTGGGCCGTGCTCAGCGAGTGCGCGTCGGACGTTCCCACCAGGGAGAGCAGACCGGCCAGACCCACCGTCGCCATGATCGCGCCCCGCCAGGCGGTGGCCCCGGCCCTGCGGCCGACGAACAGCGCGGCCATCGGCAGCGCGAACACGATCGTCAGGGCGCCCAGCGGCTGGACCAGGCTGAGCGGCCCGTAGGCCAGCGCCACCACGTGCAGCAGTCCGCCCAGGCCGTTCAGCGCGACCGCCGCCCACCAGCTCGGCCGGCGCAGCGGCGCGTACTGCTCGTCCGGGTGCGACACCGCGACCTGCTCCTGCACGATCGCTCCGCCCGCGTAGGCGACGGCGGAGACGAGGGACAGGAGCACGGACAACGCGAGGGCACTCATGAGCTGCTCCTCTGCGTGAGGCGGGGGCTGGCTGCCCGGCGCGACGAACGGTCGTCTTCCATGACCAACACGATGCCCGGAAAAGTTCTTCCCGTCGTCGTACCTGAGCAGGCAATGGGTCCTACTGCCGATGGAGTACAAAAGGGTCCGTGTCCTCCCCAAGGCGGGTGACACGGGGTGGAGGCCCCCTGGTGGGTACCCCTAGGGGCCTTGGTACTACTGCTGGTCGTGGACCTCGACCCGGAACTCGCGGCGCTGCGACCGCTCGGCGCCTTCTTCGTCCTGCGCACGATCGGCGGCACTGCCGCGCCATCGCGCCCGGCGCTGCCGACCCTCGCACAAGTCTACGAGAACCGGGGATCGGATGTTTACCGAAATGCCCTGACTTTTCGGGCCCGAAAGGTCGCCGGGGCCCTGCGGGCCCCCGAGCCCCGGATCGCGGCCTCCATCGCCCACCAGGGTCTCGCGGCCCGGCTGTGGTCGGTGGCGCTCGGCTGCGCGGTCGTGTACGGACGGATTCCCGATCTGGCGCCCCGGCGGCTGCACTGGGACCCCGACGCGAGCGCCCCCGACGACCTGCGGCTGGACGACATCGAGCCGTTGCCGGGCGACGCCGAGACCCTCGCCGACGTCGTGCTGCACGGTCATCTCGAACCGCTGGCGGCGGCGCTGCACGCCGAGTACCGGCTCGCAACCGGACTGCTGTGGGGCAACGCGGCATCGGCGCTCGCCGGCGCCGCCCGTCAGCTGCTGGCCCACCGCCCGGACGCCCAGGCGCGCACCCGCGACCTCACGGCAGCGCTCCTCGCTCACCCGCTGCTCACCGGCACGCTCGACAGCAGCACCCTGCGCCGCCGCAGCTGCTGTCTGTACTACCGGTTGCCGGAAGGTGGTGTGTGCGGTGACTGTTGCTTCACACGAGCCCCGCGCTCTTCCCCGCGCGGCACATCTGGGTGACCATGAAAGCCATCAGCCGCTGAGACAGGGGGTACCGGGTGCGTGTGGGCCTGCTGACCCGGGAGTACCCGCCGGACGTGTACGGCGGCGCGGGTGTCCATGTCGAGTTCCTTGCCCGCGAGCTGAGGCCCCTCGTCGACCTCGACGTGCACTGCTGGGGCGAGGTCTCCCTGAAGGAGCGGGCCGCGGGGGTGATCCGGCACCGGCCCTGGTCCGCGCTGGACACCGCCAACGACGCGCTGCGCACCTTCTCCGTGGACCTCTCCATGGCCGCGGGCCTCGAAGACCGCGAGCTGGTCCACTCGCACACCTGGTACGCCAACCTCGCCGGCCACCTCGGCAAACTGCTCCACGGCATCCCGCACGTCATGACCGCCCACTCCCTGGAGCCCCTGCGCCCCTGGAAGGCCGAGCAGCTCGGCGGCGGATACGCGCTGTCCAGCTGGGCCGAGCGCACCGCGATCGAGTCCGCCGACGCGGTGATCGCCGTGTCGGGCGCCATGCGCGAGGACATCCTCGGCTGCTACCCGGTGCTGGATCCGGCCAAGGTCCACATCGTGCACAACGGCATCGACACCGCCCTGTACCGGCCCGACCACGGCACCGAGGTACTGGACCGCATCGGCCTGGACCGCGATCGCCCGTTCGTGCTGTTCGTCGGCCGCATCACCCGCCAGAAGGGCGTGCCGCACCTGCTGCGCGCGGTGCGGGACATCGATCCGGCCGCGCAGGTCGTGCTGTGCGCGGGCGCCCCGGACACTCCGGAGATCGACCGCGAGTTCCGCGAGCTCTTCCAGGAGCTGAGCCGGGTCCGTGAGGGCGTGTTCTGGATCCCGCAGATGCTGCCGCGCCCCGAGGTGATCCAGCTGCTGACCCACGCGGCCGTGTTCGTCTGCCCGTCGGTGTACGAACCCCTCGGCATCGTCAACCTGGAGGCGATGGCCTGCGGCACTCCAGTGGTGGCCTCGCGGGTCGGCGGTATCCCCGAGGTCGTGGACGACGGCAGGACCGGACTGCTGGTGACCGTGGACGACACGTTCGAGACGGCCCTCGCCGGGGCACTCGACTCGGTGATCGGCGATCCGGCGACGGCACGGCGGATGGGCGAGGCGGGCCGGGAGCGCGCAGTGGGCGAGTTCGGCTGGGACGCGGTCGCCCGGCGTACGGTTCGGCTGTACGAGGAGATCGTCAAACAGGCGTAGCGAGCCCCGGTCAAGGGCAAGCATGGGTCACAAACCAGGGTGAGGGGAGCGGCCATGCGTCGTGGCGGACCTTCGGTGCTCGGCATCGTACTCGCGGGCGGAGAGGGCAAACGCCTGATGCCCTTGACCACAGACCGCGCCAAGCCGGCGGTCACCTTCGGAGGAACGTATCGGCTGGTCGACTTCGTCCTGTCCAACCTCGTCAACGCCGACATCCTGCGCATCTGCGTGCTCACGCAGTACAAGTCGCACTCGCTGGACCGGCACATCACGACCACCTGGCGGATGTCGAGCCTGCTGGGCAACTACATCACGCCGGTGCCCGCCCAGCAGCGCCTCGGACCGCGCTGGTACCTGGGCAGCGCGGACGCGATCCTGCAGTCCCTGAACCTGCTCTACGACGAAAGGCCCGAGTACGTCGCGGTCTTCGGCGCCGACCACGTGTACCGCATGGACCCGCGCCAGATGCTCGCGCAGCACATCGAGTCCGGCGCGGGCGTCACAGTGGCCGGGATCCGCGTCCCGCGCTCCGAGTCCCCCTCGTTCGGGGTGATCTCCCCGGGCTCGGACGGCCTCACGGTGGAACGCTTCCTGGAGAAGCCCGCCGACCCGCCCGGCCTCACGGACGACCCGGAGCGCGTGTTCGCCTCCATGGGCAACTACATCTTCACCACCAAGGCCCTGATCGAGGCGCTCCAGCGGGACTCCGAGGACGAGCACTCCGTGCACGACATGGGCGGCTCGATCCTCCCGCAGCTCACCGACCGCGGCGAGGCCCAGCTCTACGACTTCAGCGCCAACCACGTACCGGGTGAGACCACCCGCGACCAGGGCTACTGGCGGGACGTCGGCACCCTGGACGCCTACTACGACGCCCACATGGACCTGATCGCCGAGCGCCCCGCCTTCAACCTCTACAACCGGCAGTGGCCCATCTACACCCACTCCGGCCAGCTCTCCCCGGCCCGCTTCAACTCCGGCGGCATCGCCAGCGAGTCCATCATCAGCGCCGGCTGCCTGATCCGGGGCCAGGTCACCCGGTCCGTGCTCTCACCCGGCGTCCTGGTCGACCCGGGGGCCGTCGTCCAGGGCTCGGTGCTGCACGACAACGTCAAGATCGGGCGGGGCGCGGTGGTCCGCGGCGCCGTCCTGGACAAGAACGTCGAGGTCCCGCCGGGCGCCACGATCGGTGTGAACCCGGAGCGGGACGCGGAGCTCTACACCGTGTCCAAGGGCGGGGTGATCGCTCTCGGGAAGGGTCAGCTGGTGTCCTAGGGCCGTATGCCGGGTCAGTCCTGTCCGCGCAGGGACTGGAAGTTCTTCATGATCACTTCACTGGTCCTGCGCAGCTCGTCCGAGGGGCTGATCTGCAGGTACTCGCTGCCCGGCTCGGTGTGGACGGGCACGTGTCCCGCGGGGGCGTAGAACGCGTCGCCCTCGTGGTACACCTCGTCGTGGTCCGCGAAGTGGAAGGTGAGTTCGCCCCGGAAGACATAGCCCCAGTGCGGGCACTGGCACCGGTCGTCGGGCAGCCCCTTGAGCAGAGGCCGGTGGTCGACGTCCTCGCGGAAGGTCAGGAAGTCGACCGTGTAGTCGCCGAACTCCTCGGCGCGGTCGACGACCGCCCCGAAGTCGCCGCCCTGAGTGGTCGTGTCGCGGGAAACCTTCGGCATCTCCGTCGCCTTCTTCCGGCAGGGGAGGTTTCTTGTGCCCATTGTCCCGCGCGCGGGGAGCCGACGGCATGCGTCGGGCGGACTTGCTTCCCTGCACAGCGGGCACCTCCTGCGACCGCGAGGTCCTGAAACCGGACGCCGAACGGGTCAGGTCCGGGCGTCGGGCCCTCGCCCGGGATGCCTCCCGGGCGACCCCCGCCGGGGCTGATCACCCCCCGGTGGCCACATCAGCAGCATGTGTCCCGCTCCTTTCTCCGAGGGGCGGGACTTAATCTGCTGTTAACTGTGCGTAGCTTGATCGTACTTGACCGTAATCGCCGGAGGGCGATTGACTGACTGACCCACCCGTTGTCGACGCGAGGCAAGCCATTGACATCTGACCTGCTGGCCCCTCTCGACCTGGCGTTCTGGAACATGGAGTCCGCCGAGCACCCGATGCACCTGGGAGCGCTCGGCCTCTTCACGGCGCACTCGCCCACCGCGGGCGCCCACGCGGCCGACCTGCTCGCGGGCCGGGCCGCCGCCGTGCCCGGCCTGCGGATGCGGATCCGGGACGTGTGGCCGCTCGGCTTCCCGTACGCCTTCGGGGGAGCCGCCCGCGTCCCCGACCCCGACTTCGACCCGCTCCGGCACGTCCTGCTGCACGCCCCGACCGCGGACTTCCACAGCGAGGCCGGCCGGCTCATGCAGCGGCCGCTGGACCGTGAACGGCCGCCCTGGGAGGCGCATGTGCTGCCCGGGGAGGACGGCGTCTCCTTCGCCGTGCTCTTCAAGTTCCACCACGCCCTGGCCGACGGACTGCGGGCACTGACGCTCGCCGCCGCCGTCCTGGACCCGATGGACCTGCCCGCACGCAGGCCACGCCCCGAGGAGCCCGCGAAGAGCCTGCTCCCGGACGTACGCAAGCTGCCCGACCTCGTCCGGGGTGCCGTCTCCGACCTGGGCCGGGCCCTCGACATCGGCGCCTCCGTCGCCCTGTCCTCCCTGGGCGCGCGCTCCTCCGCCGCTCTCGTCTCCGAGCCGAGCGGTACCCGGCGCACCGCCGGAGTCGTCGTCGACCTCGACGACGTGCACATCGTCCGCAAGAGCCGCGGCGGCACCGTCAACGACGTGCTGATCGCGGTCGTCGCGGGCGCCCTGCGCCGCTGGCTGGACGAGCGCGGCGACGGCAGCGAGGGTGTGACCCCCCGCGCCCTGATCCCCGTCTCCCGGCGTCGGCCGCGTACCGCGCACCCCCAGGGCAACCGGCTCTCCGGGTATCTGATGAGGCTTCCGGTCGACGACCCCGACCCGCTGGGCCGCCTCGACACGGTCCGCACGGCCATGGACCGCAACAAGGACGCGGGCCCCAACCGGGGCGCGGGAGCGGTCGCCCTGCTCGCCGACCACGTCCCGGCCCTCGGCCACCGCCTCGGCGGGCCGCTGGCCGGGCAGGGGGCCCGGTTGTGGTTCGACATCCTCGTCACCAGCGTCCCGCTGCCCGGCATCGGCCTGAAGCTCGGCGGCAACCCGGTCACCGAGGTCTATCCGTTCGCCCCGCTCGCCCGCGGCCAGTCCCTCGCGATCGCCATCTCGACGTACCGGGGACAGGTCCACTACGGCCTAGTCGCCGACGCGGAAGCGGTCCCCGACCTGGACCTGCTGGCGCGAGCGCTGAGCGAGGAGGTGAAGGAACTGCTGATCGCCTGCGGCTCTTGATCGTTTCCGGATTGCGGGTCGGGCCCGCCGCTGAAGTAAAATTCCGCGTTCGACCAGCGGACGCGGCCACAGCCGCACGGGTGATCAGGAAAGCGGCAGCACGATGACGGTGACAGAGGACGGCTCGGCGACGACCATGGACGAGGTCGTGCGCGAGCCCGGTGACGAGGTCGTATACGGCCCCGGCATCGACCCGGAGCGGCTGGCCGTCTGTCTCGCCGTGCTCGAGGAGCTCGACAAGCTGGAGGTCGACCACCCCGACGCGATCGCCGTGCGCCGGGCCACCGCCGCGGTCTACCGCACCGTGAAGCAGCGCCGCCGACAGGAGCGCCGGGCCGCCAAGACCGCCCACGACAAGGCGGTCACGGAGGCCACGGCGACCGGCTCCGCCCAGCGCATCGACGACGAGACCGAGGGCATCCTGCCGCGGTCGGTGACCGAGGAGGGCCGGGTCGCGGGGATACTCCAGCGCCCGCGCTCCTGCTACACCTGCAAGACCCGGTACGTCGAGGTCGACTACTTCTACCACCAGCTCTGTCCGGACTGCGCCGCCCTGAACCGCGCCAAGCGCGACGTCCGGGCCGACCTCACCGGCAAGCGCGCCCTGCTCACCGGCGGCCGCGCCAAGATCGGCATGTACATCGCGCTCCGGCTGCTGCGCGACGGCGCGCACACCACCATCACCACCCGATTCCCCAAGGACGCCATCCGCCGCTTCAAGGCCATGGACGACTCCGCGGACTGGATCCACCGCCTGGAGGTCGTCGGCATCGACCTGCGCGACCCGGCCCAGGCCGTGGCCCTCGCCGAGCAGGTCGCCGAGGCGGGCCCCCTCGACATCCTGGTCAACAACGCCACCCAGACCGTACGACGGCTGCCCTCCGCCTACGCCGCCCTGGTCGACGGCGAGAGCGCCCCGCTGCCCGCCGGTGAACTCCCCGCCCACCACGTCATCGGCGCCTTCGGTTCCGGCGCGGTCGACGGTCTCGCCTCCCTGCCCGCCGGGATCTCCGGCCTCGACGCCCAGCAGGTCGCCGACCTCGCCCTGGTCGCGGGCAACGCCAGCGTGGCCCGGCACCTCGACGGCACCGCCATCGACGCGGGCGGCCTCGTCCCCGACGTCGTCGACAGCAACACCTGGGTCCAGACCATCGAGCAGATCTCCCCGGTGGAGCTCCTCGAAACCCAGCTGTGCAACTACACGGCACCGTTCATCCTGATCAGCGCATTGCGCCCGGCCATGGCCGACGCCGCGAAGAAGGCGGGCAGCGGACGTTCCTACGTCGTGAACGTCTCGGCGATGGAGGGCGTCTTCGGCCGCGGTTACAAGGGCGCGGGCCACCCCAACACCAACGCCGCCAAGGCCGCCATGAACATGGTCACCCGGACCAGCGCCCAGGAGATGTTCCAGACCGACGGCATCCTCATGACCTCGGTCGACACCGGCTGGATCACCGACGAGCGCCCCCACTTCGACAAGCTCCGCCTCGCCGAGGAGGGCTTCCACGCCCCCCTCGACCTGGTCGACGGCGCGGCCCGCGTCTACGACCCGATCGTGCGCGGTGAGGCCGGCGAGGACGTGTACGGGGTCTTCCTGAAGGACTACGCGCCCGGCAAGTGGTGAGCGCCGACCGCGCGTGTGGCCTGGTCCGCCCCGGGGAACCCGGGCGCCGTGGGACAGTGCACGGGAGGTTCCCATGAGCGACGAGCACGGTATCGATCCACGCGCGCACAGTGATCCGCGTAACGTCTATCCCACCGACGAGGAGTTCTACGCGAGCGACCGCCCCCACGACGCCACTCTGCCCGAGGACCGGCCCCGCGGTGGCGGCACCACGCAACGCGGCAGGATGGCCACGGTGGTCCTGATCGCCTTCATCGCCCTGGTGGTCATCGTCTGGTTCCTCGCCTTTCCATGAGCGTTTCCGTGACGAGGCGCCGTCACGGCCGCGGCGGCGTGAACGAGCGAAGTCGGTCGTGGACGGCGTACGCCCCGGCGTGCGCCGCCCGTACCCGCGTGCCCCCGTCCACCAGCAGATCCGCCCCGGTGATCCACGCGGCCTCGTCGGACGCGAGCCACACCACGGCTCGCGCGATGTCCTCCGGCTCGCCGATCCGGCCCAACGGCAGCTCGACGGGTCCCTGCTCCCACACGAACCGGGCCATCTCCGTGCGGACGAGACCGGGCGAGACGGAGTTGACCCGCACCTTCGGCGCGAGCTCGCCCGCCAGCTGCTGGGTGAGGTGAAGCAGCGCCGCCTTGCCGGTGCCGTACGCGCCGACGTTCGGGCCCACGTGCCCGGCGCCCTCCGTGCAGATGTTGACCACCGCACCGCCGTGCTCCCGCATCCATCCCCGCCACACCGCCTGCACCAGCCGCAGCGGTGCCTCGACATTGACGGTGAAGGCCTCACGCCACGCCTGGGGATCCACCTCCATGAGAGGGCCGTACGGCTGGTTCGTCGCCGCGTTGTTGACCACGATGTCGATCCGGCCGAACTCGCGCAACGCGAGGTCCACGAGGGCGCGCAGGTGAGCCGGATCGGCGACGCTGCCCGCGAGCCCGATGCCGCCGAGCCCGGCGGCGGCCCGCCGGACGTCCTCCCGGTCCCTGGCCGTGACACACACCAGCGCCCCGGCCTCGGCCAGTTGCCGCGCGACCTCGTGCCCGATGCCACGGGTCCCGCCGGTCACCAGGGCGGCCCTGCCGTGCAGTCCGTACGACGACGTCATCGCCGTACCGTCTCATGACGGACCGTCAGGAAAACAGACGTAGGCCGATCGGGTGACTTCAGAAAAGGGCGCAGAGGGGCAAACAGCCCGGAAAGTGGCGGGAACAACGCAGGGAATTGTAATGGTTACACCTTGTTTTCATCCCCGATCGAGCGCACCCCCGCTCATCTGGTTAATCTGTAGCGGACGGACGGCAGTACGGGGTCCCACCCACACCCACAGTCCGTCCCGGGACAAGCCGGTCACCACGGCCTGCTCTCACTGAGTTGCCGGCGCCACCGCGTCCGACCCGATCTCGACCCAGACCCGAGCGGACGCCCAGGCACGGACCGTAGGTTGAACAGGTACGTCCCGAGGGTGAGCCCGACACATAAGGAGTGCGCGGTGACACCGGAGAAGACGAATCGCGAGCAACGCCCCAAGGATCGACCGGAGCGTGCGGGCCGCAGGCCCGGGGACATCGGCAGCCTCGACGTGTGGGCGCGCTCGGCCCCCATCCGTCTCGCGGGCTACGAGGACGACCTCGCCGAGCCCCACATCCTGCCCAGCGTGGACTGACCGCAGGACCTTCGCGATCGCCGACGGCATGGGCGTGCGAGACTCACGCCCATGCTGATCAGAGAAGCCGTGGCCGACGACTGGCCACGGATCTGGCCGTTCTGGCACCGGATCGTGGCCGCGGGCGAGACCTACGCCTGGGATCCGGACACCTCCGAGGAAGCCGCGCGCGCCCTGTGGATGCACCCTGCCAAGCGCGTTCACGTCGTCGAGGACGAGACCGGCACCGTCGTCGCCTCGGCCTACGTCACCCCCAACTACGGCGGCCCCGCCGCCCGGATCGCCAACGCCGGCTTCATGGTCGACCCCGGTCAGGGCGGCCGCGGTTACGGCCGCGCCCTCGCCGAGCACGTCCTGGCCACCGCCGCGGCCGACGGCTACCGGGGCATGGTGTTCAACGCCGTCGTGGAGACCAACCCGGCCGTGAAGCTGTGGACCTCGCTCGGCTTCACCGTCCTCGGCACCGTGCCGGACGCCTTCGACCACCCCCGCCACGGACCGGTGGGCCTGCACATCATGTACAAGGCCCTCTAGCCCGCCTCCGGTCCGGGTGTTCAGTCGAGCAGCGCCGTCCGCCGCCACGGCTGCCGCCGCTCCAGTTCCGCCGCGACCTCCAGCAGCACCGTCTCCGACCCGGGCCGGGCCACCAGCTGGACGGCGGAGGGGGCGCCCGAGGGCAGGGTGCCGAGCGGGACCGACATGGCGGGCCAGCCGGTGAGGTTCCACGGTGGGGTCAGCGGCGAGTAGGCGGTGTTGGCGAGGACATTGCGCAGCCAGCCCCGCTCGTGCCACGCCTCGGCCTTGGGGGAGCGGCGGGCCAGCGCCGGAAGTACCAGCACGTCGTGCTCGGCGAAGAACGGCTCCAGGCGCTCGCGCAGCTCCTGCCGGGCCCGGCCCGTCCGCGCGGACTTGACGAAGCGCCGGCCGATCGCCGCGTGCACCCGGGTGCGCCGGGCCAGCAGCCGCGGGTCCAGCCCCTGCGCGTCCACCGAGGTGCCCGCCGTCCAGGTGGCCAGCGAGGTCAGGCTCAACGACAGCGGATACGGCGGGTCGGCGCGCCGCACCTGATGTCCCGCCTTGATCAGCAGTCCGGCCGCCTCGCGGACCGCGTTCGCGTAGGGCGCGCTGATGGTGACTCCGGCGAGCGGGCTGCGCAGGGACACGGCGACGTCGAGCGTGGCGGGAGCGTCCCGTCGTACGAACTCGGTGCCGGCGATGATCGAAAGCAGCAGGCGGGCGTCCTCGACCGTGGTCGCGAGGGGGCCGTTCTCGGACATGCCGAACCAGTCGCCGTCGCTGATGCCGGCCGGTACCACCCCCGAGCCGGGCTTCAGTGTGACGAGCCCGCAGTTGGCCGCGGGAATGCGCAGGGAGCCCATGCCGTCGTTGCCGAGGGCGAGCGGGACCAGGCCCGCGGCGACCGCGGCGGCGCTCCCTCCGGACGAGCCGCCCGCCGTGCGCGAGGTGTCCCAAGGATTGCGGGAGGTGCCGTGAACGCCCTCGGTGGTACCGAAGACACACAGCTCCGGGACGTTCGTCAGCCCCACGACCACCGCGCCCGCGGCCCGCAGACGGGCCACGACCTCGTGATCGGCGTCGGCGGGCGTGTCCGGGGTCGCGGCGGTGCCGACGCGGTTCGTCTCGCCGCGCACGGAGAGGTTGTCCTTGACGGCCACGGGCACACCGGCCAGCGGCAGTTCACCGAGATCGCCCCGGGAGCCCACCTCGTCCGCCTCCGCCAGTGCCGCTTCGGCGCGCACCACCCGGAACGCCCCGATCCGCCCGTCGAGCTTCTCGATCCGGGCGAGGTGCTCGGCCACCACCTCCCGGGGCGTGGCCCGCTTCTCACGGACGGCGGCGGCGATCTCGGCGGCGGTACGGCCGACCCAGCTGGTCACGTGCGCTCCTCGGGCTACTCGCGAGTACGTAGGGAGAACTCTGCCCGGAGAGGGACGTCACGTCGAGAGTGTCCGCGCTGGGACATGCGGGCGGGTCCTCGTCCACGTGCTCTCTTGTGGTGACTCGGAAACCGTAGGAGAGTGGCCGGATGGCCAAGCAGTACACGGGCTCGCCCGAAGACGCGGACCTGAGGCGCGCCGACTCGCTGGCGCGGGAGATCTTCTCGGACGTCGCCAACAAGTGGGCGTTCCTGATCATCGAGGCGCTCGGGGAGCGCACCCTGCGCTTCAGCGAGCTGCGCCACGAGGTCGAGGGCGTCAGCCACAAGATGCTCACCCAGAACCTGCGCATGCTGGAGCGCTACGGCCTGGTCGAGCGGAAGGTGTACCCCACGGTGCCGCCACGCGTGGAGTACATCCTCACCGAGCCGGGCCAGGCCCTGCGCGCCACGGTCGACGGCATGTGCGGCTGGACCCACCAGTACCTCGGTCACATCGAGGCCGCGCGCCGCCGCTTCGACGAGTGACGAGCGCTCGGCACGCGCATCAGCGCAGGCCGGCGAAGAGATCCTTCTCGGGCAGGGCCGCGCCCGTGGCGTCCTGGACACGGACGAACGTCTCGGTGCCCATCAACTCGCCGAACCTCTCCTTGCCCATCCTGAGGAAGAAGATGTTCTCGCCCTGACTGGCGTGCGCCGCCAGCGCGTCGAACTTCTGGCCGCTGAACGCGGTGGTGTCCACCCACGTGGTGATCTCGTCGTCGGGCAGGCCGATCTCGGCCAGCGCGGCGGCCTCGGCGGGGTCGGGCTCCGGCATGTCCTCCTGGAACTCGCGCATGACCTCCCCGAACCGCTGCATCATCGAGCGGGGCATCGTGGTCCAGTACACCTTCGGCGTCAGCGCGGTCATCTCCAATGCGGCCATCGTGATGCGGTGGGCCTGGATGTGGTCGGGGTGACCGTAGAAGCCGTTCTCGTCGTAGGTGACGACCACATCGGGCCGGTAGTGCCGCATGAGTTCCGCGAGCCGGGCCGCGCCTTCCTGCACGGGGGTCTGCCAGAAGGATCCGGGCGCGTCGTTGCTCGGCCAGCCCGCCATTCCGGAGTCGGCGTAGTCCAGCATCTCCAGATCGCTGATCTTCAGGACCTCGCAGCTGGCCTCGAGCTCCTGGCGGCGCATCGAGGCGACCGCCGCGGGATCGTGCCCGGGATCCCCCGGCTTGACGCCCCCGGGTCCGTCACCGCAGCCGCCGTCGGTACAGGTCACGAGCACCGTGCGGATGCCTTCCGCCGCATACCTCGCGAGGACCCCGCCGGTTCCGGTGGCCTCGTCGTCGGGGTGGGCGTGTACCGCCATCAGCGTCAAGGGCCGGTCAGTCATGGAAAAGTCCTCCTGCAGACATACGTCTTGATCCAAAAGCGCGGCGGGCGCACCGCGATCAGGGGCCCGTATCGGCCCTCGGTCGGTGCAACCGTGCCGGACGGACCGGCTGTTCCCGGCACGGCCGCTTGTTTTCCCGGGTGTCGGCGTTCCGACGCGAACGAGATGGGGGGGCCGTGGAGGCAGGCGTCGCCGTCATGGGCTTTCCGGTCGCCGCAGCCGACCGCGCGCCTACACCTCGACCTCGGTCACGCCCCGAGCTGCGCCCGCAGCCACTCCTCCACCTCGCCCACATGGGCGGCCGCAGCCGCGCGGGCGGCCTCCGGGTCGTGGGCGACCAGGGCGCGGTGGATCGCCGCGTGCTCGCGCCGCGTGCGCTCGAAGGCGCCCTCCTCCTGGTAGCCGCGCCACACCCTGGCCCGGAAGGTGCGCGAGGACAGGCCCTCCAGGATCGCCGCCATGGTGTCGTTGCCGGCGGCCACCGCGATCTCGCGGTGGAAGGCCAGGTCGTGGGCGAGGATCTCCTCCGGGTCGTCGGTGGCGTTCATGGCCGTGAGGTGTTTTTCCACCTCGGCGAGCTGATCGGGTGTGATGCGGGCGGCGGCCAGCGCGGTCGCCGTCGACTCCAGGATGCGGCGCACCTCCAGGAGCTCCACCAGCTGCGGGCCCCGGGACAGGTCGGCGACCACGCCGAAGGTCTCCAGCAGGTCGCCGGCCTCCAGCTGGGTGACGTAGATGCCCGAGCCGTGCCGGGCCTCCAGTACCCCGAGGACCGTCAGCGCGCGGATCGCCTCCCGCATCGAACTGCGGGAGATGCCCAGCTGCACCGCGAGATCGCGCTCGGTCGGCAGCCGCTGGCCCGGCTCCAGTCGGCCCCCGCCGATCATCGCCTTGATCTGCTCGATGGCGCGCTGCGTCACGGTGCCCTTCTGCGGGGCTGTCTCGTCCACGCCGTTCCTCCACTCACCGGGTGCCGGTCACCGGGTGCGCCGCAGTCTAACCGGCGATGTGGTCGGACCACTATGGCCGAAAGTCGGGAAAACCTGCCGTCAGAGGGTATTGCCAAGGGCGAGTGGTCTGATAAGTATGCCGTCAACTGCTCGAACACGCTCGTGCTTGATCATGCGAACCACGCTCGATGAGGAGCCGCCAGATGCCCGGCAGGACAGTGGGGAAGCGGAACAGAATTCGGATCGGTGCGGTGGCCGCGGCCGCGAGCGCCTCGCTGGTGCTCGCCGCGTGCGGCAGCACCAAGGACACCGGCAGCGCCGGCACCGAGGGAGGCGACGGGACCGGCAAGGTGGGCGTGATCCTGCCGCTGCTGACCTCGCCGTTCTGGCAGTCGTACAACGACTACGTGCCCAAGATGGCCAAGTCCGAGGGGGTCGACACGCTGAAGACGGTCAACTCCAACAGCGATCCCTCCCAGCAGATCACCGACATCAACAACGAGCTCAACCAGGGCGTCAAGGGCCTGGTCGTCGCCCCGCTCGACAGCGCCGCCATCGAGGCCGGCCTCGACCAGGCCGAACGCAAGGGCGTCCCGGTCGTCGCCGTCGACGTCGCCCCCGACAAGGGCAAGGTCGCCATGGTCGTACGGGCCAACAACGTGTCGTACGGCGAGAAGGCCTGCCAGTACCTCGGAGAGCAGATCCCCTCCGGCAAGGTCGTGCAGATCATGGGCGACCTGGCCTCGGTCAACGGACGCGACCGCTCCGAGGCCTTCCGGGCCTGTGTGAAGAAGAACTTCCCGAAGCTCAAGGTGCTGGAGATCCCCGCCAAGTGGGAGTCCGACGCGGCCGCCTCGCAGCTGGGCACCCTCCTGAACGCCAACCCCGACATCAAGGGCATCTACATGCAGGCCGGCGGCGTCTACCTCGCGCCGACGCTGCAGACCCTCAAGTCCAAGGGGATGCTGAAGAAGGCCGGGCAGGCGGGCCACATCGCCATCGTCTCCAACGACGGCATCCCGCAGGAGTTCGACGCGATCCGCAAGGGCGAGATCGACGCCACCGTCTCCCAGCCCGCCGACCTGTACGCCAAGTACGGCATGTACTACATCAAGGCGGCGATGCAGGGGAAGACCTTCAAGCCCGGGCCGACCGACCACGACTCCACGATCGTCAAGCTGTCGAGCGGCATCCTGGAGGACCAGTTGCCCGCGCCCCTGGTCACCAAGGACAACGTCGACGACCCCAAGCTGTGGGGCAACACGGTCAAATGAGCACCCCACTGGTTGAAGCCGAGGGGGTCGTCAAGCGGTACGGCCCCACGACCGCCCTCGCGGACGGCCGCCTCACCGTAATGCCCGGCGAGTCCCACGCCCTCGTCGGGCGCAACGGGGCGGGCAAGTCCACCCTCGTCACGATCCTCACCGGCCTCCAGGCCCCCGACGAGGGCACCGTCCGCTTCGACGGCGAGCCCGCGCCCCCGCTCACCGACCGGGACGCCTGGCGGAGCAAGGTCGCCTGCGTCTACCAGAAGCCCACCGTCGTAGCCGAGTTGACGGTCGCCGAGAACCTCTTCATCAACCGGCAGCCGCTGCGGCGCGGGTTCATCAGCTGGCGCAGCCTGAAGAAGGAGGCCGCCGAACTCCTCGACACCTGGGACGTCGGCGTCGACCCGGAGGCGCGCACCGCCGACCTCAAGGTCGAGGACCGCCAAATGGTGGAGATCGCCCGGGCGTTGAGCTTCGGCGCCCGCTTCATCGTCCTCGACGAGCCGACCGCACAGCTCGACAAGCGGGAGATCGAACGGCTCTTCGGCCGGATGCGGACGCTCCAGGACTCCGGTGTCACCTTCCTGTTCATCTCGCACCACCTCCAGGAGGTGTACGAGGTGTGCCAGACGGTGACGGTCCTCAGGGACGCCCGCTGGATCACCACGGCCCCGGTCGCCGACATGCCCCGGGCCGCCCTGATCGAGGCCATGGCCGGCGAGACCATCGCCGAACAGGCCGTACAGCTCAGGGAGGTGGAGGAGAGCGCGCCTGTCCTCCTGGACGCCCGGGGCCTCACCTCCGACGCCTACCAGGACGTCGACCTCACCGTGCGCCGCGGTGAGGTCGTCGGACTCGCCGGCATCAGCGGCAGCGGCAAGATCGAGCTCGCCGAGTCGTTCACGGGACTGCACACCCCGACCGGCGGGACGGCCCGACTGGACGGCAGGCCACTGCCGTTCGGCGACGTACAGGCCAGCCTGAAGGCGGGCGTCGGCTTCGTCCCGCGCGACCGGCACGCCCAGGGCCTGGTCTTCGGCATGACCATCGGCGACAACGCCACCCTCAGCGTCCTGGACCGGCTCGGCCGCTACGGCTTCGTCGGCACCGACCGCAAGCGCGGCTTCGCCACGGAGCTGATCGACCGCCTCGACATCCACACCGAGGGCCCCGAGCAGGCCGTCTCCGACCTCTCCGGCGGCAACGCGCAGAAGGTCGTCATGGCCCGCGCCCTCGCCTCCGACCCCCGCCTGCTCGTCCTGATCAACCCCACCGCGGGCGTCGACGTGAAGTCGAAGGAGTCCCTGCTCTCCCGCGTGGACACCGCCCGCGAGGACGGCACCGCGGTCCTGGTCGTCTCCGACGAACTCGACGACCTGCGCCGTTGCGACCGCGTCCTCGTCCTCTTCCACGGCCGCGTGGTCGCCGAGCACCCGGCCGGCTGGCGCGACCACGAGCTGATCGCCTCCATCGAAGGAGTGGACCACCATGGCTGACACCAAGGCTCCGCCGGTGAAGCAGGTGCGGGTGCCCGAGGTGCGGGCGGCCCGGACGGTCCTGCTGCGCCGCGCCCGCGAACTCGCCCTTGTCCCCGCGCTGTTGCTGCTCATGGTGCTCGGCGCGTTCGTCAACGACTCGTTCCTCACCGAGCGCAACCTGATCTCCATCCTCGGTGCCTCGGCGGCCCTGGCGATGGTGGTGCTGGCCGAGTCGCTCGTGCTGATCACCGGCAAGTTCGACCTCTCCCTGGAGTCGGTCGTGGGCATCGCCCCGGCAGTGGGAGCGCTTCTCGTCCTGCCCGCGGCCCAGTCCGGCTGGGGCACCGAACTACCGGCCGCGCTCGCCCTGTTGGCGGTCCTCGTGGTGGGCGCGTTGGTCGGCGCCTTCAACGGCATCCTGGTCGTGAAGTTCAAGCTCAACGCGTTCATCGTCACGCTCGCGATGCTGATCGTGCTGCGCGGACTGCTCGTCGGCGCCACCAAGGGCAAGACCCTCTTCGGCATGCCGGACAGCTTCTACTCCCTGGCCACGACGACCTTCCTGAACATCCCGATGTCGGTGTGGCTCGCCGCGGTCGCCTTCGCCGTCACCGGCTTCGTCCTGAAGTACCACCGCATCGGCCGCTCCCTGTACGCCATCGGCGGCAACGCCGACGCGGCCCGCGCCGCCGGCATCCGCGTCGAACGGGTGATGCTCGGCGTGTTCGTCGTGGCGGGCGTTCTCGCCTCCGTCGGCGGCATCATGCAGACCGGCTACGTCGGCGCGATCAGCGCCAACCAGGGCCAGAACATGATCTTCACGGTGTTCGCGGCCGCGGTGATCGGCGGCATCAGCCTCGACGGCGGCAAGGGCACCATGTTCGGCGCCCTGACCGGCGTACTCCTGCTGGGTGTCGTACAGAACCTGCTCACGCTCGCCCAGGTGCCGTCCTTCTGGATCCAGGCCATCTACGGCGGAATCATCCTGGTCGCCCTCATGATCGCCCGTGTGACGACGGGGCGCGCCCAGGACTGAGCCCCACCCGCCCGTCACCTACCGAAAGGCCTTCCGTGTCCTCGTCCCCCGCCCGCATCACCGCGGTAGACACCTACGACATCCGCTTCCCCACCTCGCGCGAGCTCGACGGCTCCGACGCGATGAACCCGGACCCCGACTACTCGGCGGCCTACGTCGTGCTGCGCACGGACGCGGCCGACGGGCACGAGGGGCACGGATTCACCTTCACCATCGGGCGGGGCAACGAGGTCCAGGTCGCCGCGATCGGGGCGCTGCGCGGGCATGTGGTCGGACGGTCCGTCGACGAACTGTGCGCGGATCCGGGGACGTTGAACCGCGACCTGATCGGCGACAGCCAGTTGCGCTGGCTCGGCCCCGAGAAGGGCGTGATGCACATGGCGATCGGCGCGGTCGTCAACGCGGTGTGGGACCTGGCCGCCAAACGCGCCCAGAAGCCGCTGTGGCGGCTGCTGGCCGACGCCGAGCCCGAGTGGCTGGTCAGCCAGGTCGACTTCCGTTACCTCACGGACGCGCTCACCCCGCAGGAGGCCCTGGAGATCCTGCGCCGTGGACGGGAGGGTGCCACCGAGCGCGCGGCACAGCTCCTCGCGACCGGCTACCCCGCGTACACCACCTCCGCCGGCTGGCTCGGCTACGACGACGAGAAGCTCACCCGGCTCGCCGCCCAGGCCGTCGCCGACGGCTTCAGGCAGATCAAGCTCAAGGTCGGCGCGGACCTGGAGGACGACATACGGCGCTGCCGGGTCGCCCGCCAGGTCGTCGGCCCCGGCATCCGCATGGCGATCGACGCCAACCAGCGCTGGGACGTCGACGAGGCGATCCGCTGGACGGGGGCGCTCGCGGAATTCGACCCGTACTGGATCGAGGAGCCCACCAGCCCCGACGACATCCTCGGCCACGCCGCCATCCGCAAGGCGGTCGCCCCGGTCAAGGTCGCCACCGGCGAGCACGTCCAGAACAGGGTCGTCTTCAAGCAGCTGCTCCAGGCCGGTGCCCTTGACGTCGTGCAGATCGACGCGGCCCGTGTCGGCGGCGTCAACGAGAACCTCGCCATCCTGCTGCTCGCGGCCAAGTTCGGCGTGCCGGTCTGCCCGCACGCGGGCGGGGTCGGCCTGTGCGAACTCGTCCAGCACCTCTCGATGTTCGACTACGTCGCCGTCACCGGCACCACCGAGAACCGGGTCATCGAGTACGTCGACCATCTGCACGACCACTTCCTCGATCCCGTGGTGATCCGGGAAGGCCACTACACGGCACCCGTCGCGCCGGGCTTCTCGGCCGCCATGCGCCCGGAGTCCATCGCGCGGTACACGTTCCCCGACGGCGGGTTCTGGGCAGAAGACCTCGCCGACGACACACAGAAGAAGGGGCAGGCGGCATGAGCGACTTCGAGGGTCTGAAGGCCCTGGTGACCGGCGGTGCCTCCGGAATCGGCCGGGCCACCGCGGAACTCCTCGTCGCACGCGGCGCACAGGTCGCCGTCCTCGATCTGGACACCTCCTCGGTCGAGAAGCCGCTGCTGGCCTACCGCGCCGACGTCACCGACGACGCTTCGGTCCGCGAGGCCGTGGCCGCCGCCGTGGCCGACCTCGGCGGACTCGACGTCGTGGTCAACAACGCGGGCATCGGCGCCCAGGGCACCGTCGCGGACAACGACGACGAGGAATGGCACCGCGTCCTGGACGTCAACGTCGTCGGCATGGTCCGGGTGACCCGCGCCGCCCTGCCCCACCTGCGCGAGTCCGCGCACGCCGCGATCGTGAACACCTGCTCCATCGCGGCCACCGCGGGCCTGCCGCAACGGGCCCTGTACAGCGCGACCAAGGGGGCCGTGTACTCCCTGACCCTCGCCATGGCCGCCGACCACGTCCGCGAGGGCATCCGCGTCAACTGCGTCAACCCCGGCACCGCGGACACTCCGTGGATCGGCCGCCTCCTCGCCAAGGCCCCCGACCCGGCCGCCGAGCGGGCCGCCCTGGAGGCCCGCCAGCCCACCGGACGCCTGGTCTCGGCGGACGAGGTCGCGGGCGCCATCGCCTACTTGGCGAGCCCGCTCTCCGGCGCCACTACCGGCACCTCCCTCGCCGTCGACGGCGGCATGCAGGGCCTGCGCCTGCGGCCGGTGGGACAGTGACCACCCTCGGCAGCAGCGGGGTCCGGGTCAGCGGGCTCGGCTTCGGCGCCGGTGTCATCGGCAACCTCTTCACCGAGGTGAGCGACGAGCAGGCGCACGAGGCGGTCGCCGCCGCCTGGCAGAGCGGCATCCGCTACTTCGACACCGCCCCGCACTACGGTCTCGGACTGTCGGAACGCCGGCTGGGGGAGGCCCTGAGCGCCTTTCCGCGCTCGGAGTACACGCTGTCCACGAAGGTCGGCCGCCGCCTGGAGCCGTCCAGGGACGGCGGCGACGACCTCGCCGACGGCTTCGCGGTCCCCGCCACCCACCGCCGGGTCTGGGACTTCAGCGCCGACGGCGTACGACGCACTCTTGAGGCGAGCCTCGAACGGCTCGGCCTCGACCGCGTGGACGTCGTCTACCTCCACGACCCCGACGACCACGCCGACGAAGCCTTCCGCGAGGGCTATCCCGCCCTGGAGAAGCTCCGCTCCGAGGGTGTCGTCGGGGCGATCGGCGCCGGCATGAACCAGGCCGGGATGCTGACCCGCTTCGTCCGGGAGACCGACGTCGACGTGGTGCTGTGCGCCGGCCGCTACACCCTGCTCGACCAGAGCGCGCTCACCGAACTGCTGCCCGCCGCCGTCGAGCGGGGCGTCTCCGTGGTGATCGGCGGTGCCTTCAATTCCGGGCTGCTGGCCGATCCGAGACCGGGAGCGACGTACAACTACGCGCAGGCCCCCGGGGACCTGCTGGAGCGCGCCCTGCGCATGCGGGAGGTCGCCGAGCGGCACGGCATCAGCCTGCGGGCCGCCGCCCTCGCCTTCTGCGCGGCCCACCCCGCCGTCGCGAGCGTCCTGGTGGGCGCCCGCTCGGCGGCCGAAGTACGGGACGCCGCCGACCAGTTCGCGACCCCGGTGCCCCCTGCCTTCTGGCAGGAACTGCGCGACACCGGTCTCCTGACCACCGAGGAGCCGTCATGAGAGTCGCCCTGCACACCAAGGTCCGCGCGGACCGCGTCGAGGAGTACGAGGCCGCCCACCGCGAGGTCCCGGAGGAACTGACCGCAGCCATCCGCGCCGCGGGCGTGAGCCAGTGGACGATCTGGCGCAGCGGCACCGACCTGTTCCACCTCCTCGAGGTCGAGGACTACCCGGCGATGATCGCCGAACTGGAGAAACTGCCGGTCAACATTGCCTGGCAGGCCCGCATGGCCGAACTCCTCGACGTGGTGCACGACTACTCCGACGAGGGCGCCGACGCCGGTCTGCCCGTCGTGTGGGAGCTGCCGTGACGGTCGTCGACGCGCACCACCACGTGTGGGACCTGTCGGTGCGGGACCAGGACTGGATCACCCCGGACAGCCCGCTGCGACGGACCTTCACGATGGCGGACCTGGCACCCGAGGCCGCAGCGGCGTCAGTCGCCCGCACGGTCCTCGTCCAGACGGTCACCGTGCCCGAGGAGACCCCGGAGTTCCTCGCCCTCGCGGCCGGCCACGAGTTGATCGCCGGCGTCGTCGGCTGGACCGACCTGACCCGCCCCGACGTCGCCGACGAGCTGGCCCGGCTGCGGCAACTCCCCGGCGGAACCCGCCTCAAGGGCATCCGCCACCAGGTCCAGGGCGAGCCGGATCCCGAGTGGCTGCTGCGGCCGGACGTACGCCGGGGCCTGGCCGCCCTGGCGGACGCCGGCCTGGTCTACGACCTGGTGGTCCTCCCGCACCAACTGCCCGCCTGCGTCAAGGCCGCCGAGTCGCTGCCCCACCTCACCTTCGTCCTGGACCACCTGGGCAAACCCCCCATCGCCTCCGGCACCCTGGAACCCTGGGCGACCGACGTCCGCGCCCTCGCCGCCCTGCCCAACACCGTCTGCAAACTCTCCGGCATGGTCACCGAGGCGGACCTCGCAGCCTGGACCCTCGACGACCTGCGCCCCTACGCCGACACGGTCCTGGACGCCTTCGGCCCGCACCGCCTGATGTTCGGCTCGGACTGGCCGGTGTGCACGCTCGCCGCGACTTACGGCGAGGTGGTGTCCGCGGCACGGGACCTCACCCTCGGCCTGGGCCCATCGGAACGCGCCGAGGTCTTCGGCGGTACGGCCACCCGGACCTACGGCCTCTGACTCTGCCGGGCCGGCTGCGCCAGCCGGGTGGGCGGCAGGAACTCCCGCACATACGTCCGCTCCCAGCACGCCCCCGTCTCCCGCAGCTCCCGCCATGTCGTGTACCGGTACCGGAAGAGGCGGGCGCGGACGTAGCGGGGCGGCGAGTCGGCCGGGAACGGGGAGTGGCGCAGCAGTCCCAGCGTGGCCGGGTCGTTCTCCAGGAGCCGTTCGACCATCGTGCCGAACCACGCCCCCGCGTACGCCGGGGACAGCGCGGCGAACCACATCATCCAGTCCAGCCGCAGATGGTAGGGCGCGAACTGGCGTGGCCAGCGCCGTGGATCGCCCGGCTTGCCCTTGAACTCGTACTCCCTCCACTCGGAGTCCCTGCGGGGTACGTCCTCGGCGGTGCCCTCGACCACCACCTCGTGGCGGACCCGGCTGACGCTGCCGAACGCGCCGTAGGTGTTGACGAGATGGAGCGGGTCGAAGGAACGGTTCATGATCTGGCTTCGGGAGATCATGTTGCGGACCGGGTGGTAGCTCAGGGTGAGCAGGAGCGCGGCGACGGCGATGACCACCGCCTCGTACCAGAGCGGGGTGGCGGGCAGGTCGGGGTCGTCGCCCGGGAGTTCCAGCGCCGGCACCGCCAGCACGATGGTGATCCAGTTCAGCCAGGCGAAGTTGCCCGAGAGCACCAGCCACAGCTGGGTCACGATCATCAGGGACGCTGCCGCCGTGGCGATCGGCTGCGGGGTGAAGAGGAGGAACGGTACGGCGAGTTGCGTGACGTGGTTCGCGGCCACCTCCATCCGGTGCACCGGCCTCGGCAGATGGTGGAAGAACCAGCTCAGCGGACCGGGCATCGGCTGTGTCTCGTGGTGGTGGTCGAGGCACGTGAGCTTGCGCCAGCAGTCGTCGCCGCGCATCTTGATGAGCCCCGCGCCGAACTCGACCCGGAACAGGACCCAGCGCAGCAGGAACAGCACGACGACCGGCGGGGCCACTTCGTCGTTGCCGAGGAACACCGCGAGGAAGCCGACCTCCAGCAGCAGGGACTCCCAGCCGAAGCCGTACCAGGTCTGGCCGACGTTGACGATCGACAGATACAGCAGCCACGGCACCAGCCACAGCAGCATCCCGCCCCACAGCGGCAGCCGGGAGTCGAGGCCCGCGGCCAGCGCGACCGCCACCGCGCAGCCCGTCCACGCGCAGAGGGCGAAGAACCGGTCGGAGTAATGGAGTTGGAACAGGCTCGGCGCACGCCGGAAGGGCACCCGTGCCACGAAACGCGGGACCGGCAGCATTCCGCGCTCCCCGAGCAGCGCCCGGAACTGCAGGGCCGCCGCCAGGAACGCGACGAAGTACAGCCCGGCCAGAGCCCGCTGGAAGACCAGCCGGCTCAGCCAGTACTCGGGTGCGGTGAACCAGTCCACGGCCGTGCTCTCCTGCCTCCATTGTCCGGCCGAACCCTGTGTGACGGTCCGTGTACCTCCCCTGCGCTTGCGTAACCCGAGTGGGCGAAGAAGACAATAGCGACGAACCGCCCGGGACGGACAGGAGAGCGTGGTGCGGACACCCACCCGAACCCTCGCGTCGGCCTGCGCGCTCGCGGCGGCGCTTCTCGTTGCCGGATGCGGTGGTGACGGAGGCGCGAACACCGCCGGGGTGAGCGGCGCACTTCTGCCGCAGCCGGCGGCGGCCCAGGGGCCGAACCCCTTCACCCGTTCCTCGGTGACCACGCCACCGCCCTTCACCCGAACGCCCCAGCGGGACTCGCCCGCCCCACGGACCGTCCCCGGCGACCTGCCGGGCCTCTACGGCGGCAGCGAGCGCGTCGGCAGCTGCGACGTCGGACGGCAGATCGACGACCTGACCACCGACCGGTCCAGGACGAGCGCCTTCGCGCAGGCCGCGGGCGTCCCCCCGGCCTCGGTCCCGGACTACCTGCGCGGGCTCGCCCCGGTCGTCCTGCGCGCCGACACCCGGGTCACCGACCACGGCTACCGCGGCGGCCGGGCGAGCGGCTTCCTGTCCGTCCTCCAGGCGGGCACCGCCGTCCTCGTCGACCACCGGGGCGTCCCGCGCGTCCGCTGCGCCGGCGGCAACCCCCTGACGCCGCCCGTGGCGATGCGGGGTGGCGCGGTCGCGGGCGGGCGGCCGTGGCCCGGATACCGGCCCGACCAGGTGGTCGAGGTGACCCCCAGCGAGCAGGTCCTCACCGACCTCACGATCATCGACCTCGTCGACCACTCCTGGATCGAACGCCGGATCGACCACGACTGCCGGCACGATCACGCCGTCACCGCGCCGGCAGGGGAACCGCTGACTCCTACGGCGACCCCGGGCGACGACCCGGTGAGGAGGCCCGCACCGGGCCGCGCGACCCCGACGATCCCCGTCCCGCCCACCGCCACCCGGCCGCCCAGTCCGCCGTCCACGACGCCCGTGGCCCCGCCGGAGGACACCTCTACGACCGTCCCCGGCGACCCCGAGGCCGAGACCGGCCCCGAGACAGTCCCCGACACCCCCGACCTGCCGGACGGCGGCGGCCTGATCCCCGACGATCCCGATGCCCCGACCGGCGCCGTCCCGGGCAGTCCCGCCGACGTCCTCGGTGCCTGACGGCCGCCGAAGGTCCCGGGCCCGCCGCCACCGCCAGCCCGCCGCCCGGTCCGCCGTCCACGACGCGGCCCAGGACGCCCGTGGCCCCGCCGGGGGACGACTTTACGACCGTCCCCGGGGACCCCGAGGCCGAGACCGGCCCCGATATCGGCCCCGAGACAGTCCCCGACACCCCCGACCTGCCGGACGGCGGCGGCCTGATCCCCGACGATCCCGATGCCCCGACCGGCGCCGGCGCCGGCGCCGTCCCGGGCAGTCCCGCCGACGTCCTCGGTGCCTGACGGCTGCCGAGAAGCCGGGCCCCGCAGCCCCCGGTCGAAGAATCGGGCAAATCCTGGCAAGGTGGGCCCATGGTTGATCGGGGAGCGAGCGCCCTGTCACTCCCGGACGACTGGCCCGCCCACCCGGATCCGATCCTGGCGCTCAACCGCATGGGCAGCTTCGACTGGGACCTGGACACCGGTCTGTTCCACATGGACGCCCAGGCCCACGAAGTCTTCGACCTGCGCCCCGACGAGTACGACGACAACCCCGTGAGCCTCGCCGTACGGGTGCCCACGGCCGAGGCCCACCGGCTCGATGCCCTGGTCGCCCAGGCGATCAAGGACGGCAGCGAGAACTACGGCACCTACTTCCGTATCCGCTGCCGTGACGGCACCCTGCGCTGGACCCACACCCAGGGCTACATCCGGCGCGACGAGTCGGGCCGCCCGCGCCGGATCGTCGGGATCGTCCGTGACGCCACCCAGGAGATGGGCGAGCTGGAAGCCCGCCGGGAGCAGGCCGCCCAGGACGAGGCCAGGCGCCGGCAGACCAATGTCGTCCAGCTCACCACGGCCGCCCTCGCCCACGCCCGGACCGTCCAGGACGTCATCGACGTCCTCAAGGACACCCACGGGCTCACCCACCTCGGCGCCACCAGCCTCGTCATGGGCCTGGTCGAGGCCGGCCGCATCCGGCTGATCGCCGAGGGCCCCGCGGGCAGCTTCGTGCCCGGCACCGACGTCACCCGGATCGACGAGCCGTACCCGATGAGCGAGGCCGTGCGCACGCTCAGCCCCCGGTTCATCGAGTCGCCGGAGGAGTTCGCGGACCGCTACCCGATCCTGTGGCCGCACATCACCGACCTCAACATCACCTCCGCCGCCTATCTCCCGCTGATCGCCGAGGCCCGCCCGATCGGCGCCATGGGCCTGCTCTACAGCGACCGGTACGGCTTCACCCCCGAGGACCGCAACGTCCTCATCGCCCTCGGCAGCAGCATCGCCCAGAGCCTCCAGCGGGCCATGCTCTACGAGCAGGAGAAGGACCTCGCCACCGGCCTCCAGCAGGCCATGCTGCCGCGGACCATCCCGAGCGTCCCCGGCGCCGACGTCGCTGTGCGCTACCGGGCCGCCAGCGCCGAGGGGGCTCTCGGGCGGGACATCGGCGGCGACTGGTACGACCTGATCCCGCTGCCCGGGGGCCGGGTCGGCGCCGTCATCGGCGACGTCCAGGGCCACGACACCCACGCCGCCGCCGTGATGGGCCAGCTGCGGATCGTCCTGCGGGCCTACGCCGCCGAAGGCCACACCCCGGCCACGGTGATGGCCCGCGCCTCCGTCTTCCTCCACGAGCTCGACACCGACCGCTTCGCGACCTGCCTGTACGCCGAGGCCGACCTGGCCACCGGAGTCGTCCAGGTCGTGCGCGCGGGCCACATCGACCCGCTGGTCCGCCGCGCCGACGGCAGCTGCCGCCGGGTGACCGTCGACGGGGGGCTGCCGCTCGGGCTGTCCGCGGAGTTCGGGCAGCTCGACTATCCCGTCGCCACCCTCGAACTCGATCCCGGGGGCACCCTGCTGCTGTGCACCGACGGCCTGGTCGAGGAGCCCGGCGCCGACCTCGACGACGGCATGCGGACCCTCACGCGCCTCATCGCCGTGGGTCCCGTCGACGTCTGGGAACTCGCCGACCGGCTCATCGACGTGGCCGAGGAACGCGCCGGCGACGACGACGTGGCCCTGCTCCTGCTGCGCCGCCGCGACCAGGACGCCCCGCAGTCCGGCAGCCGCCTGCGGCAGCACGTGGCACCCGGGGACCCCGAGGCCCTCACCCAGGCCCGGCACATGATCCGGACCGCGGTCGGCACCTGGGGCGCACGGGAACGCTCCGACGAGATCGAACTGGTCGCCGACGAGCTCATCACCAACGCCCTGATGCACACCGAGGGCGCCGCGATCGTCACCCTGCGGGTCCTGACCGGCTCCGACCGGCGGATGCGCGTCGAGGTCGAGGACTCCTCCAGCGCCCTGCCGCGCCGCCGGGAGGCGGGCGAGTCGGGGGTCTCGGGCCGCGGCCTGTTCCTGGTCGACCTGCTGAGCGACGTCTGGGGCGTGGAGGCACGCGGCGGCGGCAAGTGCGTGTGGTGCGAGTTCGTCGTACCGGAGCGGCCCTGACCTGACCACGGCGGCCCCCGATGGCACTCTGGACCTATGCCGGAACTCCCCGAGGTGGAAGCGCTCAAGGACTTCCTGACCGAGAACCTGGTCGGCCACGAGATGGTGCGCGTGCTGCCGGTGGCCATCAGCGTCCTGAAGACGTACGACCCTCCGCTCAGCGCCGTCGAGGGCCGCGAGGTGATCGCCGTGCACCGCCACGGCAAGTTCCTCGACCTGGAGACGGACGGCGGCCCGCACTTCGTCACCCACCTGGCCCGCGCGGGCTGGCTGCACTGGAAGGACCGCCTGCCCGACGGCCCGCCCCGTCCGGGCAAGGGCCCCCTCGCCCTGAGGGTGGCGTTGGAGACCGGCGCGGGCTTCGACCTCACGGAGGCGGGTACGCAGAAGCGTCTCGCGGTGTACGTGGTGGCCGATCCCCAGGAGGTTCCCGGTATCGCCCGGCTGGGCCCTGACCCGCTGGCCGAGGACTTCGACGGGGCGAGCTTCGCGGCCCTGCTGAAGGACGAGCGCCGGCAGCTGAAGGGCGCCCTGCGCGACCAGGCCCTCCTCGCCGGCGTGGGCAACGCCTACAGCGACGAGATCCTGCACGCGGCGAGAATGTCCCCGTTCAAACTGGCGGCCTCCCTGACCCCCGAGGAGACGGAAACCCTCTACCGGGCCCTGCGTACGACCCTCACCGAAGCGGTGGAACGCTCGAGGGGTGTGGCGGCGGGCCGCCTGAAGTCGGAGAAGAAGTCCGGTCTGCGCGTCCACGGCCGCACCGGCGATCCCTGCCCGGTCTGCGGCGACACCATCCGGGAGGTCTCCTTCAGCGACTCTTCCCTCCAGTACTGCCCCACCTGCCAGACGGGCGGCAGACCACTGGCGGACCGGAGGCTGTCGAGACTGCTCAAGTGACCGGAGGCCGTCAGCTGGGCTGCAGCGTCACGAGATGGTCCCCGGCGGACGTCCTGACCTCGTAGTGGTCGATCTGGTCGGAGTGGAAGGTGGAGCTGCCCATCATCGTGTTGTCGCTGGTGGCGTGCCCGGTGGCGTTCCAGCCGGTGACGGTCTCCTCCTTGCCGTCGTGGCTGATCGCGACGAGGTGACAGGCACGCGGGCCGGACTCGTCCTTGACCCTGAGCTCGACCTGGGTGCCCCAGTCCTCGTCCTCGGTGGTGACCTGGGCCCACACCCCGGAGCGGGCGTCGGTGGCCTCGATGCTCGTGGTCCGCGCCGCGTCTCCGCCCGCCGTCATCGCGAGGCTGGAACCGCCCACGGTCAGGACCACCGAGGCGGCCACCGCGTACAGCAGGCGCCTGCGGCGTGCCCGGTGCCGGGTCGCGACCTCGCCGAGGAGTCGGTTCAGGAGCTGGGGGCCGGGCTGGGCCATCGGATGCACGGTCCGCGGTGTCGCCCGGCGGTACAGCATCATCTGACGGGTCACTGGACCGAACTCGGTCACGTGTGCCGCGCACTTGGGGCACTCCATGAGGTGGTCCTCGAAGCGGAAGGCCTCCGCCTCGTCCAGCACGCCGAGCGCGTACGCGCCGACGTCGCGATGCCTCTCCAAGGACCTCATGCGGAAACCTCGTGCCGTTGAGTGTGGGTGGGGTTACTCCTTGCTCCCACCGGTACGCACCAGCCCGCCGAATCACTCAAGGCCTACACAGAATCGTGACCAAGGGATTCGGAGCGGTCGGCCCCGCGGATTGGTCCGATTGCGAAGGAATCTAGAAGAGGTGGATGGCGAGGTGGCCGAGCGGCAGGCCGAGCTGCCAGGCCGGTGTCCACACCTTCGGACCCTCGTCCTCGCCGACCCCCGCACCGCCGCCCGGCACGGCGTTCAGATCGGGCGCCAGCAGCTCCGTCTCCTCCAGCCAGCGCCAGGCCGCGGCCGCGAGTTCGAGGTCCGCGGCGGGCTCGCCGGTGGCGACGGCCTCGGCGGTCAGCGCGGCCATCCGCTCGCACACCCAGTCCTGCCACGGCTGGTCGTACGCCGTCAGTGACAGCCAGTTCTCCAGCTGCGAGACGACCTGGATGCCGGAGAGCTCTCCCTCGGTGTCGGCGAGGAAGACGGTCAGCGCCAGCGCGTCCCGTCCGGCCCGGAACTCGAAGGACGTCGGCGGCATCAGATCGCCGGAACGCAGCAGCTCGTCGGCGATGTACTCGGCGTACAACCAGGCCATGGGGACGACGAGTTCGCCCCCGCCGGTGCCGTCCGTGCCCTGTTGACCTCTGTGCAGCATCCCTTCCTGCCTTCCTCCGGTGCGTGCGCGTCGCCCGACCCCGGGCTCCCCAGTCCGGAACACGGATAGGAACACCCGATTACTCAACGGGGGTCCTCAGCAAGGCGCTTTACGGAGGTTTGACTTTCCCATTGGTTTCACCGCAGGTCGGCCGCGTATCCCGGAAGCACCCGGCGCAGGGCGCGCAGCGCGTAGTACGCGCGAGACTTCACGGTACCGGGCGGAATCCCCAGGATTTCGGCGGCCTCCGCCACACTCGCCCCCTGGAAATACACCAGCACCAGGACTTCACGGTGCTCGGGAGTGAGTGTCTTCACAGCCTCGCGCACATCGAGGGCGGCGGCCGCCCGCTCGGCGTGATCGGCGCACACCCGCGCGTTCTCCAGCACCGCGTCGCCGACCTCGGCGGGACGCGCCTGCCGGGCCCGCCGCGCGTCGATCGCGAGCCGCCGTCCCACGGTCAGCAGCCAGGGCCGTACGGAGTCGAAGTCGTCGGCGCGCAGCGCCTCGGGATGCTGCCAGGCGCGCACGAGGGTCTCCTGCACCAGGTCCTCGGCGCGTTGCCGGTCGCCGTCGCTGAGCCGGAGGAGGAGCGCGAAGAGGGGCCGGCCGTGCTCCCGCTGCAGTGCGGCGAGCTCGTGCTCGGCGGTCGTCCCGTTCGTGAGGGTGGTTCCGGCCGTCATGGCCGTATGGCACCCCAGCGCGGGGCCGGGGGACAGGGCACGCACAAGGATCTGCGGCGGACGGTCGATCGCGTCGACGAACGGTTCGGTGAACGGTCCCTTCCGCGTACCGGCGGCATCCGTTCCGCGTCCGTTCCGCCCCGGACGGGTCAACAAGGCGGCCGGGCCGTTTGCGGACTCGGCCAGGCTCATACCTATTCGTCAGTAAATATGACCTGAGTGGGGTGAGCTGATGATTGCACGCAGACGGCAGGTTGCCCTGGCCCTCACGGCCCTTCTCGCCGGAGGAGCGGCCTGCCAGGCGCACGGCCACGAGACACCCGGCCGCCCGGCCCCGTCCGCCGCCGCGGCGCGCGGGTTCACGCTCGTCGCCTCCGGTGACGTCCTGCCGCACAGCTCGATCATCGACCGGGCCCGCTTCGACGCGGGCGGGGCCGGCTACGACTTCCGCCCGATGCTGGCCGGCATCCGGCCCGTCGTCTCCCGCGCCGATCTGGCGCTGTGTCACATGGAGACCGTCTACGGCGCGAACGGCGACTACACCGGCTACCCGACCTTCAAGTCACCGCCGGAGGTGGCCCAAGGGCTCGCCGCCACCGGCTACGACGGCTGCTCCACCGCCTCCAACCACAGCCTCGACGACGGCGCCGAAGGAATCCGCCGCACCCTCGACGCCCTGGACCGTGCGGGCGTACGGCACACCGGTTCGGCTCGTACCGAGGGCGAGGCGCGCACGGTCACCGTCCTGCGCGCGGGCCCGGCCAAGGTCGCTCACCTCGCCTACACCTATGACACCAACGGCTTCCCACTGCCCCAGGGACAGCCCTGGGCGGTGAATCTGATGGACGGGAACAAAATCCTGGCGGACGCGCGGGCCGCCCGGAAGGCGGGCGCCGACGTGGTCGTCGTCTCGCTGCACTGGGGCACCGAATGGCAGGACACGCCCGACGAGCAGCAGTTGGCTCTGGCCCGCGACCTGACCGCCGCCCGCACCGGCGCACGTCCCGACGTCGACCTGATCCTCGGCACCCACGCCCATGTCCCGCAGGCATACGAGAAGGTCAACGGCACGTGGGTGGTCTACGGCATGGGCGACCAGATCGCCGGCGAGATGTTCAACCACGAGGGCGCCCAGGACCCGCGCGGCAACCAGTCCACCCTCGGCCGCTTCACGTTCGCCCCGCCCGCCCGGCCCGGTGAGCGCTGGCGGGTCGCGAAGGCGGAGTTCATCCCGCAGATGTTCGACGTGGACGCCGGCCGGGTGGTGAACCTCAACGAGGCGATCGAGCAGGGCGCCGAACTGGGCGGCGTGCGCGACCGCATCCGGGAGGTCGTGCTGAGTCGGGGCGCGGGCAAGGACGGGCTCACGATGGGGCAGTAGGTCAGTCCACGTCCACGTGGTCGAAGGTGCGCAGCATCTCCTTCAACACCCGTACGCACGCCCGGAGTTCGGCATCGGTCAGCTCGCCGCCGCCGACCTGCCGGTTCAGGGCGTGCTCGCGGGCGAGGATCGCGGTGATGACGGCCACGCCCTCGTCCGTGATCCGGATCAGCGAGGACCGCTGATGGGCGGGGTTGGGCGTGGCCTCGGCCCAGCCCCGGTCCATCGCCTCATTGGTCATGCGCTGCACGAACTGCCGGGTCAGCGCCATGAGCCGGGCCATCTGAGGAACCGTCATGGGCCCGTACCTGTGGAGCAGGACGAGGACGGAACGCACGCCGACGGACACCCCTCCGGCCGCCTCGTCCTGCTCCAGTTTGCGCAGGCCGCGTCGGTAGAGCGCGCCGACGAGGTCGAACACCTCGCTGACCCGGTGGCCGAGATCGTCGGGGGGCAGTGGTTCGTCGATGTCGTTCACCCGCTCATCATGCACCGGTCCATCATGACAACTGGGTTGTCAAAGTTTCTCGGACATGACACCTTGGTTGTCATGACAGCTGCTTCGGAACTGAGCTTCTTCGCGTCCGCCGACGGGGACATCGCCTACCTCGACACCGGAACCGGGGACCCCGTGGTCCTGCTGCACGCCGGCTACGTCGACCACCGCCTCTTCGAGGCCCAGGTGCCGGTCCTCGCCGCCGAGTACCGCGTCATCGCGGTGGATGTCCGCGGCCACGGCTGGACCGCCAATGCCACCAAGCCCTTCCGCTGGGCCGACGACCTCGCCGACCTGCTGCGGCACCTGGACGCGGGCCCCGCGGTCCTGGCCGGCGTCTCGATGGGCGGGGCGATAGCCGGTGACATGGCGATCGAGTATCCGGAACTGGTCCGCGCGATCGTGCTGAGCGGGTCCTCGGTCAGCGACTTCCAGTACACCCACGAGGCGACCCGGAAGGTCGTGACCGATTCCCACCGGGCCCTGCACTCGGGGGACATCGAGGGCTGGCTGAAGATCTTCCTGGGTTCCGTGGCCGGCCCGTTTCGCTCCCCGGACGAGCTCGATCCGCGCATCCTCGACCACCTGCGCGAGATGGCCCTGCACACCATCTCCAAGCACACGCCGGGCGAACGGGACTGGCACGTGCCCATGACGGACACCTGGTCCAGGGTGCCGAAGATCGACGTCCCGGTGCTCACCGTCAACGGCACGCTGGACTCACCGGACTTGCTCGTCGACGCGGAACGCTTCGCCGACACCGCTCAGAACGGCCGCTCGGTGCTCGTGGAAGGCACCTCGCACTTCCCGAACCTGGAGAAGCCCGAGGAGTTCAACGCGATCGTGCTGGACTTGCTGCGCTCGCTCTGACGCCCCACCAGCGCCGACCGCGGCGTGCTGCGCCTGCTGGGGACGCCCGCCGGACCCACGGTGCTCGCGCCGATGATGCCGCCTCAGCCGCGATTGCGGAGGAGGCGCTCGCCCGACCCCGAACGGGCCTACGGCACCACGGTCACCGGCCACCGGCCCGCCTTGACCAGCCGTACCGCGACGGAGCCGACGATCCGGTGGCCGGCCTGCTCCGAGGCGCCGACGACCACCGCGTCGGCCTTGAGTTCGTCCGCCGCCTTCGTCAGCCCGCTGTAGGGGTCGCCGCGGAAGGTGTGGAACTCCCAGCGCACATCGAATATCCCCTTGTTCTGCTCGGTGGCGAGCCGGATCTGGGCGACCAGGTCCTCGGCGATCTCGTCCGTGGTCTCGGCGACCGGAGCGCCGAGCGCGGCCCCCGAGGCGATCACCGGCTGGACGTACACCACGGCGAGCAGCGCGTGCTGCCGCCGGGCCAGGCCCCCGGCGTAGGCCGCGGCGCGCAGAGAGGAGTCGGAGCCGTCCACGCCGACGACGATGACCTTGGGCCCGTCCGTGCCCCGCTCGAACTGGTGCGAGTGCTGTTCCGTCACGGCTGTGAGGCTATCGGAAGCCGCAGGTCCGGGCGGCAGACGGGACCCCCGTCGACATCGGTGCGCAAGCTTTGCGGAAAAGGGGCACCCGGAGGGCGGGCCGCGAACGGGCAGCACCGAAGCCCGCCGCCGCCCTCGGCGCCCGGCCTCGACGGAGGGGACGAGGCCGGGGCCGAAGCCCCTCCGCTCCCTCTGCAACGTCCTCCTGACGTTCCGCCATGCGGCCTGCTGCGTCTTCGCTGGGCCGTGCGGGTGTATTCGTGGAGCCGCACCGGTGTTGCTGAGGTGCGTCGGCGCTCTGCCGGGCGACTGATGAGTCATGACGAAGGATCAGTTGCTCACACGGCTGTCGTCGAAGACGACGGCGGTGCTCACGCGGCGCCGGGCCCTGCTGGCCGGCGCGGCCGCGGTCGGGGCCGCAGGCACGGCCGGAGTGCTCGCGGCACTCCCGGGCGAGGAGCCGGTCCGGCCGGCGCCGCTCGCCGCCGGCCCACCGGCCCACAGCGCGCCCAACTCCTCGGCCTACCGCCTCCAGCCCCTGACCGGATACGGCCCGCCGCACACCGCCCCCAGGAAGACGCTCGTCCGCCACGAGCCGTTGCTGAAGGTGTCCGGACGCGGCCGGACCATGGTGCTGACCTTCGACGACGGACCCGACCCCCGCTACACCCCACACATTCTGGACACGCTGGCCGAGTACGACGTCCGCGCGATGTTCTTCGTGTGCGGGGAGATGGCGGTCGACAACCAGGACCTGCTGGCCCGGATGGCCGACGAGGGACACATCGTCGGCAACCACACCTGGTCCCATCCGCTGCTCACTCGGCTCCGCCGCTCCCGCATCCGCTCCGAGATGGAACGCACCAGCGACGTCATCGAGGACGCCTACGGCGAGCGTCCCGAATGGTTCCGGGCGCCCTACGGGGCCTGGAACCGGGCCGCGTTCCAACTCGGCGCCGAACTCGGCATGGAACCCCTCGCCTGGACCGTCGACACCCTCGACTGGACCACCCCGGGCACCCGCCGCATCGTCGGCGCGGTGGAGCACGGCGCCGCCCCCGGCGTCGTGGTGCTCTCGCACGACGCCGGGGGCGACCGCTCCCAGAGTGTCCGGGCGTTGCGCGACTATCTGCCGCAGCTCATCGATTCCGGCTATCACATCACCGTCCCGCGACGGCAGTACGTATAGACGGCAGTACGTAAAGACGTACAGCCGAAACGCGCCCGCCGGGTCGGGGAACGTTCAGCGGACCTCGACCAGGCGGGCGAAGGCGACGACGTTGCCCGCGTATCCGTTCTGCTTGGAGAAACCGCCTCCGCAGGTGATGACCCGCAATTCGGGGGTCCCCTTGGAACCGTAGACACGGTCGCCGGGGAAATTGTTCTTCGCGAAGACCTCGATGCCGTAGATCTCGAAGATCGCCGTCTTTCCGTCCTGGCGCCTGATCTCGACGCGATTTCCCTTCTTCAGGGCCCCGAGTCCGTAGAACACGGCGGGGCCCTGTTTGTTGTCGACATGGCCGACGACGACCGCGGTGCCCTTCTCGCCGGGGGACACCGCGCCGGTGAACCAGCCGGCCAGGTTCGGGTCCTCCGGTGGCGGCGCGCCGACCCAGCCGTCCGGGTCCAGGCCGACCGGCACCATCGGCGCGTCGACCCGGATCGCCGGGATGGAGACCCGGTCGGGCGCGGCGAACGGCAGGGGGGCGGGGGCTTTGCCGAAGGCCGTGCCATGCACGCGGCTGTCCGCCGCGGCAGCCGACGCTGGCTGGGGCGGGCCGACGTCGAATTCCCCCGAACCGTTCCGAATGAGCGCGAGACCGGTCAGCAGAACAAGCGCTATCACGCCCCAGGGAGCGCGCTTCCTCCGCTGCTCCTCCTCTTCGGCCAGCTCGGCGAACTCGGACGCAGACATTGACTTCCCCTCTCGACGCGGCCGTCGCCTCGTCATTCGCGCATACGAGAACGCTAAGTCCCGCGCGCGAAACCGGCGACGGGACGGCGGCGAACGGGTGGCCCCCGAACGCGGGTGGTGCGCCATCCGAGTTGCCGTGAACAGGAATTTTCTGACGGTCCGTGACCTGCGGAGATATCCGATTGTGCGCTTTTCGTTCGGCGTGTCCTCTCCGCCGTACGGACCAGCGCCGAAATGCGGGCTTGCGCACGGCATCTGAGGGTCTGTCTGGGAGGCGTTTTCTCGCCGATCCACCGGGGACCGTTCCCGGGGCGTCTCCCGCGGAGGATTCACATGCGTACTACTCGTGCCCTGGCGGCCGCAGGCGCCGCGGTCGCCGTGCTCGGACTCACCGCTCCGGCGGCCGTCGCGCGGGACGGCATGAACCTGAGCCCGAGCAATGTCGTCGCCCTTCCCAACGTCATCGCCCGCGGCGGACAACTGACCATCACCGTCAACAACTGCACCGGCAACGCCACCGCGAGCTCGGACGCGTTCCGGACGATCCGGCTGCGGACGGGGGCCAACAACCTGGCGACGGGACGCGCCACGGTCAACCGGAACGCGGCCACGGGATCGCACAGCATCAGTGTCGTCTGCAGCAACGGCACCGTGATCAACCCCACCGCCTTCACGGTCATCGGCGGCGTCCGCGGTGGTCTCGGCGGCAGCAGCTCCTCCGGGGCCACCCCGACCGACATGGCCATCGGAGGCGGTCTGGTGGCCCTCGCCGTCGTCGGTGGCGGGGTGTTCTGGATGCGCAGGCGGTCCGAGAGGCACATCTGATCTCCACCGGCTCCGCCCCGGACTCCGAGAGGACCGGGGCGGAGCCCTGTGCGGCCGGAAGAGTCGTCAGGCGTCGTCGCCGGTGCGGCGTCGGGACAAGTGGTACGCCGCGCCGACCGACCCCGCGATCAGCAGGGCCCCCATGCCGAGTTCCTTCACGTCGAACCCGGCGAAGCTGCCGCCCTCACCGGCACGCACACCCCGGTCGGGGTTGAGCGGCACGGGCGTGGGAGTGACCGGGTGGCGGCCGGCGATGGTCAGGACAGTGGAGCCGCTCACGCCGTCGCAGGTGAACGTCACCTTGTAGACGGCACCGGGCTTGGCGTCCCAGTCGACCACGACCGTCGCCTGGCTCTTGTGCGGCGGGACGATGACGGTGTCGAACACCGCCGACGCGACGGTCGCGGAGCCCTTGCAGCCGCCGTGGTTCCGTTCCAGCAGCAACGTCACCTGGTCGCCCGCGGAGACGGTCGAGGGCAGGACGCTGAAGCCGAAGGGTGTGATGGTGGTGTCGCCCGTCGCCACGGCGGCCGGTGCGGAGAACATCAGGGCGGTCACGCCCAACAGTGCGGCCGAAGCGACGCGTATCGCGCGCATGGTGGTTCCTCCGGTACCCGAGGAGCAGCTGCGGATCTTTTCCGCCTGAGTCAGAAATGCACCTCGATGACCGAAACGCTAGGAACAGGTGTGCGTTCGCGCGATCGCTGTCCCTCCGAATGGGGCATCCGTGTGGGCCGCTCGGGGGACGCCGACGGCGTGTCGGACACCGGACGTCCCCCTGCGGTCCTGGCGGTCTTCGCGGTGAGGGGCCGTCAGCCCTTGATGTCCGGGAACAGGGCGAAGAACGGCTCCGCCGACGCCGTGATGCCACGGCTGTAGGGCGCGTCGAAGTCCCAGATCAGGAAGAGCAGGAAGGCGATCAGCGCGGAGAACAGGCCGGCCAGGATCAGCTCACGGGCCGTACGCCGGATCTGCAGCGCGAAGACCATCCCGATGGTGACGACGGCTCCGCCCAGCAGACCGAACCAGACCACCCCGGGCATGGTGGGCTCGACCGAGTCCGCGCGGGCGTTGCGGGCCTGGTCCACGGCGGCCACCTGGTCGACGAGCGGCTGGTAGGCCTGGGCCTCGAAGTCGCTCTTCGGCTCGTAGGAGGTGACGTCCGTACGGATCCGGTCGAGGAGCTCGGTGCCCCGCTCGGTCATACGGCCGTGGTCGGCCATCTCCTTCCACTCCGTCGTGGCGACGTGTCCGACATAGGCGTTGACATCGGCTCGAATGCGGTCACGGACGTCGGACGGATAGACCTGCACCCGCTCCGAGATCTCGTGCAGCGCCTGGGCCTCCGTCTGGACGTGGTCCTGGGCGGCACTGCGGGCCTCCCACACGCCCGCGATGGCCAGACCCAGGACGATGGCGTACACCACCCCGATCCACATCGTCATGTACTCGATGACGTCCGGGGTCTCGCTGGGATCCTCGTCCACGGGCGCCGCCTTGTGGCGGATGAGCGTGATGACGACCACCACCGCGCACGCGGCCAGCATCGCGAGGATGAGAACAAGCCATTCCGGCAAGGGATGCCTCCAGGATCGGCACTAGCGGGGCCGCAGCGCGGCCACGGCGACCACCGCGGGCGCGGTGATGAGCAGGACGTAGATCACGGGCGAGGTCGTGCTGTGCGTGGGCCGGTCGGGGGCCTTCGCGTGGTGGTACGCCGGGTAGGTCACCGCGGGCGCGGAGGGGCCCGGTGCCGGACTGGGCGGCGGCGTCCGCGTCGGGGTCGGGGTGGGAGTGGGAGTCGGGGTCGGCACGGGTGCGGGGGGCGGTGTCGGCCGCGCCCGGGGCGGCGCCGGCTGCGGCACCGGTGCGGGCGGCGGGGGTGGTGGAGGCGGCGGCTTCGGCGTCGGGGTGGGCCTCGGCTTCGGGGGCTTCGGCGCAGGCGGCGGCTTCGGTGTGGGGTCGGGGGAGGGTGTGGGTGTCGGAGTGCAAGGGGGCTCTGGGGGTGTGGGGGTCGGGGTGGGCGTGGGTTTCGGGGTGGGCGTGGGTTTCGGTTTCGGGCAGGGCGGGGGGGTGGGCCACGTGAGGCTTCCGGCGACCGCCACCACCTCCGCGCCGTCGGGACCGACCGAGGCGTAGGCGCAGGCATCCGCCTCGGCGACCCCGGCCGTGGGGCCGATGAGCGCCCACGTCAAGGCCACCAGGGCCAACACACGTATGCCGATGGCGGATTGGGGCGATTCGGGTCGATGCACGACGCAGATCATGAGGCCTGGCGCACCGTCTCACGCGCGGGCGCGAAGAGATTGCTCCGAAGGAGGGATAAAAGATCGCCCGATGTTTGAATCCTGGGCGTTCGTCCGTCCGATGGGGCGTATGTCTGTGCGGTCCGAGGCGGGTGTGGTCACAGCGTCCGAAAAGAAATATGCGGGACGGTTGAACACAACCCCTGCTCCGGTGCGTACCCATTGTCGTGCGGCGGCGCAGCAGGGCGCTGCAACACCCTTTTGAATTTTGGGGAGTTGACGATGAAGACCTCCTGGCGGAGCGCCTCACTCGTGGCAAGCGCCGCGGCGGTGCTGGCATTGACGACGGCGTGCGGTCAGGAAAGCGGCGGCTCGTCGGTGGGCAGCCAGAACGTCGGAGCCACCGCCGCGGCGGGCGGCTACGGCGGTGTCGGCTCCGGTCTCGGGACCGGTACCAGCGCCAGCCCCACCGCGAGCTCGACCGCGATCGGCCAGGGCAATCTGGGAGCCCAGTCGGCCTCCGCCGGCAAGTTGCAGGTGTCCGCGAACGCCGAGCTCGGGGACGTGTTGGCCGATGCCACCGGTCTCACCCTCTACCGCTTCGACGAGGACACCGCCGAGCCGCCGAAGTCGAACTGCAACGGCGACTGTGCCACGGCCTGGCCGCCGGTGCCCGCGGACGATGCCTCGGCCGGTGCCGGTATCGACAAGGCGCTGCTCGGTGAGGTGACCCGCGCCGACGGCAGCAAGCAGCTGACCATCGGCGGCTGGCCCGCCTACCGCTATGCCAAGGACACCAAGGCCGGCGATCTGACGGGCCAGGGCGTCGGCGGCAAGTGGTACGCGCTGGCACCCACGGGCAAGAAGGCGTCGGTCGCCAGCCTGCCCGGACTGTCCACGCGCAACGACCCGAGCCTCGGCGAGATCGTGGTCGACAAGAACGGCATGACGGTCTACCGCTTCGCCAAGGACAAGGCCTGGCCCGAGCCGGTCTCCAACTGCAACGGAGCCTGCCTGGAGAAGTGGCCGGTCGTGTCGCCCGTGTCGGCGAACGACACCAAGGGCGTCCAGAAGAAGGGCCTGATGAGCTTCACCCGTTCCGACGGCGTCAAGCAGCAGACGGTCAACTGCTCGCCGATCTACACCTTCGCGGCCGACAAGAAGCCCGGCGACACCAACGGCCAGGGCGTCGGCGGCACCTGGTACGCCGTCCGCCCCGACGGAAAGATGGTCGGCGTCTCCGACAAGTGACACCGGCCCCACCCGATCCACCGGTCCGACCCCTCCGCGCCGCACGGAGGGGTCGGACCGGTTTGCCGTCATTTCCCGCAACTCCCCGCGATTCGGCGCCCGTTCCGGAACTCTCCGGAGCGCGGCGCCTACGTTTCGTGAAGAATCGGCAGCCGCTTCCGAGCGGCACGTGCCGCAGGCAGTGACCGGGAACGGACGGTCAATTTCCGTTTCCGCTCGCTCCATTGGCGGGCGATCAGTAGCCTCAGCTCGAACACCGGATCGCCTACGCCTTGGAGAGATACATGGAGCGTCCCGCCTGGGCTCCCCGGAACATCGACATCTCGGTGCCGAGCGTCGCGCGTATCTACGACTTCTACCTGGGCGGTTCGCACAACTTCGAGGCCGACCGGGAGGCCGCCCGCAGGGCCATGGAGCACGCGCCGGGGCTGCCGAAGACCATGCAGGCGAACCGGGCGTTCCTGCGGCGGGCGGTGCGGTTCGCCGCCGAGGAGGGCGTCACCCAGTTCCTGGACATCGGTTCCGGCATTCCGACCTTCGGCAACGTCCACGAGGTGGCCCAGAGTGCCCGCCCCGGCGCCCGGGTCGTCTACGTCGACCACGACCCGGTGGCCGTCGCGCACAGCCAGGCGGTCCTGGAGGGCAACCCGGACGCCGGCGTCGTCGCGGCGGACCTCCGTAAGCCCCAGGAGATCCTTTCGAACGCCGAGGTCCAGGGCCTGATCGACCTGAACCGTCCGGTGGCGCTGCTTCTCGTTGCCATACTGCACTTCGTGGAAGACGCGGACGACCCGTACGGAGCGGTGGCCGAACTGCGCGACGCGCTCGCGCCCGGCAGCCTGCTGGTGCTCACGCACGCCTCGTACGAGGGCATGCCGCTTCCGCCGGAGCGGGCCGAAGGCGCGGTGGACGTGTACAAGGACATTCGCAACCCGCTGATCATGCGCTCGCGCGAGGAGATCGCGCGGTTCTTCGAGGGGTACGACATGGTGGAACCGGGACTGGTGTCGCCGCCGCGGTGGCGGCCCGATTCGGCGACCTGGAACCCCGACGACGAGGATCCGTGGGCCTTCGCGGGGTTCGCCGGCGTGGGGCGTTCCGCGTGATCGCCGAGCCGGACGGGCCGGAGGACAGACTGCGCCGGTTCGCGACGATCTGGAGCCGGGCCGTGTTCCCGGTGACCTCGACGTCCGCGACCCGGCCGGAGTTCGAGGAACAACTGCTGCCGCTGGCCCGCCGGTTGAGCGGGGCACTCGCGGCCAGGACCGTCGACACGGACGAGGGCCGGGCGATCGGCGCCGCCCTCGTCGACGCGCACTGCACGGACCCGGAGGCGCTGAGCCGCTCCCTGGACTGCGTCGACGCCTATCTGGTGCTCTACTGCGGCGGCGACGGTGACCGCGAGGACCTGCGGTCCCGTTCCGCCCGTCTGCAGCACGCCATGGCCGCCGGGTTCGCCCAGGCGCTGCGCGAGCGGACGCTGGCCGAGCAGGAGGCCATCGCACAGGCCGCCCTGCAGGCGCAGGGCGCGGTGGCACAGGCGCTGCACGCGACCGAGGCGCGATTCCGGGCGGTGTTCGAGGGCGCGGCCATAGGAATCGGCATCGCCGACCTGGACGGCAACGTCCTCCAGGTCAACGGCGCGCTGCTGCGCATGTTCGGCCTCACCGACCCGACGATGCGCGGTCGCAAGGTCCAGGAGTGGACCCACCCCGAGGACGCGCCGCAGACCTGGAAGCTCTACGACGAACTCGTCCGCGGCGAGCGCGAGCACTACCACCTCGAAAAGGCCTTCTACCGCCCGGACGGAACGGTCCTGTGGACCAACCTGACGGTCTCCCTGCTGCGCGACGCCGACGGCGCCCCGCAGTACCAGCTAGCCCTCATGGAGGACACCACCGAGCGCCGGCTGCTCAACCTCCGGCTGCGCTACGAGGCCACGCACGACGCCCTCACCGGGCTGCCCAACCGCACCCTGTTCTTCGAGCGCCTGGAGAAGGCCCTCAGCGCCGGCGAGGGCCAGCGGTTCGGCCTGTGCTACCTCGACCTCGACGGCTTCAAGACCATCAACGACAGCCTCGGCCACGCGGCCGGCGACCGGCTGCTCGTCGAGGTCGCCGACCGGCTCCAGTCCTGCGCGACCGCGCCGGGCGAGATGGTCGCCCGCCTCGGCGGTGACGAGTTCGTGGCGCTGACCACCGGCCCGGACACCGAGAGCGAGGTCGACGACCTCGCGGCCCGCATCATGAACGTGCTGCTCGCCCCGGTCCGTATCGACGGCCGGGAGCTGACCGTGCGCGGCAGCATCGGCATCGTCGAGGGTCCGGCGGGCGAGCGGGGCCCCGCGGAGGTGCTGCGCAGCGCCGACATCACGATGTACCGGGCCAAGTCGGCGGGCGGCAACCGCTTCGAGCTGGCCGATCCGGAGGCCGACGCCCGCGCCATCACCCGGCACGGACTGACCACGCAGCTGCCCGCGGCCCTGGAGCGGGGCGAGTTCTTCATCGAGTACCAGCCGCTGGTGCACCTCGGTGACGGCAGTGTGCGGGGCGCCGAGGCGCTGGTGCGCTGGCTGCACCCGCAGCACGGCGTCCTCGGCCCCGACCGGTTCATCCCGCTCGCCGAGCACACGGGACTGATCGTGCCGCTCGGCCGTTGGGTCCTGGAGCAGTCGGTGCGGCAGGCCCGCGAGTGGCGAGAACGGTACGGCGAGAACACGGCGGGCGGCCCGCTCCGCATCAACGTCAACCTCTCGCCCTGCCAGCTGACCCACCCGGGCCTGGTCCAGGACACCGTGGACATCCTGGAGCGCGCCGGCGTCGACCCGGACGCGCTCTGCCTCGAAGTCACCGAGTCGGCCCTCATCGGCGCCGACGACGACCTGCTCAAGCCGCTGCGCCAACTCGCCGAGATGGGCGTCGACATCGCCCTGGACGACTTCGGTACCGGCTACTCGAACCTGGCGAACCTGCGCCGTCTCCCGGTCAGCGTCCTCAAGCTGGACCGCTCCTTCACCCGGAGCATGCAGCAGTTCCCCGCCGACCCGGTCGACCTCAAGATCGTCGAGGGGATCGTCTCGCTCGCCCACGGCCTGAACCTGGCGGTGACGGTCGAGGGCGTCGAAACCGGGGCCCAGGCCGAGCAGTTGCGGATACTGGGCTGCGACACGGCCCAGGGCTGGTACTACGCCCGCCCGGGCCCGCCGGAGCGGCTGCACCAGCTGGCCCTGGTGGACGCGGCGGGCTGAGTCCCGCCCGGCCTAGGGCAGCGGCAGCGAGCGCAGGGAGCCGTGGGTGTGGGCCATGACGACGACGTGGCCCGTGTTCCCGCCCGGCGTGATGAGCACGGGGTGTTCGCCGTCTCTGGTCTGCGCGTACGCCGCGGACATGCGGGGCGCGGCGGCTCCGGTCCCCTGCGGACCTGCGTGCAGGTCGATCGTGAGCACGCGGCCCCGCGTGGCGTCGTTGCCGGGGGTGAAGGTCACGAACCGGCCGCCGGCCACGGTGGCGTCCGCCTCGGTGGCGTACGCGGTCCACAGTGTGCGGTTGTGCTCGAGGTCGTACGCGTTCCAGTTGCCCGCGCTCGTGTCCTCGGCGCCGGCCTCGTACAGCACCAGGACCCCGTCGTCGGAGATCACCCCGCGTACGGGCTTGTCGATCGTGTTCCTCGGGGTCGGCAGCGGCCTCAGCGCCGCCGGGTCCAGGCGCCGCATGGGCGGGAAGGTGTCCCCGGCGGAGAACGGGCTGCCGGTGCAGACCAGGTAGTGGCCGCCGGTGACGAGGTGCGGGCACTCGACGCCCGTGGGGCTGGTCGCCACGGTGTTGCCGGTGCGGGCGTCGCGGGCGGTGACCCGGGTGCCGTCGGCCGTGTAGACGCGGCCCCGGAAGGCGGCCAGGGGTTCGCCCGTGCTCCAGGCGACGGTCCGGTGCCACAGGGGCCTGCCGTCGGATGCGCGAAGGGCGTCCAGTACGGCGGTCCTTGACGTGGGGTCCGACGTTGCGAGGGTGTACACGACACCGCCCGCCGCGCCGAGGGAGGTGTAGGCGCTGCCGGTGGGCAACCGATGGGTCCACGCCTGCCGACCCGTGCGCAGGTTCGCCGCGTGGAGCCTGCCCGCGACCGCGGTCACGGCGCGTTCGTCGGCCGCGTCGACGACGAGTCCGGCGCTCTTGCCGCGGTCGCTCGCGGCCACGGCCCAGGTGTTACGGCCGTCGGCCCGCGAACGCCCCACGAATCCGCCGGAGTCGGTCGCGCACACCACCTGGTGCGCCGTCGCGCCGCAACTGCCGTGGGCCTCCCGGCCGGAGAGGGGCGCCGTCCACGCGCGCCACGGGCCCGAGACGGACCTCGAGGTCGTCTGCACCGTCGGTCCGGAGGCACCGGACGGCGAGGAGACCACCGGACTCTGCGGTCCGCCGGACGCGGTGTTCCCCGCGCACCCCACCAGCACCAGCAGTACTGCGCCCACCGCAACGATCTGCCGCTTCATCCCCGCCCACCCCGTCCGAGAAAACCCCATGCTACGGCCGCTCAGCGCGCCAGGAGCATCCGCTGCAACTCCCGTGCTGCCCGCGGCGGAGCCACATCGCTGCGGTGGGCCAGCGCGATCGTCCGGTGCAGCCCCGGCCGGGCGAGCGGGGTGACCCGCAGCCCACGCCCGGAGCGCGTGGCGACCATGCGCGGTACGACGGCCACGCCCAGGCCCGCCCGCACGAAGCCCAGCACCGCGTCCATCTCCCCGCCCTCCACCGCGAAGTCCGGCTCGAAGCCCTCGGCGCGGCACGCTGCCACGGTCAGTTCGCGCAGGTCGTAGCCGTGCCGGAACATCACCAGGGGCTCGCTCTCCAGGTCGGCGACGCGGACGGTACGGCGGCCCGGGCCGCCCGGGGCCGGCGCCTCCGGCGAGGACACGACGACCAGGTCCTCGCGCAGCAGCTCCACCGTCGTCAGCGCCGGGGACGGCGACGGCAGCGGGAGGACCACCAGCGCCAGGTCGAGGGCGCCGCGCGCGAGCAGCCGTACGAGATCGTGGGAGCCGCCCTCCTCGATCATCAGCCGGATGCCGGGATAGCGGTCGTGGAAGGCGCGCAGCACGTCCGGCAGCAGGCCGGTGCACAGGCTCGGGGTCGCGCCCAGCCGGACCCGGCCGCTGCGCAGCTGCACCAGCTCCTGCACCTCGTGCCGGGCCGTGTCCGCGTCGGCCAGGATGCGACGGGCCAGCGGCAGCAGGGCCTCACCCGCGTCGGTGAGGGTGATGTTGCCGCGCGCCCGCAGGAAGAGGTCCGCCCCGAGCTCCCGTTCCAGGGCTCTGATCTGCTGTGACAGGGAGGGCTGGGCGACATGGACCGCCTCGGCGGCGCGGGTGAAGTGCCGGGTCTCGGCGACCGCCACGAAGTACTGGAGCTGCTGGAACTGCATCCCCGCACGATAGCCGCTCCCTATCGAATCAAGCCGGACCATGTCTTGGACCGATGGGGCTGTTCCGGCCTAGCGTCGTGGCCATGGCTCTGGCAACGCGGACGGACCGACGGCCGTCCATGGCACGCACCGTGTGGGACAGCTCCGTCGGCAAGAAGACCGTGATGGCCGTGAGCGGCCTGATCATGCTGCTGTACCTGGTCGTCCACATGATCGGGAACCTGAAGATCTTCTTCGGGGCGGGCGAGTTCAACCACTACGCGCACTGGCTGCGCACGGTCGGCGAACCGTTCATGCACTACGAGTGGACGCTCTGGCTCATCCGGATCGTGCTGGTGGCCGCCGTCGTCGCGCACGCCGTCTCGGCGTACCAGCTCAGCCGCCGCGACATCCGGGCGCGGCCCAGCAAGTACGTCCACAAGAAGCCGCGGGCGAGCTACGCGACGCGCACCATGCGCTGGGGCGGCATCATCCTGGGCCTGTTCATCGTGTGGCACATCCTGGACCTGACGACCGGCACCGTGCACTCCGGCGGCTTCCAGGAGGGCCACCCGTACCAGAACGTCGTGGACACCTTCTCCACCTGGTACGGCAACGTCATCTACATCGTCGCGATGCTCGCCCTCGGCCTGCACGTCCGGCACGGCTTCTGGAGTGCCGCGCAGACCCTCGGCGTCGGCAGCCGCACCCGCGACCGTGCCCTCAAGGCCGTCGCCAATGTCCTCGCACTGCTGCTCACGGCCGGCTTCATCGCCGTGCCCGTGGGTGTCATGACCGGAGTGGTGAGCTGAACATGACGTACACCGACTACGTGACCGGCGAACCGGTCGTCGACACCAGGGCTCCGGCAGGGCCGGTGGCCGAGCGCTGGGACAAGCGCCGTTTCGAGGCCAAGCTGGTCAACCCCGCCAACCGCCGCAAGCACACGGTGATCGTCGTGGGTACCGGCCTCGCGGGCGGCTCCGCGGGCGCGACCCTCGCCGAACAGGGTTATCACGTCGTCCAGTTCTGCTATCAGGACTCCCCGCGCCGCGCCCACTCCATCGCCGCTCAGGGCGGCATCAACGCGGCCAAGAACTACCGCAACGACGGCGACTCGATCCACCGCCTCTTCTACGACACCGTCAAGGGCGGCGACTTCAGGGCGCGCGAGTCCAACGTCCACCGCCTGGCACAGATCTCGGTGGAGATCATCGACCAGTGCGTGGCGCAGGGCGTGCCCTTCGCGCGGGAGTACGGCGGTCTGCTCGACACCCGCTCCTTCGGCGGGGTGCAGGTCTCCCGGACCTTCTACGCCCGCGGCCAGACGGGTCAGCAGCTCCTGCTGGGCGCGTATCAGGCGCTGTCGAGGCAGATCGCGGCAGGGAACATCGAGATGCGCCCGCGCACCGAGATGCTCGACCTGATCGTCGTCGACGGACGGGCCCGCGGGATCGTGGCCCGCGACCTCGTCACCGGCCGCATCGACACGTACTTCGCCGACGCGGTGGTGCTGGCCTCCGGGGGCTACGGCAACGTCTTCTACCTGTCGACGAACGCCATGAACTCCAACGCCACCGCCATCTGGCGGGCCCACCGGCGCGGCGCCCACTTCGCCAACCCCTGCTTCACGCAGATCCATCCGACCTGCATCCCGCGCACCGGCGACCACCAGTCCAAGCTCACGCTGATGAGCGAGTCGCTGCGCAACGACGGCCGGATCTGGGTGCCGAAGGCCAAGGGCGACACCCGTCCGCCGAACCGGATCCCCGAGGACGAGCGCGACTACTACCTGGAGCGCATCTACCCGTCCTTCGGCAACCTGGTCCCGCGCGACATCGCCTCCCGCGCCGCGAAGAACGTCTGCGACGAGGGCAGGGGAGTGGGGCCGGGCGGACAGGGCGTGTACCTCGACTTCGCCGACGCCATCCAGCGCATGGGCCGGGGGGCCGTGGAGGCGAAGTACGGCAACCTCTTCGACATGTACCAGCGGATCACCGACGAGGATCCGTACGAGGTGCCGATGCGGATCTACCCCGCCGTGCACTACACGATGGGCGGCCTGTGGGTCGACTACGACCTCCAGACCACGATCCCCGGCCTGTTCGCGATCGGCGAGGCCAACTTCTCCGACCACGGGGCCAACCGCCTCGGCGCCTCCGCGCTGATGCAGGGCCTGGCCGACGGCTACTTCGTGCTGCCGGCGACCATCAACGACTACCTCGCCCGCAACCCGCACCAGGACGCGGTGACCGGCGAACACCCCGCCGTGCAGGAGGTGCTGGCGGAGACCGAGGACCGGCTCAACCTGCTCCTCGCCGTCGACGGCGACCGCACGCCGGACTCCTTCCACCGCGAGGTCGGCGAACTCATGTGGGAGTTCTGCGGGATGGCGCGCACCGACTCCGGTCTGCGCAAGGCGCTGGAGCGCATCCCGCAGATCCGCGAGGAGTTCTGGCGGCGGATCAAGGTCCCGGGCACCGGCGAGGAGTTCAACCAGTCGCTGGAGAAGGCGAACCGTGTCGTCGACTACCTGGAACTCGCCGAGCTGATGTGCCTCGACGCCCTGCACCGCGCCGAGTCCTGCGGCGGGCACTTCCGTGAGGAGTCCCAGACACCCGACGGCGAAGCCGCCCGCCGGGACGACGAGTTCGCCTACGCGGCGGCCTGGGAGTTCACCGGCACCGGCGAGGCTCCCGTCCTGCACAGGGAAGACCTGGTCTTCGAGTACGTCCACCCCACCCAGCGGAGCTACGCATGAAGCTCACCCTGCGCGTCTGGCGACAGAAGAACGCCGACGCCGACGGCGCGATGTCCACGTACGAGGTGGACGGCATCTCGTCCGACATGTCCTTCCTGGAGATGCTGGACACCCTCAACGAGGAACTCATCCTGCGCGGTGAGGACCCGGTGGCCTTCGACCACGACTGCCGCGAGGGCATCTGCGGCGCGTGCTCGCTCGTCATCAACGGCGACGCCCACGGGCCCGAGCGGACCACCACCTGTCAGCTGCACATGCGGTCCTTCTCGGACGGTGACACGATCGACGTCGAGCCGTGGCGGGCGTCCGCGTTCCCGGTGATCAAGGACCTGGTCGTGGACCGGTCGGCCTTCGACCGGATCATCCAGGTCGGGGGATACATCACGGCGCCCACCGGATCGGCACCGGAGGCGCACGCCACGCCGGTGCCCAAGCCCGACGCCGACTTCGCCTTCGAGCACGCCGAGTGCATCGGCTGCGGGGCATGTGTCGCCGCCTGTCCCAACGGGGCGGCGATGCTGTTCACCTCGGCCAAGGTGAACCATCTGAACGTGCTGCCGCAGGGGGCGCCGGAGCGGGAGACCAGGGTCCTCGACATGGTCGAGCAGATGGACGCGGAGGGCTTCGGCGGCTGCACGCTCGCGGGCGAGTGCGCGACGGCCTGCCCCAAGGGCATTCCGCTGGTCTCCATCACCAGCATGAACAAGGAGTGGCTGCGGGCGACCCGGAAGGCCGCCCGGCGCTGAGAGACGTTCGCCGACAAGGTGCGGACGGGCGGGGCCGGACGTGGTGCTCAAATCCGGCCCCGCCAAGGTCACGTGGAGAACGCCTCATCGGTCAGGCCGACCTCCCTCCGGCCACCGGCGGGACACCGGCCGGACGACGGAGTCGCAGGTCCCGGACACCTTGCCCGAGCCGTTCAGCGTCCGCACATCCGCGCTCTCGGAACCCGTCACGTACACGCCAACCGGCGTCGGGAGAACTGGGACAGCGGCACCGCTCGCCGCCTCCGCCCGTGACCTGGAGAGTGCCATGACCGGCGTTTCCACCCTGGACCGTCCCCCGCAGAGCGCTGCCCCGGCCCGCTACACCGTCACCCTGGCCCGCGACGAGGACGACGTACGGGCCGCGCAGCGGCTGCGGCACGACGTGTTCGCCGGGGAGATGGGTGCCCTCCTGGCCACCCCGGAACCCGGCCTCGACCTGGACGGCTTCGACGCCCACTGCGACCACCTGCTCGTCCGCGACACCGTGACCGGACAGGTCGTCGGCACCTACCGGCTGCTGCCTCCGGAGCGTGCCGCGGTGGCCGGACGCCTGTACTCGGAGGGCGAGTTCGACCTCGCGCCGCTCGACGCGATCCGCCCGGGACTCGTCGAGGTCGGCCGCTCCTGCGTGCACCCCGAGCACCGCGACGGGGCCGTCATCGGTCTCATCTGGGCCGGGATCGCCCGCTACATGGTGGACCGCGGCCACGACTGGCTGGCGGGCTGCTGCTCGATCCCGCTCGCCGACGGCGGCGCGCTCGCGGCCGGCACGTGGAACCGGGTGCGCACCAAGTACCTGGCTCCCGAGGAGTTCCGGGTGCGGCCCCTGCTGCCCTGGGAGCCCGCGGAGAACACGCCCGCGGCCCGCACCGAGCTGCCCCCGCTGCTGCGCGGCTACCTGCGCCTGGGCGCCTGGGTGTGCGGACCGCCCGCCCACGACCCGGAGTTCGGGGTCGCCGACCTGTACGTGCTGCTGTCGATGCGCCAGGTCAACGCCCGCTATCTGCGGCACTTCCTCTCGCTCGTCCCGGCCTGATGAGCGTCTGGCTGCCCAGCGCGCCCTGCACCCCCGGGGCGTGTCTGGAGCGGACGGGGGCCGCCACGGCCGTACCCCGTGCCGTGCTGCGGCTCCTCGCGGTCACGGCGGTCCTGCTCGCCGGGATCGCGCTGCTGCCGGCCGGCCGGTGGATCCCGGCCGGAGTGGTCAGGTGGTGGTGCCGGGCTGTGGTGCGGGCCTCGGGCGTCCGGATCCGCGTGTCCGGCGCCACCACACCCGTGGGCGGAGTGCTGCTGGTCGCGAACCACATCTCCTGGCTGGACATCCCGCTGCTGGCCGCCGTACGCCCGGCCCGGATGCTCGCGAAGTCCGAGATCCGCCGGTGGCCGGTGGCGGGTCGGCTGACGGCCCGCAGCGGCGCGCTGTTCATCGAGCGGGACCGGCTGCGTGCCCTCCCGGGAACGGTCGCCCGGATCGCCGACGCGCTGCGCGAGGGTGCGGCGGTCGCCGTCTTCCCCGAGGGAAGCACCTGGTGCGGCCGCGCCCAGGGTCACTTCCGCCGCGCGGTGTTCCAGGCGGCCCTCGACGCCGGGGTGCCCGTCCAGCCGGTGAGCCTGCGGTACCGGCTCGCCGGCGGCGGGCCCAGCACGGCCGCCGCCTACATCGGTGACGACTCACTGCCGGCATCGGTATGGCGGGTGGTGTCGGCACGCGGGCTGACGGCCGAGGTGGAGGTTCCGGCCCCGATCACCCCGGGCAGCCACCCCGACCGCCGTTCCCTGGCCCGGGTGGCACAGTCGCTCGCGTGCGACGGGCGCACCGGCGAGCATGCGACCGGCTGACCGGGCAACAGCCGTCGTGCCGCCCGACGGAGTCGGCCCGCCCGCGACGGAGTTGCGGCTGCGCGCCGGGGCTCCCGGACTCAGGTGCCGGCGCCCAGCGTCCTGGCCAGGTACGGTGCCGTGGCGCTGCCCTCCGCCGCGGCGACGTCTTCCGGCACGCCGGTCCCCGTGATGCGGCCACCCTCGTCACCGCCGCCGGGGCCCAGGTCGATCACCCAGTCCGCGCCCGCCACCACCGACATGTCGTGCTCGACGACGATCACCGTGTGTCCGGCGTCCACGAGGCCGTGGAGTTGGCGCATGAGGACCTCGACGTCGGCCGGGTGGAGACCGGTGGTGGGTTCGTCGAGGAGGTAGAGGGTGTGGGCGCGGCGGGCGCGCTGGAGCTCGTTCGCGAGCTTGATGCGCTGGGCTTCGCCGCCGGAGAGTTCGGTGGCGGGCTGGCCGAGGTGGAGGTAGCCGAGGCCGATGTCGAGCAGGGTGGTGAGACTGCGGGCGACGAGCGGGGTGTCCGCGAAGAAGTCCACCGCCGCCTCCACCGTCAGGTCGAGCACCTGGGCGATGTTCCGTCCCCGGTACGTCACTTCGAGTGTCGCGGGGTTGTAGCGGGCCCCGCCGCAGTCCGGGCAGGGCGCGTAGGTGCTCGGCAGGAAGAGCAGCTCGACGCTGACGAACCCTTCGCCCTGGCAGGTCTCACAGCGCCCTCCCGCCACGTTGAAGGAGAAACGGCCCACCCCGTAGCGGCGTTCACGGGCCTCGTCGGTGGCGGCGAAGACCTTGCGCACCACGTCGAACAGGCCCGTGTAGGTGGCGAGGTTGGAGCGCGGGGTGCGGCCGATCGGCTTCTGGTCGACCGAGACCAGACGTCCCACCCCCTCCAGTTCCTCGGTGATCTCACCGACCAGCGTGGACTTGCCCGAGCCCGACACCCCGGTCACCGCGGTGAACACACCGAGCGGGAACTCGGCCGTCACCCCGCGCAGGTTGTGCCGGTTGACCGGGCCGACCTTCAACTGCCCCCTCGGCGAGCGCACTTGACGCTTGGGGGTGGGGGAGCGATCGAACAGGTACCGGGCGGTCGCGGACTCCTCGGCCTTCGCCAGCTCCGCCACCGGACCGCTGTGCAGCACCCGCCCGCCGTGCTCACCCGCCCCCGGCCCGACGTCCACGAGCCAGTCCGCGCCCCGCATGACGGCCAGGTCGTGCTCCACCACGAACACCGAGTTGCCGGCCGCCTTCAGCCGCGCCAGCACCGTGAGCAGCGCCTCGGTGTCCGCGGGGTGCAGTCCGGCGGAGGGTTCGTCGAGGACGTACACCACTCCGAACAGTCCGGACCTCAACTGGGTGGCGAGGCGCAGCCGTTGGAGTTCGCCCGCGGACAGGGTGGGGGTCGCGCGGTCCAGGCTCAGATAACCGAGGCCGAGCTCGACGACGGGCGCGATACGGGACTTGAGGTCGTCGGTGAGGACGCGGGCGGTCTCCCCGTGGGCGACCAGCGAGGCGGCCAGCTCGGTCAGCGGCAGGGCCGCGAGGTCGGCGATCGTGCGGCCCGCGAAGGTGACCGCCATCGCCTCCGGACGCAGCCTGCTGCCGCCGCAGACGGGGCACGGGGCGGCGACCAGGAAGCGTTCCGCCTTCGCCTTCAGCGTCTGGCTCTTGGAGTCCGCGAACGTCTTCAGGACATAGCGGCGGGCGCTCATGTACGTGCCCTGGTACGGGCGTTGGATACGGTCCGCGTCCCGCACCGGGTGCACCGTGACCACCGGTTGCTCGTCGGTGAACAGGATCCACTCGCGCTCTTCGGCGGGCAGTTCACGCCACGGCCGGTCCACGTCGTGGCCGAGCGCGTCGAGGATGTCCCGCAGGTTCTTGCCCTGCCAGGCACCGGGCCACGCGGCGATGGCGCCCTCCCGGATCGACAGCGACGGGTCGGGCACCAGCGACTGCTCGGTCGTACGGTGGACGCGGCCCAGGCCATGGCACTCCGGGCAGGCGCCGACCGCCGTATTGGGGGAGAAGGAGTCCGAGTCGAGCCGCCCGGCGCCGGGCGGGTAGTCACCGGCCCGGGAGAACAGCATGCGCAGCGAGTTCGAGAGGTTGGTGACCGTGCCGACGGACGAACGGGACGTCGGTGCCGAGCGCCGCTGTTCCAGCGAGACCGCGGGCGGCAGCCCGGTGATCTCCCCGACCTTCGGCGCCCCCACCTGGTGGATCAGTCGGCGCGCGTACGGCGCCACCGACTCGAAGTACCGCCGCTGCGCCTCCGCGTAGATCGTCCCGAACGCCAGCGACGACTTCCCCGACCCGGACACCCCCGTGAACACGGCCAGCACATCCCGTGGGACGTCGACGTCCACGCCCTGGAGATTGTGCTCCCGGGCACCGCGGACGCGGACGTACGGGTCGTGGGAGCCGGTCGGGTCGGACATGGGAACGACTCTAACCGGAGGTGATCGCCGCCAGCCGCCGATAGGAGTCCAGCAGGGCCTCGCGGTCGTACGTACTGGTCGTGACCAGCACCTCCTGCGCCCCCGTCTCCTTCAGGACCGTCTCCAGCTCGTCGGCGACCTGCTCCTCGGTACCCGCGATGTGACCGGCGAGCCCGGACTCGTACAGGCCCCGCTCCCTGTCCGTCATCGGAAGTGTCTCGACGCGCTCGGCGGGCGGCAGGGGCGGGAAGGTGCCGTGGGTCCGGGAGTACGCCATCGACCAGGCCTCCGGGATCAGCAGGCGCCGCGCCTCCTCAGGGGTGGCGGCCACCGCGACCGTCCCGGAGATGACGACGTACGGCTCCCCGGCCCATGGAGAGGGCCGGAAATGGGCGCGGTAGTGGTCGATGCCGCGCTGCATCTTCTCCCGGTTCCGGAGGTCGCCGATGACCATCGGCAGGCCCGCGCGGGCCGCGATCGCGGCCCCCTCGCCCATGGCCAGCACGAAGGGCGGCACGGTCAGGCCCTCGGCGGGGCGGGCGTGCACCCCGGTCGGGGAGGTGCCGCGGAACCAGCCCAGCAGTTCCTCCAGCTGTACGGCGAAGTCGTCGGCGTCGTCCTTGTCGCGGCCCAGCGCCTTGCGCACGCCGCCGGTGAAGCCGACCGAGCGGCCCAGGCCCATGTCGATCCGGCCGGGGAAGAGGGACTCCAGCACCCCGAACTGCTCGGCGACGACCAGGGGTTGGTGGTTCGGCAGCATCACACCACCGGTGCCGACCCGGATCGTGTCAGTGGCCGCGGCCACGGCGGCCGCCAGCACCGTCGGCGCGGAGCCCGCGACCCCCGGCACGCCATGGTGCTCCGAGACCCAGAAACGGTGGTAGCCGAGTCCTTCCAGCTCCCGCGCCAGCCGGACGGTGTCCTGGAGCGCCTGCGCGTTCGTGCCGCCCTCGCGGGTGCGGGAGCGGTCGAGGACGGAGAAGCGGGTGGCGGCGGTCAGGGAACTCACACAGGGTTCAACGCCCGCCCGGATGCGGTATTCCCGCCGAAAACCGGATGACCGCGGTCGCCGCAGGTCAGCACAATGGGCCGGGTGACCGTTCAGAACATCCTGCTCTCCGGCATCGTCGGCTCGACCGCGTACGGACTGGCCCGCGAGGGCTCCGACGTGGACCGGCTCGGCATGTTCGCCGCGCCCACCGAGACCCTGTTCGGCCTGCACACGCCGAAGGAGTCCCACGTCACCACGGCGCCGGACCGCACCTTGCACGAGGCGGCGAAGTGGTGCCGGCTCGCCCTCGGCGGCAATCCGACCGTCATGGAACTGGTGTGGCTGCCGGACGAGCTCTACGAGGTGCGCACCCCGCTGGGCGACGAACTCATCGCCGTCCGGGGGTCCTTCCTGAGCGCCCGGCGGGTCCGGGACGCCTATCTCGGGTACGCCGCCCAGCAGTTCAGGAAACTGGAGAGCCGGGCCGGCGACCACCGCACCGCCAAGCACGCCCGGCACCTGAAACGGCTCTGCCACCAGGGCCTGGAGCTGTACACCACCGGACGGCTCTCGGTGCGGGTCGAGGACCCCGAGGAGTACCACCGCTTCGGGGACGCCGTCGCCGCCGACCCGGCCTCGGCCCGGTCACTGCTCGCCCACTACGAGACCGCGTTCGGCGAGTCCCGCAGCGCGCTGCCGGACCGGCCCGACGAGGCACCGGCCGAGGCGTGGCTGCGCCGCGTCCGCGCGGAGTTCTACGACACGGCGGCGTGAGCGGGGGCTTCAGCTGAACCGGCTGCCCCGGGCCCTCAGTCCTCGGGGCGCAGCAGGCCGCGCTCGTACGCCTTGACCAGGTGCTGGGGGACGAGATGGGCGACGCCGGCGATCGTGACGGGCACCAGTTGGGTGGTGGTGGCCTTCCACTGCGCGCGGCGGTGGCGGGTGTTGCTGCGGGACATCTTCCGCTTCGGGACAGCCATGACGGGAACCTCTTCGGTGGCCTCGGTGGATGGGCACCGAGGACGCTACATGAAAATGGATCCCATTAACAGTCAGCGGCGGCGCCGGGAGCGCACCCGGGCCTCCCTCGGCGGCTCGATGAACTGCAGCTCCAGCGTCGGCGGCGGCTCGGCGACCCCCGGCCCGCCCGCCGCCGCCCACCGCACGACCTCCTCGGTGCCCTCGTCGTCCATGACGAACCCGATCCAAGCGGCCCGGCCACCCGCCCTGCGCCCGGCCGCCGAGGGCCGTACGACGATGACGTTGGCCTGGTCGCAGGGGCCCAGACAGTCGGTCGTACGGACCTGGAAGCCGTGCTCGGCGGCGCCGGCCCGCAGCAGTTCCAGCTGCCAGGTGTGGTCGGTGCCGGGGTGCTTGCGGGCGTCGCCGCAGCAGCAGCCCCGGCAGACGACGAGGGTGCAGGGGCCGGAGCCGGTCAGGAACGTACGGGGCGTCGAGGGCATGGGAGAAGCATGATCCATACGCCTCGCGCCCCGTGCCACCGGGTCGGCCGGATCAGAACCTCGCTCCTACGGCGGCCCCGCTCCGCGGCACCAGGAACGACGGCGCCGACGGCAGTGAACCGTCGGCCCCGCGCGCGCCCGTGAGGGGCGTCGGGTCCGTGCTGAGTACCGAGGACGCGTTCCACGTGCCGCCCAGATCCCAGGAGTTGCCGCTGGAGACGGTCGCCGAGCCGAGTGCGGCCGCCTTCGAGTCGGCGACGGACAGGTTCGCGGTCAGCTTGGCCTTGCCGCCCGAGACGTCGGCGTCGAAGCCGGTGCCGCCGTTGGCCCACGTCGAGTTGCGGGTCAGGACGAGGGCACCGGTGTTGCCGTTGTCCGTGATGCCGTGGGCGGCGTTCTTGAAGGCGACCGAGTTGCGCACGGTGTGCGCCACCGCCGGAGCCGGACTGCCGCCGCCCAGCTTGAAACCGTTGCCGTCACCCGCGAAGTCGGGGAAGTTCCAGCGGTTGAACCCGTTGCCGTAGGTGATGGTGTTCTCGATGACGACCGGCGAGGTGAACTTCCAGTCGTCGAAGCCGTCGTCGACGTTGTTCCACAGCCGGGCGCCCCGCACGACGTTGCCGGTGCCCGAACCCTCCTTGATGGCAAGGCCGTCCGCGCTCTCGCCGTTCTTGCGCGGGTCGCGGTTGGCGTAACTGTCCAGGTTCAGGATCTGGTTGTTGCCGGAGGCGCCGTGGAGCTGGAAACCCGACTCGTAGTTGTCGTGGGTCTTCAGACGGGCGAAGACATTGCCGTTGCAGCCGTCGCAGTAGACCCCGTACGGGCCGTTCACGATCTCCAGGTCCGAGATCCGCCAGTAGGACGCCTCCTGGTGGATCGCCCCGCGTTCGGCCCGCGGGATGCTGCCGCCGACCGGGGTGTGGCTCGCGGCCAGCTGCTCACCGTCGATCACCACCCGCTCGCCCTGGTAGGCGCCCAGTGAGATGGGCTGGGACGCGGTGCCCGAGGTGGCGATGGTGATGTTGTCCGTGAGGGCGTACGTCCCGCCGCGGACGGCGATGGTGTCGCCGGGCTTCGCCAGGTCCACGGCCCGCTGGACGGTCCGCAGCGGCTGGGCGAGCGTGCCCGGGGCGGTGTCGTTGCCGTTCGTCGCCACGATCAGGGTCGTCGGCGCCGCGGATGCCTCGGTCACGGGTAAGGCCAGGGCCGCGCCCACCAGTACCGCCGTCCAGATCGCCGTGTTCACACGCATGGAGTCTCCCGCCTCGACCGACTGTTCTCTCCTCGGTCAGTGGCCGCCCGGGGCGGGAAGGTTGCCGGGCCAGGATCCGTCAGAGGGCCCTAGGGTGGGTGAGGTGACCGACAGCAGCAAGCGCCCGCTCGCCGTGTTCGACCTGGACAACACCCTGGCCGACACGGCCCACCGGCAGCGGTTCCTGGAGCGCAGGCCGCGCGACTGGGACGGCTTCTTCGCGGCCGCGCCCGAGGACCCGCCGCTTCCTGAGGGCATCGCACTGGTGCTGGAGAGCGCCGAGGAGTGCGAGGTCGTCTACCTCACCGGTCGGCCCGAGCGCTGCCGACGCGACACGCTCGCATGGCTCACCGCGCAGGGGCTGCCCGAGGGACGCGTGCACATGCGACGCAACGACGACCGGCGGCCCGCCCGGCGCACCAAACTGGAGATCCTGAAGCGGCTCGCCCGAACCCGGGAGATCCGGGTCCTGGTGGACGACGACGAGTTGGTCTGCGAGGACGCCCGACGGGCCGGATTCACCGTCGTACAGGCACGCTGGACCGCCCCTTCCGCGACGCTGGAGGTGGCGCAGGAGCGGGAGGGGCGGACCTGAGAGCCGTGTCAGTCCGACTCGTCCAGGCGGAAACCGACCTTCAGTCCCACCTGCCAGTGCAGGACCTGCCCGTCCTCGATCTGGCCCCGCACTTGGGTCACCTCGAACCAGTCGAGATGACGGAGGGTCTGCGAGGCGCGGGTGATGCCGTTGCGGATCGCCTGGTCGACGCCGTCCGGCGAGGTGCCGACGATCTCGGTCACCCGGTAGGTGTGGTTCGTCATGGTTCCACCGTGCCCCAGGCAGCCGTGGAGCGCGAGCCGTCCGGCCTATCTTTGGCCCATGGACGGTCTGCCCCGTGACATCCCCGCGCCCACTGCCGTGAACCCCCTGCGCCGGCTCACCCTGGAGCAGCTCCGGCGTCGTACGAGCATGAAATGGCGGACGTACCCCGAGGACGTGCTGCCGCTGTGGGTCGCCGAGATGGACGTCCCGCTGGCCGAACCGGTTGCGCGGGCCGTCCGGGACGCCGTGGCGCTGGGCGACACCGGGTACCCGGCCGGGACGGCGTACGCCGAGGCGCTGGCCGGCTTCGCGAGCGAGCGGTGGGGCTGGGACGGGATCGCCGTGGAGCGTACGGCGATCGTCCCGGACGTGATGCTGGGCATCGTCGAGATGCTGAAGCTGGTGTCCGGACCGGGTGATCCGGTGGTCGTCAACTCGCCCGTGTACCCGCCCTTCTACCAGTTCGTCGGGAACATGGACCGGCGGGTCGTCGAGGCTCCGCTGGGTGGGGACGGCCGGATCGATTTCGCGGTCCTGGAGGACGCCTTCGGGCGGGTCCGGAAGGACGCGGCCCGGCCCGCGTATCTGCTGTGCAGCCCGCACAACCCGACCGGCGCCGTGCACTCGGCCGCGGAACTGGCGGAGGTGGCGGCGCTGGCGCGGACCTACGGGGTGCGGGTCGTGGCCGACGAGATCCATGCCCCGCTCACGCTGGCGGGCGCGACGTTCGTGCCCTACCTGAGCGTTCCCGGCGCGGGAAGCGGGCTGTCGCTGATGTCGGCGTCAAAGGCGTGGAACCTGGCCGGACTCAAGGCCGCCGTGGCCGTCGCCGGGCCCGACGCGGCCGACGACCTCGCGCGCCTTCCCGAAGAGGTCGGTCACGGCCCCAGCCACGTCGGCGTCATCGCCCACACCGCCGCGCTCCGGGACGGCGGCGCCTGGCTCGACGCCCTGCTCACCGGCCTCGACGACAACCGCCGGCTGCTGGCCGAACTGCTCACCGAGTCGCTGCCCGCCGTGCGCCACGAGCCGGCCCAGGCCACCTACCTCGCCTGGCTGGACTGCCGTGCGCTGGATCTGGGCGACGACCCGGCGGCCGTCTTCCTGGAGCGCGGGCGGGTCGCCCTGAACTCCGGCGTCCCGTTCGGCACCGGGGGCGCCGGCTTCGTCCGGATGAACCTCGCGACCTCGCCCGAGCTGATCACCGAGGCGGTACGGCGGATGGCCGCCGCCCTCGACTGACCGCGGGGGCCGGCGCGAACCGGCCCCCGCGGGTCCGCGCTACCGCACGACGCTCAGCGACAGCGCGAACCGGCCCTCGCTGTCCGTCCACCAGTGGGCCAACTCCAGCCCTACGGCGGCCAGTTCACTGCGGACGCCCTCCTTGCGGAACTTCGCCGAGATCTCGGTGTGCAGCTCCTCGCCCGCCGCGAAGTCGACGGCCAGGTCGAGCGCCGGGACCTTCACGGTCTGGTCCGTACGGGAACGCAGCCGCATCTCGATCCACTCGTTCCCGGAGTCCCACAGGGCCACGTGGTCGAAGGCGCCGGGATCGAAGTCGGCGCCCAGCTCGCGGTTGACGACGGTCAGGACGTTCTTGTTGAACGCGGCCGTCACCCCGGCCGCGTCGTCGTACGCCTTGACCAGCACGTTCTCGTCCTTGACCAGATCCGTGCCGAGCAGCAGCGCGTCACCGGGGGAGAGCAGCGAGCGGACGGAGGCGAGGAACGCGGCGCGCTCGACCGGCAGTAGGTTGCCGATCGTGCCGCCGAGGAAGGCCACCAGACGCGGGCCCGGTGTCCCCGGCAGGGACAGACCGGCCGTGAAGTCGGCGATCAGCGCGTGCACGCTCAGCTCCGGCCGCTGGGTGATGAGCGCGTGCCCGGCCTGGGTGAGCGCGCTCTCGCTGACGTCGACCGGGACGTAGGTGTGCAGCCCGGTCAGCGCGTCGAGCAGGTACCGGGTCTTCTCCGAGGAGCCGGAGCCCAGTTCGACCAGGGTGCGGGCGCCGGTGGCCTGCGCGATCTCGCCGGAGCGCGCGACGAGGATCTCCCGTTCGGCGCGGGTCGGGTAGTACTCGGGCAACTCGGTGATCTGCTCGAAGAGTTCGCTGCCGTGGGCGTCGTAGAACCACTTCGGCGGCAGCGTCTTGGGCGTGTGCGTCAGGCCCTTGAGGACATCGGCGCGCAGGGCGGCCTCGGTGGCGTCCTCGGGCAGGGTGCGGGTCAGCAGGAACGGACTCACGTGCGGGGCTCCTCGGATGGTTCCACGGACGGTTCCTTGAGCGGGGTGAGCAGGATGTCGGTGCGGCTCGCCGCGAGCAGCGTGCGGTCCGGGACCTCCTGCCAGTGCGGATCGTCGTCGTACGGCTCGGAGGCCACGACCGTGCCGGCGCCGGGGCGTCGGAGGTACCAGAGGGTGTCGCCCCAGGCGGTCGCCGCGATGGACTCCCCGTTGGTCAGCAGCAGGTTGAGCCGGGAGCCGGGGGCCGCCTCGGCGACCTCCAGGACGGTGTCGGCCAGCGCCTGGCCCTCCTCGTCGCCGCCGCGCAGCCGGTTCAGGACCAGGGCCCACACGAACGCCGAGTCGTTGCGGGCCTCCATCGACAGCAGATCCGCCGGAGGGAGCGAGGAGGTCAGGGGGGCCAGGGAACCCGGCCAGCCCTTGACCGCGCCGTTGTGGCTGAACAGCCAGGGACCCGCGGCGTACGGCGCCGCGGCGGCCTCGGCGTCGGCTCCCGCCAGGGTCGCGTCCCGTACGGCGGCCAGGACCGCCCGGCTCCTCACGACCCGGGCCAGATCGGCGAAGGACAGGTCGGCCCAGATGGGCCCCGCCCGCCGGTACCGCGCCGGGGCCGGGTCGCCCTCGGCGTACCAACCCACCCCGAAACCATCGGCGTTGACGGTGCCGTACCGCTGCCGCCTGGGCGCCCAGGACTGGTGGTACAGGCTGTGCGGGGGCTCCACGAGGAGCCGGCCGAGCGGCTCCTCGGGTCCCAGGTAGGCCAGATGCCGGCACATCAGACGGCTCCGGAGGAACGGGCCGTGCGGAAGCCGGAGAAGATCTGCCGCCGGATCGGATAGTCCCAGTTGCGGAAGGTGCCCCGGCAGGCCACCGCGTCCACGGCGAACGAACCGCCGCGCAACACCTTGTGGTCGGGGCCGAAGAACACCTCCGAGTACTCCTTGTACGGGAACGCCTGGAACCCGGGGTAGGGCTCGAAGTCGCTCGCCGTCCACTCCCACACGTCACCGATCAACTGCCTTACGCCGAGCGGTGACTCGCCCTCCGGATAGCTGCCGGCGGGGGCGGGGCGCAGGTGCCGCTGACCCAGGTTCGCGTGCTCGGGTGCCGGGTCGGCGTCGCCCCACGGGTAGCGCGTCGAGCGGTCACCGGCCGGGTCGTGGCGGGCCGCCTTCTCCCACTCCGCCTCGGTGGGCAGCCGCCGCCCGGCCCAGCGGGCGTAGGCGTCGGCCTCGTACCAGCACACGTGGACCACCGGCTCGTCGGGCGGCACGACCTCGGTGACGCCGAAGCGCCGGCGCAGCCACTGCTTGCCGTCGCGGCTCCAGAACAGCGGGGCGTGGATGGAGTGCCGGCGGATGTGCGCCCACCCGGCCGGGGCCCACCAGCGCTCGGTGTCGTAACCGCCGTCCTCGATGAACGCCTGGTACTCGGCGTTTGTCACCGGAGTGGTGTCGATATAGAAGGCGTCCACCTCGCGCCGGTGCGCGGGGCGTTCATTGTCCAGGGCCCACGGCTCGTCGGAGGTGCCCATGGTGAACGGGCCACCGGGGACGAGGACTTCGGCCGGGCCGGTGAACAGCGGAGCGGGTTCCGGGTCCGGGGCGGTCAGGGCCGGCGGTCCCGTGCGGAGCTGATGGGTGATCAGCATCGTCTCGTCGTGCTGCTGTTCGTGCTGGGCGATCATCCCGAAGGCGAACCCGGCCTCGGTGAGCCGGGTTCCGTGCAGCGCGGTGCCCTCCAGGACGTCCAGGACCCGCCCGCGCACCTCCGCGGCGTAGCGCCGGGACTCGCCGGGCGACAGCAGGGGCAGGGTGGGGCGCTCGGAGCGCGGGTGCTCGAAGGCGTCGTAGATGCCGTCGATCTCGGGCCGTATCGCCTCCTGCCCGGCGACGGTCCGCAGCAGCCACTGCTCCTCCTGGTTGCCGATGTGGGCGAGGTCCCACACGAGCGGCGACATCAGCGGCGAGTGCTGGGCGGTCAGGTCGGGGTCCTCGACGCAGCTGGTGAGGAGTGTCGTACGGTCCCTGGCGGTGACCAGGGTCGTCACGGCCCGCTCGCGGAAGGTCTCGGGATCGGCGGACAGGTCGGCGGTGGGGTCGGTCATGTGCGGATTTCCCTCCCGAGCGAACCGTGCGTGCGGTCCAGCAGATCGTCGGCGGGGCAGCGGCCCCGGTTCACATAGCGGTGCACGAACGCCCCCACGGCGTCCGTGACCTCGGTGGTGGCGCCGAGCCGGGGCAGGGCCTCCAGGGCCGCCGAGAAGCACGCGACCGCCGCCTCGTGCAGCTCCGGGTCGGCCAGGCCGTGCCGGGCCGCGTCGATCCACAGCGGATTGTGCGGCGCGGGCAGCGACGCGGTGCGCTCGGCCAGCGGCTTCACCACGCGGTAGGCGGTCTCGGCGGTCTCCGGGTCGTCGAAGAGCGCCGTCGTCACGGCGAGCGGGACGATCCAGCCGTCCTCGCCGGGCTGGGCGTCCATCATGCGCAGTTCGAGATGACCGCGCGGTCTGACCGGCGGGAACAGGGTCGATATGTGGTAGTCGAGATCCTCCCGGGTCGGTGGCCTGGGCGCCCCCGACCTGGCCCACTCCCGGAAGGAGAGCCCCTCCGGGACGTCCCAGGGGCCGCTGTCCCGCCGTATGCACATCACGGGCGCGTCCAGGACGTGCCGGGCCCAGGCGTCGCGAGGGTCGGCGTCCAGGTCGGGGCCGCCCGCCCGGTCCTTGCCGATCTCGGTCCACCGCAGCTGGCGGGTCGAGAGCCAGCCGGTGGGTTCGGACCCGGCGAGCGGGGAGTTGGCGAAGGCGGCCACCAGGACGGGGCCCAGCTGGTGCGCCAGCCACCAGCGGCGTCCCAGGCCCAGCGGGCCGGGCTCCTCGTGGCCGGCGTCCACGCACACCTGCACGGAGGCCGAGGTGCACATCATGGCGCGGCCGGCCGGTCCGGTGCGGTCGAGGCAGGTCTCCATGGCGTCGTAGCGCGGTTCCCGCAGGTATCGGCGGGGCGGATGCCAGGGGTCGTGGCCGAGGCCGACGAGGCCGAGTCCGTGCTCTGCGAGAGCCGTCCGGACGGCGGCGAGGTCGGCGGAGACGGTACCGATGCACTCCATCAGGGAGTCGGCGGGCTGCGAGCTCAGCTCCAGCTGGCCGCCGGGTTCGACGGTGAGCGCCGACGTCAGGGGCACGGTCCGCAGTGCGGCGTAGGCCGCCGCGAGTCGTTCGGATGTGACGGGGAGCCGCGGGCTGCGCAGCTCATGGACGAGCCATTCCACTTCCACCCCGATACGGCGGGGCGGGCCGGTCTTGAAGCAGATGCCGCGGACCAGGGCCTCGAGCTCTGCTTCGGGGAGCGACGTACGGGGCTTCGTACAGTCGCTTGGTGAGTCGGACATGTCGGGATCCTCCTGAGATTCCACCATGCCACCGGTCCGGGGATCAGGTGGGTCGGGCCGGCAACGCTCGTTCCACCCAAGACCCTCAAGTCGTTCCGCACAAGGGGGGACTTCCTCGCATTAGGGGCTGTGGATCTCTGTTTCCCAGGGTTTTCAAGGTGTTTTCCGGTTGTACCCGGCGTCGAAAACTCGTTTGCACCGCATCCCCCGCATCACCGACCATTCCTGCATGGGCACGACGGGGGAGGCCGCGCGGCGAGCGGTCATGGCGCTTACGGGGGTGGCGCCATGAGCGCGCGCCTGCGCGGGATCGCGCGGGAGACGGAACGGATCGTCGCGGCGGGGCACTATCGCGCACCGGACGGACGCGAGGTCTCCGTGGCCGCCGAGATCGAGGCGGCGCGAGCGGGGACGCGGATGTACGGACCGGAACTCGTGCGGGCGCCCGGCTTCACCACCGTGGAGACGTGCGTGGAGGTCACGGGCGAGAGCAGCCTCGAAGCGGCCCGTCGGCTGGGCGGGCGGACGGCCGTGCTGAACTTCGCCTCGGCCCGCAATCCGGGCGGCGGTTATCTGAACGGCGCCCAGGCCCAGGAAGAGGCCCTGTGCCGCGCGTCCGCGCTCTACACGTGCCAGTTGCGGGCCCGCGCGTTCTACGACCATCACCGGGCCCACCGCGACCCGTTCTACACGGACCGCGTCATCCACTCGCCGGCCGTCCCGGTCTTCCGGGACGATGACGGCCGTCTGCTGGAGTCGGCGTACCTCGTGGGGTTCCTGACGGCCGCCGCCCCGAACGCCGGGGTGGTGCGGCGGACGGCGCCCGAGCGGGTCGCCGAGCTGCCGCGGGCCCTCGCGGCACGGGCCGAGCAGGTCCTGTCGGTGGCCGTGGGGCAGGGCTACCGACGGCTGGTGCTGGGCGCCTGGGGCTGCGGCGTCTTCCAGAACGACCCCGCGCAGGTGGCGGGGGCGTTCCGGACGCTCCTCGGGCCCGGCGGACAGTTCTCCGGTGCCTTCGAGCATGTGGTGTTCGGGGTGCTGGACCGGACGCGGGACGCGGTGGTGCGAGCGGCGTTCGAACGGACGTTCGCGACGGAGTGGCCAGGTCGGTTGGTCCAAAAGGGTTAGCCGTCAGGGCCGGCCGTAGCCCTCGGAAGGTGTTGGCCGTCAGGTCCAGCCGTACCGCTCGTGCAGCCGCTGCCTGACCAGGTTGAACCGTCCCCGGTCCAGCGCGCACGCCTCCCTGCGCATGCCCTCCTCGTGCAGCCGCAGGACACGGTCGACATCCACCCAGGAGTCCCGTCCGGTCCGGTCCCAGGGCCCGCTGCCGATCGGCACCCACTCCCGGTCCCCGTCGTGCCGCTTGCTCGACAGCTGTACGGCGAGGAAGGTGCCGGCCGCCTCCCGGGCGACCACGAGCACGGGTCGGTCCTTGCCGCGTCCGTCGTTCTCCTCGAAGGGCACCCAGGTCCACACGATCTCCCCGGGATCGGGGTCGCCGTCGTGCGCGGGGGAGTACTCGGTGCGCACCCGGCCGACCTGGCGCGGGTCGGTCTCGGCGGTGGCGGTGGCGCCGAAGCGGCCGGGGACGTTCTCATCGGTAAACGCAGTCACGGGGGCACCTTAAGGCGTCCCGAACGGGGGCGGGGGGTACGGTCGATCGGATGAACGCAACGTCGGCCGCGACCGCGAGCGCGGTCACCTTCGTGTGGCTCGGGATGGTGCTGGCGATCTCCTTCCTGGAGGCGCCGCTGAAGTTCCGCGCCCCGGACGTGAGTGTCCGGATCGGTCTGGGGATCGGGCGCCTGGTCTTCCGGGCCCTGAACCTCGTGGAGTGTGTCCTGGCCGCCGCGGTGGTCGTCGCGGTCGCCGCCGGGGACGCACCGGGGCGCGTCATCGCCTGGACCGCGGCAGCGGTGGCCGTGCTCATCGTCCAACTGGCGGTCATCCGACCCCGCTTGAACCGCCGCTCCGACCGCGTCCTGGCCGGCGAGGACCTGCCCCGCTCGCGCGGACACCTCCTCTACATCGCCTTCGAGGTGGCCAAGGTCGTCGCGCTGCTCGGCCTGGGCGTCACGCTGTCGGCGCTGTGAACACAGGCCGGCCGGGGCCCCTTTCCGCAAGGACCCCGGCCGGCCTGCCCGTTACTCCTGGACGGGCACCTTCTGGACCGGCACCTTCTGGGAGGGTGGCGACGCCACCCCGTTGAGCGAAGCGCCGTTGACGCTCTGCCCGTTCTGGTTCATCGAGGCCAGCAGCTGACGTGCCAGACCCAGACCGGTGCCGCCCATGGTGAGCGCCTTGGCGAACATGTCCGCCATGCCGTCGGCGCCGTTGAGGATCACCATGTTGTCGGCGTTGCCGAACGCGGACGCACCGGCCCTGACGATCTCCGGCCAGTTCTCGGCCAGTTGCTGGGCGACGACCGCCTCCTGGTTCTCGGCGAGGGCGGCGGCGCGGGCCTTGATGGCCTCCGCCTCCGCGAGACCCTTCGCCCTGGCCGCCTCGGCCTCCGCGAGACCCTTGGCCTGAGCCGACGCGGCCTCGGCCTCACCGGTGGCCCGGGTCGACGCTGCCATGGCCGTACCGCGGGCCTTGGTCGCCTCCGCCTCGGCCATCGCGGCCGTCTTGACCTGGGTGGCCTCGGCCGCGGCGGCGAGTTCGGTCTCCTTCGCCTTGGCCTCGGCCGCGGAGATCCGCGCGTCGCGCTCGGCCTCGGCGAGCGTGCGCTTCTCGTAGGCCTTGGCGTCCGCCGGCTTGCGGACGTCCGCCTGGAGCTGCTGTTCCCGCCGGTTCGCCTCCAGTTCGGCGATCCGGGTCTCCTGGACCACGACCTCCTGGCGGGCCGCGGCGTCGGCGAGCGGACCGGCCTGGCGTGCCTTGGCACCCGCCTTGTCCCGTTCGGCCTGGTAACCGGCCTGGAGGATCTCGCTGTCCCGGGTGGCCTGCGCCATCCGGGCGTACGCCTGCTGCTCGGCCTCGGTGGCCAGCCGGTTCGCCTCCGCCTGCGCGATCCTCGCGTCCCGCTGGACGGCGGCCGCGTGCGGCATGGCCAGGTTCTGCATGTACCCGGTCGGGTCCTCGATCTCGTGGATCTGCAGCGAGTCCACGATCAGACCCAGCTTCTCCATCTCCGTGCCACAGGCCGCCCGGGTCTGCCCGGTGAGTTTCTCCCGGTCTCGGATCATGTCCTCGACCGTCAACCCGCCCACGATGGACCGAAGATGACCGGCGAACACGTTGTGCACGCGCTCCGACATCAGCTTCTGCTGGTCGAGGAAGCGACGGGCCGCGTTGGCGATCGACACGAAGTCGTCGCCCACCTTGAAGATGACCACGCCCCGCACCTTGAGCGGAATGCCCTGGTGGGTCACGCAGTCCACATGCAGTTCGGTCTCGTTCAGGTCGAGCGACATCTTGCGCACCGCCTGCACACCGGGCAGCACCAGCGTGCCGCGCCCGGTGACGATGCGGAATCCCATGCCCGCCTCAAGACCCTCGGTCTTGTGATTGGACCCGGAGATGACCAGTGCCTCGTTGGGTTCCGCGACACGCCACATCAGCTTGAACAGACCGATCAGAACGGCGATGGCGGCTACGGCCACCCCCGCAACGACGCCGACAATCATCGGCATACGCCCCCTTTGCATGGTGCCCTTTCGGCACCGAACGAAGGGAGTGTGCGCCTGTCCGAGGCCGCGGTGAAGACGCCGGCGGATCCTTGTCGAAACCTTGATACACGCCTCTCACCTGCGCGTGAGCAGGCTCAACTGTCGTACGCCGACTGCACGTAGACCGTCCTCGGCGGCAGGTACTCCACCACCATCACCACCGTGCCCCGCTCGATCCGGTCCGTGGCGGTGGCCGGGTGGGCGAGGAAGTGCTCGGCGCCGCCCCGCACCCGGACGATCACCTCGCCGACGAGCCCCGGCCCGATCGTCCCCGTGACCCGCCCCATGAGCCCGACCATCGACGCATCGTCCATGGTCACAGGGTACGGGCGGAACGCGGTCGGACGGCCGGGGAATCCACGGCCGCCTCCTTGGGCGGCCACGTCTCGTGCCAGCGCAGCGCGTCCTCCAACTGCGCCGCCAGCGACAGGAGAAGCGGTTCACTGTTCGCGGGTCCGAGCAACTGGGCGCCGACGGGCAGGCCGCCGTCGACGAACCCGGTGGGCACGTTGACCCCGGGCCACCCGAGGACGTTCCACGGCCAGGCGTACGGACAGGCCGCGATCATCGCCCGGTCGGTGGCCAGCCCGCCCAGCTCCAGCATCGCCCCGATGCGCGGCGGGGGAGCGGCCGTGGTCGGGGCGAGGACGACGTCGTACGAGGTGAAGAAGCCGCCGATACGGCGGTGCAGGACCGCCTCCGCGCGCCGCGCCGCCCTGAGCGGGACTCCGCCGAGCAGTCCGCCGAGCCGGGCCGCGGCCTGGGTGCGGCGGTCCAGGAGCGTGGGGAAGGGCGCCTCGCGGACCCGTTCGGCGATCCCGGCCGTGGCGCGCGGGATGAAGGTGAGCCCGATCTGTCCGTACGGCGGATCGGCCTCCTCGACCAGATGCCCCAACGCGCTCAGCTTCTCGGCGAGTTCGACGACCCGCGCCCGTACCTCCGGTTGGAGCCGGGCGGGCAGCGCGGTGAACGGCGGCTTCAGGGCGAGCGCGATACGCAGCCGGCCGGGGTCCCGGCCGACCGCCGCGGAGGCGTCGACGGCGGGCGGGCGATGCGGGTCCAGGGGATGGTTGCCGGCGGCCGTGTCGAGCAGGAGGGCCGCGTCGGCGACCGTGCGGGCCAGCGTGCCGTTGACCGTGATGCCCTGGAAGGACTCGCCGCGTGGCCAGGTCGAGATGCGGCCGCGTTGCGGCTTGATGCCGACGAGGTGGGTCCAGGAGGCGGGGATCCGTACCGAACCGGCCCCGTCCGAGCCGAGCGCGGCGGGCACCAGACCTGCGGCGACGGCCGCGGCGGACCCGCCGGACGAGCCGCCCGGCGTGTGCTCCGGGCTCCATGGATTGCGGGTCGCGCCGAAGGCCGGGCCCTCGGTGAACGGCCACTGCCCGAACTCGCAGGTGTTGGTCTTGCCGACGATCACGGCCCCGGCCGCGCGCAGCCGCCGTACCGCCTCACCGTCCCGGGCGACCGCCGGGAACTTCCCCTGGCAGCCGAACGCGGTGGGTTCACCGGCCACGTCCATGTCGTCCTTGACCGCGACGGGCACACCGAGCAGTGGTTTCCGTACACCGGCGGCCAGTTGGGCGTCCGCGGCCTCCGCCTCGGCGAGGGCGGCCCGCGTCCGGACGACCCGGAAGGCGTTGAGCGAACCCTGGGAGGCCTCGATCCGCGCCAGGGCCTGCTCGACGAGCGCCCGGGAGGTGATCGTGCCGTCGGCCAGCGCGCGGGCGGTCTCCACCAGGCCTGCGGAACGGTCGTACGTCATACGGGGCACCTCCGGGACTCCGGGACGACGTTGCCTACCGAACGGTAACGTCGGAAAGCGCTTCGCCGGAACGTATCCCCGGCGGCAGCGGCTGTCCGGCAGGCGCCACAGCCATCTCACAGCGCTCACCAGCTCATGCGCAAAGCATTGACGCGTTCGGGTCACAGCCCTACCTTCTGATCGACTTCCCGAACCTCGTTCGGTATGTCGGACATTTCGAGCCGCGTTGTGTCCTTGCCCCAGGGAGAGCCGCCGTGACCACACGACCCCACACGCCGTCCCGCCGCACCCTGCTGCGCGCGATGGCGGCCCTGCCCGCCTCCGCCGTCCTGCTGGGTGAACTGCCCGGCGCGGCCTTCGCCGCCGCCCCGCCGAGCGGTTCCGCGACCCGCTACACGATCGTGCCGTTCCTCAACAGCAACGACGGCACCGTGAACGTCTACCAGTCCGACGACGCCACCGACTTCCGGCTGCTCAAGTCCTCCGCCTACACGCCTCCCAGCAACAGGATCCGCGACGCGAGCGTCTTCAAGCACACCGACGGCTACTACTACCTCACGTACACGACCCACACCTGGCAGGACGTCAGCACCACGATCGGCTTCGCGCGCAGCTCCGACCGGGCCAACTGGACCTTCCTGTACGACTACACGGTCCCCCTCGCCAATCTGTCCCGCGCGTGGGCACCGGAGTGGTTCGTCGACAGCGACGGCAGCGTGAACGTCATCGTGTCCTGCTCGCTCACCAGCGACGAGTGGATCTTCACGCCGTACCGCCTGAAGGCGACCAACTCCGCCCTGACGGCCTGGAGTTCACCGGTCGCCCTGGCCGGGATCGGCGCCAACCACATCGACACGTACATCGTGAAGAGCGGCTCGACCTACCACGCCTTCACGAAGAACGAGACGACGAAGTACATCGAGTACGCGACGGCGTCGTCCCTGACCGGCCCCTACACGATCTCCAGGACCGGCGACTGGGCCGGCTGGGGCAGCTACCGCGAGGGCCCGTCCGTGATCCAACTCGACAACGGCGGCTGGCGGATCTTCTTCGACGGCTACGGCGACGGGAACTACTACTACAGCGACAGCTACAACACCTTCGCGACCTGGTCGGCCCCGACCGCGCTGCCGGTGGTCTCCGGCACCGCCCGCCACTTCACGGTCATCAAGGAGACGGTCTCCGGCGGCCCCTCGCTCGCCAAGAACGTCACACGTTCCTTCCAGTCGGCCAACTACACCACGCGGTACTGGCAGAACCAGTCCTCACTGCTCAACCTCCCGGTGGTGACCGGCTCCAGCACGGCTGCCGAGAAGACGGCGTCCACCTTCACGGTCGTCGCGGGCCTCGCCGACTCGGGCGGCTACTCCTTCCGCGACTCCTCCGGCAACTACCTGCGCCACTGGGACTTCCGCGCCCGCTTCGACGCCAACGACGGCACGTCGACCTTCGCCAAGGACGCGACGTTCATCGCCCGCACGGGCACGTCCTCGGGCGCGATCCGCTGGGAGTCGTACAACTATCCCGGGTACTACCTGCGCCACTACAACTACCAGCTCCGGCTGGAGCGGACGGCGGGGACGGACCTGTTCCGGCAGGACAGTTCGTTCGTGCCGGTGGCGGCTTGGGGCTGAGCTGCACCGCTGCCGGCCTGGGTCAGCGGCACGGCACAGTCTGTTGGCTCCCCCCCCCGGTAGGGAGAAGGTTGCCCGAGGCCGCATACTCGGTGATCGTTGCGGGCTGTGGGGCCCGGCACGCTGGGCGGGCTGAAGGGTGTGGGGGGACATGACCGACGTGGACGATCTGGCCGCTGTGGACGTGGTGGAGGATCCCGACACGACGGGGCGCCGAAGTGGCGCTCTGGGACAGTGGTTGCTGCGACACCGGGTGCAGGCGGTCAACCCGGCGGCGGAGGCAGGCGCCGGGGAGGCTCATGCCTGGTGGAAGGTGATGTGCCTGACCGGCGTCGACTACTTCTCCAGCCTGGCCTACGTGCCGGCGATCGCCGCGCTCGCGGCCGGTGCGGTCTCGCCGCTGGCCACGCTTCTGCTCGTGCTGCTGACCCTGGTGGGGATGCTGCCGATGTACCGGCGGGTGGCCGGCGAGAGTCCGCACGGGGCCGGATCGGTGGCGATGCTCGAGGACCTGCTGCCCTTCTGGCGGGGCAAACTGTTCGTCCTGGTCCTGCTCGGGTTCGTGGTGACCTCGTGGATCATCACCATCACCCTCTCCGCGGCCGACGCCTCCGTACATCTGGTGGAGAGTTCCTACGCCCCGCATGCTCTGCAAGGACATGAGGTCGTCATCACCGTGGCGCTCCTCGTGCTCCTCGGCGGGGTCTTCCTGCTCGGGTTCAGCGAAGCGGTGAGCGTGGCCATCCCTCTGGTCGCCGTCTTCCTCGCGCTCAACGCGGTGACCATCGGCGTCGGCCTGGTGGATGTGTTCACCAGCCCGGACGCCTTCTCGACCTGGACCGGCGCACTCACCGAAGGCCGCGGGTTCGGTGACCTGGCCGAGCCCGCGCTGCTGGCCTTCCCGCTGCTGGTGCTGGGGCTGTCCGGTTTCGAGACCGGAGTGAGCATGATGCCGCTCATCTCCGCCGAGGGCGAGACCGCCGAGCAGCGGCTCAAGTCCCGCGTCCGCAACGCTCGCAGACTGCTCACCACGGCCGCGCTCATCATGAGCGTCTACCTGCTCGCCGCCAGTTTCGTGACCACCGTCCTCATCCCGCACAAGGAGTTCGAGGCGGGCGGTGCGGCCAACGGCCGGGCTCTGGCCTGGCTGGCCCACGAACACGTCGGAGAAGCCTTCGGCACCGCCTACGACGTAAGCACCATTCTGATCCTCTGGTTCGCGGGCGCCTCCGCGATGGCCGGACTGGTCAACATCGTCCCGCGTTATCTCCCCGGCTACGGCATGGCCCCCGAATGGGGTCGCGCGGTGCGCCCCGTCGTCCTGGTCTACACGGTTCTGTGCGTCGTCATCACCATCGCCTTCGACGCCGACATCGACGCCCAGGCCGGCGCCTACGCCACCGGCATCCTCGCCATGATGGTCTCCGGGGCCTTCGCCGTCACCGTCTCCGCGCTGCGCCGCCGCCAACGCACCCTGTGCGTGGGATTCGCCGCGCTCACCGCGGTGCTGCTCTACGCGCTGGTGGCCAACATCGTCGACAAGCCGGACGGCATCACCATCTCCGCGATGTTCATCGTCGGCATCATCATCATCTCGCTGGTCTCCCGCATCTCACGCACCACCGAACTGCGCGCGGACAAAATCGTGTTCGACGAGTCCGCCCGCCAGTTCATCAGGGACACCCTCGCCCACGACAACGCCATCAACATCGTCGCCAACCGCCGCGAGGCCGGGGACGGCGCCGAGTACGCCGACAAGGAACGCGAACAGCGTGCCATCAACCCGGTGCCCGGCCTCGCCGACATCCTGTTCCTGGAGATCGACGTCGTCGACCCCTCCGACTTCAGCGAAACCCTCACCGTCCACGGCGTCGAAGTCGACGGGCACCGAATCCTGCGAGCCGAAGCGCCCGCGGCTCCGAACGCCATAGCCGCGATCCTTCTCACCCTCCACGACACCACCGGCGTCCAGCCGCACTGCTACTTCGCCTGGGCGGAGGGAAGCCCTCTGACCCACATGTTCCGCTACTTCCTCCTCGGACGCGGAGACACGGCCCCCGTCACCCGCGAGATCATCCGCCGGCACCAGCCCGACCCCACCCGCCGCCCCGGCATCCACGTCGCAGGCTGACACCACGGTCGGAAACGAAGCCAGTAGGTCCTGTCTTGCAGGTTTCTTGACGAAAGGGCAGGACTGGACAGCTGGCGCACGGCAATGAGCGAGGAGTGAAACGCATTGCGATCGTCGTCCTCGCTCTGGCCTCCGGCATGGTGGCGGTTGTTGCCGCGGTAGGTCTCTCACCCTGGTGGTGGGCGGCTGCCGTACCGCTCACCCTGCTGGGTCTGCTGGGTGCGGCGGACCTGTTGCAGCGCCGGCATTCGGTGCTGCGCAACTATCCCGTCCTGGGCCACGCCCGCTTCCTTCTGGAGCGGATCCGCCCGGAGTTGCAGCAGTACTTCATTGAGCGGAACTTCGACGGGCGCCCCTTCGACCGGGATGTCCGCACCATCGTCTACGAGCGAGCGAAGGGCACCGACGCCGAGCAGCCGTACGGCACCGAACGGGACGTCTATCTGCCCGGCTACGAGTTCCTGGTGCCGTCGATGGCGCCGTGCCCGGTGCCGACGACGCCTCCGCGGGTGCGGATCGGCGGACCCGACTGCGCCCGCCCCTACGACATGGCCCTGCTGAACGTGTCGGCGATGAGCTTCGGCTCGCTGTCCTCCAACGCGATCCTCGCCCTCAACGGCGGCGCGGCGGCCGGGGGTTTCGCCCACGACACGGGGGAGGGCGGCCTGTCGGAGTACCACCTGAAGCCGGGTGGGGACCTGGTCTGGGAGATCGGCACCGGCTACTTCGGCTGCCGTACCCCGGACGGCGACTTCGACCCCGCCGAGTTCGCCGACAAGGCCGCCCACGATCACGTCAAGTGTGTGTCCCTGAAGCTCTCGCAGGGCGCCAAACCGGGCATCGGCGGAGTCCTGCCGGGGGCGAAGGTCAACGCCGAGATAGCGAAGGTACGGGACGTGCCCGAGGGGCGGACGGTGATCTCGCCGCCGTACCACAAGGTGTTCTCCACCCCGCGCGAACTCGTCCGCTTCATCGCCCGGATGCGCGAGCTCACCGGTGGCAAGCCGACCGGATTCAAACTGTGCGTGGGCTCGCGCGAACAGTTCCTCGCCGTGTGCAAGGCCATGCTGGCGGAGGGCACGGCCCCCGACTTCATCATCGTGGACGGAGGCGAGGGCGGCACCGGAGCCGCTCCTCTGGAGTTCGCCGACCACGTGGGAACCCCGCTGACCGAGGGCCTGCTCACCGTGCACAACGCCCTCGTCGGCGCGGGCCTGCGCGACCGGATCAGGATCGGGGCGAGCGGCAAGATCGCCACGGGCACCGATCTGGTGAAACGTCTGGTGCAGGGCGCCGACTACGGCAACGCGGCGCGGGCGATGATGTTCGCCGTCGGCTGCATCCAGGCCCAGCGCTGCCACACCAACACCTGCCCCACCGGGGTGACGACCCAGGACCCCCGACGCGCCCGCGCCCTCGACGTCCGTGACAAGACGCCGCGCGTCCAGCGCTTCCAGGAGGCGACCGTGGCCAGCGCCCTGCAGCTCATGGCGTCCATGGGCGTCACCGATCCCGCCGACCTGCGTCCGCACATGCTGCGCCGGCGCATCGATCCGTACACCGAGCGCTCCTACGAGGAGCTGTACGAGTGGCTCGAACCGGGGCAGTTGCTCGCCGAGCCGCCTGCCGCCTGGGCGGCCGACTGGACCGCCGCCGATCCCGACCGATTCACCGTCTGAAAAACCGGAGGACTCACGTGGCCCGCACCGTCGCCCGCGTCATCGTGGACGCACTGAGCGAACTCGGCGTGCACCAGGTGTTCGGCGTCGTGGGAGACGCGCTGAACCCCCTGACGGACGCCATTCGCACCACCGAGAACCTGGAGTGGGTGGGTTGCCGGCACGAGGAGGCGGCGGCGTTCGCCGCGAGCGCCCAGTCGCAGCTGTCGGACACCCTCGGTGTCTGCATGGGCACGGTCGGACCCGGTTCCGTCCACCTGCTCAACGGACTGTACGACGCGGCCAAGAGCCACACCCCCGTCCTGGCGATCGCCGGGCAGGTACCGCTCGCCGAACTCGGCACCGACTACTTCCAGGAAGTCGACAACGACGCGCTCTTCAGCGATGTGGCCGTCTTCCGCGCGACCATCACCTCTCCCGACCAGCTGCCGCAGATGCTCGAGACGGCGGTGCGTCACGCCCTCGGCCGCAAGGGGGTCGCCGTCCTGACCGTGCCCGGCGACCTGGGCGAGCGCGAAGTGACCTCGGACCGCCCGGCCCGCTTCTCCCTGAACGCCCCGCTCAGCCGGCCCGAGGAATCCGCCGTACGGCAGGCCGCCGAACTCCTGGACCGCTCCGAGCAGGTCACGCTGCTCGTCGGACGGGGCGCACGCGGCGCGCGCGAGGACGTGCTGGCCCTCGCCGACCGGCTGGCCGCACCCATGGTGCTCACGCTCAAGGCCAAGGAGGGCTTCGAGGGCGACACCAATCCGTTCCAGGTCGGCCAGACCGGTCTGATTGGCAACCCGGCCGCCGCGTCGGCCCTGCAGGACGCGGACACCCTGCTGCTCCTGGGGACCGACTTCCCCTACCGGGACTGGTATCCGGAGGGGAAGACCGTCATCCAGGTGGACACCGAGCCCGCCCACATCGGGCGGCGCGTGCCGGTCGACGTCGGTCTCGTCGGCGACACCGGCGTGACCGTCCGCGACCTCCTCACCCATCTCGCCGCCGCGCCCGCCGGGACGGACGGTGCGCGGGACCGCTCGCACCTGGAGAAGGCACGTGAGCGCTTCGAGCAGTGGCGCGAGGGCCAGGCACGGCTGGCCGACCCGGCACACGACAGGGGCCTGCTCGGCCGGGTGCGTTCCTCCCTCGACAACCGCACCCACGACATCCGGCCGGAGGCGCTGGCGGCCGTGGTGGACCGGCTCGCCGACGACGACGCCGTCTTCACCTCCGACACGGGCATGGCGACGGTGTGGCTCTCGCGGTTCGTCGAGATGCGGGACGAGCGGCGGCTCATCGGCTCCTACAACCTCGGCTCCATGGCCAACGCGATGCCGCAGGCGCTCGGCGCCCAGTGCCTGGACCGCGAGCGGCAGGTCGTGGCCTTCTGCGGGGACGGCGGGCTGAGCATGCTCCTCGGCGACCTCATGACACTGAAGACGCACCAGCTCCCCGTGAAGCTCGTCGTCTTCGACAACCGCCGCCTGGGCATGGTCAAACTCGAACAGGAACAGGTCGGGCTGCCGGAGTTCGGCACCGTCCTGGACAACCCCGACTTCGCCGCCGTAGCCACCGCCATGGGCATCCCCGGAATCCGGGTGACCGACCCCGCCGACCTGGAGAAGGCCGTACGCCGCGCCTTCGCCACCCCCGGGCCTGTCCTGCTCGACGTACTCACCAACCCGGACGAGATCGCGGTGCCGGCCAAGCCGACCGTCGAGCAGGGCTGGGGGTTCGCCGTGGCCAAGGTCAAGGAGATCGTGCGCAGCCATGGAGACGACAGCGCGCGCTGAGACGGCGGCGTGATTGCGGGTGGACGGGGCACGCGGTCCAGCAGAAGCGGAGAAGAGCGAAGAATCCCACCGACCCCGGAGCCCTTGATGGTCATCGCCGTTGTCATCGCCGCATGTGTCCTCCTGGCCGTGCTGGCCTTCTTCCTGCCGCGCCTCTCCCGGCATCCGCAGAACGGTGCCCAGCGTGGTCTCGGGGCCGGCTCGCGGGCCGGGTCCAAGGCGCCCGGAGTCTTCGGGCGGCTGCTGAGCAAACCCTTCAGCTCCAGCTCCCGCGCGGTCGGCCGCAGCGGCTCCGCCGGCCGCCGGGCGCGAGGCCGCCTTCCGTTCTGAGGAGTGCCGTCCGTCGCAACGGCCGCCCGGTGGCGGCACACGAGGATGATTCAGGAGATTGGTGATGTCGGAGCACGACGACAAGACCCGGCCGGACGAGGACGACGGGGCCCGGGTCGAGGCGGACCTGCTCGACGGCCTCCGTGTGGACGAACGCCGGCCGGAGAAACCGATCCTCCTGGACGCGGACGGAAGCCCGGTGGACACGTGGCTGGAGAACTACCCGTACGACCGGAAGGTCAAGAGGTCCGAGTACGAGAGGACCAAGCGCGTTCTGCAGGTCGAGCTGCTGAAGATGCAGCGCTGGGTGAAGGAGACCGGCCAGCGGGTGGTCGTGCTCTGCGAGGGCCGTGACGCGGCCGGCAAAGGCGGCACGATCCAGCGGTTCACCGAGCGGCTCAACCCGCGAGGCGCCCGCGTCGTGGCGCTGGAGAAGCCGACCGAGAGGGAAGCGGGGCAGTGGTACTTCCAGCGCTATGTGGCGCATCTGCCGTCCCGCGGCGAGATCGTCTTCTTCGACCGGTCCTGGTACAACCGGGCCGGCGTCGAGCGGGTGATGGGCTTTTGCACCGAGGCGGAGTACCGCACCTTCCTGGAGCAGGCCCCGCTGTTCGAGGAGATGCTGACCCGGGACGGCATCCTGTTGGTGAAATTCTGGTTCTCGGTGTCCCAGGCCGAGCAGCGGACCCGCTTCGCGATCCGCACGGTCGACCCCGTACGCCGCTGGAAGCTCTCCCCGACGGATCTCGCCTCGCTCGACCTGTGGGACGAGTACACCGCGGCCAAGGTCGACATGTTCCGGGCGACGGACACCCCCCACGCCCCCTGGACCGTGGTGAAGAACAACGACAAACGCCGCGGCCGGCTGGAGGCGATGCGCAGCCTCCTGGACCGCTGCGACTATCCGACCAAGGATCACGCGGCCGTGGGCAAGCCCGACCCACTGATCGTGGGCGCCGCGAACACGCTGCTGGAGGCCGGTGAGGAACCCACCGACCTCTCCCCGACCCCCCTGACCGGGTCCGGTCACGGTCCCGGCAACCACCCGGCCAGGGCGGACGACGAGCAGCGCTGAGCCACGGCGTCGGGCTTCGCGTGCGGTGATGCCGTGCCGAGCTCGCCGTCGTGTGCATACGGGGAGCCGGAGAGCCAAACGGTCGGTTCGTGCGACAGGAGCGGTTCACCGGACGGGCGTGGGTACCCGGCAGACGGTCGGCGTCGACCGTGCACCGCGTCAGTCGGCCACCGGCGACCGACCAGCGGCACAGGGCGCCCCGGTTGGAGGAACCTGGTGAACGGCGAACCGACACCCCTGACCTGCGAGTCTCGTTTCCCCGCGGTCACGGCGAGTATTGCCGCCGCCCGGCGCTGGGCCCGCGACTGCGTGGAAGGCTTCGGCGGACCGCTGCGCCGGCACTCGATGATCCAGACCACCGAACTGCTCGTCTCGGAGCTGATCACGAACGCCATCCGCCACGGCACCGGCCCACCTCTGGTCCGGCTCACCTGGAACGGCCGACTGTTGCGCATCGCGGTCAGTGATCAGAGCGACCGCCGGCCCCGCAGAAGCGCCACCCGGAACACCGAGCCCGGTGGCTTCGGCCTCCAGCTCCTCGAACGAATCGCCCTTCGCTGGGGCGTCACGCCGCGCAACCCCGGCAAGACAGTCTGGGTCGAACTCGGCCTCACTCCCTGAGCGCACCCGGCGGTCGTGCCGGCCCGCCCGGTGCTACGGCGCAGGGGCCAGGTCAGGGGAACGGAGCACGAGCAGGGTGATCTCGCTGGGGGCGAAGACGCGGAACGGCGGGCCCCAGAAGCCGGTGCCGCGGCTGGTGTAGAGCAGGGTGCGGGCGCCGTGGCGGCTGAGGCCGGCGAGGGCGGGCTGGTCGATGCGGACCAGGTGGTGGAAGGGCCAGATCTGGCCGCCGTGGGTGTGGCCGGAGAGCTGGAGGTCGATGCCGGCGGCCGCCGCCCGGTCGACGAACTTTGGCTGGTGGGCCAGAAGCAGGACGGGCAGGTCGGGGTCGGCGCCGTTCAGGGCTCCGGCGAGGTGGGCGCGGTGACCTGCCAGGCCCGAGGACTCGGCGGTGACGTCGTCCACGCCGGCGACCACGAGGGTGTCGCCTCCGCGTTCGAGCAGCAGATGGCGGTTGCGCAGCGGCTCCCAGCCCAGCTCGTCCATCAGGTCGACCCAGCCCTGCGCCTCGCTGTAGTACTCGTGGTTGCCGGTGACGTAGACACGGGCCCGGGTGGCTTGCACGGTTCCGAGCGGGGTGGCCTGCGCGCGGCGCCGTTCGGCCGTGCCGTCCGCGATGTCGCCGGTGTGGCAGACCACGTCCGCTTCCAGCGTGTTCACCGTCTCGCACACCCGTGCCGACCAGCGGGCGCGATCGAGCGGGCCGTAGTGGGTGTCGGTGATGAGGACGACGCGCAGGCCGTCCAACCCGGCGCCCAGCCGCGGGAGTTGTACGTCGAGCCGGCGCACCCGTGGCACACGGCGGGCTTCGGTGTAGCCCCAGACGAGCAGGAGGGCGGTCACGCCGAGGACGGCCCAGGCGACGGTTCGGGCCCGGTCCTGACTCTCGCCGACGCCGGCCACGGTCAGTGCGAGCCGCAGGAAGACGCCGAGCAGCACGGACCAGGTGAACAGGACCCAACTGGCGCCCAGCAGGGTGTCGCCGAGTATCGCCGCACGGTCCTGCTGGCGCCGGCCATGGCCGCGCGCCATCGCGAGCGGCATACCGGCGAGACCGAGAACGAACAGGGCGGTGCCGACCAGGGTCACGGGCACCGGCCAGTGCTGGCCGGTGTACAGCAGCACCCAGCAGGGCACGGCCCACAGCAGGACGGGGGCGATCATGGGGAGGTAGCGCATCAGGCGGAGCAGCCGGCTCTGCCGCGGAGCTTGCGCTTCCCTGTCGGCGGGCCGGGTGTTGCTGGTGTCGGTCACGGAGTGCTCTCTCTCACCAGACTGCCGTAGGGCACCCCATCGTACGATCGAACGCCGCTTCCCTTTTCGTGACCTGGATGTGCGGCGTCAGCGACTGAAGACGAGTTCGGCCTGGTCGCGCCTGGTGGTGTGCAGCTCCCAGTAGACGGGGGAGATCTCTTCCGGCTGTGCCGTCGGGAAGCCGGGGACGGCCGGCGTACCGATCGATACGTCGATGCCGACGTGGGCGGCCTGGACGCCGGTGCCGTCCAGCTCCTTGTGGAGGTTGATCGCCCAGTTGCGCAGCGCGGCGGCAGCCGCGTTGACGTTCCCGACCTGGGGGACGGGATCGATGGAGCCCGCTCCGGTGGTGTAGAGCAGCGTGCCCGCGCCGGCCTCCCGCATCGCCGGCAGCACCGCCTTGGTGGCGGTGATGGCGCCGTAGAGCTGGAACTCGATCTCGTGCTGCACATGGGACGGCTCGGTCTCGGCCGGAGTGGTCAGAGCGGTGGAGGCGAACGTCCCCACCGGGGAGTACTCCAGGACGTCGATCCCGCCGAACCGTGCGGCGGCGTCCTTGAGTGCCTGCGTGAGCGCGTCGCGGTCGAGGACGTCCGCGGGGAATGCGGCGGCGGTGATGCCCTCGCTGAGCGACTTGATCGTGGTGAACAAGTCGTCCATGAGGGTCTGGCCGGGGGTGCCGGTCTCGGTGGGCAACACGAGCAGGCGGTCGGTGTTCCCGCCGCCCGAGGACCTGACCACCTGGTGGAAGGAGGTGTTGAGCTCGCGCAGAAGCGCGGTCTTCTGCTCGGCCGTGGCGCTCTCGAACTGCGGCTCGTTGACGCTCTCGAAGAGCAGGGTGCGCGGCTCGTCGCGGAACGTCCCGGAGATCTGGGCCCAGGTGGCGTCGAAGCGGGCCAGTACTCCGTCGTGGTCGGCGGGCATCTTGTTGATCCACTGCCACGAGTCGTGGTGGACGTTGACCACGACGTACAGGCCCGCGTCGAGCGCCTCGTCGACGACCTGCTTGACGCGGCTCAGGTACGCGGCGTCGACGGTGTAGGGGGCGGTCGCGGACTGGTGGTCGGACCAGGTCACCGGGATGCGGACGCTGCGGAAGCCCTCATGGCGGACGGTGTCGAACAGTTCCCCGGTGGCCTTGGGGTTGCCCCAGGACGTCTCGTCCGGAATGGCGTCCAGGGTGTTGCCCAGGTTCCAGCTGGGCTGCATCGCGGCGACGGCGTCCATGGCACGGGCCGGAACTCCGGTGGTCGGCTGCGCCGTCCCGTCGGTCGTGGCGGCCGAGGTGCCGCCGGACAGTCCCAACATGACGGCGAGCACCAGGAGCAAGGAGGCCAAACGGCCCCGGTGGTGGGCGGGTTGCCCGGTGTCCTTCATATGTCGTCCCTCTCGGTCGGTCGTGCCCTCGGGTCGGTTCAGCCTTCGAGGGGCTCGTAGTCGAACCAGTCGAAGTGGACGGTGCCTTCGGCGGCGTACATGCCGATGACCCGGCCGGTGAAGCCGCCGGCGACCTCGGTCGACAGATAGCGGCCGTCGAGGGACGCGAACTCGGTGAAGGTGCCGTCGGGTTGTTCGATGCCGAGGGAGACGACGTCGGGTCCGGTGCACGGTCCGTGCGGAGGCGGTGGGTCGCTGATCGTGACGGCGACGACCAGTGGCCCGGCGGGTGCGGATCCCTCGGCCACGACCGTGCGCAGGGAGCCGACGCGCGCGATCACCCGTACGTCCGTCCCGGACGCCTCGATCGCGTAGTGGTGCCGTTCGTCCAGCCGGACGGCGAGGCCGCCGCGGCCCTGCTCCGGGTCGACGAGGGTGCGTGCCCGGCAGGTGAGGTGTTGCTGGCGCCGGCCGGTGAACACCACGTCGGGCTCGTCCAGGGAGCCGCCCCGGGCGCGGAGCGTCAGCCATCCGGGGCGCTCCTTGGTGGTGCAGAGCTCGGGGTCGCGGTCCCGCACGGATATCCAGGCCGGCCCGAGCTCGCTGAGTTCGAAGTCGTCGCGCCGTTCCTCGGCGGGCCCTGGGGAGAGCGGCCAGGGGAGCTCGGGCGGCTCCAGGGTGACCTCGCCGACGACCGGCCAGCCGTCCTCCCAGGTCACCGGCGCCAGGAAGGTCTCCCGGCCGAGCACGTGCCAGCCGGGGGTGCCGCCGCGTGGCCGTACGCCGAGGAAGACCATCCACCAGGAGCCGTCGGGCGCCTGGACCAGGTCCGCGTGGCCGGTGTTCTGCACGGGGTGGTCGGTGCCGCGGTGGGTGAGGACCGGGTTGGCGGGGCACGCCTCGAACGGACCCTGGGGCGTGCGGCCGCGGGCGATCGACACGCCGTGGCCGCGCTCGGTGCCGCCCTCGGCGATGAGCAGGTACCAGTAGTCGCCGATCCGGTACAGGTGTGGCGCCTCCGGAGCCTTCGCGCCGGGGCCGCCGGACCAGAGCTTGCGGGGGGTTCCGTACGTCTCACCGGTGGCCGGGTCGAGGCGGACCTGCGACACCCCGGCGACCGTGCACCAGCAGGTGCCGTCCTCGTCCCAGGCCAGGTCGGGATCGATCCCGGGCACGCCCGGCGCAGGGAGCGGGTCCGACCAGGGGCCGGCGGGGTCGGTGGCCGTGACGACGAGGTTGCCGCCGCCCTCGCTGCAGTTGGTGACGATCAGCCAGAAACGGCCGTCGTGGTGGCGCAGTGTGGGGGCGTAGATGCCGCCGGAGGACGCCATGGAAGCGGGCAGACGCAACTGCTCCGGCCGGTCCAGCGCGTTGCCGATCTGCCGCCAGTGCACCAGGTCACGGCTGTGGAAGAGGGGTACGCCGGGGAAGTACTCGAAGCTCGAGCAGGCGAGGTAGTAGTCGTCGCCGACACGGCAGATGCTCGGGTCGGGGTGGAACCCCGGGAGCACGGGGTTGGCGGCGCGGGCGGGAGGGGTCTGAGGGGGCACCCTCGGTCGTCCTTTCGTCGAGTGAACGGCCGGGCGCTCAGCGAGCGTTCGGCTCGGTGCGCAGTGTCGAAGCGCTTCACTTGCAGGGGAAGTTAACGGACGTGTTTCTCGCGAAACAAGAGCAATGACAGAGCAAAAGTTTCTTAATCAGGGAAGATTGATCGTGGGCAGAGGCGGCAGCGAGCGTCGATGCGCTTCGACAGCCAGGTCAGCGCACGAGGCGCACTTCGCGCAGCCGGACGGTGGCCGCCGGACCGACCGCTTCGAAGCGCACCTCGACGGGCCCGGCGGGACGATCCGCGGGGAGCGGGAGCACTCGGCAGACTTCCTCGGCCTCGGCCTCGGGCGTGAGCGTGTTCAGCACCTGCCCGTCGACCAGGACGCGGGTCGGCCCGGCTCCGGCTGAGGGAAGGAGGATCACCTGCAGGCCGGTGGCGGCGCCGGCGTGGTCGGTCAGGCGGTAGGACCACCATCCGGTGGCGGCCCGCCACCTCACCCCGTCGGTGAGCTCCGACCAGGTGTCCTGCCCCTCGAACCGGTGGTCGCTCTCCGGCTGTTGCTCGCCCGCGGCAACGGCGTCGACCGTGCGGTCGTACAGGGTCAGTGCCGCCTCGTCGGCCTTGCGCAGCTCCGCCCGCCGCTCCCGGAGCCGTTCCGGTTCCGCCACGGGGAAGTAGAGGACGTAGCGGGATTCATGGATGCCGGCGAACGGGACGAGGACGACGGACTCACCAGGTCGTGCGTCCACGTGCTCCAGGGCGAACGCCGGCCGGTCCGGGGCGAGTCGGCGCACACCGGCCGTCAGCTCGGAGGTGCTGCGGGCGAGCACGACGGGCAGGTGCTCCAGGGGGCGCAGCGGGCCGCCGGCCACATGTCCCATCCGGGAGTCGTCGGCGAAGTGCCCGACCAGGTCACCCCGGTCGCCCTCGGCCGCGAGCACGGTGGGCCCGTAGCGGAACGACACCCACGGCGAGCCGTCGGGGAGCAGTTCCGCGCTGACACGCGGGCGAAGGCGCATGGTGATCGTGTCCCCTGCCCGCCACTGCCGCTCCAGACGCACGTAGGTCAGGGGCCGTCCGTCTTCCCCGCGGCGCGTCGTGAGCGGGGCGGGTCCTCCCTCGGCCGGTGCGCCGTTGACACGGACCTGCGGCGGCCCCTCGTGCCAGCCGGGGACGCGTAGGTGGATCGCCACGGGGATGGCGGGAGCGCTGCGGACCGCGAGTCGCACCTCGCTGTCGTAGGGGGCCGTCGTGCTCTGCTCGAGCACCAGGTTCCGCTCGGGCAGGCTGAGCCGGGAGGCGATGAAGAGATTGACGAACAGGTCGCCGTCCTCGGCGGTGTACACCAACTCCCCGTATTTCGCGTGGTTCTCCAGCCCGGTGCCGACGCAGCACCAGAAGCAGTTCTGGGGCGTCGACACCACGCGGTAGTGGCCGGGTCGCACGGGCGTGAAATACACCAGCCCGCCCTTGGGGTGCAGGGACGACAGGATGTGGTTGACCGTCGCGCGCTCGTAGTGGTCGAGCACCTCCGCGTCCGGCTCTTCGAGGAACAGAGCGCGACTCAGCTTGAGCATGTTGTAGGTGTTGCAGGTCTCCGGGCCCTCGGGCGATTCCAGGGCGGAGCCGAAGTCGTCTCGGGGATGCAGGTGTTCGCGTACGGAGTTGCCGCCGAAGGAGAACGTCCGGTGCCGCGTCATGGTCCGCCAGAAGAACCGGGCGGCGTCCCGCAAGCCGGGATCGTCGACGACCTCCCCGAGCCGCTGGTACCCGACGGCCTTGGCGATCTGGGTGTTGGCGTGCATCCCGTCGAGGACGTCTCGGTGCTCGCGCAAGGGCTGCAGCAGGGACCGGTCGAGGAAGCGCCGTGCCAGGGCGGCGTACCGGTCCGTGCCGGTGACGTCGGCGAGGTCCGCCAACGCCTCGCACATCCCACCGAACTCCGTGCGGAGCATGGCTTCGTGGGTGTCGTCGTCCATCCCCGCCGCCACCCGGTCCCACCAGTCGGCCAGCCGTCGTACGGCGGTCAGGGCCAGGTCCGAGCCGGCGTGCCGGTGGGCGTCCAGCAGGCCGGCGAAGAGCTTGTGCAGGTTGTACCACGGCACCCAGGCGCCACCGAGGACGAACGAGTCCGGGTCCACCTGTCCCGCGGCCACCCGCCGCCACAGCCGAACGCCGTCGGGAACGCCGCCGACGTAGCCGGTGCCCAGGGCGTCCTGGCACTCGACGACGCCCTGAACCAGCCGCTCCACCATGGCCCTCGGCCGGGGATCGTCGGTCACCGCGCTCATGAGAGCCGCACCCGACAGTGCGTGCCCGAGGGTGTGGCCGTCGAGACCGGAGTTCTCCCAGTTGCCGTAGGACTCGGCGACCGCCGGCAGGCCCGCCTCGCGGCGCAGGGGTGCGAGGAGCCGGTCGGTGTCGAGGGACAGCAGGTAGTCGAGAGCGGTGGCCTGCGCGTCCAGGAACGGGCCGGGGAGAAGGCGTACCGCGCTGCGGGGGAGTGACTGCATGGGTGCTCGTTGTCCCTTCCCGAGATCAAAAATCGCGATGCTGCCTCGGCCCGTCCGCCGACGCCTTGGCCGCCGACGAGTTCGTGGAGCGCTCCGGGTCCTGTGTCAGGATCTTGAGGTGCCCACTTGCCCATACGAACAGCCGGATTCGCGCGGAAACGGGATGACGACCGATGACCGACACCGTTGAGGCCGAGATTCTCGCCGACGTCCACCGGGGCGTCGGCCGCATCCTGTTGAACCGGCCCAAGGCACTCAACGCCCTGACGACAGACATGGTCGTCGCCATCGACCGTGTCCTCGCCGGGTGGGAACACGCACCGCTGTCCGCTGTGGTGCTCGCCGGTACCGGCCCGAAGGCGTTCTGCGCCGGCGGAGACATCCGCGCGATCCGCGAGCACAGCCTCGCCGGGGACGCCGAGGCCAGTGAGCGGTTCTTCGCCACCGAGTACCGGCTCAACGCCCGCATCGCCGAGTACCCCGTGCCAGTCGTGTCGCTCATCGACGGCCTGTGCATGGGCGGCGGCCTCGGCCTGTCCGTCCACGGCGGCTTCCGGGTCGTCACCGAGCGCGCGGCGCTGGCGATGCCCGAGACCGGGATCGGCTTCTTCCCGGACGTCGGGGCCAGTTACTTCCTGCCACGGCTGCCCGGAGCGATCGGCATGTACCTGGGACTGACCGGGCACCGGCTCGACGCGGCCGACGCCCTCTACACGGGCCTGGCCACGCACTTCGTCCCCACTCACCGCATCGACGCGGTCGGCGACGCTCTGGCCGACCGTCCCGGCGACCCCGTGGGCGTGGTCCTGAACCGCCTCGCCGGCCGTTCCCCGGTGGCGCAGAGCAGGCTGGCGGAAGTGCGCGAAGACGTGGACCGGGTGTTCGGTGCGCCGACCCTCGGCGAGATCGAGAAACGTCTGCGCCACCTCGACACCCCGTGGGCGGCGGCCACGTCGGTCGCCCTGGAGTCCGCCTCACCGCAGAGTCTGGAGATCACTCACGCCCTGCTGGCCCGGGGCAGGCAGCGCACGTTGCGCGAGTGCCTCGACGCGGAACTCGCCCTGGGGCGGACCGTCATCCGCACGCCGGACTTCCTGGAGGGTGTCCGCGCGGCCCTGGTCGACAAGGACCGCGCACCGCGCTGGCAACGGCCGTCGCTCGACGCGGGGACGCTGCCGTACGGCTCGTAGGGGCCCTGCCGTCGGCAGGGTCTCAGTCGATGCCGGGCGCCGGCGGTCAGTCGTTGCCGGGCACCATCGAGACAACGACCTTGCCGGCCTTGGTGCGGCCCTGCTCGACGTGCGCCATCGCCTCCAGCGTCCGGTCGAAGGGGAAGGTGCTGTCGATGACCGGGCGGAGCTTCCCGCTGTCGTAGAGAGCGCCGAGCTCGCGCAGTTGGGAGCCGTTGGCCTGCATGAAGAAGAACTGGTAGCGCACGCCCAGCGCCTTCGCCTGCCTGTGGATCCTGCGACTGAGCACGCTCATGACCAGGCCCAGGAAGGAGGGAGCCCCGAGTTGCTCGGCGAAGCCCGCGTCCGGCGGGCCGACGACACTGATGGCCAGGCCGCCGGGCTTGAGCACGGTCAGCGACTTCTCGAGGTTCGCTCCGCCCACGGAGTCCAGCACCAGGTCGTAGCCGGACAGCACCTTGGAGAAGTCCTCCTTGGTGTAGTCGACGACGACGTCGGCGCCGAGGCTCCTGACCAGCTTCTCGGAATCGGTGCTCGCGGTCGTCGCCACGGTGGCGCCGAGGTGCTTGGCGAGCTGGATGACTGTCGAGCCGAGACCACCGGCACCGGCGTGGACGAGCACCTTCTGACCCGGCTCCACGTGGGCGCGGTCGACAAGAACCTGCCAGGCGGCCAGGGCCACCAGCGGCACCGCGGCTGCCTCCTGGAGGGTGAGGGAGGCGGGCTTGGGCGCGACGTCGTCCACGTCGATCGCAATGTATTCCGCGAAGCCTCCGATCCGCTGGTCGCGCGGACGGGCGTAGACCTCGTCGCCGACTTCGATGCCGTGTACGGCGGAGCCGACCCGGGTCACGACGCCGGCCACATCGTGGCCGAGCACGAACGGAGGCTTGTGCTTGATGAGCTGCTTGAACTCCCCGTTGCGGATCATCTTGTCCAGCGGGTTGACGCTCGCGGCACTCACTCTGACCAGAACATCGCGGTCTCCGACGCGGGGCTCGGGTACCTCGGCGGCGCGCACGCCGTCCTTGCCGTACTTCTCGACGACGAATGCCTTCATGCCGGCCGCCTTTCCATGTGATCTTCTCGGTCGCCTGTGTGCTGGTCATGACGCTACGTTCTGAGTATAGAAAAGTAAACTCAGGTGAAGTTAGAATCACCCCCATGGATACGAGGACCGCAGCTCCCGAGGACGCCGGCATGCATGCCCGTCTCGACCGGGACACGTCGAACTGCTCGATCGCCCGGACCCTTGAGGTCGTGGGGGAGAAGTGGACGATCCTGATCCTGCGCGAGGTCTGGTACGGCTCGTCCCGCTTCGGCGACTTCGAACGTGTCCTCGGCTGTCCCCGCAATCTTCTCGCTGCCCGGCTCCGGATGCTTGTCGAGGAAGGGATCCTGGCCACCGAGACCTACAAGGAGCCGGGTTCGCGGAGCCGGCCGAAGTACGTGATCACACCCAAGGGCGTGGATCTGGTCCCGGCCGTGATGGGGCTCCTGCAGTGGGGCGACCGCTACCGCGCCGACCCCGAAGGTCCGGCCATACTGACACGGCACCGCGGATGCGGCGCGCACGTCGACACCCAGATCCGCTGCGAACGCGGCCACGCCGTGCCGGCGGAAGACATCGAAAGCGTTCCCGGCCCCGCATTTCGTCTGAGGCCCGCGGAATGAGCCCGGCGCGGAGCGGGTCCAGCGTGGAGTGAGCTCCGCGCGGGTTGCGCGAGAAGCCCACGGGCCGCGTCTGTCGGCGCGTGCTCACTCCGTCCGGGCAGCGCCCGGGGCACTTGTCCGTGCCGCGGACGCGCGCGTGCCGGAGCTCGGCGGGCAAGGTGCGGGAGTCACGCCCGGGGCGCGGGGACCGGGAAGAGCATGCAGCTGCTGGTGGCGTGGGCGAGGAGGCGGTCCATGGCGTCGACCAACTGCGCCTGGGCGAGGGCCGTTTGGCGGCCCTTGCTGATGACCGTGCCGATGGCGCGCACCGGGCCCGTGTCCACGGTGACCCGCCGCAGGAACTTCACGGTCAGGTCGAGCGATGTGTACGCCATGCCCTGCGGGAGCGTGGTCTGGACGGCGCAGCCCGCCGCCGAGTCGAGCAGCGTGGCGAAGACACCGCCGTGCATGCTGCCGATCGGGTTGTAGTGCTCCTCGCCCGGTGTCAGCGAGAAGACCGCCCTGCCGGGTTCCACCTCGTCCAGGGTGAAGTCGACGGTGTGGTTGATCGGCGGCGCCGGCAGCCGCCCCGCCATCAGCTCACGCAGGAAGTCGATGCCGGCCATGCGCCCGGCGGCCTCCGCCGCGATCGCGGGATCGTCCCATTGATACGTACGCGTTCGCCCCACGGTCCGGCGCCCTTCGCTCTGACTGTCAGCTGACTTTGTCAAATGAAGCTAGATGTGCGGTCCACTGACTGTCAATGACGAAGTCAGGTCCTCTACGATGACGGGATGGAGTGGCTTGAGGCGAGCACGGAGAACTGCCCCGTCCAGCGCACGCTCGACGTGATCGGGGAGAAATGGACGCTGCTGATCCTGCGTGACGCCGTCAACGGTGTCCGCCGCTTCGACGACTTCCACCGTCACATCGGGCTGTCGGAGGCCGTCCTCAGCGACCGACTCCGCAAGCTGACCTCGGCCGGCATCCTCAGGACCGTCCCCTACCAGGATCCCGGCAGCCGATCCCGCAACGAATACCGCCTGACCCGCAAGGGCTGGGACCTCTGGCCCGTCCTCATGGCGCTGACCCAGTGGGGCGAGACCTACGCCCTCGGCCCCGAGGGCCCCGTTCTGGACGTACGCCACACCGAGTGCGACGCCCCCGTCCGCGTGGTCGTCGAGTGCTCCGCGGATCACTCGGCTCTCACCGCCCGCGACGTCACCGCCCGGCTGGGAACAGGCGCCCGCCTCCGGTCGTGAACCGTCGATCTCGCGGTGGCGGGCGAGGCGGCGGTGGGCGTCAGCCGCGGTTCCTTTGCGGGGACGGGTATCGGGACCGGCGGATGTCGACGCCGGGTGTCCCCCGCTTGTGCGGGCGCGGCGACGCCTTCAAAACCGGCTGAGGTGGCCGGGCGGCGTTCCTCGCCGGCCCGCGCGGTGCTGACCCCGTTGCCCGACGCGGTCCCCGACTTCGCCGCCGCGCCGGCCGACCGATCGAGGTGTTGGAGGTTCGCATGTTCAAGGTGGCGACGTCGCGACGCTCTTCGCTCAGCTGCAGTCCCGAGCGGAAACGCCCCTTCTTTGGATTACGTTCGCAATACCATACACTGGCGCAGTCGGTAAAGGGCAATCGGCCCTCTGGGGCGGCGAGGGAGCGTGCGCTGTGGTGCGGTACGGAAAAGAGCACAAGTCGGAGACGAGGCGGCGGATCATCGAGACGGCGGGCCGCCGTTTCAAGCAGGACGGTATCGACGGCTCCGGGGTCTCGACCCTCATGAAGGACGCGGGGCTGACCAACGGGGCCTTCTACGCCCACTTCGCATCGAAGGAAGACCTCGTCACCACGGCGATCGCCGACCAGTTGAAGGCGCAGGCCGAGAGTGTTGTCGAGCAGGCCGCGCCTGGCCGTGCCGGACTCGAGCAGATCGTGCGGGGTTACCTTTCGCCCCAGCACCGCGCAAGGCTTGGCGACGGCTGTCCCAACGCCGCTCTGCTCGACGAGATCGGGCGCTGCGCCGACGCGACCAGGCAGGCGTACACCGACGGGGTGCTGATCCTCGTCGAGGGCATTGCCGCCCGCATCGCGCCCGAAAACCCTTCCTCCGCCCGTGTGAAGGCGCTCAGCCTCCTCGGTCTGATGGCTGGAACGCTGCAGTTGTCCCGCGCCTTGACCGACAGTCGGCTCGCCGAAGAACTCCTCGAACAGGGCGTGAACAACGCCCTCGCCCTACTGGATGCCGGGCAGCGCGTCTGACGCGGCGGATCATTGTGGTGTGCGACGCAGGTGAGACGCATGTCTTGCGACTACATGAAATTACGGTCATACTTTAAAAGTCGTCGACCTCTACGAGGCTTTTGTCGTCGGCCGAACTGACTGCAGCCGCAGTGCAGAACCCCACATGCAGGAGGGCACAGTCATGAACGACGCACAAGAAGTACGAGGCGACGTGGTGACGTCGTACACGAAGGCTCCCGCCCGCACCCTCACCGCCGGGGGAGTGACCTTCGCCTATCGCGACCTCGGCCCGAAGGTCGGCGTCCCCTTGGTCTTCATCACCCACCTTGCCGCGGTCCTCGACAACTGGGACCCCCGGGTCGTCGACGGCATCGCCGCGAGGCGTCGGGTCATCACCTTCGACAACAGAGGTGTCGGCGCCTCCAGTGGCACGACACCGAGAACCATCGAGGAGATGGCGAGGGATGCCGTCACCTTCATCCGGGGGCTCGGGTTCGAACAGGTCGACATCCACGGCTTCTCGATGGGCGGCATGATCGCCCAGGTGGTCGCGCAGGAGGAACCGCGGCTCGTCCGCAGGCTGATCCTCACGGGTACCGGCCCCGCGGGCGGCGAGGGCATCAAGAACGTGACCCGGCTGTCCCACCTCGACACCGTCCGGGGCCTGCTCACCCTGCAGGACCCGAAGCAGTTCCTCTTCTTCACCCGCACCGCAGGTGGACGTCGAGCCGGGAAGCAGTTCCTGGCCCGGCTCAAGGAGCGCACTCACGACCGGGACAAGGCGATCTCTCTCCCGGCGTACTTCGCCCAGCTCAAGGCCATCCACCGCTGGGGGCTCGCGCAGCCGCAGGATCTCTCCGTCATCCATCAGCCCGTACTCGTCGCCAACGGCGACAACGACAGGATGGTGCCGACGAAGAACTCGTTCGAGCTGGCCAGGCGACTGCCCAACGCCGATCTGGTCGTCTATCCCGACGCCGGCCACGGAGGCATCTTCCAGTTCCACGAGCAGTTCGTGTCGGAAGCCCTGGACTTTCTTGAGCGGTAGTGGGCGTCGCCCCCTCGCGCGCGAGCTCGGTCCGACCAGCCGTGTTCCGGTGGTGTTCCTGCACCACCTGATGGCTGTTCTTGACGACTGGGACCCGAGGATCATCGACGCCGTCGCCTTCATCCGGGCGGCCGTGCAGGCCCCCGGAGATCAACAAGGTCGCGGCTGGGGCGTACGTGAAGGCCATCCGCACGGCCGGCCTGCACGCACCCGCCGACCTCTCGGTGATCACCCAGCCGGTCTTCGGCGCCAACGGTGATCACGACCTCATGGTCGCGAGCGGCAACTCGGCCGACATGGCCCGCCGGATCCCGAACGCCCGCCTGCCGATCTGCCCGACGCCGGACACAGCGGCGTCTTCCAGTACCGGTCCCATCCAGCCCGCTTCCTCCGCAGCCGGCTGGGGCCACGCTGGGGCCGCGCCGTCTATTCCGCTGCCACGATGCGCTCCACGGCGGCCGTCACCAGTTGTTCACGCTCTGCCTCCGTGAAGACGTCCGGCAGCGTGAGCTGCTCAACGATCAGCCAGTTCAGCGTCAGGATGAGCAGCTTGACCGCCGTGGCGTCGCCCGGGAGACCGGAGGCCTCGTGATAGGCGACGTTGGCGTCGACGTCGGCCCGCACTCGTTGCGTGAGGACCTTGCGTAGTTCGGGGCGGCGGGTGGCTTCAAGGCGGAGTTCCAGCAGCGCGAGGTAACCGGTGCGGAAGGAGGCGATGCGGCCGACGAGTTCCCGCATCAGCTCCGCATAGGTTTCCCGGTCGCGGCCGGCCGCCTGCTGGCGAGCGATCGTGGCCTCGTCAGGCTGGAGGCGCTCGTAGACCCGGGCGCCGGCGTGAGTGAGCAGGTCGTCGCGGTTGGCGAAGTAGTTGGACGCCGTGCCGGCGGGCACTGCTGCCTCGGCATCCACAGCTCGGAAAGTCAGCCCGCGTGCGCCTTCCCGGGCCAACACCTCGATCGCCGAGTCCACGAGGGCCGCACGTCGCTGGTCGTTCCGTCTCACCATTGACACCACTCCATGTGTAGTACTACGGTTACACCACTTCAAGTAGAGTACTACGTGCGGGGGATCGTTATGCGAAAGCTCGTGTACTACGTCGGCGTCTCGCTCGACGGCCGCATCGCCGGCCCCGGCGGCGAGTTCGACTTCTTCCCGCAGGGCGACGAGCAGCAGGCCGCCGCCTACTCGAGCTGGATGAACGCGCTGTACCCGGAGACCGTCCCGACCGCCTACCGCGCGGCCGTCGGCGTTGCCGACGCGCCCAACCGGCGTTTCGACACCGTCGTCATGGGTCTCGGTACCTACCGTCCCGCCCTCGACAACGGGATCACCAGCCCGTACGCACACCTGCGACAGTACGTCGTTTCCAGCACCCTCAAGCCGGACACCGACCCAGCCGTCACCGTCGTACCGAGCGACCCGCTTTCCCTCGTCCGCGAGCTCAAGGGCGAGGTGGGCACCGGCCTGGACATCTGGCTCTGCGGGGGCGGTCAGCTCGCGGGCACCCTACTGCCCGAGATGGACGAGCTGCTGATCAAGACGTATCCGGTCGTCGCCGGCACCGGAATCCCGGTGGTCGACGGTGCCTTCGACCCCACCGCCTTCGACGTCGCCGAGCGCACCGCGTTCCCCAACGGGGTCACCCTCACCCGCCTCACCCGGCGCTAGGCGGTTTCGATTCAGCAGCTCGGGGGTGCGAGCAGCTGCTCCATTCCGGTGCGCAGCAGGTCGAAGGCATGGGCGGCCGGAGTGGCGCGAGGCCCTGCTCGGACCCGAACAGGCTGTAGAGGGGCGCGGGGCGGGTCGTGGTACCGACGTCGGATGCCACCCTGCGGAGGGGGAGATGGCCATGGACTCCCCGCGACGCGCCGCCCCCGACCCAGCCCTCCCCACCCCTCCGCGTCACATCGTGGCGCGCAGGTGGCTGACGGTGACGAAGTGGTAGCCGCGGGCGGTGAGGGTGCGCAGGATCTCGGGGACGGCTGCGACCGACGTGGGGTGGATGTCGTGCAGCAGGACGACGTCGTCGGGGTGGGCCTGGGTGATGACGGTCCGGGCGACCTTGGTGGGGTCGCGGTACTTCCAGTCCTCGGTGTCCACGTCCCACAGCACGGGGGAGAGGCGGGTGGCGGCCCGGACCACGGGGCTGATCGCGCCGTAGGGAGGACGGAACAGGGTGGGGGTCGTGCCGGTGGCGGCCTTGACGGCGGCGCTGGTGCGGTCCAGCTGGGAGGCGATCTGCTCGCGCGTGAGCCGGGTGAGGTCGGGATGGTTCCAGGAGTGGTTGCCGACCTCGTGGCCGGCCTTCGCCTCGGCGCGCACGAGGTCGGGGTGGGCGGCGACGTTCTGGCCGACGGTGAAGAACGTGGCGCGTGCCCGGTACTGGGCGAGGTAGGTCAGCAGGGTCGCGGTCTCCGGGGCGGCGGGTCCGTCGTCGAAGGTCAGGGCGATGCACTTGACCTTCTTGCAGTCGGTGTCGTCGTCACCGGAGGCGGTCTGGGTGGGGACGGCCGGGGCGGGGACGTGGGGCGCGCCCAGGTCGAGGGAAGGGCTGGGGCTCACGGTCTGCCGCTGGGCGCGCTTGCCGAACCCGGACAGCCACGGCGTGATCGTCGCCTCGGGGAGGGTGACCGTGTAGGCCCCGGCGGGCGGGGCGCCCACCTCGCCGCGGTCGAGGTTCACCCGCAGTGCGCCGTCGGCGGTGAAGCCCATGTCGTCCAGGGCGGCTGCCCGGGCCTCAGGGTCGGAGAGCGTGCCGTCCAGGGTGGCGGCATCCACGCCCTCCCGGCCCCTGAGCTGATCCTTCAGCGCGGCGACGAAGGCGTCCCGGGAGCCGTCGGCGACGAGTCCGAGGGCCGTGCGGGACGCGCCCGCCCTGCCGTCGTACCAGTACGTCGCCGCGGACTGCCCGTCCGAGGCGGCACTGTGGTCCTGCGTGGTGAGGCGGACGCCGAGCACATCACCGGAGGCCACCATGAACTGGTGGCTGATGTTGAGCTCGCCGCCCTCCGCGCTGTCCGAGCCGTCCGAGCACGCCCCGGAGCGGAAGATTGCCAGGCGACGCTCCACGTCCTTCTTCATCGTGGCCGTCATCGCCTCCGCGCCCGGCACGTCCGGGTAGCTGGTGGCGAAGGGGCAGGAGCTGTTCTCGCTGCTGTCGTCGACGATCTCCAGGCCCTTGATCTTCGACGGGTCGACCGTCCGGACCGGGGACGGCGACGAGCCGGGCCGTGCGCCGTCCGTGACCGGCGGTTCGGACGTGCCGTGCGCACAGGCCGAGGTGAGCGAGCCGAGCAGCAGGAGGGCGGGGAGCAGGGTGCGAGAGCGCATGTGACCAGAACCTGGGGAGAGGAGGAGCGGCCGCCGCGTCCGAGTGACGCGACGGCCGTTGTGATCTCCGATCGTTCTGGCCAGCGCTGTTTTTCAGCGAGCCCCCGAGTCACCGTGAACAATTCAGTGCGCTGCCGGGCAGACCTGCCGGTACGGCGCGTCGGGGACGTACCGCCGCCACTGCGCCCGGGTCAGTCCGCCCCCGGCGCGTTCGCAGATGGCGCGGACGGCCGCGTCGGGGGCGATGGGGTGGCGTTGCAGGAGCACGTCGGGGCCGGTGGCGTAGACCGTGCCGTCGTCGCGTCCGAAGGCGAGGGAGCGGATCTCGTCCCCGGCCGTGGGCAGGTCGCCGCCGAGGAGCCGCTGGCCCGCGGTGTCCCACAGGCGGAGGGTGCCGTTGGCTCCCCCCACGGCGAGGGTGCTGCCGTCGGCGGAGAAAGCCAGTGCGCCCACGGCCTCGGTCAGGCTGGGCGGAGCGGTGTCGGCGGTGCCGGTCAGGACACCCGTGGCGTGCCGCAGGTCGGCGTCCCAGAGCGTCACGTGCCCGGTCGTGTCGCCGACGGCGAGGCGGCTGCCGTCACGGCTGAAGGCGAGGGCGGTGACCTGACGGCCGTCGGCGAGAGCCCATCCGGTGACCTTGCCGGAGGTCAGGTCGGCGTACTGGTCCAGTTCGCCGACGAGGAGCCGGCCGTCCGGCCGCACGGCCACGGCCTGCCCGAAGAGGCCGTGCAGGGTCCGCGGGCCGCGGTGGGTCCGGGTGTCCCAGACCTCCGCCGCCTCGCCGTCGCCCGCGGAACGTACGGCCAGCAACGTGCGCCCGCCGGTGCCCAGGGCGAGCGCGGAGACCGGGCGGTCGGCCGCTCCGGAGGTGGTGAAGCTCGTACGGACCGTATGGGCCCGTACGTCCCACACGGTGAACCGCAGCCGCAGGGAGCCGCCCGAGGAGGTGGTGTCGGCGACGGCGAGCGTCCGGCCGTCCGGGCTGAAGGCCGACAGCGGGGTGCCGTCGCCGGTGTCGTCCGGCAGGGGACCGAGCGTGCTCCGCGCGAGGACCGCGCCGCTGCCGGTGGAACGCAGGTCGAGGCGGTAGCCGTGCCCGGACCGGGTGACGGTGGCGAGGGTGGTGCCGTCCGGGTCGAGGAGCGTGGCGTCGGCCGGGGTGCTCTGCCAGGGGGCGGCGAGGCGGTCGGTGAGGTCGAGGGTGTGGACGGTGGCGCGGTCGAGGTAGCGCAGGGTCCGGCGGCCGTGGTCCGGGGTCCATGTCAGCCCGCTGACCTCCGCGCCGGCCAGCGGCCGGTGGAAGATCTGCCCGCCCCCCGACGCCAGCCGCCATACGGCGATTTCCCGGTCGTCGGTCGTGGCGAGGAACTCTCCGTCCGGGGAGAGGTCGGCCTGGGCGAAGCCCGTGGTGCCGCCGCTGGCGAAGTCGGCGACGACGCGCCCACTGCGGACGTTCCAGACGGTGGCCGCTGTGCCGTGGGCCACGGCCAGCCGGCTGCCGTCCGCGCTGAGGCGCAGCAGCCGCTCCCCGCCGTCGGCTCCCGTGCCGGTGCCGCAGACCAGGGCGTCCGCCTTGTCCCACTCCCCGGACAGCTGCCTGCCGCGGACGGTGTCCCACACCTGCGGCGGGCCCTGGGCGGGACAGAGCGCGGCCAGGCGGCCGCCGGGGCCGAGGGCCGACGTGGTGACGGTGCGCGAGACGCCGGTGGTGAAGAGGACCCTGCCGTCGCCCGTCCGCCGGACCTGCACCTGGCCGGGCCCGTCGATCGGCTGGGCGAGGTACGCGTCTCCGGCCGGCGTGGTCGCCCCGATCTCCGTATCGCCCAGATCGGCGGCGGACCTCTCCTTGGGGAGGTCCCACAGGGTGCCGTCGGCCGCCCCGGTCAGGACGAGGAAGTGCCCGTCGGGGCCGACGTCCGACGCCTCGGTGCCGTTCGGCAGGCGGTAGGCGCCCGCGCGACGGTGCCCGGCCACACTCCACGCCGTGACACGGCTGCCGTCGGCCCTGAGCAGGGTGCGGCCCCGGTCGGTGAGGAAGCGCCGGACGTCCTCGCCGGCCTGCGGGTCGGTGAAGGCGTCCCGTTCGGGCTGGGCGAGCGCGCCCAGCAAGGCCGAGCGGGACTCGGTCAGCGGCGCGATCCGCCACGCGGCGGCGCCGAGCAGGGACGCGGTACGGGGATCGGTGGCGCGCAGGCTCTCGGCGACGGTGGCCAGACGCCGGGCTGCGGCCTTGGCGGACTCCTCCTCGCTCACCCGATCGCGCTGCCAGGCGACGAGTCCCGCGGTCAGCGCGAGCACGAGGAACACGCACAGACCGATGGCGAGGGCCCGGGTGCGGCGGGCGGCGCGCGTCCCGGCGTCCCGCTCGGCGGCACGGGCCGCGGCCGAGGCGGTCAGGAAGGCCCGCTCCAGCCGGGTGAGGTCGTCGTTCTCCTCCGCCTGCCGCTGCCTGCCGAACAGCTCCTCGGCGCGGTCCAGTCGTGCCCCCCGGTACAGCGCGCCGGGATCACGGTCCAGCTCCTCCCAGGCGCGGGCGGCCTCCCCGAGGATCCGCTGGGCGCGCAGCCGCTCCCGGCTCTCCTCGATCCAGCCGGCGAGCCGCGGCCAGCCGGTGATCAGGGCCTCGTGGGCGAGTTCCACGGTGTCGCCGTCCAGGGTGACGAGGCGGGCGGCGGCCAGACGCTCCAGGACGTCCGGCGCACCCGGTCCCAACTCGGACCGCGATGCCGGGCGGCGCGTGTCGGCCGTACGGTCGCCCGGGGCGATGAGCCGCAGCAGGATGCGCCGGGCGGTACGGGTCCGGCCCTCGTCCAGGTCGCCGTAGACCTGCTCGGCCGTGGCGGCGATCGCCCCGCGCACACCACCCGTCTCCTCGTACGCGGCCAGCGTCAGCGTGCGGCCCCGGCGGCGACGCCATGTCTCCAGCAGGGCGTGCGAGAGCATCGGCAGCGCGCCCGGCCGGTCGCCGACCTCCTCGGCGATCCGTGCGGTCAGCACCCGCTCCACGTTGAGCCCCGCCGCGGTCGCCGGGCCGGTGACGACCTCCCGCAGCTCGTCCGCGTTCATCGGCCCGACCAGCAGGTTCGCCTGAGCGACCGCCTCCGCCAGCTCCCGGTGCTCGGCACAGTGACCGTAGAAGTCACCGCGTACGGCGACCACCACCCGCAGCCGGCTCTCCGGCTCACGCGCGCCGAGCAACAGGTCCAGGAAGCCGTCCCGCTCCTCCCGGTCGTGGCAGAGCGTGAACAACTCCTCGAACTGATCGACGATCACCCAGGTGTCCAGCTCGCCGTCCTGGGGAACGAGCGCCTGCCGGTGCGTGTGGGCGGGCCGCTCGCCGGGGGTGAGAACCCGGACCACGGCCGGGCGGCCGGTCCCCCTGTCTTCCCGCAGCAACGGAATGAGGCCGGCCCGCAGAAGCGAGGACTTGCCGCTGCCGGAGGGCCCGAACACCGCCGCGAACCGGTGCGCGTGCGCCAGGTGCAGCAACTCGCGGACCAGTTCCGCCCGGCCGAAGAACAGGTCGCTGTCAGCCGGTTCGAAGCGGGCCAGCCCACGGTACGGCGCCCGCTCGTCGGCCGTGGGTGCCCGCAGCTCGGTGTCCGCCTCCCGCCAGCGGGCCGCCCATTCGTCCGGGTCGGCGTCGAGCGCCTCGGCGTACGCGCGCACCACCGCCAGTGTCGGCAGCTGGTCGCCGGCCGCGGCCTGCGACAGCGCGGTCGTGGAGTAGCCGGCCCGCTCGGCCATCTCCCGGTACGGCGGCTTGCCGGCCTTCTCCCTCAGCAGGCGCAGGTCGTGCGCGAGGCGCTGGACCGGACCGGCACCGGGGTCGACCGGTTTTTCTCGTCGGCCCACCTGGTGGCACCTTTCAACCCGCGAACAACTCTCGAACAACCCGGGAACACAAAACGGAGCTCAACCTACGTTTTCAGTCATCCGTAGGCAATCCCGGTCCACCACGCGGGAACGCCCAGCTCAGGGCACCAGCTCGATGGCGTCGTAGGAGACCCCGGGGCTGAGGTAGGCGGTGCCGCCGGAGCCGCTGACGATGTCGATCGTCAGCTCCTGGTAGGCGTCGGCGGACCCGGCCCAGGCGCTTGCCGGGATGGCGTAGCTGTAGGTGTGGTTGGTGCCCCGGTAGGAGCCGACGGTCAGGGAGCGGGTCGTGGGTTCCTTGGCGGGCTGGGGTACGGCGGAGACCCAGTCGTTGACCTTGATCCGGGGCCTGCCGTTGGCGAACGCGGTGGTGATGCCGATGTTGAGGGTGTGGCCGGAGGCCAGCTGCTGCTGCGTCAGCCGGAAGCGGATCTTCAGTTTGTTGTTGATGTCCGCCCACTGGTAGCAGGGGAAGTCCGCCGCGGCGGAGGAGCCCACCGTGTGGACACCGGTGGCCCAGGGCCTCGCCCGCGCGTCGGAGGGGTGCATGGTGGTCATGAGGGAGGCGTTCTTGAAGCCGCCGGGGGTGCCGGTCCAGTCGCCGATGCGCCAGATCGCGGGGTTCCGGCTCGGGTCGGCGGTGACCTTCAGTGTGTGCAGGGCCGTCGTCCTCCCGGCCGTGACGGTGACGGACTCGGTGTGGACGGCGAGTTCGTCCTTGTACACGGTGAGCGTGTAGGTGCCCGGAAGCATGTACGGGGAGAGGAAGTGCCCGGTGGCCGCGTCGGCCTTCGCCCAGTACTGGGCGGCGGCGTTCGCGAAGCCCACGGTGGAGGCGTGGCCGTCGCTCCGGCCGCTGATGCCCACGCCGGCGACCCGTCCGCGACCGGCGCGGCCGACCCAGCCGACCAGGCCCAGACCGTCGACCCAGGAGGTGTCGATGACGTCGTGGGAGAGGGAGCGGGCGGGTGCGCCGCCGTCGGTGAAGGCGAGGACGTAGGGGCCCTGGAGGCCGAAGCGCATCGGCTCGGTCTGGTTCTCGCCGTAGTACAGGATCTCGTACAGCCCGGCGCCGTCCTCGTAGTGGTGGCGCATGAGCGAGCGGTAGAAGGGGCCGCCGGAGGCCTTCTCGTGGTTGCTGCGCACCATCCACATGCCGGTCCTGCCGTCGCTCCAGCCGACGTGGTCGTAGTCGATGACGCGCTGGTTGGAGTAGTGCTTGGAGCGGGTGGTGCCGTTCGGCTTGCGGCGGATGTCCTGGGCCTCGATCAGGGCGTCGGTGCGCGCGTCCCAGGTGTCGGGGTTGTTGTTGGGGAACAGGCCCGGCCTGACGCGGACGATGTAGCGGGTGGCGGTGATGGAGGTGTCCGCCTTGTTCGTCCACATGTAGACGTTGTTCTCGCCCCGTCGGGCTGCGTAGTAGTGGTGCATCGTGCCGTGCACGACGGTGACCAGGATCGTGTCGCCGGTCTTGCGGATGCTCACGGACGAGGCGCCGAGCCCCGTCTCGACGTGGGAGTTGCGGTTGCCGTAGCCCTGGTACTCGGTGCCCTTGTGGACCAGGGAGGTCAGGTCGCCGTTGCGGTGGTCGACCTTGAAGACCAGGTCGGCGCCAGTGGTGATGACGTAGGCCCGACCGTCGTCGCGGTACCCGAAGGCGCTGGGCGCCGCGTCGGCGCTGGCGAGCAGGGGGCCGGCGACCGCGGCGCCCCCGCCGAGGACGAGTCCGCCGGCGGCGGTTCTGAGCAGGACGTCGCGGCGGGTCGGACGTCGGTGACCGTGTGCGGCCATGGTGGTTCCGTTCGTGAGCAAGAGACTGACGGGCTGGGGTGTGCGCGGCGGTGGCGGCCGGACCGGACCCGGTCCGCCACCGCCGGGTGCGCCTTCCGGTTACCGGACGGTGCGGTAGGCGTTGCGGATCGTGCCGGTGTAGGTGTTGCCGGCGGTGTCGGCGAGGTCTGCCCTGAAGGAGACGGTGCCGGGCCGCTTCGGGTTGGTAAGGGCCAGGTAAGGCTTGCCGCTCGCCGTGCCGTGCAGGGTGACCGGCTTCCAGGTGCGCCCGCCGTCGTACGACACCTTCGCGCTCAGCGACCTCAGGTGCCCCTTGGCCGCCGCCGGGCCTTGCAGGGACAGCGGGACGGTGATCCGGGCGCCCGCCTTCGCGGTGCCCGTGACGTGATCGGTGCGGCGGAGGTGACCGCCGCGGACGTGGTCAGGCCGGTCAGGGCCAGGACGGCGGCGATGCCGCACCAGGTCCTGGCGTGCCCGGTCGGTCTCCTCGTGGTTCGTCGGTGCTGGTGCCGCAAAGGAAGGTCCCTTTCCCCGTCATCGGTGCGTCGTCCGCAGGTCGCACCGACTCTGCAAGGGCGGGGAGTTGTTCAGTAGGCCCTGACCAGCACTGAAAAAAAGGGAGTGTCGCCTGATGAGCGACCGGTGGAAACCAGAGACGCGCCCGATCCACCGGTCAGACGTGTGAAAGGGCGAAGGAGACCAGGAAGCCGCTCACAGTGATCAGTCCGATGGCCAGGTGGGCGTCCTCGAACGCCTCGGGGATCATCGTGTCGGCGACCATGGCGAGGATCGCGCCGGCCGCCACGGCGGTCACCGCGGCGATCCACGCGGTGGAGAGGGAGCCGACCACGGTGTAGCCGAGGACGGCCGAGACGGTGCTCGCGGCGGCGATCGCGGCCCAGACGCCGAAGACGTACCCCTTGGTGCGGCCGGCCTTCTTCATCCCCGCCGAACTGGACAGTCCCTCGGGCACGTTGCTGATGAACACCGCCGCCACGGTCACCAGGCTGACTGCGCCGCCGTCGAGCAGGCTGACACCGATCACCGCGGACTCCGGCACTCCGTCGAGCAGCGCGCCGAGCGCGAGCGCCGTCCCCGAGCCGCCCTGCTGGGCCTCCGAGGGCTGCACCGCCGACTGCGCGTGACCGGAGCGCTTGCGGTGCCGGGCTCCCCGGCGGGCCAGCCACACGTTGCCCGCGGTGTAGGCCAGGGCGCCGACGAGGGTGCCGACGACCGCGGGAGTGAGCCCCGCCTCGTCGTACGCCTCCCCGACCAGCTCGAAGGAGACCGCCGACAACAGCACCCCGGCACCGAATGCCATCACGGTCGCGATCACCTTCTGCGGCACCCGCAGCCCGTACCCCAGCGCGGCACCGAGCAGCAGCGCCGAGCCCGCCACCAGCCCCCACAGTCCAGCCTGTACCACTTCAGCCATGCCGACGCGTCTACCCGTTATGGATGTGGATCAACAGATGACCAGCACGGTTGTGCGGACAACGACACCCTGTGCCAGCCGTCCCGGCAGCTTTGACCAGGCGAGATGCCGGTATCAGGTGAAGGCGCTCAGATGCGGGGAAGAAGTTGCGGCAACCGATGGGAGGTTGTTGTGGAGGGTGGAGATCTGGAACTGGGCGAGTTGCTGGCCGCTGCGGAAGCGGCCCCGCCCAGTGAGTCCGTCGACGTGGTGGCCCGCGACTTGCAGAAGCGGTTCGGTGCGGAGCGGGTGTCGTTCCTCTTCGTCGACCTCATCGGTCAGCGGCTGGTGCGGCTCGCCGCCGCCGGCGCCGATGACGGCTCGGATCCTGCCGAGCCGATAGACCTGCAGGGCAGCGTCTACGACAGCGTGCTGCGCACTCAGCGCCAGCATGTCGAACCGGACGGCCAGGGCGGACGGCGCGTCATCACGCCGGTCACCAACCGCGGCGACTGCATCGGCGTACTGGAGGTGACCCTGCAGTCCGCGGACGACACCGTGCTGGGGCAGGTCCGCGAGGCGGCGCACGCGCTCGCCTACATCATCGTCACGGACGGGCGCTTCACCGACCTGTACCACCTGGGCCGGCGCACCACCGAGACCAGCCTGGCCGCCGAGATCCAGCACCAGCTGCTGCCCTCGGCGCCCTGCTGCGAGGCGGACCAGTTCACCCTCGCCGCCGGGCTGGTGCCGGCCGACGACATCGGTGGCGACACCTACGACTACACCCTCGACCGCGACACCCTGCACCTGTCCATCACCGACGCGATGGGTCACGACACGAACTCCGCGCTGCTGGCCACCCTGCTGGTCGGTGCGCTGCGGCGGTCCCGGCGCAGCGGCTGTGACGCCCTGGAGCAGGCCGACGACGCCCATCAGGCCCTGCTGAGCCACGGCCGCGGGCTGGCCACCGGGCAGTTGCTCTGCGTCGACCTGGAAACGGGCCTGTGCGAACTGGTCAACGCCGGCCATCCCTGGCCGCTGCGGCTGCGTGACGGCGTCGTCGAAGAGATCAAGCTCGCCGTCAATCTGCCGTTCGGGGTGGCCACACCCGCCTCCTACCAGCTCCAGGAACTGCACCTGCGTCCCGGGGACCGGCTGATCCTGCTCACCGACGGCATGCTGGAGCGCGGTGCCGCGACGGCCGACCTGGCCTCGGTGATCCACGACACCGGCGCGCTGCATCCGAGAGAAGCCGTCCGGGCCCTGACCGCCGCGGTCCTCGATGCCTGCCACGGCAGCCTCAGAGACGACGCCACGGTCCTGATACTGGACTGGCACGGCGATCGCCGCAGCCCGGCCGGAACCAGACCGGACCCACAGCGCTGATCCGCAGCGGTCCGGGCATTCGCGTCGGCCGTGAACGCGGAGGTCAGGGAGTCAGGGGTTCAGGGCCTGCTCGAGCGTGGGATGGCAGGCGATGACGGTGTCCAGGCCGACAAGTTCGAGAACGCGTAGCACCGACTGCCGGGGGGCCGCCAGGCGCAGCCATCCGTGAGCCGCGCTGACCTGGTGGTGGACATGGACGAAGACGTTGATGCCGGTGGAGTCCAGGAAGGTCACGCCGCTGAGGTCCGCCACGACCCGAGGTGGCGGACCGTCGTCAGGGCCGTCCTCGGGCAGCAGGGCCGTGCTCAGTTCGTCCTTGACGTCGTGGTCGATGTCTCCGTGCAGGGCCACCACGCGGATGCCGTCGACCGTGGAGTGCGCGACGGACAGCTGTCCGGGTCGGCCTGTTGGCGATATGTCGGTCACGGTTCCTCATCTGAACTCGGCTGCTGGGGGGCAGCGTCCGCGGACGATTGTGCCGCACCGTCCGGGCCGGTCGCACCGGGGCGTCTGTGCCGAACCTCGCCGGTCGGTCGGTCTCGCCCTGGCGGGAGGCGCCGGACGCACCGGCGGCGCCCGGTGATTTTCGACCGCCGCTCCACGGGAACGCTTTCCGGGCACCCTCTGGCTCCTCACCCCTGGACCGCCGCTGCCCACCAGGTCGACTCACCCCGAGGTCTGCGATCCCCCATGAAAGGCATGACCGGCACCCCGCCCAGAGGCTCCTCGCCCCTCCCGGTGTACCTGACCTCGGCCGTCCTCGCCCGGACCGCCGACGAGGGAGCTCTGGCCCTCGTCCTGCTGACCGGCCGGCGCACCGGCCGCGTCGGCACCGGGCCGGGTCCGGCCGAGGCGCGCCCCGCCCCTTGCCTTCCGCGCGGGACACTCCACGCGGGCGTTGAGCAAGGACGCGGGAACGGACCTGGCGCGAGGGCGGGCCGTACGTCACCCGGCGGGTTCGATGCGCAGGACGGCGGCCGCGTCGAGGACGTCGACGACCTTCAGGCTCATGGCGTTGTTGATGGTCGCGGCGGGCCCCTCCGCACAGCTGAACGTGACACCGCCCCCGCCCTCCGACGAAACGCCGCCGCCCCCGGAACAGCCCGAGACGCTGTAGCCGGACCCGGTCAGCCGGGCGACCATGTCGACCTTGCCGCCCGCGATCGCCGTCACCCTGATCGGCCCGAGGCCGTACGCCTCCGGCACGCTCACGGCGTCTCCCACCGCGACCCTGATCTCACACGTGCCGTCGGCACACGGCCCGGTCGGCGAGGGCGACGGAGTGGACGACGGCGTGGACGTCTCCGCGGGGCCGGAGGCCGACCCGGATCCGGACCTGCCGGGCCGGCCCTCGGACGTGGACCCGTCGGAGGAGTTCGAGGAACACGACACGAGAACGGCGGACGCGCAGGCGACCACAGTGGCGACGGCGGCGGCGGTGGATGAGGTGCTGCTACGCATCATGGGTGCCATCGAACCCCCGCCGCCAGCCACTTCGCGGGCAGTTGTGCGGACACAACCGCGCCCCACATGCGTCCCCGACCCCCCGGCAGGGGAGAATGGGCCCCGTACCCAACGGTCGACCCTTGCGGAGGAGCGGGGAAATGCAGAACGCGCGAGCGGGGCAGGTCGCCGGGCCCGAAGACCTCATCGACGTGGCCCGTCTGGTCACGGCGTACTACACGCTCCACCCCGACCCGGCCGAACCGGGCCAGCGGGTGGCCTTCGGCACCTCGGGACACCGCGGTTCGTCCTTCGCGGCGGCCTTCAACGAGGACCACATCGCCGCCACCAGCCAGGCCATCTGCGAGTACCGCGCCGCCCAGGGCACCGACGGCCCGCTCTTCCTCGGCGCCGACACCCACGCCCTGTCCGAGCCCGCCCGCATCACGGCCCTGGAGGTGTTCGCGGCCAACGGCGTGACCGTCCTCATCGACCAGGCCGACGGCTACACCCCCACCCCCGCCGTCTCGCACGCCATCCTGACCCACAACCGGCAGCGGACCTCGGCACTCGCCGACGGAGTCGTCGTCACCCCCTCGCACAACCCGCCCGCCGACGGCGGCTTCAAGTACAACCCGCCCAACGGCGGCCCCGCCGGATCCGAGGCGACCTCCTGGATCCAGGACCGCGCCAACGAGATCATCACCGGCGGCCTGAAGGACGTACGGCGCATCCCCTACGCCCGCGCCCTGGCCGCCCCCGGCACCGGCCGCCACGACTTCCTCGGCGCCTACGTGGCCGACCTGCCGAACGTGCTGGACCTGGAGGCGATCCGGTCCGCCGGGGTGCGCATCGGTGCCGACCCGCTGGGCGGTGCCGCCGTCGCCTACTGGGGCCGTATCGCCGAACAGCACCGACTCGACCTGACGGTGGTCAATCCGCTCACCGATCCCACCTGGCGCTTCATGACGCTCGACTGGGACGGCAAGATCCGCATGGACTGCTCGTCGCCCTACGCCATGGCCTCGCTCATCGAGCAGCGCGACCGGTTCGACATCGCCACCGGCAACGACGCCGACGCCGACCGGCACGGCATCGTCACACCGGACGCGGGCCTGATGAACCCGAACCACTACCTGGCCGTGGCCATCTCGTACCTGTTCTCGCACCGGGAGCAGTGGCCCGCGGGGGCCGGGATCGGCAAGACCCTGGTGTCGTCCAGCATGATCGACCGGGTCGCCGCGGACCTCGGCCGGACGCTGGTCGAGGTACCCGTCGGCTTCAAGTGGTTCGTGGACGGCCTCTCCGACGGCACGATCGGCTTCGGTGGTGAGGAGTCGGCCGGCGCGTCCTTCCTGCGCCGCGACGGTTCGGTGTGGACCACCGACAAGGACGGCATCATCCTGGCCCTGCTCGCCTCCGAGATCACGGCGGTCACCGGCAAGAGCCCCTCGCAGCACTACGCCGCGCTCACCGACCGCTTCGGCTCCCCCGCCTACGCGCGCGTCGACGCACCGGCCTCCCGCGAGGAGAAGGCCCTGCTCGCCAAGCTGTCCCCGCGCCAGGTCACCGCCGACACCCTTGCCGGAGAGCCGGTCACCCAGGTCCTCACCGAGGCACCCGGCAACGGCGCCGCCCTCGGCGGCATCAAGGTGGCCACCGCCAACGCCTGGTTCGCGGCCCGCCCCTCCGGCACCGAGGACGTCTACAAGATCTACGGGGAGTCGTTCCTCGGGCCCGACCATCTGAGCCGGGTTCAGGAGGAGGCCAGGTCCGTGGTGCTGTCGGCGCTGGGCGCCTGACCGGCATGGACGATCGCGAGGCGGCGCCGGAGGCGGAGGCCGGCGAGATCCGCCGTTTCTGGCGCGGCCTCGGTCTGCCGGGCCTGATCGACGTCCACACCCACTTCATGCCCGAGCGGGTCCTGCACAAGGTCTGGGAGTACTTCGACGGTGTCGGGACGCTGACCGGCGGACTGGAGTGGCCGATCACGTACCGGAGGGAGGAGGCGGAGAGAACGGCCCTGCTGCGGGAGTTCGGGGTCAGGGCCTTCACCGCGATGCTCTACCCGCACAAACCCGGTATGGCCAGGTGGCTGAACGGATGGGCGGCCGACTTCGCCCGCCGCACGCCCGACTGTCTGCACACCGCCACCCTCCACCCCGAGCCGGACGTCGAGTCATACGTTCGCGAGGCCGTCGAGGCAGGGGCGCGGGTCTTCAAGGCGCACGTCCAGGTGGGCGGGTACGACCCGGCCGACGAACTCCTCGACGGGGCCTGGGGGGTGCTGGCCGAGGCGGGCATCCCCGTGGTGATCCACTGCGGCTCGGGACCCGCGCCCGGCAAGCACACCGGCCCCGAGCCCGTCGCGCGGGTGCTGGCCCGCCACCCGAGGCTGCGGCTGATCGTCGCGCACATGGGCATGCCCGAGTACGAGGAGTTCCTCGACCTGGCCGAGCGGTACGACCAGGTGCGGCTGGACACGACGATGGCGTTCACCGACTTCACCGAGCGCCTCGCGCCGTTCCCGCGCCCGGCCCTGCCCCGGCTCGCCGCGCTCGGCGACCGCATCCTGCTCGGCTCCGACTTCCCCAGCATTCCCTACCCCTACCTGCACCAGCTCCACGCCCTGGAACGCCTGGACCTCGGACCGCAGTGGCTGCGTGCCGTGTGCCACGACAACGCGAGAAGCCTCTTCGACCTGTGACGGCGCTGCCGGTCACGGGCCGAGGGCAAAGGGGTGGGAGAAGGGCCGCCTCGACCTCCCCAGGTGCGACGGCCCTTCCCCCGGGTAAGCATCGACTCTGCTACCCCGAAGATCCGGACTCATGCAGGAGGGGTTGACGGACACGTGTGGTGCGGGTCACCTTGAACAACGCCAGGGGTGTGGGAGCGCTCCCGTGCCGTACGGGTCGTACAGGCAGTACTGGCCGTACTGAGCATTCCGGGGCGGGCACCACACCCCGCCCCGACCGCGCCCACCAGCCAAGGATGGCCAGATGCAGCCCCCTTCGCCCCGTCGCTTATCCCGCAGAACCCTGGTGACCGCCACCGCCGCCGGCCTGGTCGCCGCCGTCGCCGCCCCCTCGCGGGCGTCCGGCGCCGCCTCGGCCCGGTTCCACACGGTGGGCCGGGTCAAAGCCGCCGCCGACGGGTTCGTGCGCTACAGCTGGCCCGGCATCTACTTCGAGGCCCGGTTCCGCGGCACCGGCGTCGGCGTCCTCCTCGACGACTCCGTCAACGACTACGACGTCCAGGTGGACGGCAGGACCGCGGCCACCCTCGTGACCCCGGGCCGGACCACCGCCTGGGTCAGGGGACTCTCCGACACGGAACACCGCGTGCGCCTCGTCAAACGCACCGAAAGTCCCTGGAGCGAGGGCAGGTTCGGCGGCTTCGTCGCCGCTGCGGGCGGCGCGATCCTCGCCCCGCCTCCGGCCCGGCGCAGGCAGATCGAGTTCATCGGAGACTCCTACACCGCGGGCTACGGCAACCTCTCCGGCACCCGTGACTGTTCGGGCAACGGGGGAGTCGACCGGAACACCGACTCCGACCTCTCCTTCGGCGCCCTCACCGCCCGGCACCTCGGCGCCGACTACCAGATCAACGCCTTCTCCGGCCGTGGCATGGTCCGCAACTACAACGGCAGCAGCCCCGGCACCGACTTCCGCACCTACTACGACCGCGCCCTGCTGAGCGTGGCGGGCGACGTCTGGGAGAAGCCGGCCGACTGGCGGCCGCAGGTCGTCGTCATCGGGCTGGGCCTCAACGACTTCTCCACACCCCTGAACCCGGGGGAGCGCTGGAGCACGGAGGCCGAACTCGTCAGCGCCTACGAGTCCGCCTACCACGGCTTCCTCGACAAGCTGCGCGCCCGCTACGGCCCCAGGACGTTCCTCGTCGTCAGCGCCACGGGTCTGGGCTCCACCCCCTTCGCCGAGACCGTCGAAAGGATCGCCCGCACCCGCAACGCGCGGGGCGATGCGCGGGTCGGTCACTGGTACTACGCCGACACCGCCCTGGATCACCTCGGCTGCGACTGGCACCCCTCCGTGCGGGACGACCGCATCATCTCGGGCCTGCTCGACGACCACCTCGCCACGCTTCCGCTGGCCTGGTAGCGGACTGACGGGCAGGCCCGGTGTTCAGCTGATGCAGAGCAGGTTGAGCACGCACAGTCCCGAGGGATCGGTCGCGGACGACGAGGTGCCCGTCTGCGCGGTCGTCGAGCTGTCGCCACTCGTGCTCGCGCCGGTGCCCGTGTTCGTGGTCGTGGTCGTCGTGCCGGAGGTGGACGAGGTGGAGGTCTGACCCGTCGTCGTACCGGTTGTGCCGGTCGTGCCCGTGGTCGTCGTGGTCGTACCGCTCGCGCCGCCGGTGTCGGTGCCGGCCGCGGCCGACGTCGAGAGCGTGCCCTGGGACTGCGACCGCGAGGCGGTCGTCGCCGTGGGCGTGGGGGAGGTGGCGGAGTCGGTGTGGACCGACGACCGGGTCGTGGTGGACGCCGAGTCGACGGTCCGCCGGTGCGAGCCGACCTTCGTGGCGGGGGTGGACGTCGACGCCTGCTGTGCCGTGGCGGACTTCGACCCCGGGAGGGCGTCGTCCGAGGTGGGCAGCTCCGCCACACCCATGGACCGGTTGTCCGGCGAGGCGGCCGCCTGGTTGCGGGTGTTGGACTGCTGGCTCATCGCGGTGACGGTCAGGCCGCCACCGACGAGGGCGACGGCGGTCGCGACCACGGCCTTGCGCTGGTTCTTCTTCCAGCGGGCGCGCTGGCGCCGACGTGCCGCCCGCCCCTCCGCCACGACGGGAGCGTCCGCCACGTCCTCGGACGGGACGTCCGGGTCGGTGCCGGTCGCCGGCTCCTCGGGGAGGCCCGCGTCGTGCCACTTGGGTGCTTCGTCCCACGCCGCTGACGCCGTGCCCGTCGTCGCGAGGAGGTGGGAGGGGGGAGCGATGTCCGGGGCGTAGGCGCCGCATCCGGGACACGCCAGGGCGCCGTTGAGATGCCGACGGCACGAGGAGCAGTAGTCCATCTGGTCTTCCTGAGTCGACTGCACCATCGGCCCGATGGCCGTGGCCGGTCTCGTTCGCACGGAGGATCGAGCCGAGGCAAAAGTAGCGAGGCTTTCGAAAGGCGGTGTGCAGCCTGTGTGATGCTCCTGCGCAGATGTCCGAGGGGTGCGGTGGGCGCGCGGGACGTACGTCGTATTCGAGCCACTTGTCTGGCATGCGGCCCCGGCCGCAGGGTGGCGTCCAACGCGGGCCGATGTGCCGCACGGCACATCGGCCCGCGTTGGACGCCCTCCGAAGGTCAGTCGAGCCGGAGCGTCCAGAGGGTGGCGTGGTACACGCCGTCAGGGCTCGCGGGATCGCCGGACGCCGTCGCGCTGTTGCCGACCGCGGCACCCTGCCGGTCGACGTCGGACGCCGTGGAATGGACGCCTCCGACGGCGGGCAGGAGCGTGAACTCGCCGGTGTCGACCCGGTAGACGTAGGCGAAGGAGCCGGGATTGGTGTCGCCGGCGGCGAACTTTCCGGCCACGCCGTTGATGTAGGTCCGTCCCGGTCCGGGGCCGAAGGCCGACAGGGTCCTGGAGCGGAGGTCGTAGGCGTACGCACCCGGGCGCGTGATCGCCAGGACGGTGTGCCCGGTGACGACCGGGCCGTAGGACATCTCGGGGCCGAGGTCGGACCAGAGGCCACTGCGGATGTCGTACGCGAAGCCGCGTTCCGGAGGAGTCCCGGAGGAGCCGTCCGGCTTCGGCTGGAAGGTGCCGACGACCGTGTGGCCGGTGATCGAGGTGACCTTGCTGGAGACGCCGTTGTCGTAGGCGCTCAGATCGGTCCAGGCCCGGGTGCGCAGGTCGTGGACGTAGGCATGGCCGCCCTCGAACGGCGTGTCGGGGTAGTCCCAGGTCCCCGCGACGTACCGGCCCTCGGAGGTCCCGGCCGCGGTGCTGGTCCCGTCCGGGCCGACCGGAGAGTCGAGTTCGGTCAGGACGCGGGTGCGGGGATCGTACGCGAAGGCGTGGGTGTTCTGGTTGCCGGGTGTCCTGGCGCTTCCCACCACCAAGCCGCCGCTGATGGCGGTGACATGGCTGTCGCCGCCGCCGAAGGTGCCGATGCTCTGCGTGCGGTGGGTGCGCAGGTCGTGGACGTCGCCGCCCGCCAGCGAGGAATCGCCGATCACATAGCGGCCTTCGACGCCGAGGGCGAGGCTCTCCGGTCCCCCGAGCGTGCCGAGGTCGGTCATGACGTGTGTGGACCGGTCGTAGGCGAAGGCGTGCGAGTTGAAGTCGTCGCCGGCTCGTGTGGAGCTGCCGACCACCGTGTCACGGTCGAGGGCGAACCCCGAGCTGTAGGTGCCGTCGAGCGTGCCCAGGTCGACGGCGGTGTAGTGCCGTGAGGACGGCTTCGCGGGGTGGGCGAGCGCCGGGCCCGAACCGAGTCCGAGCAGTGCGAGCGCGAGCGCCGCGACCGTGGGGCGGGCACCTAATCGTCTGTGTCTCATCATGGAGTCCCCCCTATGGACAGGTGTGCGAACTTGGCGTTGCTACCGTCCAGCCACTCCAGCCAACCGCCGCCCCAGGGAACGTACGGAAAAACTCATCCGGCTGACGAACCCCCCGTGGACGTCGACCGCGTCGGCGCGCGCGCCGCCAGCGCCTCGAGGAGCAGGTCCACCGCCTCCTCGAATGAGCTGTCCGCCATCCCCGGCAGCTCGCGGCGTACCGCGGTGAGCGCCGGGTACGTCACCGGGTCCAGGTCCTGGTAGACCTCCCGCCACGCCCGCCGGTCGGCCTCGCGCTGCTGCCGGGGCAGTGCCTGGAACGCCGCGTCCGTGGCCGCGTGGCTGAGCACGGTGTCGATGAAGGCCAGGTACAGGCGGGCGGCGGCGGCCGGCGCGAAGCCCGCGGACAGCAGCAGGCCGATCCCCGTGTCCACCGCCCGGATCTCGCTGCTGCGCCGGGTCACCCGGTGCGCGGCCAGGGCGGCCGCCCGCGGATGGGCGAGGTATCCGGCACGGACCCGCAGAGCCATCTCGCGCAGCGAGGCCACCCAGTCGTCCCCGGGGACGAACCCCGCCATCGCGTCGCCGATGATCCGGTCCGCGATGGCGAGCACCAGGTCGTCGGTGTCGTGGAAGTAGCGGTACAGGGCGGTCGGGTCGCAGCCCAGCGCCGAGCCGAGCCGGCGCACGCTCAGCGCCTCGGAACCGTGCTCGCCGATCAGCCGCAGCGCCGTCTCGACGATCAGGCCCTCGGACAGCAGGACTCCGGAGCGGGTGGGCCGCCGACGTCGACGTTCCTCCGGGACACGGCTGGACATGACCGGGATCCTCTCGCCGGGGCCCTCCATGAAAGAACGACCCGGGCCCTCAGTGAACGACCCCGGCCGCCTTACGTCAACAGGGTTGACCCAATGTGGACATCGGCTGTTCCATCACCTCACCGCGCGGCTCTTCCCCGTCTCCCGTCCCCGAGGAGCCCTCCATGGCCTCCGCACCTCCCCTCTCCTCCGCTCCGAGCCCGGATCTGCGCCGTTCCCTCGGCGTCGTCGACGGCGTGGCCATCGCCGCGTCCAGCACCGCGGCCACCACCAGCATCGCCATCGGCATGGGCACGATCGCGACCATCGTGGGTCTCCAGGCCCCGGCCCTGTTGCTCCTGGCCTTCCTGCCGGTCCTCGGCATCGCCACCGCCTACGCCCGCCTGAACCGCTCGGAGCCGAACTGCGGCAACGGCTACGTCTGGGTGGGCAAGTCCCTCGGTCCCTGGCCCGGCTTCCTGACCGGCTGGGTCACCCTGGTCGGCTCCGTCATCTTCTGCGCCTACACCAGCGCGATCATGGGCTCGGTGGTCCTGGCCTTCGCCAACAAGGCCGGGCTGCACAGCCTCGCCGGCATCGTTCTCGACCCGACGTCCACCGGTGTCACCACCGCCGTCGGACTGGTGATCCTCCTCGCCCTCACCGCGCTCGCCGTCACCGGGGTGCGGGCCGCCACCCGCTTCCAGTTCGCCCTCCTGGTCTTCGAGTACACGGTCCTGCTGGCCTTCTGCGGCTGGGCCCTGATCACCGGCGACCACGCGCTCTCGCTGTCCTGGTTCAACCCCTTCGAGATCTCCAGCGGCACCACCTTCGCCCAGGGCATGGTCCTCGCGGTGTTCTTCTTCTGGGGCTGGGACGCGGCCTTCAGCGTCAACGAGGAGACGAAGAGCCCCGGCGACGCGGCCCGCGGCGGCCTCATCGCCCTCTTCGCGATGCTCGGACTGTTCCTCTTCGCCTCGGTCGCCTTCCAGCGGGAGATGAGCCTGGCCGAACTCGTCCGCAACGGCCCCCAGGCCCTGCCGTACCTCGGCGAGAAACTGGCCGCCGAACCCTGGGCCACCCTCCCCCTCGTCGCGCTGATGTTCTCCGCGGTCGCCTCCGTGCAGGCCACCCTGATCCCCACGGCACGCGGCCTGTTCGCCATGAGCCGCGACCGCACGATGGGACCGGTGTGGACCCGCCTCCACCCGCGCTACGGCACCCCCGCCGCCGGCACGGTCGTCGTGATGGCCATCGCCGCGGTGGTCGCCCTGCTCGCCGTCGCGATCCCCAAGCTGAGCGACATGCTGCTGGCCGCGGTCAACGCCATCGGTCTGATCGTCGCCCTCTACTACGGCCTCACCGCGCTCGCCTGCGCCGTGCGCTTCCGTTCCGCGCGTCACGACGGGCCGCGGGAGGCACTGCTCGCCATCGGCGTGCCCGCCGTGTCCGGCCTGATCCTGCTCGGCCTCGGCGGCTACCTCGGATACTCGTACCTGACCATGAGCGACCACTTCGAACTCAGCCCGGACAACGGCTGGTTCATGTTCTCGCTGCCCGCCGCGATCGTCCTCGCCGGCCTCGCCATGGCCGCCGTCGCCAAGTACGTGCGGCACTCGCCGTACTTCAGCACCGGGCGCGGCACCGACGCCGAGTCCCTGACCCTGCCGATGGACCGCACGGCGGTCTGACCCTTCCTGGAGTTCACCCCCATGTCACACACCGCGGACCTCGTCCTCACCGGCGGTCCCGTGCACACCGTCGATGCCGCCCGCAGCCGCGCCACCGCCGTGGCCGTGCGTGACGGGCGGATCGCCGCCGTGGGCCACGACGAGGTGCACGAGCTGATCGGCCCGCGCACCGAAGTCGTCGACCTGGCAGGGAAGTTGCTCCTGCCGGGCTTCCAGGACGCCCATGTCCACCCGCAGGGCGCCGGCCTCGAGCTCGGCCTGTGCCACCTCGCCGATACCGTCGACCCTGCCGAGTACCTGCGCCGGATCAAGGCGTACGCCGATCAGCACCAAGACGTCGAGTGGATCACCGGCGGCGGCTGGTCCCTGGAGGCGTTCCCCGGTGGGGCGCCCACGGCAGCAGCCCTCGACGCGGTGGTCCCCGACCGCCCCGTCTTCCTGCCCAACCGTGACCACCACGGCGCCTGGGTCAACAGCCGCGCCCTGCAACGCGCGGGCATCGACGCCCGTACCCCGGACCCCGCCGACGGCCGGATCGAACGCGACGCCGACGGCAACCCCACCGGCATGCTCCAGGAGGGCGCGGTCCACCTGGTCGGAAGGCTGGTTCCGGACCCCACCGCGGAGGCCCAACTCACGGCCCTGCTGCGGGCGCAGGCCGTGCTGCACTCCCACGGTGTCACCGCCTGGCAGGACGCCATCGTCGGCGCGTACGCCAACTTGACCGACCCGGCGCCCTCCTACCTCGCGGCCCTCGACCGGGGCCTGCTCACCGCCCGGGTCGTCGGCGCCCTGTGGTGGGACCGCGAGCGGGGCGCCGAACAGATCCCCGAACTCGTGGCCCGACGCGAGGAGTTGAACCGGGGACGGTTCAGGGCCGGCACCGTGAAGGTCATGCAGGACGGCATCGCGGAGAACCACACCGCCGCGATGCTCGACCCCTATCTGACCGGCTGCGGCTGCGCCTCGGACAACAGCGGCATCAGCTTCGTCGAGCCGGACGACCTGAAGAAATACGTCACCGAACTCGACGCGTCCGGCTTCCAGGTCCACTTCCACGCCCTCGGCGACCGCGCGGTGCGCGAGGCCCTGGACGCCGTGGAGTCGGCCCGCACGGCCAACGGATGGCGCGACACCCGGCACCACCTGGCCCACCTCCAGGTCGTGCACCCGTACGACATCCCCCGGTTCCGTGCCCTGGGCGCGAGCGCCAACCTCCAGATGCTGTGGGCCGCCCACGAACCCCAGATGGACGAACTGACCCTGCCCTTCCTCGGCGACGAACGCGGCGCACGGCAGTACCCCTTCGGCGACCTGCTGCGCGCCGGCACCACCCTGGCCGCCGGCAGCGACTGGCCCGTCAGCAGCCCCGACCCCTTCCAGGCCATCCATGTCGCCGTCAACCGGATCGCCCCCGACGCCCCCGAGGGCACCCCGGAGTTCCTCCCGGGGCAGCGCCTCGACCTGGGCGCCGCCATCGCCGCGTACACGGCGGGCAGCGCCTACGTGAACCACCTCGACGACATCACCGGCACCATCACCGTGGGGAAGTCGGCCGACCTGGTCGTCCTCGACCGCGACCCCTTCGCGGGCCCGCCCGAGGAGATCGCCGCCACGCGTGTCCTGCAGACCTTCGTCGAAGGGCAGCGCGTCCACGCGGCGGGGGACGCCTGAGCCGCCCATCGGGTGACACCGGGTGATTCCGTCGCCCGGGGACGGGGCAGTAGGGATGCGGACGGGGGAGTTGTGCACGCCGAAACCGTCCCTGCTGTCCTTCGAACCGAGGAACACCATGGCAACACCCAGCCCCGACCGTGTCCGGGGAACCGCCCTGCTCGCCGACCCCCTGCTCAACAAGGGGACCGCCTTCAGTCCCGAGGAACGCGCCGACCTCGGCCTGGACGGGCTGCTGCCACCGGCGACGGAGACGCTTCAGGAGCAGGCGGACCGGGCGTACGAGGCGTTCCTCGGCTACGACAAGCCGCTGAACCGGCACATCTACCTGCGCCAGCTCCAGGACACCAACGAGGTGCTCTTCTACGGCCTGCTCACCCGGCACATGGAGGAGATGCTGCCGGTCGTCTACACCCCGACGGTCGGTGAGGCCTGCCGGCGCTTCAGCGAGATCTACCGCAGGCCCCGCGGTCTGTTCCTGACCTACGAGGACCGGCACCGCTTCCGGGAGATCCTGCGCAACCGGCCGGGCGGCGAGGTCGACGTCATCGTCGTCACCGACGGCCAGCGCATCCTGGGTCTTGGCGACCAGGGCGTCGGCGGCATGGGCATCCCGATCGGCAAGCTCAGCCTCTACACCGCCATCGGCGGCATCCACCCCGCCCGCACCCTGCCGATCCTCCTCGACGTCGGCACCGACAACGAGGAACTGCTCGCGGGCGAGCACTACCTCGGCCGCAGGCAGCACCGCGTCACGGGCGACGCCTACGACGAGCTGATCGAGGCGTTCGTCTCCGCCGTGGAGGCCGAGCTCCCCGGCACCCTGCTCCAGTGGGAGGACTTCGCCACCGCCCACGCCCGCCCCATCCTCACCCGCTACCAGGACCGGCTGCTCACCTTCAACGACGACATCCAGGGCACCGCGGCCGTGGCACTCGGCGCGCTGAGCACAGCCACCAAGGTCGCCGGGACGGCCCTGACCGACCACCGGATCGTGGTCCTGGGCGCCGGATCGGCGGCGATCGGGGTCGCCGACATGATCCGCACCGCACTGGTGGAGGAGGGCCTCTCCGAACAGGACGCGGCCGACCGGTTCTGGTTCGTCGACATCGACGGCCTGCTGGTGAGCTCCCGCACCGACCTCACCCCCGAGCAGCGCGTCTACGCCCGCGACGACGAAGAGGTACGACAGTGGGGCGGGGACGCGCCCGACCTTGCCCGGGTCGTCGGCGAGGTGAAGCCGACCGTGCTGATCGGGCTGTCCACCGCGCACGGCGCCTTCACCGAAGAGATCGTGCGGACGATGGCCGAGTCCTGCGACCGGCCGGTGATCCTGCCCCTGTCCAACCCCACCTCGAACGCCGAGGCCGACCCCGCCGACCTCGCCCGCTGGACCGGCGGCAGGGCCCTGATCGCCGCCGGATCGCCCTTCCCGCCGCTGAAGGTGGACGGCCGCGAGGTGCCGGTCGCGCAGGCCAACAACGTCTACGTCTTCCCCGCGGTCGGCCTGGCGGTCACCGCCTGCCGGGCCACCCGGGTCACCGACCGCATGATGGTGGCCGCGGCCCGGGCCGTGGGCGACTGCGCGGTACGGGCCGGCACCGACGGCGCCACCCCGCTGTTGCCCCCGCTGGGGAGCATGCGGGACGCGGCCCGCGAGATCGCGCTCGCCGTGGCCCAGGCCGCCGTCGAGGACGGCGTCGCCCCGGAGGCGACGGAGGCGGAGTTGCGCGAAGCGATCGCGAAGGCCCAGTGGACCCCGCGGTACACGTCCTGAGACTCACCGGCTCACCCACAGGCCGGGCGCCGAGGCGTGCCGGACGACCGGGCCGGAGCGCGGTGGCGCCGCGCACCGGCCCGAGGGCGCCGTACCCCTCCTGAGGCGAAGAGGCGGCCCGGCGCCTGTGGCAGTATCGCCGGTGGGCGTGGGCCGCCTGCTGGGGTCGAGGGCAGAGGACGGGTGACATGGACCGGCCGCCGGGCATGATGGATGTGGCCCGGGAGGCCGGCGTCTCGCACATCACCGTCTCCCGTGTCGTCAACGACCATCCGTCGGTCAGGCCGGAGACCCGGGCCCGGGTCGAGGCGGCGATCCAGAAGCTGGGATACCGCCGCAACAGCGTCGCCAGGGCCCTCAAGAGCCGTCGCTCCTCGACGATCGGCGTGGTGATCGTCGGGTCGGAACTGTTCGAACTGCCCCGCATCCTCCTCGGCGTGGAGACCACCGCCAAGCAGGCCGGTTACTGGGTGAGCCTGGCCAGTCGGCAGGGCGAGAGCACCACCGCTGACCTCATGGAGACCCTGCAACGGCTCACCGACCAGTCCGTCGAGGCGATCGCGGTCGTCGCGGACCGGCCCGAGACGGTGGAGGCGCTGTCCGGCCTTGCCCTCGGGGTGCCGGTGGCGGTGGTGATGTCCGGCAACGTGCCCGACCCCGAGCTGAGCTTCGTCGAGGTCGACCAGGAACTCGGCGCCCGGCTCGCGGTCCGGCACCTCCTCGACCTCGGGCACCGGGACATCGCCCACCTCACGGGCGCGCTGCGCACCTTCGACGCCCGGGCCCGGGTCGAGGGCTGGCGGGCCGAACTCACCGCCGCCGCAGCCGAAGGACCCCTGCTGGAGGGCGACTTCGGCGCGGAGAGCGGGTTCCGCCTGGCCCACGAACTGTGCGACGCCGACGGCGGCCTGCCCACCGCCGTCTTCGCGGGGAACGACCAGATGGCCATGGGTGTGCTGGCCGCCTTCGCCGAACGAGGTGTGAAGGTGCCGCACGACGTGTCGGTCGTCGGCTTCGACGACATGAAGGGCGCCGGGTACCTGGTACCCGCCCTGACCACGGTCCGCCAGGACTTCGCCCACCTCGGCCGGAGCGCCATCGAGCTGTTGGTGCGCAGGGTGGACGGGGAACCGGCGCAGCGGCAGAAGATCACGCCGCGACTCGTCGTACGGCACAGCACGGCCCTACCCCGCGCGGATTCCTGAAGCGCGACTTCCGTTCGACGTTCCGCCGCCCTGCGCCAAGGGCCTCACCCAGGGAGTACGACAGCACATGCGTTACCGCGAACTCGGCCGCACCGGACTGACCGTGTCGGAGATCGGCTACGGCGCCTGGGGACTGGGCCAGGGAGCCTGGGTCGGCGCCGACGACGACTCCGCCGTACGCGCCCTGCACCGCGCTCTCGACCTGGGCGTCACCTTCATAGACACCGCCCGGGCCTACGACCGAAGCGAGCGCGTCGTCGGCCGCGCGCTCAAGGAACTGCCGGGCGGTGGCGACGGCGTCCATGTGGCGACGAAGGCCGGGCCCAAGGTGCCCGTCTCGCTGGCGCCCAGCGGTCTTGACCCCATGGAGGTGTTCCCCGGCTCCCATCTGCGCGAGAGTCTGGAGACCAGCCTGCGCGAACTCGGCCGCGACCACGTCGACCTCCTCCAGCTGCACACCTGGGAGGACGAATGGACCGGCCAGGGCGACCTGTTGGAGACGGTGGACGCCCTCAAGCAGGAGGGCAAGATCAGGTTCTTCGGGATCTCCGTCAAGGACCACCAGCCCGAGAACGTCCTCCGCGTGCTGCGCACCGGCGTCCTGGACACCGTCCAGGTCATCTACAACGTCTTCGAACAGACCCCCGCTGACGCCCTGTTGCCGGCCTGCGAGGAGTACGGCGTCGGCGTGATCGTCCGTGTCGCCCTCGACGAAGGCGCCCTCACCGGATCGATCCGCAAGGGAGTCACCTTCCCCGAAGGGGACTGGCGCAACTGGTACTTCAGGGAGGACCGGCCCGCCCAGGTCGAGCAGCGCGTCGACGCCATCCTCGCCGACCTGGGCATCGGAGTCGACGAACTCCCGTCCGCCGCCCTGCGGTTCGCTCTCGCGGGGCCGGCGGTCTCCACGGTCGTCGTGGGGATGCGGTCCCTGACGAACGTCGAACGCAACGCGGCGATCGCGGACGCCCCGCCGCTCACCCCGCGAGAGCTGTCCCTGCTGGCCGGGCACCGCTGGGCGAAGAACTTCTACAGCTGATCCGTTCCCGCGCCGACGGCAGGGCGGGGCCCGTACTCGAACCACCGCACAAGGGCCTCGCCCGCGTTGCCCACCTCCGCGTCGCCCACGCCGTACAGGCCGATGTGGACGCCGACGAACCCGCCGGCGCGTTCCGTGCTGAAGAAGGGCCGCTCGATGCCGCCCACGGTGCTGTTCCCGGCGTGGAAGGTGTAGCCGGACTCGTCGCTCTCCACCGCGAGGACGACCTCGGCGTCGGTCACGGCGACGGCGCCGAGACGGGTGGCGGTGCCCGCCTCCACCGCGGTGAGGACGACCTGTCGCGCTCCGTCGGTGCCGGCGGTGGTGGCGTGCCACCGGTGGTTCTGGAACACGACCAGCCCCGCCTCCTGCGTCGGCGCGGCGGCGAAACGGACGCGGGGGCGAGAACGCGGGCGTACTCCGAGGCAGACGGGGGGTAGCGGGATTGGCCGGGGCGGAGGTCTTGACAGCTTGTTAACGTTAACATCACCGTGGTTCCCGGGCACCGCCCCCATCCCCTGGCCCTCACCGGAAAGCGACCCGCATGTCGACAGCCCAGCCCCTGTCCTTCCCCGCGCACTTCCTCCTAGGCTCCGCGACCGCCGCCTACCAGATCGAGGGCGCCGCCGACGAGGACGGGCGCGGTCCCTCCATCTGGGACACCTACTCCCACACGCCGGGCAAGACGTGGAACGGTGACACCGGTGACGTGGCCGCCGACCACTACCACCGCCTCGACGAGGACCTCGACCTCATGGCGTCCCTGGGCCTCAAGGCCTACCGGTTCTCCATCGCCTGGCCGCGCATCCAGCCCACCGGCCGGGGCCCGGCCAACCCCAAGGGGCTGGACTTCTACAGCCGGCTGGTCGACGGCCTGCTCCAGCGGGACATCGCCCCCGTCGCGACCCTGTACCACTGGGACCTGCCGCAGGCCCTCGAGGACGAGGGTGGCTGGACGAACCGCGAGACCGCCTTCGCCTTCGCCGAGTACGCCCGTGTCGTCGGCGAGGCCCTCGGTGACCGGGTCGCGATCTGGACCACGCTGAACGAGCCGTGGTGCTCCGCCTACCTCGGCTACGGCGCCGGAGCCCACGCCCCCGGCCGCAGCGACGGCGCCGCGGCGCTGACCGCGGTCCACCACCTCAACCTCGCCCACGGGCTGGCGGTTCAGCAGCTCAGGGAGGTCACCACCAACGACCCGCAGTACTCGGTCACCCTCAACTTCCATGTCCTGCGCGGCGAGGGGGACGGTGCCGAGGAAGCCGTACGCCGCATCGACGCGCTGGCCAACCGCGCCTTCACCGAACCCCTGCTGCGTGGCCACTACCCGCGGGACCTCATTCAGGACACCGCGGGCGTCACGGACTGGTCGTTCGTCGAGGACGGTGACCTCGCCCTGATCCGGCAGCCCCTGGACCTGCTCGGCGTCAACTACTACGCCACCACCCGGGTTCGCCTGTGGGACGGCACGACGGCACGTCAGAACAACGACGGTCACAAGGACATGGGCGGCTCGCCCTGGCCCGGCTCCCCGCAGGTCGAGTTCGTCGCGCAGGAGGGCCCGCACACCGCCATGGGCTGGAACATCGACCCCGACGGACTCGAAGAACTCCTCCTGGACCTGCACGCCCGCTTCCCGGACCAGCCCCTGGTCGTCACCGAGAACGGGGCGGCCTTCGAGGACCACCTCACCACCCGCCCGGACGGCAGCCTTGCCGTCCACGACCCGGAGCGCGTCGACTACCTCCACCGGCACTTCGTCGCCGCCCACCGGGCGCTCGCCGCCGGCGTCGATCTGCGCGGGTACTTCGTGTGGTCGCTGATGGACAACTTCGAGTGGGGATACGGCTATTCGAAGCGCTTCGGCATCGTCCACGTCGACTACGAGACCCAGCGCCGCACGCTGAAGGACAGCGCCCTGTGGTACCGGGAACTGACGACGACGGGCGTCATCCCGCCCCCCGGAACCACGGAGTAGCCCGGACGGGGCGGACGGCCGGGTGGAGCGGGGACCGTCAATGGGGTTGCCTGCGGGGGAGAGGGGCGGGTGCAATGTCCGGCATGACCACCCAGGCGCGTCCGGCGACACGGCCGGTCCGGATCGGCGCGCTCGTTCCCCTGACCCGGCCCGGGTGGGTCGAGGCGGGCCGGCACCTGCTCGCCGGCCTGGAGCTGGCCGTCGATGACGTCAATGACACCGGCGGGATCGGCGGAAGGCCACTCGAGCTGCTGGTGAGGGACACCGCGGCTGATCCGCAGCGGGCAGCGGCGGCCGTGGACGAACTGGCTCGGCTGGGCGTGGCCGCCGTGGCGGGTGAGCATCACAGCGTCGTCGCCCGCGCCGCCGCCACCAGGGCCGACGCCCTCCGCCTGCCGTTCCTCTGCTCGTCGGCAGTTCTCGACACGCTGACCGAACAGCCGACGGAATGGGTCGCGCGGCTGCCCCCGCCGCAGTCCCACGGCTGGCAGGTCTACGCGGAGTTCCTCCTCGGAGCGGGTCACCGCCGGATCGCCGTGGCGAGCGAACCGAGCCTCTACTGGGCGGCGGGGACCCGCATCCTGCGCGACCACCTCGCTCCGCGCGGCGGAACCGTCATCGAACTCGACGCCCGGGCACTCACCTCCGAGGACGTGTGCGACCGGCTCGTGGACCGGCGGGCGACGGCCCTCCTGCTCCTGGCCGGCTTCCCCGAGCCGGCCGTGTCGATCGTCGGATCCGTCCGCCGTGACCAGCGCCTCGCCGAGTGCATGATCGGCGCTCCGGCCGGGCAACCCGAGTTCGCCGAATGGGCGGCCCTGCTGGGCGGCGACGGCGCCGGAATCCCGTTCCTGCGCTATCTGCCCGAGCACCTCGGCCCACTCGGTACGCGGGTGGAGACCGCCCTCCGCGAGCGGTTGGGTGCGGCGCCCTCCTTCGTGGGCTTCGACACGATCGCCGTCCTCGCCGACGTGCTGCGCTCGCACGGGACGGATCGGGCGGGCATCGCCGGGGCCTGGCCGCGCGTGGCGGTCGAAGGCACCCGCGGGCCGATCCGGTTCTCCCGCGTGCCCGGCGTCAGCGTCTGGCAGTGGGACCGGGCACCGGTCCGGATCGTCGACCGGGATCCGTCGGAACCCGGCCGCTTCCGGATCCGGCACACCGGCTGAGACCGGGGTTTCGGCCGGTCAGGCGGGCTGCCACAGCTCGATGCGGTTACCCTCCGGGTCGGTGACCCAGCCGAATCGGCCGACGCCCTCCATGTCCTGGGTCTCCTCGGCCACGTCCGCTCCGGCGGCGCGCAGTTGCGCGAGCATGGCGTCCAGGTCGCGGACCCGGAAGTTGAGCATGGTCTGCTGCGCGCGGGACCCGAAGTAGGCGGTCCCGGACTCGAACGTCGCGAACACCGTGGGCCCGGCCTCCTGCCGCCACAGTCCGTTCTCGTCGGCCTCCAGGCCCAGGCAGTCGCGGTACCACGCGCTCAGGGCCACGGGGTCGTCCGACCTGAGGAAGTATCCGCCGATTCCCAGCACACGTTCCATGCCGGCCATCCTGCCAGGAGCGCGTGCCGCCTGCCTCGGGGGACTCAGGGCAGCAGGGGCAGGGAGTCCCGGGCCGCGTGGCTGAGAATGCGCAGATCCTCCGCGAAGCGTTCCCGGTGGGCGGCGGGCAGGGGCTCCAGGAAGTACCGCTTGATGTTCTCCACGTGCAGCCGGGAAGCGCGTACGGCGGTCTCCTCGCCCAGGGGCGTCAGATTGACCAGGCGTCCGCGCCGGTCGTCCGGGTCCGTGACGCGCCGCACCAGCCCCGCCGCCTCCATCCGGTCCACCAGCCGCGTCGCCCCGCCCGTGCTGAGCACCTGCTCCTGGCCGATCGCCCGCATCGACAGCCCCGGCTCGCCCGCCCGGCCCAGGATCAGCAGCACCTCGTACATCAGGTGGCTGATCCCGCACTCCTCCTCTATCCGCCGGCCCAGGATGTACTCCAGCCGGTTCGCGGCGCCCTGCAGCCGCCCGAACGCCAGGACCAGCGCGTCGTCGGCCGCCTCCTTGGCGGTCGTGATCTCCCTCTGAGCGTCCTGCTCGCCCACGGCACCTCCGTATGTTCCTGCAGGGGGAACCTATCGCGCCCGATCGCGGTCGCGGTGCCGGACGTCTACCTGTCGTTCCAGGCCTCGTAACCGCGGGCGGTGGTCTCGGGGAAGCCGGGGTCCGTGAAGGTCGCCAGCGCCATGGTGTCGATGTCGGACTCCGCCGGTGTTCCTCGGTAGGTGATCGTGTCCGGGAGCATCGCCAGTGCCGTCGTGCCCTGGCCCTCCTCGGACGGGCGGAGCTGGACGCGGATGCCGTGCCGGTCCGCGAGCCGGCCGACCACGTACAGGCCCATGCGCTGGGAGATCGCCGCGTCCACGGTGGGCGGGTCGGCCAGGGTGTGGTTGATGTCGGCCAGCTCCTCCGGCGGCAGCCCGATGCCCCGGTCGTGGATCTCGACCATGATCCGGCCGTCGGGCAGCCGCGCCGCGGTGACCCGGACCCGGGACTGCGGTGAGGAGAACGTCGTCGCGTTCTCCACGAGTTCGGCCAGCATGTGCACCAGGTCGGTCACGGCGCGGCCGTGGATCTCGGCCTCCGGGACGCCCGCCAGCTCGACCCGCTCGTACTGCTCGACCTCCGAGGCCGCGGCGCGGATCACGTCGACCAGGGGCAGCGGCTGGTCCCACTGCTGGGCGGGGGTCTCACCGCCGAGCACCAGGAGGTTCTCGCCGTTGCGGCGCACGCGGGTGGCGAGGTGGTCCATCTTGAAGAGGTTCTCCAGCTGGTCGGGGTCCGCCTCCTTGCCCTCCAGACTGGTGATCAGGGCGAGTTGACGCTCGATCAGCGACTGGTTGCGACGCGCCAGGTTGCTGAAGATCGTGTTGATGTTGGCGCGCAGCAGGGCCTGTTCGGCGGCGAGCCGGACCGCCTCGCGGTGCACGTGGTCGAAGGCGCGGGCGACCTCGCCGATCTCGTCCGTGGTGGTGATCGGTATCGGCACCACCTGGGCGTCGACCCGGCCGGGGATGGCCCGGGTGAGCTGGGTGAGCAGGGCGGGGAGCCGCTGCCCGGCGATCTCGTGGGCCGAGGCGCTCAGCCGGCGCATGCTCGTGCTCATCGTCCGGGCCACCCAGGCGGCCAGCAGGAAGGCGACGAGGACCGCGGTCAGCACCAGCACGGCGTTGATGACGGCGTCGTTGCGGGCGTCGTCGGCGATGCTGTGGGCGTCCGCCAGCGCGCTGTCGGTGAGGTGCACCTCGACACCGCGGTACGCGTCGAAGCTGAGGGTGGAGGCGGCGAAGAACGCCTCGGGCGTGATGCCCTCGGCGGCGAGCTGCTCCGCCGACTTGCCCGAGGCGATCTCGCCGGCCATCTTCGCCAGGCCCGGCGCGGCCACGAAGGTCTTCCCCGCCGCCTCGGCCTGCGTCTGCGCCTGCTCGGCCTGCTCCTTGCCCCGCTTCTCCGCGTCGGACAGCGCCTTGCGCAGCCGGGTCATGTCGTCGGCGGTGCCGGCGCCGGCGTACTCCTGGAGCGCGACCTGTTCCAGATAGACGTAGGAACTGAACGAGCCGAGCTGGGCCTGCAGTTCGCCCGGGGCGAGCTTGGCGCGGTCCTCGACGAGGAGGTGGGTGCCGATCGCCCGGATCAGGGACTCGGCGGCCTGGGTGAGGGACGCGGCGTAGAGGGTGCGGCCGAAGCTCGCCTGGTTGCTGCTGCCGAAGCCCAGCTCGTTGGAGAGTTCCATCAGCGGGTGCTGGACGGCGTGGTAGCTCTCCTCGGTCTGCACGCCGGTCAGCCGGGAGGTGAAGGCGTTCGCGCGCACGGACGCGAGCTGCTTCTCGCCGATGCGCACGAGTTCGACCCGGCGCAGCAGTCCGGCGGTCCGCGGCATCCGCTCCACCGCCTCGTTGAACCTCTCGGCGTCCGCGTCGGTGATCGCGCGGGCCTTCGTGACCACCGTCGATGTCCGGTCGCCCTTGACCAGGGGGATCACCGACACATCGCGTTCGTCGATGGCGTCGCTGGCGTACTTGTTGGCCGCCTGGACCAGTTCCGCCACGCGGACCGCGTCGTCGGCGTCCTGCCAGGTGTCGATGGAGCGCTTGACCCGGATACCGCCGAGGACAAGGGCCACGATGACCGGGATGAGGAGGATGGCCTGGAGTTTCCTGGCCACGCGCCAGTTGCGGGTTCCCCAGCCCCGGCGGGTGGCGGTCGGTGCGTTCGACAAGATGGCCTCACGGTTCTGGTTCGCCTCGCGTCCTGCACTCCTAACAACGTGGCGCACAGGGGTGGGTGTTCAGTTCGGCCCCACTTGTTCGGATCCGCCTGCCGAGCGAACCGGTGAAGGCGAGCGGTGTCGGCCAGTGTCACAGATTCCTGCGCTGTCCTGTCCTGCTTCTGCACATAGGCCGCCCGGGTGGCTCCCGTGTACGTCCCGGGCGTCAGCGTCTTGCCGGTCGGCGCCGCGAGGTCCAGGTACCACCAGTCACCGTTCGCTCCGTCGACGGAGACGGAGACGGAGACCACCCTGTTGTCGGTGTGGCCGGAGACGTTCATGCGGTCCTGGGACGCCGTCGTGTAGGCGTAGGACTGGCCGCCGCTGATGTACACCTCGCCGACCTGTGGATCCGCACCGGGGTCCACGGGCTCCGGCGGCCAGGCTCGGCCTCGGACACACTGCGGAGAGGAATTCCCGTGCAGGGCACGGCAGTTGCTTCAGGTATGACCCTTGGACTGGCTCTTCCTCTCCATCATCGGATCGACCCCACGGTGCAGCTCGCGCGGGAGGCCCACGAGGCCGGACTGCGTTCCGTGTGGTTCGGGCAGACCTTCGGGTACGACTCTCCCTCGCTGGCCGCCGTCGTCGGCCGCGAGGTGCCCGGACTCCAGGTCGGCACCTCCGCGATCCCCGTCTTCGGCCGCCATCCCCTGCTCGTCGCCAGTCAGGCGCTCACGGCCCAGGCCGCCACCGGCGGCCGCTATCACCTCGGACTCGCGCTCGGCACCAAGCACTTCACCGAGACCGGGTTCGGCATCCCGTACGAGCGCCCCATCGCCCGGCTGCGGGAGTTCCTCACCGCCCTGCGCCTGCTCGTGGAGACCGGCAGCGCCGACTTCCACGGCGAGCTGCTGACCGCCACGACCCCGCTGCCGGCCACGGTGCCGGGCGCCGAACCACCGGTGCCGATCCTGGTCGCCGCCATGGCGCCGCAGGCCCTGCGTGCCTCCGGTGAACTCGCCGACGGCATCCTGCCGTTGCTCGCCGGCCCGCGCGCTCTCGCCGAGCACATCGTCCCGGCCGTCACCGCCGCGGCCGAGTCGGCGGGCCGCCCGGCACCGCGGATCGTGGCCTTCGTGCCGGGCGTGGTCACCGCCGACGTCGAGGCCGTTCGGCGGACGGCGACCGAGACGCTCGCGTTCTACGAGCAGTTCCCCTCCTACCAGCGCGTCCTCGGCCTCTCCGGCGCCACCCGGGCCGCGGACCTGGCCGTCATCGGCGACGAGGAGACCGTCGCCGCCGAAGTGCGCCGCTACCGTGACGCGGGGGCCACGGAGGTGGTGTTCACCGCGACGGACCTGGGCGGCGACGAGGACCAGCGCCGCACCTGGAAGCTGCTGGGGGAACTGGCGGACGGCTGAGCGGCCTCAGGGGCGCAGGGAGCGGCGGACCGTCAGGACGGCCACGTCGTCGTGCGGGCCGCCGCGGCCGGCGAACGCGCGGGCGTCGTCGTGCAGGGCCTGCGGCAGCTCGGTGGGGGAGAGGCCGACGTACTTCGTCAGGCGCTCGTCGACCGGGTAGAAGGCGCCGTCCGCGGAGCGGGTCTCCGTCAGGCCGTCGGTGCTCAGCAGCAGCGTCGCGCCCTCGGGGAAGTCGAACCAGCCCACGGTCGTGGGCTCGTGGGCGAGTTCGGCCAGGCCCAGCGGGACCCCGGGCTCGAGTTCGGGAGTGCGCACGGACCCCTCGTGGAGCACATGCGGCAGCACGTGTCCGCAGTTCACGGCCTGCACCTCGGTGTCCGCGTCGACGCAGACGATGAGCGCGGTGACGAAGCGTTCGTCGTCGCCGGTGTGCAGGGCGTAGGAGTTGTGCCGTACGACGGTGGCGTCCAGGGCGTCCACGAGCGCGGTGAGGGTGGGCTCGCGGTAGGCCGCCTCCCGGAAGGCGCCGATGACGGCGAACGCGGTGCCCACGGCGGCGAGCCCCTTGCCCTGGACGTCCCCGATCAGCACCCGGGTGCCGAAGGGCGAGTCGACGACATCGTAGATGTCCCCGCCGACGAGGCGTTCCTCCTGGAGTGGCTCGTACACGCCGTTGACCAGCACGTCGTCGGTCAGCAGGGGGAGGGGGTGCAGGATGTGCCGCTGCATGGCCGCGGCGGTGGAACGCAGCCGCAGCATCGCGTGCTCGCGTTTGATCCGGCGGTGGCATCCGTAGACGGAGGTCGCCGCCAGGACCAGGGTGAACAGGACCAGCAGCAGCCGGTCGAACCAGTGGCCCGCGTTGCGGTCCCGCAGCAGCACGCTGGCCGTGACGACGAGCGTGGTCCACACGGCGACGAACGCCGTCTGCCGCACCGTGCCCAGCGCCGAGGCGGCACCCGGCAGGAACACCAGGAGCCCCAGAAGCCACACCTCGGACCCGGACAGCGCGCCGAGGAACTCAACCAGGCCGGTCACGGTCACCACGGCGGCGACCAGCCGGGCGTCGCCCGGAGGCTCGATGGTGTCGAAGGTGTCGCCGGGTCTCTTGCGGCGGCTACCGGTCATGCGCGCTCCCGGGCAGATGGTGATCTGCCTCTACGGTATGCAGGCACCCGCCGGCCTGGAGCGGCGCCCCGCCGATCAGCGCTCACCCTCGGCTCCTCAGCCCTCGTACTCCCGCAGTTTGCGATACAGCGTCGCCCGCCCGATGCCGAGTGCCGCCGCCGCGCGGGACTTGTTGCCGCCGTGGCGGTGCAAAGTCTTGAGGATCGTGGTGCGTTCGGCGTGTTCCATCGGGCTGAGCGGACGAACAGGTGGTCCCTGCCGCACGGTGTCCGGCAGTTCGGCCCGGCGGACCGGGCCCCGAACGCGTCGGTGCTCCGCCAGGGACTGGACGACGTGGGCGAGTTCGGTGACGTTCCCGGGCCACGGATGCTGTTCGAGCACGCTCAGGGCATCCAGGGTCCAGGTCAGCGGAGGAGCTCCCGGTGCCGGACGCGGCGCGAGGGCCGACAGCAACTCCCTGATGTCCTCGGTGCGTTCCCGCAGCGGCGGCAGGACGACCGTGCGGGCGGCCAGCTTGTCGAGGAGCCGCTGCAGGCAGGGGCCGGGCGCGGTTCCGGGGGTGTGGGTCACCAGCAGCCGGGTGTCCGGGTGCGTGTCGAGCAGGGAGTTGAGCGTGGCCACGGCGGACTGCGTCAGCCGCTCGGCGTGCCGGAGGACCAGGGGGCTCCCCGCGGCCCAGGCCGCCAAGTCCCCTTGGAGCGCGCCCTCTTCCGCCGCGTCGACCAGCTGGAGGCCGCCCGTCCCCAGCAGCTCCCTGGCCAGCGCGGTCTTCCCCGTGCCCCGTTCACCGGTCAGCAGCACGGGCTCGGGGGAGCGGACCAGCTCGGCGGCGCGCTGCACGGCGTACGCCCACGGCGGGGAAGAGCCGGCCAGACGGGACAGCGGGCGTGGCCGGGGCCTCGGTGGGCCCTCCTCCCGCGGTTCCAGGACGGCCACGATCCCCACGACCGCGCCCTCCTGACGCACCAGGTCGATCCGGGCCCCGCACCCTGCTCCTTCGGGCAACTCGGCGGCCACCGGCGCATCCGTGTGCCGTGCCGTCATCGCCGCACGCTCAAGAGCCCGAAGCACCTCCGGAGTCGCGAGCCGCTCCGCCGCCGCGCTGATCAGGCGGTTGCGGCCGTCCAGCGCGGCCACCGCAGGGCCCTCTCCTCGTGACGCTCGCGCGTAGGCGTCCAGGAGGACCTGTTCGGGTCGTCCCGCCCGCGCCGGCAGTTCGGCCTCGATCGCGGCGGCGGCGGCCTCGGCGAGCGCCGCCTGCGGGTGCGGCCGGCGCCCGCCGCACAGGTGGGAGGCGACGGTGACCGTGCCGAGTGCCTGTCCGCTGTTCGGCGCGAGGACCGGGACGCTGACCGCCGACACGTCCTGCCACACGTCGAGGAAGTGCTCGGGCCCGTGCACCTCGGCACGGCACCGGCCGCGCAGGGCGAGGGCCGCGCTGTTGTGCCCGACCTCCTGCTCCGACAGCCCCGGGCAGGGGGCGAACCCGCCGGTGTTCCCGGACGTCCACAGCACGCGCAGCCGCGCGTCGGTGAGGAGGAGGACGTGGTGGCCGGCGTCCAGCGCGGGGGCGATCCGTTCGAGCACCGGACGGGCGGCGCCGAGCAGCGCCGACTCGGCCGGCCGGGGCGGATCGGCGGGGGGCTCCTTCAAGTCGTGCGGTACGCCGAAGAAGCGGGCCCGCCGCCACGCCGCGAGAACCTCCTCCGGCACACCGTCGGGCAGCGGGCGCCCGGCCAGGAAGCGCTCGCGCGCCACGCGCAGCGGCGGAAGGGCGTGGACTGCGGGGGAGGGCTCTGTGGTGGTCACGACCCCTCCACCGTAGCGGGTTCAGTTGAACGAGCAACGACTGCCCCGCGCGGCGGGTGGCGTCTCATGAAGGCCGGTGCGGATGTCTCATTTCGAGACACCCGCACATCGCCGCACCGGGCCATGATCGAGACTGTCCGCAGTCCGTGAGCCCCGCCAGGAGCGTGCCGTGTCCACCGTCGTCGAGACCGACGTCCTGATCGTAGGCAGCGGCCCGGCCGGAGCCTCGGCCGCGCTCGCCCTGAGCACCTACGGCGTGCCGAACATCGTCGTCACCCGCTACGCGAGCCTCGCCGACACCCCCCGCGCGCACATCACCAACCAGCGCACGATGGAGGTGCTGCGCGACCTGGGCGTCGAGCAGGACGTCGTCGCGCGGGCGACCCCGCAGCACCTGATGGGCAACACCACCTTCTGCACGAGCCTCGCCGGCGAGGAACTGGGCCGGGTGCGCTCGTGGGGCAACGATCCGCTCGTCCAGGCCGCCCACGAACTCGCCAGCCCCACCCGCATGTGTGACATGCCGCAGCACCTCATGGAGCCGGTCCTCGTCGACGCGGCCGTCGCCCGCGGCACCGGCCTGCGCTTCCAGACCGAGTACCTCTCGCACAGCCAGGACGCCGACGGCGTGACGGTCACCGTGCGGGACCGGCTGCGCGGGGACACGTACGAGATCCGCGCCAAGTACCTGATCGGCGCGGACGGCGGCCGCTCCAAGGTTGCCGAGGACGCGGGGCTTCCGATGGGCGGCCGGATGGGCGTGGCCGGCAGCATCAACATCGTCTTCGAGGCGGATCTGACCAGGTACACAGCCCACCGGCCCGCCACCCTCTACTGGGTCCTCGCCCCGGGCGCCACCGTCGGCGGCATCGGTGCGGGCCTGGTGCGCTGCGTACGGCCGTGGAACGAGTGGATGATCGTGTGGGGGTACGACGTCACGGCGGGCGCCCCAGACCTGACCACGGAGTACGCCGAGTCCGTGGTCCGCCGGCTGGTCGGCGACGACGAGATCCCCGTGACGATCACGTCGTCCTCGGCATGGACCGTCAACGAGATGTACGCCGAGACCTACTCCCACGGCCGGGTGTTCTGCGCAGGAGACGCCACCCACCGCCACCCGCCGTCCAACGGCCTCGGCTCCAACACCTCCATCCAGGACTCCTACAACCTCGCCTGGAAGCTGAAACTCGTCCTCGACGGCACCGCCGCCCCGAAGCTCCTCGACACCTACACCGCCGAACGCGCCCCGATCGGCAAGCAGGTCGTCACCCGGGCCAACCGGTCCATCGGCGAGACCGCCCCGATCTTCGAGGCCCTCGACGGACTCTCCCCGCAGACCCCCGAACAGCTGTGGGCCAACATCGCCGCCCGCAAGGACGCCACCGAGGCCGCCGAGAAGCAGCGGGCCCGGCTCCGCGAGGCCATCGCCTTCAAGGTGTACGAGTTCAACGCGCACGGCGTCGACCTCAACCAGCGCTACGCCTCGGACGCCATCGTCCCCGACGGCTCCCCCGCGGAGACCTTCCCCCGCGACCCCGAGCTCCACCACCAGCCCACCTCCCGCCCCGGCGCCCGCGTCCCGCACGCCTGGATCACCTCCGGCACCCGCGCCCTCTCCACCCTCGACACCGTGGGAAAGGGCCGCTTCACCCTGCTGACCGGCATCGGCGGCGAAGGCTGGATCCGGGCCGCCGAGGCACAGGACATCGAGATCGCCACCGTGGTCGTCGGTCCCGGGCAGCAGTACGAGGACCCGTACGGCGACTGGGCACGCCTGAGCGAGATCTCCGACGCCGGCGCCCTGCTCGTACGGCCGGACGGCTTCGTGGCCTTCCGGCACGCCACCGCGGCCCCGGACGCCCAAGCGCTGCTCACGGACGCGCTGCGGCGGATCCTCGGTCACGCCTGAGAACGCGCGACCATGGCAGAAGCGGAACGCCGTCGAGAACGAGGAGCCGGCATGACCACCGACGCGATCGGAAGCAGCGTCACCGAGGAGGCCCTCGCCGGCCTCCACGCGACCACCGATCCACGCCTGCGCGAACTCCTCGCCGGTCTGATCGGCCATCTGCACGACTTCGTGCGCGAGACCCGCCTCACCCAGCAGGAGTGGGAGAAGGCGATCACCTTCCTCACGGCGACCGGGCAGAAGTGCACCGACACCCGCCAGGAGTTCATCCTCCTCTCGGACGTCCTCGGCGTCTCCATGCTGGTCGAGACACTCAACGGCGACCGCGTACAGGGCGCCACCGAGTCCACCGTGCTCGGCCCCTTCCACATGACCGAGTCACCCGTGCGGGAACTCGGCGACGACATCGACCTGGTGGGCGGCGCCGAGCCGTGCGTGGTCAGCGGCCGGGTGCTGTCGGCGGACGGCACCCCGCTGCCCGGCGCCGTCCTCGACGTCTGGCAGGCCGACGACCGGGGCTTCTACGACGTCCAGCAGCCCGACGTGCAGCCCGCGGGCAACGGACGCGGACTGTTCACCACCGACGCCGAGGGCCGCTTCTGGTTCCGCACCTGCGTCCCGGCGCCGTACCCGATCCCCACCGACGGCCCGGTCGGGGACCTGCTCCGCGCGACCGGCCGGCACCCCTACCGGCCCGCGCACATCCACTTCATCGCCGCAGCCGAGGGCCATACCCCCGTCACCACCCACATCTTCGTCGCGGGCAGCGACTACCTCGACTCCGACGCCGTCTTCGCCGTGAAACAGAGTCTGGTGCAGGACTTCGCGACGACCGACGACCCGTCCCTGGCCGCGGAGTTCGGCATCCCGAACCCCTTCCGGCACGCCTGCTTCGACCTCGTACTGGAGCCCACCGCATGACGTTCCCGGGCGACTTCACCTACGAGAGCCGGCCCGGGCGGGTCGTCTTCCGGCCCGGGGCGGCCGTGACCGCGACCCCTGCGGAGGCCGAACAGCTGGGTCTGCGGCGGCTGTTGGTGGTGTGCGGCAGCCGGGGCGAGGCCGTCGCGCGGGCCGTGGCGGACGCCCTCGGCGACTCCTGCGCGGGGCTGCACGCCGAGGCCCGTATGCACGTACCCGTCGAGGACGCCGACCGGGCCGTGGCGGTGGCACGCGCGGCCGGGGCCGACGGCGTCGTCGCGGTCGGCGGCGGCTCGTCCATCGGCCTCGGCAAGGCGATCGCCCTGCGCACCGGACTGCCGCTGATCGCCGTGCCGTCGACCTACTCGGGTTCCGAGATGACCCCCGTCTGGGGCCTGACCGAGGGCGGGGCCAAGCGCACCGGCCGCGACCAGAGTGTCCAGCCCCGCAGCGTCGTCTACGACCCCGAGCTGACCCTCTCCCTGCCGGTGCCGCTGACCGTGACCAGCGGCATCAACGCCCTCGCGCACGCGGTGGAGGCGCTCTACGCTCCGGACACCTCGCCGCTGATCGCCCTGATGGCCCAGGACGGCGTACGGGCGATGGCCGAGGCGCTGCCGGCGCTCGCCGCGAATCCGCAGGACCTGGACGCACGGGGCCGGGCCCTGTACGGCGCGTGGCTGTGCGGCACCTGCCTCGGGGCCACGACGATGGGCCTGCACCACAAGCTCTGCCACGTCCTGGGCGGCACCTTCGGCCTGCCGCACGCCGAGACGCACACGGTCGTCCTGCCGTACGCGCTCGCGTACAACGCTCCGGCCGCTCCCGATGCGTTGATCGCGCTGGGCCGGGCACTCGACGCCGATGACCCGCCAGGAGCCCTGTGGGACCTGGCCGGACGCCTGGGCGCTCCGCGTTCCCTCGCCGAACTCGGTCTCCAGGAGACCGACCTGGCTCAGGCGGCCGCACAGGTGGCGGGGCAGCCGTACGCCAACCCCCGTCCCGTGACGGCGGACGGTGTGCGGGCGGTGCTCCGGGCGGCCCATGAGGGCCGTCGGCCGTGAGGCCCGCAGCAGTACAGCAAGTCCCCGAAGAAAGGTGAACATCATGGCCCTCGCACTCCTTCGGCGCCGGCGGTCCAAGGCTGCCCTTGCCGAGGCGGCGGGCCTCTCCGTCCCCCTCCCCGAAGGCGCCGGCGCCGTGGCCCGTGAGGTCGTCGACCCGATGGGCTCGCCCATGGCGGGCGCCGACGTCACCGTCACCGCCCTGGACACGCACCGGGTCGCCGCGCGCGGCACGACCGATCCCTACGGCTACTTCGTCGCCGTACTGCCGCCCGGCCGCTACAGCCTGATGGCCGCGGCCGAGGGACTCCAGCCGCACCGCGAGACGGTCGAGGTCGGGCCGAGCGGTGCGGGGCCCGCCGAGCGGGTCTGGCTCCAGCCGGCCCAGGCGCTCCAACTGCCCACGCCCGGCGTCTGGTTGTTCGACCCGCCGCACACCGCGATCCGCTTCATCGCCAAGCACGTCGGGATGGCCCATGTGCACGGCCGCTTCGAGCGTTTCGAGGGCGGCATCCAGGTCGCCCAGGACATGTCCCAGTCCCGGGTCCAGGTCCGCATCGACGCCTCCAGCATCACGACGGGCAACACCACCCGCGACAACCACCTGCGTTCCGGTGACTTCCTCGACGTGGAACGCTTCCCCCACATCGACTTCGTCAGCAGCCGCTTCGCCTACCGGGGCGGCAGCAAATGGACCCTGCAGGGCTCCCTGACCATGCACGGCGTGAGCCGCTCGGTCGCCCTCGACACGACCTACCTGGGCACGGTCAACGGCGGCTACGGCGAGGAACTGCGCTGCGCGGCCCTCGCGACGGCCGAGCTGCACCGCGAGGACTACACGTTGAACTGGCGGTCCATGCTGGCCCGGGGCATCGCCGTCGTCGGCCCCACGGTCCAGCTGGAACTGGACGTCCAGGCGATGTACCGCACCCACGACACGCCGACCCCGCCGGAGTAGCCGCGAGCGGCCGGCCGGGCATTGTCAGACCCGGCCGGTACCGTCGGCCCATGAGAGCAGACGGAACATTCAGCGTGAAGGCGTTCGTCCCGACCGAGCTGAAGCCCGAGCCGGCCGTGGCCACCGGGCTCCCGGTCGGTGTCGCGACGCTGGAGAAGCACTTCGAGGGCGAGATCGCCGGCCGCTCGGCGACCCTGTTCACCGCCGCGTACGACCAGGAGTCCGGCGTCGGCACGTATGTGGCCATGGAGTCCTTCGAGGGCTCGGTGCACGACCGGTCCGGCGCCTTCAACTTCGCGCACTCGGCGACCACCTCCGGCAGCGACCGCACCGCGGAGTTCTTCACCATCGTCCCCTCCAGCGGCACCGGGGAGCTGGCGGGGATCACCGGCACCGGGGGCCTCGCGGTCGACGCCGACGGCACCCACCGGATCTGGCTCGACTACGAACTCGGCTGACGACCGGTCCGGCGAGAACTTCACGGAAAGCACACAGGACCCCACGGTAACTTTATGTTTCAAGCGTTACGCTCACCGGCATCCGAGTGCCCGGGGGAGCGGCTCGTCCGTCATGGCACTCCTCCCCCCACGGTTCAGGAGTCTCGGCGTGAGTGACGGCGACGTAGTGGTGATCGGCGGCGGCTATGCGGGCGTCCGCCTGGCGAAACGGCTGGACACGACAGCCCGGGTCACGCTGGTGGACCGCAAGGAGGTCTTCTTCCACCGCATTTCCTCCCTGCGGGCGGGAGTTCGCAGGGAGTGGAGCGCGACCCCCTTCATCCCGTACGACCGGCTGCTGCGCCACGGCCAGGTCGTCGTGGGCAAGGTGGTCCGCATCGACACCGCCGAGCGGCAAGTGGTGCTGGCCAACGGCACGCGGCTGCCCTACGACGTGGTGGTGATCGCGACCGGCGCCGACTACCCGGAACCGGCCCGCTTCGCCGGGACCACCACCGAGGAGGCGATGAAGTCCTTCGCCGAGCACCAGCAGAAGATCGCCTTCGCCGAGCACGTCCTCGTCGTCGGCGGCGGACCCTCCGGCGTCGAACTCAGCGCCGAGATCCGGCTGGCCCGGCCGGACGCCCGGGTCACCCTCGCGCACGCGGGTCCCGCACTGCTCGCCAGCACGGGCAGCGAACGGGCCGGACGCAAGGCGCTCGAGTGGCTGGAGGCGCACGACGTGGAGGTACGGCTCGACTCCTTCATGTCCCCGGGCAACGACTTCGGTACCTACCGGGACGCCCGCGGCGAGGTCATCACCGCGGACCTCTCCTTCTGGGCGACCGGCACCACTCCCAACACGCTCTGGCTGCGCCTGGGCGGACACGGCGACTGGCTGACCCCCTCCGGGCATGTGAAGGTCGACCGGTCACTGCGGGCCGAGGGGCAGTTGGACGTCTTCGCGGTGGGCGACGTCAACGACGCCACCGAGCTCAAGATCACCCCGGCGGCGCTCGCCCAGGCCGACCTCGCCGCCTGGAACATCCGGGCCCACCTGCACAGTTCGGGCCGGCACCGCAAGGAGCCCCGCTTCTACCGGCCCTTCCACCGCACCCCGCTGATCGTGCCCTTCGGCCCGGCCGACGGGGTGACCATGCTGCCCGTGCCGGGCGGTGAGACGGCGGTGCTCGGCAGCCGCACCAGCACCCTGGCCAAGGCGAAGACCCTCATGACGCCCTACATGCGACGCCAACTCGGCTATACGGCGGCCTGATCGACGACGGCCGCCTCGGACCAGGTTCAGCATGAGCGGGCCGACGGCGGCCGTGCGCGACGAGATTCGGGTGGCCGTCGGTGTCGTTTCGCCACGGAGTGGCGCAGCGGAGGTGGTGCGCCTCGGCGGGCGCTGAACCGGAAGAGCGGGGTCGCCCGGCGCGGGAGCAGCAGTGGTCATGGTTCCCCGCGGCCGGGACGTTTCGCCGCGCGCTGCCGGCCGGGACCGGCGGCACGCGGTGGACGTCGCGGACCTGTCCGCAGAGGAGGTCCGTCAGGCGGGCCTCTTCACGCGTGCAGTACGTGCTGCGTGGGCCGGACCAGGCCCGACTCGTAGGCGAAGACCACCGCCTGGACCCGGCCGCGGGCGCCGATCTTGGTGAGGATGTTGCTGACGTGCGACTTCACGGTGGTCGGGGCGATGGAGAGCCGGTCGGCGATCTCGGCGTTGGAGTCCCCGGAGGCCACCGCGGTGAGCACATCGCGTTCGCGTCCGGTGAGGGTGTCCAGCCGGTTGCCCGGGACGGAGTCCTCGACGGCGCTCCGGCTGCGGACGGCGTCGATGAGCGCGCGGGTCAGTCCGGGGGAGACGACGACGTCACCGGCGGCCACCACCCGGACGGCCGCGACCAGTTCGTCCGCGGTGGCGTCCTCCGGAAGGTGTCCGGCCGCTCCGGCGCGCAGGGCGCCGTAGGGGTAGGCGTCGTCACCGCTGGTGAGCAGCAGGACATGCGGGGCGTGCCCGTCCGGCGCGTGGGCGAGACGGCGGACGGACTCGACGGTGTCCGCGCCGGTGCTGCGGCCGTCCAGCAGGACGACGTCCGGCCGGACCAGCGCACTCAGCCGGACCGCCTCCGGCCCGCGCGCCGCCTCGCCGACGACGGTCAGATCGGACTGGGAGTCGAGGAGCATGCGGAGGCCGACCCGCTGAAGGGACTGGCCGGTGGCGATGAGGACGCTGGTCATGGCGTGCTCCATTCTCGTCCAGCGGACAACTGCTGAACGAAACGGTTTCGTTCTCGTGGGAATCAGCGTAACTCCCGAGCAATCGATACGGGAGCGTATCGATTGTGGGGTGGCTCACATCCCGGCCGCGTTTTCCGGCCGCGGTCAGGGGCAACCCAGGGCGGCCCGGCGGCGACCCTCACAGTGAATCCCGGCCCCCACGAAGGGAGTTCACTCCATGCGCACCCGCATCGCGCGTCTCGTCACCGTCCTCGCCGCCCTGCTCGCGGTACTCGCCACCCCCGCTGTCACGGCGCCCCCCGCACAGGCGGCGGACAACTGGAACCCGCCCGCAGGTCTCGTGCAACCCCTGGGCGAGGTGTGGAACCACGTCGAGTCGACCTACTCCGACCTCTACGGCTTCCGCAACTACGGCTGGGACCAGGTCATGGCCAACAGGGGAAGCGTCAACTACTGCGTCCGGTGGGAGTCCGACGCCCCCGTCAGCGCCGCCCTCCGCGACCAGGTCCACGCCGCGCTGAAGAAGCAGTTCGGCAAGTGGATGGCGGCCATGCTCGACAACGGCACCGGCACCAACGCCTGGCCGTACACCACCGTGCCCGTCAACATCGTCGGCTGGGCGGTGAAGAACCGCTCGACCCTGCAGTGGACCGACAACTCGGTCGACATCTACGCCGGGAACCTCGACGACGGCGGCGCCCCGCAGTGCGCCCCCGACTGCGGCCGTTTCTTCCACCAGGACGGCAACTACGCGAAATGCCCCGGCGGTGTGACCCGCCACTACGACCAGTCGCTCTGGCTCACCAAGGGCTTCCAGGGCGGCGCGGGCGGGGACTGGGGCCAGCGTGTCGGCCAGGAGTACTTCACCGGGGCCCTCGCCCAGGAGGACATCCACATCTACCTCCACGAGGTCGGCCACACCTTCGGCCTCGACGACTTCTACGACTGGACCCCGACCGGCCAGTGCTGCTTCCTGATGAACGCGGGCAGCGCGACCCGGATCACCGACTTCGACAAGTGGATGCTGCGCGACTTCTGGCGCCACCTGAAGAGCCGGTACGGCTACTGAGGGCAGGGGGCGGCCGACGGGGAAGCAGAGCTCCGCTAGCCGCTCTCCACCAGGTTCTGCGTGCCGAGCACCGAGATCAGCCGCAGCTTCTCGGCGGCCTCGGTGCCCGGCTCGGCCGAGTACACGAGGATGTGGAGGTCGTTCTCCTCCACCCGGAGCAGGTCGCAGTCGAGCGTGAGCGGGCCGACCTGCGGATGCTCGATCGTCTTGTGCGAGGCGGCGAGACGGCCCACCGCCCCCGCGTCCCACAACTCGGCGAACCTCTCGCTCCTCGTACGCAACTCAGCGATGAGGGTTATGAGTTGACGGTCCGCGGGATAGCGGGCGGTGGCCGCGCGCAGTTCGGCGACCATGCCCGCCTCGAAGTCACGCCGTTCCTCCGGGGTGTGCCGTACCCGGGTCGGCATGCCCGTGAAGTTGCGCCACACGCCGTTGCGTTCGAAACCGCGCAGGACGGACGGATCGCCCATCAGGGCCGCGTACATCGGATTGGCCAGCAGCAGCGTCATGGCCGCGTCGGAGACCGCGACGGGAGTGTCCACCAGCCGGTCCAGCAGCCGCTGCACGCTGGGCGTGATGAAAGCGGGCACGACCTCAGGGCCCGGCGGTACCAGTCCCGCGAGACCGAACAGGTACGTCCGCTCGTCCGCCGAGAGCCGCAGTGCCCGGGCCAACGCCTCGACCACCTGCACGGACGGGTTGGCCGCGCGCCCCTGTTCGAGACGCGTGACGTAGTCGACCGAGATGCCGGCCAGCAGGGCCAGCTCCTCGCGCCGCAGCCCGGCCGCCCGCCGATGGCCCCCCGAGGAGAGCCCCGCCGCGTCCGGGGCGACCCGGTCGCGCCAGCGCCGCAGCGCCTGTCCCAGTTCTGTTGCCGCCATGCTCCTCAGTGAACACCGCCGGCCGCCGACGTGCCTGGTACCGCCGGTCCCAGGAAGAAGGGTCTTCTGGCTGACCCCGCCGCGCTCCAGCAACCTGGTCGGCATGACGACAACACTCATCACCGGAGCGAACAAGGGTCTCGGTTTCGAGACCGCCCGCCGACTCGTCGCCGCGGGGCACACCGTCCATGTCGGCGCCCGTGACGTCGAGCGCGGCCGGCGTGCCGCCGACGCGCTCGGGGCACGGTTCGTCCAGCTCGACGTCACCGACGACGCATCCGTCGAGGCCGCGGCCAAGACCCTTCAGGCCGCGGGCGGCCTGGACGTCCTGATCAACAACGCCGGCATCGAGGCCCGGACCGAGGACAACAGCGTGCCGGTCGCGGAGACCGTGACCGCCGACCACATGCGCACCACCTTCGAGACGAACGTCTTCGGCGTCGTCCGCGTCCTGCACGCCTTCCTGCCGCTGCTCCAGCGCTCGGCCGCCCCCGTCGTGGTCAACGTCAGCAGCGGACTGGGCTCGCTGACCCACCTCTCCGACCCGGACAGCCCCGCGCACTTCTATCCGGGTATCGCCTACCCGACGTCCAAGGCCGCGATCAACATGCTCACCGTGCAGTACGCGAAGGCGTTCCCGGCCATGCGGATCAACGCCGTGGAGCCCGGTTTCACCAAGACCGACCTGAACGGCAACACGGGCACGCAGACCGTGGCGGAGGGCGCCGAGATCATCGTCCGTATGGCACAGGTCGCCCCGGACGGCCCGACCGGCGGCTACTTCGACGCCAAGGGCCCGCTGCCTTGGTGAACCCGGGTGAAGCGGGAGTCAGACGACTCCGTCCGCACGCAGCGCCGCGATGTCCTCGCCGGTACGGCCGAGCTGCGTGAGGATCGCCTCGGTGTGCTCGCCCACCCCCGGCACCGGGTCCATGCGGGCGGGCAGCCCCGCCAGGTCGGCCGGGGGCAGCAGCGCCTCCACCGTGGCCCCGCCGGGGACGGCGACCTCGTGCCAGCGGCCGCGGGCGGCCAGGACCGGGTGGTCGAGGAACGCGGCGACGTCATTGACCCCGGCACACGCGATACCGATGCCCTCCAGGTCCTTCAGGACCTGCGCGGCCTCGAAGCGTGCGATCCGCTCGGCGACCACGGCGTTGATCTCCTCGCGGTGGGCGACCCGGGCCGAGCCGGTGGCGAAGCGCGGGTCCCCGGCCAGCTCGGGCCGCCGCAGGAAATCGGCGCACAGAACCGTCCACTCGCGTTCGTTCTGGATGGAGAAGAGCACGTCGTTGCCGTCGGCCGCCGTGAAGGCGCCGTACGGGGCGATCGTGGCGTGCTGGGTGCCCAGACGCGGTGGCTGGCTGCCGCCGTAGCGCGTGTAGTTGGCCGGCTGGCTCATCCACTCGGCCAGTGCCTCGAACAGGGACACCTCCACCGGGTGGGCCCTGCCGGTGGTGGCGCGGGTGTACAGGGCGGTCAGGATGCCGCTGTAGGCGTACATCCCGGCCGCGATGTCGGCGACGGAGATTCCGACCCGCGCGGTCTCCTCGGCGGTCCCGGTCAACGACACGAGGCCCGTCTGGCACTGCACCAGCAGGTCGTACGACTTCCGGTCGGCCCACGGCCCGTCCGTGCCGTACCCGGAGATCGTGCACGGGATCAGCCGCGGCCGGCGCTCGGCGAGGACGTCCACGCCGAGGCCCAGCCGGTCGGCCGCGCCCGGAGCGAGGTTCTGGACGAACACGTCGGCGCCGTCGAGGAGTTGGTTGAGGATCTCGAGGCCGCGCGGGTCCTTCAGGTCCAGGGTGAGCGACTCCTTGGACCGGTTGAGCCACACGAAATAGCTGGAGTGGCCGTGCACGGTCGTGTCGTAGCGACGGGCGAAGTCACCCTCGCCCGGTCGCTCCACCTTGATCACCCGGGCGCCGAGATCGGCGAGTTGGCGGGTCGCGTAGGGCGCGGCCACCGCCTGCTCCAGGCTGACCACCGTGATCCCGGACAGGGGTAGCTGCGGCACGCTCATGCGGCCTTTGTACGGCCCGATCCGAGAGGGTGTCAACGACGGCCGGCCCCTGCGACCTGTGCGTTCGCCACCCCACGACGTCCCGCCGAGGTCGCCCGAGCCCCTTTCTACGGCCCTTTCGGCCCGGCGCTCAGTTCTCGCGGCCCGGGTGGCAGAGCACCATGACCGCGCGTGCGACGAGTTCTCCGGCCCCGCCGAGTTCCTGGCGGTAGCGGTCGGTGATCTCCCGTACGGCCTCCACGAAGCCCGGGTCGACGGCGCGGGCCCTGGCCGGGGCGGGGAGCTCCTGAGCCATCTCACGACGGCGCGCCAGCAGCGCGATGATCTCCTCGTCGAGACGCTCTATCCGAGTGAGTGACATGTCTTCGTCGGGGGTGGTGGCCTGGCTCGCCGTCACGCTGGTCTCCGTTCTCTGCGCGGAATGTGTCGCGTTCCTTCACCGCTGGTCCCTGAAGACCTTGCCCATGGCGGCTGTCGACAATTCCCGGGAGACGCAGTCGGGCCGGGCCGATGAGCGGGGAATGGCTCAGGCCGGTACGCCGTGGGCTTCCAGAGCTCTTACCAAGGGAGCGAGTTCGGGGTTGGCGGCAGCCTGATCGAGGGCCTCGCGCAGAGCCTTCTCGTTGGTGGGGCGGGCTTGTTCGAGGAGGGTGCGGCCGGCGTCGGTGACGTCGGTGTAGATGCCGCGGCGGTCGGTGGGACAGAGGTAGCGGGCGAGCAGGCCGCGGTCCTCCAGACGGGTGACCAGGCGGGTGGTGGCGCTCTGGCTGAGGACGACGGCGTCGGCGACCTGCTTCATCTGCAGGTGCCCGCCCTCGCCGTCGTGCTGGCGGCCCAGGACGTCGAGCAGGGAGTACTCACGCACACTGAGGTCGTGGGCGGACTGCAGGGCCTTCTCGATGTGCGCCTCGATCCGCCCGTGCAGCAGGGAGAGCGCGCACCACCCCTGGGCGAGGGCGGTCAGCGCGGGGTCTGTGGCGGTCATGGGGCCTGCTTCCTCCGTCCCGATACGGACGTCCGATACGGATGGGCCCAGGATATTGCATCGCTGAAACTTTCAGCGTCTGCTTCTATAGTGCGCGCGCAACTATCGCCTGCCCCGTACGCGTCCGCCCCCCAGAGAGCGTCTCCGATGACCACCCGGCCCTCCACCACGACCCTCTGGCGCCCGACCGGCCCCAAGGAACTCGACCTGGTCCGGGAACTCGACTGGCGCGCCTGGCCACCGAGGCTGCCCGAGCAGCCGATCTTCTACCCGGTCCTCAACGAGGACTACGCGATCAGGATCGCCAGGGACTGGAACGTCAAGCACGACGGCGCCGGCTTCGTGACCCGCTTCGAGGTCGAGACGGACTTCCTGAGCCGTTATCCCGTCCAGCAGGCGGGCGGCCGCACGATCCTCGAACTGTGGGTCCCGGCCGAGGAGCTGGACGACTTCAACGCGCACATCGTCGGCCGGATCGAAGTCGTGCACGAGTTCCGCTGACTCCCTGACTCTCCATTACGGCCGTGCCAAGTGCCGCATCGCGAGGGCCAGTTGCAGCCGCAGTCGCCCCTGAGGTGTGCGCAGCGGCCGGCCCAGCAGATGCTCAGCGTGGGGTGGACGTTGATCTCGGTGACAACCGCCCGCAGGCTGGTCGTCGAGACACCTGGACGTCGAGCGGCGGCTCCGCGCCCGGTGCGACGAGGCCGGCCGGCAGCGCGACGCCGCCCAGTTCGTCGGCGTGGACGACCGTCGGTCAGGGTCCCGAGCCGTGCCCTCCGCGGTGAACCGCAGCGCGGTGCGGGCGCCCGCCCAGGACCGCGGCAGATCGAGCACGGGCACGGCGGGGCCCACCTCGACCCGCCCGGCGGGCAGTTCGGCGTCCGCCCGCCCGGCCACGACCCGGGGCCGCCCGTCGAGCGGGGCCAGCGCACGAGCGGTGGCCGCGGCAGTCCGAGCCCGCGTGCCGCGTGCCGCGTGCAGCCGGGCGGCCTCGGGGGCGGCGGCAACCAGCACGGCCTCGACCAGCGCGGGATCATCGGCGGGCGCGCGTCCCCGCTTACGGTCCAGCACGAGCCGTACGGCCCCCGCGGCCCGCTCCAGGATCACCGCGTCGACCACACTGGGTCGCCGCCCGGCCCGTTCCAGTCAGAGCGCGGCGTCCCCGCCGGGGGTCAGGGCGGCGTAGGGCCAGCCGGGGTTTCGGCGCCGTCCCGGAGTCCCGGCGCGTCCCAGCGGCCTCGACCCGCACCTGCACCCGCCGCTCGGCATCGACCAGCCGCGCAGGCACGCCGGCCGGCACGCGGGTGGCGAGCGTGGAGATTCTGCCGTGTTCCGGCGTGACCTGCGGTTCCTTGCCATCGCGTGACCTGTTGTTCACCTTTTGTAGGTGGAAAGGATCCCCTGTGATGGCAACGCTGTCGGTGCCCCCCATGCACAGGAGAACCAGTGAACGTCTCGCTCACCGTCTGGCTGCTGACCGTCGTCGCCCTGTGCGTCCTGGTCGGCGCCGACTTCTTCATCGGCCGCAGACCCCACGACGTGTCGGTCAAGGAGGCCGGCATCTGGACCGTCGTCTGGGTCGTGCTGGCCTGTCTCTTCGGACTCGGGCTGTTCCTCTTCGGCGGGGGGAAGCCCACGGGCGAGTTCTTCGCGGGATACGTCACCGAGAAGTCCCTGAGTGTCGACAACCTCTTCGTGTTCGTCCTGATCATGGGGAAGTTCGCGGTGCCCTCGCAGTACCAGCAGCGGGTGCTGATGGTCGGCGTGGTGATGGCGCTCGTGCTGCGCGCCGGGTTCATCGCGGCCGGAGCGGCGATCATCTCCGCGTTCTCCTGGGTGTTCTACCTCTTCGGCGCCTTCCTGATCTGGACCGCCTGGAAGCTCGTCCAGGACGCCCGCAAGGACGCACATGACGAGGAGTACGAGGAGAACAAGCTGCTGAAGATGGTGGAGAAGCGTTTCGGCGTGGCGGACCGCTATCACGGCACCAAGCTGTGGATCGAGCAGAACGGCAAGCGGGTCATGACCCCGATGCTGGTCGTGATGCTCGCCATCGGCTCGACCGACGTGCTGTTCGCGCTCGACTCGATCCCCGCGATCTACGGCCTCACCCAGGACCCGTACATCGTCTTCACCGCCAACGCCTTCGCCCTGATGGGCCTGCGCCAGCTGTACTTCCTCATCGGCGGCCTGCTGAAGAAGCTGGTCCACCTCAGCTACGGCCTGTCGATCATCCTGGGCTTCATCGGCGTCAAGCTGGTGCTGCACGCCCTGCACGAGTCGGGGGTCCACGTCCCCGAGATCGGCATCCCCTTCTCCCTCGGCTTCATCGTCCTCGTCCTGGCGGTCACCACCCTGACGAGCCTGCGCGCCGCGAAGAAGCAGGAGCAGGCGGAGGCGGAACCCGTGGCGTGACGGGAACCCAGCCCCGCGCGTCTCTCGAACCAATCCGCCCTTGACTTCGAGAGCACTTCAAGCTCTAGCGTCGGCAGGGTCGATGAAGGTCCCGTGAACGGAGACGGCCATGCGTGTGGGCGTGCACATCAACCGGTTCAACCACCCGGCGGGCGCACCCGCCCTCGGTGCCGAGCTCGCCGCCGCGGGTGCCGCGGCGGAGGCGGCCGGGGTGAGCTGGCTGTCGGTGATGGACCACTACTTCCAGATGGAGTTCAACGGCGGCGCCGAGGACCCCATGCTGGAGGCGTACACGACCCTGAGCTTCCTCGCGGCCCACACCGAGACGGTCCGGCTCGGCGCGCTGGTGACCGGAGTGACGTACCGTCATCCCGGCCTGCTCGCCAAGATCGCCACCACGCTCGACGTGCTCTCCGGCGGCCGGGCCGCCCTCGGCATCGGGGCCGCCTGGTACGACCGGGAGCACGAAGGGCTCGGCGTGCCGTTCCCGCCCCTCGCGGAGCGCTTCGAGCGGCTGGAGGAGACCCTGCGGATCTGCCTCCAGATGTGGGACCCGGCGGCGAACGGCCCCTTCGAGGGCACCCACTACCGGCTCGCCGAAACCCTGTGCGTACCGGCCCCGGTCAGCACTCCGCGCCCCGAGATCATGATCGGCGGCAGCGGCGAGAAGAAGACGCTCCGCCTGGTCGCCCGCTACGGCGACGCCTGCAACCTCTTCGCCACCTCGCCCGAGGAGGTCACGCACAAGCTCGACGTGCTGCGCCGGCACTGCGACACCGAGGGGCGTGACTACGACGAGATCCGCAGGACGATGACCTACACGCCGGACGGAGCCGACGGCGGCGACCTGGACGCCTTCACCCGGGACATCACCGGCTACACCAAGCTCGGTATCGACACGGTCATCCTCGCCCCGCGCACCGGCGCCCCCGCCGAGTGGATCGAACGCTTCACGGCACCCGCCGTACAGCGGCTCGCGGAACTGGACTAGGGCCGGTGCCGCGGGCCGGCGGACACGGTAAAGGGGCCGGAGTTCAAGAACTCCGGCCCCTTTACCGCGCGGCAGGTCAGGCCGCGGCGGTCTCACCCGTGTTGCTGTGCAGCTGCGCGACGACCTCGGCCAGCTGCGCGGCGACCTCGGCGTCGTCGGCCGGGTGGGTCTCGGCGAAGCGCACCAGCGAACCCGGGATGGACAGCTTGACGTCCTCGAGCACCTTGCCGCCGGCGATGCCCACCGACTTGCGGGTCTCGTCCTGCGCCCACACGCCGCCGAACTGGCCGTACGCGGTACCGACCACGGCGACCGGCTTGCCGCCGAAGGCGCCGGCGCCGAAGGGGCGCGACAGCCAGTCGATGGCGTTCTTCAGCACCGCCGGGATGGTGCCGTTGTACTCGGGGGAGAAGAACAGGAACGCGTCGGAGGCATGCGCGGCCTCACGCAGCTTGGCGGCGGCCGCGGGGACGCTGCCCTCCACGTCGATGTCCTCGTTGTAGAAGGGAATGTCGCCGAGGCCCTCGAAGAGCACGACCTCCGCGCCCTCGGGGGCGTGCTTGACGGCCGCCTCGGCGAGCTGGCGGTTGGTCGAACCGGCGCGGAGGGATCCGACGAGCGCGAGAATGCGAACAGACATGCGTAACTCCAAGGATGCTGAAACACTGCGGCAATCTTCCGGACCGGGGTCCGTTTATGTTCTAACACCCTAACCGGACCGAGGTCCAGTTTTCTTCCCGATGCTTTACGCTGGCTTCATGTCCGCGACCCTGCCCCCGTTCCCGACGCCTCAGGAGCCCTTCGACGAGCCGCAGCTTCTGGAGGTCGGTTCCGCCCTCGACGAGCCCTGCCTGCGCGCCGACGCGGCCCGCAACCGCGCCCGTCTGCTGGAGGCCGCGGCCCGGCTGATCGCGGAGCACGGGGTGACGGGAGTCACCATGGAGGCGGTGGCCACGGCGGCCGGCGTCGGCAAGGGCACGGTCTTCCGCCGCTTCGGCGACCGCACCGGACTGCTCATGGCACTGCTGGACCACTCCGAGCGCTCGCTCCAGGCGGACTTCCTCGGCGGCCCGCCGCCGCTGGGTCCCGGCGCCCCTCCGGCGGACCGGCTGCGGGCGCTCGGCGTGGCCGTGCTGTACCGCTCCGCCGAACAGCTGGACCTGCAGCTGGCCGCGCAGGCGGAGCCCACCCGCCGCCATTCCCACCCGTCGACCCGGGCGCTGCACATGCACGCCACCGTGCTGCTGCGGCAGATCCTCCCGGACGCCGACTGCGACCTCCTGGCCCACACGCTGATGGGGTATCTCGACCCGGCCCTCATCCACCACCTCACCCGGCAGTGCGGAATGCCGCTGGAGCGCCTGGAGGCCGGCTGGAACGACCTCGTCTCCCGGGTGACCGGCACCGACGCCTCGCGCTGAGCGAAAGCGGCAACCCCCATGTGAGCACCTTCACAGCTTCTGCAAAGATGACGGTCGTCATGGTGCAAATACAGAACACGTCCGCGTCCTCCGTCAGGCGCCCGGTTCCCACGAGCGCCGATGTGGCCCGCCTGGCCGGCGTCTCGCGTGCGACCGTCTCCTACGTCCTCAACAACACCAGCGCCGTCCGGATCAGCGAGCCCACGCGCCGCCGTGTCCACGCGGCCGCCAAGGAACTCGGCTACGTCCCGCACGCCGCCGCCCGCAGCCTGCGCGCCGGCCACAGCCGGATGGTCCTGATGCCCGCCCCGGCGATTCCGGTCGGCCCGCTCTACAGCCAGTTCATCAGCGATCTCCAGTGGGCCCTGGGTCGACTCGACTACACCGTCGTGCAGTACGGCAGCGTCGGCCTCCAGGGCGACGAGGCGGCGCGTGCCTGGGCCGAGCTGCGCCCGGTCGCCGTCCTGGTGCCCGGCGCGGGGCTCGGCCCGCAGGGCGTGGCCCTGCTGCGGCGCTCCGGTGCCCGCGCGGTGGTCACCCTCGGTCCCGAGGCGGTCGAGGGGGCCCACGCCCTGCTCATGGACCACGCGGGCGTCGGCCACAGCGCCGCCGCCCACCTGTACGCCCGCGGCCGGCGCCGCATCGGGGTCGTGGTGCCCGCCGAGGCCGGCCTGGATGCCTTCTCGCTGCCCCGTCTGGCCGGGGTGCGCAGGGCTCTGGACGGCACGGACGCCACCTTGACGGAGCTGTCCCTCGCCTACGAGGAGCAGGCCGCGGCCGGCCTCGCCGCCCGCTGGCGGGAACTCGACCTCGACGCCGTGTTCGCTTACAACGACGAGTACGCGATGCTGTTAATGCGTGCCCTCCAGGACGAGGGTGTGCGCATCCCGGAGGACACGGCGGTGATCGGCGCCGACGACCTGCTCCTCGGCCGGCTGCTGCGGCCCCGGCTGAGCACGGTCCACCTCGAGCTCCCGTCCGGCCGTGACCTCGCCGAACTGGTCGACCGCGCGGTGCGCGAACCGGGCGCCGCGACCGAGACGCACACGGTGCTGGGGGCCACGGTCGTGCACCGCGACTCCAGCTGACGCGGAAGGGTCTGCCATGCGCACCACGGTCGGGATCATCGGCGGCGGCCCCGCCGGACTGCTCCTCGCCCGCCTGCTGCACCTGGCCGGCATCGACTGCGTGGTCCTGGAGAGCAGGACGCGGGAGTACGTCGAGCACCGCCAGCGCGCCGGGATGCTGGAGCAGGGCACGGTCGACGCCCTGCGCGCGGCCGGCGCCGCCGCGCGGCTGGACGCGGAGGGACTGGTCCACCAGGGCATCGAGCTGCGGTTCGCCGGGGAGCGGCACCACCTCGACTTCCCCGTCCTCACCGGCGGCCGCACGGTCACCGTCTACGCCCAGACCGAGATCGTGAAGGACCTCGTCGCGCTCCACCTGGCCGAGGGGCCGCCACTGTTGTTCGGGGCGGAGGCCCTGGCGGTCGAGAAGCCGGGGAGCGACACCCCGGTGGTGCGGTTCCGGCACGAGGGCCGCGAACAGACCCTGACCTGCGACTGGGTCGCCGGCTGCGACGGCTTCCACGGCATCTCGCGCGGGGCGTTCCCGACGGCGACGAGCCGGACGTACGAGCGCGACCACCCGTACTCCTGGCTCGGGATCATGGCCGATGTCGCCCCGTCCTGCGAAGAGTTGATCTACGCCCGCGGGGAGCGGGGCTTCGCCCTGCACAGCATGCGCTCGCTCGCGGTCTCCCGGCTCTACCTCCAGGTCCCCAACGGCACCGACCCGGACGACTGGCCCGACGAGCGGATCTGGGACGAGCTCGCCGCCCGCTTCGCGATCGACGCCGACTGGACCCTCGCGAGAGGTCCGATCACCGCCAAGTCCGTGACGCCCATGCGCAGTTACGTCCACGAACCGATGCGGCACGGCCGTCTTCTGCTAGCCGGCGACGCCGCGCACATCGTGCCGCCGACCGGAGCGAAGGGCCTCAACCTCGCCGTGTCGGACGTGTCCCTCCTGGCCCGGGCCCTGATCGGTCTGCACCGCACAGGATCGACACAACTGATCGACAATTATTCGGAGTTGTGTCTTTCTCGTGTGTGGCAGGCCACCCGGTTCTCGGATGACATGACTAGGATGTTGCATGCTCAACCAAATGGGGATGCCTTCGAGAGCCGGATGCAGCTCGCACGGCTGCGCCGCATCACCGCATCCCGCCATGCGGCCGCCGAACTGGCCGCGAACTACACGGGACTACCGCTCCCCGTGTGAGTCCCACCGGTGATCGAACGGAGAGCCGTCATGTCGTTGCTCGACCCCAAGAGCTGGCAGCCCCACCCCCTTTCAGGACCCGAGTACGCGGTCACCGAACCCGCCACCGGCGACACGCTCGCCACCGTCGGCCTGGCCACCGGCGCCGACGTGGAGCGTTCCGCCGAGGCAGCCCGCGCCGCCCAGGCCGAGTGGGCCAGGCTCCCGCACTTCGTCCGCGCCGGGGTACTGCGCAAGGCCGGTGACCTGTTCGCCGCGCACGCCGACGAACTGCGCGGATGGCTCGTCCGGGAGTCCGGGTCCATCCCCGGCAAGGCCGACTTCGAACTGCACGTGGCCGCTCAGGAGTGCTACGAGGCAGCCGCCCTCGCCTCCCGCCCCGCGGGCCAGGTCCTGCCCAGCGAAGCGCCCCGGCTGTCCTACACGCGCCGGATCCCGGTCGGCGTGGTGGGCGTGATCTCGCCCTTCAACGCCCCGCTGATCCTCTCGATCCGCTCGGTCGCCCCGGCCCTCGCCCTCGGCAACGCCGTGATCCTCAAGCCCGACCCGCGCACCGCGGTCTGCGGCGGCCTCTCGCTCGCCGCGGTCTTCGCCGAGGCCGGGCTGCCCGAGGGACTGTTCCATGTCCTGCCCGGCGGCCCGGACGTCGGGCAGGCCCTGGTCGCCGACCCGCGGATCCCCGTCATCTCCTTCACCGGCTCGACCGCGGCGGGCCGAGCGGTCGGCGAGGCGGCCGGACGCCACCTCAAGCGCGCCCACCTGGAACTGGGCGGCAACTCCGCCCTGATCGTCCTGGAGGACGCCGACATCGAGGCCGTCATCTCCACGGCGGCCTGGGGATCCTTCTTCCACCAGGGCCAGATCTGCATGACGACGGGCCGGCACCTGGTCCACGCGTCACTGTACGAGGAGTACGTGGAGCGCCTGGCCGCCAAGGCCGACTCGCTCGCCGTCGGCGACCCGAACCGCGAACAGGTCCACCTCGGACCGATCATCGACGACAACCAACTCGCCAAGGTGCACGGCCTGGTCGAGGCCAGCACCGCGCAGGGCGCCAAGCTGGCCGCCGGCGGCACGCACGACAGGCTCTTGTACCGCCCGACGGTCCTCGCGGGCCTCGACGACAGCACACCCGCCTACGCCGAGGAGGTCTTCGGACCCGTCGCGCCCGTACGGTCCTTCAGCTCGGTCGACGAGGCGGCCGCGCTGGCCGCCACGGGGCCCTACGGCCTCTCGCTCGGCATCGTCACCGGGGACGCGGCCCGCGGCCTCGACCTGGCGGAGCGGATCCCGACCGGCATCGTGCACATCAACGACCAGACCGTGAACGACGAGGCGGTCGCGCCCTTCGGCGGTATCGCCGCGTCCGGCACCGGCGCCCGGTTCGGCGGCGAGGCCAACGTGGAGGCCTTCACCGACGTGCGCTGGACGACGGTACGCGCGGACGTGGCGACGTACCCCTTCTGATCCGGGGCCCTACTCGCCGTTCTGCCCGGCCTGGGCCTGCTGCTCGGCCACGGACTTGCGGACCTCGTCCATGTCCAGCTTGCGGGCCTGCCCGATGACGTCCGTCAGGGCGGACTCGGGCAGCGCCCCGGGCTGGGCGAACACCGCGACCTGGTCGCGGACGATCATCAGCGTCGGGATCGACTGGATACCGAAGGCCTGGGCCAGCTCCGGCTGCGCCTCGGTGTCCACCTTGCCGAAGACCAGGTCGGGGTTGTCCTCGGCGGCCTTCTCGTAGACCGGCGCGAACTGGCGGCAAGGACCGCACCAGGCAGCCCAGAAATCGATCAGGACGAACTCGTTGTCCGTGACCATCTGGTCGAAGTTCTCCTTGGTGAGCTCCACGGTGCTGCTCATGACGTGATCCCTCTTCCTGGTCTCGGAGCGAAGCCGTCGGCACAACACGGCCGGTCGGCCCGGTATTCCACAGCCGGCACCTGTGGACATGCGCCGCGCGTACCCCTGCTGGCCCGAGCGCACACCACCCACCAGACTGGGCCCATGACGGAAACGGAAAACATCGCCTCCAGTACCTACGACGTAGTGGTGCTCGGTGCCGGACCCGTGGGGGAGAACGTGGCCGACCGCACCCGCGCGGCCGGCCTGTCCACCGCGGTCGTGGAGAGCGAACTGGTCGGCGGAGAATGCTCCTACTGGGCCTGTATGCCCAGCAAGGCCCTGCTGCGGCCGGTGATCGCCCAGGCGGACGCGCGCCGCCTGCCCGGTCTGAGCGCCTCGGTGCAGGGCCCCCTCGACGCGGCCGCGGTCCTCGCACGCCGGGACTACTGGGCCTCGGACTGGAAGGACGACGGCCAGATCGGCTGGCTGGAGAGCATCGGCGCCGACCTCCACCGTGGCCACGGCCGTCTCACCGGAGAGCGCACGGTCACCGTCACCGGCCCGGACGGCGTACGGAAGGTGCTGACCGCCCGGCACGCCGTGGCCGTGTGCACCGGCACCCGCGCCGTGCTGCCCGACCTGCCGGGCCTCGACGAGGTCAAGCCGTGGACCAGCCGCGAGGCGACCAGCGCCAAGGCGGCACCGGGGCGGCTCGTCGTGGTCGGCGGGGGAGTGGTCGCCACCGAGATGGCCACGGCCTGGCAGGCCCTCGGCTCACAGGTGACGCTCCTGGTACGCGGAAAGGGCCTGCTCAACCGCATGGAGCCGTTCGCCGGGGAACTCGTCGCCGAGGCGCTCACCGAGGCGGGCGTGAGCGTCCGCACCGGTACCTCGGTCGAGTCGGTCGCCCGCGAGAACGGCACGGTCGTGGTCGTCACCGACACCGGCGACCGCATCGAGGCCGACGAGATCCTGTTCGCCACCGGACGCGCCCCGCGCACCGACGACATCGGCCTCGACACCATCGGCCGGGAACCCGGCAGCTGGCTGGAGGTCGACGACAGCCTCCGCGTGACCGGCAGCGACTGGCTCTACGCCGTCGGCGACGTCAACCACCGCGCGCTCCTCACCCACCAGGGCAAGTACCAGGCCCGCATCGCCGGAGCCGCCATCTCCGCCCGCGCCTCGGGCACCTCGGTCCAGGCGGACCCGTGGGGCGCGCACGCCGCCACCGCCGACCACGACGCCGTGCCCCAGGTCGTCTTCACCGACCCGGAGGCCGCCTCCGTGGGCCTCTCCCTGGCGGAGGCCGAACAAGCCGGCCACCGGGTCCGCGCGGTCGATTACGACCTCGCCTCGGTGTCGGGCGCCGGTCTCTACGGCGACGGCTACCGCGGCCGCGCCCGCATGGTCGTCGACCTGGAACGCGAGATCCTCCTCGGCGTCACCTTCGTCGGCCCCGGCGTCGGCGAACTGATCCACTCCGCGACGATCGCGGTCGCCGGCCAGGTCCCGATCAGCAGGCTGTGGCACGCGGTCCCGTCGTACCCGACGATCAGTGAGGTGTGGCTGCGACTGCTTGAGGCCTACCGGGACAACTAGCAGTACGTCTAAGGCAGTTCGAAGCCGAGGGACGCGGCCGCCTGCTCCGGCGTCGGCTGCGTCCAGCGCTCGGCCATCGCCTGGTTCGAGGACAGCGAGCGCAGCTCGGCGCGGTCGAGGTAGAGCACGCCGTCGAGGTGGTCCGTCTCGTGCTGGACGATCCGCGCGGGCCAGCCGCGGAACACCTCGTCGACCGCGCGGCCGTTCTCGTCCTCGCACCTGAGCCGGACCTCGGCGGGCCGCGCCACCACGGCCTGCCACCCCGGCACGCTCAGACACCCCTCGAAGAACGCCACCCGCCCGGTGCCGACCGGCTCGTACGACGGATTGACCAGGACCCGGAACGGCTGCGGGACGCGTCCACGCGCCAGCCGGATCTCCTCGGGAACCGGGGCGGGGTCCTCGATCACCGCGATCCGCAGGGGGACTCCGACCTGAGGGGCGGCGAGCCCCACGCCGGGCGCCGCGTGCATCGTGATGCGGAGGGCCTCGACGAAACGGGACAGGAGAGTGCCGTCCAGGTGGCCGTCGTAAGGCTCGATGCCTTGCCGCAGCACCGGATCGCCGGCCGCGACGATCGGGAGCGGGCCGTCCGTGGTGAGGAGTTCCTCGACCAGTTCGGCAAGGGGCTTGCGGTGACTCGGAGTTGCCATCGCGCCAGGATGCCACGAGAACCTCTTGTGTGACGCAGGTCACTGGAAGTGCCGGGAACTCGGCGCCCCCGCTCTCCGACTACTGGACCGCCACCGTCCGTCCCCAGCCCTCGGAGAACCGCCGATGTCCATCGCCCCCCCGACGTCCACGGACGAGGCCGCACAACCGGTCGCCCCGGCGCCGACCCCCAGCAGATGGGCCCCGCTGCGCCCGCTCGTGCTGCGTCTGCACTTCTACGCCGGTGTGTTCGTCGCCCCCTTCCTGCTCATCGCCGCCGTCACCGGCTTCCTGTACGCGGGCGCCTTCCAGGCCGAGAAGATCGTCTACCGGCACGAGATGACCGTCCCCGTCGGTGACGCCGAACTGCCCATCTCCGACCAGGTGGACGCCGCCCGCAAGGCCCACCCCGAGGGCACGGTCTCGGCGATACGGCCCTCGCCCGCGGCCGACGCGACGACCAGGGTGATGCTGTCCGGCGTGCAGGGAGTCGACCCGAACCACACCCTGGCCGTGTTCGTCGACCCGTACACCGGCAAGGTCCGCGGCACGCTGGAGCAGTACGGCTCGACCGGCGCACTGCCGCTGCGCACCTGGATCGACGAGTTCCACCGCGACCTCCACCTCGGCGAGAACGGCCGCCTCTACAGCGAGTTCGCCGCCAGCTGGCTGTGGGTGATCGCGGGCGGCGGCATCGTGCTGTGGTTCTCCCGCCGCCGCGCCCTGCGCAAGGTCCGCGGCACCAGCGGGCGGCGCCGCACCCTCGGACTGCACGGTAGCGTCGGCGTCTGGGCCGCGGCCGGCTTCGTCTTCCTGTCGGCGACCGGACTGACCTGGTCGACGTACGCCGGCGCCAACATCGACGAACTGCGCACCTCGCTGGGCCAGTCCACGCCCTCGGTCTCCTCGGCCGCGGGCGGCGACCACTCGGGCCACGGCGCGTCCGCCTCGGCCGGGGACGCCGAGCACGGCGTGGGCCTCGACAAGGTGCTGGCCGCCGCCCGCGCCGAAGGTCTCGGCAACCCCGTCGAGATCGTCCCGCCCGCCGACGCCTCGTCGGCCTATGTCGTACGGCAGGTGCAGCGCAGCTGGCCCGAGAAGCAGGACTCCGTCGCCGTCGACCCGGCCACCGGCAAGGTCACCGACACGCTGCGGTTCGCGGACTACCCGCTGCTCGCCAAGCTGACCCGCTGGGGCATCGACCTGCACACCGGTGTCCTGTTCGGGCTGGTCAACCAGATCGCCCTGATGCTGCTCGCACTCTCGCTGGTCCTGCTGATCGTGTGGGGCTACCGCATGTGGTGGCAGCGCGGCCGGGGCTCCGCCTTCGGCCGGCCGATCCCGCGCGGCGCCTGGCAGCAGGTCCCGCCGCAGATCCTGGTGCCCGGCGTGGTGCTGGTCGCCGTGCTCGGCTACTTCGTGCCGCTGCTCGGCATTCCGCTGGCCGGCTTCATCGTGGCCGACGTGATCCTCGGCGAGATCGCCCATCGGCGGGGGCAGAGGAACGCGACGGCCTGAGACGGACGTGGGCCCGGTTCCTGTGCGGAACCGGGCCCATGTGTCGTCGAGGGCTACTCGAAGTCGCCCGCCAGTGCCGAGGCGAGGCGCAGATGAGGCTCGGCCTCCTCTTGCCTGCCCTGCCGCTCGAGGGTGCGGCCGAGCATCAGCCGGGCGTACTGCTCGACCGGGTCCCGCTCGACGATCACCCGCAACTCACTTTCCGCGCGCCGCAGTTGGGCCGAGTGGTAGTAGGCGCGCGCCAGCAGCAGCCGCGGCCCGGTCTGCTCCGGAACCTCCTCGACCAGCCTGTCCAGGACGCGCGCCGCCGTGGCGTACTCCTTGGCGTCGAAGAACATCAGCGCGCGCTCCCAGCGCTCCGCCGGTGTTCCGTGGTCGTAGTACGTGGTCTCCACTCGTGCCTCCTTCGCCTTCGAGGCCGTCAACAGAGCCGGGTAGTTCAATATTCCACTACTGGGCAATGGTGGCGAGCTCCGCGTCCGCGCGCTCGGTGATGAGGCTCAGGACGCGTCCGGCGACCGCGAGATCCTCCGCGGGGATGCTGGTGTAGACCCGGGCGGTGACGGGGGCGGTCTCGGCGGACGTCGTCTCGAACAGTTCCCGGCCGGCGTCCGTGATCCGCACATGAGACGACTCATGGGGAGCCAGTAGCCCTGTGGCGATGAGTTCGTCGACCACGGAGTGCGCCTCCGCCGCGTCGATCTTCAGGGCGCCGACGACGTCCGCGACGATGCGGTCACGCTCGACCGGCCCCTCCGCGACGGCGGCCAGTCGCAACGTGACGGACTGCTGGAAGGTCACGCCGTGGCGGGCCAGGACCTTCTCGAGAACCGCGCGGGCCGCGTAGTGGGCCAGGGCTATGACGCGGGGGTTGAGGAGGGGAGTGGCGGTGGGAGTGGTGGTGGTCATGACTGCTCCTTGAGGTTCTCGTTCGTCGGATCGAGAGGTGCGTCGAGCAGGACCGTCAGCTCACGCCTGAACTCCCGCGTGCGCGCGCTGTCCAGGCCGCCGAGCGGTGCCAGCAGTTGCTTCAGGAGCCCCTGGACGACCTCGATGGCCTGCCGGGTGCGCTCGCGGCCCTCCTCGGTGAGCGCCAGTTGCACCGCGCGCGGGTCGCGCGGGTCGCGGGCGCGCTCCAGGAGCCCGGCGCTCTCCAGGGAGCGCGCCAGCTTGGAGACGTAGAGCGGTTCCAGGCCGGTCTGGTCGGCCAGGCGTCGCTGGCTGGGGCGTTCGCCGCCGCGCTGCATGCCGTACAGCGAGGCCACCAGCGAGTACTGGGCGTGTGTCAGACCGAGTGGCGCCACCGCGCGGTCGACCGCGACCCGCCATTTCATCGACAGTCGCCAGACCAGGAAACCGGGCGTGGCGCCCTCGGATGTCGTACTCATGCCCGATACGGTACATGGCTACTATGTCCTTGGCTACTATTCTCGGAGGGACTGCCTGACGGGAAACGCGCCACGGGTCTAGGTTGGGCGACATGAGCAATCTTGATCGCCAGGCGGTTCCCTCCCTGTGCGGCGGCCGCGGCTTCGTGGTGGCGGAACCCGTGCGCGAACTCCTCAGCCCCCGCCGCGTGAAGCTGGGCGAGTCCAGTGAGGTGCGCCGGCTGCTGCCCAACCTGGGCCGCCGCATGGTCGGCGCCTGGTGCTTCGTCGATCACTACGGCCCCGACGACATCGCCGACGAGCCGGGCATGCAGGTGCCCCCGCACCCGCACATGGGCCTGCAGACCGTGAGCTGGCTGCACCAGGGCGAGGTCCTGCACCGCGACTCCACCGGCAGCCTCCAGACCATCCGCCCCCGTGAGCTGGGCCTGATGACCTCCGGACGCGCGATCAGCCACTCCGAGGAGAGCCCGAAGTCCCACGCCCGGTTCCTGCACGGCGCTCAGCTCTGGGTCGCCCTCCCGGACGGACACCGCCACACCGACCCGCACTTCGAGCACCACACCGGGCTGCCGCAGATCACGGCTCCCGGCCTGACGGCCACGCTGATCCTGGGCGAGCTCGACGGCGCACGCTCACCCGGCACGACGTACACCCCCATCGTCGGCGCCGACCTGAGCCTGGCCCCCGGCACGGACGTACGCCTGCCGCTGGAACCGGACTTCGAGTACGCCGTCCTGTCCATGTCCGGCGAGGCCCACGTGGACGGGGTGGCGGTGCTGCCCGGCTCGATGCTCTACCTCGGCTGCGGCCGCACCGAACTCCCGCTGCGCGCCGAGTCCGACGCGGGCCTGATGCTCCTGGGCGGCGAGCCCTTCGACGAGGAGCTGGTCATGTTCTGGAACTGGATCGGGCGGTCCCAGGAGGAGATCGAGCAGGCGCGTCAGGACTGGATGACAGGGACGCGGTTCGGTGAGGTGAAGGGGTACGACGGGGCGCCGCTGCCCGCTCCGGAGCTGCCGCCGCTGCCGTTGAAGCCGCGCGGAAGGGTGCGCTGACCTGCTGAGATGCGCCGTTGGGGTTGCCGGGGGTGAGAGGGCAGGATCTTCACTTCCGGGGCCTGATTGACGGAGCAGGTTGGGCGAAGGGGGGATCCGAAAGCCCTCGCATTGGCGGATCGTTGATTCCAAGATGCAGTCGTGTGTGGGCAGGTGTGGCAGTCCGCTTGCTGACTCTCCTGGCGGCGCGTCAGTCACTGATGGAACGATCGCGGCGCCATCTGGTCGGGGAACCGCAACCGCATCCTTCGGCCCCGCCCATAGAGTGTGAGGCCAGGCGGTGGAGCGTGGCGCCCAGCAGTTTGTCGGCAGGGACTGGGGCGACTGCCGCTTCGAAGGTCATGGCCTGGTCGGTTCGGTGGGCAGCGATCAGGTTGCCGACACAGAGCACGTACTAGGCCATGTGCTCGACCGTGACGGTCTTCTCGCTGTCGGTCAGGCAGTAGGTCGGGATCCCGCCCCGGGTGGTGAGCGAACTTACAGAGCGCCCCTGTCCGACCTCCGCCCGCCAAGGACCGCGACGTGACCTCCCCGATCGACGACGGTCGGGTCGCCAGCACCGAACGGCGCCGACGACGCGTCCAGAAAAACGGCGCCGACCGCCGCAACGCCGTAGCCGCCCGACACGCCACTGCGGGAGTGCCCTGCGTTCCGGAGGCGGACCTCAGGCGCTCTCGGCCTCCGGGCGAGGGACTACGTCGCGAGTTCCTTGGTGATGCGGTCGAGCATGAACGCGGAGGAGTCCGTGGCGCGTTCCTCCCAGGCGAAGACGCAGGCGGTGGCGACGCCGTCGAAGTGCAGCTCGCGCAGGGTGCCGAAGAAAGCGTCCCAGTCGACCTCGCCCTGGCCGATGTCGAGGTGCTGGTGGATGCGGGCCGTGGTGCCGGGCGGGTTGAGGATGTAGCGCAGGCCGCTTGAGCCCTTGTGGTTGAAAGAGTCGGCAATGTGGACGTGCTGGAGCTTGTCGCCCGCGTAGCGCATCATCGCGGCGATGTCCGCCGTCGGGTCCGCCCCGGAGAGGTGGAAGGAGTGCGGTGCGCAGTAGAGGTAGTTCACCCATGGCTTGTTGATGGCGCGGACCAGGTCGACAGCCGGGGTGTTCTCCTCGCAGAAGTCGTCGGGGTGGGCCTCCAGGTTCAGAGCGATGCCTTCGCGCTCGAACAGCGGCAGCAGTTCCTCCAGGGAGCGCCAGAACGCGGACTCGCTCTCGGCGGCGCGCTCGGGGCGGCCGTTGAACTCGCTGTTCATCAGCGGGCATTCGAGGTCCGCGGTGATCTCGATCATCCGCTTCCAGTAGCGGACGGCGGCCTGCCGCTCGGTCTCGTCGGGCGAGGACCATTTGTACAGCGGCAGCACGGAGGACAGCTTCACGCCGTGCGTGTGCAGGGCGTTCTTCAGCTGGGCGGTGCGCTCGTCGTCCGCCCGCGGATGGAGGAAGAACGGCATGAAGTCGTCACGCGGCGACAACTCGATGTATTCGTAGCCGAGTTCGGCCACCGTGCGCACCATGTCGTCGATCGGCAGAGCGCGAAACATGTAAGGGTCGAGGGCGATCTTCACGCGGCACCTCCGTAGAAGGCGGGTCGGGGCTTGAGGTCCGTGGCGACGACGCGGCCCGACTCCAGGGCCTCGGCGGTCGCGCTGGTGATGACGGTCGCGGCGTAGCCGTCCCAGGCCGACGGGCCCGTGGGCTCGTTGCCGGCTGTCACGTTCGTGATCCACTCGCGGAACTCGGTGTCGAAGGCGTCCGCGAAGCGGCCCACCCAGTCCGTGAGTACCTCTGTGCTGTGCTGGGCGGCGACGCGGACACCGACGGCGGGCGGATCCGGCAGACGGACCAGCCCCTCCTCGCCGACGGCCTCGCACTGGATGTCGTAGCCGTACTGGCAGTTGACGAAGACCTCCAGGTCGATGCGGACACCCTTGGCTGTCTCGAAGAGCATGATCTGGGGGTCCTTGAGGTGGGAGAACCGCTTGCTCGTGGCGCGCGGGGTGAGCACCTGGGTGGAGACGATCTCGTCGTCGAGGAGCCAGCGCAGCACGTCCACCTCGTGCACGGCCGTGTCCAGGGCCGCCATGGCGGAGGTGTACGACTCCGGGACGGTCGGGTTGCGGTGGGCGCAGTGCACGATCAGCGGCTCGCCGATCCGGCCGGAGTCGATGACCTGCCTCATCTTCCGGTATCCGGCGTCGTAGCGGCGCATGAAGCCGACCTGGACCAGGCGGCGGCCGTGCGCGACCTCGGCCTCGACGACCTTCAGGCAGTCCTCGGCGGTCGTCGCGAGGGGCTTCTCGCAGAACACCGGTTTCCCGGCGGCTATCGCGTTCAGCACGTGCTCGGCGTGGGTCGGGCCCCAGGACGTCACGAGCACGGCGTCGACGTCGTCCGCGGCGATCAGGGCAGCGCCGTCGGGCAGCACTCGGGCGCCGACCGGCGCCGCTGCCTCCGCGGCCCGGGCGGCGTCGATGTCGGTGACCGCGGTGACGCGGGCGCCGGTGACGGTGTCGGTGAGACGCCGGATGTGCTCCTTGCCGATCCAGCCGGCGCCAATGACACCTACACGTACAGTCATGATCGTTTCCTAACTGGGTCCGACTGGGAGAAGCGCGCCCGGAGTTCGGCTTCGAGGGTTTCGAGGGTGCGACCCCTGGTCTCGGGGACGTAGAGCTTGACGAAGGTGAACGAGAAGACGCCTGCCACGACGAAGAGGAAGAAGGTGCTGGAGACTCCGATCCCGGAGACGAGGGACGGGAAGACCAGGCCGATCGCGAAGTTGGTCAGCCACAGCACCACGGCGGCGATCCCCATCCCGAACCCGCGCATGCGCATCGGGAAAATTTCCGAGAGCATCAGCCAGGTCACCGGGGAGATCGCGCCCTGCTGGAAGGCGAGGAAGGTGACCGTCATCGCGAGCACCGCGTACGCCCGGCCGTCGCCGGACGGCAGCATCAGCGAGAACACCCCGATCAGCAACAGGGCTGACGTGGTACCGATCTGACCGGTCATCAGCATCGGCCGACGAGGTACCCGGCCCAGCAGCCAGATGCCGACGAAGGTGGCCAGTACCGAGATGACGCCGTTGGCGATGTTCGCGGTCAGCGCGCTGTCGGCGGCGAAGCCGGCGTCGGTGAGGATCTGGGTGCCGTAGTACATGATCGTGTTGACGCCGGTGATCTGCTGCACGATCGCGATGCCGAAGCCGATGAGCATCAGCTTGCGCAGCCATGGCGTGGACCTCATGTCCTGCCAGCCACCCAGCTTCTCCTGCTCCTCTTTCACGACGAGCGCGGACACCTCGGCGAGCTCGGCCTCGGCCCGCTGCTGGGAGCGCACCTGCTTGAGCACGTCGAGAGCCTCGGTGAAGCGGGTCTTGGAGGCCAGCCAGCGTGGGCTCTCCGGCATCACCAGCATGCCGAACCACAGCACCACGGCCGGGATGGTGGCGAGCACGAGCATCCAGCGCCACACTCCGCCGGACTCACCTCCGACCTGGGCGATGACCGCGTTCGAGGTGAAGGCCAGCAACTGCCCGCTGACGATCATCAGTTCGTTGCGGGTGACCAGTGCGCCGCGCCGCTCGGCGGGAGAGACCTCGGCGAGGTAGACCGGCACGGTCACCGAGGCGCCGCCGACCGCGAGGCCGAGCACGAACCGGGCCACCACCATGACCGCGACGTTCGGCGCGAGCGTGCAGCCCAGCGCGCCGACGAAGAAGATCACGGCGAGGGTGAGGATCGTACGGCGCCGTCCGCGCGCGTCCGACAGCCGGCCGCCGGTCACCGCGCCCAGGGCCGCGCCGAGCAGCAGCGAGCTGGTGACCATGCCCTCGGTGAAGGGAGTCAGGCCCAGATCGTCGGTCATGTACGGCAGGGCGCCGTTGATGACGCCGGTGTCGTAGCCGAAGAGCAGGCCGCCGAAGGTGGCGATGACGGTGATGACGCGCAGCCGCCGGGAGACGGCGGGCGGGGCGTCGTTCGTGCGGGTGGGGGCCTGAGTCGCGTCGTCCCTGACGTCCATGGCGCCTCCTATCGATCGAGGTTCGGGCGTCGGGTACCCGCCAGCCCGCAGCCCGCCAGATGCTCACGCGTGCTGACCGCGATGGGCAGCGGCACCTCGGGAGCGCACGGGTACAGGTCCTGCTCGACGATCACGAACAACTCGGCGTCCAGCTGCGCCAGTTCGGCCACCACGTCGGCCGGGTTCGGCACACCGGCCGGGGGTGACACACAAACTCCGCGCTTCACGGCCTCGCCGAACGAGAGGTCCTCGGCGGTCACTTGGGCGAGCACGGCCGGGTCCATCTGCTTGATGTGGACGTAGCCGACGCGCTCGCCGAAGCGGCGGATCAGGTCGAGGTTGTCGCCGCCGCCGTAGGCCACGTGTCCGGTGTCCAGGCAGAGGTTGGCGTAGCGCGAGTCCGACTCGTTCAGCAGCCGTTCGATCTCCGGCTGGGTCTGGATGTGGCTGTCGGCGTGCGGGTGGATGACGAGGCGTATGTCGTACTCGTCGAGCAGTACCTTGCCCAGTCGGTCGGCGGCCTTGCCGAAGCCCGCCCACTGCTCGGCGGTCAGCTCGGGCGACTCGGTGAACGCGCCGGTCTTCTCGTCCCGGTACATCGGCGGGATCAGGACCAGGTGGTGGGCACCCGCGGCAGCCGTCAGCGTGGCGACCTGGCGGACGTGGGTGAGCATGTCGTCCCAGGCTTCCGGCCGGTGCAGTGCGCCGAAGGCGGTGCCGCCGGAGACCCGGAGCCCGTGGGCGTCCAGCTCCGCCTTCAGCCGCTGTGGGTCGGTGGGGAGGTAGCCGTAGGGGCCGAGCTCCAGCCACTGGTACCCGGCCGCGGCCAACTCGTCGAGGAAGCGGGTGTACGACACCTGGTGCTCGTCCTCGGGGAACCAGACGCCCCAGGAGTCGGGGGCGGAGCCCAGGCACAGGTTGCCTGCGGTGGTGCGGAGCGGGGATGGCGCCGTTGCCATGGCGTGTCCTTCGGGAGAGGGGACGGGGGTCAGTTGGAGGTGGGGAAGTCGAAGCCGGCGGCGACGCTGTGGCTCTGCTGGGGCCAGCGGGTCGTGACGACCTTGGGGCGGGTGTAGAAGCGGATGCCCTCGGGGCCGTGGATGGGGTTGTCGCCGATGAGGGAGTCCTTCCAGCCGCCGAAGGAGTAGTACGACATCGGGACGGGCACGGGGACGTTGATGCCGATCATGCCGACGTGGATGGTGCGCTGGAATCGGCGGGCGGCCTCACCGGAGGCGGTGAACAGGGCGGTGCCGTTGCCATAGGGGTTGGCGTTGATCAACGCGATCGCTTCGTCGAGGGACTGGACGCGCACGACGGCCAGGACCGGCCCGAACAACTCCTCCTTGTAGGCGTCCATCTCAGCGGTGACGTGGTCGAGGAGGGACGGGCCGGTGAAGAAGCCCTCCTCGTGGCCGTCGACCTTCAACCCACGCCCGTCGACGACCACGGTGGCGCCCTGGGTGGCGGCGGTGCCGACTGCGTTCTCGACACGCTCCTGGGCGGCCTTGGTGACCAGGGGGCCCATCTCCGTGCCGGGCACGTCACCGGGACCGACCTGCACCTCGCGGGCCTTGCGCTCCAGGACCTCGACCAGCCCGTCCGCGGCATCGCCGACCGCGACGGCCACGGAGACGGCCATGCAGCGCTCACCGGCGGAGCCGTAGGCGCCGGCTGTGATGTGGTTCGCGGCGAATTCCAGGTCCGCGTCCGGGAGAACGACGGCGTGGTTCTTGGCGCCGCCGAGGGCCTGGACCCGCTTGCCGTGCGAAGTGGCCTGCTCATGCACGTACTTGGCGATCGGCGTCGATCCGACGAAGGAGACGGCCGCGATGCCGGGGTGGGTGAGGAGGGCGTCGACGGCGTCCTTGCCGCCGTGCACGACGTTGAAGACGCCGTCCGGAAGACCTGCCCTCCGGTACAGCTCGGCGACGAAGTTCGCGGCCGAGGGGTCGCGTTCGCTGGGCTTGAGGATGAAGGTGTTGCCGGTGGCGATGGCGATCGGGTGCATCCACAGCGGCACCATCGCGGGGAAGTTGAAGGGGGTGATGCCCGCCACCACGCCGAGCGGCTGACGGAAGTTGTGCACGTCCACGCCGCGCGAGACCTGGTCGGAGAAGCTGCCCTTGAGGACGTCACCGAGGCCGCAGGCGAACTCCACGACCTCACGGCCGCGGGTGATCTCGCCGCGGGCGTCGTCGACCGTCTTGCCGTGCTCGGCGGAGATGACCCGGCCCAGCTCCTCTTCGTGCTCCACCAGCAACTGGCGGAAGGCGAACATGACCTGGGTGCGCTGGGTGAGGGACGACTCCGACCAGGTCTCGAAGGCGCGGGAGGCCGCCTGGACCGCCGTGTCGACGTCGGTGGCGCCGCCGAGGACGACCTGGGCCTGCTCCTGTCCGGTGGCCGGGTTGAACACCGGCTGGGTGTCGGAGGCGGAACCCGGGGTGGGGGAGCCGTTGATCCAGTGCTCGATGGTCTTCACGGTGCGGGTTTCCTTTGCGGGGAGGGTCTTACAGGTAGTGGCGCTGGGTCTTCTTGTGGGCGGCGTAGGTCTCGTACGCGCTGCGAGTGGACTCCAGGGCGGAGGTCTGGCCGACCGGGACGTCCCACCAGCCGTGGCCGGGTGGGTTGGGCCCGTAGAGGTCGGTCTCGACGTGCACGACGGTGGTGCGGGTGGCGGCCTTGGCCTTCTCCATCGCGGAGCGGAACTCCTCGACCGAGGTGGCGTGCAGGACGTCCGCGCCCAGGGAGGAGGCGTTCGAGGCCAGGTCGACCGGCAGCACGTCGCCGTCGAGCTGTCCTGAATCGCCGTTGCGGTAGCGGTACTTGGTGCCGAACCGCTGCGAGCCGAGCGACTCGGACAGGGCGCCGATGGAGGCGAAGCCGTGGTTCTGGACCAGGACGACGATGACCTTCATGCCTTCGGAGACCATGGTCACGATCTCCTGCGCCATCATCAGATACGAGCCGTCACCGACCAGCACGACGACCTCGCGGGAGGGATCGGCCATCTTGGCGCCGACGCCGGCCGCGACCTCGTACCCCATGCAGGAGTAGGCGTACTCGACGTGGTACGCCTTGGGGTCGCGCGCCCGCCACAGCTGCTGGAGATCGCCGGGCATGGAGCCGGCCGCGTTGATGACCACAGCGCGTTCGTCGAGCACGGAGTTGAGCGCGCCGAGAATCTCGGTCTGGGCGGGCAGCGGTCCGTGGCCGATGGTGAAGCACCGGTCCTCGATCTCCCTGGTGCGGGCGACGAGGTGGCGGGTGTGCTCGCGGTACGACGGGTCGACCTCCCAGTCCGTGAGCGCGCCGGCGAGGGCCTGGATGCCGAGGCGGGCGTCGGCGACCAACGGCTCGGCAGAGTGCTTGACGGCGTCCAGTCGGGCCACGTTGAGGTTGACGAAGGTGACGTCCGGGTGGGCGAAGACGGTATGGCTGGCGGTGGTGAAGTCGGAGTAGCGGGTGCCGATACCGAGGACGACATCGGCTTCCTTCGCGAGCTCGTTCGCCGCGTACGACCCCGTCGAGCCGATGCCCCCGACCGCGCACGGGTGGTCCCAGGGGACGGCGCCCTTGCCGGCGTGGGTGTCGGCGACCGGGATGCCGGTGGCCTCCGCGAACGCCCGCAGGGCGGTCTCCGCACCGGAGTACACGGCACCCCCACCGGTCACGATGAGCGGCTTGCGGGCGCCGCGCAGCAGGCGGGCGGCCCGCTCGACGGCGGCCGGCTCGGGGACCGGGCGGCCCACGTGCCACACCCGCCGCCGGAAGAGGGACAGGGGCCAGTCGTGGGCCTCGGCCTGTACGTCCTGCGGCAGCGCGAGCGTGACGGCCCCGGTCTCCACCGGGTCGGTCAGCACCCGCATCGCGGCCAGTGCGGCCGGGATCAGCTGCTCGGGGCGCGAGATGCGGTCGAAGTACTTGGAGACTGCGCGGAAGGCGTCGTTGACGGTGACGTCGCCGCCGCGGGTGTCCTCCAGCTGCTGCAGCACCGGGTCGGCGGCGCGGGTGGCGAACATGTCGGACGGCAGCAGCAGCACGGGGAGCCGGTTGGTGGTGGCCAGTGCCGCACCGGTGATCATGTTGGTGGAGCCGGGGCCGGTGGAGGCGGTGCAGGCGAAGGTGGCCAGCCGGTCACGCATTTTCGCGTAGGCGACGGAGGCATGGACCATGCCCTGCTCGTTGCGGGCCAGGTAGTAGGGCAGATCCGCCTCGCCGGTGGTGGCGGCCTGCAGCAGGGCCTGCCCGATCCCGGCCACATTGCCGTGGCCGAAGATCCCCCACACCCCGGGGACGAGCCGCTGTTCCTGCCCGTCGCGCTCGCTGTACTGGTTCGCGAGGAAGCGCACCAGAGCCTGCGCGGTGGTCAGCCGGACGGTGTTCATCGCTGCGTGAGTCCTTCGAAGGGAAGCCGGTCGTCGATGTCCTGGGACTCCCAGGTGGTGCGGACCCAGCCGTGGGCGGGGTCGTCGCAGATCAGCCAGGCGCGGTCCTGGCCGGGGCCGGCCATGACGTTGAGGTAGCAGAGGTCGTGGCCGGGCGCGGCGATGGACGGTCCGTGCCGGCCGTGCCGGATGAGCACGGTGTCACCGGAACGGACCTCGGCGAGCACGTCGATGGGGCGCTCGGCGGTGCCGTAGACCCTCCCCCACGCTCGGCTTCGCTCGCGCGGGGGCACCCCCAGGTAGCCGAAGCCGTTCCGGTCTCCCGCGACCTGGAAGTAGTGGATCTCCTCCAGCTCCGACTCCACGTCCTGGCGCGCCTCGTCGTGCTCGTGCGGCGGATACGACGACCAGTTGCCGGCGGGTGTGAGCATCTCGCAGACCAGCAGCTGCTCGGCGTCGAAGGTGCCGGGCAGACAGTAGTTGTTGACCTGCCTCGAACACGCCCCCGCGCCGCGGAGCTCCACGGGCACGTCCTCCTTGGGCCCGTACCGAGCGGAGAGTGAGCTCCGCTCGGTACGGGCGGAGGGCAGCGCGAACAGACCTCCCTGTGCGCTGCTGATCAGGGCCTCCGTCTCGGGAGGCAGATGGGCGAAGTCGGTGACCGAGGCGAACACACCGGTCCCTCCTTCCAGTTCGAAGATCCTGGCGTCCGTGGTGACGGTGCAGGAGCCGGTCAGCGGAAGGACCAGGAACTCTGAGTCCCCGGTGGACAGGGCGTGTGCCTGGCCTGGCCTCAGGGTCAGGATCCTGAGGCCGGAGTATCCCCGGCCCGCCGACTCGGGCGTGACAAGGAGGTCGTAGGGCCCGTCGGCCGAAGTGCCCCTGGGCAGGTGGTACTTGCTGATGTCGCTCACAGCAGGCTCACCGCCTTGTCGACGGCTCCGGCCACGTCGCCGCCCGCCGGATAGAGCAGGGAACGGCCCACGACCAGGCCCTGCGCGGTGGGCTGCTTGAGCGCCTTGCCCCAGGAGGCGAACGCCGCCTCCGGGTCGGTCACCTCACCACCCAGCAGCAGCGCCGGGAGGGTCGAGGAGGCCAGGACGCGCTCCATGCCGGCGACGACCGGCAACTTGAGCCAGGTGTAGGCCGTACGCCGGCCCAGCCCGGACGCGATCGTGACGGACTTGACGACGGCGTCCGTCGACAGGTCGTTGCGGATCCCGCCGTCCTTCCATGCCGACATGAACGGCTCGACCATGGCGATGAGTCGACGGTCATTGAGTTCGTTGACGGCGCGCGCGGTCTCGGACAGGGCGGCCGGGGTGGCCGGGTCGTCGAGGGCGATGCGGGTGAGCATCTTGCCGCCGTCGAAGCCCATCGTGGCGATGGTCTCGGCGTCGTAGCCGGTGAACCGGTCGTCGATCTCGAACACCGAACCCGCGAGCCCGGCCCGGTTCATGGAACCGAAGACGCTCTTGCCGTCGAGGACGCCGAGCAGCAGGAGGTCCTCGAGGATGTCGGCGGTGGCCAACACCCCCGTCACTCCCGGGCGTTCCAGGGCGGTGCACAGCCGGTCGAGGAGTTCGAAGCGGTCGGCCATGGCGGTCGGGTCGGAGCCGACACCGTTCGCGCCCCGTGCCGGATGGTCGGCCGCGATGATCATCGCCTTGCCGTGCTCGCCCAGCAGCGAGGTGGCCCTGATACGGCGGGCTGCGGCGGCCGCGATGGCGCCGGGGTCGCTCGCGCGGGCGGACACGATCCGGCTCAGTTTCTCAGACTGCACGGGTCACCTCATCGAGCTTGGTGTTGACTTCAGCCTCGGTCGGCATGGCGTCCGAGCAGGACAGACGGCCGGCGACGAGGGCACCGGCGGCGTTGGCGAAGGACACCGTGCGGCGGGTGTCCCAACCGGAGAGCAGACCGTGGCACAGGGCCCCGCCGAAGGCGTCACCGGCACCAAGGCCGTTGACCACGTCGACCGGCATCGGGGGGATCTCGGCGACCGCTCCGCTGCTGTCCATGGCCAGTACGCCCTTCGGGCCCTGCTTGACCACCGCCAGCTCCACGCCCGCGGCCAGCAGGGCGTTCGCGGCGGCGTAGGGTTCGCGCTCGCCGGTGGCAACCTCGCACTCGTCGAGATTGCCGACCGCCACCGTGCTGTGCCGCAGCGCCTCGGAGTAGTACGTGCGCGCCCGGGCGGGGGCGGCCCAGAACATCGGCCGCCAGTCCAGGTCGAACACCGTCGTGCCCGCCTTCGCTCGGCGCTCCAGCGCGGCCAGCGTGGCCGAGCGGCTGGGCTCCTCGCTCAGCCCGGTGCCCGTCATCCAGAAGACCGCCGCGTCCCGGACCGCGCCCAGGTCCAGCTCACCGGCGGCGATGTCCAGGTCGGGCGCCTTGGGCAGGCGATAGAAGTACAGCGGGAAATCATCCGGCGGGAAGATCTCGCAGAACGTCACCGGGGTCGGCGCGATGTCCGACGTACCGACGAAGCGGCTGTCGACGCCGTAGCCGGCCAGTGCGCTGCGCACGAAGCCGCCGAACGGGTCCCGGCCGGTCTTCGTGATCACCGCGGCCGTACGTCCGTAGCGCGCCGCGGCCACCGCGACATTGGTCGGGCTGCCGCCCAGGTACTTGCCGAACGAGGTGACTTCGGCCAGCCCCACGCCTGTCTGGAGCGGGTACACATCCACTCCCACGCGGCCCATGGTCAGCACTTCGAACGGCATAACGCTGGTTTCCCTTCGTTCCGCAGACGCCGGTGAGGACTCCGGGGAGCCGTCGCGGGAGAATTCCTGCCGCGCTCTACTAGCGCGCTCTAGTGCGAGTACGATGACCCCAGTCCAAATGTCATGTCAATAGGTTGTTGCCGGAAGATTTCTTGATCACCGCTAGGGTGGGCGGCGTCGGAGGGTGGGTTCACGGTGGATGCATCGGGCAAGCAGCGGCCCACGATGGCGGACGTCGCCGCGAAGGCCGGCGTCTCGCGGGCGCTCGTCTCGATCGTGTTCCGCAACCAGCCGGGTGCGAGCGAGGAGACCCGGCAGCGGGTGCTGCGGGTCGCCGACGAGATCGGCTACCGGCCCGACAGTGCGGCCCGGCTGCTGGCGCGCGGCCGCAGCCGCACGCTCGGCGTGATGTTCACCGTCCAGCAGACCTTCCACACCAACCTGATCGAGGGGATCTACCCCGAGGCCGAGCGGCTCGGATACGAGGTCCTGCTCTCCGGCGCCACTTCGGGCCGCAGCGAGGAGAAGGCCGTGGAGGCGCTGCTCAGTCACCGCTGCGAGGCGGTGATCCTGCTCGGCTCCTTCGCCGAACCCGACTTCCTGGCCGAGCTGGGACGCCGCACGGTCGCGGTCTCCGTCAGCCGCAGGGTCGCGCATGCGCACGTGGATTTCGTGCACTCCGCCGAGGCCAAGGGGGTCCGCCAGGCGATGGACCACCTCGTGGAGCTGGGACACCGCAGGATCGTGCACGTCGACGGCGGCCGCGGCCCCGGCTCGGCCGAACGGCGGCGCGCCTACCGGGCGGCGATGCGCCGCCATGGCCTGGAGGCCGAGGAACGCGTCATCCCCGGCGAGCACACCGAGCAGTCCGGCATCGAGACCGGCCGTCTGCTTTTGACGGAGCGCGAGGAGGGGCGCCCGCTGCCGTCGGCGGTCCTCGCGGGCAACGACCGCAGCGCGATGGGCCTGCTGATGTCCCTGACCCGCGCGGGCGTCGAGGTTCCGCGCGACATGTCCGTGGTCGGCTACGACGACAGCCATCTCTCCCACCTGATGCCGATCGGGCTGACCACCGTGCGCCAGGACGCCGGACTCATGGCCGAGCACGCCGTCCGCTTCGCGGTGGAACGGCTGGAGGATCCTCAACGCGAGCCGCGGGAGGCCGTGGTGGAGCCGAAGCTGGTGGTGCGGGGGACCAGCGGGCCGCCGGCGAAGCGCTGACACCGAGCGGCGGTCAGGCCGTCGTCGGAGGCTGGGGTGCCGCCTCTCTCCGACTCGCTGCTGAGTCCTCGTCGGGCAAGGAGGTACCGCACAGTCGGCGGATCTCGTCCATCACTCGAAGTGTGGACACGGAGTCGTCCAGCGGCCGCAGCGGCGTCTGGAGCCGTCCGGCGCCGATGCATCGGGCCACCTCCGCCGCCTCGAAGTGCAGGGCGTCGTGTGCGGTGCGCGCTTCGCCGTACGACAGCGGTGTCCCGCCGCCGACCGGGGTGAGGAGCACCTCGCCGGGTTGGTAGAAGGGGCCCGCCAGGCTCATGGTGGCGTGGGTTCCGGCGACCGTGGCCGTGGTGGGCGTGTCGCTGAACAGCGTGGTGTGGACGATGCCCAGGCCGCCGTCAGCATCGCGGAGGAGGGCGGCAGTCTGGCCGTTGACGCCCGCCGGGTGGGGCTGGCCGAAAGCCCCCCGCACCTCCACCGGCTCGCCGAGGACCGACACGGCGAAGGAGATCGGATACGTGCCCAGGTCGAGGAGGGGCCCGCCGGCCAGATCAGGACGGAGAATGCGGTGGCCGCCCGCGAAGTGCTCGCCGTGATCGGCCAGCACGGTGCGGATGCCACCGAGGACACCGGCGTCGAGGATCTGCCGTACGACGTCGAACCTGGGCAGGAAGAAGGTCCACAACGCCTCGGCGCAGAACAGGCCGCGCTCCGTGGCCAGTCGGACGATCTCCGCGGCCTGGGAGGCGTTGAGCGCGAGCGGCTTCTCCACGAGCGTGTGCTTTCCGGCCGTGAGGGAGATCCGGGCGCAGTCGAGGTGGGCAGTGTGCTCGGTGGCAACGTAGACGACGTCGACGTCCGCCGCAGCTGCCAGCTCCTCATAGGAGCCGTAGGCGTGCGGGATGCCGTGGCGGCCCGCGAACTCCTTTGCGCGGGCGCCGTCACGCGACGCGACGGCCGCAAAAACCTGGCGGGTGTGGCGCTGCACGGAGGCGATGAAGCGTTCGGCGATCCAGCCGGTGCCCAGAACACCCCAGCGCAGCACGGGCGCTTCCATCGGCGCCGGGGTGCGCGGAGCGGGAAGGGTGGTGGGAAAGGCGGGCATGCTCAGACCTCCGGGACCCGGACGGCGACGCTGCGGCCCCCGTTCTTCATGGACGTGATGACTGCCTCTGCCACCGCGCTCGCCACCAGGCCGTCGTCCGCGGTCGCGAGTGGAGAGGGCCTGCCGGAGGCGACCGCGTCGATCCAGGCCTGGAGTTCGAGGCGGTAGGCGTCGGCGAACCGGGGGCGCCAGTCGGCCGGGTAACCGAGGGACCGGACCCGAGTGAAGTCGGTGACGACGCGAGCGGGGTGAGCCAGGGCCAAGGTGCCGCGCTCGCCCACCACTTCGCAGCGGATGTCGTAGCCGTAACCGGCGTTGAGGAACACCTCGACGGTGGTCAGCGCGCCGTCGGCGGTGCGCAGCAGCATCAGCTGCGGGTCGCGCAGGCCAGTGGCCGTGCTCGTGGAGCGGCCGGCGTGCCAACTCACCTCCTCGATTGCAGAGTCGAGCAGCCAGGGCACAGTGTCGAACTCGTGGACGGCCGACCCGGTGATGCTGAGCTCATCCGTGGCACCGGCAGCCGAGAAGACCCCGCGGCTGACACAGTGCAACAGCAGCGGCGCCCCGCAGACACCATCCGCGATCGCATCCCTGAGCTCCGTGTACGCGGGGTCGAAGCGGCGCATGAACCCCAGCGAGATCAGCCGCTCGCCGAAGTGCCGCTCCTCTCGTACGACACCGACGCACTCGGCCGGTGTGGGGGCGAGGGGCTTCTCGCACAGCACGGCTTTTCCGGCCCGTACGGCCGCGACGGTCAGATCGGCGTGGGTGGTGTCGTGCGAGGCGATGACCACGGCGTCGACCGCCGGGTCGGCAATCAGGGCATAGGGGTCATCGGTCGCACGCGCTCCGGGTACGGGGCCCGTGACGGTGGCGGCCCGTTCCTCGTCGATGTCGGCGACCATGGTGACCACGGCCCCGGAGACATGACGGTGCAGGGTGTTCACGTGATCGGCGCCCATGTTGCCGGCGCCGATCACTCCGACGCGTACGGTGCTCATGCGAGGCGTTCCCCCTCTTCGCTTGGATGTCGTTGGGCGTTTTCGGCCAGGCGTCCTGGGAACGACGTCCCGTGGCCGGACCGTGGACGCCCACCCGGCGTGTGTGGACAGTTGACGCGTGCGCCGTTGTCAGGACGCGGCCGCCTCGCCCGTGGCCGCCACGGGCGAGGTGAGGTCCGACTCTTCGGGGAGGGCTTCGGTGTCGACACCGCGGACCTGGGACAACTCGTGCTTGAGTGCGGCGAGTTCGGTGCCGCCGGCCATGTGGTTGGTCAGCTCCTCCAGGGTGATCCGCTCGCGGGGAGCGGACAGTTCCATGGTGCCCAGGCGCAGCACGCTGAAGTGGTCGCCGACCATGTAGGCGTGGTGCGGGTTGTGGGTGATGAAGATGACCCCGAGACCGCGGTCGCGGGCGGCGGCCACGTACTTGAGGACGACGCCGGACTGCTTGACGCCCAGGGCGGCGGTGGGCTCGTCGAGGATCAGGACGCGGGCGCCGAAGTAGACGGCGCGGGCGATGGCCACGCACTGGCGCTGGCCGCCGGAGAGGGTGCCGATGGGCTGTTCGAGGTCGTCCAGGACGATGCCCATCTCGCGCAGCTCGTGGTCGGCGGTCTGCTTCATCTTCTCGATGTCCAGACGCCGGATCGGCCAGGGGCCCTTGGTCATCTCGGAGCCGAGGAAGAAGTTGCGCCACACCGGCATCAGCGGGACCACGGCCAGGTCCTGGTAGACGGTCGCGATGCCCTTGTCGAGGGCCTCGCGCGGGGTGTTGAAGCGCACCGGGGTGTTGTCGACGAGGAAGTGGCCCTCGGTGTGCTGGTGCAGCCCGGAGATGATTTTGATCAGGGTGGACTTGCCGGCCCCGTTGTCGCCGAGCACGCAGGTGACCTGGCCGGGATGGACCGTCAGGTTCACCCCGTGCAGGGCGCGGATGTTGCCGTAGGACTTGCCCGCGTTACGCAGTTGGACGATCAGGCGCTCGGCGTCGTCGGGGACAGTGTGGGCGAGGACGGCACCGTGGGTGCCGCTTGCGTTGTTCGTCATTGGGGTCACCTCCGGGTCGCCGTGCGCTGGACCCACTGATTGATCATGACGGCGCCCAGCAGCATCACGCCGAGGAAGGCCTTGAACCAGTCCGGGTTCCAGTTGGCGTAGACGATGCCCTGCTGGACCATGCCGAACATGAACGCCCCGAAGACCGGTCCGATCGCGCTGCCCGCGCCGCCGGTCAGCAGGCACCCGCCGATCACCGCGGCCGAGATGTAGATGAGCTCCTGGCCGACGCCCTCGCCGGACTGCACGGTGTTGAAGGAGAACAGGTTGTGCATGCCGATGAACCAGGCGCCGAAGCCGACCAGCATGAACAGCGAGATTTTGGTGAAGGCCACCGGCACACCGACGGCTCGCGAGCTGTCCTTGTTGCCGCCGACGGCGAAGGTCCAGTTGCCGTACCTGGTGCGCACGAGCGCCCAGGTCGCGATCGCGGCGAACAGCAGCCACCAGAAGATGGTGATCTTCACCTGGACGCCGCCGATGTCGAAGCTGGAGGCGAAGACCTTCCTGGCGCTGTTGAAGCCGTCCATGTCGCTGATGTCGTCGGTGGCCACGTTGCCGGTGACCAGCTTGGTCACCGCGAGGTTCACGCCCTGCAGGATCAGGAAGGATCCCAGGGTGACCAGGAAGCTGGGCAGGCCGGTCTTGACCACGAGCCAGCCATTGAGGAAGCCGATGCCGAGGGAGACGAGCAGGGCGGCGATCACGCCGACCCAGACGTTCATGGTGAGTTGGTAGCTGAGCATGCTCGCGGTGAGGGCGGAGGTGATCACAGCGACGCCGGCCGACAGGTCGAACTCCCCGCCGATCATCAGCAGCGCCACCGGGACAGTCATGATGCCGAGGGTCGACGACTGGTAGAGGATGTTCGCCATCGAGCCGGCGTCGCGCACCGGCGGCGCAGAGATCAGGACGAACACGTACACGGCGGCGGCGCCGAGAAAGACGCCCACCTCGGGCCGGGCCAGCGCCCTCAGCGTCAGGGGACGTTGCGCGGTCCGGCCGTCGGTTTCCTTCGGGCCGGAGGCCGGCGGTGTGTTCACCGCCGGCTCGGCGTGCTGGGCCATGCTCATCACCGGGTCCCGTTCGCGGCGAACTTGGCGACCGTGTCGACGTTGGTCTTGTCGATGAAGGCCGGGCCGGTGAGGACGGGCGCGGTGCTGCCGCCGCTGAAGTTGCCATTTGTCTTGTACAACCAGATGGCGTCCACGGCGAGGTAGCCCTGCAGATACGGCTGCTGGTCCACGGCGAACTCGACCGTGCCGTCCTGGACGGCCTTCACCAGGTCCTTGTTGAGGTCGAAGGTGGCGAGTTTGGCCTTGCTGCCGGCGTCGGACAACGACTGGACCGCCGTCAGCGCGATCGGGGCGCCGAGGGTGACCACCTGGTCGATGGACGAGTCCTGCTTCAGCTTGGCGGTGATCGTCGACTTCACCGACGGCATGTCCGTGCCGTTGACGTAAAGGATGTCCGTCTTGCCGCTGAAGCCCTTCTTCAAGCCGGCGCAGCGGGCCTCCAGGGCGACCTGCCCCTGCTCCTGGATGACGCACAGGGCGTGCTTGGCGCCAAGCTGGTTCAGCCGCCCGCCGAAGGCCTGGCCCGCGATGTTCTCGTCCTGGCCGAAGTACTCGAGCATGCCGAGCTTCTTCCAGTCGCCGACGCCGGAATTGAAGCCGACGACGGGGATGCCGGCGGCGGTGGCCTTGGCCACGACGTCCTTCATGGCGGTGGGCTTGGCGGCGGTCAGGGCGATGCCGTCGACCTTCTGGTCGATGGCGTTCTGGACCAGGTTGGCCTGGTTGCCCGCGTTGGGGTCGCTGGAGTAGACGAGCTTGACGTTGTCCTTGGCGGCCGCGGCCTGGGCGCCCTTGCGCACCAGGTCCCAGAACGTGTCGCCCGGGGAGGCGTGGGTGACCATGGCCACCGTCATACGCGGGGTAGTGGCCTTGCCCGCCGAGGCGGCCGCGTTGCCTTCCTCGGACTTCTTTCCGCCCGAGCTGCTGGAACAGCCGGCGGCCAGCAGGGTTCCGGCCAGGACGGTGGCGGTGAGGACCGCGGCTCGGTGGTTTCTGTGCATGTCCCTTGCACCTCGCTGTGCTTGTCGGGGTGGAGTCGGTGATGAGCGAAAGCGCGTCCGCAGTCGGTGGTCGATGCCTGATCACCGAGAAACGAGGCGGCGCGCGGATGACATGTGCCGTGCGTGACGGCGCTCTGCGGCGGTCGTAGGTGTGGACCACCTGTTCAGCGACTGGAGCGCTTTAGTAGCGCGCTCTAGTTGGAGAGACTATGGAGCGGCCTCGCGCGGATGTCAACGGGTATGTCAGGACGTACCAACAAAGTGTCCCGAATGAAATTGACGCACGGATCCCGCCAGCGGTGGGCGGCACCCACCCCGCGGGTGGGCAACTCAGGAGCGAGGACCCTATGCGTTGAGCAGGGCGGCGGCATCCCGCAGGCAACCGGGCTCGACTTCGGCGGCGGATCGCGTCCCATGAAGTGGTGTCGCCGGGCAGGGGCCCACAACGCACGGGATCGTGTCCCCGGCCGGGCGTGCTCCTCCGGTTAACCAACGACCGCGGCGCCCTGGGGAGTGTTCCAGGGCTCGTCAGACGGAGTGCTTGCCGTAGTCACGGCAAACGGTTCGTGCAACTCCCCCTACGCTCACGCCTCATGGGAACACCCTGGGCCTCCATCATCGCCGGGTCGACGGCCGTCTTCAGTGCGGTCGCTACCGGGGGCGCGTGGCTGGCGGCGCGCCGTGCGAACGCCACCGCGGACGCGGTTGCGCGCATCGAGCGAGACCGTTGGCACGCCGATCTGCTGCCGCAGTTCAGCGTGAGGATCGAGATGGGTGAGGGCGACCGAGCGACGCTCAGCGTCCGGCTCGTCGGCCCGCTTCCGCTGTGCCATCTCGACGAGATCCGAGTCGAGGTCGCGCAGAGCGATGACATGGACTACACGTCCCGGCTCCCTGGGGGACCGACCGAGGAGCAAGTGGCTTCCCAGGTGTGGGGACCACTGCGGTTCGTGCCCGGCACCGACGGCGCGGACCGGAACGGGCAGACTGTCACCCCGTTCGCTCTCGCCGTAGGCAGGGGGCGGCCGTTCGCGCTGGAGCGCACGCGCTCACCCCTCTGGTGGGGCGGCAACGACAGGGAGGAACGATGGCGGGACAAGTGGCTCAACCTGCCAATGCGCCTGGTCTTCACCTGCCGTCGAGAAGGTTTCGAGCCGTGGACGGTCCCGTACGAGGTGGACGTGCCGGAGGCACCGCGGGTGCGGTTCGTCGATTGACCCTGCTGGTGGTTGATGATCCGGCCCGGGTGGTTTTGCCGGCGAGGCCGGTGATCGTGCCGGAAGCAGCGTGTGCGGGCGTCACCGTGAACAGCGTGGTGAGGACGGTGGCGAGGACGGGGGGTGAAAGAGGCCGCCCCCCGTCGAGGAGGGGGCGGCCGAAGGACGGGGCTCTTCTACGGGTAGCTGGTCAGATTCGCCACGTTGGTCGAGGAGTTGGACGGGCCGCCGGTGCCGTTGACGACGTGCCGGATGGTGCCGGTGCCGCCGAGGGAGACGGTCACCATGCTGGTGAAGCGCACACCGGAGGTGTTGGGCGCCTCGATGGCCCGTTCGGCGGCCACGCCCGGATTGACGTTGAAGTAGCAGTAGCTGCCGAGGCCGTACGCCTGGTGGCTGGTGACGGAGTCGGCGACCTTGTACGCGGCGTAGCCCTGCGTGGAGCCGTTCATCCAGGCCGCCTGGTTGGGCGGGTCGTAGGGCATCTCGTTCTGGTAGAAGTACGTGCGGCCGCCGTTGCCGTTCCAGATGGTCTGGTACTTCTGGTAGTGCTCGACGAACAGGCCGTACGCGGTGACGTTGTCGCCGTTGACGACGAGGCCGGTGTCCGCGGTGTTGCTGGTCCAGCCGACGCCGCTGCCGTGGTCGGCGCGCCAGATCCAGGTGTGGTCGGCGATGACGTTGTCGCTGTTGATGACGAGGCTGGTGGTCGCCTTGCCGACGCCCGCGCCGCCGACGCGGAAGTACACGTCGTGCAGGGAGGTCGGGTTCGCGGCGTGGGAGGCGGAGGAGTTGCTGGGACCGACCTCCATGAGCGTGGGCGAGTTGGTGGTGCCCGCGTCGAAGAGGACACCCGCGACTTTCACACCGTCGACGTCGGCCACCTTCATCGCGGTGACGCCGTTGTCCGGCACGAAGGTGGCGAGGCCGAGACCGAGGACCACGGTGTCGGCGCGGTTCACCTGGAGCGTCTGGTTCAGGTGGTAGACGCCGGGGGTGACCAGGAGGTTCTTTCCTGCGGCCAGTGCCGCGTTGATGTCGGCGGCGCTCGCGCCCGGCTTCACGACGTAGAAGGTGTCGAGGGAGAGGGAGCTGCCCGACGGCGAGCCGCTCGCCCAGCTGGTACCCGAGGAGTTGGACCGCACTGAGGGCACGAACACCTTGTAGGCGCCGTCGCCGTCGACGTACAGGAAGGGCTTCCCCCGGCTGACCGGGGACTGCGCGACGGTGGTGTGGGGCGGGTTGGGGAAGGTGGTGCCGGGGACGCCCTGGCTGCCGACGAAGACCATGTTCCAGTTGGCGCCGGTCCAACTGCCGAGCTGGGAGTTGCGGGTCAGCCACTGCTGCTGGCTGCCGGAATTGACCTGACCGTCGATCTTCGTGTCGGCGAGCAGTCCGCCGCTGGACCAGCCGTTGTCGTCCAGGGCGAGGTTGCCGCGCAGATGCATCCGGCGGTACGCCGCTGCCTGCGAGACCGCCCAACGGTCGCTGCCGTTCCTGGGGTTGACGGAGAGGTTCTCGGCCCCGCGCCAGAAGTTCTGAGTCGCGTTGCCCTGGAACCAGTCGGCCTCGGCGTGCACCGCCCCGTTGATCGTGACCGCGTCCGGGGTCAGACCCAGCCCCGCGACCTGGGTGTAGAAGCCGACGTTGGCGTCCGCGCTGTAGGAGCCGGGCTTGAACAGGACGGCATAGCGCTGGGCGCCGAACTGATTGGTCTCCTGCTGCTGGAAGATCGAGTTCAGCCGCGACTGGATCGTCGAGGACGACATCGACGGGTCGAAGACGACCACGTTGGGGCCGAGGTCGGGGTTGGTGGCGGACGGGGTCACGGGAACCACCTGGAAACGCTGGGCCGCGCTGCCGTTGCAGGTGTACTGCACGAACTGCACGCTGTCGGCGGTCGAGGCGCCCGGATCGTCCAGGCACTTGCCGCTGTTGCGGTTGACGAAGTGATAGGCGCCGCCGCCCTCGTCGACGGGCAGCCACTGCTGGTTGGCGCCGCCGCCGTAGGCCCAGAGGTGCACGGGCGCACTGTCGGCCGTGGAGACGTCGGCCACGTCCACGACCTGGCCGGTGTTGTTGCGGTTGCCGATGCGGACGTAGCCGTCGCTGGTGGCGGTGAAACTCCACTGCTGAGCCGTACTGCTGTTGCACGCGTACTGCTGGACGACGGTGCCGTTGGCGGTGCCGGCCGATCTGGCGTCCAGACACCGTCCACTTGCCGCGTTCATGACAGTGGAAAAGCCGGTGGGGAGCGCGGTGGGGAGTGCGGTGGCGGCCTCCACGGGTGCGGATACGGCGGTCAGGGCGGACGCGGCGGCCATGGTGACGAGGGTGGCGGCGCCGGATCTACGAAGGCGCGTGAGGGTGTGCATGCGCAGAGCCCTTCGTGGCGGGGGGGTGGGGTGTCGCGGAGGTGTCTGGCTGACCCGTGAACCTAAAGGTATGGACCACTTACGTCAAGAGATGAAGTAAGCGTTGAGGGAAGGGGATTGAGGTGAGAAGCGCGCGGCTTCCGGTTCAGGAGGCTTGGGCGGCCGCTGCGGGGAACCCGGCTGGACGTCGTCGCCGGGAGGGAATCCGCGTTGTGATCGCCGTCGCCTTGTTGTTGCTGCCCGCGCTGGGGGCGCTGCTGTACGCCATGGACCGCATCGAGGACCGATTGTCGGCCGGGCCGCCATCACCCCGGCACGCCAGGGGACGTCACCTGCGGCTGGTCCGTGGCGCGGCCCCGTCCCGCACCGGGCGCAGTTCTGCCGGACAGCCCGCGCAAGACCTCGACGCGGCGTGACGTCACCGCCGGGGCGGCCGGGCGGACCGAGCCGTCGAGGGCGTAGCGGACCGAGCCGTCGAGGACACAAGCGGAATTCACCGGTGTCCTGATTGGGCGGAGGTCCGGGGGTACTCGGCGGGAATGAAGCTGCATCTGCCTGGACGTAAAGACCACCACGGCGGCGACGAGGCTCCGGAACGTGAGGTCCCGTCGTCCGAGGACGTGGGCCCGGGACCCGCCGTGGAGGAGCGTGCGCCCGACACGCCGTCACAGTTGCCGAGGACGGCCTGGGGGGCGGTGCTGAAGGGCAGCCTGCGGGAGTTCAAGGACGACGAACTGACCGACCGGGCCGCGGCGCTGACCTACTACGGTCTGCTGTCGCTCTTCCCGGCCATCCTGGTCCTGGTGTCCATGCTCGGCCTGACCGGCAAGTCCGCCACGGACACGGTGCTGAAGAATCTCAAGCAGTTCACCCCGGGCTCCGCCCGCGACATCATCACCGGGGCCGTCGAGCAGCTCCAGAACAACGCCGGCGTCGGATCGCTGATGGCGATCGTCGGCATCGTCCTGGCGGTGTGGTCGGCCTCCGGGTACGTGGCCGCGTTCATCCGTGCGGCCAACCGGGTCTACGACATGCCGGAGGGCCGCCCGATCTGGAAGATCCTTCCGGTGCGGGTCGGCCTGACGGTCGTCCTGATGGTGCTCGCCGTCATCAGCGCCCTGATCGTCGTCTTCACCGGCACTCTCGCCAACAAGGCGGGCACGGCGATCGGGATCGGCGACACCGCCCTGACGGTGTGGTCGATCGCCAAGTGGCCCGTCCTGGTGGTCCTGGTCACGGTCATGATCGCGCTCCTGTACTGGGGCACACCGAACGCCAAGGTGAAGGGGTTCAGGTGGATCACGCCGGGCAGCTTCCTCGCCCTGGTCATCTGGCTGGTCGCCTCCGCCGGCTTCGCGTTCTACGTCGCCAACTTCGCCTCGTACAACAAGACCTACGGCACCATGGCCGGCGTCATCGTCTTCCTGGTGTGGCTGTGGATCAGCAACCTGGCGATCCTTCTGGGCCTGGAGTTCGACGCCGAGACCGTCCGGCAGCGGGCGATCGCCGGAGGGCTGCCGCCCGACAAGGAGCCCTACACGGAGCCGCGCGACACCAGGACGTGGGACGAGCAGGACCTCCGCAGGCTCGACGACCCAGGACCGGCGCACGGCGAGTGACGGGGTGATCCGGATCCGGGCTGATTATCTCGGGGAACTTGGGACAACCGCAGGTCATGACGTTGCTGACGGACTTGTATGAGGTCGACGAGGCTCTGACACGGCGGGCGGCTTCCCGGATCCCGCCGGGCGTGGCGAAGGTGTTGTCGGCGCTGGAGGAGTCCGCCGAGAGCACCAAGCTGTGGTGCGGTGCCGCCGCCGTGATGGCGTGGAAGGGCGGTTGGCGGGGCCGGAGGGCGGCGGCCGCCGGACTGGGCGCCCTGGTGGTGGCCCAACTGGTGTCGAACGGCCTGTGCAAGCAATTGGCCGGTCGGCCCAGGCCGCCCGCGGAGTGGATCCCGCACGACGAGGTCGACGACCGCCCCGACTCGTCCTCGTTCCCCTCCGGACACACGGCGGCCGCGGTCGCCTTCACCGCCGCGGTCGCCCCCACCTGGCCGGCCGTGGGCGCGCTGTGCGCGGTGCCGGCCACCATGGTCGCCGTCGAACGGGTGCAGTCGGGGGCCCACTATCCCAGCGATGTCGTCGCCGGCGCCGCCATCGGCCTGGCCGGCGCCTGGCTCGCACGCCGTGCCCCGGCCGTGTTCCTGCGCCACTGGCTCTAGCGGCCAGGCTCCGACCTCGTTGACCTGGGGGATTGGGGCAAAGGGGTGCGGGACACCCGGTTGGTGCAGACGGCTGTGATCGGGGATGAGCACTCGGACGTGGGCGGTCGTGCTGTCGACCGAGGCGATCGAACTGGACGTCTTCCGGCGCACATGCCCACGACACGTTCTGGTGCGGGGTTCTGCTGGGTAGTTGCGGCGTCCAGCTCTCCCACACACGTACGTCGACCGGCAGTGCCACGGCTGTCCTCATCCCACGCCCGAGCCGATCGGCGCTCCCTCGGACTGGACGAACTCGAAGTCGGCCTGAAGGTCGCGGCTGCGTAGCCAGGCGGCGGCCGCGGACTTCACGTTCCCTGTCAAGTACTTGTGTTCAGTGGGCCAGCTGATTAGGAGTACGAGTGGGCCTGCAACCACCTGCTCGACACCGCTGCGGCTTCGAGTCGGCTCCAGAGCGACGCCGTCGGCGTCAGTGCCGGCTACGCGGCGCCGGCACTCGGTTCCTTGATCACGAGCGGGTGCAGCTCCCATGCGTCGACCGCATAGCCGAGGCGCATACCCGGAGTGGCGCGGACCTGAAGTCGCCACGGGCCCTGCCCTGTGGGGTAGAAGCGCAGGGTGAGCACCTGGCCGGTGGCTGTCAGGAAGATCTCGGCGATGGAGTGGTCGACGACCACGCGCAGGTCGACGGGTCGATCGGTGGGGTAAGGCATCCGGTGAGAGCCGCCGTGGGCCCGGGTGTCCAGTGAGGCGTGCTCGCGGTCGACGACCAGTTCGCCCGCCTCGGTATCGAGGCGGATGTCCAGGTATTCCGAGCCGTCCGGGTCGGTGAGCAGGCGCAGACCGGCGTCTGCGGTGGGCTCCAGGCGGGCCGTCAGGTCGAATGCTCGGCCCACGCTGCCGAGATCGGCCGGCTGCGGGCCGTGTGTCTCGCCCGCGGCGTGGACGGTGTGCTCGCCGCGCAGGGCGAGCAGTTCGGCGGCGGGCTTCTGGTACAGCATGCCGTTGTCGTCGACGTGGATCTCACGGGGCAGGGTGAGAACGCCGGCCCATCCGTCTTTGACGGCCCAGGCTGGGGCGCGGGCTTCCCAGGACCAGCCCCACAGCAGCCATCTGCCGCCCGGTGCACGCAGCAGAGCGGGTGCGTAGCAGTCGGGGCCGTGGTCCACCCACACCGGTGAGCCGCCCTTGAACTGACCGTCGTACTCTTCGCCGATCAGGGCTGCGACGCGCATCGGGCCGGTGGATTCGGTCCAGGTGCTGAAGATGAGGGCGCCGAGTCCGGCGGCTGCCGGGACGTATTGGGGGCACTCCCAGCCCTCGCCGGTGAGCTCGTCGGTGCCGCCGATGGGCTCCGGGTGACGGGTGGCGAAGGGCCCTTGGTAGGTCCAGGTCTCCAGGTCGGGCGAGTCGTACAGGAGGGCTGCGCCGCGGCCGTCCGCGAGGGCGGCGCCGACCAGCATCCGCCAGGCGTCGCCTTCCCGCCAGACGTACGGGTCGCGGTACATGGTGCAGTCCTCGGGCAGCTCGGGGATGAGCAGTTCGCCCCGCGGGATGAAGGTCCGGCCGTCGTCGTGGGAGACGGCGGAGGTGACCGGCTGGTGCTGGGGCGAGCGGTTCTCGCGGTGCGCGGAGTAGAAGGCGACGAGGCGGTCGCCGTCGGAGACGGCGTTGCCGGAGAAGCAGCCGTCGGCGTCCACGCCGCCGGGGGTCGGGGACAGGGCGATCGCCAGCGGCTCCCAGCTCAGTAGGTCGGGGCTGCGGAAGTGGCCCCAGTGCATGTTCGCGTGGGTCGCTCCGTGCGGGTTGTACTGGTAGAAGACGTGGTAGTGGCCGTCGTGGAAGACCAGCCCGTTGGGGTCGTTGATCCAGTTGGCGGGCGGGCGCAGGTGCACGACGGGATAGTGCGGATCGCGGGGTGTAGCGGACACACGTGTGCCTTTCGGTATGGCAGACAGGGGCCCCGCCCAGCGGTGCCGAGGAACTGGGCGGTGGTCTTCAGACCCGGATGCGGAACCCCGTGCTCAGCTGCTGCTCCCGCCGTGAGCTGGGGCCCACGCGGAGGGCGAACTCGCCTGGTTCGACCACGCGGCGGTTGTCGGCCGTGACGAGTGAGCACCGCGAGGCAGGGATGCTGATGTTGACCTCCAGGCTTTCGCCGGGAGGGATTTCGACCTGGGTGAACCCCTTCAGCTCCTGCTCGGCCCAGGTGACGCTGGTCGTCAGGTCGCTGATGTATGCCTGGACCGTTTCCAGGGCCCGGCGGCTGCCGCTGTTGGTGAGCCGCACCGTGGCGTCGACGGTGCCGTCGCCCGGGACGTCATCCTCCCGCACGACAAGGTCGGAGTAGGTGACAGTGGTGTAGCTGAGACCCTCACCGAACGCGAACAGCGGGTCCTGGGTGAGATCCGCGTAGCGGTCGCCGTGCTGGCCACGCACCTGGTTGTAGAAGACCGGTTGCTGTCCGACGTGGCGGGCGAAGGAGACCGGGAGCCGGCCGCTGGGTTCGGTGAGGCCGAGGAGGAGTTCGGCGATGGCGCGGCCGCCGCGCATGCCCGGGTTGAACGCCTCGATGAGCGCTGCCGCGTTCAGTGCCGAGTCCGGCAGGGTGCTCGGCTTGGACTGGATCAGCACGACGATCATGGGGGTGCCGGTGGCGGCGACCGCGTCCAGCAGCGCGATCTGGCCTCCCTGGAGATCGAGGGTGGCCGTGGAGCGCACCTCGCCCGTCAGGGCGATGGTGTCCCCCACGACCACGACGGCGTAGTCGGCGGCCTCTGCCGAGGCGATGGCCTCCCGAAGCTGTGCCTCGTCGACCGGGGCGGGGGTGAAAACGGGGGGCTGCGGCTGGCCGTCGGGCCCGACGACCCACTGGTCGGGGTCGAAGGCTGGACTTTCGATGTCGGCTCCGCGGGCGTACATGACGGTCCAGTCGGCGGGGACGACGGCGCGCACGCCGTCCAGCACCGTCTCCACCGACTCCCGTGGGTGTCCTTCGGACATCCACGGGACCTGGCCGGTGGCGCCCGCCCAGTCGCCGAGCATGTCTTGCGGGCTGTCGGCGTTGGGGCCGATGACCGCGATCGTCCGCGGTGTGCCCTGGCCTGCGGCGCGGCCGGTTGCGTCCGCGGTCAGCCCGCCGTCCAGGGGCAGGATCCCCTCGTTGCGCAGCAGCACCAGGGAACGCCGGGCGGTCTCGAGATTCAGGTCGGCGTGTGCGCGGCAGCCGATCACCTGCGCCTGCCGTTCGGGGTCGGGGGCGCGGGGGTCCTCGAAGAGTCCGAGTTCGAACTTCAACCGCAGAACCCGCCGTACCGCGTCATCGATCTGTTTCTCCTCGACCAGTCCGCGGGCGACCGCCTCCTGGGCGCCCTCGAAGAACTGCGGTGTGGCCATGATGAGGTCGTTGCCGGAATTGACGGCGACCGCGGCCGCCTCGGCGTAGTCGGCGCAGGTCCGCTGGTCGTAGACCATCCGGCCGACGTTGTCCCAGTCGGTCACCAGCGTGCCGGTGAAACCCCACTCGCCCTTGAGCACGTCATTGATGAGCCACTGGTTCGCGGTGATGGGCACACCGTCGATCGACTGGTAGCCCAGCATGAAGCCGCGGCAGCCGGCCCGGGCCGCTTGCTCGAACGGGGGCAGGAACCACGAGCGCAACTTGCGGGGGCTGAGATCGGCTTCGCTGGCGTCGCGGCCGCCCAGAGTCTCGGAGTAGCCCGCGAAGTGCTTGGCGTACGCCAGCACGGCGGTGGGGTCGCCGAGGCCCTCACCCTGGTATCCGCGCACCATCGCCGCGCCCAGTTCGCCGATCAGGAACGGGTCCTCGCCGAACGTCTCGTTGATCCGGCCCCAGCGCAGGTCCCGGGTGATGCACAGCACCGGGGAGAACGTTCCGTGGATGCCGGTTGTCGCGATTTCGGTCGCGGACGCTCGGGCGACCCGGTGGACCAGGGAGGGATCCCAGGTGCAGGCCATGCCCAGCTGTGTCGGGAAGATGGTCGCGCCCGGCCAGAAGGAGTGGCCGTGGATGCAGTCGTCGGCTGTCAGCAGCGGGATGCCGAGCCGTGTCCGCCGGGCGCGTTCCATGGCCTCGGGCATCCGCGCCGGTGTCACGTGCAGGGCCGATCCGGCCAGCTTGGCCGACACGATGTCCTCGAGGTCGCCGTGTTGGGCGTCGAGCATCAGCAACTGCCCGACCTTCTCCTCCAAGGTCATCCGGGACAGCAGGTCCTCGGTTCTCGTTTCCACGGACGCGTCCGGATCCAGGTACACGGCAGAGCGGACCGGGTGTCCCACTATGGTCTCCAAGTCGTGAGTCGTCACAGGTCAGTGAGGTGACGGGGGTAGGCGGCGGGGGTTACTTCAGGCCGGTGGTGGCGATGCCGGCGACGAAGTGGCGTTGGAAGAGCAGGAAGACGACCATCACGGGGAGCAGGACGACGACGGCGCCGGCGAGGAGGACGCCGAAGCGGGTGAAGTCCTGTCCGCTGGAGGCCAGGGCGAGGCCGACGGGGAGGGTGTACTGGTCCTGGTTCTGGGCCACGACCAGGGGCCACAGGAAGTTGTTCCAGGAGCCCAGGAAGGTGATGATCCCCAGCGTGGCCAGGGCCGGCCTGGTCAGCGGCAGGATGATCTTCCAGTAGATGGCGAGTTCACGGCAGCCGTCGACGCGGGCGGCGTCGATGAGTTCGTCGGGCAGGGTGGAGATGAACTGCCGCATGAGGAACACCCCGAACGGGGCGGCCAGGAACGGCAGGATCAGCCCGAGCAGGGAGCCGGTCAGCTTCATGTTGGCCACCAGCACGTACAGGGGGACAAAGGTGACCAGGCCCGGCACCATCAGGGTGCCGATGACCAGGCTGAACACGGCACGCCGGCCTGGGAAGTCCAGCTTGGCCAGGGCGTAGCCGAGCATCGAGCAGAACAGCAGGTTGCCCGCGGTCACGGCCAGCGCCACGATCACCGAGTTGGCGAACATGGTCGTGAAGTCCAGGCTGCTGAACAGCTGCCGGTAGCTGCCCAGCGTGGGCGCGGTGGGGACCAGGACCGGCGGCACCTTCCGGATGTCCGCCTCGGGCTTGAAGGAGCCGGACAGCATCCACAAGAACGGCGTGGCCATCAGCAGCAGGCAGCCGAACAGCGGCAGATACAGCCAGGGATGGCCCCACTTCTGCCGGATACGACGACGCCGCAGAGTCCGGTCCGTGCCCGGCCCGGCCGTCCGAAGGGCGGAGAGAGTGCTCATGCGGCATCAGTCCTTGTCTCGCAGCACGCGGAACTGCAGCACGGTCAGCGCGATGATGAGGACGAAGACGACGTAACCGGCGGCCGACGCAACGTCGTAGTTGCCGTTGCCGAACTGGTTGTAGGCGTACATCGTGGCGGACAGGGTGGAGTCCAGCGGTCCGCCGTCGGTCATCACGAACGGCTCGTCGAAGAACTGCAGATAGCCGATACCGGTGGTGACCGCGGTCAGCAGCAGGGCCGGACGCAGCAGCGGAAAGGTGACCCGCCAGAACCGCTGCCATGCCCCGGCGCCGTCGAGTTCGGCCGCCTCCATCAGGGACTGCGGCACCGACTGCAGGCCCGCCAGCATGATGATCATGACGGTTCCGAGGTTGCGCCACACGGCCATCAGGATCATGACGGGGAGAGCGAACCGGGTGTCGGCCAGCCAGGCCGGACCGTCGATCCCGAACCAGCCCAGAACCGTGTTCACCAGCCCCGCCTGCGGCTCCAGCAGCGTCTTCCACACCACCGCGACGGCCACGACGCTGGTGATCACCGGGAGGTAGAAGCCGACCCGGAAGACGGCCCGGAAGCGGCCGATGCCGCTGTTGAGGGCGACCGCCGCGGCGAGCCCGGTGGCCAGCGTCAGCGGCAGCCCCACCACGACGAACACGGCCGTGTTGCGCAGCGCATGAACGAACTGCTCGTCCTCAAACAGCCGTACATAGTTGTCGACGCCGATGAACGACACGTTCAACGGGGTCCGCAGATCAGCGCTCTGGGTGTCGGTCAGGCTCATCAGGAGCGACCAGACGACCGGCACCAGCATGAACGCCAGGAACAGGGCGAGGAAGGGGGCCGCGAGGATCCACGCGGCCCGGGTCTGCCTGCCGCGCGCGGTGCTTCGGAGGGCGAGTCGCAGACGGCCCGCTCCCTTCTCGGGCCGTGCGGGGATCGGTTCGTGGGTGTCGCCCCGCCCAGGGAGCGTATTCGTGGACATGGATGTCATCCGTCCGTCCGAGGGGTGCTCACGTGGCGGCCGTTCAGCGGCCCGTGCCGATGCTGGTGGCCTTGGACTGCAGGTCCTGCTGCGCCTGGGCGACGGTGGCCTTGCCCAGGCTCAGCCTCTCCAGTTCGGAGTCGATGGCGTCGGCGACCTGCTGCCAGGTGGTGATGGCGGGCGGCGCCTTGCTGACCTTGAGCTGCTCGGCGAACGCCTGCATCGCCGCATCGTCGCTCAGCTTCGCCTCGTCCCACGCCCCCGGCGTGGCCGGAAGGGAACCCGTCGCCTTCGCGTAGGCGGCGAGGTTGGCCGGTTCGGTGAGGAACTGGGCGAACTTCCACGCTGCGTCGGAGTTCTTGGCGTCCTTGAACACCGCCAGGTCGCTGCCGCCGGCGAACCCGGCCGCCTGCTTGCCCGTCGGTAGCGGCATGGTCTTCCACTTGCCATCCAGCTTCGGGGCGTCTTTGCGGAGGCTGCCGCTGACCCACGCGCCGTCCTTGTAAACTGCGATCTGTCCGTCCTCAAAAGCCTGCAGGCTGTCCGTCTTGTCGGTCGGCGCCAAGCCCTCCTTGGGGACGCTCGCGTAGTACTCCAGCGCCTTGGCGACCGCCGGCGAGTCGAAGGTGAACTTCTTGGTGCTCGGGTCGTAGATGTCGCCGCCCTGCTGCCAGACCAGCGGCAGCAGGAAGATCCAGGAGTTGAAGCCGATCTGCCACCCGCTGGCATAGCGCAGCTTCGGGTTCTGCTTGCCCGCGGTGGCCTGGATGGCCTTCAGATCCTTCAGGTAACCGGCCCAGTCACTGGCGGGGGCGCCCGTGATGCCGGCCTTCGCCGCGAGGTCGCTGCGGTAGTAGACCGCCTGGGTGTCGGCGATGAACGGGACGCCGTAGGAGGTGTCCTTGTACTTCGTGGTGTCCCATTGACCCGGGTAGAAGTCCGACGACTTGATCGACGCCGGGGTGGCCTGGAAGCCGTTCATGCCGGCCATCTCGGCCATCCAGGTGGTGCCGATCACGGACATGTCCGGTGTGTTGCCCCCGGCGATGGCGGTGGTCAGCTTGTCGTGGGCGGAGGCCCAGGGCACCGGGGTGATCTGGACCTTCGCCCCGGGGTTCTGCTCCTCGAACTTCTTGGCCAGGCTCTCAAGGGACGTGTCGGGATCGCCCATGGACCACATGACGACCTTGCCGGTGGCCTTGCCGCTGCCCAGCTTCGCGGGGGCGTCCGCGCCGGGCCCGGAGTCGGCGCTGCGGCCGCATCCGGTGGCCACCAGGGCTGCCGTGACGGTGACGCACAGGACCTGGACTGTTCTGACGGTGTGACGAGTAGGCGTACGCATAGTGCGGCTCCTTGCCATTGAGCGAAACAGACGCGGGGGGCGGCGAAGGGGAAGAGTGAGGCCGGGCGGGTGCCCGGAGGGGCCGGCTCGCGAAGTGGAGACCGTCCGCGGTGACAGCGGCGTCGAAGGTCATCCACAGGTCGCGGCTGGAGTGTCCGTCCCGGAGCGGTAGCGGCCGGGCAGGGGTGGGCCAGGCGTGCCGTTCGGTGTGCCGGATGAGGGAGGCGCCGACGGAAAGGGCACCTCGGTGGTGACGCGCGATCAGGGTTGCGCGTGCAGGGTGGTGAGGCTGCCGATAGTCGAACAGGCCGGTCGTGCCGGTGCGTGCACCGGCTTCAGGTTGAGCTGGAGGACCTACTGGCCTGCGCGAGGTCCGGTGGCGTCAGTTCCATGTCGGGAGGTGGTCCGTCTCCGCCTGCGGGGCTGGGCAGGAGCGGCGGAGACGGACGCTTCGATGGGGCCCCGACGCCGTACGCATCGCGATGGCAGGGCGTCAGTCCGGGCTCGGCCGTAACGTCGAGCCGCGGACCACAAGACTGGTCGGAATGGTGCGCGAGGGGACGGCTTGCGGTGATCCGCGCACGTGGTCCAGCAGCAGACGCGCCGCCGCCTCGCCCATCTCCCGCATGGGCTGGCGGATGGTGGTCAGTGCCGGATAGGTGTACGAGGCCATCTCGACGTCGTCGAAGCCCACCACGGCGACATCCTGGGGAATCGACAGGCCTGCCTCGTGCAGGGCGGTGAGCGCGCCGGCCGCCGTGGGATCGTTGTGCGCGAAGACCGCGTCGAACTCCAGGCCGTCCGCGAGAGCGCGGGCGACCGCGCTCCGGCTCTCGTCGAACTGGAAGTCCCCGCAGACGATGCCGCGTGGATCGACCTCGATCCCGGCCTGCGCGTAGACGTCGACGAAGCCGCCCAGCCGTTCCCGGGTACAGCCGAACACCTCGGGACCGGTGACCACCAGAGGACGATGCCGCCCGATCTCCAGCAGGTGCTGCGCTGCCTGCGCACCCCCCTCCCGGTTGGTGGTGGCCACATAGGGGAACCCCGGCCGCTGGAAGCGGTCGTCTATCAGCACGACCGGCAGCCCCGCTTCGTGCAGTTCGGTGATGTAGCCCATGGCGCCCTCGGGCTCTATCACCAGCAGACCGTCGAACGACTTGGCAGCGACCTGCAGACCCAGGCGGCGCAGTGATTCCTCTCCGCGGTTCCAGGTCAGCATGCGCAGTCCGAAGCCCTCGGCCTCCAGGGTCTCGATGACCGCCTGCACGATGCCGGCCCAGGCCCAGGCCAGGTCAGGGACCAGCATGCCGATCATCTGTGTCGTGCCGCGGGCGAGGCCGACCGCACCGGCACTCGGCACATAGCCGAGCTCCGAGATCGCCTTGCGGACCTTCAGGACGGTGTTCTCGTTGATCTCACCCTTGCTGTTGAGCACGCGCGAGACCGTCGTTTTGCTGACACCGGCCCGGGCGGCCACGTCGGCGATGGTGACTCCCATGCCACCTCCTTCCTCCATGCAGCGGCGGGATCGTCCTCCCGCACCGAAGGGCCGATCGTACAGAGCCTGCGGAACCGATACCGGGAACGGTTCCGGAACCGGTTTCGGAACCGGTTCCGGCAGTGAAGCACCGAGCGGCTCGGGCCGTCAACACATCGGAATCAACTCGTTTACAGAGAATTTCCAAGCCTCGCCCACCCCGCCGCCGGGGCACCCTGCCGGAAGCGGTCGTCAGCAGTCCTCGCAGGACCTTCCGCGCCCGGACGGCGAGCGGCCCAGCAGCCGCGTCGGCGTCGCCGCCCCATTGGCAGCGCAGTGAAAAAGAGGGTGCGCGTCGGCCCGCTCGAACCTGCTGAGCGGGCCGACGCCGCTGTGTGCCGGCAGCCCCACACCGCGGGCACACAAGGGACAAGCCACCGTGGGCCGCCGCCGCGGCTCCCCAGGGACCCATCGTGGGGGTAACCCGTATCCCACGAGGTAATCCTCGTGAGTTGTGACGCGTGGGACAGAGCCACCATTGACCGGGGAAGACGGTTCGTCCTACCGTCGTCGCACGATGTGCCGGAACGTTCCGGCAGAGCAGCGGCGCCTCGCCGCGGAAGCGGAGCGGACCCATGGGCCTGCCGTCCACCGACTGGCTGGTGCGACCCGTCGCACCGATCGACGAAGCCGCCGCGTCGGCCGTGCTGGCGACCCGGTTCGGGGTGCGGGGCACCGTGCGGGACCTGGGCAGCCAGCAGGACCGCAACTACCGGGTGCGCGGCGAGACGGGGGAGTACGTCCTCAAGGTCGCCAACCCCGCCACCCGGACGGCCGAGCTGCGGGCCCAGTGCGACGCCGTGGAGCACCTGGCGCGTGCGCTGGCCGGCCTCCGGCTGCCCCGGGCGGTCCCCGGCGCCGACGATGACGTGGTGCAGCCCTTCCGCGTGGACGAAGCCGAACTGGACTGTCGGCTACTGGAGTTCGTGCCGGGCGAGCCGATCATGGACAGCCGCTATCTCGCCCCCGCCGTCGTCGCCCGCCTCGGCGAACTCGCCGGGCAGGTCGCCGCGGCCCTCGCCGGTTTCACCGCTCCCGACCCCGGCCGCTTCCGGCCGTGGGACCTGCGCAACGCCCTCGACGTGGTCGAGGCCCTCGCCCCGCACTGGCCCGACCGGACCCGCGCCGACCAGGTGCTGAACGCCGCCCGCACCGCGTACGCCCTCGTGGAGCCGCACGCCAAGGACCTGCCGGTCCAGTTCGTGCACGGCGACCTCACCGACAACAACGTCGTCTGCGAGACGGCGAGGGACGGCCGGCGGATGCCCGTCGGAGTGATCGACTTCGGGGACCTCGGCACCGGCTGGACCGTGGCGGAGCTGGCGGTCACCTGCACCTCCGTCCTGCATCACCACGGCGCCGGACCCGCCTCGGTCCTGCCCGCCGCCCGCGCCTTCGACGCCGTACGCCCGCTCTCCGACGCCGAGTCGGCCGTACTGTGGCCGCTCGTCGTGCTGCGGGCGGCCGTCATGGTGGTCAGCGGGCAGTACGACGTCCTCAAGAGCCCCGGCAACGGCTACGCCACCGCCGCCCTGGACCGGGAGTGGGCCATGTTCGAGTCGGCCGTCTCGGTCCCGGCGGAGGTGATGACGGCCCAGCTGCGGGAGGCACTCGGCCGCCCCCTGCCCCAGGTCGCCGTCGCACCCGCCCACCGCATGCTGCCGGATCTGCCCGAGGACATACCGGTCCTCGACCTCTCCTCGCAGAGCGACGACCTGCACACGGGCCGATGGCTGGACGCGGACGCCGAAGCCGCCCTGGCCTCAGGCCGGCCGGCGGCCCGCACCCGGCACGGCGAGTTCCGCATGACCCGGACCACGATCGACACCACGGACGCCCCGGCGACCTGCGCCCTCGCGGTGAACGTCCATCTCGCGGACGCCCGGGAGGTGCACGCGCCCTGGGCGGGCACGCTCACCCGCCACGCCGACGGCACGCTCGACCTGCGCGGCGAGGGACCGGTCCTGTGGCTGTCCGGCATCGCCGACCCGGCCGCATCCGGTCCGATCGCCGCCGGACAGCGCCTCGGCACCGTCGCCGAGCGGGACGGCAGACACACCCTCGGAATCCAGCTGTCGACCCTGGCCGACCGGCGGCCCCCTCGGTTCGCGCCCCCGGCCCTGGCCGCCGGCTGGCTCGCGGTGAGCCCGGATCCGACGGCACTGATCACCGGGCGGGACGCGGGGGAGGCGTCTGCCGACCAGGATCTTCTCGACCGCCGCGACCGAGCCTTCGCCGGCGTCCAGGAGCACTACTACGACGAGCCGCCCCGCATCGAACGCGGCTGGCGCCACCACCTCGTCGACACCCAGGGCCGCGGCTATCTGGACATGCTCAACAACGTGACCATCCTCGGCCACGGGCACCCCGGGCTGAGCGACGCCGTGCACCGGCAGTGGCGCCGCCTCAACACCAACTCCCGCTTCCACTACGGCTCGGTGGTCGAACTCTCCGAGCGGCTCACCGCGCTCCTGCCCGCGGAACTGGACACCGTCTTCCTGGTCAACAGCGGCTCCGAGGCCGTGGACCTCGCCCTGCGCCTGGCCTGGGCGGCGACCGGACGGCAGGACACGGTCGCGGTCGAGGAGGCGTACCACGGATGGACGTACGCCAGTGACGCGGTCTCCACCTCGATCGCGGACAACCCGAACGCCCTGTCCTCACGCCCGAGTTGGGTCCACACCGTGGCCGCCCCCAACTCCTACCGCGGCCGCCACCGCGGTGCCGAGGCACGGCGGTACGGCCCCGAGGCCGCCGCGCGGATCACCGAACTCGCCGCCCAGGGCCACCGGCCCGCCGCCTTCATCTGCGAGCCCTTCTACGGCAACGCGGGCGGCCTCCCGCTGCCCGACGGCTACCTCCGGCAGGTCTACGACGCCACCCGCGCCGCTGGCGGTCTGTGTATCGCGGACGAGGTACAGGTCGGCTACGGCCGACTCGGCACCCACTTCTGGGGGTTCGAGCAGCAGGGTGTGGTGCCGGACATCGTCACCGTCGCCAAGGCGATGGGCAACGGGCACCCGCTGGGCGCGGTGATCACGCGGCGGGAGATCGCCGACGCCTACCGCACGCAGGGCTACTTCTTCTCCTCGGCCGGGGGCAGCCCGGTCAGCAGCGTGGTCGGGCTGACCGTGCTGGACGCGTTGCGCGACGAACGGCTCCAGGACAACGCCCTGGAGACGGGCGGGTACCTGAAACGGCGGCTGGAGGAACTCGCCGCCCGGCACCCGCTGATCGGCGCGGTGCACGGCTCGGGGCTGTATCTGGGCGTCGAGTTCGTCCGGGACCGCGAGACCCTGGAGCCGGCCACCGAGGAGACCGCCGCGATCTGCGACCGGCTGCGCGAGCTCGGCGTGATCGTCCAGCCGACCTCGGACCGCCAGTGCGTGCTGAAGATCAAGCCACCGCTGTGTCTGACCCGCCAGAGCGCCGACGTGTTCGCCGCCGCCCTGGACGACGTGCTGACCCACGGCTGGTGAGGCAGGGTGCCGACCAGGAACCCCCGTATGCCGACCAGCAGCCCCCACATGCCGACCCGACCGGGCGCGCCCGCCACTCTCGCCGACGTCGCCCGCGGTGCGGGGGTCTCCACGACCACCGCGTCGGACGCCCTGCGGGGCCACGGCCGGGTGTCCGACGCGACCCGCCAGGCAGTTCTGGACGCAGCCGTGCGCCTCGGATACACGCCCAACAAGAGCGCCCGCACCCTGCGCACCTCCGTGACGGACACCATCGCGCTGCACATCCCGGAGTTCCTCACCAGCGCCGAGTACTACATGTCGTTCGTGTTCGGCGTCGCCGAACAGGCCGCCCGCGCCGGGCTGAACGTGACCCTGGTGTCCTCCGGCCGTCTCCCGCAGGCCGACGGGCTGATCCTGTGCGACCCGATGCCGGACAACCCTGTCGTGGACCAGCTGATGAACGCGGGGCTCCCGGTCGTCACGGCCGAGCGCTACGGCGGCGACGGACAACCCGCCGGTGTGGTCTGGTCCGACCACGAGACGTCCCTGACGGAACTCCTCGACCACCTGCGCGCGAGGGGTGCCCGCCGGCCCGCGTTCATCGCCTCCGACACCACCGCCGACTGGGCCCTCACCCTCCAGCGCACCTACGCCCACTGGTGCGCCGAGCATGACACCCAACTGCTGTTGCGCAAAGCGCCGTTCGGCTCCTCGCCCGAGGCGCTCCGGGGGGTCGTAGGGGAGTTGCTCGCCGCGGACCCGGGGACCGATGCGATCGTGTGCGCGGCCGACGGGGCCGCGGCGGCCGTCCTGCCCGAGATCCGCTCGGCGGGCCGGGTCGTGGGCGAGGACCTGCTGCTGGCGTCCTGCGTCGACAGCCCGGCGATGCGCACCGCGGAACCCCCGATCACGGCGATCGACCTGAAGCCCCGTCACATGGGCGCGGAGTGCGTCCGGTTGCTCTGCGAGATACTCGCCGGCCAGGCCCGGCGCGGCACGGCCCGCACCCTGGCCATCGACATGATCGTCCGGGCGTCCACGGGTTCGTGACGCGTCAGGAGCGGGGCCGCTGCGCTCTCACCGCCCCGGCGCCGCCCCGCTGCGCTCTCACCGCCCCGGCGCCGCCCCGCTGCGCTCTCACCGCCCCGGCGCCGCCCCGCTGCTCGCGCGCACCACGAGGTCGACGGGGACGAGCGACTCGGGCCCCGGCGGCGAGGCCGAGTCGTCGATCCGGCTCAGCAGAAGCCGCAGGGACCGGGTGCCGATCTCCGCGAAGTCCGTGCGCACGGTCGTCAGCGGCGGCAGCAGATGCGCCGCCTCGGGGATGTCGTCGTAGCCCACCACGCTCACCTCGCCCGGCACCGAGCGGCCCGCCTCGTGCAGGGCGTGCAGGACGCCGAGGGCCATCTGGTCGTTGGACACGAACACCGCGGTGACGTCCCCGCGCCGGGCCAGTCGGCGCCCCAGGTGGTAGCCGGAGTCGGCGCTCCAGTCCCCGAACAGCGGTTCCGGGACCGGCGCGCCGGCCGCCTCCAGCGTGGTGCGCCAGCTCGCCAGCCGCTGGTCGGCGGAGGTCCAGCCGCTCGGGCCCGCGATGTGCCAGACGGTGGAGTGGCCGAGTCGCAGCAGATGCTCGGTGGCTTTGCGGGCGCCCTCCCGTGAGTCGCCGGTGACCCGCTCGGTCTCGGCGTCGAAGCCGTTCTCCAGCACCACCAGCGGGGTGTCCAGATGAGCGTCCGCCAGGGCGTGGCCCACCCACAGCTGGGGGGCGATGGCGATCACCCCGTCCGCGCCCTCGGCGGAGAGCCGGTCGACCGCCTCGACGACCGTGTCGTGCTCGGCCGTGTCCAGGGCGATGGAGCTGAGCAGATAACCGGCCTCCTGGGCGGCGGTGTTGATCGCGGTCAGGATCGCCGACGGTCCGTAGCGTGCCGCGTCGAAGCTGATGACCCCGACCATCCGGGTCCGCCCGCTGGCCAGCGACCGAGCGCTGCGGCTGGGCCGGTAGCCGAGCGTCCGCATCGCCGTCAGGACCGCCTCGCGGGTCTCGGGGCGGACCGACGGATGCTCGTTGAGCACCCGGGAGACGGTCTGCTTGGAGACACCGGCCAGCCGGGCCACATCGTCCATCACCGGACGCGAGCCGGCGAAGTTGCGTCGGCTGCGCCCCTTCGGCACGGCTCCCTCGGCGGCGCTTGGGGTCATGGTGGCGGTTTCCTCGACGTGGTGGGGGCGGGTGGTACGGCGGCGGTCCCGGCCCGCCCGGGGAGCACAGCATAGGCGGGCCGGTACCGGGAATCCGGCGGCGGCATGGGGCTCCGGGGCAGGTCAGCCCGCCGGCACCGACCGGGTGTGCCGGATGATCCACTCGGCGTGCGTGACGGTGGCCGTCTCCCGGGCACCGTGCGCCTGTTCGGGCAGATGGACCGGCGCCTGCGCGTGCAGCGGCAGCACCCGCAGCCGCAGACCCCCGGCGCGCAGCGCGTCGGCCGGCAACCGGTCCAGGCCGATGTCCCAGACCCGCCCGCCCCAGAACTGGTCGGCGACCAGCGTGTCTCCCACGTACGCCCGCCCCACGTCTCCGTTCCACCGCAGCCGCAGCAGCGTCCCGGCAGGCAGCCCGTCCGGCACCGCGACGTGGTACTCGGCGGCCACGGTGTCGAAGTACTTGTCGGCCGGCGCACTTGCCCGGTCCAGGACACCGGTGACGGTCTCGGGGGCGGGCCCGGCGGCCCGTACGAGGGTGACCTCGGGCGCGGATACCTCGACGGCCGGTGCTGCCGGGACCGCGTAACGGGTGAACACCCCGTCCGTGACCGCCTCCGCGGTCACCCCGTCCACCACGGGCGGCCGCTCGGGCGCGGGCAGCGCGGCGAACGACGTCGCCGCCCCCGAGCCGTGCAGCCGTACCTCGTCCCGGTCGAAGACCACACCGTCCCCGCTCAGCACCAGCCGCTCGGCACCCCATGCCTCGCCCCGGTAGACGGTACGGGCCGTCGCCGCGTCCAGCACCAGCAGCCCGACCCGGCCGCCCTCGGCGGTGTCCACCTTCACGAGGGCGCCGGTGCCGGGACGCAGTCCGGTCACCAGCAGCCGGTCGCCGACCGGGGTGACATCGCCGGTGGGCGTGTGCACCACCGAGACCGTGGCCGCGTCCAGGGCGAGTTCGGGCGCGATGCCGTCGGTCGCGGCCAGCACCAGGACCGTACGGCCGTCCACGTCGACCGTGCACACCGGCTGGGCGGTGGCCCACTCCAGCCGCAGACCGGCCACGTCGAGCCGCAGCGGCCAGCAGAAGTACGCACCGCTCGGAACCGTGACGGGTGTGCTGGGCAGGGGCAACCCGCCCTCGGATGACGGAAATTCGACCGTGAAAGAGGTCTCCGGGTGGTCCGGCAGCTGTTCGTGCGGCTGGTGGTTGTTGACGAACAGGAAGCCCGAGGCGCCGTCACCGCGCACCGCCCAGCGCAGGCTCTCCCGGTCGAACTGCCCCTCCGGCCGCCGCTCGGGCAGCGCCGACTCCATGGGCGCGATCAGTTGCCCGAAGTCCGCCAACAGCAGGTGCTGGAGCCGCAGTTCGTGATAGGTCCGCCGGTACTGGCCGTACTCGCCGAGCGGGGCCTGGAAGTCGTACGTCAGGACCGGCAGGTCGTTCGGATAGCCGGTGGCGTGCGACTCCTGCAGGGTGCTGAGCTCACCCGCCGGGTTGGTGCCGCCGTGGAACATGTAGTAGCCCTGCCAGACCGAGCCGCAGCCGATCTTGGTGAGGCCGAGCGCGCCGATGTCGTCGGGATCGACGTACGGCCGACGGTGGTACGACACCGCCATGCCGCCGCCCAACTCGCAGGTGGCCCAGGGGAACCGGTCCGCGAAGGCGTCCGGCTCGCTGCCCCGCACGCTGACCGGGCGCAGGTCGGATCCGATGCCCTCGTCGTCGCGCTGGTGGGTGAAGAAGAAGTGCTTGCGGCAGGTGTCGGGCCAGCCGCCGTCGGCCTCGGTCCAGAAGGCCTCGGTGTAGCCGCCGTACAGCGGAAGCAGTTCGTCCGGCGGGAGTTGCACACCGCCCCAGGCGGTCGACGTCCACAGGGGGGCGCTCAGGCCGGCCTCCTGGGCCATCCGCTTCAGCGTGAGCAGATGGCCGGGCTGGTCGTAGAGCTCGTTCTCGATCTGGATCGCCACGATCGGGCCGCCGTGAGCTCGGTCGAGGCCGCTCAACTGCTCGGCGATCGCCGCGAACCAGGGGCGTACGGCATCCAAGTACACCGGGTCGTCGGTGCGGGGCACGCAGTCGCGGGCCAGGACCCAGTCGGGCAGACCGCCGCCCCGGACCTCCGCGTGCGACCAGGGGCCGACACGGGGGATGAAGTCCAGGCCGTGCCGGGCGCACAGCTCGGCGAAGCGGCGCAGGTCACGGTCGCCGTCGAAGCGGGTACGGCCCTCGATCTCCTCGTGGTGGATCCAGATGAGGTAGCTGGCGACGGCCGTGACCCCGCCCGCCTTCATCTTCAGCAGCTCCTCCTCCCACTCCCCGGCCGGATAGCGGGAGTAGTGGAACTCGCCGGAGACCGGGAACCAGGGACGGCCGCCACGGGTGAGCCAGCGGCTGGTCACCTCGATCGGGTCGGGCACCCCGGGGGCGTCCGCGAAGGGCAGGTGCTCGGTCAGCGGAGGCCCGGCGGGGGAGGGGAGGCGCAGGTGGTGTGGGCGGGACATCAGTCGCTCTCCGGTCCGAGGTCGGGCGTGTCGGTGAGCCGGGCGCGCGTGCCGGTGGTGGCGTGCAGCTCGAGCAGGACCAGCTCGTTGGTGCCGGAACGCAGGACGGGCGCGGGGACGTACAGCGTGTGCTGCGGGCCCCGGTTCCAGTAACGGCCGAGGTGGAAGCCGTTGACCCAGGCCTGGCCCTTGGTCCAGCCGGGCAGCGAGAGGAAGGTGTCCGCCGGGCTGTCCACCTCGAAGGTGCCCCGGTGGAAGGCGGGCACCGCGTCCGTGGTCGCCCCGGACGGCCCGAACGGCACGGCGGCCAGGTCGTCCAGCGGCACGGCCCGGCACTCCCAGCCCCGCAGCTCGGTGCCCTGGAAGGACACCGGGCCGAGCAGCCCCTTCGGCGCCCCGATGCGCGGCCCGTAGTTGACCCCGCCCATGTTCTCCACGAGCACTTCGAGAACGGCACCGGCGTGCGGCACCCGCACAGCTAGGGTCTCGTCGTGCCGCTCCCGCTCCAGTACGCCCGCCGAGGCGCCGTCGACGAAGACCTGAGCCCGGTCGCCGACCCCGCCGGGGAAGTGCAGCAGACCGTCGCCCGAGCCGGGCAGCGTGGTGCGGTAGAGCATGTAACCCGTGTGCACGCCGAGCTCGTTCATCGTCGCCGGGGCTTCGGTGCTGGTCGGCGGAAGTCCGCGGACATACGACAGCAGCGGCGCCCGGTGATCCAGGTCCACGTCTGTGACCGGGAGTTTGGGCGCGGGCGCCGGGGCCGGCTCGTCGGGCGTGGCCGTGTGCCGGGCGATCACCTCGCGGAACGCGTGGTACTTGGGGCCGGGGTCGCCGCTCTCGGTGAGCGGGGCGTCGTAGTCGTAGGACGTGACGGTGGGCTCGTAGGCGTGTTTGTGGTTGGCGCCGTTGGTGAAGCCGAAGTTGGTGCCGCCGTGGAACATGTAGATGTTGACCGAGGCGCCGGCCGACAGCAGCCGGTCCAGGTCGGCCGCGGCGTCGGCGGCCGGCCGTACGTGGTGCGGGCCGCCCCAGTGGTCGAACCAGCCGACCCAGAACTCCGAGCACATCAGCGGACCCTCGGGCTGATGCGCGCGGAGCGCGGCCAGGTTCTCCTCGACCCGGCTGCCGAAGGTGACCGTGGCGAGCGTGCCCGGGAGGGTGCCGGCCGCCAGGTGCCCGGCGTTGGCCTGGTCGCAGGTGTACAGCAGCTCCTCGACACCGCGCTCGCGCAGCGCTTGGTGGACATGCTTGAGATACGCGGTGTCGTCGCCGTACGCCCCGTACTCGTTCTCCACCTGCACGGCGATCACCGGACCGCCGTGCGCAGCCATGAACGGCCTCAGCGCGGGCAGGAGTTGGTCCAAGTAGCCGTCGAACGCCGCCGTGAAGCGGGGGTCGCTGCTGCGCAGCCGGATGTCGGGGTCCGCGAGCAGCCAGGCGGGCAGACCGCCGTCGTCCCACTCGGCGCAGATGAACGGCCCCGGGCGCAACAGGACGTGCAGGCCCTCGTCCTGGGCGAGGCGCAGCCAGCGGGGCAGATCGAGGAAGCCGTCCAGGACGAGCCTGCCCGGTTCGGGTTCGTGCAGGTTCCAGGGCAGATACGTCTCGATGGTGTTGAGGCCCATCAGCCGCGCCTTGCGCAGCCGGTCGCTCCACTGGTCGGGATGGATACGGAAGTAGTGCATGGCCCCGGAGATGATCCGGAACGGCTCACCGTGCAGGAGGAATCCGTCGGAGGACGTTGTCAGAGCGGGCATGCGGGGCATCCCTTCGAGTCAGCGGGAATTCAGTCGGTTCGGGTACTGCGGACGAGCCAGAGGGTGGCGGCCAGGCACAGCGCCGAGACACCGCTCAGCAGGAGTGGCACGGCCCGGATCCCGGACCACTCGATGGCCTTGCCCAGCGCCGGTCCCGCCGCCACACCGCCGATCATCGAGGCGGCGATGACCAGCGCGCCGGCCCGTCGGGCACCCGGGGCGGCCCGGTGCAGCCAGGGCAGGCCGGTGGGAAAGATCGGCGCGATGAACAGCCCGACACCCGCATACGCGTACGGCGCCAACTCCCGTACGGACGCCAGGAGCAGACAGGCCGTCATACCCGCGCAGGACACGGTGATGATGGTCTGCGCCGAGAACCGCAGGGCGATCGGGGCGACCAGGAAGCGGCCCAGCGTCATCATCAGCCAGTAGACGGAGGTGGCGGTCGCGGCCACCCCGGCCCCGTATCCCACGGTCTCCAGATGGGTGGGCTCCCAGCCGCCGACGCCCGCCTCGATGCCCACGTGCAGGACGTAGAGGGCGACGAACACCGAGAGCACCGAGGCCAGGCTGCGGCCGAGCGCGCCGGGGGAGTCGGGAGGTGCGCCGGACGGCTGGGGCGCCCGGTTGCGTACGCCCTTCAGGCACAGCAGCAACGGCAGGTTGGCGAGCGCGAAACCGAGGAAGACCGCCGGATAGTGCTCGGCACCCACCACGCCGATCAGCGCCGGACCGAGGATCGCGCCCACTCCGAAGTGCGCGTTGAGGATGTTCAGCATCGCGGTGGACCGGTGGCCGAAGCCCACCGCGAACAGTTGGTTCAGGCCGTAGTCGATGCCGCCGAAACCGAGACCGGCGAGCAGCGCCGCGGTCAGGGCGGTGGGCCAGTTCGGCGCGAGCGCGAAACCCGCCGCGCCGAGCGCCATCAGCAGGTACGAGGCGCCCAGGATCCGCCGGTTGCCGATCCGGCCGAAGAGCCGGTCGAACAGCAGGACGCCGGCCACCCCGCCGACGAAATGGGCGCTGAGACCGAGCCCCGCTGCCGAGGGAGACAGCCCGAACTCCTCGCGGAACGCGGGGATCGCCGGACCGTACAGCGCCTGGAGCGCGCCGATGAGCACGAAACCGACGCAGGAGGCGACCACTGCGACCGGGCTGAAGACCGGAGTGCGCGCGGGCGCCAGCGTCGAGGACATGGAGCTGATGTTACCGGTAACATCAAGGTCGTCAAGATCCATGGACAAAGACGGGAAGGAGGGCAGAATTGGACTGGTAGTCCAGTGTCTGGATTGCTAGTCTAGAGAGACTGGTGGGGGTGGGAGGACCTGATGGAGACCGAGCGGGACGCGATCATCGCAGCGCTCACGTCGGTCGTCGGCGGGATCGCGGCGACCTTCGGGCCGGTGTGCGAAGTGGTTCTGCACGACTACCGGAAGCCGGAGAACTCGGTGGTGGCCATTGCCGGCTCGGTGACCGGGCGCGCGGTCGGCGGGGCGATGAGCGAGATCGGCATGCGGATGCTCGCCCGCGGCGACGAGGCGGCCGACGAGCTGAACTACGTCACGCGAACCGATACCGGCAAGCTGGTCAAGTCCTCGACGATGCTGCTGCGGGACTCCTCGGGCGCGGTCTTCGGTGCGCTGTGCGTCAATGTCGACGTCACCGCGGCGAGTGAGGTCCATGCCCTGCTGGGAGCCCTGGTCGGGACCGGCGCGCCTCCCGAGGAACCGCCCGTCACCACCTTCGGTGACGACATCGACTCCGTCGTCGACGTCATGCTCGATACGCACCGGCATCAGTCGTGGGCACTGCTCGACCGCGCCGGACGCCTGGACCTGTTCCGCAGCCTGGACGAACGGGGCGTGTTCGCGGTCCGGCGGGCGATCGAGCAGGTGGCCGGACGGCTCGGGATCTCCCGCGCCTCCGCCTACAGCTATCTGTCCCAGTCCAGAAAACAGGCGAACACCGGAGGGCACTCGTGACGACCACGGGAAGGCTTTCATGACAACCACTGGAGGGCACCCGTGACGACCGCCACCCCGCCGGTCACTCTGGACGACGTCCTGGACGCGGCCACCCGGCTCAAGGGCGTCGCGCACCGCACACCGGTGCTGCGCTCGCGGACTCTCGACGCCCTGGTCGGTGCCGAGGTCCTCCTCAAGTGCGAGAACTTCCAGCGGGTCGGCGCCTTCAAGTTCCGCGGCGCCTACAACGCGGCCTCCCGGCTGACCCCGGAGCAGCTGGGCCGCGGCATCGCCGCCTACTCCTCCGGGAACCACGCCCAGGCCGTCGCCCTCGCCGCCCGCGAGCTCGGCACCACCGCGGTGATCGTCATGCCCGAGGACGCGCCACGCTCCAAGCGGGCGGCCACCGAGGGCTACGGCGCCGAGATCGTCACGTACGACCGCTACACCGGCGACCGCGAGGCCATCGCCGAGGCCCTGGCCGCCGAGCGGGGCCTGGCGCTCATCCCGCCGTACGAACACCCGCACGTGATGGCGGGACAGGGCACGGCCGCTCTCGAACTCCTCCAGGAGACAGGCGAGTTGGGCGCTCTGCTCACGCCGGTCGGGGGCGGCGGGCTGATGGCGGGGAGCGCCACTGCCGCCAAGGGTCTGCACCCGGGCGTCCGTATGGTCGGGGTGGAACCGGAGGCCGGCGACGACACCAGGCGGTCCCTGGAGGCGGGGCGGCGCGTCAGCATCCCGGTGCCGAAGACCATCGCCGACGGACAGGCCCTGCACACGCCCGGCGAGTTGACCTTCTCGGTCAATCGACGGCTGGTCGACGAGATCGCGCTGGTCTCCGACGACGAGATCCGCGCGGCCATGCGGTTCGCCTTCGAGCGACTGAAGATCGTCGTCGAGCCGAGCGGCGCGACCCCGCTGGCCGCGTTGCTGAGCGGCCGGGTGAGCGACCTCCCCGAGCGGGTCGGGGTGATCGTCTCCGGCGGCAATGTGGACGCGGAGCGCTTCGCGCGGCTCTGCGCGGGCGGGGGCCTCGCCTGAATGGCAGTCCCGGCCGGACGGGCGGACGATGGAGGGATGGGGCTCGGCCCCCGCCGGTGCCGCCCGGCGTGGGTGGGAGACGGAGACCGGCCCCGGCCGTGCTGCAACACGGCCGGAAGGGAGAGCCGTCATGTTCGAGATCAAGACGCTCGACAAGCCGGACGAGCGCAGGGACTTCCCCAAGGGGCACCTCGAAGCGGTCCACATGTCCGGACTGGACTTCGCCGTGGGCACCTTCGAGCCCGGCTGGCGCTGGTCCGAGTCCGTGGCACCGATCGCGGGCACCAAGAGCTGCGAGGTCCACCACAACGGCTATGTGGTCCAGGGCCGCATGCACATCGCCATGGACGGCGGCGGAGAGGGCGAAGTGGGACCCGGTGACGTCTTCGTGGCGGGGCCCGGGCACGATGCCTGGGTCGTCGGCGACGAGCAGTGCGTGGTCTACGACTTCGCGGGTGGCATGGCGAGGGAGTACGCGAAGAGCCAGTAAGGCACGTCCGTCCCGGCCGTCACCTCTCACGCGATGATTGACGATCTTCGCGTGCGCGTGCTCCACCTCCAGATGCCGGATGGCCTCGGCCGCCTCGTCGAGCGGATCCGTCCGCTCGACGGTCGGGGCGATCCGGCCTGCCCCGGTGACTTCCCGAAGGACCCGGAGATTGTCCTGGGAGGAGCAGTCCCCGGAGCGTGAGCCGCACCGGGCCGAGGACGCTGTCGTCCAGGCTTACCAACGCAACCGCAGATCGCCCAGTGAACGATTGCCCACCAGGTCCAGCGCCACGTCGTAGCGGCGTCCGGCGCGGGCGATGTTCTCCCTGGTGCAGTCGACGACCTGGTCCGTCCCGAGCGACCCGACGAACTCGACGTTGCGCGCACCGCACACGCCGGTCACCTCGGCGCCGTACGCCTTCGCGATCTGGACGGCGAACGTCCCGACGCGCGCCATTCACCAGGACGGACTGCCCGGCCCGGACCCCGGCGGAACTCGGCGCAGGTCCCGTCCGCCTCGCCGTACACCTCGTCGAGAGACCCTCGCTTGCCATTGGAAACTGATCGGTTTACTCTACTCGGTGTAGGTAAACCAATCAGTTTCTCAATGTTCCTGGAGACGCGCATGACCACCATCGAAGGTTCCGTCGCCCTGGTCACCGGCGGCAGCCGCGGTATCGGCAGGGCACTGGTGACCGCGCTGTACGAGCGGGGCGCGAAGAAGGTGTACGCCACCGCCCGCGACCCGCGGACCGTGACCCACCCGGACGCGGTGCCGCTGGCCCTCGAGGTGAGCGACCCCGCCTCCGTCGCCGCCGCCGCCGAGCAGGCCCAGGACGTCACCCTGCTGATCAACAACGCCGGCGCGTCCGTGAACGCGAACTTCCTGGACTCACCGGTCGACGACGTCCGCCGCGAGTTCGAGACCAACTTCTACGGCCCCCTCCTCGTCACCCGCGCCTTCGTGCCGGTCATCGAGCGCAACGGCGGCGGCCACATCCTGAACGTCCACTCGGTACTGTCATGGATCGGTCTCGCCGGTTCCTACAGCGCCTCCAAGGCCGCCTTCTGGTCGCAGACCAACTCCTTGCGCCTGGACCTGCGGCCGCGCGGCATCGAGGTCACCGGGCTGCACGTCGGATATGTCGACACGGACATGACCGCGAACGTCGACGCCCCGAAGGTCACCCCCGAGAGCGTGGCCGCTCAGGCCCTCGACGGCATCGCCTCCGGTGCCTTCGAGGTACTCGCCGACGACCTGAGCCGCCAGGTGAAGGCCGGACTCGCCGCGGACCTCTCGGCGCTGTACCCCCAGTTGACGGCCTGAGCACACCCGGCACGACCCATCGGCGGCCGCCCTCAGGGAGGACGGCGTTCGGCGGCTCGGCCCGCGCCCGCGGGTGGGGATCGCAGGCCAGGTGCCGCTGCGCGCCCGGCCGGCGCGTATCGGCTCGCCCCCGGCACGGCCGCCCCAGGACAGCGTCGGTGCGGGCGTCGGCGTGGACGACCGTGCCGCCGAGCCATGGCCCCGCCCCCACATTCGCGGACCGGGATCGCCGCCCAGCCGCCCAGATGCCGCCCCGCACCGACCGCACGCCAGGGCGGCGCGGAACGCAGCCATCCGTCGACCCGCGGCCCAGCCTGGACGGCATCCAGCGCGCCCGCGTCCCGCCCGAACGGTTCGTCAGATCGGTAGCAGCCGCCCCACCAGGGCGCTGAGCTGGCGGACATTGCGGCACTCGTGCATCTCCACCAGCTCGGCGTACTCGTACGCGGCCGAGTCGCCCGTGCCCCACTGCGCGCGTGCCTCCGGGTTCAACCAGTAGACACGGCGCGCCCGTTCGGTGATCTCCCGGACCGCGGGCAGGTTCGGGTCGCTCATGTTGGTGCGGGCGTCACCGAGGACGAACACCGTCGTGCGCGGGCTCAGCGCGTCCCCGTACAGCGACGCGAACTCGCCCAGCGCCACACCGTAGTCGCTGCTGCCGTGCCACCCCGTGAGCGTGGCCTCGGCCCGGATCCGGGCGCCGAGCCCCGCCGCGTCGGCCGCCCCGTGTTGGAGGAGCCGGGTGACCTCGTCGAGGCGGTTGACGAAGGCGAACACCCGCACCTTGCTGAACTGGTCGTGCAGCGCCTGCACCAGCAGCATGGTGAAGTCCGAGAACCCCGACACCGAGCCCGACACATCGCACAGCAGCACGAGTTCGGGACGGGCCGGCCGACGCCGCCGCAGCACCGGCTTCATCGGCACCCCGCCCGTCGACAACGAACCGCGCAGAGTCCGCCGCAGATCGATACTGCCCCGCGCGGCACGGCGACGGCGGGCCGCGAGCCGGGTGGCGAGCTTGCGGGCCAACGGCTGCACTGTGCGCCGCAGTTCGGCCAGCCGGTCCTTCCCGGCGAACAGGAAGTCGACCCGGTCGGTCGTCGGCGCCACCGCCCGCCGTGCGATCTCGTCCCTGTCCCGCCGCTCCGCCACCCGCCGCCGGGCCTCCGCCGCCACCAGCGCGCGGAACGCCTCGATGCGCCGCCGGATCTCGTCCTCGAGCAGCCGGTCGGTGAACCCGGACATGCCCTCCTGCCCCCGCACGTCGTCGCGCACGCGCGCCAGGAGCGTCTGCGGGCGCAGCCGGTCGAGCGTCTGGTACGACGACCAGCCGTCCGAGGAAGGGGAGTTGCCGTACCCGCCGAACCCGTCGACGGCCTCCGCCGCGAGACGGGCCATCAACGTCTCGTCGTTCGCGGCGAGGGCCTGGGTGAGACGCTCGCGCAGCTCCTCCCGGTCCACGGGACCGGTGCCGGGCGCGCCGATGCCCCGCGGGAAGTACAGGTCGAAGACCGGGTCGAACACCCGCCGTTGGGCCGTGCTGTGCAGCAGGGTCGCCGCCAGCCCCTCCCGCAGCCGCTCGCGGTCGGCGAGTCCGAGCGCCTCGACCGCTTGCGCCGCGTCCACCGTCTCGCCGGTCCCGATGCGCACCCCGTGCGCGCGCAGGGCACCGACCAGGGAGGTGAGCCGCTCGGCGGTGCTCACACCGCGTCCAGGTCGAGCTTGGCCCCCGCCTTGAGGATGTCGTCCTGGTGCTTGAGGAGCACGCCCAGACTGTCCCGTACGACCGTCTCGTCGAGGTGGTCCGCGCCGAGCGCGAGCAGTGTGCGCGCCCAGTCGATGGTCTCCGCGACCGAGGGCACCTTGCGCAGGTCCATGGCCCGGAGCGCCCCCACGACCCGGACCACGGACCTGGCCAGCGTCTCGTCGAGACCCGGCACCCTCAGCCGTACGATCCGCCGCTCCAGCTCCTCCTCGGGGAACCCGATGTGCAGGAACAGGCAGCGGCGGCGCAGGGCCTCCGACAGCTCGCGGCCGGCGTTGGAGGTGAGGACGACGAAGGGGCGGCGGGACGCGGTGATCGTGCCCAGCTCGGGGACCGTGATCTGGAAGTCGCTGAGCACCTCCAGGAGCAGGCCCTCGACCTCGACGTCCGCCTTGTCGGTCTCGTCGATCAGCAGCACCGTGGGCTCGTCGCCGCGGATCGCCGTCAGCAGGGGTCGGGGGAGCAGGAACTCCTCGCTGAAGATGTCCGTGCGGGCCTCGTCCCAGGTCTCGTCCCGGCCGGCGCTGATGCGCAGCAGCTGCTTGGCGTGGTTCCACTCGTACAGCGCCCGGGACTCGTCCACGCCCTCGTAGCACTGCAACCGGACCAGCCGCGCCGCGGCGACCTCGGCCACCGCCTTGGCCAGCTCCGTCTTGCCGACCCCGGCGGGGCCCTCGACCAGGAGCGGCTTGCCGAGCCGGTCGGCGAGGAAGACGGTGGTCGCGACCGCGGGCGAGGCGAGGTAGCCGGTCTCGGCGAGGCGTGCGGAGACGTCGTCGACGGATGTGAACAGCAACGGGGCCTCCAGGGCGGCGCGAACTCGTTCCGCCAACTATCTAAGCGCTTGTTCACCCCGTCTGTAAACGTGTTCGAAGGCCGGCGGACGTGGACGCGGGGCAGCAAGAAGGGGCGTCACCGAAGTGACGCCCCGCGCCCCCGCTGCCCGCAGCTCCTCACGCCGCCAGTCCCACCGCCTCCACCGCCGGAGTACGCAGCACCCTGCGGGCCGTGACCAGGCTCGTCCCGATCGTCGCGGCCGCCGCGATCGCCACCACTGCCAGCCAGATGCCGAGCCCCTGGTGCGGCAGCACCGAGTCGCTGCGGACCACCGTGAACGGAATGATCCCGGCCAGCGCCGCCACCGTGCCGAAGAACAGCCCGACCGCCGTGAGGATCAACCCTTCCACGCCCACCGTGCCCAGCACCTGCCCCGGACTCGCCCCCGCCAGCCGCTGCTGGCCGAACTCCCGGCCCCGGTAGGTCGTCGCCGCGTACAGCGAGTTCACCAGCATCACGCACACGAACACCACGATGATGCCGACGACCGTGAGGTTCAGCGTCTGGAGGTTCTTCGCGTCGACCGTCCTGACCGCGCCCGAGGCCTTCATGGCGTCGCTCTCCACACCCTGCATGTACAGCGTGGCCACGGACACGGCCGTGAAGAGGATCAGCGACATCAGGATCCCGGAGAGGTGCTCCACCCGTCGCCGCAGGTTCCGCACGGCCAGCCAGCCGCTCGCGCCGGTCAGCGGCAACCGGTCCAGGACACCCTTCAGCAGCCGCGGCGCGAGCAGAGCGAACCCCACGGACAGCAGGATCGCCCCATAGGCCGGCGTCGCCATGAGCGCCTCGTCCGTCGCCGAGAAGGCGAAGGTGGAGGTCACCGACACGGCCCCGACGCCGAGCGCCGCGTACGCGAGGAACGTGCGCGCCCGCCCCCGCGGCCGACGCCGGCGCGTGGCCCGTCGTACGGCGAGGAAGGCGGCGCCCGCCGCCGCGACCAGGGTGATGTCGACGCCGGACATCAACGCGACGACACCGAAGGAGTGGTCCACGTCCTTCGCGACCTGGCCGCTGTCCTGGAACACCTCCAGCAGTGCCTGCCCGCCGAGCATCGCCGGACCGATCGCCAGTACGGCCCCGATCAGGGCGACCGCCACGGACTCGCCCACGACCATCCGCCTGATCTGCCCCGGCGTCGCCCCCGAACAGCGCAGCAACTCCAGCTCAGCGGCACGCTGACGCACGTTGACCGTCAAGGTCGACGCCACGGCGAAGAACACCAGGAGGGTGCCGTAGCCGCCGACGACACTCGCGGAGGTGGTCAGGGTGTCCGAGCTCACCGGATCGACACCCGGCCGACCGGCCGTGTCGTACAGCGAGTTGAACGTCATGATGATCCCCGCGCCCAGGAAGGCGGCGAGCAGGGTCGCGAGGAACCGTCCGGGCCGTTGCCGTATCGACCGCATCGCCAGCATGAACATCGCTCACACCCCCACTGTCATGTCGTCGCCCAAGTGCGCGAGGCGCTCGGCCACCGCGTCCGGCGTCGGCGCGTTCATCCGGCCCGCGAGCCGGCCGTCCGCGAGGAACAGCACGGAGTCGGCGTAGGAGGCGGCGACCGGGTCGTGGGTCACCATCACCACGGTCCTGCCGTGCACCCGCACCGCCTCCTGGAGCAGCCGCAGCACGTCCCGCGCGCTACGGGTGTCCAGGGCGCCCGTCGGTTCGTCCGCGAAGATCACCCGGGGGTCCGCGACCAGCGCGCGGGCGATCGCCACGCGCTGCCGCTGGCCGCCGGAGAGCTGGTCGGGCCGGTGCCCGAGCCGGTCGCCGAGACCGACGGAGGTGAGGACCTCCTCCGCCCGCCTCCGGTCGACCTTCCGGCCGGCGAGCTTCAGCGGCAAAACGGTGTTCTGGGCGACGGTCAGCGTCTCCAGCAGGTTGTACTGCTGGAACACGAACCCGACCCGCCCCCGCCGGAACCTGGTCAGCGCGGCCTCGCCGCCACCCGTCAGCTCCGTGCCGTCCACCCGCACGATCCCGCTGTCCGGCCGCTCCAGACCGGCCGCGCACTGCAGCAGCGTGGACTTGCCCGACCCCGAAGGACCCATCACCGCGGTGAACGTGCCCCGGGCGAGGCTCAGCGTGACCCCGTCCAGGGCGGTCACGGCACTGTCGTCCGTGCCGTAGGTCCTGCTGACCTTCACCAGTCGCAGTGCCTCGGCGGCGGGTCCCGTGTCGTACGTGCGTCGTGAGCCTGTCCGAAACATCGTCGTCCCCCTTCGTCCGGCACGCTGTGTGCCTCGTTGAAGAAACTACGGAGCCGGGGGCCTGGGGGCATTGGGCCCAGAACCCGTCTTCAGGGGTGTACTCAGTGACACCACCGTGGCGGATACGGCAGGGTTGACCGCCATGACCGACGGAATAGCCTGGCTCGCCGAACCCCAGTCCATCGCGTACGGCGGCTACAGCGTGGTGATCGCCCCCGACCTCGAATCGGAATCCCTGGCGCGGCGGATCGCCGAGACCGCCCACCGGCCCTACCGGCCCCGCGCCATCGGAGAACTCACCGGCCGCCAGGTGCAGGACCTGCTGGAAGGTCTGTACGGCGAGGTCCTGGACGGCATCGCGCTGCGCCACGGCGAGCTCGACGAGTGGTCGTACGTCATCAAGTACGGCGGCTGGCAGGGCGAGTTCGGCACCGGCAGCCGGCCGGTCGACCGCGGTGGCCTGCACGTCTTCCACCTGGAGTACGAGGAGGAGAACGGCAAGCCGGTGCCCCCGCACTTCGCCTACCGCCACGACGAGAACCTCATGTGCGCGTTCAACCTGCACCTGGACGGAACTTGGGGGTACGGCAGCCCCGAGGGCGATCCCGAGGTGGTCGCCGCCGTCCAGGAGCGGCTCACCGCGGCCGGCCTGCCCGACGACGAACTCGAAGACCTTGCCGTGCACCGGGCCTGCCTGGAGGTGCTCCAGCGGCACTTCGGCCTCACCCTGCCCCGCGAGCGGATCCTGGAGGAGACCCTGCCCACCCTCCTGCTGACCGGCCCCTGACCGAGCGCCCGGGGAAGGGACGGGGCGTTGTCAGTGGGGCGCTGTACGTTTCCGGGCATGGGGATCTACCTGGTGAGCGTGGGTGCGCAGGAGTGGTTCGACACGGATGAGGACGAGGGCGGCCGGGGCACCCTCGCCGCGGCGCTCGGCGAGGAGTTGAGCCGCCGGGGGCTGCCTCCGTACGAGTCGGTGCCCGATGAACCGGAGCGGATGGTGCGCGGGGCGGGGCTCTCGTTCGAGGAGAAGCTGGTGCCTCCCATGGACGGGTTCGAGACGCTGTGCCGCGCACATCTGTCGCAGGGGGAGTACGAGATGCTCTGCGACTGGTCGCTGCTGGTGCCGTTCGCGCTTGACGAGGAGATTTGGCTGCCGGTCGAGAACGCCTACGCCGACACGACGATGGTCGCCGGCGCCCCGCAGGTGCTCGCCCTCGCCGAACGGCTCACGCGGGCCGTCGCCCTGCCGGTGGACGAGATACCGGCGGCCTGCGACAACCTCGACCTGACCATGTGGTTCCTGGACGGGCAGGCGAAGGAGGTCGCGGCCGCGCGACCGGGACCGTGGGCCGAGGACCTGGACGCCGCGTTCTACGTGGCGCTGTACCTGCGCGCCGCCCAGCACTCCCTGCGGCGCGGCTGCCCGATCGTCTACTGCTGACGTGACGGCGGCGCGGGAGGTCGCTTTCCGGTTCTTGAACGGTTTCAACGCGCGACGCGAACAGTGGACACCCGTGCCGTTCGCCAGTAGCTTCGACCGGCGAACCGGCTGAATCGATACAACGCCAGAGCCCCCGAAGGGACCACGCCATGACTGACGGAGTCCAGCACACCACCGTCGAGGGCCTCACGGTGGAGCACCGCACCGACCCGCTCGGCGTGGACGCGGCCCGCCCGCGATTCGGCTGGCGCACCGCGTCCCGGGTCCGCGGCCGGCGGCAGACGGCGTACCGCATCCTGGTCGCGTCCACCCCCGACCGGCTGGCCGAGAGCCGCGCGGACGTCTGGGACAGCGGCCGCACCGACTCCGCGGACTCGGTGGCCGTGCGCTACGCGGGCCCCGAGCTGCACGCCTCCACCCGCTACCACTGGACCGTCCAGGTCTGGGACGAGACCGGCCACAGGCTCCCCGAGGCCCCGGCGGCCCGTTTCGAAACCGGCCTGCTCAGCACCGACGGCGTGACCGGCTGGGACGGCGCACAGTGGATCAGCATGGCGGGCAAGGCGCCGAACAGCGCGGGCGCGCCGCTCCTCAGAAGGCAGACGGCCCTGACAGCGGGCCAGGTGCGCGAGGCCCGGCTCTACGTCTCCGCGCTCGGCGTGTACGAGGCCCACGTCAACGGCCGCCGGGTCACCGTGCCCCAGGACGGCGGCACCACGTACGAACTCCTCACCCCGGGCTGGACCAACTACGACACCACGGTCAGCTACTTCACCTACGACGTCACCGGCCTGCTGGCGGAGCAGCCGCAGGTCACCCTCGCGGCCGTGCTGGGCAACGGCTGGTACAACGGCCGCGTCTCCGACAACAGCGTCTACTACTCCGAGGCCGGCAACCGCCTCGCCCTGAAGGCCAAGCTCCTGATCCGCTACGAGGACGGCTCCACCCAGACCGTCGTGACCACCCCCGGCGACGACTGGAGGGCCACGGACACCGGCCCCTACCGTGCCGACGACATCTACGACGGCCAGACCTACGACGCCCGCCGGGAACTGCCCGGCTGGACCGGGAACGGCTTCGACGCCTCCGCCTGGTCCGGAACCGAGGAGCACGACTTCACCACCCGCTTCCCCGACTCCCGGCTGGTCGCCTACCCGGGCGAGTCGGCCCGGCTGATGCCCGAGTGGGACCGCAGGCCGCGATCGATCACCGTCTACACCGGCGGCAGCAACTTCGTCGCCGACCCCGCCCGCACGGTCACCGAACCCACCGAGGCCGCCACCGCCTCCCTCACCCTGCACCCCGGCGACACCGCCGTGATCGACCTCGGCCAGAACCTCGTCGGCGTCCCCCGGTACACCCTCCGCGGTCCCGCCGGAGCCGAAGTCGCCTTCAGGCCGGGGGAGATGCTCAACGACACCAGCGCGGGTGCGGACGGCCCCGAGGGCTCCGTATACCGGGCCAACCTCCGCACTGCCAAAGCCGCCAGCACGTACGTCCTCAAGGGCGACCCGAACGGCGAGACCCACGAGGACTCCCTGACCTTCTACGGCTTCCGGCACCTCTCCGTCACCACGACCGCCACCGTCACCCTCACCGGACTGACCGGGAGGGTCGCCACCTCCGCCCTCCACGACATCGGCACCGTCGACACCGACGACCCCGACATCAACCAGCTGATCAGCAACGTCCGTTGGGGCCAACGCGGCAACTACCTCTGGGTGCCCACCGACTGCCCGCAGCGCGACGAACGCTGCGGCTGGACCGGCGACACCCAGGTCTTCTCCCGGACGGGCCTCTACAACGCCGACGCGATCGCCTTCCTGAGCCACTTCCAGGACATCCTGATCGACTCCCAGCGCACCTACGGCGCGGACGGCGCCCAGTTCACCTGGATCGCGCCCGGCGCCCGCTACAACGACCCGGTCCCGGCGAGCGGTTGGGCGGACTGCGGGGTCGTCCTCCCCTGGACCGTGTGGCAGATGAGCGGGGACACCACCATCGTCGACCGCAGCTGGGACGCGATGACGGCCTACATGGACTGGATCCGCGCACGCACCGGCGACACCTACGCCGGACAGGGCGCGGTCTTCGGCGACTGGCTGGCCTTCCAGGTCACCAGCACCCAGCTCGTCAGCGACGCCTACTACGCCCACAGTGCCCAGCTCATGGCGGACATGGCCCGCGCCACCGGCCGCACCGCCGAGGCCCACGCCTACGAGAAGCTCTTCGGCCACATCAAACGGGCGTTCGTCACCAAGTACCTGAGCACCGAGGACGGCCGCCTCACCGTGCGTTCCAGCCTCGGCTCCCCGCCGCCGTGGACCCCGGGAGGCAGCCCCACCCGGACGGAGGACGACAGCCAGACCGCGTTGCTCTGGGTCCTCAAGCTCGGCCTGTACGACACCGAGGACCAGCGGCGAGCCCTGGTCGAGCTCCTGGTCGAGAACATCGGCAACTCGGCCGCCTACAAGGCCGCCCACCCCGACAGCACCCGTGTCGGGTACGCCGAGAACACCCTGTCCGTCGGCTTCCTCGGCGTGAATGTCCTGGCCCCCGTCCTCACCGAGGAGGGACAGGTGGAACTGGCCTACAAGGTGTTGCACCAGGACGCGATGCCGTCCTGGCTGTACTCGGTGAGGAACGGCGCGACGACGGTCTGGGAGCGCTGGAACTCGTACTCGAAGGAGGACGGCTTCGGGCCGGTCGAGATGAACTCGTTCAACCACTACGCCTACGGCGCGATCATGGAGTGGATGTACGAGAGCATGGCCGGCATCGCCAAGGACCCGGCCCACCCGGGCTTCAAGCACTTCTTCCTGCGGCCCCACCTCGACCCGACCGGAAGGATCACCCGGGTCACCGGCGCGCACCGGTCGCCGTACGGCGAGATCGTCAGCGCGTGGGCGGTGCGGGAGAGCGAGTTCACGCACCGGGTCGCGATCCCCGCCAACAGCACCGCGACCCTGCACATCCCCACGGCCGACCCAGGCTCCGTGCGCGAGGGCGGCACAGCGCTGTCGGACGTCGAGGGGGTGCGGTACCTGGGCTTCGAGGGCGGTACCGCGGCCTTCGAACTCCCCTCCGGACGCTACGAGTTGACCTCCGCGCTCGCCTGAGTGTCCACCAGCACCACCTCCAGGGTGCGCGGACCGTGCACCCCCTCGACCCGGTCCAGCTCGATGTCACTGGTCGCCGACGGACCGGAGATCCACGTCAACGGGCGTACCGGGTCGAGTCGTTCGAGGGCCTGCGGCACGGAGGAGACGACCTGGTCCGGGACGCGTACGACGCAGATGTGGTGGTCCGGGACGAGGGTGATGCGGCGGCGGCCCTGGTCCGGGCCGCCGTCCAGGACGATGGTGCCGGTCTCGGCGACGGCCACCGCGCAGGCCGTGACCACACTGTCGATCCGGTCCAGCGCGTCCGGAGTGCTGTCGACCCGGTCCGGGACCTGCTCGGCGTCGGCTTCCGCCAGCCACGACCGCTCCAGACCGGGCGGCACGAGGACCGTCTTCGCCCCCCGGGCCGCCAGCATCCCGGTCAGCGTCGCCGGCAGGTCGGCCGCCGTGCAGCGGTGCACTATGGCCCGGTAGTCGGCGAGGTTCTCGGCCAGCAGCTCCACGGTCTCCTCGACGCTCCGGTCGCCGTGTTCCCGCAGGTAGGTCCGCTCGATCGGGGCATCCTCGCCCGGGGCATCGGCCAGCGCGCGCCGCACCCGGCCCAGGATCCGTTCCCTGCTGCTCACTTGCCGCCCTCCTTGCCGCCGTTGGTGCGCTGCCACCAGTCGCGGAACGGTTCCGCGGGCACGGGCGGCAGGTCCCTGGTGCCGCTCCACGCCTTGCCGGGACCCGGCAGGGTGCGCGGATGGAAACGGCGGGTCCGCGAGGCCGCCCGCTGGCCGGTACGCAGGACACCGGGATGGGAGAACGCCCAGCGGGCCGCCCGCATCGCCGACCGCTCGGCCGCGTGTCCCTTGGCGGGCTTGAGCACCACCTTGTTGCCCTCGCGGACCACCGGCCCGCCCTCCACGATCCGCTCCCGCAGATGCACCAGCACTTCGGGGATGTCGATGGCGACCGGGCAGACCTCGTAACAGGCCCCGCACAGGCTCGACGCATACGGCAGTGAGGCGTCGATCTCGCTTGCCGTGCCCCGGAGTTGGGGGCTGAGGATCGCGCCGATCGGGCCGGGGTAGACCGAGCCGTAGGCGTGTCCGCCGGCCCGCTCGTAGACCGGGCAGACGTTGAGACAGGCCGAGCAGCGGATGCAGCGCAGGGCCTGACGGCCGACCTCGTCGGCGAGGGTGTCGGAGCGGCCGTTGTCGAGCAGCACCAGATGGAAGTTCTGCGGGCCGTCCTCGTCGGTGGTACCGGTCCAGGTCGAGGTGTATGGGTTCATGCGCTCGGCGGTCGAGGAGCGGGGCAGCGTCTGGAGGAAGACCTCCAGGTCCTGCCAGCTCGGCACGATCTTCTCGATGCCGACGACCGAGATCAGCGTCTCGGGCAGGGTCAGACACATCCGTCCGTTGCCCTCGGACTCCACGACCACCAGGGTGCCGGTGTCGGCGACCATGAAGTTGGCGCCGGAGATGCCGACCTTGGCGCGCAGGAACTTCTCCCGCAGGTGCAGCCGTGCCGCCTCCGCCAGTTCGGCGGGCGTGTCGGTGAGGCCCTCGGGGGCCGGGCGGCCCCACTCGCTCATCTCGCGCGTGAAGATGTCCCGGATCTCACCCCGGTTGCGGTGGATGGCAGGGACGAGGATGTGCGAGGGCCGGTCCTTGCCCAACTGCACGATCAGCTCGGCGAGATCGGTCTCGTAGGCCCGGATGCCCTCGGCCTCCAGAGCCTCGTTGAGCCCGATCTCCTGCGTGGCCATCGACTTGACCTTGACGACCTCCGACTCGCCGGTCATCTTGACGAGCTTGGTCACGATCTCGTTGGCCTCGTCGGCGTCGGCGGCCCAGTGGACGGTGCCGCCCGCCGCGACGACCGACTCCTCCAACTGCACGAGATACCGGTCGAGATGGCGCAGCGTGTGGTCCTTGATCTGCTTGCCCGCCTCGCGCAGCTCCGCCCAGTCGGAGACCTCGGCGACGGCCTTCTCCCGCTTGGCGCGGATGGTGTGCGTGGCGTGGCGCAGATTGCCGCGCAGCGTCTTGTTGTTGACGGCCTCGTGCGCGGCCTTCGGGAAGGCCGGCATCCCTACGAACGTCCCGCTCATACGGCCGGTTCCTCCTCCGTGCTCGCCAGGATCTCCGCGATGTGCACCGGCCGCATGCCCGACTCCAGCCGGCCCATCGTGCCGCCGATGTGCATGAGACACGAGTTGTCGGCCGCGCACAGCACCTCGGCGCCCGTCGACTCGGCGTTGCGCACCTTGTCCGCGCCCATCGCCGCCGAGACATCGGCGTTCTTCAGCGCGAAGGTGCCACCGAAGCCGCAGCACTCGTCGGCGCCCGGAAGCTCCTTCAGCTCCAGGCCCTTGACCGCCTGGAGCAGCCGCCGGGGCCGGTCGCCGAGCCCGAGGCTCCGCAGCCCGTGACAGGTCGGGTGGTACGTCACCGTGTGCGGGTAGTACGCCCCGACGTCCGTCACCCCGAGCACGTCCACCAGGAACTCCGTGAGCTCGTAGGTCTTCGGCACCACGGGCGCCAGCACGGCCGCGAGGCTCTCCCCGCGCCCCTCGGCCCGGGCCCGCTCACCCATCCGCGGATACAGCTCCCGCACCATCGCCCCGCACGAGCCGGACGGCGTCACGATCGCCTCGTAGTCCCGGAAGACATCGGAGAAATGCCGGGCCAGTGGTTCCGCCTCATGCCGGTAGCCGGTGTTGTAGTGCGCCTGCCCGCAGCAGGTCTGGGACATCGGGAAGTCGACGTCCACGCCCAGCCTGGTCAGCAGTTTCACCACAGCGCGCCCGGTGTCCGGATAGAGCGTGTCGTTGACACAGGTCAGGAACAGGGCGACACGCATCGCGGCTCCTTGTGGTCGATCATCGGATGAGTGAAGCGTAGCCCGGCGCCGAGGCCCGGGGGAGCCCCTGGGGTCACACCCCGGCGAGCCGGGCCTGTGCCTCGCGCCAGCGCGCGGTGTCGCCCTGCGGCTCGTACCGCGTGATCGGCTGGGTACGGGTGAGCAGCTCGCGCCCGCCCGCGAGGTCGCCCACCAGGCCGTGGGCCCGGGCCTGCACCAGGACGTTCCCGAGCGCGGCCGCCTCGGTCGGCCCCGCCACCACCGGCAGCCCGCAGGCGTCGGCGGTCAGCTGGCACAGCAGGGCGTTGCGCGTCCCGCCCCCGACGACGTGCACGACGTCCACGGGGTGGTCGGCCAGCCGCTGCGCCTCCTCGACCGCCTTGCGGTGGGCGAGGGCCAGCGAGTCGAGGATGCACCGCGTGACCTCGGCGGGGGAGCCGGGCACCGGCTGCCCCGAGGCACGGCAGGCCTCGGCGATCCGCTCCGGCATCCGCCCCGGCGGGAGAAAGACCGGATCGGAAGCGTCCACCACCGACCGCAGCGCAGGCACCTTGGCCGCCTGAAGGAGCAGCTCGCCCAGATCCGGGTCGCCCCAGGCCCGTACGCACTCCTGGAGCAGCCACAGCCCCATGATGTTCCGCAGATACCGGACCGTGCCGTCGAGCCCCAGCTCATTGGTGAAGTTGGCGGCCCGGCTCTTCTCCGTCAGCACCGGCGCGTGGAGCTCGAGGCCCGCCAGGGACCAGGTGCCGGTGCAGATGTAGGCGAACCGCTCACCGGACGCGGGCACGGCGGCCACCGCGGAGGCGGTGTCGTGCGACCCGACGGCCGTCACCGGCACCGGCCCGCGCAGCCCGGTCTCCTCCAGCACCTCGGGCCGCAGCAGTCCCGCCGGATCGCCCGGCTGCCGCAGCGGCGCGAACAGGCCCAGGTCGATCCCGACGCGCTCGGCGATGTCGTACGACCACCCGCGCGTGCGGGGATCGATCAGCTGGGTGGTCGAGGCGTTGGTCAGCTCGGTGCCCTGCTCGCCGGTCAGCCAGTAGGTGAGCAGATCGGGGATCAGCAACAGCCCTTGCGCGCCGGTTAGTTGGTCGGCGACGAGCTGATACAGCGTGTTGAAGGGCGCGTACTGCAAGCCGGTCGCCGCATAGAGCTCGGGCGCGGGCACGATCGCCCACACCTTCTGCGCGACCCCCTCGGTACGGGAGTCCCGGTAGTGCACCGGGTTGCCGAGCAAGGCCCCGTCGGCGTCCAGCAGCCCGTAGTCCACGGCCCAGCTGTCGATGCCGACGGAGTCGACCTGCCCGGCAGCCTTGAGCCCGTCCAGGACACCGCCGTACAGCGAGAGGATGTCCCAGCGCAGGCCCTCCGGGACCCTGACCGGCCGGTTCACGAACCGGTGTGCCTCCGACAGCTCCAGGCTGTCGGGGCCGACGCGGCCGACCATGACGCGTCCGCTGGACGCCCCGAGGTCGACCGCGGCGTACGACTTCACGCTCGCGCTCATCGCAGGAAGGCGGCCGCGACGCCGGCGTCGACCGGGACGTGCAGCCCGGTGGTGTGCGTCAGCTCCCCACCGGTCAGGGCGAACACGGCGTTGGCCACGTGCTCGGGGAGCACCTCGCGCTTGAGGATGGTCCGCTGGGCGTAGAACTCGCCGAGCTTCTCCTCCTCCACGCCGTACACGGCTGCCCGCTTGGCGCCCCAGCCACCGGCGAAGATGCCGGAGCCGCGCACCACACCATCGGGGTTGATGCCGTTGACGCGGATGCCGTGCTCACCGAGCTCGGCGGCCAGCAGCCGCACCTGGTGGGCCTGGTCGGCCTTGGTGGCGGAGTAGGCGATGTTGTTGGGGCCGGCGAACACGGCGTTCTTCGAGGCGATGTAGACGATGTCACCGCCCAGCTTCTGCGCGATCATCACCCGGGCCGCCTCCCGGGACACCAGGAAGGAACCGCGCGCCATGATGTCGTGCTGGAGGTCCCAGTCCTTGGCGGAGGTCTCCAGGAGTGGCTTGGAGATGGAGATGCCGGCGTTGTTGACCACGAGGTCCACACCGCCGAAGGCCAGCACCGCGGCCCGGAACGATTCGGCGATCTGCTCCTCGGACGTGACGTCGACGGTCACGGCGACGGCCTTGTCGGGCCCGCCGAGCTCCTCCGCGACGCTCTGAGCGTTCTCGGTGTTGAGGTCCGCGACCACGACACACGCGCCCTCGGCGACCAGGCGCTGCGCGATGGCCTTGCCGATCCCGCTGCCCGCGCCCGTCACGAGCGCGACCCGCGTGGCGAGCGGCTTGGGCTTCGGCATCCGCTGAAGCTTCGCCTCCTCCAACGCCCAGTACTCGATGCGGAACTTCTCCGACTCCTCGATGGGGGCGTAGGAGGAGACGGCCTCGGCGCCCCGCATCACGTTGATCGCGTTGACGTAGAACTCGCCGGCGACCCGGGCGGTCTGCTTGTCCTTGCCGAAGGAGAACATGCCGACACCCGGGATCAGCACGATCGCCGGGTCGGCACCGCGCATGGCGGGGGAGTCGGGCAGGGCGTGCCGCTGGTAGTAGGCGGCGTACTCGTCCCGGTACTCGGCGTGCAGTTCCTCGAGGCGCGCGACGGCCTCCTCCAGAGGGGCCGTCGGCGGCAGGTCCAGGACGAGCGGCCGCACCTTGGTCCGCAGGAAGTGGTCGGGGCAGGAGGTGCCGAGCGCGGCGAGCCGGGGGTGCTCGGCCCGGGCCAGGAACTCGAGCACCGGCTCCGAGTCGTTGAAGTGCCCGACCTGCGGCTTGTCCTGGGAGGCGAGGGCTCGGACGTGCGGTGCGAGGGCGGCGGCCCGTGCGCGCCGCTCCGAGGGCTCCAGGGCCTCGTAGCCGTCGATCACCGGACCGAACGGCTCCGGCTTCCCCCGCTCGGCGAGAAACGCCTCCGCCGTGCGGATGATGTGCAGCGAGTTCTTCTCGCACTCCTCGGCGGTCTCTCCCCAGGCGGTGATCCCGTGCCCGCCGAGCACGACCCCGATCGCCTGCGGATTGGCGGCCTTGATGGCGGCGATGTCCAGCCCCAGCTGGAACCCGGGCCGCCGCCACGGCACCCAGGCGACGGTGTCCCCGAAACACTCGGCGGTCAGCTTCTCCCCGTCGGCGGCGCAGGCGAGCGCGATACCGGAGTCGGGGTGCAGATGATCGACGTGCGCGGCCTCGACCAGCCCGTGCATGGCGGTGTCGATGGAGGGAGCCGCCCCGCCCTTGCCGTGCAGGCAGTAGTCGAACGCGGCGACCATCTCGTCCTCGCGCTCGACACCGGGGTACACGTCGACGAGCGCCCGCATCCGGTCCAGCCGCAACACGGCCAGCCCCGCCTCGGTCAGCGTCCCGAGGTCACCCCCGGATCCCTTGACCCACATCAGCTCGACGTCACCACCGGTGACGGGATCGGTGTCGGTGCCCTTGGCGGACGCGTTGCCGCCGGCGTAGTTGGTGTTACGGGGATCGGAGCCAAGCCGACGGGACCGGGCGAGGAGGGCGGCGGCTTCGGGGTGGGTTGCCATGAACTTTCAGTCCTATCTGGAAAAGGGCTAGGGAGATGCTTTTAGGGGCGCGGGGCTGCATCGATGTGCGGCTCCGCCGCGTGGGCGCGACCAGCCACAAACCGGCCCGCACCCCGCAACGAACAGAACCCGGCAGACGCTTACGCGCCCCAACCCGCCTGCTCCCCACCAACACGCTCGGCGATGATCTTCTCGGCCCAACCGGACCGCTTGTACGCAGCCATCGGATTGGCGTCCAGTCCCATCTCTTCCCGCACCTCGGCAAGAAGCGGCCGCACATCCGTGTTGTACGCATCCATCAGCACCGCGTTCGCCTCCAGCACATCCCCTTCGCGCTGAGCCACGGCAAGCGCGTCCCGGTCGACCAGCAGCGCCTTCGCCGTCGCTTCCTGCACGTTCATCACCGACCGGATGATCGCCGGAATCTTCGCCTCGATGTTGTGGCACTGGTCGAGCATGAAGGCGACGTCCGGCGTGAACCCGCCGCCACGGATGACCTCGTACATGATCCGGAACAGCTGGAACGGATCAGCCGCCCCCACCATGAGGTCGTCGTCGGCGTAGAACCGCGAGTTGAAGTCGAACCCGCCGAGCTTCCCCTCGCGCAGCAGCGTGGCGACGATGAACTCGATGTTGGTGCCGGGAGCGTGGTGCCCGGTGTCCACGACGACCTGCGCCTTGGGCCCGAGCTTGAGGCAGTGCGCGTACGCCGTCCCCCAGTCCGGCACATCCGTCGAGTAGAACGCCGGCTCGAAGAACTTGTACTCCAGCAGCATGCGCTGGCCGTCGCCCAGACGGTCGTACACCTCGGAGAGACCTTCGGCGAGCCGGTCCTGCCGGGCCCGCAGATCGTCCTGGCCGGGATAGTTCGTACCGTCGGCGAACCACAGCTTCAGGTCCTGGGAGCCGGTCGCGTCCATGATGTCGACGCACTCCAGCAGATGATCGAGAGCCTTCCGCCGCACCGAGGCGTCCGGATGGCAGATGCTGCCCAGCTTGTAGTCGTCGTCCTGGAAGGTGTTGGAGTTGATGGCGCCCAGCTTCACGCCCCGCTCCTCGGCGAACTTCGCCAGCGCGGCGTAGTCCTCGACCTTGTCCCAGGGGATGTGCAGGGCCACGGTCGGGGCCACTCCGGTGAACGCGTGCACCTGCGCCGCGTCCTCCAGCTTCTCCTGCGGTGTGCGCGGTACGCCCTGCTGGGCGAACACCTTGAAGCGAGTTCCCGAGTTCCCGTACGCCCACGACGGCGTCTCGACGGCCTGGGTCTTGAGAGCGGCCTTCACCGCGGCGAGCTCGGTCACTTGAGGGCTCCTGTGACGTCGGGTCCGAAGGGCTTGCGAACAGCTTCACTGTGAAACGATTCAAGACGCGAAAGTATGGGGACCTCGCAAGGGTGTCAACCCCTGCGACCAAGGCTGTTGCCCGTGACCCCCCTGTGACCTGAGTTCATCGAAACATTTTCGACACGAACCCATTGACGTGACATGCGCTCCATGCCTAACGTCCCGGCAACCAAGTTGAAACCTTTCACGACGCCGTGAGGGCCGTCCCGCCGGCGTCGTCGAGGAGCCCCCAATGACCCACCCGTCCACCACGGGTCCGGCCCCGGTTCTCGCGCTCAGGGACATTTCGAAGTCCTTCGGCGCGGTTCGCGCCCTGCGGGACGTCTCCCTGGAGCTGTTTCCCGGGGAGGTGCACGCCCTCGCCGGCGAGAACGGCGCGGGCAAGTCGACCCTCATCAAGACCCTCGCGGGAGTGCACCGGCCGGACACCGGCCAGGTACTGCTCGACGGTCAGCCGGTCGTCTTCCACGGCCCCGGCGACGCCCGCGACGCCGGGATCGCCGTCATCTACCAGGAGCCCACGCTCTTCCCCGACCTGTCGATCGCCGAGAACATCTTCATGGGCCGCCAGCCCAGGCGCGCCCTCGGCCGGATCGACCACAAGGCCACGCACGCCGCGACCCTGGCCCTGATGCAGCGCCTCGGAGTCGAACTCGACCCCGACCGCCCGGCACGCGGCCTGTCCATCGCCGACCAGCAGATCGTCGAGATCGCCAAGGCGCTGTCCTTCGAGGCCCGCGTCCTGATCATGGACGAGCCCACCGCGGCCCTGACCGGCAGCGAGGTGGCGCGTCTCTTCGGCGTCGTCAAGGCGCTCCGGGAGCAGGGCGCCGCGGTGCTGTTCATCTCGCACCGCCTGGAGGAGATCTTCCGGATCTGCCAGACGGTCACGACCCTGCGCGACGGCGCCTGGATCGCCAGCGAGCCGATCGAGGGCATGACCGAGGACGACCTCGTCCGCCGCATGGTCGGCCGCGACCTCGACGAGCTGTACCCCAAGCAGGACGTACGCCCCGGCGAGGTCGCGCTCACGGTGAGCCGGCTGACCCGGGAGGGCGTCTTCACCGACGTCTCCTTCGAGGTCAGGCAGGGCGAGATCGTCGGCCTCGCGGGCCTCGTCGGAGCGGGCCGCACCGAAGTCGCCCGAGCCGTGTTCGGCATCGACCGCTGGGACGCCGGCGAGGTCTCCGTGGACGGAAAGGCGCTGGTCAACGGCGCCCCTTCGACCGCGATGGCCGCAGGGCTCGCCCTGGTCCCCGAGGACCGGCGCGCCCAGGGGCTCGTGATGGACATGTCCATCGAGCGCAACATCGGCCTCACCGGACTCCGTACGACCGTCAGGGCGGGTCTCATGGACCGCGGCGCCGAACGCAGCCGTTCCCTCGACTGGGCCGTCAAGCTCCAGGTGAAGTACGCCCGGATCGCCGACACCGTCAACACGCTGTCGGGCGGCAACCAGCAGAAGGTCGTCCTCGCCAAGTGGCTGGCCACCGGCCCCAAGGTGCTCATCGTCGACGAGCCGACCCGCGGCATCGACGTCGGCACCAAGGCCGAGGTGCACCGGCTGCTCAGCGAGCTGGCCGCCGACGGGGTGGCCATCTTGATGATCTCCTCCGACCTGCCCGAGATCCTCGGCATGGCCGACCGCGTGCTCGTGATGCACGAGGGCCGCCTCACCGCCGAGATCCCGCGCTCCGACGCCACCGAGGAAACCGTGATGGCCGCAGCCACCGGGAGGGCCGCCGCATGACGGTCACCACCCCCCAGCAGGCCCCTCCCGCAGAGGTGCCGAAGGCCGGTGCCACCCGGCTCGTCGACCGCGTCTTCAAGATGCGCGAGCTCGCCATCCTGGCCGTGTTCCTGGTGATGATCGTCGTCACCCAGATCGGGAACAGCGACTTCCTCACCGAGCAGGGCATCAAGGACCTGCTGCTGAACGCCACGATCCTGGTGCTGGTCGCCACCGGACAGTCGCTGGTGGTCATCACGAGGAACGTCGACCTCTCGGTCGGCTCCATCCTCGGGATCAGCGCCTTCGCCGCCGGTACCTACCTCCAGGGCGGCGGGAACCCCGTCGTGGCGATCGGGCTCGCGGTCCTGTTCGGCATCGGCTTCGGCCTGCTCAACGGCCTCCTCGTCAGCCTCGGCCAGGTGCCCGCACTCGTGGTCACCCTCGGCACGCTCTACATCATCCGGGGCATCGACTCCATCTGGGTCGGCTCCCGCCAGATCACGGCGGCCGACCTCCCGGACAGCTTCGTGAACTTCGGCTCCGGCGGTATCTCCGCCGTGCCCTGGCTGGCCCTGATCGCGCTCGCGGTTCTCATCGCCACCGCCTACTACCTCAAGCACTTCGGCAGCGGACGCGAGCTGTACGCGCTCGGCTCCAATCCCGAGGCCGCACGGCTCGCCGGCATCCCGGTGCGCAAGCGGATCCTGGCCGCGTACACCTTCTGCGGCGGCCTCGCCGGTCTCGCCGGGGCGATGTACCTGGCCCGGTTCGGCAACGTCGACTCCGGGACCGGCACCGGCTACGAACTGACCGTCGTCAGCGCGGTCGTGGTCGGCGGTGTCGTCTTCACCGGCGGCTCCGGCAGCGTCTACGGCGCGGCCCTCGGCGCCCTGCTGCTGACCTCCATCAACAGCGTGCTGCCCGCCCTCGGCGTCAGCTCGGTCTGGGTGCTCGCCATCAACGGCATCCTGCTCATCCTCGCCATCGCGGTCGACCGGATCGTCGCGCTGCGCGTGGCCTTGGCCCTGAAGAAGAGGAACGCCCGCCATGCCTGACTCCCTGACGCGTGCGATCCGCTGGGACACGGTCGTCGGCGCTCTCCTGATCGTGGTCCTGCTGCTGTCGTTCGGCACCGTCGACGGTTTCGGCAACGCGCTGAACCTGTCCTTCCTGATCGGCAACACCCTGCCGATCGCGCTGATCGCCCTGCCCATGACCATGCTCGTGGTCTCCGGCGAGATCGACCTCTCCGTCGCCTCCACCGCGGGTCTGTCCGGCGCGGTGATGGGCGCCCTGTGGAACCAGGGCCTGACGATCGAGGTGATCATCCCGATCTGCCTCGTCCTCGGAGTGGTGTGCGGGCTGCTCAACGGCCTGCTCGTCACCCGGCTGGGCCTGCCCTCCCTCGCCGTCACCATCGGCACCCTCGCCGCCTACCGGGGCATCGCACAGATCGTGCTCGGCTCCGACGCGGTGACCGACTTCCCCACGCAGTACCTGAACTTCGCGGCGGGCCGGGTCGGGGACACGTTCATCCCGCAGGCGTTCCTGCCCTTCCTGGTCCTGCTCGCGATCGCCGTGGTCGTCCTGCACGCCACGCCGTTCGGGCGGTCGGTGTTCGCGACCGGCGCGAGCGAGGAGGCTGCACGCTTCGCGGGTATCCGGGTCAAGCGACAGAAGCTGATCCTGTTCACGGTGACGGGCCTGATGGCCTCGCTCACCGGCATCTTCTGGGCCCTGCACTACGCCAGCGCCCGCTACGACAACGCCACGGGACTCGAACTCTCCGTCGTGGCGGCCGTCCTGCTGGGCGGCATCGACTTCGACGGAGGCAAGGGCACGCTGGGCGGCGCGATCGCGGGAGTCTTCCTGCTCGGCGCGCTGCAGAACGTGATGAGCCTCCAGGACGTCTCCGCCCAGTCCCAGATCGTCGTCACCGGCGTTCTCCTCGTCCTCTCCGTGCTCGGCCCCCGGGTCGCACGGCAGATCTCGGTTGCGAGGGCCGGCCGCCGGGCCGCCTCGACACCGGCGTCCAAGGCGCCCACCCCGGCCGCATAGGTCCGGGCGTCCAAGGAAACCTCGTATCCGCTCACCCTCGTAAGGAAGATCCGTCATGCGTAAGTCATCCCTCCGCCGTTCCTGTGCGGCCCTCGCCGCCGGCACCTCCCTCGCCCTCGCGCTCACCGCGTGCGGCGGCACCACCAAGAAGGACGTGCAGGACGAGGGCGCCTCGGCGGCCTCCACGGCCAAGGCCGACCCGAACGCGGCCACCAAGAAGGGCCTGACCGTCGGGTTCCTGCCCAAGCAGGTCAACAACCCGTACTTCACCTCCGCCGACAAGGGCGGCGAGGCGGCCCTGACGGAGCTGGGCTCCAAGTACAAGGAGGTCGGTCCGTCCAGCGCCACCGACACCGCCGGGCAGGTCTCCTACGTCAACACGCTCACCCAGCAGCAGGTCAACGCGATGGCCGTGTCCGCGCAGGACCCCGGCGCCCTGTGCACCGCCCTCAAGCAGGCCATGTCGAACGACATCAAGGTCGTCACCTACGACTCCGACACCAAGGCCGACTGCCGCAACGCCTTCGTCTCGCAGGCCTCCGCCGAGGACCTCGGCCGCACCGAGGTGCAGCTGCTCGCCGAGCAGATCGGCTACAAGGGCGAGATCGCGATCCTGTCCGCCGCGCAGACGGCGACGAACCAGAACACCTGGATCGACTTCATGAAGGACGAGCTGAAGGACCCGAAGTACAAGAACATCAAGCTCGTCAAGGTCGCCTACGGCAATGACGACGCCCAGCAGTCCTTCCAGCAGACCCAGGGCCTGCTCCAGGAGTACCCGAACCTGAAGGGGATCATCTCCCCGACCACCGTCGGCATCAAGGCCGCCGCCCAGTACCTCTCCGGCTCCAAGTACAAGGGCAAGGTCAAGCTGACCGGCCTCGGCACCCCCAACGACATGCGCAAGTACGTCAAGAACGGCACCGTCGAGGGCTTCGAGCTGTGGGACCCGGCGAAGCTCGGCGCGCTGGCCGCCCAGACCGCCGTCGCCCTGGTCTCCGGCCAGATCACCGGCAAGGAGGGCGAGACCTTCAAGGCCGGCGGCACCACGTACACCATCGGCAAGGACGGCGTGATCAACCTCGGCAAGCCGACCGTGTTCACCGCCAAGAACATCGACCAGTTCAACTTCTAGTTCCGGAGCGGTACTTCATGCAGCGCGTCTGTTTCCTCCTCAAGGTCCGTCAGGACAAGCTCGCCGAGTACCGCGAACGACACGCCGCCGTGTGGCCGGAGATGCTCGACGCACTCTCGGCCACCGGCTGGCACAACTACTCGCTCTTCCTGCGCGACGACGGCCTGCTCGTCGGCTATCTGGAGACCGAGGACTTCGAGGCCGCCAAGGCCGGTATGGAAGCCACCGAGGTCAACGCCCGCTGGCAGGCCGAGATGGGCGAGTTCTTCGAGTCCCTCGACGGAGCCCGCCCCGACGAGGCGATGAAACCGCTCACCGAGGTGTTCCACCTCGCCTGAAACCTCCCCATCAGGACCGCAGGAGCCGCACCATGAAAAGACGCACACTGCTCGCAGGTGCCATCGTGTCCGCCATGTCCACCACCGCGCTCACCGGCGGCACCGCCCGCGCCGCCGACCCCGGCCCCTCCGTCACCCGGACCGGCACCACCACGCTCGACAGCCAGGCCGTCTTCTTCGTCTCCTACGACGGCCTCGTCAACAACAACTCGTTCCAGAAGAACGGCCTGCTGACCTACAAGGGCTACCAGTACGCCGTCTGGTACACCGCCGACAAGAACGCCGTCGTCGGCCGCCGCGTCCTCGGCGGGGGCACCTGGTCCACCGTCCAGGTCGGACACACCCTCAAGACCAGCGACTCCCACAACGTCATCTCCATGGGCGTCTCCAAGGTGGACGGCCGCCTCCACCTCAACATGGACTCGCACAGCGACGGCTTCACCTACGTCAAATCGGTCGCGGGCCTCATGGACAACCCGTCAGGACTGAGCTGGACCGCCGCCCGGTTCGGCGCACCCCAGTCCACCCTGGACGGCGTCGCCCTGACGTCGCAGTTCACCTACCCGCAGTTCGTCTCCACCCCCGACGGCAAGCTCCAGCTCAGCTACCGGCGCGGGATATCCGGCAACGGCCGCAACGCCCTCGCGGAGTACGACGGTTCCACCTGGACCGACCTCGGCGAGTGGTCCGCCTCCACCGGCACCTACACCAGCGAGCACGGCTCCTCGACGGCCCGCAACATGTACCTGCACGGCATCGACTACGACAAGAACGGCCGGCTGCACTCCTTCTTCACCTGGCGGGAGCAGAGCGCCGCCGTGATGTGCTCCAGCGGCGGCATCACCAACCACGACACCGGCTACGTCTACTCCGACGACCGCGGCCGCACCTGGCGCACCAACGCCGGCACCGTGGTCGGCACCACCGGCGGCTCCGACAAGGTCGCCGTCACCGACAGCGGCCTGGTCATCGACGCGCTGAACCCGGACCACTCCCTGATGAACCAGGAGAGCCAGTTCACCGACTCCGCCGGCCTGCCGCACGCGATCATCTCGTACGTGCCGGGCCGCTTCGGCCAGTGCACCACCAACTACGTCTCCAACCGCACCGCCAACGGCCGCGCCTTCCACGTCCGCAAGAACTCCTCGGGCACCTGGCAGAAGACCGAGATCCCGGTCGTGCTCGGCTCCAGCCAGCGCACCAAACTGGTCCTCGACAAGTACGACAACGCCTACGCGATCTTCCCGTTCGGCCGGATCGCCGCCGCCTCCAAGGCGTCCGGCTACACCGACTGGAAGATCCTGTTCGACGGCAGCGGTCTCAACGCCTTCGGTGAGGTCGTAATCGACGAGATGCGGATCGCACAGGACAACGTGCTGTCGTTCATGTACCAGGAGAAGTCGAGCGGCACGACCCCCTCGGCGCTCCACGTCGTCGACTTCGCACTGCCTGCCTGATCGTGACCGGTGTGGGGGCGACTCGACGATAATGTGAAGGTCGTCCTGTCGCCCCCCGTCTTCCTGGAGGTCCCTGCCCGATGGCCCAGTCGGTGGGTATCAAGGACGTCGCCCGCGCCGCCGGAGTCTCCGTCGGCACGGTCTCGAACGTCATCAACCGTCCGGACTCCGTCGCGACCGAGACCCGGGCGCGCGTCCTGTCCGCGATAGACCGGCTCGGCTATGTCCGCAGCGAGTCCGCCCGTCAGCTGCGCGCGGGCCGCAGCCGGATCATGGGTCTGCTCGTGCTCGACATGGGCAACCCCTTCTTCGTCGACGTCGCCCGCGGTGCCGAGCGGGCCGCCCGCGAGGAAGGCCTCGGCGTGATGGTCTGCAACAGCGCCCAGAGCGCGAGCGAGGAGGCGGAGTACCTGTCCCTCTTCGCCGAGCAGCGGGTCCGTGGCGTCCTGCTCACCCCGACCGACGCCTCCGGCCGCAACATCGACTCCTTCCGCCGCCACGGCATCCCCTTCGTCCTCGTCGACCGGGTCGCCGAGGGCACCACCGAGTGCTCGGTCTCCGTCGACGACGTGGCCGGCGGCGCCCTGGCCGTGCGCCACCTCGTGGACGCCGGGCACCGCTCCATCGCCTACGTCAGCGGCCCGCCCGGCCTCAACCAGGTCCGCGACCGGCGCACCGGCGCCCTCAACGCGCTGGCCGAGGCGGGCCTGGGCCCCGACCATCTGCGCGAGCTGCCCACCGAACGGCTCGACGTGGCCGCGGGCCGTGACGCCGGCGCCCGCCTGCTCGGCCTCGCCGACCGCCCGACCGCCGTGTTCTGCGCCAACGACCTGCTCGCCCTCGGCGTCCTGCAGGCCATGTACGCGGCCGGCATCACGGTCCCCGACGACCTCGCCATCGTCGGCTACGACGACATCGAGTTCGCCGCCGCCGCGGCCGTCCCCCTCACCTCGGTCCGCCAGCCCGCCGTCACCATGGGCGCCCTGGCCGCCGAACTGCTCCTGGAGGAGGCGGAGACCAACGGCAAGCGCCACGACCACCGCCGGGTGGTGCTGCAGCCCGAACTGGTGGTGCGGCGCTCCAGCCTGGCGGCCCGCTGACCCGCGAGTCAGTAAGATTTCATGATCGAAGGGGTCGGCCGGCGGACGAACATGTGCTGAACTGGGACGCGCCTGAAGAATCCGTCCGTCCCGGGAGCCCTGTTGACCGCGACCTACCGCCAGCCCGGCCTCGTCCTCACCGACCGCAGCTTCACCGTCCCCCTCGACCACGACGACCCGGCCGGGGAGACGATCGAGCTCTACGCCCGCGAGGCCGTGGCGAGCGACAAGGCGGGCCAGAACCTGCCGTGGCTGGTCTATCTCCAGGGCGGCCCGGGCTTCGGGGCGAACCGCTTCGTCGGCAAGGGAGCCTGGTTCGGCCGGGCCCTGAAGGAGTACCGGGTCCTGCTGCTCGACCAGCGCGGCACCGGCCACTCCACACCCGCGAACCGCCAGACGCTCCCGCTGCGCGGCGGCCCCGCCGAACAGGCCGACCATCTGGCCCGCTTCCGCGCCGACTCCATCGTCCGCGACTGCGAGGCGATCCGCGCCCAGGTGACCGGCGGCGCTCCCTGGACCGTCCTGGGCCAGAGCTTCGGCGGCTTCTGCGCCACGACCTATCTGTCCCTCGCCCCCGAGGGCCTCGCCGCCGCCCTCATCACCGGCGGCCTGCCATCCCTCGACGCCCACGCCGACGACATCTACCGGGCCGCCTACCCGCGCGTGGAGCGCAAGGTCGCCGCGCACTACGCCCGCTATCCGCAGGACATCGAGCGGGCCCGCCGTATCGCCGACCACCTCCTCACCCACGACGTGACCCTGCCGAACGGATACCGGCTGACCGTCGAGGCCTTCCAGTCGCTCGGCATCCTCCTCGGCGGCAGCGAGGGCAGCCACCGCCTGCACTACCTCCTGGAACACGCCTTCGTCCGCACCCCGCAGGGCCCGGAACTCTCCGACGCGTTCCAGGAAGAGGCCCAGGGCCTCCTCTCGTACGCTGCCCACCCGCTGTACGCCCTCGTCCACGAGGCCACCTACGGCCAGGGCGAACGGCCCACCGCCTGGTCGGCCGAACGGGTGCGCGCCGAGTTCCCGCAGTTCGACGCGGCCAAGTCCCTCGCCGGGGACGAGCCGCTGCTGTTCACCGGCGAGACCATCCACCCCTGGCTGTTCGACTGCGACCCTGCCCTGCGGCCGCTGCGCGAGACGGCCGAACTCCTCGCCGCCCGCACCGACTGGCAGCCCCTGTACGACCCGGCCCGCCTCGCCGCCAACGAGGTCCCGGTCGCCGCCGCCGTCTACCACGACGACATGTACGTCGACACGGCCCACTCCCTGGAGACCGCCCGCGCGATCCGCGGTCTGCGCACCTGGGTGACGGACGAGTTCGAGCACGACGGCGTCCGCGCGGGCGGCCCCCGCGTCCTGGACCGGCTGCTCGCCCTCGCCCGCGACGAGGCCTGACGCCGGACACCCGGACGGCGACATGCTCCCCTCTCGATTCCGGCATAGGGTTCATTTCGCCCAAGTGTCGACGCCCGGAGTCGAGAGGACATCAGTCGATGAGCACACCGTCACCCCACGGACGGTCCCGGATCGCCGCCCTCGCCGTGGCCCTGGCCGCCGCGAGCACGCTCACTCTGACGGCGTGTGACGACGACTCCGGGGGCTCCTCGTCGTCCTCCGTGACGCCGTCCGCCCCGGACACGGCCTCCTTCTCCGGCAACGCGGCCTCCGCGCTCGAGTCCGTCAAGGCTTCGGTGCGGGCCGAGGCATCGAAGCGGGCCGCGTCCGCCTCGGCGGCCGCCTCCTCCTTCGAGGCCTCCGTATCCGCCGAGACGGAACGGGCCAACAAGGCCGCGCGGACCGAGCTCGCCAAGGTCGACGGCCAGGGCAACGCCATGTCCGAGGTCACCATGACCGGCAAGCCGCGCTCCGAGACCGGCGGCCTGCTCGCCGTCGTCGTCACCATCACCAACAAGACCGACAAGGCGGCCTCGTACGCCGTCCAGGTCGACTTCCTCGACGCCTCGGGCAAGGTGGTGGAGACCCGGTACGTCGGTGCCGAGGACCTGGAGCCGGGGGAGAGGGCCCAGCCCGTCGCCGTCAGCCGCAAGCCCGCCGAGCCGGCTCTGACACCCGAGCTGGCGAAGGCGCAGCGGTACTGACTCAGGCGGCCGTGGCCAGCGCCCCAGGAGTGCGGTGCGGGCCCACGACCCGTCCGTCCGGCAGGAGTTCACCGGTGTCGTCGAAGACGATGGTGCCGTTGCACAGCAGGCTCCAGCCCTGTTCGGGATGGGCCGAGACGATCGCCGCGGTGTGGTGGTCGGGGCTGTCGACGCTGGGGCACGGTGGCTGGTGGCTGCACATGACGTCTCCTCGATGCGTTCGGCTCCCGCCTCGGTTCGGCCGGTATCTCTGTGGTAGCCGAGCTTGTTTTCCGTTGGATGAGAAGACCCCCACATCGCCGGAAAGTCCTCGGTGAGTTCCCGTCAGGTGGGTCGGTGAGCGGGGCCGTTAGGCTTGCCGTGATGCAAGAACATGTGACCGACCTCAGGGGCGACTGCGCGCGGTGCTTCGGCCTGTGCTGTGTCGCCCTGCCCTTCGCCGCCTCCGCGGACTTCGCCCGCGACAAGCCGGCCGGGAAGCCCTGCACCAACCTGCGGGACGACAACCGGTGCGGTATCCACGCGAGGCTGCGGGACGAGGGCTTCACCGGATGCACGGTCTACGACTGCTTCGGCGCCGGGCAGAAGGTCTCGCAGGTCACCTTCGGCGGCCGGGACTGGCGCACCGGCCCGCGTGAGGACGCCCGCCGGATGTTCGACGTTTTCCCGGTCGTGCGCCAGCTCCACGAACTGCTCTGGTACCTCACCGAGGCCCTCACCCTGCCCGCCGCCCGCCCGGTCCACGCCGACCTGCGCCGCATGCTGGAGCGGACCGAGGCGCTCACCCGGGGCACCGCCGAGGAACTCGCCGCACTGGACGTCCCCGCGCACCGGCAGGAGGTCAACGTCCTCCTCCTGCGGACCAGCGAACTGGTGCGAGCGGGCATGGGCGGGAAGAAGAAGAACCGCCGGGGCGCCGACCTGATGGGCGCCCGGCTCAAGGGTGCCGATCTGCGCGGGGCCAGTCTCCGCGGCGCCTACCTCATAGCGGCCGACCTCACCGGCGCCGACCTGCGCGGCGCGGATCTGATCGGCGCCGACCTGCGGGACACCGACCTGACGGACGCGGACCTGACCGGCGCGTTCTTCCTCACCCAGCCGCAGTTGAACGCGGCCCGCGGCAGCGCCGGCACCCGGCTGCCGGAGTCAGTCACCCGCCCGGTGCACTGGACAGCGTGACTCCGGTGCCGGTGCCGGTGCTTCGTCGGAACCCGCCATGGGAACGGCCGCAGCGCCACCGCCCGCCCGGCGTTCCAGGTGCAGCCGCAGCCCCTCCGGCATCAGCGTCAGCCGCTCGGTCACGCTGAGCCGGTAGTCCGGGTCGGCCCGCAGTGTGTACCGGCGCAGCAGCAGACCGAGCACCAGCGTGGCCTCGTGCAGCGCGAACTGGCGCCCGATGCAGGCCCGCGCGCCGGTGCCGAACGGCTTGAAGACATGCGGGGGACGCGATCGGACGGCCTTCGGGTCGAAGCGGCCCGGGTCGAACCGCTCGGCGTCGGCGCCCCACACCGCGGGATCGCGCTGCAACATAGGCGTGAGCACCAGCGTCCACGCACCCCGCCGCATCGGGTGCTGTCCCGCCAGCACGGTGTCCTCGACGGCCTCCCGGGCGAACGCGGGCGCCGTCGGCCACAGCCGCAGCGACTCGTCCAGCACCCGACGGACATACCGCAGCTTCGCCACCTGGTCGTACCCCGGCTCCTCGGTGGAGCCCCAGACCCGGTCCACCTCGGCACGCGCGCGTGCCGCGACCTCGGGATGGCGGGAGAGGTAGTGCAGGGCGAAGGAGAGCGCGCCCGAGGTGGTCTCGTGGCCGGCCACCAGGAAGGTGATGACCTGCCGGCGGACGTTCTGGGGCGACAGCCGCTCACCGGTCTCGGGATGGGCCGTCTCCAGCATCCGGTCCAGCAGGTCACCGTCCCCGCCCGCCGCGCGCCGGGCCCGGACCAGGTCGTCGACCATGCGGTTGAGATAGGCGATGTCGTCCGCGTTCGCCCGCGCGGCACGCCGTAGCAGAGCGGGGAACGGGACGGAGTTGAGGCGCTGCGCGTAGGTGAGGGTGCCCACCATCGCCCTGACGAAAGGATGCGGCCGCTCTCGCTCGAAGGAGCCGAAGTCGTGCCCGAACCCGGTGCGCGCGATGGTCTCCAGGGTCAGCTTGGTCATGTCCCCGGGCACGTCCACCGGCCGGCCAGCCGCCTGCGCACGGTCCCAGTGGTCCGTCAGCCGCCCGGCCACGGCCAGCATCATCGGGTGGTAGGCCTCCATCGCCTCCCGGCTGAAGCCCGGTGCCAGAATGTCGTGCGCCAGCTGCCAGTTCGGCTCGTGGTTGTAGGCGGTGAACAGCCCGTCGCCGGCGACCGGCCGCAGGTTGGCGACCCCGAGGCCGACGTGCTTGGCGAACCGCGACTCGTCCGCCAGGTCCGCCACCAGCTCGGCGCCCCAGACGAACACGAACTCCCGGTTGAACGCCTTGCGCCGGTAGATCGGCCCCAATTGGCGAGCGAAGCGCAGCGAGTCCTGGAGCGGGGTGGCCCGGTTGACGCCCAGCACGTCACCGAGCAGGGGGAGCCGGCGCGGCGGATGCGGAATGCGGTCCAGCTCCGGCCAGCCCAGCTCGGCACTGCGAAATCCCGTCGGCCGCGTGTCCGCCGTCGTCTCCGCCATGACGAGATCTCCTTTGATCCAGCGGCAGTTGAGCGCGTTGTACGTGGGTTCAATAGCGCGCCTCAGTCTGATCCCGTTGTTGAACCGGCGTCAAGTAAAGTGCGGGCATGGCCGGGAAGCAGGGCGAGCGCACGCGCCGCAGGCTCAGCACCGAGGAGCGCCGGGAGCAGCTCCTGTCGGTGGGGGCGAGGCTGTTCTCGGAGAGCCCGTACGACGACGTGTGGATCGAGCAGGTCGCCGAGATCGCCGGCGTCTCGCGCGGGTTGCTCTACCACTACTTCCCGACGAAGCGGGACTTCTTCGCCGCGGTCGTCGAGCGCGAGAGCGAGCGCATGCTGGCCATGACCGCGGCCGTGCCCGGCGTCCCGGTCCGTGAGCAGCTGGCGGCGGGGCTGGACACGTATCTGGCGTACGTCCACGCCCACGCGCACGGCTTCCGGGCCTTCCATCGCGCCGACGCCGCCGGGGACCAGGCCGTGCGCCGGGTCTATCAGCGGGCGCTGGCCGCACAGGAGCGGCAGATCCTCGCGGCGCTGGCGGCGGATCCGGAGTTCGGTGAGCCGGCGAGCGAGCGCCCCGACCTTCAGCTGGCCGTCCGCGGCTGGCTGGCCTTCACCACGGCCGTCTGCCTGGAGTGGCTGCGGGGCGCGGACCTGACCCGGGAGCAGGTGCGTGACCTGTGCGCACGGGCACTGCTCGGTGTTCTCAGGCCCTGACCCTTCCGTTGCGCCTTCCGGGTTGGCTTCATCGCCGATCTTCGCTAGGTTAGGCAAGCCTTACCTAAGGAGGAAGCGATGGGTGACAGCCAGACGTGGACGGCCGCGCCGTCCGCGGCGGAACACGCCCGGTCGGTGCTGGCCGCCTCGTGGTCCTGCGCGGTGACCGCCGAGGGCGGCCGCGAGGAGTTCGTCGGCGCGCACACCGTCACCGAGGACGGACGGGTGACGCTGGACGTGCCCGAGGACAGCACCCTGGTCGCGGCCGCGATCTGCGCGCCCCGCGGGGAGCCGTCCGCCGTCCTGGAGTTCGCCGACGTGGCACCCGTCCCCGTGCGCAGCCGTATCCGCGCCCGGCTGTGGATCGCCGGCTGGTTCCTCCCCGGGGACGGCCGGCTGGAGCTCAAGGCCACGCGCGTCGTGCTGCGCCGCCCCTCCGGCGCCGTGGTCGTCGACCTCGACGAGTTCGCCGCCGCCGAGCCCGACCCCCTCGCCACGGCCGAGGCCCGGCTGCTCACCCACCTCGCCGACTGCCACCCGGACGCCGTCGAACGGCTCACCCGGCTCGTCGATCCGGACATGCTGCACGGCGTGGTCCGCGTCCAGCCCCTCTCCGTCGACCGGCACGGACTGACCCTGCGCGTCGAGCGCGCCCGCGCCCACGGCGACGTACGTCTGCCCTTCCACGCGCCCGCCGCCGACGTGACCCAGCTGACGGAGCGCATGCACGCCCTGCTGACCCGGGCGAGCGCCGCGTCCTGCCCCCGTGCTCTACAGCGGCAGCGCACAGACGGCGACGGGTGAGGCGAACGGCTTGCCTGCGAGACGCACAGCACCGCTCGCCGTGTCCACGTGGAAGACGCTGACGGTGCCGGACCTCTGATTCGCCGCGAACAGCAGCCTGCCGTCCGGGGAGAACGCGATCTGGCGCGGGAAGTCACCGTCCACCGGCACGGTGTCGAGCAGCCTCAGGCGGGCGCCGCCCGCCTCCACCGCGTACCGCGTGAGGCTCTTGTGGCCCCGGTTGGCGAGATAGGCGTACGAGCCGTTCGCGGTGACCAGGAACTGCGCCGGGTAGTTCGTGCCCGAACCCGTCCCCGTGGACTGCGGCGCCCCGACGGAGAGACGGCCGCTCCCGGGGTCGTAGGCGCAGACCGCCACCGTGTTGTCGACCTCGTTGGCCAGATAGGCGTACCGGCCCCCGGGATGGAAGGTGAGATGGCGCGGTCCGGCACCCGGCCGGGTCTGCGCCCGCGAGACCTCCGTGAGCGCGCCGGTGCGTTCGTTCAGGCGATAGCTGTAGACGGTGTCGGTGCCCAGGTCGACGGCGAGCACATGGTTCCCGTCGGGACCGGTGAGGAACTGGTGGGCGTGCGGTCCCTCCTGGCCGGGCCCCGGCGCCGGACTGGAGTGCGTGACGGAGTCCCTGAGTTCACCGAGGGCTCCCGAGGAGTCGATCGGATGCACGGCCACACTGCCGGAGCCGTAGTTCGCGCTGAGCAGCCAGCGCCCGCCCGGATGCACCGACAGATGGCACGGCCCCGCCCCACCGGTGCTCCGGCTCCCCAGGACCTTGCGGTCGGACAGGCGTACGGCGGTCACGGCACCGGCGTCCTGCTCGGCGACCGCGTACAGCGTGCGGCCGTCGGGGTGCAGCGCGAGATACGACGGGTTGGTGACACCGGTGATCGTGCCCTTGCCGGTGATCCGGCCGCTCCCGGCGTCGTAGGCGGCGACGCCGATGCCGGTGCCGCCGCCCTCGGCGGAGGTGTAGGTGCCGAGATAGAGGGGGCGGGGGCCGGTCGGGGCCGCCGCGGACGGCGTTTTCGCCGGGCTCGGTGAGACGGTCCCGGGGGAGCCGGGAGCCTGCGAGGGCGCCGCTGCCGAAGACGGTTCGGAGGACGTCGAGCAGCCGACGAGGCCCGAGCCCGCTCCCGCGAGAGCGCCGACGAACCGGCGCCTGCTCCAGCCGCCGTTCGCACTGCCCATTCCTGCGCACCCCTGCTGATCGGTCTTCTCGGCCTGGACAGCCACCTTCACCCGGATCGCCCGGCCGGTGCAACCCGAGCCCGGCCGCCCGCTACCAGTCGCCGTCCTCGACCGGCTTGCCCGGCGCGTCCCCCAGCTTCGTGACCTGGTGCGACCCCGGCGGCTGCCAGGGCTCGTGATCGTCCCCGAGCCAGTCACCGACCGGCTTCACGCCCTCCAACGGGTCCGTCGGGGCGAGGTCCTCCGCGTCCTGGTCGTAGTAGTCGAACCAGGGCAGCCCCGCGGCGGTGTACGCCGCGCGGTCCACCGGCGACGGCGGGGGAGCCTCGCCGGTGATGCGGCGCCACTCGGGCGGTGTCACCAGGTGCACGAAGACCCGCCCTGCCGGTGTGTCCGCCCAGTCCGACAGCGGCCGGTCGTCCCGGTAGACCTCCTGGCGCATGGAACCGCCGACGCCGAGCCCCATCGACGGGGCGCTGGGCGGGCCCCCCGCCGGAGCGGCGGGCGCGGCCATCGCCATGGGTACGGCGGCGCCGTAGCCCATGGCGGGCCCGCTCGCCGACCGCAGCCGCCGCTGCGCCTCCCGCCACTCGGCCAGCCGCTCCTCGGCCAGCGGGAAGGACTGCAGCTGTACACCGCCCCAGACCTCCTCGCCGGTGACCTGCCCCTCGAGGGTCGCGCCGAGACCGAGCGGCACCGCGACGAACTGGCGGACCGTCCCCTCGCCGGAGTTGATGCCGTCCAGCCACGGCTGACGGGGCAGAACCACGTAGTTCTGCGGATCACGGGCGAGGCGGTCGCTCCACGGTTTCCCGGAGACCGCGCACACCTTGCCCACCCCGACCTGGAGAGCGGCGGGCTCGGTGGTGCCCCCGAAGCTCAGCCACATGGCCTCCCGCAGATACACCGGCAGCATCACTCCGCCCCGGGCCCGCCACTGCTCAGGGACGGTGTCCGGGTAGTCGGAGACGCGGCGCACCGGGAACTCGCCGAGCCCCGGCGGCAGCGGATGTGTGCCCGTCTCGGGCAGCCGCAGGGTGCGGACGAACCGCACCGCCGCACCGCCCGGCAGCCGCAGTGTGTTCCCGTCGATCCGCACGCCCGTGCCGGTCATCGGCCGCCCCCTGTGATGGTCCGTTGTGCCTGTGTCACCTTGAACGACGGGAGAGGGCCGGGCGGTTCCGGCGCCAGCGTTCCTGCAGCCGGGTCAGGTGCGGCATCCGTTCGCGCTGCTCACGGGAGGCACGGTCCAGCTCCTCCAGCAGACGGCGGGAGCGGTGCTCGGTGTCCAGCTCGTCGAGGATGCGGTTGACCTCGGTGAGAACCGCCCCGTGCAGCTGCCAGTGGCGGGAATCGCGCTGGACCTCCTCCAGCAGAAGCTGGGCCATTTTGTCGCGGGTCGTCGTGGCCTGGCGCAGCTCGGCGGTGAGCCGGGCCTCGGCGGACTCGGCGCTCACACTGACGTGAGTGGTGACCAGGACCGCGAAGCTGACCACCGCGTCACCGATCTCGGACAGCAACTGCTCCACGGTCCGACCGGTCTCCGGCCCGAACAGCGGCTCGGGAGCCTGCCCCTCGTCGATCGCGTACGGCTCGTCGGCGAGGGGGTCGCGTTGCTTCGCGAGGTCGGTGAGGGTGCGCGCCAGGACCCGCAGCACGACCGTGCAGATCTCCAGGGTGTCCAGGCCGGTACGCAGCACCACCCGGTGCAGCAGACCCTCCTTCACCCTGGGGTTCAGTTTGAGACTGTCCTCGGCCTGCCGGAGGGCCGCGTCCACCTCGACGATGTCGTGGTCGAGCTCGCGCGCCTCGTACAGCCGGGCCGTCGCCAGTTCCACGGGGGTACGGCCCGCGGCCTCCTCGCCCATCCGCAGCATCAGCTTCCGCAGCCGGCGGGCCAGCCCCTCGATCGACTCGCCCGCCTCGTCCACCCACACCGGGGGAGCGAGCAGCAGATTGCAGGCGAGGCCGACGACCGCGCCGATCAGCGTCTCCACCACGCGCGCCCAGGCGGTGTCCCCGACCGTCGTCACCCCGAGCACCAGCATCGCGCTGATCGCCACCTCGGGCACGAACTCCTCGACCCGCACCAGCCGTCCGACCACCAGCGAGGCCACGATGAGCAGGCCCAGGCTCCACCAGGTCAGACCCACCAGCAGACTGAAGGCGATGGCGACGAGAACGCCGGTCACCACCGAGTTCACGCGGCGGATGCCGGTGGTGAGCGTGGAGTACAGGGTGACCTGGACGACGAGCAGCGCGGTCAGGGGCGAGGTGAGCGGGGCCGCCTCGGGGCTGAGCCGCAGTGCGATCACGTACGCGATCGTCGCCGCGGCCGCCGACCGTAGCGTCTGCACGACCACGGGGTCCCGGCGCCGCTTCACGGAGCGCACCAGGGACGCCCTCACCTCACGTACATCTCGCATCCTCAGTGTGTTCCTCTTTCGCATAAGCGTTCGGTGCACTCCGTGCGGACGGTGGCCGTCCGCGAGGAGTGCACCCATTGTGGGGGAAAACTCCCACCTGGCTCCGCGTGGCCCGCCCGGCCCGCCGGATCGGCAACGCCTACCCCGAGGCCCGCACCCAAGACATCGGATCCGCCTTCAGGATCCGCCGTCAACGGGTGGCGGCCCGGCTGCGGGACCGGTAACCGGCGATCTTCGCGAGATTGCCGCAGCGGTCCATCGAGCACCAACGGCGGCGGCGGGCCTGCGAGTCGTCCAGGAACAGCAGGGAACAGTCCGGGTTCTCGCACTCCTTGACCCGCTCCAGGAGCGGACCCCGCACCAGGAGTACGGCGTCCCGTGCCACCGTCGCCAGGGCCGCGCGGGCCGGGCTGCGCGCCGCCCAGCGGACCGGACCCAGCTGGGGCGCGAGATCCGGCTGGGCGGCGACCGCGTTGACCCGCTCCACGTCGGCCGGGTCGGATTCGCGGCCGGCCATCGCGGCGCGGACCAGGCCGTACACGGACTCGCGCAGGAGGCGGGCGTCCGTCAGATCCCGGGCGGTGACCCGCACCGCGGCCGCGTCGGTGGCCAGCTCCGCCTCCGTGAACCAGCGCGCGAGGGCCGCGGTGTCGGGGAGTCGCTCCAGCGGCGTGGCGTGCCGTTTGCCGAGGGTGGCCGCGAAGTCCAGGCAGGGGCGGCCGCCGATGAACGGGAACGCGAGTGCCGGGTCGGCGGGGGCGGGGCTGCCGGTCATGCGGCGAGCGTACACCGGTTCAGGAGGTGTCGGGTCGGTGCACCGGTCCTCTTGACACCGGTTGAAGGGGTGTCGGATGGAGGCACCACTTCGCGACACCGCTTCAACCGGTGTCAGTCGCTCGGGTGGCCGGGCAGAGAGCAGGTGCGGTATGCGTGCGGTGCGGATCGACAGGTTCGGCGGACCGGAGGTACTGGTGCCGGTCGATGTCCCCGACCCGGTGCCCGGCCCCGGAGAGGTGCTGATGAGGGTCGCCGCGGCCGGGGTGAACCGGGCGGACGCCCTGCTCCGCGCCGGCCTCTACCACCGCGCCGGACGCCCGCCGCTCATCCCGGGTGCCGAGGCCGCCGGGGTCGTCGTGGAGGTGGGGGAGGGGGTGACGGACTTCGCGCCCGGACAGCGGGTCATGGCCCTGGACGGCGGCAAGTCATCAGGTTTCTACGCCGAGTTGGCGACGGTGTCCGCCACCCAGGTGGTCGTGCTCCCCGACGGCGTGGACCTGGCCCGGGCGGCCGCACTGCCGATCGCCTGGCTCAGCGCCTGGTACTGCGTGCGGCACCTCGCCCGGGTCTCCAAGGACGACACCGTGCTGGTGAAGGCGGCGGCGAGCGGTGTCGGCACCGCCGCCGTGCAGATCGCCGCCGAGGCGGGAGCGCGGGTCATCGCCCTCGTCGGCTCGGCCGAGAAGGCCGCCTGGGCGGGGGAGTTCGGCGCCGACGTCACCGTCGACACCTCCGCCCACCCCGAGGACGCCGAGGTCGAGGAGGTGCTCCGGCTCACCGACGGCCGGGGCGCCGACGTCGTCCTGGACACCGTCGGCGGCCGGGCCTTCGGGCGCAGCCTGCGGGAAGTGGGCCACGGCGGCCGGGTCGTGGCCCTCGCCAACGTCGCCCTGGAACCGAGCACCGTCGACACCCGCGACTTCTATCCCAAGAACGCCTCGATCCTCGGCTTCCAGCTCACCAACCTCCAGATCCACGGCTACGACGCCCGCCCCGACCTGCGGGAACTGGCCGACCGCGTGGCCGCCGGCGGCTATCGCGTGCCGATCGAGACCGTCGTACCCCTGGAAGAGGCGCGGACCGCGCACGAGCGGCTGGAGCAGCGTGCCAACCGCGGCAAGATCGTGCTCTCGGCCGGACCGGAATTCGGCACATGACATGCGGGCGTCCTCCTCGCCGGGTGATCATTCAGTGAGTCATGGGTGAGTTGTGGGTGAGCCGCGGGTGAGGAGGAGCCGGTGAGTCCAGTCGCGTCGGCACGAGCGCGGGCGGCGCTGAACCATGTGGCGGCCGTGTCCGAGGGGCCGGCCGTCGCCCCGGACGTGCGCATCACGCTGAACTTCCACCCCGACCGCCTGGCACGCGGCCTGCCCCTCCTGGAGGCGCTGGCCCAGGACGGCGTCTACCACTCACAGTTCGTCACCGGCACGGGCAACGGCGGGCTGACCGCGCACCCCGGCGGCGACCGGTGGCGCTGGGAGAGCCGGATCTTCGGCGGCGCCTACGACGACGCGGGCGCGCACGAGCGGCCCGTGTACGGCGCGCTGAACTTCCGCCGTCAAGTGGTGGGCGCCGCCCCCCGGTTCGGCTCCTCGTACTTCCGGCTGACCGGCGAAGCCCTCGCCCGCGCCACCTTCTGCTACCCCGACAGCGCCGCCGAGCCGGTCCACTTCGGCATCGCCGCCGGCATGTCCCTGATCGCCCTCGCGGAGGCGGACCAACAGGACGCCCTCGACGACTACATCGAGGCCCAGGTGCACGGCGGCGTGGACCTGGCCCGCGACGTGGAGGCCCTCGTCCTGGACGCGAGCTACCGGAACACCCCCGTCGAGGCGGCGGCACACCTGCTGCCCGTCCCCGTCGAGTGGCACCCCGGCTACCGGATCACCGTCGCCGAAGTGCACCGCCACGCCCACTACCGCGGGCAGGAGTACGCCGACCTGGGCGCGAGCGTCGCCGAGGACGGAGTGGTCGACCCGCGCATCATCGGCGACGCCGCGAGGACGGGCCGCCACGAACTCCAGCACCTGAAGATGGTGTGGCACACGCTGGCCCGCTTCGGCGCGCCGGAGGGGACGGCTCACGGAGGGGAGCCGGGGGGAGGCCGGACGCCCGTGGTGAGCGCCCCGAGCGCGTAGGCCCGCGAATGGCCCCCGGTGCGCGGGACGCGTTCCGTACCCTGTTCGGGGAACGCACGCCCGACGCCGACCGGACGGCTGCCGAGCGGAGAGAAGGGGGGCGGGACGTTGGTGGACTCCTGGGAATGGGCTCGGCAGGTGCTGGAGGACGCGGGCCTCGACCCCGGTCGGCTCGCCGGAGTCCGGCCTCTGACCGGTGGCACCTACAACACCGTCGAGGAGCTCCGCCTCACCGACGGCACACGGTACGTCCTCAAGGTCCCACCCGCGACCACTGTTCCCGGCCTGCGCTACGAGCGTGAACTCCTCGTCTCCGAGGCGGAGTTCTACCGCGGAGCCGCCGTGGCCGAGGTCACGGCACCCCACGTGGTGGCCGTCGGCACCCACACCGTCGTACCCCATCTGCTGATGACGGCCTGTCCCGGCGACCCTTGGGACCGGTCGGTGTCCGAAGCCGAACGGGCGCGGTTGCGAAGGGAGTTGGGCCGCCAGGTGGCACGGCTGCACACGGTGACCGGGCCGGGCTTCGGCTACCCCTCCCGAGCCCTCGGCCCGCTCGCCCGCGACTGGCGGACCGCGTTCACCGCCATGATCGAGGCCATCCTGGGCGACGCCCGGGACTACGGGGCGCGACTTCCCCGCTCCGTCGAGCAGGTGGAGGCCACGCTCCGGGCCGGCTACCCCGCTCTCGACGAGGTCACGGTCCCCGCGCTGGTCCACTTCGACCTGTGGGACGGGAACATCCTGCTGCACCGCCCGGCCGGCGGGGAGCCGCGCATCGGCGGGCTCATCGACGGGGAGCGGATGTTCTGGGGCGACCCCCTCGCCGACTTCGTCTCCCTGGCGCTGCTCGGGGACATCAAGAAGGACGAGGCGTTCCTCGCGGGGTACCGGGAGGCGGGCGGCCGGGCGGAGTTCGACGTCCCGGCGCGGGTGCGCCTCGCCCTGTACCGTGCCTACCTGTACCTGATCATGCTCACCGAGACCGTCCCACGGGCGGTCGACGACGAGAAGGAACGCTGGGTCCAGCCGGCGGTGGCCCCGGAACTCGTCGCCGCCCTCGACGAGATCGAGGCCCTCGCCCGGGTCACAGGAGCCTGAACTCCCTTGAACAGACGCACCGTACGCGACCTCAGACGCGCCAACCGCACGGCCGTCCTGCAGCGCCTCTACTTCGACGGACCCCTCAGCCGCTTCGAACTCGGTCCCGTCACCGGGCTCAGCTCCGGCTCCGTCAGCAACGTCGTCGCCGACCTGGTGGCCGACGGCCTGCTGGAGGAGGCGGGAAGCGTCGACTCCGACGGCGGACGCCCCCGCACCCTGCTGCGGGTCGCGCCCGGCAGCGGCCACTTGATCGGCGTCGACGTCGGCGAGACCCGGGTGCGCGTCGAGCTGTTCGACCTCACCCTCACCGAACTCGCCCGCGCCGAACGCCCGTTGACCCAGCACGGCTACGACGTCGAGGCCATCGTCGGGCACATTCGCGACGGCATCACCGAAGTGCTCGCCGATGCCGCCGTCGAGCCCGAAGCGCTGCTCGGCGTCGGCATCGGAGTGCCCGGCATCGTCGCGCACACCCCCGAGAGCGGGGCCGTCGTGCACGGACAGACCATCGGCTGGGACGCCGTCCCGCTGGAGGCACTGCTGCGCACCGGCTCCCCGCTGCCCGGCAGCGTCCGGTACTTCATCGACAACGGCGCCAAGACCCTCGGCCAGGCCGAGATGTGGTTCGGTGGGGGGCGCGGTGCCCGCAGTGCCGTCGTGGTCCTCTTCGGTTCCGGTGTCGGTGCCTGTCTGGTGACGCCCGAGGTGGAACACGGCCGGGCCATCGAGTGGGGGCATCTGACCGTACGGGTCAGGGGGCGCCGCTGCCGCTGTGGGGCCCTCGGCTGCCTGGAGGCCTACGCCGGTGCCGAGTCGCTGCTGGAGCGCTGGCGGGAGGCGGGCGGCCGCCCGCCCGAGGGCACCGACGAGGAGACGGCGCTGACCGCCATGCTCACCGCCGCCCACCCGGCCGACGGCACCCCGGCCGACCCCGTGGCGCTCGCCGTCCTGGAGGAGACCGCCGAGTACCTGGGCGCCGGCCTGTCCGACCTGATCAACCTCTTCCAGCCCGAGCGGATCATCGTCGGCGGCTGGGCCGGGCTCCAGCTCGGCGACCGGTTCCTGCCCGCGGTACGGCGCCACGCGACGGCGTACGCGCTGCGGTACCCGGCAGGGAAGGTCACCGTCGACCTCGGTCGCCTGGGGCCCGACGCGGTCACCGTCGGCGCGGCCATCCTCCCGCTCGCCGACTTCTTCGCCCGCGGCGGCCGGCGCCCCGAACCCGCTCCCGAGGGCCCGGCACCGGCCTGGCGGACCGCCCTGGAGGAGCGGGCACCGCGCTGACGTTTCGCCGACCTGCGCGGAGGTACTCGCGCTCCCGCCATCAACACGCCAGGGAGGATGCCGTGGACCACCGCAACGAAGGACCGGGCGAGAACGGGGACCCCGTCCCGCGGGATCTGCCGGACCAGCAGGCGGGCGAGGGCGAGGACCCCTGGGAGGTCGCCACCGTCCCGGACGGGGAGCCCGGCACCGACGAGTCCGAGGACGTCCCGGACACCGACGAGGCGGGGACCGGCCGCCAGGGCACGCAGCGGTCGGACACCGTGCACCCCGAGCACCCGGGAGCCGAGGAGTCCTCCGGCTGAGCGCCGGCCCGGCGGCCGACTCGCGGGCCCGCCGGGCCTCAGCCCACCTTGCGGCCCTTCATCGGCTCCGTCCGCGCCCCCGCACCCTGCTGCATCCCGTGCAGGAACTCCTCTAGGACCTCGGTCGCGGTGTGCTCCGGATGCCAGCCGAGTTCCGTACGCGCACGCGTGCAGTCCATCAGCGGCAGCCGCAGGACCGCGTCGAACAGATGCGGGGACGCGGGCAGCAGATGCAGGCCCCACGCGGCCGCGATCGCCGAGCGGGCCGCAGTGCGCGGCAGCCGTACGGGACGAGCGCCGAGCATCTCGGCCAGCAGCTCGGCGTCGACCGTCGGCTCGGCCGCCAGGTTGAAGGCGCCCCGCACGTCCGAGCGCACCGCCAGCGCGTAGGCCTTGGCGGCGTCGTCGGTGTGCAGCGCCTGCACGCGCAGGCCGGGGATGTCGGGCAGGAACGGCAGCAGGTCGGGCCGGGCCAGCTGGCCCGGCAGGAAGCGGCCGCCGAAGATACGGCGCTGCTCGCTCGCCGACTCCCGCTTGAAGAGGAACGCCGGGCGCATCCGTACGACCCGGACGGCGGGGTGGTCGCGCTCGAAGGTGTCCAGGGCGCGCTCCAGATACGCCTTCTCCCGGCAGTACGCGGCGTCCGGCCAGCCGTGCGTCGGCCACGACTCGTCGACCGCGTGGTCCTTCGGGCCGGGGGAGTAGGCGCCCACGGACGACGCGTGCACCAGCGTCGGCACCTTGGCCGCCGCCACCGCCTCGAACACCCGGATCGAGCCGAGGACGTTGGTGCGCCAGGTCGCCGCGGGGTCGTGCGTCGGCTGGAACGCCCACGCCAGGTGGATCACCGCGTCGGCGCCCGTGAACTCCTCGACCAGATCGTTCTGTTCCGATGACAGGTCGACCGCGGACCACTCCGTCCGCGGCAGCGACCAGTCGGGGATGCGCCGGGCCAGGCCCCGTACGGAGCCGACCTCCGGATTCTCGGAGAGGAGGCGCACCACGCTGGTTCCCACGTTGCCGGTGGCGCCCGTGACCACGATCCTGCTGCCGGTTGAAGTGCTCACTTCGGCTCCTTCGGTCCGCTGGGGCGGGGGCCGCCCGAGTACCCGGCCTCCGGCGATGCACGCGATGTGCGGCAGGTGTGTGGCAGGTGCACGGCACGGTCCGCGGCCACGAGAGGATCACGGCATGAGTGAGATCATCCTGATGTCCGACGCCCCCGTGTCGCCGCCGTCCCGGTCGAGGAGAACGGGGAGCCTCTCGTGGACGTCCGCGGCCACCTCCTCGTCGACGACCGCAAGCACGAGGACTCCCTGGGCGCCGAGGTGTATCTGCGCCAGGGTGTCCTCGACCGGCTGCTCCGGGCGCAGGCCCTGCTGCCCGGTGGCCTGGGCCTGCTCTTCGTGGAGGGATACCGGCCGCCCGCGCTGCAGCGGCACTGCTTCGAGACGTACGCCGGTGAACTGCGCGCCGCCCACCCCGACTGGTCCGCGGACCGGATCCACACCGCGGCCAGCCGCTATGTCTCCCCGCCCGGGACAGCCCCGCACAGCGCCGGCGCGGCCGTCGACCTCACCCTCGCCGACGCCGACGGCGGCGAACTCGACCTGGGTACCGCGATGAACGCCAACCCGGAGGAGAGCGACGGCGCCTGCTACACGGGCGCCGCCGACATCACCGAGCAGGCGAAGTGCAACCGGGCCCTGCTGGGAGAGGCGCTGAGCGCGGCGGGCCTGGTCAACTACCCGACCGAGTGGTGGCACTGGTCCTACGGCGACCGCTACTGGGCCCTGGAGACGGAGGCGCCTGCCGCGTTGTACGGAACGAAGGAACTCGAGGCGCGGTAGTGCCTGGCGACGGCGCGGAGATCTGCAGAGACCAGGGGTCCCGGCGTCCCCCTGACACGCCGACCGTCGCCGGGGCCCAGCGGCCTTTCAGGGGCCCGGGGAACTGCGCGACCAGCCACAGTTAGCCGCAGTCGACAACGACGACCTGCTGGGCCGCTCCCTGAATCGGCAGCGGCCACTCTCGACATCCCCCGAAGGGCCCGCGTCAGGCGAACGCGTTCACGCCCGTGAGCTCCGCCGACAGCGTCCACAGGCGCTCCGCCTGGTCCGGGTCGGTCGCCCACGCCCTGACGCCGCCGCTCTCGTCGCCGTCGACGGCGGGCTCGGCGATGTCGCAGTCCTCCAGGTAGACGCCGCCCATTCCCGCCAGCTGGGGCGAGGTCGCCGCCCACACCTGTGTGGCCGCGCCCTGCTCCGGGCTCTTGAAGCCCGAGGGATTGAGCACGTTGCCCTGCTCGTCGATCCAGCCGCGCTCCACCATCTCCGCCTTGGGGAGGTGACGCTGCAAGGGGGTGAGGATGCCGCCCGGGTGGAGCGAGAACGCCCGCACCCCGCGATCGGCGCCGAGCTTGTCGAGGTGGACGGCGAACAGGACGTTCGCCGTCTTCGCCTGGCCGTACGCCTGCCACTTGTCGTAGCCGGTCCGCCAGTGGACGTCGTCCCAGCGCATGCCGGAGAAGTGGTGGGCGCGCGAGGACACCGAGACCACCCGGGCGCCGCCGGGCTCGATGGCCGGCCACAACCGGTTGACCAGCGCGAAGTGCCCGAGGTGGTTGGTCGCGAACTGCGCCTCCCAGCCCGGCCCGACCCTGGTCTCCGGGCAGGCCATGATCCCGGCGTTGTCGATGACGAGGTCGACCGTGCGGCCCGAGTCGAGGAACCGCTCGGCGAAGGCCCGCACGCTGTCCAGGTCACCCAGGTCGAGTTCGTCCAGTTCGACACGGTCGATGCCGGCCAGCGCCTTCCAGGCGGTGTCGGGACGCCGGGCCGGGACGACGACCCGCGCGCCCGCCTTGGTGAGCGCCCGGGTGGTCTCCAGACCGAGCCCCGAGTAGCCGCCGGTGACGATCGCGAGCTTGCCGGACAGGTCGACGCCCGCGAGGACGTCGTCGGCCGTGCTGTGAGCGCCGAACTCAGAACCGATCTTGTGCTGTGCAGTGCTCATGACGGGAACGCTACGAATTGGAGTGCTCTCGAAGTCAAGCCGGGACAAAAGGAAGCCCCGACCGGACGGGGGAATCACGGTCGGGGCGGTCAAGGGGTGGGCACGGATGGCGGTCGCCTCTCGGCGAAAGGCTCCACAGGGCTTCAGCCGAACGATCGTCCCTGTGGGCAAAAGGTGAGGCCCGGGGACACTGTCCCATCCGTACCCACGGTCGGTTCAACGGGCAACCACCCGCTGGTGTTCCGCCCCGCGACCCGCTCCCGGGTGAGCTGCGTCACCCGTTCCGCCCGGTCGGAACGGTCTCGCTCCACAGGTTCTCGGCCTGCAGCAGCAGGGTCCCCAGCACCGTCGTGCCCTCCGCCCCCTGCCCGGCGTGCTCCCGCAGCCCGTCCTGGAGCTGACCGCGCAGCTCCCGCATCGCCGCCTCGGCATGCTCGTCGGGGCGGTCCTCACCGCCGGTCGCCAGCAGCCGTTCGCTCTCCGCGTGGCAGGCGTCGCCGATCAGCTGGAGGAGGTCGGCGTACGCGTCCAGTACCGGCCCGGCGGGCGGGGCGGGGGCGCGGTCCTCGTCGGCGGCGACGACCAGGGTGCGGGTGAGCGCGCGGATGTGACCGGTGACGCGGCTCCAGCGCTCGTCGTCCTGCTCCGGGGGGATCGACGCGGGAAGCCGCCGTACGGCACGCCGCGGACCGGCCGTCAGGCGCAGGCTCTCCCGGCTCCAGCCGCGGGCGGACCGCAGTGCCCCCAGCCGGCGCTCCAGCCGGGCCGAGGCATGCGACCAGCCCTGCACGTCCCACTCACCGTCCCGCAGATCACCGGCCAGGGTGTGCAGGACATCGCCCGCCTCCCGGGCCAGCGCCGCGAGGTTCTCCCGTACGTCGCGCAGATGGATCGGCGGAAGCACGAACGCGTTCACGGCGATGCCGATGACGGCGCCGAGCGCGGCCTGTCCCACCCGGTGGCCGACCTCCGACACCCCGACCGTGCTGGTGGAGAGGGTGAACAGCGCGGTGGTCGCGCCGTAGATCCCCTGGTCGCCGAAGCGCGGCCAGTTCGCGAGGAGCACCAGCAGCGGCACGGACAGTGCCACGGCACCCAGCGTGCTCCCGGTGACGGCCAGCGCCACCGACGCCAGTACGGCCCCGCAGCAGATCGCCGCCAGCTGCCGTACGGCCTGGATCAGCGAGCTGAACACGGTGGCCTGCACCAGCACCACCGCCACCCAGGGCGCCATCAGGGCCATCGGATCGCCCATCCACACACCGGCCACTAGCCAGGCGAGGATCGCGGCGGCCGAGGCCTTGAGCGACTGCACGAGCAGATCGCGCTCCCGCCCCGGGCCACGGAAGGCGGCACGGGCCGCCCGGCCGAAGGCATGTGCTCCCTGCCGTATCGCTTGGGTCGGGCGGGGCTGTCGACGTAGAGCTTGCGTCACACCAGTCATCTGCTATGGGTTCCGGCTGTCCGGCACGTCATGCCAGGGGACTGTTCGCCAGGGATGCCAGCAGGTGGGCCGGATCGTCGTAGATCGCCTGCGCACCCGCCTCCTCCAGGTCGGCGCGGGGGATTCCGCCGCACAGGACGCCGACGCAGCGGACGCCCGCCCGGCTGCCGGCCTGCATGTCCCAGACGGTGTCGCCGACGAAGACCGCGCGTTCGACGGGCACCCCCGCCAGTTCCAGCGCGTGCTCGACGGGCTCGGGGGCGGGCTTGCCCTCCTCGACGTCGTCGGCGCTGGCGGTGGCCATGATCGCGTCGTCGGCGGCGATCGCCCGGCGCAGCGCGGACAGTTCCGCCCCGCCCGCCGAGGTGGCGAGGACGACCCGCCAGCCCTCGCGGTCCAGCTGCCGCAGCAGCCGGCCGGCGTCCTGGAGGGCGGGCAGCCGGTCGAAGTACTGCCCGTAGAGCGCCTTGTGGGCGGCGCTCAGCTCGGCGTCCTGGTCCTTGTCGCGGTCCTCGCCCAGCAGATGCGCCACGAGGTCGTCGGAACCGAGCCCGATGGCCCGGTGGACGGCGTGCATCGGCACCTGGTGGCCCGCCTGCCGCAGCGCCTCCCACCAGGTCGTCACATGCAGGTGGTTGGTGTCGACCAGGGTGCCGTCGACGTCGAACACTGCCGCCCGTTCCATGTACCGCTCCTTGTCCTGTGGTGCCGCGCGGGTACCACCTCAGGGGCCCGCCACTCGGTCCGGTACCCGGCCTTCCCGGGACCAGGCCAGCAGTTCCCCGAGGTTCCAGGTGGTCACGATCCGCTCGGCCGGCACCTCGCACTCCTCCGCCCGCGCGCAGCCGAGGATCTGCCAGTCGAGCTGGCCGGGCGCGTGGGCGTCGGTGTCGACCGAGAACAGCACGCCCGCCTCGACCGCCCGGCGCAGCAGCCGGCGGGGCGGGTCGAGGCGCTCCGGGCGGCTGTTGATCTCCACCGCCGTGCCCGACTCCGCGCACGCGGCGAACACCTCGTCCGCGTCGAACTGCGACTCGGGCCGGCCGCGCCCGGTCACCAGCCGTCCCGTGCAGTGCCCGAGGATGTTCGCGTGCGGGTCGCGCACGGCGGCCACCATGCGCCGGGTCATCGAACGGGCGTCCATGCGCAGCTTGGAGTGCACGGACACGACCACGACGTCCAGGCGGTCCAGGAGTTCGGGTTCCTGGTCCAGGGAGCCGTCGTCGAGGATGTCGCACTCGATGCCGGTGAGCAGCCGGAACGGCGCCCAGGTCTCGTTGAGTGCCGCCACCACGTCGAGCTGCTCCCGCAGCCGCTCCGGGGACAGCCCCCGGGCCACGGTCAGCCGTGGCGAGTGGTCGGTCAGCACCGCCCACTCATGGCCGAGCTCCGCCGCGGTCCGGCCCATCTCCTCGATCGGGCTGCCGCCGTCCGACCAGTCGGAGTGCAGATGGCAGTCGCCGCGCAGGAGCGCCCGCAGCTTCTCGCCGCCCCCGGTCCGGGGCGCTGCCGACTCCTCCTCCAGTTTCACCAGATAACCGGGCACGCCTCCGGCCAGCGCCTCGCGCACCACCTGGGCCGTCTTCGGGCCGATGCCCTTGAGCGACTCCAGCGACCCGGACTCCGCGCGCTCGCGCACCTCGTCCGCGGGCAGCTCGGTCAGTACCCGGGCCGCCGTACGGAAGGCACGGACGCGGTACGTCGGAGCCAGGGACCGCTCCAGCAGGAAGGCGATCCGTTCCAGGGCCTCGACGGGATCCATCGCCACCTCCTCCAGAGTTGCCCGGCTCCTCCAGAGTTCCCCAGGCGCCCGGGCGCCGCACGACGGACGAGCGGTTTGTCGGGCAGCGCGCCGGGTACTGCGATGCCTCGCCGGACGTCCCCCAGGATCTCGGACCTCGGCCGCCCGGCAATCACCTCGTCGTCCCCGACAACACCCGCCCTACGAGGAGGCCGAGATGTCCGCCCCCACCGCACCCGACACCAAGGTGGCCGTGATCACCGGCGCCGACTCCGGCATCGGCAGGGCCACCGCCGTCCGGCTGGCCCGGGCGGGGATGGACGTCGGCATCACCTGGCACACCGACCTCGAGGGCGCCGAGGAGACCGCCGAGGAGGTCCGCGCCCTCGGCCGACGCGCCGAGGTGGCGCGGATGGACCTCACCCGGCTGCCCGCCGCCGCGGACACCGTCGACGAGCTGTGCGACCGGCTGGGCCGCCTCGACGTCCTGGTCAACAACGCGGGCACCGGCACCATGACGCCCTTCCTCGACCTGGAGCTCGACACGGTCCGCGAGGTCCTCGACGTGGACCTGCTGGGACCGTTCCTGTGCGGTCAGCGGGCCGCCCGGCGCATGATCCGGCAGGGCGACGGTGGCCGGATCGTCAATGTGACCTCCGTGCACGAGCACCAGCCGCGGGTCGGCGCGGCCCCGTACTGCGCGGCCAAGGGCGGCCTGGGACTGCTCACCCAGGTGATGGCCCTGGAACTCGCCGAGCACGGCATCACCGTCAACGCGGTCGCGCCCGGCGAGATCGCCACCCCGATGACGGGCCAGAAGGACACCGACGTCCACACCGAAAAGCGTCCCGGTGTCCCGCTCGGCCGCCCGGGTGACGCCCGCGAGGTCGCCGCCGTGATCGCCTTCCTGGCCGGCCCCGAGGCCACCTACGTCACCGGTGCGTCCTGGAGTGTCGACGGCGGGATGCTCCGCATGGGCCCGCAGGCCGGCTCGCACCTCGGCGACGACGAATGGCGGCGCCGCACCAGTCCCTGCGAGCGTCCAGGCTTCACCCGGGTCCGCTGCGGCCGGGGTTTCCGTTACCGGGACCCCGAGGGCAAGCCGGTCACGGACCCGGACGTACTCGCCCGCATCCGCGCCCTGACCATCCCGCCCGCCTGGCGCGAGGTGTGGATCTGCCCCTGGCCCAACGGGCACCTCCAGGCCGTCGGCACCGACGACGTCGGACGCCGCCAGTACCTGTACCACGAGCGGTTCCGCGCCCAGCAGGAGCAGGCCAAGCACGAGCACGTGCGGAAGGTGGCCCGCGCCCTGCCCACGCTGCGCGAGCGGGTCGCGGAGGACCTCGCGGGGCGGCCTGAACCGCCCGCGGGCCACGGCCTGCGCGGTGCGCCTGCTCGACCTCGGCTTCTTCCGGATCGGCAGCGACCGGCACACCCGCCAGACGGAGACCTACGGCCTGACGACCATGCTCCGCGAGCACGTCACCTGCGGCCGCGACGAGCTCACCTTCGCCTACCCGGCCGAGGGCGGCATCGAGCTGGTCCGCGCGCTGGTCGACGAGGACGCCCTGACCGTCGTACGCGCGCTCAAGCGCCGCAGGAGCGGCGGGGACCGGCTGCTCGCCCACTGGGAGCGGGGCGCCTGGCACGATCTGCACGGCGCCGACCTGAACGAGGCGCTGCGCCGGCTGTCCGGCACCGACTCCCCCAACTCTCGGCTTCGCTCGAGCCGGGGGGACCACCATCGCCAAGGACTTCCGGACCTGGCACGCCACGGTCCTGGCCGCGGTCGCCCTCGCCGTCACCGCCGAGGAGGCCCGGGCCAGCCCCACGGCCCGCCGCCGGCAGATGGCCAAAACCGTGCGCGAGGTCAGCCACTACCTGGGCAACACGCCGGCGGTGTGCCGGGCCTCGTACATCGACCCGCGGGTCTTCGAGCTGGCCGAGCAGGGGAGGACCGTCGCCCCCGCCCTCACCCGGCTGGGCGAACACGGGGACTTCGGGCGGCCGGCCACCCAGGGCGCGGTCGAGGCGGCGGTCCTCGACCTGCTCGGCGGGTGACGCACGCCTCTCCCCGCCGCGGGATGCGTTCTACGCTCGAACCATGACCGAAATCGCGAGCCCGCACATCGCCACCCCGCGGATCATCGTGCTCGGGGTCCAGCCGACCACACCGCCGTTCCGGATCGTGGAGATCGACGGGGAGGTGGTCGGCGAGGCGAGGGCCGTCACCGACGTACTGGAGGCGGCCGCCGCCTTCGGCATCACGGTCCACGACCTGGACGACCCGGACGTGGTGCGCTGGGTGGGCGGCGACAAGTTCACCTGGACCCGGCACTGACCCACGGGATCAGCCGACCGTCCACTTCTGGTTGGCGCCGCCCGTGCAGGTCCACAGCTGCAGCCGGGTGCCGTTGGCCGAGTTGTTGCCGGTCACGTCGAGGCACTTGTCGGCCTGCGGGTTGACGATGTCGCGGGCGCCCGTGACGGTCCACCGCTGGGCCCCGGAGCCGTTGCAGTCGTAGAGCTGGACCGCCGTCCCGTCCGCGGTGCCGCCGCCCGTGACGTCCAGGCACTTGCCGAGCGCGCGGATCGTGCCGTCCGAGCCGACGGTCCACTGCTGGGCGGCAGTGCCGTTGCAGTCATAGAGCTGTACGGCGGTCCCGTTCGCGGGGTTCGCCCCGGCGGCGTCCACGCACTTGCCCGCGAGGCCCCGGATCGCCGCCCCCGTTGGCGCCTCGCCGGTGGTCACCGACACGTGGTCCACCACGAGCTGCTGCGGGAAGGCGGTGGAGCCGTCCGGGTCACCGGGCCAGTAGCCGCCGACCGCGAGGTTGAGGATCAGGAAGAACGGCTTGTTGAACACCCAGGTGCGGCCGCCCAGGTCGGCGGGGGTGCGCCTCTGGTAGACGGTCCCGTCGACGGACCAGGTGATCGAGTCGGGTGCCCAGTCGACGGCGAAGGTGTGGAAGGCGTCCGCGAAGGCCTGGCCGTTCGGCAGGGAGTAGCCGGCGCCTATGCCGCCCGAGCCGGAGTAGCCGGGGCCGTGGATCGTGCCGTGGACGATCGAGGGCTCGAAGCCGACGTTCTCCATGATGTCGATCTCGCCCGAGTCCGGCCAGTTGACCGGGGTGCCGAGCATCCAGAACGCCGGCCACATGCCCTGCCCGCGCGGGATCTTCATCCGCGCCTCGACGTGTCCGTACTGTGCGGTGAACTTCCCGGAGGTGTTCAGCCGGGCCGAGGTGTACTGGCAGGTGCCGTACCAGCACTGGTAGTTCGCGGGGTTCTCGCGCCGGGCCGTGATCACCAGATGGCCCTGCCCGTCGAGGGCGGCGTTCTTGTTGCCCGAGGTGTAGTACTGCCGCTCGTGGTTGTTGACGTTGTCGCCGGTCTCGATCTGCCACTTCGAGGAGTCGACAGCGGCTCCGGCGGGCCCGTCGAAGGTGTCGGAGAACGTCACCGCGGCGGCGGCGGCGACGGCGACGGCGGGCGGGTCCGCCTGGGCGGTACCGGACGAGATCAGCACGGCGGACAGTGCGGCGAGGAGACATCTGCGCAGCAGGCGTGAGGCGGCCACGGCTCTTCCTCCGAGGTGGGGGATGGTGGTGTCGCCTCTTGATTTAAGGAGTGAACTAAGGGCCCGTCAATACTCTGGTACAGACCAGAAGTTGAGCGGACCCCGGATTCCTTACGCCTTGTTCGCCGACTTGTCGCGCGGCTTCTTGTGCACCGCCCGGCTCAGCCGCCTGCCCAGCAGCAGATAGCCGATCAGAGCGCCGGAGGTGTTGAGGATGACGTCGTCGATGTCGAAGGCCCGGCCTTCCACGAGGGCGCCCTGCGCGAACTCGACGAGCAGCATCACGAAGGCAGTCAGCAGCACGATCCGCAGCAGCCCGCGGGTCTTCGGGGCGATGATCGGAACCAGGATGCCGAACGGGATGCCCAGCAGGATGTTCCCGCCGATCTGCTTGAAGGCGTCCCGCATCTCCGGCTGGTCCAGATAGGCCTTGAGGGAGTCGCCCGGGTGCAGGTTGGTGTGCGTCAGATCCACCGACGTCGGCGAGGGTTCGAGCGTCAGCCGGGCCAGGACGACGGCGAACGCCACCATGAACACGAACGCGAACACCATCGCCACGAAACGGACGACGAGGGAGAGCGGATCTCGCCGGGGGCGGGCGGGCTTCACCGCGCGCTCGGTCTTGGCGGTGCCGGCGTCTGACCCCGCTCGCGAACGTGACGGCGCCCAGGCCATTGGATCCTCCACTCTCGAACTTCCCAGTGTCGAAAGGCGCTTACCCCTGAACGGCCCGAGGATGCCGCCGCACACGGGTCGGCCTCCGGTTTCCCTTCGTACGGTCGGGGCACGCGGGCTGGAGTACCGCGCGCGTCGCCCCCGCACGCCCTCGGACCGGTGTTTGGATGGCGCGCGACGGACGTTCCCAGGCCGCGGCCGCGAGGAGGTGGCGCATGACCGGGCGTACGACACTCCTCGCCACAGCCGAACTCCTCGGCTGGTGGACCGCACTCGCCGTGCTCTGGCTCGTGTTCATCTCCGCCGTGGACACCCTCGAACTCGCGGTCGGCGCGGCCGTCGCCGGCCTCGGCGCGCTCGCCGCCCGGGCCGCCCGACGGGCGGTGACCGGACGGTGAACGGCTGGATCCTCGCGGCGACCGTCGTCCTCGGCGGGGGAGTGGGCGCCACCGTGTGGGGCGTCGCCACCGGACCGCTCGGACGCCGGGTCGTGGCACAGAACCTGTGCACCGCCCTCGCCTGCCCCGCCCTCCTGCTGCTCTCCCAGGGCTACGACCGCCCCTCCTACGTCGATCTCGCCCTGGTCCTCGCCCTGCTGGGCCCGGTCGGCACCCTCGTCTTCGCCCGTTTGCTCGCCGACGAACTGGCCGAGGACCCGCCGAGCGCCTGGGGCCTGACCTACGCGGCCGCCGCGGTCGGCGCGCTGGTCGTCACCGCGCTGTGCGTGGCCACCGGCCCGAGCCGGGCGACGGCCAAGCTCCTGGTCGTCGGGGCCCTGCTGATCGGCGGGAACATCGTCGCCTCACGTGCCCTGTCCGGCGGATTCCCGGGGGTCCGCCGTGGCTGACGCGGTGATCGTCGTCGCACTGCTCCTGGTCGCCGTGTCCGCGACCGCGGCGGTCGCCGTCCGCGACCCCGTACGCCAGGCCCTGGTCCTGTCCGTGCTCGGCCTGGTCCTCGCGGTCCTGTTCACCGTGCTCCAGGCACCCGACGTGGCCCTGTCGCAGCTGGCCGTGGGCTCCGCCCTCACCCCGCTGTTGCTGCTGCTCGCCGTCCACAAGGCCAGGCGGCGCGGAAAGAAGGAAGGAAACCGCCGGTGAGCCGCCGCGCCCGGCTGTGGCTCCTGGCGGTGGGCGGCGCGGGCCTGGCCGCCCTCTTCGTGGCCGCCGCCCTCGACCTGCCCGCCTTCGGCGGCGACCACCACCCCTACGGCGACCGGGCCGTCCACGCCTCCCTGGCCCGGCGCACTGCCAACGTCATCGCCTCCGTCAACTTCGACCAGCGCGCCTTCGACACCCTCGGCGAGATGACCATCCTCTTCGCCGCCGTCATCGGCTGCGTGATCCTGCTGCGGCAGACCCACGACGAACACCGCGCCCGGGCCGCCGCCGAGAAGGTGGCCCGCCCCGTCCGCCGCTACGCCCTCCTCGTGCTCCCCGTGGCCCTCCTCACCGGCCTCTACGTGATCGCCCACGGGCAACTCAGCCCCGGCGGCGGCTTCCAGGGCGGGGTCGTCGCCGCGACCTCCCTGCACCTGCTCTACCTGGGCGCCGACTACCGGGCCCTGGAACGGGTCAGGCCGGTCGGCCTGTACGAGACCGGCGACGCGATCGCCACCTCCGCCTACGTCGTCACCGGCCTCGCCGGACTGATCGGCGGCTCGGCCTTCCTCGCCAACACCGTGCTGCCGTACGGCACCTTCAACACGCTGTCCTCCGGTGGCACCGTCCCGCTGCTGAACGCGGCCGTCGGCATGGAGGTCGCCTGCGCGGTCGTCGTCCTGCTCGCCCGCTTCCTGGACCAGACCGTCGAGATCGAGGAGGGGAACGGGAAGTGATGGATGTCTTTCCCTGTCTGATCGCCGGGTGGATCTTCCTGGCCGGCTGCTACGGCCTCGCCACCAGCCGGAACCTGATCCACGCAGTCGGCTGCCTGTCCGTGTGCCAGGCCGGCACCTACGTCCTGCTGCTGGCCGTCGGCTACCGCGACCACGCCACCGCCCCCGTCTTCTCCGACCTGAAACCCGGCTCGCGCCCCGTCGTCGACCCGGTCGTCCAGGCCCTGACGCTGACCGACGTCGTCGTCGGCGCCACCGTCACCGCCCTGCTGCTCGCCCTCGTCGTGCAGATCTCCAAACGGCACGGCACGGTCGACCCCGACGAACTCTCCGAGCTGCGCGGCTGATGGACGACCTGCTGCCCCTGCTGGTGGCTGTACCGCTGCTCGGCGCCGCCCTGCTCGTCGCCGGCGGCCGCCTGGTGCCCCGCCCGGTCGCCGAGACCCTCGGCTGCGCGGTCTCCGCCGGCACGGCCGCCCTCGCCCTCGTCCTCCTGTTGAACTCCTCGCCGCCCTTCCTGGAATGGGCCGGGGGCTGGACCCCTGTGGAGGGACAGAGCGTCGGCATCGTCCTGATCGGCGACGGGCCCGGCCTCGGCATGGCAGTGCTCGCCTCCCTGCTCACCCTGGCGGCACTGGCGTACTCCTGGCACTACTTCGACGAACCGCCCAGCGGCCACGCCGGGTCCTTCCCCGCGCTCCTGCTGCTGTTCCAGGGCGGCATGTGCGGGTTCGCGATCGCGGGCGACCTGTTCAACGCGTTCGTGTGGTTCGAACTGATGAGCGTTGTGGCGTACGCCCTGACCGGCCACCGGGTCGAGGAGGCCAGGGCCGTGCAGGGCGCGCTGACCTTCGCCGTCGTCACCTCGCTCGGCGCGTACGCCATGCTCATGGGCATCGGACTGCTGTACGCGCGCACCGGCGAGCTGGGAATGCACGCGATCGGCCGGGGACTGGACGGGTACGGACGCCCCGACGCCCTGGTCCTCGCCGCGTTCGTCCTGGTCATGACCGCGCTGCTGGTCAAGTCGGCCGCCGTCCCCTTCCACTTCTGGCTGCCCGACGCGCACGCCGTCGCCCCCACCCCCGTGTGCATGCTGCTGTCGGGTGTCATGGTCGAACTCGGCGCCTTCGGTGTCTGGCGCGTCTACGGCACGGTCTTCTCCGGACCCGGCGGCGTCCCGGCTCCCGAGTTCGAGCGGGCCCTGGTGGCGCTGGGCGCGCTGACGGCCGTGATCGGCGCGGTGATGTGCTGGTACCAACGGCACGTCAAACGGCTGCTGGCCTACTCGACGGTCGCCCACACCGGGCTCTTCCTCATCGGCATCGGCGTCCTGAAGCCGGAGGCCGACGACGGGATCGCCCTGTACGTCCTCGGCCACGCCGGGGTGAAGGCGGCCCTGTTCGCCTGCGCCGGCATCCTCCTCGACCGCTACGGCAGCGTCGACGAGCACGCCCTGTACGGAAGGGCTCGTGAACTGAAGGGCGTCGCCGTGCTGTTCGTCCTGGGAGCCCTCGGCCTCGCCGGTCTGCCGCCCTTCGGCACGGCACTCGGCAAGTCGGTGACGGAGGAAGCCGTGGGAGGCCCGCTCACCGTGCTCTACGTGGCGGCGAGCGCGGTGACCGCGGCGGCCGTGCTGCGGGTCGCCGCTCGGGTGTTCCTGGGCCTGGGCCCCCGCCCCGAGGTCGGTTCCGGGTACGAGACGACCGGTTCCGGGGAGCGGCCCGAGACCCGGCACCGGCTCGGCCGGATCCCGGACACCATGACCGCGGTGCCCGCCGTGCTGCTCGCCGCAGCCGTCGCAGCCGGCGTGGCCCCCGGTTTCGCCAAGGTGGTCGCGCACTCCGTGAACGAGACCGGATCCGCGGGTGTGTTCACTTCCGTGCACTGGACCCCGGCCGGAGTCCTGCTGGGCCTGGTCTCGACCCTGCTGGCCGGGGTCCTCGCCCTCCTCACCGTCACCCGCCCCGAGCCGTTCGCCGCACGGGACCGGGCGCTGTGGCTACGGCGCCTGCAGTCCGGGCACGTCGGCGACTACGTGGCGTGGGTCCTGGTCGGCACCACCGTGCTCGGCGCCCTCACCCTGCCCGGCATGCTCGGCGGCTGATCAGGTGCCGTAGGTGACCTCGACCTTCGTGAAGCCGAGCGAGTTCAGCAGTCCCTTGAGCATGTTGGTCGTGTTGGTCTCGGCCCGCTTGGTCAGCTCGCTCTCCTTCGCCGCCTCGGTGATGTGCTTCACCGCGAGCTTCTGCACGGCCTGTTCGCTGTTGGGGTTGTCGGAGAAGAAGTCGCCGAGCCGGTCGAGCAGACCGCGCTGTTTGGAGACCGCGTAGGAGCGGTCGGCGTCCAGCGTGGCCTTGCCGAGCTGCGCGTGCGGCAGATGGAGCGTGGCGGCCGTGCGGTCCTCGTTGACCGTCACGTCGTTCTTGGCGACCTTGCCGAGGTCGACGTAGGCGTCGACGGCGCCCGCCCCCACGTACAGGGTGCGTGAGCCGCGGATCGCGTCGGGCAGGAACTTGGTGTCCTTCTCCAGGTCCACCACGACCTGGAAATTGCCGGAGGCGGCGTCGTAACGGCTGATGTCCTGGATGGACTCCAGAAGTGCGGGGCCCGAACGGTCGTGGGTCTCCGTGCCGAACAGGTCCTTGAGGCCAGGGAGCACACTGAACCGGATCCCGGCGAAGAACACCACGAGCACCACCACGACGGCGGTCAGTATCTTCGCCCAGCCGGGCATGCGCCTGGACACTCGCCTGATGGGAGTCGTCATGCGACGGCCCTCCTTCCTACTGCACGGATGCCCACGGATGACCCCCAAAAGCCCTGGGAGACCGTCTTGTTGGCTGATTGGGACACTGACGGGACACACCGGGGCGCACTAGCGTGGGGAACTCCGCGTACCGGCGTGTCTGGAGACCTGGATGAGCACAGACAGCACGTCCCGGACCCTTTGTCCCATGCACCGTATCCCCCTGCCCGAGAACGGCCCGCCCCGGCTCACCACCCTGGCCACCGGCACCCCGGTATGGCTCGTCACCCGCTACGCCGACGTGCGCCAGGTGCTCATGGACCCCCGCTTCAACCGGAAGTCCCTCAGGGACGAGGACGCCCCGCCGCTGCTCCTCGTACCGAATCTGCTGGACTCCCCGGACGGCCTCCTCAACCAGGACGGGCCGCCCCACCAACTGCTGCGGGGTACCGTCCAGCGGGCCTTCACCCCGCGTGCGATCGCCCGCTGGCGGCCCTGGACCGCCTCCGTGGTGGAGACCCTCCTCGACGACCTCGCACGGCAGCCGCAGCCCGCCGACATCGTCGAGGGGTTCACCCGCCGGCTGCCCGTCTCAGTGATCTCCCGGCTGATGGGCCTGGAGCACGCCGACTGGGAACGCATCCGCGACTGGGCCGACCACGCCCTGTCCGGCGGCGCGCACACGGCCGAGGAAGTCGGCGCGGCCATGCGGGAGTTCGGCCACTTCTGCGCGGGACTGATCGCCGAGCGGCGCAAGGAGCCGGGCGACGACCTGGTGAGCGCCCTGGTCGTCGTCGGCGACGACCAGGGCATCGACGAGACGCACCTGGTCATGCTGGTCCTGGGCCTGGTCGTCGCCGGACACGAGACGACCATGACCGCCCTCGGGAACATCGTCGTCCACCTCCTCACCGACGGGCGGCAGGCCTGGCCCCGTCTCGCCGAGAGCCAGGAGGCCGCCGAGACCGCCGTCGAACAGCTGCTGCGCACGATCCCGCTGAGCGAGGGCAGGGTGCTGCCCGGGCTGATCCGCCGGGCCGTCGAGGAGGTCGAGGTCGGCGGGGTGACGATCCCGGCGGGGGCCGTGGTCGCCGTGCAGACCAACGCGGCGAACCGGGACCCGGACGTCTTTCCGCGGCCCGAGGAGACCGACCCGTTCGCCCCGCTGACGACACCGAGCGTGGTGTTCGGTGCCGGTCCCCACCACTGTCTGGGCGCGTGGCTGGCCCGCCTGGAGCTGGGGCTGGCCCTGCACCGGCTCGCGGTCCGGTTCCCGGGGCTGCGCGCCGAGTTCACGCCGGAGACGATCGACTGGCGGGAGGGACAGATGACACGGGGACCGCGCCGGTTGCCGGTGTCGTGGTGAGTGCTACTGGTGAGGCTTGAGTTCACGGTCGCCCGCGGGCCTGGACCACCACACTCCCTCACCGTGGGTGAGACCGGGCAGCCGCAGCTCGATCTCGCGCACCCGCCGCGCCGGGAGCCCACCGGCGATCACCCATGCTGTGGCCCCACCCGTGGTGCCCGTGAACTCGGCTCCGCAGGCGGCGAGTTGCCCGGTGACCGCAGCCAGTGCGTCCAGCGGCACCTCCGCCTCGAACGCGTGGTACGGCTCGAACAGCCGGGTTCCCGCCCGCTCCAGGGCGCGGCGCAGCACGATCGGCGTGAGCCCGCGGAAGTCGGCGGCGGTGCTGAGGGGCCCGACGAATCCGGAGCGGACGAGGGTGACCCGGTAGTCCGTCACCGGCGCGCCGCTCAGACCGGTCCGCATGCTCGCGTGGACGGTCTCCTCGATGGCCTGGTGGAACGCCCGGGGGAGCGCGCCGAGTTCGGTCTCGTACGCGAAGACCCCACCGGAGCCGCGCTCACCCGGCTCGACCCGCAGTCCGATCGTCGCCCAGTAACGGGTCCCCAGATGCCAGGGACACTCCTCGCACGCTTCCCCGGTACCGCGCGGCCGCTCCAGGTACCGGACCCGGCCCGGCTCGAAGTCCGCCTCGACACCGAAGTCCTGGGCGAGAGTCGCCGCGAGCACCTCCATCTGCACCTCGCCGTACAGGAGCAGCGAGGTGGCGCCCGCGGCCGCGGGGCGCACGTGGATCAGGGGGTCCTGGTCGGCGAGGTCCAGCAGGGCCGAGCGCAGCCGGACCGCCTGACCGGGGTGGCGGGCGGTGACCAGGGTCTCCAGGGTCGGGGGAGCGAACTGCGGCGCGCGGTCGGTGAGTTCACCGAGGCGGTCGCCCACGCGGAGGCGGGCGGAGAAGGTCAGCGCCGCGATGGTCCCGGCGGTGAGGGGTCCGCTCAGGTGCGTCACCCGCCCGGAGACCCGGCTGGTCGCGCCGTCGGGCTCGCGCCTGAGGAACGTCAGCCGCTGACGCTCCGTCACCTCGCCGTCGTACAGCCGCAGATACGCGGTGCGCTCACCGCCGGGTCCGGGGCGCACGGCGAACACCGTGCCGCGCGGTTCGCCGTCTCGTGTCGCAGGGCCGGCCGGGATCAGCCGGATCACGCCCTCGACCAGGTCGCGCACGCCCTGGCCGCCGAGGGCGGAACCGAAGAACACCGGGTGGAAGGAGCCGTCGGCGGTGCGGGCGGCGAGGGTCCCGCGCAGGTCGTCCGGGGTGGGCGCGGGGCCGTCCACGACCGCCGCCAGGATGTCCGGGTCGACCTCGGCGAGGGCCTCGGCCAGCCGGCTGTCCCCGGGCAGGGCGGTCACGCCGGCGGCGGATGTGCCGATGCCCGTCGCCTCGGTGAGCGGGGCGACGTACGGCGTCAGCCTGCGCCGGATGTCGGCCAGCAGGCCCTCGTCGCGGGCACCGGGCCGGTCGATCTTGTTGACGAAGATCAGCGTGGGCAGTCGTAGCCTGCGCAGGGTCCGCATCAGCACCCGGGTCTGTGCCTGTACGCCCTCCACGGCGGACAGCAGCAGGACCGCCCCGTCGAGGACCTCCAGGGCGCGCTCGACCTCCGCGATGAAGTCCGAGTGCCCCGGGGTGTCGATGAGGTTGATCCGGGTGTCACCGACGGTGAACGAGGCGACCGCGGAGCGGATGGTGATGCCGCGCTGCCGCTCGATCGCACCGTCGTCGGTGCGGGTGTCACCGGTGTCGACGCTGCCCAGCCGGTCGATCGCGCCGTGCTCGAACAGCAGCCGCTCGGTGAGGCTGGTCTTACCGGCGTCGACGTGGGCCAGAATTCCGATGTTCAGGGTGTGCATACGCGGTCGAGTCCTCGAGAACCGTGGGCCGAAGGGGGCGCTGGGTCGATTCGAGGAGTCGGCGCATGCGAGGGATCCTGACATTGAGGGAACTCGGACCTGGCCATGATGGCGCCCGCCGGCCGGGGCACCGCAACCGAATTTCGCCGGCCGGGCGGTCGGCGGGCGGGCCAGTAGCATGAGCCGGGCAACCCGAGATGATCATCATAGGAGCAGGTCCGTGCGAGACATCGCCGTGTTCAGCGGTAGCGCCCACCCCGAGCTGGCGGCGGAGGTCTGCGCGCATCTGGGGGTACCGCTCAGTCCCACCCGGGTCAGCCGGTTCGCCAACGACTGCCTGGAGGTGCAGCTTCAGGCCAATTGCCGGGAGCGGGACGTCTTCCTCGTCCAGCCGCTGGTCAGGCCGGTCCAGGAGCACCTGGTGGAGCTGCTGCTGATGTGCGACGCGGCCCGTGGTGCCTCCGCGCGCCGGATCACCGTGGTCATGCCGCACTACTCCTACGCCCGCTCCGACAAGAAGGACGCGCCCCGCATCTCACTGGGCGGACGTCTCGTCGCCGATCTGATGGTGTCGGCCGGCGCGAGCCGGGTTCTCGCCATGACCCTGCACTCCCCGCAGGTGCACGGCTTCTTCTCGGTGCCCGTCGACCATCTGCACGCCCTGCGGGAGCTGGCCGCGCACTTCCGGCAGTACGACCTGACCCGCACCACCGTGGTCTCCCCGGACCTCGGCAACGCCAAGGAGGCGGCCGCCTTCGCCCGGCTCATCGGCGCGCAGGTGGCCGCGGGCGCCAAGCAGCGGTTCGCCGACGACCGGGTCAGCATCAGCGACGTCATCGGCGAGGTCGCCGGACGGGACGTCATCGTGCTGGACGACGAGATCGCCAAGGGCAGCACGGTCCTGGAACTGCTCGACAGGCTGCGCGAGCTGGGCCCGCGTTCCATCCGGGTCGCGTGCACGCACGGGCTCTTCGCCGACGGTGCCCTCAAGAGGATCGGCGAGCAGCCCGACGTACTGGAGATCGTGTGCACCAACACCGTGCCGGTCCCCGTCGAGGAACGCACCGACAAGCTGCGGATCCTGTCCATCGCCCCGGCGCTCGCCGAGGCCGTACGGCGCATTCACAACGGTGAGTCCGTCAGCGCCCTGTTCGACTCGCCCCGCAGTGAGTGACCGACGGTCATTGCGTAGCGGACGGTCATAACGTCTCGGACGTCGTCTCGGGCTGGCCCAGGGCCGCGTCCAGCGACGGCAGCGGGGGCAGCAGCCGGGCCAGACCGGTCACCTTGATGATCCGCAGCGTGAGCGGGTGCGTGCAGACCAGGAGCAGGCTGCCGTGGTTGTCGAGCACGCGCGCGCGGGCCCGGTACAGCAGCCGCAGCCCGGAGCAGTCGAAGAACTCCACGCCACTGAGGTCGATGACGAGCCGCGCGTCGGGTTGCCCCGTGACCCGGTCCAGGTGGGGGAGGAGCTCCACGGTCGCGGCGATGTCGATCTCCCCGCGGAACTCCAGCACGGTGTGACCGCGGTCCTGGTGGACGCGCAGATGCCGGGACGGCGGTGCGGGTTCCTGCTGCACGACGACATCGCCTCCAACCGACCGTGCCCGGGGGCGCGCGAATCCGTTCCCCGCACTGCAAGTTACCCTCGGTGGAGCGAATTTGAGCATGTTCGATTGACATATGTCTTCGAATTGCGACCGTCGGTTCGCACCGGGTTCACGCGGGGCTCGCGCCCGGCTCACGACAGGGCGTGCCAGGCCCTGGTCAGCGCTTGACGGAACTGCTCGGTCTGGTGCGCGGTGAGGTCCCGCACCATCCGCTCCTCCAGCTCCCGCACGGGACCCTCGTGCTGGGCGAGCAACGCGCGCCCCTCCTCGGTCAGCAGGATCAGCAGTTCGCGGCGGTTCTTCGGATTGCGCTCCCGGCGCACCAGTCCGCGGGTCTCCAGGGAGCGCACCAGATCGGCGATCGACTGGGCGGTGACGAAGGAGTCCCGGGCCAGTTGCGCCGCCGACAGTCCGTCGTGCCGCTCCAGCACCGTGAGGGCCGTGTACTGAAGGGCGGTGATCCCGGAGGGCCTGACCAGGTCGTCCAGATGGGAACGGACGACGAGCTCCACCTGTTTCACCATGTAGAGGAGTGACGGGGGCGCCTTGGTCAGCTGTGTGTCGAGCATGGGTTCAGGCTAGACCATTGACAGGAAACCTGTCTGTAAAGAGACTGCGAACCAACAGGAATCCTGTTTGTTGAAATCTTGGCGACGAAGCTGAGGAGCCGCGATGTCCCCCATCGAGATCGAACCCGGACGCCTGTTTGTGGGCGGCCAGTGGCGTGAGGCCGCCGACGGTGCGCGCACCGAGGTGGTCGACCCGTCCCGGGGCGCGGTCGTCACCACCGTCGCGGAGGCCGGCGCCGCCGACGTGGACGCGGCCGTCCGCGCCGCCCGGGAGGCCTTCGACGACGGCGCCTGGTCCGGCCTCAGCGGTCGCGAGCGGGGCCGGATCCTGCACCGGGTCGCCGAGCTGATCCGCGAGAACGCCGACGAACTCGCCCAGCTGGAGAGCCTGGACGTCGGCAAGCCGATCTCGCTCTGCCACGCGGTGGACGTGACCAACGCGGCCAACGACTACGAACACTTCGCGGCCCTCGCCCACTCCCTGGACGGCTCCGTCCGCAACACGCCCATGAACGCCCTCGCGTACACCAAGCGCGAGCCGCTCGGCGTGGTCGCCGCGATCACCCCGTTCAACTTCCCGCTGATCCTCGCCGGTTCCAAGATCGGCCCCGCGCTCGCCGCCGGCAACACGGTCGTGCACAAACCGGCCGACGAGACCCCGCTCAGCGCCCTCTACATGGCCGGACTGTTCCAGCGGGCCGGTGTCCCGGACGGTGTCGTCAACGTGGTCACCGGCGCCGGGCCGGTGGCCGGCGAGGCCCTGCTGCGCCACCGCGGGGTCGACAAGGTCGCCTTCACCGGCTCCACCGCGATCGGCCGACACGTGGCGGCCACCGCGGGCGAGGCGCTCAAGCCCGTCACCATGGAACTCGGCGGCAACGCGGCCAACATCGTTTTCGAGGACGCCGACCTGGAGAAAGCGGTCGGCGCGATCATCAAGGCGTTCGTCTTCAACACCGGCCAGTTCTGCATGGGCGGCCCGCGCCTGCTCGTGGCCCGCTCGGTCCACAGCACCCTGCTCGGCATCCTCGCCGACGCCGTGCCCGGCGTGCCGGTCGGCGACCCGCGCGACCCCGGCACCGTCGTGGGTCCGATGGCGGGGGAGAAGCACCTGAAGAAGGTCGAGGAGTACGTCGACCTGGCCCGCAAGGAGGGCGGCCGGATCGTCTGCGGTGGTGAACGCCTCGACCTGGACGACGGCTTCTACTACAAGCCCACCGTGATCGCCGACCTCTCCAACGACTCCCGGGTCGTGCAGGAGGAGATCTTCGGACCGGTCCTGACCGTGCAGCCCTTCGACACCGAGGACGAGGCCGTCGCCCTCGCCAACTCCACGCCGTACGGCCTGGCTTCGGGCGTCCAGACGACCAACCTGGCCCGCGCGCACCGGGTCGCCGACCGCCTCCAGGCGGGCATCGTCTGGGTCAACGACTGGGCGATGCTCGATCCCGCGGTGCCCTTCGGCGGGGTCAAGGACTCCGGCTACGGCCGCGAGTACGGCCCCGAGGCGCTCGACGCCTACACCAGGGTCAAGTCCGTCGTCGTCTCGCTCGACTGAGCACTACCAAGGAGTTCCCGCGATGTCCCTCACCACCCGTGCCGCGGTCGTCGAGTCCGGCGGCGCACCCTTCACCCTCTCCGACGTCACCCTCGACGAGCCCGCCCCTCATGAGGCCCTCGTCCGCATGGTCGCCACCGGCCTGTGCCACACCGACCTCGGCGTGGCGAGCGGCGGACTGCCCTTCCCGCTGCCCGGCGTCCTCGGGCACGAGGGCGCAGGAGTCGTCGAGGCGGTCGGCTCGGCCGTCACCGGAGTATCTCCCGGCGACCATGTCGTGCTGTCGTTCACGTCCTGCGGCGACTGCCGCAACTGCGACGGCGGCCACCCCGCCTACTGCGCCACCTGGCTGCCGCTGAACCTCCTCGGCGGCCGCCGGGCCGACGGCACCAGCACCATCAGCCGCGACGGTGAGCCGCTCGGCGGACACTTCTTCGGCCAGTCCTCGTTCGCCGAGCGCGCCCTGGTCGACGAACGCAGCCTCGTCAAGGTCGACCCTGACGTGCCGCTGGAGTCCATCGCCCCGCTCGGCTGTGGTGTCCAGACCGGCGTCGGCGCCGTGTGGAACGTACTGAAGCCGGTCACCGGTGCCACGATCGTCGTGCTCGGCGCCGGAGCGGTGGGCCTGTCCGCGGTCATGGCCGCCGCTCTCACCCCCGCCACGACGATCGTCGCCGTCGACCGGTTCGGCGAACGACTCGCCCTGGCAAAGGAGTTGGGCGCCACCCACACCGTCGACGCCGGCGAGGAGGACCTCGGCGAGGCGCTCGCCGCGATCACCGGCGGGCAGGGCGCGGACGGCATCGTGGAGACCACGGGCAACGTGACCGTCCTGCGCCAGGGCGTCGACGCTCTCGGCGCGCGCGGCACGCTGGTCGTCGTCGGCGCCCCGCCGTTCGGCACCGAGGTCTCCCTGGACGTCAACGGGCTGCTCGGCGGCAAGCGGGTCGTCGGCCTCACCCTCGGCGACGCCGAGACGCAGAGCTTCATCCCCGCCCTGGTCCGCCTGGTGAAGGAGGGACGGCTCCCGCTGCACCGCCTGATCAGCGCCTATCCGTTCGCGGACATCGACCAGGCGGTACGGGACATGCGCGCGGGCAAGGCGATCAAGCCCGTGCTGACGTTCTGACCGTGCTGACGTTCTGAGAGGTCAGTCGACCACCAGGACGAGCTTCCCGGTGGTACGGCCGGTGTCGCCGAGCCTGTGGGCCTCGGCGGCATCGGCCAACGCGAACGTCCCCGCGATCGTGGCCCGCAGCTCGCCCTTCTCCACCAGGTCCACGATCGCGTTCATCCCGGCGCGGTCCGCGTCGACGAGCATCCGCACGGCCCTGACGCCGAGCCGCTCAGCCTCCTCGGTGAACTCGTCCGAGCCGACCGGCAGGATCGACACCACGACCCCGCCCGGCCGCAGCACCCGCAGCGAACGCACGGACGTCTCGCCGCCCAGCGTGTCCAGTACGACGTCGACGTCCTTCACCGCCTCGGCGAAGTCCGTCTCCCGGTAGTCGATCACCTCGTCCGCGCCCAGTTCGCGCAGGAAGTCGTGCTTGCCCGCGCTCGCCGTACCGATCACGTACGCTCCCCGCGCCTTGGCGATCTGCACGGCCACATGGCCCACGCCGCCGGCTGCCGCGTGGATCAACACCCGCTGCCCGGGCCGCAGTTCGGCGTTCTCGACCAGCGCCTGCCACGCGGTCAGCGACACGAGGGGCAGCGCGCCCGCCTGGGTGTGGTCGATCGACGCCGGCTTGTGTGTGAGGGCCCGCACCGGCGCGATCACGTACTCGGCGTGCGAACCGTGGCCCCACGGGTACGGCAGCATGCCGAACACCTCGTCGCCGGGCTTGAAGGTGGCGACGCCGATGCCGACCGCCTCGACGACGCCGGAGACGTCCCAGCCGAGGACGAACGGCGGCTCGCCGAGGAAACCGCCGGTGGCGCGATGCTTCCAGTCGGTCGGGTTCAGACCGGCCGCCCGCACCCGGACCAGTACCTGGTTGGGCCGCGGCTCGGGGCGTTCGACCTCGATCTCCTTGAGGACCTCGGGACCGCCGAGGATGTCCTGGCTGATGGCTCGCATGGTGTTCACAGTGCTCATGGTCGTCCAGCCTGCCCGGCCACGCCCGTCCGGGAAATGGCACGATTGCCAAGCTTCGATAGGATCGTGCCATGCGACATGTGGAGCGGACCGAGCGGGTCGTGGTGCTGGCCCTGGACGGCGTGTACCCCTTCGAGCTGGGCATCCCCAGCCGGATCCTCGGCGCCGCCGACGGCCGGTACGAGGTGCTGACCTGCAGTGTCGACGGCCAACCGGTGCGCAGCAACGCCGACTTCACCATCGGTGTCGAGCACGGGCCCGAGATCCTGGCCACCGCCGACACCGTGGTGATCACCCCCGTTTCGCAGGAGCGGATGCCCGCCGAGCTCCCGGAGGAGGTGCGTGAGGCCCTCGCGTACGTCCGCTCGGACACCCGGATCGTCTCCATCTGCACCGGCGCCTTCGTCCTCGCCGCGGCCGGTCTCCTGGAAGGCCGCCGGGCGACGACCCACTGGCAGCTCGCGGACCTGTTCCGGCGCATGTACCCGCACGTCGACCTCGACCCCGACGTGCTCTTCGTCGACGACGGCCGCATTCTCACCTCGGCCGGGGCCGCCTCCGGTGTGGACGTCTGTCTGCACCTCGTCCGCAAGGACCACGGCAGCGAACTCGCCAACACCGTGGCCCGCCGCTGTGTGGTCCCACCGTTCCGGGACGGCGGCCAGGCCCAGTACATCGAGCAGCCGGTACCGGAACAGGGCGCCGCGAGCACGGCCGGGACCCGCGCCTGGGCGCTGGAACGCCTCGACGAGCCCCTGACCCTGGGCGACCTGGCCGCCCACGCCCGGATGAGCCTGCGCACCTTCGCCCGCCGCTTCAACGACGAGGTGGGCATGAGCCCCGGCCGCTGGCTCATCCAGCAGCGCGTCGCCCGGGCCCGGCACCTCCTGGAGTCCAGCGATCTGTCCGTCGACCAGATCGCCGGTCGCGTCGGCTTCGCCACGGGCGCGTCCCTGCGCCAGCACCTGCACGCGGCGATCGGGGTGTCACCGCAGGTGTACCGGCGCACGTTCCAGACGGCGGCGCGCTGAACGTTCCGGGGCCCCGCGGCGTCGAAGGATCATGAAGGCGGGCGGAGTGCGGGGGGCTGGAATGCGCAGAGGGCTGTGGGCGGTGCTGGCTGCCGTGGCCATGACGGTCGTGGGGTGCGAGTCCGGGGAGGGCGTGGTGGTCGAGGGCACCGCACCGGCTACGCCCTACGACGGGCCGATGGACCTCCCCACGAAGGAACTCGACGAGCGCACACAGCAGGCGTTGCGGATCGCCTCCGGGGCCGCGGGCCGGGCGCTGGAGTGTGCTGGGGACATCTACAACGGCAACGGCCCCGACGGCTGGAGCAGGGACGACGGCGGGGACAGTCCGGAGGAGGGGCTGAAGCTGTACTTCGACCTGTTCGACCCGGGCGACCCCCGATCCGGCTATCGCGTCGAGCGCCGGGCGGCGGGCCGCGTGCTGTACTCCTACGACGTCGACGGCCGGACCAAGGTGGCGGTCGTGGTCGCCAAGGACCAGGAGGACAGGCCCGGTTGGGGCCCGGAGACCAGCGCGTCCTGCGACCCGTCCGAACTCCCGGCCGGTTGGACCGCCTCCCACGGCTACGAGATCTGGACCGACCGCGCGGGCCGGCGGGTGCCGACCACCGAGGTGAGCAGCGGTGCGGGGGACGAGCACTGCGGCTGGCGGACGGTGCACTTCCTCGATCTCGGCGGGCGGACGTACGGCCGTGATCCGCAGGGCCTGCTCGAACCGGGCATGCTCACCGCGGCCTACGACGGCTCGGTCACCCTGCCGGTGAACGCCCACGACACCGGATACCGCTACGAGGAGCGGGAGTTGTGGCTGACCGGCGACCGCGGAACGGCGTACGTCCGCACACCCGACGGCGTCGAGGCCTGGCCCCTGCTCAAGGAGCGCGTGGCCTGCAAGTGAGGCGAGTTCACCGGCTGGCGTGCAGGGCGACCAGCAACTGCCACACCTGGTCGGCGATTTCGGCGGCGGTGGCGTCGAGCAGGCCGTGCAGCCAGTCGGCGAGGACACCGGCGAAGGTGGCCGCGACCGCGGAGGCGACCAGCGGGGCGTCGGCGGCCCCCGCGAGCTCGCGCTCCCGCAGGCTGTAGGCCCTCAGATCCCGGTGCAGGACCCTGCCGAGCGGTCCGCCGCCGCCCGGTGTGAGCAGGGACCGGTACAGGGCGGCGTGCGGGGCGAGCGAGGCGAAGAACTCCCCGAGCGCGGGCGGCGCGTGCACCGGGTCGGGCCGCCCGCGCCAGGCGTGCAGCGCCTCCACGGCATCCCGTACGACATCCGCGCAGGCGTCGACGGCGAGCGCTTCCAGGCCGTCGTAGTGCACGTAGAAGGTGGCCCGGCCGACTCCGGCCCGCCGGACCAGCGCGGCCACGCCGACCTCCTCCAGTGGCCGCTCGGCGCACTCCGCGAGCAGCGCCTCCCGCAGCCGTGCCCGGGTGCGGGCCGCCCGCGGGTCCTCGGGTGCGGGGCGGGTCACTGCGCCACGAGGACGGCGGTCAGGGCGATCGCGCCGGGCAACGCCTGGGCGGCGAGGATCCGGACGTTGGCGGTGACGGCGCCGTACACCCCGGCGACGACCACGCACGCGAGGAAGAACACCTGCGCCCGGAACCCGGTCGGATCCCCGGCGACGAGCCCCCACACCAGCCCCGCCGCGAGGAACCCGTTGTAGAGCCCCTGGTTGGCGGCCAACGGGGCGGTGGCCCGGGCCATCTCCCGGTCGAACCCGTGAAAGGACATCCCCGGCTTCTTCTGCCACAGGAACATCTCCATCACCAGGATGTACACATGCAGCGCCGCCACCAGGCCGACCAGCACGTTCGCCAGGATCTCCATCAGCTTTCCTCACTTCTTGGACAGGTGCCCACTATAGCTGGACATCTGTCCAGGAAGTCGCCTTGGCGAGCACGGAGCCGCCTCGTTCACCGCGGCCCTGACCGACCCGGCACGGCTCGTCGTGAAGTCGGCCACGCGCGGGTCGGTGCCCGCCTGGTGGAGGAGTTCCTGGGCTGGGCTGGGCCGGGGCGCAGGGCGCCGAGCAGGCGGAGGTCGCCGCCTACGCGGCCAACGCCGAGGCGATCCGCTTCTACGAGCGCCAGGGATTCGGGGCCCACAGCGTGACGCTGCGGCACGTCCCAAGCCGAAAGGCGGAGGTGGAAACCGGTCCGAACGGCCAGACTGACACCGTCAGTTGATGATCCAGCAGCCAGCAGGAGGACGCACACCGATGGCCGAGCAGTCGCCACGCCCCGCCAAGCAGCGCAAGCAGGACACCCTGCACCGACTGGAGCACGATCAGGACGTCTGGGTCGCCACGGCCCCGGACGACGCCTCGGGCGTGCCGTACCTCGTCCCGCTCTCGTTCCTCTGGGACGGCTCCACCCTCCTCCTCGCCACCCCGGCCACCAGCCCCACCGGACGGAACCTCAAGGCGACCGGCAGAGTGCGCCTCGGCCTCGGGCCCACCCGGGACGTCGCGATGATCGAAGGGAGCGTCGAGACCATCACCCAGGCCGAGTTGAGCCAGGAGGAGGGGGACCGGTTCGCCGAGCGGACCGGCTTCGACCCCCGCCGGCTCACCACGCCCTACCTGTACTTCCGCGTCCGCCCGCGGCGGGTGCAGGCCTGGCGGGAGGAGAACGAGCTCACCGGGCGTGAGCTGATGCGGGACGGACAGTGGCTGGTCGCTGACTGAATCGGCCGTGCCGGGATATCCGCAAGGTACGGGCCGCGGGGCGCCAACACCCCGTGGCCATACCCTTCGGAGGAGACATGGCACTGGTGAAAGCGGGGGTCGTCGTGCTCGACTGTGCCGAGCCCGAGAAGCTCGCCGTGTTCTACATGGAGCTGCTGGCGGCCGAGCAGACCGACGCGACGGCGAACCGCGTGGAAATCAGGGGAGCCGACGGCTTCCGGCTGGCGTTCCGCCGTGACGTGAACGCCACACCGCCGAGCTGGCCCCGCCCCGAGAACTCCCTCCAGGCCCACATCGACTTCGTGGTGGAGGACCTGGACGCGGTCGAACGCAAGGTGGTGGAGCTCGGCGGGCGTCCGCTGGAGACGAAGGACGTGGCGGGGCCGTTCGAGGAACGCGGCTACGCCGACCCCGCCGGACACTCCTTCACCGTGCGCATGGTCACCCCGACCGCGCCCAAGCAGGGCTGAGTCAGTCGCGGCCGCCGTTGTCGTCGGCCGGCCAGACTCCGGTGGAGCGTTCGATGGCTGTGGCGCCCGCGCGGTCCACCGCGCTGCGAACCACGGCGAAGATGGCGCCCTGGACCGCCGCAGCCAGCAGGATCTCTCCCCAGCCGCGGTCACGGTCCAGGGCGTCGGGCGCGTTGTCCTCGTGGCGGATGGCCTTCCAGGTCTTCTGGAAGGCCAGTCCCGCCAGCGTTCCGCTCGTCCAGCCGAGTACGAAGCCGAGGGGCTTGTAGGCGAGGGGCAGCTTCTTCTTCTTTGCCACGTCAATCTCCTTGCTCAGTGGTGGGTCGGTGGTGCGCCGGGACCGCCTCGGCCGTCGGCACCGGGCCCGGCGGGGTCCCGTCGCCGAACGGACGGCCGCCGAGCTCCTCACGGTGATGCGGCGTCAGCCAGCCGGCCAGGTCCGGCCCGAGCGGCACGATGCCGGTCGGGTTGATACCGGTGTGCACCTGGTAGTAGTGCCGCTTGATGTGGTCGAAGTCGACGGTGTCACCGAAGCCCGGCGTCTGGTAGAGGTCGCGGACGTACGCCCACAGCACCTCGTTCTCCGCCAGCTTCCAGCGGTTGCACTTGAAGTGACCGTGGTAGACGGCGTCGAAACGCACCAGTGTGGTGAACAGGCGGATGTCCGCCTCGGTGATGGTGTCCCCGACCAGATACCGCTGCCGTGCCAGCCGCGGTGTCAGCAGGTCGAGCCGCCGGAACACGCCCGCGCACGCCTCCTCGTACTCCTCCTGGCCGGCGGCGAAACCCGCCCGGTACACACCGTTGTTGACGTCCTCGTAGATGTCCTCCATCACCGTGTCGATCTCGTCGCGCAGCGCCCGCGGGTACAGATCGGGCGCTCCCTCCCGGTGCAGGGCCGTCCACTCGGTGGCCAGGTCCAGGGTGAGCTGCTGGTAGTCGTTGGTGACGAGCTTTCCGCTGGGAATGTCCACGAGCGCGGGCACGCTCACCCCGCCGGGATAGTCGCGCTCCCGCTTGTCGTAGGCCTCGCTGAGGTAGCGGATGCCGAGCACCGGGTCGCGGCCCTCCGGGTCCAGGGTGAAACGCCAGCTGCGGTCGTCCTGGATCGGGTCGGCGATCGCCATCGAGAGCGCGTCCTCGAGCCCGAGCAGCCGTCGCGAGATCACCGCCCGGCTCGCCCAGGGGCACGCGCGGCTGACCACCAGGCGGTAGCGGCCGGCCTCCACCGGCCAGCCGTCCCGGCCGTCGGCGGTGACCCGGTCCGCGAAGTGGCTCTTGGACCGCTTGAACGCCTTGTGGCCGTACGCGCTGTTGCCGTCGTCGGCGCTGCCCATGCTTCCTCCTGTCTGACGCCTGTCCTGGACGCGTTCCCCGTTTTCCGGAATCGGCACGGTGTGAGTGCCCGGTAGGCGGGCAATCGCCGTGGGTGAGCGGGACAACGACGAACGACAAAGCGGACCGGAAGACACGCGTCACCGTGCTGGTGGCACTCGCGGCGAATCTGGTGATCGCCGTGGCCAAGGCAGTGGGCGGGCTTTTCGCGGGCTCGCCCGCGCTGCTGTCGGAGGCGGCGCACTCCGTCGCGGACAGCCTCAACGAGGTCTTCCTGCTGGCCGCGCTGCGCCGCAGCCGCCGCCCTGCCGACCGGCGCCATCCCTTCGGCTACGGCAAGGAGCGGTTCTTCTGGTCGCTGATCGCGGCGGTCGGGATCTTCGTGATGGGCGGCTGCTTCTCCTTCTTCCAGGGCGTGGAGGCGCTGCGCAACGGAGCCGAGGAGACACTCAGCGGCTATGTGGCCGGCCTGATCGTGCTGGGTGTGGCCCTCCTCGCCGAGGGAGTTTCGCTGCTGCGGGCGCTGCACCAGGTGCACAAGCAGGGTGGGGCCGCGAAGGGCATGCGCGACCCGGCGCTGCGCACGGTCGTCGCCGAGGACGGCACGGCGGTGCTCGGGGTGACGCTGGCCATGATCGGCATGGCGCTGCACATGGTCACCGGGCAGGTGGTGTGGGAGGCGTCCGCCTCACTGGCCATCGGCGTGCTGCTCGTCTACGTGGCCTACCGGCTGGGCCGCGAGGCCAAGGGGCAGCTCATCGGTGAGGCGGCCGATCCGGAGTCCAGTGCTCGCATCCGGGCCGTACTGGACGCGCAGCCCGAGATCGACAGCGTGGAGGCGCTGTTCACCATGAAGATGGGGCTGGACTCGGTCCTGGTGGCCGCCCGGGTCGACCTGGTGCCGGGCCTGGACAGCGAGCGAGTCGAGGAGGTCGCCGTACGCATCAAGCGGTCCGTCTCCCGGACCGTGGCCGAGGCGGACCAGATCTTCCTCGACGTGACCGACCGGCCGGCCGAGGAGGCACGAGAAAGCCCCGCCGCGACGGGGGAACGCGGCGGGGCCTGACGCACGGGTGCCCGGCCGGAGCCGGATCATGCGAAGTGGCTGAAGATTTCTTCGAGGGGGGTCAGTCCCCGTCGACGGGCTCCAGAACGAAGACGGGAATCACCCGGTCCGTCTTCTTCTGGTAGTCGACGTACGGCGGGTACGCCGCGACGGCCCGCTTCCACCACTCGTCCTTCTCCGCGCCGGTGATCTCACGGGCGACGAAGTCCCGCTTGACCGCGCCGTCCTGGAGCTCGACATGCGGGTCGGCCTTGACGTTGTGGTACCAGACCGGGTGCTTGGGCGCGCCGCCCAGCGAGGCGACCACCGCGTAACGCCCCTCGTGCTCGACCCGCATCAGCGGCGTCTTGCGGATGCTGCCGCTCTTCGCGCCACGGGTCGTCAGGATGATGACCGGCATCCCCGTGTCCATGAGCGTGTTGCCCTCGGTGCCGCCGGAGCTCTCGTACAGCTCCACCTGCTCGCGCACCCACTGGGTCGGGCTGGGCTCGTACTCGCCCTCAAGAGGCATGGTCTTTGTCTCCTCGCTGTGTGCTTCGGGGTTCCCGCACGTGACCTCAACACCGCCCTGAACGGGAATCATCCCCACCGGGTTCCCCGGGAGACCCGACCGGCACTCCCCGTCGGGCCATCGACCCCTGCGCGTGAGAGGCGGACCGCGTTTCACGGCCACCGGGACGTGGACCCTCCGAGCTCGGCGTGGCCGGATAGCGAGGTCGGCAGGCGAACCGCGGCAGCCGAGTTCCACGCCACGGCCGCCCCGCCGCCAACACAGCCCTCCGCCTCCTCGCCCCACGGCGACGATCTCCGGCCAGATCGCCGCCGCCACCGATCTGGCCGAACTTCTCGTCGCCCTATAGATGCCCGGGGCATCTAATGAAGATCTGCACGACGCACCCTTCGTCTGCGAGGTCTTCCATGACGGAAACGGAACCCGTCGCCTTCCCCCAGGACCGGACCTGCCCCTACCACCCGCCCACCGCCTACGACCCGCTGCGCGCCGCCCGCCCGCTGTCCCGGATCACCCTCTTCGACGGCCGTCCGGCCTGGCTGGTCACCGGACACGGCACCGCCCGCGCCCTGCTCGCCGACCCCCGGTTGTCCACCGACCGCACCCGCGACGGTTTCCCCGCGCCCTCGGCCCGCTTCGCGGCGGTCAAGAACCGGAGGACCGCGCTACTGGGCGTCGACGACCCCGAACACCGCGTCCAGCGACGCATGATGGTCCCCGCTTTCACGCTCCGCCGGGCCACCGAACTCCGCCCCCGCATCCAGGAGATCGTCGACGAACGCATCGACGCGATGATCGCCCAGGGGCCGCCCGCCGAACTGGTGAGCGCCTTCGCGCTGCCCGTCCCCTCGACCGTGATCTGCGCCCTGCTCGGCGTTCCCTACACCGACCACGACTTCTTCGAAGGACAGTCCCGGCGCCTGCTGCGCGGCCCCACGGCCGACGACGTCATGGACGCCCGCGACCAACTCGAGGAGTACGTCGACGAACTGATCACCCGTAAACAGAAACAGCCGGAACCCGGCGACGGCGTGCTCGACGAACTCGTCCACCGGCAACTGCGGGACGGGGAGCTGAACCGTGAGGAACTGATCGCGCTGGTGATCATCCTCCTGGTAGCCGGTCACGAGACGACCGCCAACATGATCTCGCTCGGCACCTTCACCCTCCTCCAACACCCCGAACAGCTCGCGGAGTTGCGCACCGACCCCGCGCTGATCCCGAACGCGGTCGATGAGCTCATGCGGATGCTGTCGATCGCCGACGGACTGCTGCGGATGGCCCTGGAGGACATCGAGGTGGCCGGGACGACGATCCGCGCGGGTGAGGGCGTCGTCTTCTCGACCTCGGTCGTCAACCGCGACGAGGACGTCTACGCCGACCCGGACACCCTCGACTGGCACCGGCCCGCCCGGCACCACATCGCGTTCGGCTTCGGCATCCACCAGTGCCTCGGCCAGAACCTCGCCCGCGCCGAACTGGAGATCGCCCTGCGCACCCTCCTCGACCGGCTGCCCACCCTGCGCCTCGCCGCCCCCGCCGAGGAGATCCCCTTCAAACCCGGCGACACCATTCAGGGGATGCTGGAACTCCCCGTGACCTGGTAAGGGGTCCCGACGATGGGCACGAACATCCACATCGACAAGGACGTCTGCATCGGGGCGGGCCAGTGCGCGTTGGCCGCCCCGGGCGTCTTCACCCAGGACGACGACGGCTTCAGCACGGTCCTGCCCGGAAGGGAGGACGGCGGCGGCGACCCCATGGTCCGGGAGGCCGCCCGCGCCTGCCCCGTGGCCGCCATTACCGTGCCACAGACAGCCGGCTGACCCGGCCGGGAGGGCCGCGAGTCCCGCCCGTATCCGCTCCGGCTCGGCGCGCAGGTCGTACGAGGTGTGCCGCAGGCCCCCGGGGCCTGACGGTGAGCGCGAACAGTGGCCGCCGTCCGGGGGCCCCGCAGCCCCACCGGTACCCCGGGCGGCGGTGCAGTCAGGAGGCCCGTGCGTCCCACCGCAACCGCTCCGGCTTGGCGTGCAGGTCGTACGAGGTGTGCCGCAGGCCCCGGGGCCTGACGGTGAGCGCGAACAGTGGCCGCCGTCCGGGGGCCCCGCGGCTCCACCGGTACCCCGGGCGGTGGCGCGGTCAGGAGGCCCGTGCGTCCCACCGCAACCGCTCGGGCTTGGCGTGCAGGTCGTACGAGGTGTGCCGCCGCACCCGGGGTCTGATGGTCAGCGCGAACAGTGGCCGCCGTCCGGGGGCCCCGCAGCTCCACCGGTACCCCGGGCGGCGGCGCGGCCGGGTCGGTCCGGGCGTGCCAGGTCCAGCAGTCCGGCCGGATCACCGCCCCGCGCGCCGGCCGGGAAGGTCTCCACAACTGCTGGAGCCGTGGCTCCACCTCGCGCCATGACGGCGATCACCCGGGTGTCCCGCAGCAGGCCCTCGCAGTCCCTGGAGTCGATCTCGACCGCTCAGCGGCAGTCCAGCAGCAGCCGGGCCGCTTCTCGCGCCTCCGCCGCAGGGCGGGTGCTGTGTGTGATCCCCGCCGTCACCATGGCTCCCTCGGCGAGCAGGAAGAGCGGCCCGGCCAGCGCCGCGGGCCGCCCCGCTGCGGCCACGAGGGAGGCGAGGTAGTCCCCGAACGCTCTCTTGTGCGCCCGGACCTGGGCCGCCACCCGGTCCGAGCTCGCGCCCAGTTCGCCGTAGGAGTTGATCCACGCGCACCCGCGGAAGCCCTCCTCGCCGAACCACTCCTCCAGCCAGTCGAAGACCGCCAGGACCCGTTCCTCCGGAGCCGACCTGAGTTCCACGAACGCGGCCAGCCGACCCCGCCATCGTCCGTCCCGCCGCTCCAGATAGGCCTCCACCAGCTGTTCCTTCGCCGGGAAGAGCTGGTAGAGCCGCTTGAGCGAGACTCCGGACGCGCCACGTACGGCGTCCATGCCGACGGACTGGATGCCGCGCCCGTAGAACAGCTCCTCGGCGGCGTCCAGTACCCGCTCACGGGCCACCGAACTGTCCATGGACGACCACTCCTTGACGTGAGAACGAGCGTTCTCCTACGGTAGCAGGCGCCTGGAGAACGCCCGTTCTCCGCCCGCCCGGCGCCTCGCCACGGAGGACGACATGACCGACCGCCCGCCCCTGCCGCCCTTCACCCGCGAGAGTGCCGCCCAGAAGGTGCAGGCCGCCGAGGACGCCTGGAACACCCGCGATCCGCAGCGCGTGGCGCTCGCCTACTCGGAGGACTCCGTGTGGCGCAACCGCGGCACCTTCGTCACCGGCCGCACCGAGATCGTCGAGTTCCTCACCGCGAAATGGGCGCGCGAGCGGGACTACGCGCTGCGCAAGGACCTGTGGGCGTTCGACGGCAACCGCATCGCGGTCCGTTTCCAGTACGAATGCCAGAACACCGAAGGGCAGTGGTGGCGGTCGTACGGCAACGAGCTGTGGGAGTTCGACGAGCACGGGCTGATGACCCGGCGGGAGGCGAGCATCAACGACGTGCCAATCGAGGAGAAGGAGCGCCGGATCCGCGGACCGCGCCCCGAGAGCGAGCGCGGACTGTCCTTCCCGCTTCAGTAGGGTTCCGGGGTGACCGATCAGGACGAGATACCGCCCTTCTTGTACGTCGTCGTGTGCGCCGCCGGTATCGCGGCGGATGTCGGCAAGCTGATCACCGCCGCGCAGGAACGGGAGTGGCAGGTCGGCGTCATCGCCACCCCCACCGCCATGAACGGCTTCTTCGACGCGGCCGCCGTCGAGGCGGCCACCGGCCGCCCGATCCGTTCCGCCTGGCGCCGCCCGGGGGACCCGCGGCCCTTCCCGGACCCGGCCGCGGTCGTGGTCGCCCCGGCCACCTTCAACACGATCAACAAGTGGGCGGCCGGCATCGCCGACACCCTCGCTCTGGGCACGCTGTGCGAGGTGGCCGGCCGGGGCATCCCGATCGGCGTCCTGCCCTGTGTCTCCGACGACCTCGCCGGCCACCCCGCCTACCAGGACAGCCTGATCCGGCTGCGCGGGATGGGGGTGCGCTTCGGGCACCCCCATCAGGGCACCGGGGGCGAGGAGTTCGGGTGGGAACGGGCGCTGGATCTGGTCGCGCCCGGAGGATGCTGAAGCGCGAAGTCGTAGGCTCCCCTTCGGACCCCTCTCGAAGGCAGGAGCAGCAACGATGCAGTACGTGAAGCTCGGTTCGACGGGCCTGGACGTCTCGCGGATCTGTCTGGGTTGCATGTCCTACGGCCTGCCGGACCGCGGCGTGCACGAGTGGACGCTCGACGAGGAGGCGTCGCGGCCACTGATACGGCAGGCACTGGACGCCGGGATCAACTTCTTCGACACCGCGAACATCTACTCCGACGGCACCAGCGAGGAGATCGTCGGCAAGGCCCTCGCGGACTTCGCGAACCGGGACGAGATCGTGCTCGCGACCAAGGTGCACGGCCGGACGCGGTCCGGACAGAACGCCGCGGGACTGTCCCGCAAGGCGATCATGACCGAGATCGACCACAGCCTGCGGCGCCTGGGCACCGACTACGTCGACCTGTACCAGATCCACCGCTTCGACCCCCACACCCCGGTCGAGGAGACCATGGAGGCGTTGCACGACCTGGTGAAGGCGGGCAAGGTGCGCTATCTCGGGGCCAGTTCGATGTACGCCTGGCAGTTCTCCAAGATGCAGTACACGGCCGAGCGGCACGGCTGGACCAAGTTCGTGTCCATGCAGAACCACTACAACCTCCTCTACCGCGAGGAGGAGCGCGAGATGCTGCCGCTCTGCGCCGACCAGGGTGTCAGCGTCCTGCCGTGGAGCCCGCTGGCCCGTGGCCGCCTGACCCGGGACTGGGGCACGGTCACCGACCGCAGCTCCACCGACGACTTCGGCAGCCGCCTCTACCAGGAGGGCGACCGCACCATCGTCGAGGCCGTCACCCGCATCGCCGGCGACCGGGGCGTTGCGCGCGCCCAGGTGGCGCTGGCCTGGCTGCTGGCCCAGGACACCGTGGCGGCCCCGATCGTCGGCGCGGGCAAGGCACACCACATCGAGGACGCGGTGGCAGCGGTCGAACTGGAGCTCAGCGACAAGGAGATCGAGGAGCTGGAGGGGCCGTACACCACCCGCCCCATCGTCGGTCACAGCTGAACTAGTGCGGTCCGTGCGGTGCGAACTCCGTACCGCACGGACCCGCCCCCTCGCTCTCCGGCAACGGCACCCGCGCCCCGCTCATCGACAGCGTCCGGTAGTACTGCCCGATCCGCTCGGTGGACGCCCCCACGTAGTGCCCGATGAAGGACCGCCGGAACCGGTCGGCCGTACGGTTGGGCTGCGACCCGTGCACCAGGCTGCCGTTGAAGAACAGAACATCCCCCGGTGCCATGTCGACGGGGGCCGCGGCGAGCCCCGGAGGCGGGGCCACGTACTCCCGCGCGAACGACACCTCGGAGTCCGCGAGTTCCGGGCAGAACAGGTCCATCCGGTGCGTGCCCGGGACGACCTCGAGGCCTCCGTTGTCCCGGTCGATCACATCGCAGGCCACCCAGGCCGCGACACAGGTGCCCGGCTCGACGCGCAGATAGAAGTTGTCCTGGTGCAGCGCCTGCCCCCGTGCCCCCGGCGGCTTGAAGTAGAACATGCTCTGCGCGGCCAGCACTTCCTCCCCGAGCAGCGTCTCCAGCACCTCCCGCAACCGGGCGTCCAGCAGGAACCGCAGCGCGAGGTCGTTGATCTCGTGCGGCTGCATCACGCGCGGAAACCTCCGCAGCGGATCCGCCGACTGACTCGGCGCACTCGGCTCGAAGTGCCCCGGCACCGGGCCCCCGGCGTGCAGGGCCGTGAACTCCCCGCACAGCCGGTCGATCTCATCGCGTGCGAACAGCCCCCGGACGACCATGAAGCCGTCCTCCTGGAACTGCCGCACCCCTGTCCCGATGTCCGTGACTGTCATCTGTCCACTCCCCGATCGGATGTGTTCCACTCGTCACGCTAGGCCGCAGCCCGTGCCAGGAGGATGCCCGTGACCGCCGACGGATTGCCCGAGACCGCTGCATCCGGCGACCCCGGCCCGCCACCGGGCCTCGTGGTCGTAGGCCACTACCACGAACTCCCGGGCTACGCCGTCCAACGACCGCGCGGCGCCGACAGCTGGCTGTTCACCTGGACGGTCGGCGGCCGGGGCACCCTGCGCCAGGGCCGGACCGAGACCGGGGCGGGCGCCGGGGACCTGGTGGTGCTCGCCCCCGGCACTCCGCACCGCTACGGCGTCCAACAGGGCGCCACACACTGGGAGTTCTGGTGGGCGCACTGCGGAGCCCGACCGTCCTGGACCGCCTGGCTGGCGCCGCACGGAAGGGGAGACGGCATGTACGTCGTCTCCCCGCACCCCGTCGTCTCCCCGGACCCCGTCATCCCCCCGCACCCCGCCGCCGACGGCCCGCACGCCCGCATCGAGGCGGCCTTCTGCCGGATGCTCGCCGACTCCCGCTGGACCGGCACCGGCACCCCGCCCGACACCGCCTCGCCCGGCGACCGGGCAGCCGTCGCCGTGGCGCACGGCACCACCGCCCGCGAACTCGCCCTGTGCGCCCTGGAGGAGGTCGTCCTGCTCGCCGTCGGCGCCGCGCCCGGGACCCGGACCGGGACCGGCGTCGACCCCCGGGTGCAGCGCGCCCAGGAGCTGATCGCGGCCGACCCCGGGGCCCCGCACACGGTCCGGTCGCTCGCCGTCCAGGTCTCGCTGTCACCGTCCCGGTTCGCCCACCTCTTCACCCGGCAACTGGGCCGCTCGCCCATGCGGGCACTGCGCGAGGCACGCCTCCACCACGCCGCCCGGCTGCTGGAGAGCACCGACCTGTCCGTGGAACGCGTCGCCGCCGCCTCCGGCTTCGCCAGCCCGTTCCACTTCAACCGCGTCTTCCGCGACCGCTACGGCACACCGCCCGGGGCCTACCGGGCCGTACGGCCCAATGGTTGAGGCATGACATCATGGGTGATCCCGGACGTGCGGTGTAGTGGAGGTTCAATGGTTTCCTGGAACTCATCGCGGAGTTAACTGAATCCTGTTTCCAATTGCGAAATCAGGAGAATGGCAATCCTTACGGCGTTGGTGCTGACAAATCGTCTATCTGCGCCGGGTCGGCGGGATGCGGAAAACCGCTAGATCACTTGTTGGACGCCCTTGACCTGTGCAAAGGTGTGCCTTGTCAGCGCACAGACAATGCGCATTCATCCTGTGTGCTCTTGACCCCCTCCGTACGCCCTCACGCTTCAAAAGAGCTGTCCCAGGCGGACGTACCCATTGGTATGGACTTTATGCAATGCAGCATGCCCTCGGGAGGAAATGCCGCCGTGAGTGACGCAGGCCTGTCGAATTCCCCGTCTCCGGTTCGCCCGTACGATGTCACGGACGAGCAGCTGAGCGCCGAGCTCAAGAAGTGGAGCGGCACGACGCCGGCCCTGCAGCCCGTCGGTGAACTCCTCGACCGGCACTGGGAAGCCGCCTTCGCCTACGCGCGGCTGTGCACCGACGGTCCCCGCCCCGCGGGCATGCTGACCACGGCCGCGTTCACCCGTCTCTTCGGTGAATCCCTGCGCCACACCGGGCCGACCGCCGCGTGGCGGCCCCATCTGCTGGTCACCGTCCGCCGCATCGCCGCCGAGTGGGACGCCGACGGCCGACGGGAGATGCTGCACCCCGCGCTGAGAACCGAGGCGGGCGGTGACAGGGCCGCGGCCCGCCTGCTGCCCCCCGCCGAACGACGGCTGCTGTCCGGTGCCTTCCAGCGGCTGCAGCAGTCCGCCCGCTGCCTGCTGTGGCACACCGAGGTGGAGGCCGAGCCGATCGGCGCCCCCGCCGCCCTCCTGGGCCTGGACGAGGAGGACGCTCTCGTCGAACTGCGCCGGGCCCGCGAGCGGTTGCGTGAGGAGTGCCTCCAGGTCCACCGCGAGCTCGCCCCCGAGCAGGAGTGCCGGCACTACCTGCGGCTGCTCGACGTGACCTTCCGGCGTGGCGGTGTCGACCTCGACCCCGATCTGCGCGAGCACCTGGAGCGGTGCAGGCACTGCATGCACACCGCCGACCAGCTGCACCAGTTCAACGGGCAGCTCGGTCTTGCCCTCGCCGAGGCCGTGCTCGGCTGGGGTGCCGCCGCCTATGTACAGTCACGGATGAACGTCGACGACGTGGGGGCAGCGGCGCGGGAGGCCCAACAGCACGCGCCGGCCAGGGCGTTCGTGGGTGAGGCCTTCGGTGCCACGATGCCCTTCCCCGACCCGGGCCAGTCCGCCGCTGCCGGCCCCGCTCCCGCCGGCCCGCCGGCCACCGCCCCCCGCTCCCGCGCCCGTGAGCGCTCGGCCTCGCACCGCTCGACCCACAAGGCCGCCCGCAGCACCTCCCGCCGCAACCTCACCGCGGCCGTCCTGACGGTGAGCGGACTCGTCGTCCTTCCCCTGGTCATGTGGTCCGCGTTCCACTCGGACGGCAACGGCCCCGCCGACGCCGCCCCCTCCGAGGTGCCCGGCACCGACACGGCGTCCGCGACCAGCGACCCGTCGTGGGCCGGGGCGAGCGAGGCGCGTCAGGGCGACCTGCGGGGCCGCCTGCACAACGTCGAGTCCGGACTCTGCGTCGGCGTCGTCGGCAAGAAGATCGCCCAGGGTGCCGAGACCGGGCTCGCCGAGTGCTCCGCGGTCGAGGGCCAGCAGTGGACGTACGAGACCGACGGACTGCTGCGCAGCGCCGCCGACCCCGATCTGTGCCTGGACTCCCGCCTCGGCTTCTCGGTGCGCCTGGCGACCTGCGCGGGCGCCACCGCGCCCGACACCAAGGACATCCGCTACGACTTCACCCTCCAGGGCACTCTCGTACCGCGCTGGAACCAGGATCTCGCCCTGACCCCCGCGGCCACCGACGGATCCGGCGCGCTGGTCCTGAAGAACCGCGACGACGGCCCCGCCCAGCGCTGGGTGTTCGACACCTCGAAGCCCGACCCCCAGATGGAAGCGGTCAACTGGGACGCGGACAGCAGCCCCGCACCGACCCCGAAGTCCGCCCCCGCGCCCTCCAGGACGCCGGCACCGACCCCCACGGCGACCGCCACACCGACGGCCACGCCGACACCGCCGAGCAGCGCGCCCCCCGCCGGCGCCTGCGCCACCAACCCGTACTACTGCAACGGGGGCGGCTACGGCGGTGGGTACGGCTATCCCGGTGGGTACGGCTACCCCGGTGGCCCCGGGTACGGCGGCGGCTACGGGGGCGGGCGCTGACCCCGCTCAGGCTCCGACAAGCTGAAGCGAGCCCCACAGGGCCAGCACGGCGGCGGCCAGCGCGGCCGGCACGGTCAGCAGGCCGAGCCGGGTGAACTCCCCGAGCTCGACCTCGTGGTCGTCGCGGTGCAGGATGCGCCGCCACAGCAGCGTGGCCAGGGACCCGGCGTAGGTGAGGTTCGGGCCGATGTTCACCCCGATCAGCACCGCGAGGACCGCGCCGGGCCCGGCCGCGGCGGTGAGCGGCAGCAGGACCAGGACCGCGGGCAGGTTGTTGATCAGGTTCGCCAGGACGGCGGCCAGCGCGGCTGTTCCCAGCAGCGCGACGATCCCCGTCCCGTCCGGCAGGACGTCGCGCAGGGCGTCGGCGAGGCCGTTGTCGACGACCGCGCGCACCACGACGCCGAGGGCGAGCACGAACGCCAGGAAGGCCGGAGCCGCCGCCCGCACCACCGAGACGGGGGTGGCCTTCCTCCGGACGAGCGCGCGGCCCGCCAGCACGAGCGCCCCCGCGCACGCGACCCAGGCGGGATCGACGCCGAACGCGGAGGCCACCACGAACCCGGCCAGCGTGCAGCCGACGGTGACCAGCGCGAACAGCGGCAGCGCGGGCTCCTCGGACGGCTCGGGGGAGTGGTCGACGACAGTGAGGTCGGTGTCGAAGAAGCGCCGGAACACCACGTACTCGACGGCGATCGCCGCCAGCCAGGGCAGCGCCATCAGCAGGGCGAACCGGGTGAAGCTCACCCCGCTCGCCTCGAAGGCCAGCAGGTTGGTGAGGTTCGACACCGGCAGCAGCAGCGAGGCCGTGTTCGACAGGTGCGCGCACGCGTAGACGTGCGGCTTGGCGCGGGCGCCCATCCGGGAGGCGGTGACGAGCACCACCGGCGTCAGCAGCACCACGGTGGCGTCCAGGCTCAGTACCGCCGTGATCGCCGAAGCCAGCCCGAAGACGCCGGTCAGCAGCCGCCCGGGCGAGCCCGCCGCCCGCCGGGCCAGCCAGGCCCCACAGGCATGGAAGAGCCCCTCGACGTCACAGAAGTGGGCAAGCACCAGCACCGCGGCCAGGAACCCGACCACCGGCCCGAGCCGCTCGGCCTCCGCCCACGCGTGCTCCGGGGTGATCGCCCCGGTCACGACCGCGAGCCCCGCCGCCGGGACCGCGACCACGGCCTCCGGCCAGCCGAAGGGACGCAGGACCGCCCACACGAGTACGGCGACGAGCAAGGCGACGGACAGGGCTTCGGCGAGCGGGGTGTTCAGGGCGAATCCTTCGGGAGGTGAGCAGATCGTGCCTGGTCATGAAACCAGGCGGGGGTAAGAAGCCTGCTAATACCCCCGGACGCGAAAGCTCAGGCCCCGGTGCCCGGACTGAAGGGGATCAGCCGCACCGACGACTCGTTGCCGGACACCGGGACCTCCCCGGACTTCCACGCCACCTTCAACGGGTCCTCCTCGTCGGGCGGGGTCACCACAAGAGTGGTGGGAGTGGCCGTGTCCGCCCCGCTGACCTCGGGGTTCGCGAAGGACAGCCCGGCCCAGGCGCTCTGGCCCGGCGTCAGCTTCACGGTCTCGGGCTCGGCGGAGGAGCGCTTCGGGTCCGGGCCCAGCTGCTTGCCGGACGCGTCGACGAAGGCGGTGCCCGGAAAGCCGTACAGGGTGCAGGTGCGGGTCGACCTGTTCGTCAGCACCACCGGGAAGTTCTCCTGCCCGGCGCCCGGGTTGTTGCGGCCGACGGAGGCGCTCAGCTCGGAAGTGTGGCAGCGGGTGCCACTGACCGGGGAGTGCGGTGCGGACGGGGTGAGGGAGTTGCTCACCGCGTCCGTGGGCACCCCGCTCGGCGCGCTGCTGGTGCCTTCAGTCGCGGTAACGGACGCGGACGCGGTGGTGGCGCCGGTCGAGGGCGCCGCCGTGTCGTCGTCTCCGCTGCCGCAGCCCGCCACGAGGCCGAGCATCGCGACCGGGCCGGCGAGCAGTGCCGCCCGCCGCACACCGAGGGACCTGTTCGTCATGTCTCCACACTCCCGGAGAATCAGCCCACGCGCGCGTACAGGGCCTTGTGCCCCGTCACCGAGGTCCGACGCGGCACGGGCCGCAACGGTTCGCTCACTCCTCGTCGAGGAGCCCGATCTCCGCCCAGATCGTCTTGCCGTCGGGCGTGTGCCGGCTGCCCCAGCGCTGGGTGAGCTGCGCGACCAGGAGCAGTCCCCGGCCGCCCTCGTCCCACGTCTTGGCGCGCCGCAGATGTGGCGCGGTGTGGCTGGTGTCGGAGACCTCACAGATCAGCGTGGTCGCGTCATGGATGAGACGCAGCCGGATGGGATGGGCGCCGTAGCGGATCGCGTTGGTGACCAGTTCGCTCGTCACCAGCTCGGCCGTGAACGACGCCTCGCTCAGGTCCCAGCGGCCCAGCTGCTCCACGACCTGCTTGCGGACGGGCGCCACCAGCGCCGGGTCGGCGGGGATGTCCCAGGTCGCCACCTGCGAGGCGGGCAGCCCCAGGGTGCGGGCCAGCAGCAGGGCCACGTCGTCCGTGGAGCCGCCGGACGGCAGCAGCGCGTGCAGCACCCGGTCGCAGCTCTCCTCCAGCGAGTCGGAGGGCACGGCCAGGGCCTCGCACAGCAGCGCGTGACTGGCGTCCACGTCCCGTTCCCGGGACTCGACAAGACCGTCCGTGAACAGGGACAGCACGGTCCCCTCGGGCAGAGCCAGCTCGGCGGACTCGAACGGCAGCCCGCCCAGGCCCAGCGCCGGCCCCGCGGGCAGGTCCACCTGGCGTGCCGGCCCGCCCGGCTTCATCATCACGGGCGCCGGATGCCCCGCCCGGGCCAGCGTGCAGCGCCGCGACACCGGGTCGTAGACCGCGTACAGACAGCTGGCCCCGACCTCACCGGGACTGCCGTCGTGTCCGGCCTCCGCGGACAGCCGTACGACGAGGTCGTCGAGGTGGGTGAGCAGCTCGTCCGGGGCCAGGTCGATGTCGGCCAGCGTGCGGACGGCGGTGCGCAGCCGGCCCATCGTCGCCGAGGCCTGGATGCCGTGCCCGATCACGTCCCCGACGACCATCGCGACCCGCATGCCCGACAGCGGGATCACGTCGAACCAGTCGCCGCCCACCCCGGCCCGCGCGGCCGGAAGATAGCGGGAGGCCGCCTGCACGGCGGCGGTGCGCGGCAGGGAGCGGGGCAGCAGACTGCGCTGGAGGGCGAGGGCGGTCTCGCGCTCGCGGGAGAAGCGGCGGGCGTTGTCGATGCAGACCGCGGCCCGCGCGGTGATCTCCTCGGCCAGCAGCACGTCGTCCGGGGTGAAGGGGTCGGGCCGGCGGTAGCGGGTGAGGACCGCGACCCCGAGGGTCTGGCCGCGGGCCTGGATCGGTACGGACATCGTGGTGTGAACGCCGAACTCCTTGACCCGCTCGCCGCGGGTTCTGTTCCAGTTGAGCCACTGGTCCAGGCGCCCGGACGCCACCGTGGCGACGATGGTGCGGCCCGCCACCAGAGAGTCGGCCTGCGGCGAGGTGGCGGGATACACCTCGGTGTGCCCGGGCTTCACCACGGCCATCGGATTGCCGGCGTCGACGGAATGGTGGGCGGCGCGGCGCAGTTCGACCGGTGCCGCGAGCTCGGTCGGGGCCTCGCCGCTCTCCTCGGGGTCCAGCAGGTCGACGCTCACGAAGTCGGCGAGCGACGGGATGCACACGTCCGCCAGTTCCTGTGCCGTACGGGTGACGTCGAGAGTGGTGCCGATCCGCACGCTCGCCTCGTTGACCAGCTGGAGCCGCTCCCGGGCGAGGTAGTGCTCGGTGAAGTCGTGTCCGGTCAGACAGGCTCCCCGCACCCGTCCCGAACCGTCGGTGAGCGGCGCGATGCGGGTCAGCATCCCGGCCGCGCGGTTGAGGCCGCTGGGACGGACGTACCCCTCGATGTCGCGTGCCCGTCCGGTGGCGAGCACCTCGGCGAGGAGTTCCTCGATCTCCGCGTTCTCGGGGCGGACGCCGATGTCGGTGATCCTCAGTCCCCTGACCTCGTGGTCGGGCAGGTCGATCAGCTCGGCCATCCGGTCGTTGATCCACCGCAGGCGCAGCCGCTCGTCGCAGACCAGCATGGGACAGGGAGACTGGTTCAGCGCGGCCGCCGTCACCACGTCGTCCGGCGGATCGAGCTCCGCGTGGTCGGGCCGGACGACGACACGCCAGTCGGCCCGGTCCCCTCGCGGCGGCCGGCGCAGGGCGAGCAGGTGGGCGGAGACCGTGCGACCGTCCCGGTGCCGCAGCGTGAGATCGCCGCTCCAGCGCGGGCCGGCGAGGGCGGCCAGGGCATCCGGCTCGGCCAGCAGGGCCGCGGCGGGGCGGCCCAGCACCTCGGGGGCCTCGTACCCCAGCAGCCGCCGGGCACCGACGCCCCATCGGGCCACGGCGCCCCGGTCGTCGATGACGGCCCGAGCGGTCGAGGCATCGTCGAACGGATCCACCGGCCTCATCGTCGCCACTCCATCACGCCTACGCACAGTGATCAGATGCGTAAATGGAGTCCCAGCCTAGTGCGTCCCGCCCGCCGGTGAACGCCGATCCCACCTGTCCGAGACGGTGCGCGCGGAGGCGAACGGGCCGTCCGGGGGACGCCCGGGACACAAGGCGCTTTCCGAACCCTTGACGGACCTGAGTGGCACGTCGTCAGATTCTGTGTGTTCACGATCAGTTGTGAGTACTTCTGGGCCCTGATGAGGGAGAGCCGCCATGACCGTCACTCGCAGATCGGTTCTGCTCGCTTCCACGGCCGCCCCGGCCGCGGGCGCGCTCCTGGCCACCCCGGTGGCCCAGGCCGCCGAGTCCGCCGGGAACGCGTACGGCCGCCGTACGGTCGCCCTGCGCGACGGCTGGCGCTTCGCGCTCGTCAACCCGGGCGGGATCACCGATCCGACGGGGGAGTACACGGACGCCGCCTCCCCGGGATACGACGACTCGGGCTGGCGTGAGATCGCTGTCCCGCACGACTGGAGCATCGAACTCGCCCCGACCACACAGAACGGCACCACCAGCGGCACCGGATTCTTTCCCGGCGGCCTGGGCTGGTACCGCCTCGCCCTCACCCTGCCGCCCGCCCTCGCAGGCAAGCGGATCTCGGTGGAGTTCGACGGCGTCTACATGGACTCCTACGTCTACAGCAACGGCACCGAAGTGGGCCGCCACCCCTACGGCTACACCGGTTTCGCCCTCGACCTCACCGACCTGCTGCACACCGACGGCACCACCGAGAACGTGATCGCGGTCAAGGTGCAGAACCGGCTCCCGAGCAGCCGCTGGTACTCGGGCAGCGGCATCTACCGCGAGGCCCGCCTGGTCGTCACCGAGCCGGTGCACGTGGCGCGCTGGGGCACCCGCGTCACGACCCCGGAGATCACCCGGGAGCGGGGCCTGGTCCGGGTGGCGACGTCCGTGGTGAACGCGTCCGGCACCGCCGCCGACGTCGAGGTCGTCACCCGGATCCTCGATTCCCGCGGCCGTACGGTCGCCCGCACGTCCTCCACGGTCGCCGTCACGGACAAGGCCACCGAGACCCACGAACTCACGGTCGTCGAACCGAAGTTGTGGGACGTGGAGACGCCGCACCACCGCTACACCGTGAGCACCGAGCTGCGGGCCGGCGGCTCCACGACCGACACCTACAGCACCCCCTTCGGCTTCCGCACCTTCCGCTTCGACCCCGACGAGGGCTTCCACCTCAACGGCACCCATCACAAGATCAAGGGCGTCGACCTCCACCACGACCTGGGCGCCCTCGGCGCGGCCGTCAGCATCGACGCGATCCGCCGGCAGCTGACCATCATGAAGTCGATGGGCGTCAACGCCTTCCGCACCTCCCACAACCCGCCCTCCCCGGAGATGATCCGGGTCTGCGAGGAACTGGGCATCGTCATGCTCGTGGAGGCCTTCGACTGCTGGAAGACCCCCAAGACCCGCTACGACTACGGCCGGTTCTTCGACGAGTGGTGCGAGCGGGACGCGACCGAGATGGTCCTCGCGGCCCGCAACTCGCCCGCGGTGCTGCTGTGGTCGATCGGCAACGAGATCCCCGACTCCACGTCGACGGCCGGGCTCGCCATGGCCGACCGGATCATCGCCGCGATCAGGGCCGTGGACGACACCCGCCCGCTGATCATCGGTTCCGACAAGTACCGCCGCCTGCCCGCCAAGGGCTCGGCGGCCGATCTGATGCTGGCCAAGCTGGACGGCCTCGGCCTGAACTACAACACCGCCAAGTCGGTGGACCAACTGCACGTCACCTACCCGAACCTCTTCCTCTTCGAGTCCGAGTCGTCCTCCGAGACCTCGACGCGGGGCGCCTACCAGGAGCCCGAGCACCTCAACACCGGCGAGAACCACACCCCCGGCAGGCGGGAGACCTCGTCCTACGACAACAACCTCGCCTCCTGGACCATGAGCGGCGAGTACGGCCACAAGAAGGACCGGGACCGAAAGTGGTTCGCCGGGCAGTTCCTCTGGTCCGGCATCGACTACATCGGCGAGCCCACGCCGTACGACGTCTTCCCGGTGAAGGCGTCCTTCTTCGGCGCGGTCGACACGGCCGGTTTCCCGAAGGACATGTACCACCTCTTCCGCAGCCAGTGGGCCGACGAGCCGATGGTCCACCTGGTGCCGATGACCTGGAACCACGAGAAGGGCGACACGGTCGAGGTGTGGGCGTACGCCAATGTCCCCGAGGTCGAGCTGTTCCTCAACGGCAGGTCCCTCGGCACCCGGACCTTCGACACCAAGAAGACCACCGACGGCCGGGTGTACCTGGAGACCACGGAAGCCACCGGCGACGACAAGACCTTCACCGACGGCCCCTATCCCGGCAGCTACACCAGCCCGAACGGCAGCGCGGGCAAGCTCCATCTGACGTGGAAAGTGCCGTACGCGCCAGGCGAGTTGAAGGCGGTGGCGAGGAGGAGCGGCAAGCCCGTCGCCACCGACGTACTGCGCACGGCGGGCCGGCCCCACGCCGTGCGTCTCACCGCCGACCGCACGTCGCTCGCCGCGGACGGCCGTTCACTGGTCTTTGTCACCGCCGACGTCGTCGACGCCCGTGGAGTGGTCGTGCCCGATGCCGAGCACCTGATCTCCTTCGCGGTCGGCGGCGGCTCGCTCGCCGGGCTCGACAACGGCCGACAGGAGAGCGCCGAGCGCTATCAGTCGAGCACCCGCACCGCCTTCCACGGCAAGGCTCTGGCGATCGTGCGGGCCGGCACGGAGCCGGGAGTGCTGAAGGTGACTGCGAGCGCGGAGGGGCTGCGGGCGGGTACCGCGAAGGTGCGCACCACCCGGTCCCGGTCGGCCACCCTCACCGAACCGGCCGCCTTCACCGCCGATCATCCGGCACCTCTCAACTACCCTTACGCGGACGCCAGTTACTCCGGCCGCCCGGACACCCTCCCGGCCGCGATGCTCGACGGCGATCCCGCCACCGGCTGGTCCAACGCCTTCAGCAAGGCCGCCACCGCCCTGCTGCCCGCCTTCAGCGGCGCGAGGGCCGAGGACTGGGTCTCGGTCGACTTCGGACGAACCCGCACCTTCGGCCGGGCGGAGATCTCCTTCACCGTGAGCGCGACCCACAGTCTGCCCGCGGCGGTGACGGCCACGGTGTGGGACGGGCAGCGGTATGTGCCCGTCGAGGGCGCCTCCGTCGCCTGGGCCGCCGCCTCCGACGAGCCGAGCGTGATCACCTTCGACGCCGTCCGCGGCTCGCGGCTCCGGCTCACGCTGACCAGCGCCTATCCGGGCGAGAGCAGGGGAGCGGTACGCATCAGCAAGCTGGAGGTCCCGGGGAGCTGACCCGCACCGGCTGCGGTCCGGACGGGAAACCAGTCCCGTCCGGACCGTTGACGGGGTGTCATGCCTGCAACAAACATGGCCTGCGACCGTCAGTTGGGAGCGCTCCCATTTTGGGCGCCGCCCGTACCTCCCCCGAGGAGTCCGGACGTGAACAGACGCAGAACCGCCCTGTTGTCCCTGACCGCGCTGCTGGGAGCGGCACTTGTCGCCTCGCCCATGTCTCCGGCCGCCGCCGACGAGGTGGAGCAGCTCAAGAACGGCACCTTCGACACCACCACCGCGCCCTGGTGGACGACGAGCAACGTCACCGCGGAGGTGTCCGACGGACAGCTCTGCGCGGACGTGCCCGGCGGCACCGCCAACCGCTGGGACGCCGCCGTCGGCCAGAACGACGTCAGCCTGGTGAAGGGGGAGTCGTACAGGTTCTCCTTCACCGCGAAGGGTTCGCCCGAAGGGCACGTCGTGCGGGCGATCGTGGGGTTGCAGGTGGCGCCCTACGACACCTACTTCGAAGTGAGCCCGCAGCTGAGCGTCTCCGGGAACTCCTACTCCTACACGTTCACCTCGCCCGTCGACACCGCCCAGGGCCAGGTCGGCCTCCAACTCGGCGGCAGCACCGACCCGTTCCGCTTCTGCATGGACAACGCCTCCCTGCTGGGCGGGGTCCCGCCCGAGGTGTACGAGCCCGACACCGGGCCGCGCGTGCGCGTCAACCAGGTCGCCTATCTGCCCGCCGGGCCGAAGAACGCCACCCTGGTCACCGACGCGACGACAAAGCTGCCGTGGCAGCTCAAGGGCGCCTCCGGGGCCGTCGTCGCCCACGGCTGGACCGTGCCGCGCGGCATCGACGCCTCCTCCGGGCAGAACGTCCACTCGATCGACTTCGGCGCCTACAAGAAGCGCGGCGAGGGCCTCACCCTGGTCGCGGACGGCGAGACCAGCCGCCCCTTCGACATCGGCACGCGCGCCTACGAGCAGCTCCGCCTCGACGCCGCGAAGTACTACTACACCCAGCGCAGCGGCATCGCGATCCGCGACGACCTCCGCCCGGGCTACGGCCGCGCCGCCGGTCACGTGAACGCGGCCCCCAACCAGGGCGACAAGAACGTGCCCTGCCAGCCCGGCGTGTGCGACTACACCCTCGACGTCTCCGGCGGCTGGTACGACGCCGGCGACCACGGCAAGTACGTCGTCAACGGCGGCATCTCCACCTGGGAGGTGCTGAGCACGTACGAACGCGAACTGCTGGCCCGCACCGGGCAGCCCGCCAAGCTCGGCGACGGCACCCTCGTCATCCCCGAGAGCGGCAACAAGGTGCCCGACATCCTCGACGAGGCCCGCTGGGAACTGGAGTTCCTGCTGAAGATGCAGGTGCCGGACGGGCAGCCGCTGGCCGGGATGGCCCACCACAAGATCCACGACGAGCAGTGGACCGGCCTGCCGCTCCTGCCGAGCGACGACCCGCAGAAGCGTGAACTGCACCCGGCGTCCACCGCGGCGACCCTGAACCTGGCCGCGACCGCCGCGCAGGCCGCCCGCCTCTACAAGCCGTACGACAAGGCGTTCGCGGCGAAGGCCCTGGCGGCCGCCCGCAAGGCCTGGACCGCGGCACTCGCCCACCCCGACCTGTACGCCTCGGAGAGCGACGGCACCGGAGGCGGCACCTACGCCGACAACAACGTCACCGACGAGTTCTACTGGGCCGCGGCCGAGCTGTACCTCACCACGGGGGAGAAGGCGTTCCAGGACCATGTGCTCGCCTCACCCGTCCACACCGCCGACATCTTCACTCCCGTCGGCTACGACTGGGCCCGCACCGCCGCCGCTGCCCGTCTCGACCTGGCGACCGTGCCGAGCAAGCTGCCCGGCCGCGACAAGGTCCGGCAGTCGGTCGTCAAGGGCGCCGACCGCTACCTGGCCACGCTGAAGGCCCACCCGTACGGCCTGCCGTACGCCCCGGAGGGCAACCTCTACGACTGGGGCTCCAACCACCAGATCCTGCACAACGGGATCGTCATCGCCACCGCCTACGACATCACCGGCGCCACGAAGTACCGGGACGGCGCCCTCCAGGGCATCGACTACATCTTCGGCCGCAACGCGCTGAACATCTCCTACGTCACCGGCTACGGCGAGGTCAACTCCCACAACCAGCACGCCCGTTGGTACGCCCACCAGCTCGACCCGAACATGCCCAACCCACCGAAGGGCACCCTCGCGGGCGGGGCGAACTCGGGCATCCAGGACCCCTACGCGCAGAGCAAACTCCAGGGCTGCGTCGGCCAGTTCTGCTACATCGACGACATCCAGTCCTGGTCGACCAACGAACACACCATCAACTGGAACTCCGCTCTGACCCGGATGGCGTCCTTCGTGGCGGATCAAGACTGACCCTCGCAGGCTCCACCAGCTCACCGGGCCGTTCGTGCGCGGTGAGCGTGTGGAGTTCGGCCTGATCGAGCGGCTGGTGCACCTCGACGTACTCACCGTGCGGCAGCCGCTTGGTCACACCGGTCTCCCGGCCGTGCAACACCAGCTCCCGGTCCCGGAGTTGCAGGCCCAGGCAGATGCGCCGGGTCGCGACGAAGACGACCGCCGGGACGACGAACATCCCGATCCGCACCGCCCAGGTGACCGTGTTGATCGACAGATGCAGCCGGGTGGCCACGATGTCGTTGCCGCCGCCCGCAAGCAGGATCAGATACAGGCTGATCCAGGAGGCGCCGATCGCCGTACGGACCGGTCGGTTGCGCGGGCGGTCCAGGAGGTGGTGCTCACGCCGGTCCTTGGTGAACCGGGCCTCCAGGAACGGGTACACGCCGATGAAGACCAGGAGGAGGGGGAAGACCACGACCGGGATCAGGACCCCGAGGACCAGTGTGTGGCCCCACAGGGTGACCTCCCAGCCCGGCATCACCCGCACCAGGCCCTCGGCGAAGCCCAGGTACCAGTCGGGCTGGGCGCCGGTGGAGACCTGGTCGGCGCGGTAGGGGCCGTACGACCAGACCGGGTTGACGGACGCCACCGCCGCGATGAGCGTGAGCGCCCCGAACACCAGGAAGAAGAAGCCGCCCGCCTTCGCCAGGTACACCGGGAAGAACGGCGTGCCGACCACATTGCGTTCGGTCTTTCCGGGGCCCGCGAACTGGGTGTGCTTGTGGTACACGACCAGGATCAGGTGGGCCACCACGAGGGCCGCCATGATGCCGGGGATCACCAGGATGTGCAGCGAGTAGAAGCGGGCCACGATGTCATGGCCGGGGAACTCGCCGCCGAACAGGAACAGCGCGAGATACGTCCCCACGATCGGCACCGACACGGTGGCGCCGTAGACGAACCTCATGCCCGTGCCCGACAGCAGGTCGTCCGGCAGCGAGTAGCCGAACAGGCCCTCGAACAGGCCCAGGAACAACAGCGCCCAGCCGAACAGCCAGTTCACCTCGCGCGGCTTGCGGAACGAGCCGGTGAAGAAGTGCCGCATCATGTGCGTGAGCATCGCGGCGACGAAGATCAGCGCCGACCAGTGGTGCAGCTGCCGGATCAGCAGTCCGCCGCGCACGTCGAAGCTGATGTCCAGCGTCGAGGCGTACGCCTCCGACATGCGCACGCCGTTCAGCGGCGTGTAACTGCCGTGGTACGTCACCTCGTTCATCGACGGATGGAAGAACAGCGTCAGCCACACGCCGGTGAGGATCAGCACGACGAAGCTGTACAGACAGATCTCGCCGAGCAGGAAGGACCAGTGGTCCGGGAAGACCTTGCGCAGGTACTTCGCGCCCAGCGTGCGGGTGCCGAGCCGTCCGTCGAGCCAGCCGGACAGCCGCTCGCCCTTCCCCGGCCCGGCCGGGAGTTCCGTGCGCGTCACGCCTCCTCCTTCTGCACATGCGTGAGCTTGTCGGGATTGCTGACGACGTAGAGGGCCGAGACCTGGTCGCCGTCCGGGGTGAGATCCAGGACGATCACCGCGTACGGCGCGTCGTCCTGGAACAGCACGGCCGCGTCGTCGCCGTTGACCCGGCGGTGGCGCAGCTCCAGCGGGCGTGTCTGCGTCGAGCCCCGCTTCGCGTAACCGGTGAGCAGCCGTACGGCCTTGTCGCGGCCGTGCACCGGGCGCAGCGCCGACGGCCGGCGCTTGCCGCCGCCGTCCGTCCACACCGTCACGTCCGGCGCGAGGATCTCCATCAGCTCCGCGATGTCCCCGCCGACGGCCGCCCGCACGAAACGCTCCGTCGCTTCCCGGCGGACCCGGGGATGCGCCTCGTACAGCGGACGGCGGGCGTGCACATGGGCCCGCGCGCGGTGCGCCACCTGCCGTACGGCGGCCGGGGTGCGGTCCAGGATGTCCGCGATCTCGGTGTGGGCGTACCCGAACACCTCGTGCAGCACGAACACCGCGCGTTCCAGCGGGGACAGCGACTCCAGGACCACCAGCATCGCCAGCGACACGGACTCGGTCCGCAGCGCGGGGTCGTCGGCGCCGTCCTCCCCGGCGACCAGGGGCTCGGGCAGCCACGGGCCGACATAGGTCTCCCGGCGGCGGCTGACCACGGCCCGCCGCTGGAGCGCGTGGTTGACGGCGATCCGGACCAGATAGGCCCGGGGGTTGTCGACCCCGTCCACGCCCCGGCGCGACCACGACAGCCAGGTGTCCTGGAGGACGTCCTCGGTGTCGGCGACACTGCCCAGCATGTTGTAGACGACGCCGAACAACAGCTCCCGGTGCTCGACGAAGACACCGGTCGCCGCCTCGGCGTCGGGAAGGGGGATCTCGGACATCGCGTGTGGCCTCCCAGTAGCGCGCTCACTACTGCGAGGCGATCGGGCCCTGGAATGTGACATCGGACGGCCGGAATGTGACCCACGCCTCACCGAGGACGATCGTGGCCCGCCGTGTGACGCAGCCGGCGGCCCGCGCCGGTGCTGACCGACCGCGACCGGCCCGGGCCCCTGTGCCGGCGGCCGTGAACGCGATCGTCGGATCGCCCGGCGGCTCCGGCGCTCGGCCACGTCGGCCGGACATCGACGATCCGGAGCAGTGCCGCCATGGTTCCAGCACCGTTTGGTGGGTTGCCCCGTCGAGGCCCGGCTGTGTGCGAGGGCGCGTCGTGGAGCACGCTCCCGAAGTGTGTGCCGCCATGGTTCCCGCACCGTTTGAAGGCGCCCCCTCGAAGCCCCTCGGCCGCGTGCTGGGACGCGTCGTGGAACACGATTCCGAGCGCGTGCCGCCATGGCTCCCGCACCGTTTGAAGGCGCCCCTGGAAGCCCCTCGGCCGCGTGCTAGGACGCGTCGTGGAACACGATCCCGAGCGCGTGCCGGCGGCCGGAGCGCACGACGCTCACCCCATGCCGCATCGCCCCGGCCGACCAGCCGCGCTTCGTGCGTACCGGCCGTTCACGGGTCGTGAAGACCACACCCTGGCCCCGCGGGAGGACGGTCGCCGTGCCCCGTGACTGGGCGCGGGGGCGCTGCTCGACCATCAGGAACTCGCCGCCGGTGTAGTCGGTGCCGTACTCGTCCAGGCCCACCACCACCTGGAGCGGGAAGACGAGGTCGCCGAAGACGTCCCGGTGCAGCGCGTTCCAGTCGCCCTCGGTGTAGCGCAGCAGGATCTGCGCCGAGCGGTCCTGCCCGGCCGCGTGACAGCGCTCCAGCCATTCCTCGAGGGAGTCCGGCCAGGGTGCCGGGCGTCCGAGACGGGCCGCCCAGTCGCGCGCGACGGGCAGCAGGCGGGGGTAGAGCGCGGCGCGCAGGGCGGCGACGGGGGCCGGCAGGTCGTGCGTGAAGTAGCGGTACTGGCCTGATCCGAAGCGGTGGCGTGCCATGTCCACGGTGGTCCGGAACAGCTCCGGTTTCTCGTACAGCGCCGTCAGGTCCCGGCACTCTTCCGGCGTCAGCAGCGGTGCCGTCGGCGCGCAGCCGTGCGTGTCCAACTCGGCGGTGAGCGCGGCCCAGTCGGTCTCGGCGGTCCGGGCGGCGGCCGTGCCGGGGGTGAGCGTCATGTCGATTCCTCCTCTCCTCCTCGCTTTCGAGTGTGGAACGCCGCGCACCGCCGGTCCGGCGGGAATCGGACACCGCGCTTCGGACATCGCAGGTACCGCTTCATGTCCCGTGTGACCTGCGCTTATTTACGGCCGAGTACCCGAGCGGTACCGTGGAGGCATGCCAGCTCTCAACGTGGAGTTCAGCGATCGCGAGCTAGAGGACCTGCGGCAGATCGCCAAGGAGCGCGGTACGTCGATGAAGGCCCTCGTCCGGGAGGCCGCCGCGGCCGACATCGCCCGGCACCGGGCCCTTCAGGAAGGCGCGGAAGCGTTCCGGCGGTTCTTCTCCGCCCATGCCGACGAGTTCGCCGCCGCCTTCCCCGAGGACGAACCGGCGGGCAAGGGTGCGGGGCGGGTCGGCTGACCGATGGCTTCCGTGGTTCACATCGACGTGCCCTGGCTGCTCCAGCGGCACGAAGAGGTCCTGCCCGACCAGCCCACGATCAACGACTTCTCGGCCCTCGTCGCCGCCGTCGCCCGGCAGCGCGTCGACCCGCCCCGGCTGGGCGTCGACTCCGACCCGGCCTGGCGCGCCGCCGCCCTCCTGCACACCCTGGCCCTGCTCAAGCCCTTACCGTCGGCCAACGCCCGCTTCGCCTGCGCCACCGCCGTGGCCTACATGTTCGTCAGCGGCGTCGGCATCGACCCGCCCTACGGCGCCCTCGTCGACCTCGCCCGCGACCTGATCTCCGGCAAGACCGACGTGTACGGCGCGGCCGACCGGCTGCGCTCCTGGCAGATCTGAGGTCGGGACCGCCCCGCCCCCGGGGCCGCCGACCGAGGGCGGGAGGAACGGGGTCGGCGGCCGGGGTTTCGCGCGGAAGAGCCGCCGTCCCGCGCGGGGCCTCCCGGAGGGGCCGTCTCCAGTGGACCACCGGTCGCCGGGCGGGGGGAGCGTGCGTGGCGCTCCGGCGCGTGCGCGGGTTTCACACGGGGCGCATGGAATGTCGAAAGCCGGTGCGAGAGCACGCAGTTGCGGTTCCCCCGGATTGTCTTTCCATTGACGCTGATGTTGCCCAAGTGCCTTGTTGGCCGTGAGTGACGTGTGCAAGGGTGAACCCCCAGTGTGGGGGGCAAGGGCCGGGTCGCATTCGTCCCGTGGGGAACCGGGGTGAAGGGGCGTCGGCGAATTCGTGCTTCCCACGCCCGCGCCCAAAAGGGACGCCCCTTCGGCACTCCTTTTCGGCACGAGAACTTCTGTGAGTCCCATGTCCGTGGGAAGGAAACCCGCTCAGTGCCAACCCCCCACCCACCGCTCCCTCCTTACCCGCCGCCCGGCGGTGCCTCCTCGGAATCCGACGAGGATCTCGCCGCCCGGCTCAGGGGCCGTCCCGACGGCGAGGCCGCCCAGGCCGTCGCGCTGCTCATGGCGCGCCACTGGAAACCGGCGCACGAATACGCGGTCATCTGCCTCGCCTCCCCGACCGAGACCGCCTCCATGGTGGCCGCGGCCGCCTTTCACCAGGTCCTGGACCGGCTCGCGCTCGGCGAACAGGCCCTCGCGCTGCGCCCCAGAACCCTCGTTGCCGTGCGGGACACGGTCCGGGAGTGGACGACCGAGGACCGGACAACCGCTGTTCTGCCGGACCTGGTGAAGCCGAACGGCGGCCGTGGCATGCGGGCCGCCAAGTCCATGACCCCCGAAAACCGCAAGCTCGCCGAGCGGTCATTCCAGTCCCTTCCCGGACTCGCCCGCTGCCTGCTGTGGCACACCGAGGTGGAGGCGGAGTCGATTGCCGTGCCCGCCGCACTCCTCGGCATGGATACCGACACGGCGTCGGCCGCGCTCGAACAGGCGCGTGAAAAATTCCGTGAGGGATGTGTACATGCCCATCGGGAACTCGCGCCGACGAAGGATTGCCGCTTCTACAACCGCCTCCTCGACGTTCCGATTCGCCGCGGCGGAGCCCTGCTGCCCGATGTCCAGCAGCATCTCGCGGAGTGCCGCTACTGCCGTTCCGCCGCGGAACAACTGAGCCATTTCGAGGGCGGCCTGGGCATACTGATCGCCGAGGCGGTGCTCGGCTGGGGTGCCCGCCGCTATCTCGAACTGCGCGCCGGGCGTACGCCCCCGACGGCGGCCCGCGGCCGGGGTGCCGGCCGACACGGTGCGGCACGCCGCCGTATCCTCGCCCGCATCCCGACTCCCGGCCGCCGCGCTCCCGGCGAGGGCGGTGGCCTGCGCTCCTCACGGACGCTGCTCACCGGGGTCGGCCTCACCTCCGCCGGACTCCTCGCGGCCATGCTCGCCACCGGCCTGTGGTCGCACGACGGCGGCGCCGACCCGGCCGCCTCCACCAGCGCCACCGGCAGCGGTACGGCCCCGGGCGCCGGCACCCCGGGCACCGCCCAGCTGCCCACCGCACCGGCGGTGACCCGGCTGCGCAACGCCGCCGCCGACCTCTGCCTCGGCATCCGGGGCGCGGTGAAGGCGGGCGCGGCCATCGAACTCGCCGCCTGCTCGACCGAGCGGACCCAGCAGTGGTCGTACGGGGAGGACGGGCTGCTGCGCAGCGAGGCGGACATCGAGCTGTGCCTGGACTCGCACGTGGACGCCGGCGTGGTCATCCTCGGCACCTGCGCCGACGGGAAGGCCGAGCGGGCCGGTGACGTGCGCTACGACCTCACCGTGCAGGGGGAGTTACTTCCCCGCTGGGACGAGCAGCTCGCCCTCGCCCCCACCGCCGAGGACCCGGGCGCCGATGTCGTCGTCAAGGTCCGTGACCGCTCGGACCAGCAGCGCTGGCTGACCGACGCGGCCGCCGGCGCCAGTCCCGGCTCGCTGTCGGTCACCGGGAGCGAGGCCCCGCAGGCCCGGCCCGCGGGTCTCACGGACCGGATCTAGGAACCGGGGAGGCCTCCGCTCACGGAGGTCTCCCCTCAGACGGGGCCCTCCACAAGGTCGTCGGGGCCGACCGTGGCCGGGCTCGCGTGGCCCGAGAGGGCGAGCGTGAGGTCCAACTCCGCGAGCAGACAGCGGATCACGTGCTCGACGCCCGCCTGTCCGTCGAGGCCGAGGCCGAAGACGTACGGGCGTCCGAGGAGCACCGCGCGGGCGCCGAGCGCGAGGGCCTTGAAGACGTCGTCGCCGGTGCGGACACCGCTGTCGAAGAGCACGGTCAGCCGGTCGCCGACCGCCTCCACCACCCCCGCCAGCGCGTCGGCCGCCGCGACGGCCCCGGCGACCTGACGGCCGCCGTGGTTGGAGACCACGACCCCGTCCATCCCGGCGTCGGCGGCGAGGCGGGCGTCGTCGGGGTGCAGGACGCCCTTGAGGACGATCGGCCCGTCCCAGTTCTCCCGCAGGAGGGCGAGGTCGGGCCAGGTCTTTCCGGGATCCGCGAACATGCCGACGAAGTGCAGCACGGCCGCGTTGGGGTCCTCGTGCACCGGTTTGGCCAGGCCCGCCCGGAAGGCCGGGTCGGAGAAGTAGTTGGCGGTGCCGACGCCGTGCAGGAACGGCAGGTACGCCTGGTCGAGATCGCGGGGCCGCCAGGACAGCAACGGCGTGTCCAGGGTGACGACCAGGGCCGTGAACCCGGCAGCCTTCGCCCGGTTCAAAAAGCTCAGGGCAACCTGCGGGTCCTTCGGCCAGTACAGCTGGAACCAGCGCTCGGCGTCCCCCATCGCCTCGGCGACCTGTTCCATCGGCGTACTGGAGGCGGACGACAGGATGTACGGCACGCCCTGTGCCGCCGCCGCCCGGGCCGCCGCCGGTTCCGCGTCGGGGTGCATGATCGACAGGACGCCGACCGGCGCCAGCGCCAGCGGCGCGGGCAGGGCACGCCCCAACACCTCGACGGACAGGTCGCGTTCGTGCACGTCCCGCAGCATGCGCGGGACGATCCGGCGCCGCTCGAGAGCCGCCCGGTTCGCCCGGGCCGTACTGCCGTCGCCCGCGCTGCCCGCCACATAGCCCACCGGTCCCGGACCGAGGCGCTGCTCGGTGAGCTCCTCCAGCCGGGTCAGGTCGGTGGGCAGCCGGGGCACCGCACCCGACATCCCGTTCAGATAGATCTCGTACTGGAAGTCCGCCCAGTGCTTGGCCATCCGTCCGAACCGCCTCTCGTCGTCAGGTGCGTCGACGATATCCGCAGGCGGGTGCCGGTCAGGAGGGGGTGGCCGCCGCATGCTCGGCGAGGATCCGGGCCAGCTCCCGTGGCCGGGAGAACATCGGCCAGTGGCCGGTGTCCATCTGGACCAGTTCCCAGCGCTCGCTCTTCAGCAGCTCCGCCACCACGGGCATGGGTTCCTCGTCGTCGAGGAGGCACTTGATGTAGGTCGCCGGAAGCTCGCCCAGGGGACGGGTGAGGGCGGCGGGTTCGGTGAGCGTCGCGCCCGGGTGCGGGGACGATTGGTCGATGATCCGGGCGATCTGCTCGTCCGTCAGACCCTGTCCGGCGTAGTAGTCGGCGCCCACCAGCGGCCAGAAACCGTCGTTGTCCTCGATCTCCTTGCGGACGTGGTCACTTGGCCACCCCGACAGGAACGACTCCCCGTCGACGGGCACGCCGGAGTCCACGAACACCACCCGCGCGAGCCGGTCGCCGATCCGCTCGGCCGCCTGGCCCACGGGCACGCCCGCGTAGCTGTGCCCGACGAGCACGACCTCGCGCAGGTCCAGCCGCTCGACCTCATCGACGATGTCCCGCACATGGGTCTGCTGTCCCGCCGGGACCCCCCGCTTCTCCGCGAGGCCCGACAAGGTCAGTGGATGGGCCTGGTGCCCGGCCGCGCGCAGCTCGGCCGCGACCTCGTCCCACGCCGACGCTCCGAGCCTCGCTCCTGCCACCAGCACGAAATGAGTCATGCCCGCAACGTAGCCGACGGCACCGACAACGCCCTCCCGCGGTGCGCGAAACCGGCAACGTCCGCCCCGCCGACGGCGGTTGAAGACCTGGAGCGCGGCCGTTCTATTTCTCTTCCGGGTCCCCGGTGACGGAATCGGCCACCCCCTCGGTGTCCGGCCCCCGCTCCCGCACCCGCTGGACGTGTTCCAGGGACTCCCGCAGCTCGGCGAGCCAGTCGTCGGTGTGCCGCTGGACCAGCCGGACGCACCAGGCGAGCGCGTCACTGCGGCTGCGGGCGACCCCGCCGGCGATGAGGGTGTCCAGGACCTGGCGCTCGGGCTGGCGCAGCCGGGTCATCACGGGCGCGGCCACATGGGTGAACAGGGCCCGCTCGCCGTCGCACTCCACGCCCCAGGAGACCTTGCGGCGGAACGCGTGCTCGGCCTCGCGGGCGACCTCGACGCGCTCCTCCCGGGTGCGTTCCCGGAACTCCTGGATCCGGCCCTGCACGGCCGCCTCCCGCTCGGCGGCCGAGACGTCCCCGCTGAGCCGGGGACCGGGGATGCGGCCGATCACGGTGATCTCCTCGCGGTCGACCACCACCTCGACCAGGGCCTCGAAGAGGTCGTCGGGCAACCGGCCGGTGAACCAGCCGCGCAGCTTCTCTCGCTGTTCGTCAGTAATCATGTAATGACGATTACTCGGCTGCTTCATGAACACAAGAGGTCGCGACGGAGTGCGCCGACGGCTGAAGCGGAATGTTTCAGGCCTATTGCCGAGAGGGGGTAATCAGGCCATCCGGCCGGATCGCGCGATCAAGAACCGCGCGGTTAAAGGGTTCAGTTGTTCGGATGATGTGACTTCACGCCACTGATTCAACACGCAAGGTTACTGAAAGCTGTGGGGTCGATGTGAAGTTGCGGCCAGGACTCGGCAGACTCGCGCTCGCCGCTCCGGCACCGACCGAGTCGGAGGGCACACCCTCGAATCCAGCGGAAGGATGCACACAATGCGGAACACCGCGCGCTGGGCAGCGACCCTCGGCCTCACGGCCACCGCCGTCTGCGGGCCCCTGACCGGGGCCGCCCTCGCCGAACCGGCCGCCGCCTCAAGCCTCTACGCCCCCTCGGCGCTCGTGCTCACCCTCGGGCACGGCGAGAGCGCCGCCACCGTCACCCCTGAACGTGCTGTGACCCTGACCTGTGCCCCGACCTCCTCGGGCACCCATCCGGCCGCGGCCCAGGCCTGCGCCGAACTGCGCACGGCGCAAGGGGACTTCGACGCTCTCGGGGCCGGATCGGACGCCCTGTGCACCAGGGAGTACAACCCCGTGGTGGTCACGGTCGACGGCGTCTGGCGGGGCAAGCGCGTCTCCTACGAGCGCACCTTCGCCAACGAGTGCGTGAAGAACTCCCACGGGACGAGCGTCTTCGCGTTCTGAGAGACCGGGATCGCAGGGGACCCCGTGACCTGCCCGAGGGGTCGGTGGCTGGGGAGTGCCGCCCCTCTCACGGAACCCCGTGATCCCGCACCGAGGGCCGGCGGACGGAGTGGGGCCGTCCGCCGGCCCCCTCGGTCATTGGCTGTCAGCGTGTCCGCTCCCGGTGACTGGTGTCGCACCACGGATAGCGACGACTGCGTCGGCAGGTGCACAGGGCCACCCGGAAGCGGTCGGAGGCGACCGTGGTGCCGTCCTCCAGCTCCACTTCCACCGGGCCCTCCACGAGCAGGGGACCGCCGTGCTGGACCCGGATGCGGCAAGGCCGCTCGGAGTCAGAGGGGGAGTTCGGCACGGACGACCACCAGCTCTTCCTTCTCGTCGGCGGCGGACAGCAGACCGCGTTGACGCAGCCATTCCCTCCGCGTGCGCAGCACCGGTCCGAAATCGATGCGGTGCCGGCGGGTCACGGCGGCTTTGAGGCCGGCCGCGCGCAGATGTTCCACCGTCCGCCCCGAGTCGCTCAGTTCGGAGTGCACCATCAGCAGCACCCCTCCGGGGCGCAGCAGTGCGGGCGCCTCCCGGCAGACGCGGTCCAGCACGAACCGCCCGTCGTGGCCCGCGTCCCAGGCCCGGGCCCTGCCGCGCGGCGGACGGGTGCCGGTCGGTGCCGGTACGTACGGCGGATTGGTCAGGATGAGGTCGAACGACTGGTCCCGCACGGGAGTGAAGAGGTTTCCGCGCCGGACCCGGACCGGCAGACCGGTCAGCCAGGCGTTCGCGCGGACCGTGCACACCGCGCGCCACGACACGTCGACCGCGGTCACCCGGCTGCCCCGGCGAGCCGCCTGGAGAGCGAGGGCGCCCGTCCCGGTGCCCACGTCCAGAACGTCCGCGCCGGGCGGCAGCGGCTCCTCGGACAGGGCTCCGGCCAGCAGCTCGGTGTCCTCCTGAGGGCTGTAGACACCGGGGAGGACCAGCGGGGGAATCAGTGGTCTCACGTCGCTCAAGTACCCCGACATTCAGGAAATATGGTGGATTTCGGAAGCCGGCGGCCTGACCAGGGACGAGCGTCCGTCCGCCCAGTCGCGCAGCAGCCGGTCGGCGAGCCGGTCCTCGACTTGTCCGGTGACATCGATACCGAAGGCGACGTCGGCGGCCAGCTGCGGCTCCTCGGCCAGCAGACCGCCGATCACCTCATGGCGTACGACCTGTTCGTGGACGGCGTCGGCCTCGACGTGCTCGTCGTAGAAGTGCTCGGCGGCGGGTCCCGCGCCGGTGCGGCGCATCGCCTCGGCCAGTCGCCGGGAACCGGGGGAGGAGGTGATCTCGACCGCCGCGAAGTGGCCCACGAGAGCTCCGCGCAGGCTGCGGTGCAGGCCCAGCAGGGACATGAGGTTCACCGTCGCGAGCATCTCCGCGCAGGCCACGTCCAGGTAGTGGCCGTACGTCGTTTCCAGGCCCAGGTCCGTCATCAGGTCGGCGAAGAGGAGGGCGTGGACGCGGTCGGGGCGGCCGCCGCCGAACTCGTCGTACTCGATCGCCGCCATGCCCGCCTTGGCCCGGCCCCACAGCCGAGGCAGCACCCACGCGTGCGGGTCGGCCTCCTTGAGGTGGTAGAGCGAACGCTGGGCCGCGTACTCACGCACCTGCCACAGTTCGCCCTCCTTGCTCAGGAAGTGGCTGACTCCCGTGCCGTCGACCGGCTCCACCAGGAGCTCGGCGAGCGCGTCGTCGACGCTGTCGTGGACCGGGGTGTCCCTGCGCAGGACGGACAGAAAACGGCTCTCCAGGTCCGCCCTGGTGCGCAGCAGGTCCGGGTCCCACTCGTGGTCGCCGCAGACGCCCGCGAAGCCGCGGTAGTGCAGTTCGTAACAGATGTAGAGGGCCAGCTGGAAGTCGTCGCCGTACACGTCCGCCGTCGCGACGGTCTCGTGTCGCGGCAACGGGCCGGCGCCGAGCAGATACTCCTGGACTGCGGCGGAGACCGGGCCCCGGGCCGGCGGCAGCTGTGGTTCTCGAGGGTCCTGAGGCATGGCCCCCGGGTACCCGGGCGGCGGAGGATCACCCTCCTCCGCCCGGGCCGTCCAGGGTCACTCTCCTGCGGATTCGTCCTGGGCGCGTTCGTTGGGGGTGATCGCTTCTCCGGCCTCGCCGCGCTGCGCCCGCTGCTCGTCGGAGTCCCGGACGCGCTTCTCGGTGTCCTCGAACTCGTGCAGGACCTCGTCCAGGGCGGTGTCGGGCTTCTGCTTCTTCTCCGGCACGGCTGTCTCCTCGCTTTCTTTCCTCGTTCAGGTGCTGGCGGTCGCGATACGCAGGGGCACCGGCTCTGCGGGGACGGTGTTCTCCTCGTTGCGGCGGGCGATCTCCGCCCACCAGGAGGCGCCGTCCTCGATGTGCCGCAGCAGGACCCCCTCGCGGATCGCCCAGGGGCAGATGGTGACGGTCCTGACACCGGTGAGTTTCATCGCCGTGTGGCCCACCACGGCACCGGCCAGGCTCTGCGCGGCGCGCGGGGCGGAGATGCCGGGCAGTTCGGCCCGCCGGGCGGCCGGGAGGGCGGCCAGGCGCTCGACGGCCTCCCCCAGGTCGGCGCGGTGCATCCGGCGTTCCACGAACGGCCCGCGCCGCCCGGGCGGGGTGCCGCACAGCCGTCCCAGCTGCTCGAAGGTGCGTGAGGTGGCCACGGCGGTGCGCGGTCCCTCCCAGCGGATCCGTGAGGCCACGTCCCGCAGTTGGTGGCGTACCTTGCGGCGCAGCGCCCGCACCGCCTCCGGGGGCGGCGGGTCCTGCCCCTCGAAGAACTCGTGCGTCAGCCGGCCCGCGCCCAGCGGCAGCGAGGCCACGTAATCCGGCAGCCGGCCGCGTCCGAAGGCCACTTCGAGCGACCCGCCACCGATGTCGAACAGCGCGAGCGGCCCCGAGCGCCAGCCCATCCAGCGCCGCGCCCCGAGAAACGTGAGCTCCGCCTCCACCTCGCCCGGCAGGGTGTACAGCCCGATGCCGGTCCGGGTGCGGACGGTGCGCAGCACCTCCTGACGGTTGGGCGCGGAGCGCACGACCGCGGTCGCGAAGGCCAGCGGTCCGGCCGCACCCCACTTGGCGGCGGTCCGGCCGGCCTCTTCCACCGCCTCCACCAGCCGTTCCACGGCCTCCTCGGGAACCGGTCCGCCCGGCCGCACATGATCGGCCAGTCTCAGCCGCCACTTCGCCGTGTGGACCGGCAACGGCACCCCGTCCTCGGCGTCCGCGACAACGAGCCGGACCGTGTTCGAACCCACATCCACCACGCTTATCCGCATGGCCCTGTGGGTACCCACCGAGAGCTACTTCCAACGTCGGCCGTCCCTGTGGCCGTCGCTCTCAGCCACCGGCAGGGCACCGCCCGTCGACAGGTAAGGGCCGCCGTCTCCCTGTTGACGGCGACCCTTCGGAACCGGCGGCTCCCGCTGCGGCGGCTACATGTGTACGACGGGTGCGGCGTCCGCGTCCTGCTCCGGCAGCCCGCGCCGGAAGAGCAGGAAGGCGATCAGCGCGCCGACGGCGAACAGGCCCGCCGACCACCAGAAGGCGGTGGTGTAGCTCTCGATCGTCGCCCGGGCCTGGACCAGCTTGTTCGTCGGGTCCTTGCCGGCCAGGTAGTCGGTGGCGGCGCTCGCGGCCAGCGTGTTCAGCAACGCGGTGCCGATCGAACCGCCCACCTGCTGCATGGCGTTGACGGTGGCGGAGGCGACTCCCGCGTCCTCGGCCGCGACCCCGCCGGTGGCCAGCTGCATGGCCGGCGGCATGACCAGGCCGAGGCCGAAGCCGGTCACGATCAGCTGCGGCAGTACCGCGGTCAGGTAGCTGGAGCCGACGCCGATCCCGGTCAGCCAGGCCATGCCGACCGCGGCGACGGCGAAGCCCACCGGGATGACCACCTTCGGCCCGATCCGGGGGACCAGCGTCGTGGTGCTGACCTGCGCCGCCACCATCAGCGCGGCGACCATGGGCAGGAACGCCGCTCCGGTCTTGGTCGGGCTGAAGCCCAGGTTCAGCTGGAGGTAGTAGGTGAGGAAGAGGAAGACACCGAACATGCCGCCGCCGGAGATCAGCACGGCCAGGAAGGAAGCGGCGCGGTTGCGGTCCAGCAGGATGCGCAGCGGCAGCAGCGGGTGCGCGGCGCGGGTCTGCCACCAGGCGAAGGCGGTCAGCAGCAGACCGCCCGCGACCAGGAAGCCCCAGGTCTGGGGAGAGCCCCAGTCGTGCGTCTCGGCGTTGGAGAAGCCGTAGACCAGGGAGAAGAGGCCGGCGGCGACCAGCAGCGTGCCGGGCACGTCGAGCTTGGAGTTCGCGGCGTCACGGTGGTTGTGCAGCAGCAGCCAGCCGCCCGCGAAGGCGACGACGGCGATGACGACGTTGACGTACAGCGTCCAGCGCCAGTCGAGCGCGTCGGTCAGGACGCCGCCGAGCAGCAGGCCCACCGCGCCACCGGCACCGGCGATGGCGCCGTACACGCTGAACGCCCTGGCCCGCTCGCGGGCGTCGGTGAACGTCGTGTTGAGCAGGGAGAGCGCGGCCGGTGCGAGGAGCGCGCCGAAGGCGCCCTGCAGGGCACGGGCGGTGACCAGCATCTCGAAGTTGGTGGCGGCACCGCCGAGCGCGGAAACGGCCGCGAAGCCGACGACACCGATGAGGAAGGCCGTCTTGCGGCCGAAGAGGTCGGCTATCCGCCCGCCGAGCAGGAGCAGGGAGGCGAACGCCAGGGCGTAGGCCGTGACGATCCACTGCCGGTTGCCGTCGGAGAACCCGAGGTCGGCCTGGGCCGAGGGGAGGGCGATGTTCACGATGGTGGCGTCGAGGACCACCATCAGCTGGGCGAGCGCGACGACGGCGAGGACCCACCACCGCTTGGCCGAAGCGTCGGTCGGCGCCTCGACGGCGCCCACCTGCCCGCTGTCGGTCACAGTCTTCTGGGACATGGGAGCAACTCCAGGGAAAGTCGGCCGGGCTCTTCCGGTTCATAAACGAAACCGTTTCGTACACGGGGAGGCTAGACCATGCCGAGCGAAACGGCAACGTTTCGCTGAGGGGGCGGCGGCGACCCGGGCGCCGCTACGCCATCTGCCGCCGCACCAGCTCGTGCAGCCGCCCGCCCGTGTCCGCGAGGAGCTGCGCGGGCGGCCCCTGCTGAGCGACCTTGCCGTTCTCCATCACGATCACGCGGTCGGCGTCCAGCACCGTGGACAGGCGGTGGGCGATGACGATCCGGGTGGCGTTGAGGGCCTTGGTGGACTCGATGACCGTGCGCTGGGTGTCGTTGTCCAGGGCGCTGGTCGCCTCGTCGAAGAAGAGGATCCGTGGCCGCCGGATCAACGCCTGGGCGATCATGAGGCGTTGGCGCTGGCCGCCGGAGATGGCCCCGCTGCCCGAGACGATGGTGTGCAGTCCCATCGGCATCCGCTGGATGTCCTCCGCGAGCCCCGCCATCGCGGCCGCCGCCATCGCCTCCTCGGGTGTGTAGGGCTCGGTGCCGCAGATGACGTCCATGATGGAGCCGGTGAAGGGCTGGGCATGCTGGAGCACGACACCGCACTGCCGGCGCACCGCGGACTGGTCGAGGGCGGCCAGGTCCTGGCCGTCGTACAGGACGCTCCCGGAGACCGGACGGTCGAAGCCGATCAGCAGCCTGAGCAGGGTCGACTTGCCGCAGCCGCTCGGGCCGACGATCGCCACGAACTCGCCCGGCCGGATCTCGAAGGACACGTCGTCGAGGATCAGGGGACCGTCGTCGGAGTACCGGAAGGAGAGCTTGCGGGCCTCCATCGCCCCGGTCAGCGGGCCCGGCCGGGTACTCGCCGTGCGCACCTCCGGCTGCGCCTGAAGGACCGGCTTGATCTCCTCGAACAGCGGCAGCGCGGACACCGCCGAGACGAAGGCACCGGTGAGCTGGGTGACCGCGGTCAGCAGCATCGTCACCGAGGTGTTGAAGGTGAGGAACTCCGCCGCCGACATCGAGCCGCGCGCCGGACCCGCCAGCAGCATGAACATCAGCAGGGTGCACAGCGGGAGGTAGACCGAGCCCATCACCGCGGTGAGGTTCTTGATCCGGCCGACCTTCTGCTGGAGCTCGCGGCTGCGGGCGAACTCCGAGGCCCAGGCCGCGTAGGCGTAGTTCTCGGCCGCCGCCACCCTGAGCTTGGGCAGACCGCGCAGGGTCTGGAAGGCCTGGTTGTTCAGCTTGTTGCTGAGCACGACCAGCCGCCGCTGCCAGCGCACCTGCCACAGTCCGAGGCCGAGGAAGCCGGCGGCGATGACGACGAGCATGCCGATCGCCGCCATCGCCATCGGGACGCTGTACCAGAACAGCAGGCCCAGGTTCATCGCGCCGACGGTCACCGACTGGGCGACGGTGGGGCCGAGGCCCGCCATCATCCGGCGGATCGAGCTGATGCCCATGGCCTGACTGGCCAGTTCACCGGTCGAGCGCTCGGTGAAGAACTTCGTCGGCAGCCTCAACAGCCGGTCCCAGACGGCCGGTTGCAGAGTCGCCTCGATACGGCCCTCCAGACGGAGCATGGTGAGGTTCTGCAGCAGCATGAAGGCCGCCGTCACCACCCCGCTGACCATCACGGCCAGACACACCTGCACGATCAGCGCGGTCTGCGCCTTCGGCACGAACTCGCCGAGCACCTTGCCGGTCGCGATCGGGACCAGCGCGCCGATCGCCACCGTCACCAGACCGCTGAGCAGCAGGTTCGTCATATCGCCGCCCGTGCCGCGCATGCTGAACCGCAGCAGGCCGAGCGGACTGAGCCCCCGGTCGGGCAGCGGGCGGTAGAACATCACCGCGCGCGGTTCGAACTCCTCCGCGTTGTCCTTCTCGATCGGCGTCTCGCGGCCCGTCGCCGGATGCACGGCCACATAGCCGCCGCGCCGCCACAGCAGTGCGACCGGCGTGCCCGACAGGGCCCGTTGGCCCACCAGCGGGCCGACGTTGTCGCGCCACCAACGACCGTCCAGGCGCACCGACCTGATGCGGACGCGGGAGGCGAGGGCGATCCGCTCGACCGGGTCGAGGCGGTCGCTCTCGGTGCCGCTGTGCGCGTTCTCGGCGAGCGGGATCCCGGCCGCGTCGGCGACCAGCTTGCAGGCCGCGTAACTCGCGTCGGCGTCGGCCGTCGTCGCGCGCTGCTTCGACTTGCCGATGGACGCCAGCAAGGTCCGGTCGGCCTGGGCGCGCACGGCCTCACCGGCCTTGATACCGGCGGCCGTCCTGGTCTCGTGGGTGCGTTCCAGCTGCTCGATCCAGCGGTCCAGCGTGGTGAGCAGCCGGTACTGCTGGTCGACCATGGACTGCCAGACCGCCGGGTCCATCAGCAGGTCGGCGGCGGCCTCGGCGCCGTAGAGCGAGCCGTACTGCACGCTGCCCGGCGGCACCTGCATCCAGAAGACGTCGTCATCGGTCGGAGCGGCGGCCCGCTCGTCGGCCATCGGCGCCTGGAAGAGGATGGACAGGCTCCGGCCCACGCCGAGCGCGAGGGCGTACTCCAGCGGGCTCGTCGTCGGCGGCACGTACTGGGGGTTGCCGTACGCGTCGTACGACCACGTCTGGGTGTGCGCCGGTTCGTACAGCTCGCGCAGGCCGATGCGGTGCACCACGCAGTCCCTGAGTGGCCTCGCCACCAGAGTGTGCTCGGGCCCCGACACCGGTCCGAGCAGCAGCGCGCCCGGCTCCAGGCGGCCCAGGTGGTGCCAGTGGCCCTGCTGTCCGGCGTCCACCGCGAACAGGTCCACGGCGCCCGACACGACCAGCCAGAGCACCTGCGGCCCTTCGAGGTCGATACGGCTGAAGCCGGCGCAGTCGACCCGCGTGCCCATCTGCCCGAGGGCCCCCAGGACCACATCGCCTTCGTGTGCGGTAGTCATCTCACCGTTCCCTGACCAGCGCCGCGTACGCGCCGCCGCGCGCCACCAGTTCCTCGTGCCGCCCGCGTTCCACGATCGTGCCGTGCTGCAGTACGACGATCTCGTCGCTGTCGCGCACGGTGCTGAGCCGGTGCGCGATCACCACACAGGCGCAGCCGCGCCTGCGCAGGTTGTCCATGACGACCTGCTCGGTCTCCGCGTCCAGCGCGCTGGTCACCTCGTCGAGGACCAGGATGCTGGGCCTGCGCACCAACGCCCGCGCGATCTCCAGGCGTTGACGCTGGCCGCCGGAGAAGTTGCGGCCGTCCTGCTCGACCCTGCTGTGGATGCCGCCGGGCCGCCGCACGACCACGTCGTACAGGGCCGCGTCCTGCAGCGCCTCGACCACGGCGTCGTCCGGGATCGACGGGTCCCACAGCGCCACGTTGTCGCGGACCGAGCCCTCGAAGAGGAAGACGTCCTGGTCGACGAAGGACACCGAGGACGCGAGCGCGCCGCGCGGAATGTCGTCCAGGCGCTGTCCGTCGATGCGGATCACGCCCTCCCACGGCGTGTACAGCCCTGAGATCAGCCGGGAGACGGTCGACTTGCCGCTGCCGGATCCGCCCACCAGCGCCACCTGCTGCCCGGGGCCGACGGTCAGGTCGAAGCCGGTCAGCAGCGGCTTGTCGAGCGGGTTGTAGCCGAAGGTGATGTTCTGCAGCTCGACATGCCCGTGCAGCCTGCGGGTCGAGTCGCCGGCGCCGGGACGGCCGTAGAGCGGGTCGGCCTTGAAGTTCTCGACGTCCTTGAGGCGGGCCACGTCGGCCGCGAAGTCCTGGATGCGGCCGGCCACGCCGTTGAGGCGGGTGATGGGCGCGGTGAAGCGGGTGACCAGGGCCTGGAAGGCGACCAGCAGACCGACGGAGATGCCGCCCTCGATGGCCCGCATACCGCCGATCCACAGAATGAGGGCGCTGTTGAAGGTGGCCAGCATCGGGGCGACCACGCCCAGCCAGGCGCTCGGCACCCCGAGCCGCTGCTGCTCCTCAAGGGTGGTGGCGTGCTGACCGGCCCACTTGCGGAAGTAGCCGTCCTCGCCGCCGGTCGCCTTCATCGTCTCGATCAACTGCAGGCCCGTGTAGGCGGTGTTGGTGAGCCGGGCGCTGTCCGCGCGCAGCTTCGCGGTACGGGTGGCACGCAGCCGGATGACGACCCGCATGGCCACCACGTTCAGCAGGGCCACACCGATGCCGACATAGGTGAGCTGGGGGTCGTAGCTGTAGAGCAGGATCGCGTACAGGACGACGACCACGGCGTCGACGCCCGCCGCCGCGAGGTCGCGGGCCAGGGTCTCGGCCACCTGGTCGTTCGACTGGAGGCGCTGCACCAGGTCGGCCGGGCTGCGCTGGGAGAAGAACGTCACCGGAAGGCGCAGCAGATGGCGCAGGAAGCGGGCGCTGGACAGCGTCGAGGAGATGATGCGGCCGTGCAGCAGGTTCGCCTGCTGGAGCCAGGTCAGCGCCAGGGTGAGGGCCACGCACGCCCCCATCGACGTGAACAGCACGCCGAGCAGCGAGGTCTGACCGCCGATCAGGAACATGTCGATGTACGTGCGGCTCAGCGCGGGGGTGGCCGCGCCGACCAGCACCAGCAGCAGGCTCGCAAGGACCGCCGTCGGCATGGTGCCCGCGGTGCCGCGCAACCGGGCCGGCATCGCACCGAGGACCCCCGGCTTGCGGCCGCCACGCGTGAAGCCCTCGCCGGGCTCCATCACCAGCACGACGCCGGTGAAGCTGCCGTCGAAGTCCTCCATCGGGACGAAACGTCGGCCCTTGCCGGGGTCGTTGATGTAGACACCGCGGCGGCCGAAGCGGCGGCCCATGCCGTCGTAGACGACGTAGTGGTTGAACTCCCAGAACAGCACCGCCGGGCTCTTCACCTCGGCGAGCGCGGCCGTGTCCATCTGCATGCCCTTGGCGGTCAGACCGTAACTGCGGGCCGCCTTCAGGAGGTTGCTGGCACGTGAGCCGTCCCGGGAGACACCGCAGGCGATGCGCAGTTCCTCCAGCGGGACGTGCTTGCCGTAGTGGCCGAGCACCATCGCGAGGGAGGCCGCGCCGCACTCCACCGCCTCCATCTGCAGCACGGTGGGCGTACGGACCGTTTTCGCCCTCCCCGTGGGGACCGGACGCTTGGGCGGGGCGGAGCGGCGCCTGCTCCGGGTGTCCTGTGCGGTGCTCACGGCAGCAGCCAATCGACGGGACGCTGGTCGGCCAGCCGGATCGAACCCGAGGCCACGGTCATGGAGGTGAGGGTGAACGGCGGGCCGTCCGCGGACGACCACCGGTAACCGCTCTTGGTCTTCTCGGACTTGTCCAGCTTCACCAGGACCGCGACCGGCCGGCCGTCCTTGGTGAACTGCTCGCCGAGCTGACTGTCCCCGAGGAACGCGGCGATCTGCTGGGCCGACTGGGCCGAGCGGTCCACCGACTTCACATGGCCGCGCAGCACGCCGTACTCCTGGGTGGGCACCGAGGAGACGGTCAGGTCCACGGCGGCGTTCGCTGGAATGGAGGCCGCGTTCTCGGCGGGCACGTACACAGTGGCGTACATCGGGTCGGAGGCGTGGGCGACTTTCTCCACGGCGGCTACGTTCGCGCCGGTCGAGATGATCTGCCCGATGGTGGCCGCCAGTGCGGTGAGCCGGCCCGCGGCGACCGTGCGGACGACGGTGTCGCCCTCGGACGTACGGACCTTCAGGACCGGGGAGTTGGCGGCCAGCTGAGTGCCCTCCTTGGCGATCACCTGCGTGACCTGGCCCGCGACCGGGCTCTGCAGGATGTAACTGCCCTGCCCGTGCGTGAGGATGGCGGGCGCGCTCACCGTGGAGGCCACCGAGCCGGTCACCGCCCACACGGACGCGGCGGCCATCACGACCACCGTCACCGACATCACGAGCCAGCCCTGGGGCCGGGCGAAGCGCACCGGAAGGTCGAGCTCCTCCGGTGACTGGAGCTTGGCGAGGGCCTGTTGGCGGAACTGCACGGGTCTTCCCTCACCTGCGAAAGCTGCGAACGCTGTGAATGCGGTGAATTCTGCGAAAGCCGCGAATTCCGCCCACGACAAAGGACCGACTCGCGCGAGCCGGCCGCATTACGGCACCCAAGAGTCCCGGAACCGCCGGTGTGCGGCTCCGGGACGGGTCGACCACATGACAGTGATCAGATCACGAAGATTGTGATCAGAGACCGGCGACCAGGCCGGTGACCGGGGCGGTGTTCAGGCCGGTCACACCCTCGACCGTGCCGACGGCCGTGTTGACCAGGCCGGAAACCGGGGCAACGCCGTCCACCAGGCCGGTGACGGTGCCGAGGGCGTTCAGCTGCAGGCCGCCGGAGACGTTGTCGAGGTCGGCGTCCGAGATCTCGACGGTCTCAACCTGGGGGGTGGAGTTCATGATGGAACTTCCCTTCGTATGGGTATTTCACAAGGGGGGAGCGGCCCCCTCTGGGGACAGATGACGGCCGCAATCGCTTGGCGCCGGATCCCGTTTCCGGGAAACCCAACTGCCCTGCGGTGCGATGGATCAAAGCACGCTGCGGCTCCGCCCTTCCAATTAACCACCCGTCTCACCAGGGAACTTGAGTCATGGAAGCGCCTATCCGTGTGGGCCTGCGCACGCCTTGGTGGCGACTTCTTCACATGTGATGTCGCGGCGGCGTGAGCGGGCCCTTGTCGTCGCCATGGCGAATGCGACACACCTCGCCAATGGCATGGACGGCGGTCCGCACTTGTGCAGAACTCCCGGTCCCGGTGACCTGGTTGCGCATTCGATGTGCAGATTCGCTGAAGGGGGGATTCGGAGCGGCATTCACAACGGACCGTCACCGTCCGCTTGCTGAGCGTGTCGGACCTGGCTTGGTGAGCGTGTCGGACCGGCTTGGTGACGACCGACTTGATCAGGACATCCGCACGCGGCGTCGGCGGCGGTCATCAGGGCATGGCCCGACACCGCCCCGCCCGCCCACGCCAACCCCTGTGACCAGTGTTCCCGCCCGCCGCTCACCCGGCACGGCCCGTGGCCGAATCGGCGTGGCAATCGGGGCGTAAAGAAACGGCATTGAACGCCCCGCGCACACCATGCGTACCCATGGCCATCCAGGCGCCCCGAACAACCGACTGCCGTACGGCGGTTACAGACTCCGGTCCCCCAGGAGGTCGAGAAGTTTGAGTCACAAGCGAATTCCGAAGCGCAAGGCCGCATTCGCGGCAGGCACCGTAGTGGCGCTCGGAGCCGCCGCGATCCTGCTGCCCAACGCCAACGCGTCCCAGGACGGCTCGTCGAACGACGCGGCGGCCATCGCGCCGAAGACTCTGAAGGCGACGGACGCCTCGGACCTCGCCTCGCAGCTCGAGCAGGCGCTGGGCGACGCCTTCGCCGGGTCCTACTACGACGCCGACAGCAAGCAGCTCGTCGTGAACGTCATATCCGGCGACAGCAACGTCGTCGTGCAGGCGGAGAAGGCCGGCGCGAAGGTCCGCGAGGTCGAGAACAGCCTCCCCGAACTGGCGGCCGGCGCGAAGACGCTGAAGCAGCAGGCGACCATCCCGGGCACCGCCTGGGCCGTCGACCCGCGCACCAACAAGATCGTCGTGACCGCCGACAGCACCGTCACCGGCGACAAGTGGAACACCCTCGAGTCGACCGTGAAGAGCCTCGGCTCCGACATGGCGACCGTGAAGAAGTCGGCCGGCACCTTCAAGACCTTCGTGTCCGGCGGTGACGCCATCTTCGGCGGCGGCGCCCGCTGCTCGCTCGGCTTCAACGTCACCGCGGGCGACGGCAGCCCCGCCTTCCTGACCGCCGGTCACTGCGGGGTCGCGGCCGAGCAGTGGTCGGACACCCAGGACGGCCAGCCCATCGCCACCGTCGACCAGGCCACCTTCCCCGGCGACGGCGACTTCGCCCTGGTCAAGTACGACGACCCGGCGACCGTGGCGCCCAACGAGGTCAACGTCGGCGGCGGCCAGACCGTCGCGATCAGCCAGGCCGCGGACGCCGAGGTCGGCCTCCAGGTCTTCCGGATGGGCAGCACCACGGGCCTCGCCGACGGCCAGGTCCTCGGACTCGACGCCACCGTGAACTACCCCGAGGGCACCGTCACCGGGCTGATCCAGACCAACGTCTGCGCCGAGCCCGGCGACAGCGGCGGCTCGCTGTTCACCCAGGACGGCTCGGCCATCGGTCTGACCTCCGGCGGCAGCGGCGACTGCACCGTGGGCGGCGAGACCTTCTTCCAGCCGGTCACCACCGCCCTCCAGGCGGTCGGCGCCACGCTCGGCGCGGGTGACGCGGCCGGCGGCGCGGGCGACCAGGCCGGCGGCGAGGAGGCCGGTGCCGGTGCCGGTGAGGAGGCGGGCGCCGGTGGCGACGCCGGGGCCGGTGCGGGCGGCGACGCCAGTGCGAGCCCCGGTGACGAGGCCGGCGCAGGCCAGGAGGTCGGCGGCGAGCAAGCCGGCGGTGACGTGATCGGCGGCGAAGAAGCCGGCAACGGCCAGGAGACCGGTAACGGTCAGGAGATCGGCAACGGCACCGGCGATGCGGCTGGCGACGCTGCCGGCGATGCCGCGGGCCAGTCGCACAACTGACCCCGTCCGTCCCGCACCACACCTTGAACCGGCCGCGTCGGCAGCGGTCCCCCCACACCCGCCGCTGCCGACGCAGGCCTTATGACCACCTCCCGGCCACACCGCGGTTCCGGCCCGGGCAGGTGCAACGGTCCGGCCCTCCGGCGGGAGGGCCGGACCGGCGCGTTGTGCCCCGTCAGCCTCAGCCGCCGGCTCGCAGCAACAGCAGCGCCACGTCGTCGATCCGCTCCCGCGCGGCCGCGCCACGCCGCACGAGTTCGTCGGCCAGCTCGTCGAGCGGACGGTCACCGGCCTCGGCGAGCTGCCGCCCCAGATCGGCAAGCGCGTCCTCGATGTCGACGCCGGGGGACTCGATCAGGCCGTCCGTGTACAGGGCGAGGACGCAACCGGGCGTCAGATTCACCTCCGTCGTCGGGTACACGGCCGAGCTGTCGATCCCCAGCAGCGGACCCCCGGCCAGATCCAGCACCCGCACCCGGCCGTCCGGCCTGCGCAGCAGCGGCGGCGGATGCCCGGCCCGGGCCATGACCGCCCGCCCCCGCTGCGGATCGAGCCGCAGATACAGGCAGCTGGCGAACAGCTCGGCGCCGAGGTCGATCAGTAGCCGGTTGGTCGAGCGCATGACCTCCTCCGGCGACTGGCCGACGGTCGTGTACGCCCGTACCGCCGTCCGGATCTGCCCCATCAGCCCGGCCGCCGTCACGTTGTGGCCCTGCACGTCCCCGATCACGGCGGCCGCCAGCCCGTCCACCGGCACCAGGTCGTAGAAGTCGCCGCCGATGTCCATGCCCTGCGTGGCCGGCAGATAGCGGGCCGCCGCCTCGATGCCGGGCAGCGACGGCAGGGTGTGCGGCAGCAGGGCCGCCTGCAGACCGTGCGCCAACCGGTGCTTGGCGTCGTACAGGACGGCCCGCTCCAGGGCCTGCGCGATCAGCCCGCCCAGGCTCGTCAGTACGGCCCGCTCGTCCGTGGGAAAGGGATGCCGCTCGGCGTAGGCCAGCACGCAGGTGCCCACCGGGCGCCCGGAGGCGATCAGCGGCAGATACGCCCAGGCCGCGAACCCGTCGGGGGTGGCCTGCCGCCCCGGATACAGGCGCTCCAACTGCTCGCGGGACTCGAAGAACGCCGGCACCCCGGTGGTCAGGGCATGGGTGCCCGGTGTCGGCTCGGTCAGCGGCAGTCCGTCGAACCGCTCCACGACCCGCGCGTCGGCATATCCGCGATGCCCGAGCACGTGCAGGCGTCCCGTGCGTGAACCGAGCACGACCAGGGCCTGGCTCCCCACCGCCGGGGCGATCTCGTCCGCCACCAGCTGCACCACGTCCTGCACGCCCACCGCCTCGGTCAGGGCCCCGGCCAGACTCAGCACCTGCGAGATCGTGACCAGCCGGGACGGCGCGTCCCCGGGCTGCGGCCCGGCCCGGTTCATCTCCGCCACCGCCCGGGCCCGGCTGACCCGGACGCTCAGCCCGGTCGTGCTCGGGTACAGCCGGAACGACAGCCAGTCCCCGGGCGGCCGCAGCGCCACGAACGACGTGCTGTGCTGGCTGAGCAGCGCGGCCCGGTAACGGTCCTCGTAGACCGGGTCGTTGAGCCAGGGCACCGCCGCCCACAGCTGCGAGCCCAGCAACCGGGAGACCGGGAGGCCGATCAGCTCGGCCGCCGCGGCGTTGGCGAAGGAGATCCGCCCGTGCAGATCGAGCGAGCACAGTCCGTACGGCAGCCTCGCCACCATCCGCGCCGCCTCCACCGTGCCCAGCGTCCCGGCCGGGCTTCCGACCTGGGCCGCGCCCAGCAGATCCGGTTCGGCGTGCGGCGCCACGCTGTCCTCGATCGCCCGCTCCAGCCGCATCGCGAGCCGCCCGCAGGCCGCGGTCAGATGGTCCCGCTCCCGGTCCGACAGCTCCGGCGGGTGCGAACCGGGCCAGGTCACGAAGACCGCTCCGTACACCTTGGACGAAGTCGCCACCGGCACCGCGGCCAGCGCGAAGGGATACGGCAGCACCACGGCGATCCGCGGATAGCGGCGCGCCATCTCGTGCTCGCCGCCCACCCACACCAGCCGCCGCTCACGCGCCGCCTCGGCCACCGGGATCGGCGCGCTCAGGCCCACCCGTTCCCAGGGTGCGGCGAACGCCCGCGGCAGGCCCGCCATCACCGCCATCTCCAGTACGGGTTCGTCGGCGGCCAGGAGATACACCGCGCCGGAGTGGGCGTGCACCTCGTCCATCATCGACGCCAGCGCGAGGGAGAGCAGCGGCCGTCCGACCCGGGTCCGGGCGCCCGCCGGCGCCGGGGACATATGCCCGTCGGACACGCCGACCACCTCCTCGCAGGGGGCGCGTCCCACAAGGAGCGCGGGCCGCTGTCGCGTGCCGGGTCCCCAGGCATCAAATCTCCACCCTCGGGGCGCGTCCCGCACGGCGAGCGTTTCCGGGTGCGGGCACACGGGTGCCCCTGCGACGGCGAGGACGGCCGCGTACCCCTTCGGTCCAGGACCATGCCCCCACAGTCGAAGCGCGCCACGGCACGCGGGCGCCGCTCGTGCGCCCCCGCGCACCCTGATGGCCAATTCTCCGCGCCCCAGGGCGGTCCGGGACCCGAACAATGGGGCACGCGTTTCATGCCACGGAACCGAGCAGCGTGAGTCGAGGGGGACGAGCAGTGATCCGGGTGCTTCTGGTGCACGACGCGTGTCTGGTGAGATCGGCCCTGGCGGAGTGGCTCCGCCGGGAACCCGACCTCGGGGTGTTCGACACCCCGTGGCACAGCGCGCCCGGCCGTCTGCGTTCCGTACGTCCCGACGTCTGCGCGGCCGACCTCGACTGCTCGGACGCATACGGCATCCCGCCGCTGGGGGAGTTATCGGTGCGCGAGCCGGACCGATGTCCGCCGCGCCTTCTCGTGATGGCCAGCGCCAACCGGCCGGGGCTGCTGAAGCGGGCCGTCGAGGCGGGGGCGCTCGGCTACGTCGACAAGGAGGGGGCGGCGCCCGAGCGGCTCGTGCACGGGATCCGCCGGGTCGCCGAGGGGAAACGTTTCGTCGATGACTCGCTGGGCTTCGGCTTCCTCCAGGCCGCGGAGATGCCGCTGACCAGACGGGAGCTGAGCGTGTTATCCCTCGCGGCCGAGGGCGCCTCCATCGCGGAGATCGCGGGGAACCTGTGCCTGTCCCACGGAACCGTGCGCAACTACATGGCCGCGATCACCCGCAAGACCGGGGCCCGCAACCGCATCGACGCGATCCGGATCTCCCAGGGTCAGGGCTGGCTCTGACCGTTCGGGGGGAACGGCCGTCCAGCCACCGACGAGTTCGCGGTACGCGGGTGAGTCGCGCACCAGCTCCTCGTGGGTGCCGTACGCCGTGCGCGGGCCGTCCATCAGCAGCACGTGGCCGGCGCGGCGGGCCGAGCTGATCCGGTGGGCGACGACCACCAGCGTCGTGCCGGGCCGGTTCGCGAAGGCCCGCTCGGCGCGCTCCTCGGCCCGGGGATCCAGATGGCAGGTGGCCTCGTCGAGCAGGACGAGGGGGGCGGACGACAGATAGGCCCGGGTGAGCGCGACGAGCTGCCGCTCACCGGCGGACAGCGTGGCCGGGTCGACGGTCGCCCGGGGCCCGCCCAGGGCTTCGAGCAGCGGGGTGAGCCCGACCGCCCGGGCCGCCGCGAACAGCTCCGGCTCGGGCACCGGGTCCGCCCTGAGGTGCCCGAGGTTCTCGGCGAGGGTGCCGCTGTGGACGTACGCCTCCTGCGGGATGAGCACGCGCAGCGCGGCCGCGTCGGCGGAGGGCACGGGGTGCCCGCACAGCCGGATCCTTCCGCCGGTGGGCTGGAGGAGCCCGGCGATCAGAGCGGTGAGCGTGGACTTCCCGATCCCGCTGGGGCCTACGACGGCCAGGTGGGCGCCGGGCGGGAGGACGAGGTCGAGGCGGTCGACGACGGGGGTGGCGGCGGGGCCGTAGGCGAAGGAGACGGAGGTGAGGGAGAGGGCGGGGGCGTGCGGGGAGGTGTGGTCTCTCGGGTGCGGTGGGGTGCTCTGCGGGGTGTCGGCGTCTGTGCGGCTGGTGTCGGGGTCGTGGTCTTCCCTGCGTGCCGGAGTGTGTGGAGTGTCGGCTTCGGTGCGGCTGCTACCGGGATCCCGGTCCGTCGTCCGTGCTCCGGTGTGCGGGGCGAGGCGCTGGCGCGGCTCGGCGTGCCGGTCGGCGGCCCGTTCGTCGGTGAGGCGGTCGCCGGTCTCGTCGTCGGGCGTGTCCGACTCCGCGGGAGCGCCTGCGGCCACGGCGATGGTGTCGGCGGCGGGCTCGCGGACCAGTCGCCGGAGGACCACCACCAGCCGGGAGCCGCTCGTGCCCAGGCCGTGGACCAGGTTGCGCAGGGCGGGGAGCAGGGACTGGGTGACGTAGGCGAGGGCGCCGACGAGGGCGCCCGTGGTGACGCCGCGGGCCAGGAGCCAGGGGGCGCAGGCGAGGAGGAGGACGATCGGGAGCTGGCCGCCGACGGCGAGCGAGACCACGCGCAGGACGGACCAGTGGGCGAGGGCGTACGCGGCCCGCTGCTCGGTGCCGACAAGCCGTCCCGTGTCGGCGGCGACCCGGTCCTCCGCACCGGCCGCCGTGATGTCCCGCAGTCCCGGGCAGACCCTGCCGAGACCGTCGGCCAGCGCCTCGTCGGCGACCAGGAACTCCTCCTGGCGGCGGGCCAGCGGCCGCAGAGTCGCCGCGAACAGGCCCAGTCCGGCGGCGAGCGGCGGCCCCACGACCAGCAGGAGCAGCGGGTCGAGCGAGGCCAGTCCGACGGCCGCGCCGACAGCCGTGAACACGAAGGACCGCGACACCATCACCAGCCCGGCGAACGTGTCCCGCGCGATCTCCACCTGCTGGGTCAGCCCGGACAGCGCCCCCGTGTCGGCCTCCCGCACCCCGCGCTCCACCACCCGCCCGACCAGGAGGTCACGGAGCGGCTCGACCAGCGCGGCGACGGCGGCGTACACCCGCACCGTCCCGTACGCACCGACCAGCACCCCGACCGCGGCCACCCCGAGCCAGCCGAGCCCGACGCCGGGCCGCCCGGCCAGAAACCCCTCGTCCAGGGCCCGGGCGGGCGCGTACCCGGTGAGGAAGGTCTGCCCGGTCTCCAGCACGGACCATCCACCGAGCCGGACGAGGACCCGCCACCGGGCCCGCAGGAACCGGAGACCGCGCGTGTAGATCCCGGCACGGTGCCCTGCCGAGCCGTGGCTCATGACGGCCCCCCGTCCCAGCCGTCCGCCCCCTCCGGCCCGCTCCCGAACACCGCCCGGTACTCCGGCGCCCGCCACAGCTCCTCGTGCGGCCCCACTGCCCGTACCCGGCCCCCGTCCAGCCAGGCCACCGCGTCCGCGCGGGCGGCCGTGGCGGTGCGGTGGGCGACGAGCAGGCGGGTGCCGCCCGCCCCGCCGCTCACCAGGGCCTCGGCGATGCGGGCCTCCGTGACCGTGTCGAGGCTGGAGAGGGCGTCGTCGAGGATGAGCAGGCGGCCGCCGTGCGCGAACGCCCGGGCCAGGCCCAGCCGTTGGGACTCCCCGCCGGAGCGCGGTGCGTCGGCGACGAGGGTGTCGTACCCGTCGGGCAGCCGGCGCACGAAGTCGTCCGCGTGGGCCGTGCGGGCGGCCTCCCGGACGCGGGCGGGGGAGCGGGACGGGAGGGCGAGGCCGATCTCCTCCTCGACGGTGCCGCCGAGCAGGGCGGGGCGTTCGAAGGCGTAGCCGATGGCTCGGCGCAGTTCGTCGTGGGTGAGCTCGCGCAGCGGCACCCCGTCGAGCAGGATTTCTCCGGAGTCCGGGTCGGCGAGCCGCCCGGCGAGCGCGGCGAGCAGCGACTTGCCCGCCCCCGACCGGCCCACCACGGCGAGCGTCGTCCCGCCCGGTACGACGAGGTCGACACCGTCGAGCACGGCACGCGCGCCGCGCAGGGCGGTGACGCCGCGCAGTTCGAGGCGGCCCGGACCGGGCGGCAGCCGGCGTTCGCCGTGTCGGACGGGGGACTCCTGGAGGACCTCGTCCAGACGTCCCGCCGCCGCCCGGGCCCTGGCCAGGCCGGCGAGCTGCCCCACCAGGACGCCGACGCCGGCCGCGAGGACCGCGTACCTGGAGGCGGCGAGGACTTCGCCCACGGACACCCGGTGCCGGGCGAGCAGGACCCCGGCCACGGCGACGACACCGAGCTGGAGCAGCGGGGCCACGGCGACGGACTGACCGGAGGCCCGGCCCTGCACCCGCCACATGCGGTGACCGGCCTCGGACAGCTCGGGCAGCGGGCGCAGGATGCGGGCCGTCTCCCGGTCCTCCGTGCCCGCGGCCCGGATGGTGCGGTGGCCGCCGACGGCCTCCGAGAGGGCCTGCGCCATCCGCCCCTGCACCTCCTGGTAGCGCGTCACGCATTCCCGGGTGTCCCGGGCGAAGGCCCGCAGCAGCAGGGCGAGCACCGGCGCTCCGGCCAGGAACACGGTCGCGAGCCAGGGCGAGATGAGCCCGAGGGCCACGACGGCGCCGACCGGTCCGGCGAGCGCGGCGAGCAGGGCGGCGCGGGCGGTCGGTGCCGTGCCGGCCTGTGCGGCGTTGCCGACGAGGCGGGCGACGAGGTCTCCGGGCCCGAAGCGGGCGGTGGCGCGCGGGCCGACGGACAGGACGTGCCGGGTGAGGCGGCGGCGCAGCCAGGCGGTGGTGCTGGCGTCGAGGGTGCCGCCGAGGACGGTCTCCGCCGCATCGAAGAGCGCGATGAGGAGGACCAGTGCGGCGCAGTACAGGATCCAGCGGGTCGCCGGCGCGTGCGCCAGCAGCAGGTCCAGGGTGCGGCCGAGAGCCGCGGGCAGCAGCAGTCCGGCGCCGGTCGCGGCCGTGCTCACCAGGCACAGGACCAGACAGCGGACGGGGGCCGGACCCAGGAGGCCCTGCGCGGCCGGCGTCGAGGTGCGAGTCGTCATACGGCGGCCTTCCCGAGGTGCGCAGGACCCCGGGCGGCCCCTCCCTCGCGGGAGTGGACCGCCCGGAGTCATGGGCGCACGATGTCTGTCAGAGACAGAGCGTGACGCTCGCGGCGCTGACGCAGGACAGCAGGCTCAGGGTGCTGTTGCCGCCGCCGCCGGTGTGCTCGTCGGACTCCATCGTCTGCAGGTCGAGAAGTGCCATCTCGGTTTCCTTTCCTCGGTGTCGTCCACCCGTGGGGACGGGGTTGGGTTCACGGCTCCGTCACATCGCGGAACCGCGTTCTGTGGGCCGCCCGAGCGGCGGCAGGAACGGCAGGTGTGCGGTTGTCGGGTCGCCGGGGGCCGCGTGGGCCGCGCCGAGCGCGAGCAGGCACCCTGCCGTTCCGGTGCCCAGGTCCATCGACAGCCGCATCATCTGGTGGCCGGGGAAGGCCAGTTGGCCCTGGTAGTCCATCGAGAACCAGCCGAGCCCGTCGATCTGTTCTGCGAGCCGTTCGCGGGTCGCGCCAGGGGTGTCCGTGCGCGCGAGGTGCAGGATCATCCCCGCACGGCCCTGGAAGAGACCGGGCTGGACGTAGAAGCGGCTGGTGGCGGCGGTCAGCACGCCGGCCCGGGCCCGCTCGAACTCGCCCTCGGTGTCGGCGCCCTGGGCGAGGTAGTCGTCCAGGACCATTCCGATGCCGGCGCTTCCCTCGCCGAGGTAGGGCAGTGTCCGCCAGCCCTCGTCGACCTCCAGCGAGCCGCCCGGATGCGCCACGCAGCACTCCAGGTCCCTGCGCAACGCCACCTCGGCCGCCCTCAACAGCAGGGGTTCACCGGTGTGTTGGTACTGCCGCAGCAGGAACAGCGCGGGCCCGGTCCAGCCCCGCAGCAGCCCGGCCCGGCGCCGCCTGGGGGTGTCCGCGAGAGGCTGCGCGAGGCGTCGTACGAGGACGTCGGCGGCCTCGGCGGCACGCTCCCGTAGCTCCGACTCGCCTGTCGTGCGGGCCAGTTCACCGAGGACCAGGCCGAGCCCGGCCAGGCCGCCGTGCAGGTCGGCGGAGAGGTTCTGCCAGCGTTCCGCGAGGACCCGCTCGACCAGGTCGAGGGCGCGCTGCCGGTGGCCGAGCCGGTCCAGGACGTGGGCGACGCCCGCGAGACCGTCGTAGAGCCCGAGCGGAGTGCCCGTCGGCGGGGGAGCGGTGCGGGCCAGGAGCCAGCGCTCGCCCTCCTCGTACCGCTCCGCGCCGACCGCGTCCAGCGCGTACAGCACTCCGGCCGCGCCGTGCGCGAGCCCGAGGCCGCCGCCGTCGTTGAACTGCGTGATGTCACCGGGGAAGAGCCGGTCCTCGCGCTCGGGGGTGGCCGAGGCGAGGAGAGCCTTCACCATGGAGTCGCGGCTGTGCGGCCAGTCGCCCGGTTCGACGAAGGACGGCGTGGCCTCGACACGGACGGCCGTACGCTCACCGCCGGTGTCCCGGGTGATCTCCGCGACCGCCTCGTCGAGGAACTCCTTGGGCACGTCCGGGAACTGACGCAGGATCACCTCGGCCAGATGGGCCGCCTTGCCCCGGTCCACCACGAACAGCGTGGTCACCGGCAGGAACAGGGCGATCCTGAGACAGGCCAGGGCGTAGCGGTCGACGTCGATGCCCTTGCGGTCCGGCGGGGCGAAGAAGCCGGGGTGGGCGACGACCTGGCGGCCGTTCTCCTCGACCGGCGCCGCCGCCTCGAAGTCCAGCAGGGAGACCGACTCTTCGTCGGGGCCGACCATGATGTTGAAGACGTGCAGGTCGTTGAAGACGATCCCGCGCGCGTGCACCGCCTCCACGGCCCGTTCCACCGCCCCGTGGATCCGCACCGCCCACGCCGTGTAGTCGGCGACGGCCTGCGGATCGGGGTCCGGGGTGAGCAGCGGATGCCGTTCGGCGAAGAACGAGTTCAGCGGGCGCCCCTCCAGGAAGTCCATGACGAGGAAGCGGTGGTCGCCGAGGGTGAACCAGTCCCGCACCTCGGGCACCACACCCGTCCCCGCCACCTGCTCCAGGGCGTCCTTCTCCCGCTCCAGCCGGGCGATCGCGTCCGCCCCGTCGGCGGCCAGTCCCGCGTGCGGCCGGCCCTCCTTCAGGACGACCTTGCGCCCGTCGCGGGTGTCGGTGCCCGTGTAGACCCCGCCGCCGTTGGAGAAGTGCAGCGCCTTCTCGATCTTGTACGGCAGCTCGCCGACCGTCGTGGTGTTGCGCGCCTCCAGATGCGGCTCCAGGAAGGCGGGCAGCGTCACCCACTCGGGCACCTGGAAGGACGGCTCCCGCCGGTCCGGCACCAGCGTGCCCTCGCCGTCCCGCACCGCCGGCACCAGCGAGCCCCGGTCGTCGACGACGAAGGTGCGCGCGAACGCGCCGTAGCGGACATAGAGCGGGCCCTCGTGCCAGCGCAGATCGGTGAGGATGTACGGCCCCTCGAAGCCCTCCAGGAGCCCGCCCAGCTCACGGAGCACGTCGTGCAGCTGCTCCTCGTCGGCCGGGTAGATCGTGACGAACTTGCCGCTGGTGTCGCGGGCCGCGTACTTGGTGTTGCGCAGGTGCAGCAGATGCGGGCCCGGCACGAACTTGAACGCGATGCGCCGGGGCACGCAGTAGTCCCACACGATCGCCGCGATCCGCTCCGCGTTCGCCCGGGTGGCCGAGGCGTGGATCTTCCAGCCCTGCGACGGACCCGGCGCCGGCTTTCCGTCCGGGCCGAGCGGCGTGAGCGTCAGCCAGTCGCCGATGCGTGCCGCGTCCCAGCCGTCCGGCACCGCGCGGCGCGCCGTCTCGTAGACGGGCGCCTCACCGGCCGAGATCCGGTCGGGCGTCTCGTAGAAGTGTCTGTCGGCGAGCGCGTACACCTCGTAGCGCTTGTCCATGCGTCCCCCTCCTTGGCCCACCACAGAGCCTTCCAGGGGGCCACGGCCACGGACAGTCACGGCTGTCACGAGATCACCGTGCGAAACGCATGCGTCAAGAAGTGTTCGAAGGGATTCGAGCACGGCCGCCGCGGTCGCTCCACGGAACGCTCACAGGGGCTGCGCACGTGCCGTATTAGCGCTCTAATGGCGAACGTGGTGAGTGAGGGCGCTGCGGGCCGCAGAACGAGAGCGTTGCGTGCCGAAAATGCCCTGACATCGATCACGGACGGTCCCGAATCGCCGGAACGGCTGCGCCGCGTCCTCGAACAGGCGCTGGTCTTCGCCGGGGCGACACTCGCCGCCGTGTACACGCCCGGTGAGGACGGGGACGTGCTGTACCTCGTCGAATCGGCCGGTGTCCCCCGGACGGTCTACGGGCTGCGCGACAGCTATCCCGGCTCCGGCGGCTCCCCACCCGCCGACGCGCACCGCTCGGGCCGGCCACTCTTCCTCGGCCCGGAGGAGCTCGCCGCCTGGGCGGAGTCCCGCAGGGTGGCCCGGCGCGACTTCCACCTGGCCGTGCTGCCCGCGCACGGCGACGACGGAAAGGCCTGTCTCGTCGCCGTCGGCGAGGACCCGCACGGTTTCGACGACGAGGACCGCAAGTGCCTCGAACTGATCGCCGACGCGATCGTCTGCCCCCTGCCCGTGGCCGTCCTGGAGGGCGCGGAACTCGGCTCCCACGCGTTCAGCCTCGCCATGGACACCGGCCGGGTCGAGGTCGGCGACGGGCTCCTGGAGCTGTTCGGCATGAGCCGGGCCGCCTTCGACGGCAAGATCGAGACCCTGCTCGGCCTGACCGTCCCCGAGGACCTGCCCTCGCTGATGTCCCTGTTCGAGGCCGGTCACATGTCCATCGGCGACCGCGAGCTGGAGTTCCGCATCCTCCAGCCCACGGGGCCGCCCAAGTGGCTCAGGCTGCGGGGCCGCATGCTGGCCGGCGGCGAGGGCCGCCCCGCCCGGCTCGTGGGCACCGTCGCCGACGCCTCCACCCTGCGCTCCGACGTCACCGACGTGGCCCGCGTCCAGCGCCTGGCCGCCGCCCTCTCCATGGCCGGCACCGTCCGCGACGTCAGCCAGGCCGTCGTCTCCGCCCTCCGCGCCCCGCTCAGGGCCGACCGCATCGCCCTCGCCGAGCTGGAGAACGACCGGCTCGTCGTCACCGTCCTCGACCCGCCCGAACCGGAGTCCTGGCCCGAGCTGTGGCGCCTGGAGTGGCGCAGCGAGTGGCCCGAGGCACCCGTACGGGCCATGCCCACCCTGGCCACCGCCCTGCGCGAGGGCCGCGCCCAGATCTGGCCCGCCGGGACCGTCCTCGAACCCGCCCTCGCCGACGTCGGCCCCGGCGGCCTCGCCGTCCTGCCGCTGCCCGCCGCGGGCCGCATGGCCGGCGCCTGCCTCATCGGCTGGGACACCCCGCACCACTTCGACCCGGACGAACGCGCCCTGCTCACCGCCTCCGCCGGCCTCGCCGGGCAGGCCCTGATGCGCGCCCACGCCCTCGACGCCGAGCACGAACTCGTCGGCATGCTGCAGCGCCAGCTGCTGCCCCGCCGGCTGCCCAAACTGCCCGGCGCGGTCGCCGTCGCCCGCTATCTGCCCAGCACCGCGGGCCTGGAGCTCGGCGGCGACTGGTACGACGTGATCCCGCTGCCCGACCACCGGGTCGGCCTGGTCATCGGCGACGTCCAGGGACACAGCGCCGCCGCCGCGACCCTCATGGGCCAGATGCGCACCGCGCTGCGCGCCTACGCCGTCGAGGGCCATCCCCCGGACGTCGTCGTCGCCCACGCCAACCGGCTCCTCATGGACCTGGAGACCGACCTCTTCGTCACCTGCACCTATGTGGACATCGACATGGAGGAGGGCACCGCCTGGTGCGTGCGGGCCGGCCACCTGCCGCCGGTGCTGCGCCACCCGGACGGCACCACGGAGATCGTCGAGTCCGACGGCGGCCCCCCGCTCGGCGTGGTCGCCCAGGCCGACTTCCCGATGACCCCGCTGCGGCTGCGGCCCGGCACCCTGATCGCCCTGACCACCGACGGACTCGTGGAGTCCACCGAGGCCGACATCGACGAGGGCATGGCCCACTTCGCCCACGGGCTGGCCGTCTCCGACCCGGCCCACCTCGGCCTCGTCGCCGACGCCCTGCTCGGCGGCGCCCGCCGCAGTGACGACGTCGCCCTGCTCCTGCTGCGCTACGACGGCATGGCCACCCACCCGCTCAGGGAGGGCTGGACCGTCTGGCGGGTCCCCGAGGCCGCCCGGCACGCCCGCCGCTTCACCCGGCGCACCCTGCGCGTGTGGGGCGTCCCCGAGGACGCCATGGACACCGCCCTGCTCGTCGTCTCCGAACTCGTCACCAACGCCCTCGTGCACACCGGCGGCCAGGTCCGCCTCGACCTCACCCTCGTCGGCACGCGGCTGCGCGTCTCCGTCTCCGACACCTCGCCCCGGACCCCCGCCAAGCCCACCAACATCGGCTGGGAGGCCACCGGAGGACGCGGCATCCTCCTCGTCGAGGCCGTGTCGGCGGCCTGGGGCAGCGTCCCCGTCAGCGGCGGCAAACAGGTGTGGAGCGAGATCGCACTGGACGCCTGAGGAGGGGTACCCGGGACGGACCATCCCCGCAGCAGAGAGGTACGTCATGACTCAGCACGTCAGCGACATCATGACCAGCGCCCCGGCCACCGTGGAGCCGCAGACCTCCGTGACGGCCGTCGCCAGGATCATGCGCGACCAGGACCTCGGCGCCGTCCTGGTCACCGACGGCGACGAACTGCGCGGCCTGGTCACCGACCGCGACCTCGTCGTGCGCTCACTCGCCGGGGGCGGCGACCCGGAAAAGACCACCGTGGCCGACGCGTGCAGCGACGACCTGGTGACCGTCACACCCGAGGACGACCTGGACCACGCGATCGAGCTCATGCGCGAGCACGCCGTGCGCCGGATCCCGGTCGTCGACCACGGCCACGCCGTCGGCATCGTCTCCCTCGGCGACACGGCCATGGAACGCGATCCCGGATCGGCCCTGGGCGACATCAGCGTGGCACGGCCCAACACCTGAGCCCGGCGGGCCGGTTCGGTCCGCCGTCAAGTTCCGGTGCCTCGGATCCTCGGCGAATGTGTGTGCGGGGGCGAGGGGTCGACGGGCCTCCCGGTCCGTTTGTCCCGCGCCCCCCTGGGGACCCGGGGGGCAGCATGGAAGGACGGTGAACCGCCGTGACCCCGCAGACCGTTGAGAAATCCGTCGCACGCCGGCCCGAGACGGGCTGGTCCAGGGCCCGCCGCCTGCAGAGCAAGGGCGACCTCCGGACCTGCCTGCCCGCGGTCGAGGACCCGGTCGGACCCACCACGGCACACACGGGAGAGGGCAACATCTTCCGCGGCGAGGACTGAGCCCCCGCGCCGAGCCACCGCACCGCGGTACGTCTCCACCGCCATGCCGTCCGGCCGCCGCTCGGCGCCCCAGGGCGCTGGAACCACCCCCCGCCATGACGGATCCCTCCGGATCCGGGCTATGGTGACGCAGATGAAGGCTCTCGTGCTGTCCGGCGGGGCCGGTCCCCGGTCGCGGCCGATCACGCACACGCCGCCCGCACAACCGGTGCCCGTCGCCCACCGGGCCGTCCTGTCCGACGGCCCGCAACCCATCGCCGTCTCGGAGACCCGCCGGGTCCGAGTGATCCTCGGCGAGCATCTGTTCACGCCGGTCGTCCATGACGCCGTACGGCCCGTCGAGCCGTACGGGCGCGCCGAGTTGGAGATTCTCCACGCCGTCCGGCAGCGCAAGGCGCAGACCGTTTCATGAGCCTCCTCGCCGCCGACCACCTGTGCGCCGATGGGCCCGGTACCGCCGCCCGCACCCGGAGGACCGCCCTCCGCCTTTCCGCACTTTGCACGCCTTTTCCCTCAGGATCATGCTCCTCGGCGCGAAGTCCTGTCATGGGGAGCTCACAGCAGGTATGTTCCACGGAACCGGTTGAATGTTCCGGCACCTCGGCCGACCCGGACCGGGGCGGCCCTACCAGCAGCGGGGCCTGCAAAGGGCCCGCACCACGCGCCGCCCACAGCGCCCTAGGGCACGACCGGTGGACGGGGGTCGCGTCGGCCTCGCACCGGGACCGGCGGTCCGCCCTGCACGAAGCACTGACACACATCCGCAAGGAGATTTCCCAGTGAAACGTCACGAGTTCCTGCGGGGGCTCCACAAAGCCAGCGCGAACCGCAACTACCTGGAGATCGGCGTCAACGACGGCCGCAGCCTGACGTTCTCCCGGGTACCGAGCATCGCGATCGACCCGGCGTTCAAGGTGGTCTCGGAGATCCGCTGCGACGTCCACCTGGCGAAGGCCACCAGCGACGACTTCTTCGCGCGGGAGAACCCGCTGCAGCACCTCAAGGGCGGCCGTCACCCGCTGCGCAACATCGTCCGCAACCGCAGCCCGTTCGGCTACTGGAAGGACGTCACGCTCGACCTGGCGTTCATCGACGGCATGCACCTGTTCGAGTACGCGCTGCGCGACTTCATCAACGTCGAGAAGTACGCGGACTGGGCAAGCGTGATCGTCTTCGACGACATGCTGCCGCGCAACGTGGACGAGGCGGCCCGCGACCGGCACACCAATGCCTGGACCGGTGACGTCTACAAGGTTATCGAGGTCCTGAACCGCTACCGGCCCGACCTGGTGACGGTCCTGGTCGACACCGAGCCCACCGGGCAGCTCGTGGTCTTCGGCGCGGACCCGACCAACACGGTGCTCAAGGACAAGTACGACGAGATCATCGCGGAGTTCGTGGTTCCCGACCCGCAGAAGGTGCCCGAGACGGTCCTGGAGCGGACCGTGGCGATCAAGCCCGAGACGCTGATCGAGGCTCCCTTCTGGAAGGCCCTGGTGAACGCCCGCAACCGCGGCAGCAAGCGGGAGCGCAGCTGGGAGCACCTGCGCACCAGCCTGAAGCAGCTCAGCGACGCCGGCTGAGCTACGTGCGGTGAGCCGGGGAGGACGCGTCCGCGTCCTCCCCGGATCTGCTTCTACCTGCCGCGCGCCCTGAGCCGCCTGGCCAGTTTCCCGGCCAGCCGTCTGGCCCTGCGGACCAGCGGCTGTCCGACGGCGGGCCGGGGCGGGCGCACGGCCACGACCTGGACCCCGCCGCCCTGCACCCGCAGCTCGAACGGCAGCGGATGGAAGCGGGGCTCCTCGGCGTCGGGCGCCGGGCTCAGCGCGACCCGCCAGGCCCCTCCGGTCAGGTCGCCGACCGGCAGCACCGCCTCCAGCAGGGCCGCGGAGTCCCTGGGGTGCAGCGTGCCTGCCACCTTCACGGGCGCGGCGCCGGATCCACGGGTGAGCTCGAGCAGCACCGGCGTGTCACCGGGCACGTGGAACGGCACCGGCACCTCGACGCGGTCACCGGTGACGGTGACCTCCCCGGAGGCGATCTGCCCGAGGGCCAGACGCTTGCTCGCGGTGTCCACGTCCAGGGCGAGAGTGCCCTGCTTCGCGGTCCAGTACGGCAGCACGACGCGGCCGCCCGCCACACCGGCGTCCGCGGCCGTCCGCCCCCGGAGGGAGACCGGGCCCAGCCGGGACTGCTTGGTCCAGCCGCCGAGCTTGATGCGGACGAACACGTCCCACAGTCCGGCGTCGAGGGGGCCGCCGTCGGCCGCGGTGGCCGGGTCCAGGGCCGCCGTGCCCCGCAGCACCAGCCGCACCCGGCCGTCCTCGCCCGGGACGGTGTCCCGGGTGAACTCCACCGGCTGGAAGTACTGGGCGGAGCTGGCACGCTCCTGCAGCAGCACTTCGACCGTGGCGCGCTTGAAGCCGGCCACACTGTGGGCGCCGACCCAGTCCACGGCCTGTGCGACGGTGGCCGGCGGCTCGGTGAGCGGGGCGGTGCTGCCCTCGGCGGGGAAGGTCATGGGCGTACCGCGGGAGGCGAGCTCGGCGGACAGGCCGACGCGCAGCACACCGCCGTCCCACTCGACGCCGTCCGGCTCGATGAGGGAAGCGACGGAGGCTTCCCACTCGGCGAACGCGACCAGGTCCTCGAGCCGGCCGTCGGCGATGAGCGCGGCGACGACCTGCTGGGTGGGCTGGAGGCCGGCCGCGACACCGGGCCCGAAACGCTCGACGACCACCCCGCGGATCTCGGTGAAGAGCTCCTTGCGGTAGTCCTCGGGCGCGGCGAGCAGCCGCCTGCCGCGCATCCGCTCGACCATCTCGTTGCGCAGCCAGCGACGGAACAGCCGGTCGCGGGCGGGACCCGGTTCGGTGTACTTCTCCACGACGTCGAGCGCCTCGCGCAGGTTCGCGAAGTAGCCCACCGGGTCGAAGCGCTGGAAGCCCGCGTTCGAGGCGTCGTCACGCTTGAGGTGGTAGTAGCAGACGTAGTCGCTGAGCACGGAGACGTTGTCCGCGCGCAGATACGCCTCCGTGACGAAGACGTGGTCCTCCAGCCGGCGCCTGCCCTCGGGGAAGCGCAGACCGATCCGGTCGAGGAAGGCCCGCCGGAACATCTTGTGCGGGGTCAGGCTGTCGATCAGCGGGGCGTTGTCGACGGTGGCGCGCGGATGGTTGCGGCGGAACAGCTCCACCGGAACGCCCCGCCCCTTGCCGGCCATCTTGCCCACGACCACGTCGGCGCCGTTGGCGACCGCGTAGTCGTACATCCGCTCCAGGGCCTCGTCGCCGAGGTAGTCGTCGTTGTCGACGAACATGACGAACTCGCCCTGGGAGGCGGCGATCCCGACGTTGCGGGGCTTGCCCGACCAGCCCGAGGCCTCCTGGTGGATGACCGTCATGTTCGCGACCTCGGCGGCCAGCGCGTCGAGCCGGGCCGGCGTGTCGTCGGTCGAACCGTCGTCGACGAAGATCGCCTCGAACTCGTCCGGGGGCAGGGACTGCCTGCGCAGCGAGGCGATGCAGTCCTCGATGTAGTTCCCCGGGTTGTAGACGGGGATGACGACGCTGACCTTGACCGGCATCGGTGTCCGGACTCCTTGGGTGGCTTGTGGCTTGCGTCACGGATCGACGCTTTGTGCGCCGATGTTATCGGCGACGGGTAAGTGCCGTGTCAGCAGGCCGTCTTGGCGGCGCTCGCCGGGACGGTCCGGGTGACCGCCGGACGAGTCTTCCATGTGCGGCCCGCGAGTGCCCGCCTTTGCGGCCCGTTCGCGCACGGCCCGCCCGTGCCAGGGAGTCCCGGTCGGCCCGGGCGGCGGGGACGATGCACGGGTCGGCGGCGGAGGCTTGGTCAGCGGGGTGGTTGTCGCGGCCGTCCAGCCAAGGGGTCGCGGACACGCGCGGGGGTGGGCCACCGAGGAGCTGACCGCCGGCATTGCGCCCGTCGGGTGCTTCCGCACTGGGCCCTCGCTACCGCCCCTGCGTCCACGTCATTCCCCCCGCCGACCACACCCATGGGGGCGCCACCGACCACCTCCGGGCAGACCTGCGCGAGGCCGAAGAGGTCGCCGCAACCGGAGTCATCCAGCTGACCGAGTGGCGCGCCGCCCATGTGGCGCGGGGCCGGCCGCAAGCCCCTCTAGGGTGGTCCTGTGCGCCTGCTGCTGATGTCCGACACCCACCTCCCCAAGCGCGCCAAGCAGCTCCCGGCCCCGCTGCTCGCCGAACTCCCGCGTGCCGACGTCGTGTTCCACGCCGGCGACTGGGTCGACACCGCCACCCTCGACCTGCTGGAGAGCCGCAGCGCACGGCTCGTCGCGGTCTACGGCAACAACGACGGGCCCGAGCTGCGCGCCAGGTTGCCCGAGGTGGCGTACGCCGAAGTGGGCGGCCTGCGCTTCGCCGTCGTCCACGAGACGGGCGCCGCCCAGGGACGCGAGGCCCGCTGCGCCGCCCGCTACCCCGACACCGACGTCCTGGTCTTCGGCCACAGTCACATTCCCTGGGACACCACCGCCCCCGGCGGACTGCGGCTGCTCAACCCCGGCTCGCCGACCGATCGCCGCCGCCAGCCCCGCTGCACCTACATGACGGCCACGGCGGCTGACGGGCGCCTCCAGGACGTGGAACTGCACCGGCTGCCCCAGCGCTGACCGCCGTTCCGGCTCGCGCTCCTGGCCCGCGCCGGGACCCCTTCAGGGTTCGCCGATCTGCTGCCGGCCTTCCTCTGTTGCCGGGCGCGCTCACACCGACCCATCGGCACTCATGGATCCGGGCCGCTCCGCGTAGCGGAAAGCGGCCCGGACGCTGCGAGTGTGCGCTTTCACGGACCTCCTTCCCGATCGGAGGCGGGGTGAGGGTTCGGAAACCCTCTCCGGCTGCTCGCCGCGTACCCCTTCGAGCGCGGCTCACACGCGCCGCTTCCGCCTTCTTCGTACAGCGACCTTCACCGAGCCGGCACTCCCGCCAGGCGGGCTTCACGAAGGCGGATGGATCGCCCCCGCCGTCGCCGTCAGCGGGGCACCGCTGCCGCCCCAGCGCAGTGCCACGATCTCGGCGGCCACCGACACGGCGACCTCCTCCGGCGTACGGGCTCCGAGGTCGAGGCCGACCGGCGAGCGCAGCCGGGACAGCTCGGCCTCGGACAGCCCCGAGTCGGTCAGCCGCTTCAGCCGGTCGTCGTGGGTACGGCGGCTGCCCATCGCCCCGATGTACGCGGCGGGCCGGCGCAGCGCCACCTCCAGCAGGGGCACGTCGAACTTCGGGTCGTGGGTCAGGACACAGATCACGGTGCGTTCGTCGGTGGCGGTGCCGCCGAGGTAGCGGTGCGGCCAGTCCACGACGACCTCCACGCCCTCCGGGAAGCGCTTCGGCGTGGCGAAGACCGGGCGGGCGTCGCACACGGTGACCCGGTAGCCGAGGAAGGCGCCGATCCGGGCGACCGCGGCCGCGTAGTCGATCGCGCCGAAGACCAGCATGCGGGGCGGCGGGGCGAAGGAGTGCAGGAAGACCGTGACCGCGTCCTCACGGCGCTCCCCGCGCGGGCCGTAGTGTCGCAACCCCGTTGCACCCAGCGCGAGTTCGCCGCGTGCGTCGGCGGTGACCGCCACGTCCAGGCCCGTGGTGCCGAGGGTGCCCGCGACGCGGTCCGGCCACACGGCCAGCGTGGCACCGCGGGGTGCGGGGCCGTCGGTCACCGTCGCCACGGTCACCGGGCGGCCCGCGGCGACCGACTCCGCGATCTCGCTGAACGCGGGATCGAGGGCGGCCGTCACGGGCCGTACCAGAAGGGTGATCTCCCCGCCGCAGGTCAGCCCCACCGCGAACGCGTCCTCGTCGCTGTACCCGAAGGTCTCCAGACGGGCCTCGCCGCTCGCCACGACCTCCTGCGCCAGTTCGAAGACGGCCCCCTCGACACAGCCGCCGGACACACTGCCGACGACCTCGTCGTCCGGGCCCACGGCCATGGCCGCGCCGGGGTCGCGCGGCGCGCTGCGGCTCGTCGAGACGACCGTGGCCAGGCCGAACGGCGTCCCTGCCGTGTACCAGCCGTTCAGCACCGGGAGGATGTCACGCATCCTCGGCTCCTTTCGCCACCGCCCTCCCCGGTCCCTTATCGGACGACCCCTACCCGGAAAAGCTGAAACTTACTCATCAGTCATAAGTGTTGACGGTGTGCCGGATGAGTCGGACTGTTATGGACATGCCGAATATGCGTGCGCGTCTGCTCGTTGTTCTGGTTGTCCTCTGTGGATTCCTGACGGTGGCGGGTACCCCGTCCGCCTCCGCCGCCACCATCGCCGACTCCCTCTCCTTCGACGACACCCCCCTCACCGTCCAGAACGGACGGTTTGTCGACGGCAACGGCCGCGAGGTCGTGCTGCGCGGCTACAACGTCTCCGGCGAGACCAAGCTCGCCGAGAACAAGGGCCTGCCCTTCGCCTCGGTCGCCGACGCCAGGAAGTCGGCCACCGCGCTGAGAGCCCTCGGCGGCGGCAACTCCGTGCGCTTCCTGCTCTCCTGGGCCTACGCGGAACCGGTGAAGGGCCAGGTCGACACCGCGTACCTGGCGAACGCCACCGCGCAGCTACGGGCCTTCCTCGACGCGGGCATCCGGGTCTACCCCGACTTCCACCAGGACCTGTACTCCCGCTGGCTGTTCAACTCGGGCAGCTGGTACACCGGCGACGGCGCCCCCGCGTGGGCCGTCGCGCTCGGCAACTACCCCGCCGAGTCCTGCGGCATCTGCTTCACGTGGGGCCAGAACATCACCCAGAACGGCGCGGTGAAGGCCGGCCAGTACGACTTCTGGCACAACAACCACGGCCTCCAGGACGCCTTCCTGGCCACCGCCCAGAAGACCATGGCGTACCTCAAGGCGAACCTCAGCTCCGAGGAGTTCGCCGGCGTGGTCGGCTTCGACCCCTACAACGAGCCCTACGCCGGCAGCTACGACTCCGGGCAGAACAGCCGCACCTGGGAGCGTGACCTGCTGTGGCCCTTCTACGTGAAGTTCCGGGCCCGGATGGACGCGGCGGGCTGGACGGACAAGCCCGCCATGGTCGAGCCGAACCTCTTCTGGAACGGCAACGTCAGCAAGGAGGAGGGCGGCCTCCTCGACGTCGGCACGCTCGGCTCCCGGTACGTCTTCAACACCCACTTCTACGATCAGAAGGCCATCTCCGGCATCCTGATGTGGGGCAACGCCTCCGACGGCCAGTACGTCGGCGACTTCGGCACCATCCGCGACCGCGCGGCGGCCACCGGCACGACGGCCGTGGTCAGCGAGTTCGGGCACCCGCTGAACGGCTCGACGGCCGGCAAGGCGCCGACCGTCCTCAAGGCCATGTACCAGGCCCTCGACTCCCGGGTGAAGGGCGCCAACTGGTGGTCCGCGCCCGCCGGTTCGGGACCGGTCCTCTCCGGCACGCAGTGGCAGTGGGACATCTACAACGGCCGTCACCACGAGCTGATGAACGACAACCCCGACAAGGTCATGACCTCGGGGGACGCCTGGAACGACGAGGATCTGTCAGCCGTGCGGCTCGACGACTCGGGCACGGCGGTACTCCGCCAGGACGCCCGGCTCCTCGACCGGATCTACCCGAGCGCCGCCTCGGGTACGACGCTCGCCTTCACCTACGAGGACCGCTCGCGCGACGGTTCCACGACGCTGACCTGGAACCCGGTGCCGAGCAGCCTGCCCAATGTGTCGTCGCTGGTCGGGTCCGGCCAGTACGCGGTCCTGGTGTGGCGCTCGGGAAGCGGCTCGGCGCCCACCGAGCTCCACCTGCCCGCCTCTTTCCCGACCGCGACGACCACGGTGGTCTCCGACCTGGGCACGGTCTACGGCCCGCCCGCGTACACCTCGTCCACCCCGGTCGGGGCGGCTGTCGAACCGGGCGGCACGGGCAGCCGGCGGCTGCTCCTGACCGACTCGGACTCCGGCGTCCTGCACTACGCGCTGGTGACCAACGGGGCGAGCTCGCCCTCGGCGTCCGTGCTGAACGCGGCCAGGTCCGAGCTGGCCAACTGGGCGAACCAGAAGATCGGGTGACCGTCCCCTCGCGTCGGGGCCTGAGCGGGCCCCGACGCGAGGGCAGGTGCCTGAGCCGTTACGAGGAGGGACTCGTCCAGTTGGCGGCCACGTGCCCGAGGCGCACCCGCTGCGGGTGGTCGCCCACCGGCACGGACACCGTCTTCTGCCCGGTCGCGAAGTCGATCGCGGTGACCTGGTCGGCCCCGCTCTCCGAGACGACACAGCTCTTGCCGTCACCGCTGACGGTGGCCCAGTAGGGCTTCGAGGCGGGGACGAGCGGGCCCTCCTGGAGGGTGGTGCGGTTCACGACGGTCGCGTAGTCGTCCATAGTGCCCGCGACACACAGCTTGCTGCCGTCGGGGCTCATCGAGATGCCGTGATGGCGCGAGTCGTTGACCATGGTGGTGCGGTCGTCGCTGGTCGCCGGGTTCTTCGGCAGGGTCTTCATACGGGTGATCTTGTCGGTGGCGACGTCGTACTCGAAGAAGCCGTTGAAGAACGACACCTGGAAGTACAGCTTGGACTCGTCCGGAGAGAACACGGCGGGGCGGACGGCGTCCGAGTAGTCCGTGAGACCGATCGCGTCCAGCTTGTCCCGCATGTCGATGGTCTTGACCTGCTTGTAGGTGGTCGCGTCCACCACCGTGATGTGCCGGTCGCCCTTCGTCCAGTCCAGCCAGGGCGCGTCGGAGTCGGTGTTCACGTCACCGATCCCCATGTTCCAGATGTACTTGCCGTCCTTGGTGAAGATGTTCTCGTGCGGCTTGTCGCCGGTGGCGAACGAACCGAGCTGCTGCCCCGTGTTGATGTTCAGCACGTGCACGGTGTTCGCGGTGGAGGCGGACACCGCGACCCGGGTGCCGTCGGGGGAGACCGCCATGTGGTCCGCGCGGTAACCCGACACCGGGAAGCGCCAGTTAACCTTCCCGGTGGCCAGGTCGATCGACACCACGTCCGCGAAACTCGGCCGGGATACGACCACCGACTTTCCGTCCGGCGTGGAGTACATGTCGTCGGCGAACTGGTCGTGGCCCTCGCCGACGCTGTTGCGGATCGCCATGAAGTAGATCCACTTGATCGGATTCGCGTTGATCTCCGCCATCCGCGCGTCCTTGTCGGGGATGACGTTGATCCGGCCGATCTTCGCGAGGTCGCCGGAGGACTTGATGACGTCGGCGGTGCCGTCCCAGTTGTTGGCCACGAACAGCACCTCACGCAGCGCGGCGGAGTCCGCGGCGGAGGCGGCGGTCGCGGGGGCGGTGACGGTCAGGACGACGGCGGCGGCCATGGCACACAGGTGTCTGGGCTTGAGAACAGGCATGACGGATCTCCCTCTGGGCGGCTCATGACGGGGGCATGCCAAGGCGGCAAAACTGAAGACGCGTACTTTCAGATTGAACTTACTGCAAAGTAAGGAAGGGGGGCCCTTCTCCACAAGACTCCGTACACGACAAAATTGCACTCATACGGGAGGTCGGACGCTCCGGCCCGGGTGGGAGGTGCGGTGACGGGCAGGCTCAGAGCCCCGACCGGTCGCTACGGCGGCAAGACGGCCGCCGAGCGGCAGGCCGAACGACGCCGCCGTTTCCTGGACGCGGCACTCCAGCTCTTCGGGGACGCTCCCGGCTACCGCGCCACGACCGTCGCGGCCCTCAGCGAGGCCGCGGGCCTGTCCACCCGCCAGTTCTACGAGGAGTTCCGCACCCTCGAGGACGTCCTGGCCGAGCTTCACCTGGAGGTCAACGACTGGGCGACGGCGGCCGTGGTGACCGCGGTGGCCGACGCGGACCACCTGCCGCTCGCCGAGCGCGCGGCCGCCATCTTCCGCGCGTACGCGGCGAACGTCACCTCCGATCCCCGCCGGGTACGGATCACGTTCGTGGAGATCATCGGCGTCAGCGCGCGGCTGGAGGAGCAGCGGCTGGCCCGTCGGGCGCACTGGGTGGATCTGGTGTGCGCCGAGGCGAACCGGGCCGTCGCGCGGGGGGAGGCGGCCCCGCGCGACTACCGGCTGGCGGCGACCGGGTTCATCGGCAGTGTGAACGGGCTGCTGCACGACTGGAACGCCGGGTGGGTGGACGCGACCTTGGACGAGGTGGTGGAGGAGCTGGTACGGCAGTTGCTGGGGATCCTGCGGCCGCCCGGGTGGGAGCCGGTTCGGGCGTGAGCGGGTCGGCGGGCGGTTGCCTCAGAACCTGTCCACCGCGTCCAGCACCGGCGTCACGCCGTCCTCCCCGCGGATGTGCACCCCGAGTGCCCGCGCCCGCTCCCGGTACCCGGTGTCCCGCGTGACCCGGACCAGGGCCGCCTCCAGCGAGTCGGCGGTCAGATGTCTGAGTGGTACCGCACGCGGCGCCACGCCCAGCGTGACCAGTCTCGCCGCCCAGAAGCTCTCGTCGAACTGGATCGGCACCGGGACCGCCGGAACCCCGGCGCGCAGGCCCGCGGCCGTCGTGCCCGCGCCCGAGTGGTGGACCACCGCCGCCATCCTGGGGAACAGCGCGGAGTGCGGCACCTCGTCGACCGTCAGCATGTCGTCGCCCGTCGCCGACAGGTCCGCCCAGCCGCGCTGAATGACTCCGCGCAGACCGGCCCGGCGCAGCGCCCGCACGATCTCGGCGCTGACCCGCGCGGGATCGGGCACCGTCGCGCTGCCCAGACCGACGAACACCGGAGGCGGTCCGGCGTCGATGAACCTCCGCAGGTCGTCGGGGAGCGGCGCGTCGCCGTCGTACGGCCACCAGTAGCCCGCCACGTCGAGTCCGGACCGCCAGTCGCGGGGCCGGGCGACCACCCGTGGGCTGAAACCGTGCAGGACCGGCCAGGCCTGCCGTTCGCGGGTGCGCAGTGCCGCGGCCGGGCCCGTCGGGGGCAGGCCCAGCCGGGACCGTACCGAGGGGAGCGCCGCGGTGAAGACCTGCTCCACCGCCAGGTTCAGGGCCAGCCCGGCGAGCCGGTTGCCCACAGGGCCCCAGGAGCCGGTGCCCAGCAGCGGTGGGGCGAACTCCCGGGTGGCCGCGAGGGGTTGCAGGTTGAGGCCCAGGCTGGGCAGTCTCAGGCCCTCGGCGACGGCGTGGCCCAGCGGGGCCACCGATCCGGACAGGAGCAGCGCGTCGCTCACCCGGGCGGCGGCCACCAGGTCGTCGGCCATCTCCACGGCCAGCGCCCGCGCCATCATGACCACCCGCGCCAGCTTGCCCACGCCGGTTCTGCTGCGGTGCAGGGCCCGACCGCGCGAGGACTCCAGCTCGGTACGGGGATCGACCGGCAGGGCGTGGAAGCCGATGCCGGCCCGCGCCGCGAGCGGTTCGAAGCGGCCGTGGGTGACCAGGGTGACCTCGTGCCCGGCCTGCGCCAGTCCGTGACCCAGCCCGGTGAAGGGGGCCACATCACCCCGGGAACCCGCTGTCATGATCGCTACCCGCACAACGGACAGTATGGCGCCGGGGGCCGTCGTCCCGCGCGAACGACCCGTACACACCGGCCAGTTCACTCCTGTCACAGCCGTTGACTTCCCCCTCTCCGGACTCTAGCTTCGGCGCGCATGGTGTTCGAATAGCCGATCCTTGTTCGACATTTCGATCGGTTCGGCACCCCCCCCGCTAGAAGGAGCCGCATGTACCCCCCGCCGCGAAAGACCCGCAGAGGTCTCGCAGGACGTTTCAGAACCGCCGCCGTCCGTGCTCTCGCCCTCGCCCTGACCGCCACCGCCGCGCTGCTCTTCGCCCAGCCGACCCCCGCGCTGGCCGCGACGAGCCGGCAGATTCCGGTGCCCTCGGCACCGATGGGCTGGGCGTCGTGGAACAGCTTCGCCGCGAAGATCGACTACAACGTGATCAAGGCGCAGGTCGACGCGTTCGTCGCGTCCGGTCTGCCCGCGGCGGGATACAAGTACATCAACATCGACGAAGGCTGGTGGCAGGGCACTCGCGACAGCGCCGGGAACATCACCGTCGACCAGTCCGAGTGGCCCGGCGGCATGAAGGCCATCGCCGACTACATCCACGGCAAGGGCCTCAAGGCCGGCATCTACACCGACGCGGGCAAGGACGGCTGCGGCTACTACTACCCGACGGGCAGGCCCGCCGCCCCCGGCTCCGGCAGCGAGGGCCACTACGACCAGGACATGCTCCAGTTCTCCCAGTGGGGCTTCGACTTCGTGAAGGTCGACTGGTGCGGTGGCGACGCGGAGGGACTCGACGCGAAGACGACGTACCAGTCGATCAGCGACGCGATCGCCCGGGCCACCGCCACCACGGGCCGTCCGATGACCCTGTCGCTGTGCAACTGGGGCAGGCAGAACCCGTGGAACTGGGCTCCGGGGCAGGGCGCGATGTGGCGGACCAACGACGACATCATCCTCTACGGCAACAAGCCGTCGATGACGAACCTGCTGACCAACTTCGACCGGAACCTCCACCCCACGGCCCAGCACACCGGCTACTACAACGACCCGGACATGCTGATGGTCGGCATGGACGGCTTCAGCGCCGCACAGAACCGCACCCACATGAACCTGTGGGCCATCTCCGGAGCCCCGCTCCTGGCCGGCAACAACCTGGCCACCATGACCACCGAGACCGCGAACATCCTCAAGAACCCCGAGGTCATCGGTGTCGACCAGGACTCGCGCGGGCTCCAGGGCGTCAAGGTCGCCGAGGACACCACCGGGCTCCAGGTCTACGGCAAGGTCCTGTCCGGCACCGGAAACCGTGCCGTCGTCCTCCTCAACCGCACCTCCTCCGCCCAGAACATCACCGTCCGCTGGTCCGACCTCGGTCTGACCAACGCCAACGCGACCGTCCGTGACCTGTGGGCGCGCTCCGACGTCGGCTCGTACGGCACGGGTTACACCACGAGCGTCCCGGCGGGCGGTTCGGTGATGCTCACGGTCACCGGGGGCACGGAGGCGGCGAGCAGCACGTACCCGGGCACCTCGAGCTTCACCGGCGTGGTCGCCGGAAACACCGGGATCAAGACCGTCGACGTCGCCTACACCAACAACACCTCGGCGGCCCGCACCGCGACCCTCAAGGTCAACGGCCAGGGCGCGACCACGGTCTCCTTCCCGCCCACCGGCTCCTCCCAGGGCACCGTCTCGGTCCAGGTCGGCCTGTCCAAGGGCTCCTCGAACACGCTGACCTTCACCGGCGCCCCGACCCTGGCTGACATCACGGTCCGCCCGCTGCCCGGCACCAACGGCACCCTCGCCGTCGGCACCCAGTCCGGCCGCTGCCTGGACATCTACGACAACACCATCACCAACGGCACCCAGGCCGAGCTGTGGGACTGCAACGGCGGCCAGAACCAGCAGTGGACGTACACCTCGCGCAAGGAACTCGTGGTGTACGGCAACAAGTGTCTGGACGCCTACAACCTCGGCACGGCCAACGGCACCAAGGTCGTGATCTGGGACTGCAACGGCCAGAACAACCAGAAGTGGAACGTGAACAGCGACGGCACGATCACCAACGTCAACGCCGGCCTCTGCCTGGATGCCTACGGTGCGGGCACGGCCAACGGCACCCAGATGGTCCTGTGGTCGTGCGGCGGCCAGGCCAACCAGAAGTGGACCCTGAACTGATCTAGCTCTGCCGGGCGGCGGTCACCGCCGCGTCGACGGTCTGCTCCAGCAGCGTGGCGATGGTCATCGGACCGACCCCGCCCGGCACCGGCGTGATCAGCGAGGCCCGCTCCACCGCGGAGTCGAAGTCGACGTCACCGACGTTCCCGGCGTTGTACCCGGCGTCGACCACGACCGCGCCGGGCTTGATGTCCTGGCCCCGGATCAACCGGGGCCGGCCCACCGCGGCGACCACGATGTCCGCCTCCCGTACGGCCGCCGACAGGTCCGCCGTACGGGAGTGGCAGTAGGTGACCGTGGCGTCCCGGGCGAGCAGCAGCATGCCGGCCGGCTTGCCGAGGATCGCGCTGCGGCCCACGACCACGGCACGCTTGCCTGCCGGGTCGACCTCGTACTCGTCGAGCAGCCGCATGATGCCGCCGGGTGTGCACGACACGAAGCCCGGAAGTCCGAAGCTCATCGTCGCGAAGGACGCGAAGGTGACGCCGTCGACGTCCTTCTCCGGAGCGATCGCCTCGAACGCCGCCCGCTCGTCGATGTGCGGGCCCATCGGGTGCTGGAGCAGGATGCCGTGCACGGTGGGGTCGGCCGACAACTCCCGCAGGGTGCCGACGAGTTGTTCGGTGGTCGTGGCCGCGGGCAACTCCACGTGCCGCGACTCGATACCCGCCTTGCGGCAGCGGTTGCGCTTCATACGGACGTAGGTGACGGAGGCGGGGTCCTCGCCCACCAGCACCGTCGCGAGACAGGGCGCCCGTCCGGTGCGCCCGGTGAGGTCGGCCGCCCGCTTGGCGGTCTCCTCGAGGATGCGCCCGGCGAGCGCGGTGCCGTCCATGAGCCGTGCCTGAGACATGATCCACTCCTGGGCCGATCGAAGAAATCGCCCAGGCGCACGGCATCGAGTGTGCGGACCGCTCCCCGGTGGTGCTCCACCTCAGCGCCAGTCACGGTCCGTACCTCAGATTAGCCGACGCGCTACGGCGGTCACGCCCCGTTCTCCCGCGGCGGAGCCGTCGGATCGGCCCCCGCGAGGAAACCGGCCGCCTGGGCTTGGACGTGGTCGGCGCCGATCGCCCCGGCCCAGCGGGCGATCTCCCCGGCCAGCGCGGTCGCTCCGGCTTCGTCACCCGTGTCGCGGGCGTGGACCGCGAGGAGCATCTGCTGGGTGAGTACACCGGGGACCATCCCGGCCCGAGCGCCCAGGGCGGTGGCCCGCTGCCAGAGCTCCAGGGCGCCCTCGTGATCGCCGGCGTCGTGGTCGTGGTCGCCGAGATGCCGCAGCGCCTCCCGGACCAGCAGATCGTCGCCGCCCGACTCACCGGCGCCCAGGGCGGCCTCGTAGTGGGCGGGGGCGGTCGTGCGCTCGGCGAAGAGGTTGTCGGCGATCAGCCCCAGATACATCGAGGCCCAGCCGCGCCGCACCTCGTCCGGGGCGTCCTCGCGCAGGGCCTGCGCGTCGCGCCGGAGGCCGGCGAGTGCCTCGGGATCCTTGCCCTCGGGGCCGGGCCGGAAGGTGCCCTCGCTGCGCAGCAGCCGGAAGTAGTCGTGCCGCAGCCGGACGAAGGCCAGATCCCAGTCGGCGCCCGACGATTCCTTCTCCGCCTGCTCGGCACGGCCGGCCGTGAGGTCCGTACCGCCGAACCAGTCGCTCTGAAGGGCGATTTCGGCCGCCGCGAGAGCGAGCCGGGCGCGGTCCCCGGCGGTGTCACAGGTCGTCGCGTCCAGGAGGCGCAGTGCCCGGTCCCACCTTCCTGCCAGCGACAACTCGCGTGCAGAGGCGAGGAGTTCGTCCAATTCGACGGTTGTGCCCGTGGTGTTGGTCATGACAGGGCAAGGTAGTCAGACGAAAAACCATCCACAAGAAAACCATTGCGGGGGGCGGGTAATGCGGGACTCGGTCGACCAGCACGTCGAGGGGTGGGCGAAGGAACTCGACTGGATGGACCCCGTCAAGGAGGCGATCTTCGCGCGGCTGGCCATCCTGGCCCGGCACGCGTCTCAGGCCCGCCGCGACACCCTCGACTCCGACGGACTGCGGAACTGGCAGTACAAGGTGCTGCTGACCCTGCGCCGGCTCGGCCCGCCGTACACCGGGAGCCCCTCGCTCCTCGCCGACCATCTCGGACTGACCCGGGGAGCCCTGTCGGCCCGGCTGGCGCCGCTGGAGGACGCCGGGCTGATCGTCCGGACGCACGAGGACGACGACCGGCGACGGGTGCGGGTCCGGCTCACCGAAGCCGGGCACGCCGCGTTCGAACAGCAGGTCGTCTCGGAGGAAGCGGGTGAGCTCGCGCTGCTCTCGGCGCTCACCCCGGCAGAGCGGCGCACACTCGCGGACCTGCTGCGGAAGCTGGTCGTGGCCGCCGAGTCATCCCCGGACGGGCCGGGAAGGCCCAGGTCAGCCGTGATGTGACGGGTCCCTCCCGGCTCTGGTTCCTACTCGTCCCAGGCCTCGATGATGATCTGCTCGGAGATCTTGCCGTCGCGCAGGGTGACCATCGACTCCGACAGGACGCGCATGCCGTCCGAGTACTGGCAGGACTCGCTGTAGGCGGCGCGATCGCCTTGGACCACGCACCCTTCCAGCTTGTGGGTCATGTCGCGGCTGTAGACGTCGCTCAGCATCTCGCCGATCTCGTCACGGCCGTGCAGGACCTTGGGATTGCTGGGTGTGGCGTTCCGGTTGACGAGGCGTATTTCCGCGTCGTCCGCGTACAGAGACAGAAGCGTCTCCGGGGTGTGTCCTTCGATGCCCTGGCGCAGGATGTCGGTGTCGAAGCCGGGTCGTGCCGCGGTGCCCATGATGACCTCCTTCGAAGGCCCCGGCCGACAAGGAGCGGGCCGTAGGGCCTCTTTCTTCGAGACTCCTCCGCACCGGCGGCCACGGCAAGCGCAGACCGGGTGCTCCGCCTGACGGGTGAGGGGCGTCGGCAGGCCGTGTCCGTGAGGGGCGGCCCCGCGTTGCTGAGAACATGATCTCAACTCGACGTATCGTTGCCGCCGTCGGTCTCGCCGTCGGCGTCACCGGCCTCACCGCCCCCCTCGCGAACGCGGCCGACGTGGCCGCCCCGGGCGGCGGGCTCAACCCGGTCGCCGTGATCGACTCGCTCGCGGCGAGCAGCATCCCCGCGGAGCACAAGGGCGAGATCCCGTCGGTCTCCCGGCAGCTGGCGGGCCTCAACCAGCTCAACGACCTGAACCAGCTGGGCCAGCTCACCGGTCTCGTCGCCCCCGTCACCGGGCTGGTACCGGCCGTCCACTGACCCTCCCGCACGCAGACGAGGGCCGCCCGGATCACCCGGCGGCCCTCGACGCATGTCCGCTCAGCCTGCCGTGGAAAGGAACTGCGTCGCCGCGAGTTCCGCGTACAAGGGGTCCCCGGCGACCAGTTCCCGATGTGTCCCCACCGCGCGGACCCGCCCCGCGTCCATGACCACGATCCGGTCGGCCATCGTCACCGTGGACAACCGGTGCGCGACGACCAGCACCGTGGTCGTACGCGCCACATCCGCCACCGTGTCCCGCAGGGCCGCCTCGTTCACCGCGTCCAGCTGGGACGTGGCCTCGTCCAACAGCAGCAGCCGAGGCCGCCGCAGCAACGCCCGTGCGATCGCCACCCGTTGCCGCTCCCCACCCGACAGCTTGGTCCCCCGGTGCCCGACCAGCGTCTCCAGTCCACTGGGCAGCTTGGCCACCAGACCGTCGAGCCGGGTCGTCTTCAGCACCCGCGCCACCGCGTCCTCGTCCGCGTCGGGATTCCCGAGCAGCAGGTTCTCCCGCAGAGACCCCGACAGGACGGGCGCGTCCTGCTCCACGTACCCGATCGCGGACCGGAGTTGAGGCAGATCCCACTCCGCGAGGTCCCGGCCGTCCAGGGTCACGACCCCGGCCTCGGGGTCGTAGAACCGCTCGATCAACGAGAACACCGTCGTCTTGCCCGCGCCCGACGGCCCGACGAACGCCGTCATGCCCCGCGCGGGCACCTCGAAGGTCACCCCGTGATGGACGTACGGCAGATCGTCGGCATACCGGAACCGGACGTCCGTGAAGGCGACGGAAGCCGGCGCGGCCCCGTCGGTCGGCAACGGCGCGGGCAGCGCGGCCGGTTCGGCGGGCAGCCGCAGCGCCTCCTGGATCCGGGCGAGCGCCGCGGCCCCGGTCTGGTACTGCGTGATCGCGCCGACGACCTGCTGGATCGGCGACATCAGATAGAACACGTACAGCAGGAACGCGACCAGCGTGCCGACCTCGATGGCACCGGTCGCGACCCGCGCGCCGCCCACCGCGAGCACCGTGATGAACGCGATCTGCATCGCCAGCCCCGCCGTATTGCCCGCGGCTGCCGACCACTTGGCGGCCCGCACGCTCTGCCGCCACGACTCCTCGGCCGCCGCGTGCAGCGTCCGCTCCTCGCGGTGCTCGGCGCCGGACGCCTTGACCGTGCGCAGCGCGCCGAGGATGCGTTCCAGTGCGGCACCCATCACGCCGACGGCGTCCTGGGCCTGCCGGCTCGCCCGGTTGATGCGCGGCACGATCACACCGAGGACCGTGCCCGCCACCAGGATGACCGCCAGCGTGACGCCCAGCAGCACCGGGTCGACCAGGCCCATCATCACCACGGTCGCCACCAGCGTGAGCCCGCCGGTCCCCAGACCCACGAGCGAGTCGGTGGTGACCTCGCGCAGCAGGGTGGTGTCCGAGGTGATGCGGGCCATCAGGTCGCCGGGTTCGGTGCGGTCCACGGCCGGGATGCGCAGGCGCAGCAGATACGACGACAGCGCCCGCCGCGCACCCAGCACCACCGACTCCGCGGTGCGCCGCAGCACATACGAACCCAGCGCCCCCACCGCCGCGTTGCCGACCACCAGCACCGACATGACGAGCAACGCGCCGGTGATCGTGCGGTCGTGGGACAGGTCGTCGATCAACTCCCGGGCCACCAGCGGCAGCAGCAGACCGGTGGCGCCCGTCAGCAGCGACAGCACGGCACCCCCGAGCAGGGTCCACCGGTGCGGCCGTACGTACCCGAGGAGCAGCCGCCAGGTGGGAAGACCGGTCTCCGTCTCGGTGCTGCTCACGGTGCTCCTTCGGGCCCGACGGCGTGCGGAGCCTTCAGGCTACGTCCGCGTTCCCGCGCGGCGCGGACCAGGATGCGACCGGGACGGCGTGATCAAGACGAGCGAGACGGGGCTGCAGCAGTGGCTGAGCGATCCCGAGGGTCGGACGGCGGCCGCCCGGACACCGCCCCGCCGGTGGCCGCAGGGGGAGGTCACCGCCGCGAACAGAGAGCCCTCGGGCCGGCGCCGCGCGGAAGGGGCCGGCGGTTCCCGGTCTGGCGTGCCGTTACCGATCAGTCGCGCGTAGGGTCGAAGGGACGTGCACCGGGCGACGGAAAGGGCCAGGACCATGGCGCAGGAGGTACGCGGAGTGATCGCACCCGGCAAGGACGAGCCGGTGCGGGTGGAGACGATCGTGGTGCCCGATCCGGGGCCGGGAGAAGCCGTCGTCCAGGTGCAGGCCTGCGGGGTCTGTCACACCGACCTGCACTACAAGCAGGGCGGGATCAACGACGACTTTCCCTTCCTGCTCGGCCACGAGGCCGCCGGTGTCGTGGAGTCGGTCGGCGAGGGGGTGACCGATGTCGCGCCCGGCGACTTCGTGATCCTCAACTGGCGTGCCGTGTGTGGCAATTGCCGTGCCTGTCTGCGCGGGCGGCCCTGGTACTGCTTCAACACCCACAACGCGAAGCAGAAGATGACCCTCACTGGGGGCACCTCCCGGACGAAGTCTGGGGGAGGCACCGCACTCTCGCCCGCCCTGGGCATCGGTGCCTTCGCCGAGAAGACGCTGGTCGCCGCCGGACAGTGCACCAAGGTCGACCCCTCGGTCTCGGCCGCCGTCGCGGGGCTCCTGGGCTGTGGCGTGATGGCCGGCATCGGCGCCGCGATCAACACGGGCAACGTCGGCCGGGGCGACACCGTCGCCGTCATCGGCTGCGGCGGCGTCGGTGACGCGGCGATCGCCGGCTCGAACCTCGCGGGCGCGGCGAAGATCATCGCCGTGGACATCGACGACCGGAAGCTGGAGAAGGCCCGCACGATGGGCGCGACCCACACCGTCAACTCGAAGGACGCCGACCCGGTCGAGGCGATCCGCGAGCTGACCGGCGGCTTCGGCGCCGACGTCGTCATCGAGGCGGTCGGCCGCCCCGAGACGTACCAGCAGGCCTTCTACGCCCGCGACCTCGCCGGCACGGTCGTCCTCGTCGGCGTGCCCACCCCCGAGATGAAGCTGGAGCTGCCGCTCCTGGACGTCTTCGGGCGCGGCGGGTCGCTCAAGTCGTCCTGGTACGGCGACTGCCTGCCCTCCCGCGACTTCCCCATGCTGATCGACCTGCATCTGCAGGGCCGCCTGGACCTGGAGGCGTTCGTGACCGAGACCATCCAACTCGACGAGGTGGAGAAGGCGTTCGAGCGCATGCACCACGGCGACGTCCTGCGCTCGGTGGTGGTGCTCTGATGTCCGTCCGCATCGAACGCCTTGTCACCTCCGGGCAGTTCAGCCTCGACGGCGGCACCTGGGACGTCGACAACAACGTCTGGATCGTCGGCGACGACCACGAGGCGATCGTCATCGACGCCGCCCACGACGCCGACGCCATCGTGGAGGCGGTGGGGGACCGCAGGCTGACCGCGATCGTCTGCACCCACGCCCACAACGACCACATCGACGCCGCACCCGCCCTCGCCGACCGCACCGGCGCCACGATCTGGCTGCACCCCGACGACCTGCCGCTGTGGAAGCAGACCCACCCCGACCGCGACCCCGACGCCCATCTGCGCGACGGCCAGGTCATCGAGGCCGCGGGCGCCGATCTCAGGGTGCTGCACACCCCTGGCCATGCGCCGGGCGCCGTGTGCCTCTACGACCCGGGCCTCGGCACCGTCTTCACCGGCGACACCCTCTTCCAGGGCGGTCCGGGCGCCACCGGACGCTCCTACTCCCACTTCCCGACGATCATCGACTCGATCCGTGACCGCCTGCTGGCCCTGCCGCCCGAGACGAAGGTCCTCACCGGGCACGGCGACCCGACCACGATCGGCGCCGAGGCTCCCCACCTCCAGGAATGGATCGACCGCGGTCACTGACGCCGACCGGGTGAACCGCCCGTAAATCACGACAGAGGTTGTCCGGCTTCCCGGTCATGCTCGAAGGGACATCGGGCACAACGGGAGGTCGGACATGTCACAGCCACTGCGGGGCAAGGTCGCGCTGGTCGCCGGGGCGACCCGGGGAGCCGGGCGCGGGATCGCCGTGGAGCTCGGAGCGGCGGGCGCCACCGTCTACGTCACCGGACGCAGTACCCGGGCCCGCCGCTCCGAGTACGACCGCCCCGAGACCGTCGAGGACACCGCCGACCTCGTCACCGCGGCCGGCGGCCAGGGCATCGCCGTACCCACCGACCACCTGGACCCCGCGCAGGTCCGCTCGCTCGTCGACCGGATCGCCGGCGAGCAGGGCCGCCTCGACGTCCTCGTCAACGACATCTGGGGCGGCGAACACCTCTTCGCATGGGACAGCCCGGTGTGGGAGCACGACCTCGACAACGGCCTGCGTCTGCTCAGGCTCGCGATCGAGACGCACGCGATCACCAGCCACCACGCCCTGCCTCTGCTGCTGCGCCGGCCCGGCGGCCTGGTCGTCGAGATGACCGACGGCACCGACGCCTACAACCGCGAGAACTACCGCGTCTCCTTCTTCTACGACCTCGCCAAGACGTCCGTCCTGCGCATGGCGTTCTCCCTCGGCCACGAACTCGGTCCGCGCGGCGCCACCGCCGTCGCCCTGACCCCGGGCTGGCTGCGCTCGGAGATGATGCTCGACCATTTCGGGGTGCGGGAGGACAACTGGCGCGACGCCCTCGACCGCGTCCCCCACTTCGCCATTTCGGAGACCCCGCGCTATGTGGGCCGCGCCGTCGCCGCGCTGGCCACCGACCCCGACGTCGCCCGCTTCAACGGCACGTCCCTCGACAGCGGCTCGCTCGCCCGGACCTACGGCTTCACGGACGTCGACGGCAGCCGCCCCGACGCCTGGCGGTACATGGTCGAGGTCCAGGACGCGGGCAAGCCGGCGGACGTGACGGGTTACCGCTAGATCAGGAGGGGTGCACCGGCGGCAGCTGCCACCGCACCGCCAGGCCCGGTGGCAGTGCCAGGTCGTCGCGTACGGCGGCGTAGTAGCCGTCCCGCCCGTTGCGATGCCGCTCGAGCAGCGCCCGCCACGCCGCCGGATCGCGCGTCCCGTCGCGCAGGAACTGCTCCGTCTCCAGCACCACCGTGACCCAGACCCGCGCCTTCTCCACCACCTCGGGGCTCCCCAGCAGAAGCAGCGCCTCCCCGTCCGGGTCCCGGGCGAGCGTGGACTCCGCCAACAGCGGGGCGGCCTCCTGTATGTGGCGGTCGTGCGCAGCGACCGCGCGCTTTCACCGTGAAAGGCGGCCCGTTGGGAGGAGCGGCGGCTGGCCGTGTCCTCCGCGAACCGAGTGCGCCGATGACGACACCGATGAGCGCGGGGAGTTGCTGTATGAACGCGGCCATGGACGCACGGTATCTGCCACGTTGATCACCGACGGGCTATCTTCGGCCCATGACCCACACCAAGCGCTTCGAGGGATACGCGGCTCTGGTCACGGGCGCGGCCCGCGGGATCGGCACGGCGGCGGCTCGTCGGCTAGCCGAGGAGGGGGCACGGGTCGTGCTGGCCGACCGCGACGGGCCGGTGGTCGAGAACACCGCCGCGCGCCTGCGTGACCAGGGTCTCACCGCCCGGGCGGCGGAGTGCGACGTGGCGGACCGGACGGCGGTGGAGGCAGCGGTCGCCCATGCCGTCGACGCGTTCGGCTCGCTCGACGTCCTGGTCAACTGCGCCGCCCGGTGCACCCCGGAGACCCCGCTCTTCGAGGACGACTCGGACGACGAGTGGGCGCGAGACCTGGACGTCACCCTCGGCGGGCCGTACCGCTGCTCGCGGGCCGCGCTCCCGCACCTGGTCTCCTCGGGGCGCGGCGCGATCGTCAACATCGGCTCCGTCAACGGCCTCCAGGACTTCGGCAACCACGCCTACAGCGCAGCCAAGGCGGGACTCGGCTCCCTGACCCGTACCCTCGCCGGGCACGCGGCCGCCCGCGGGGTGCGCGTCAACCTGGTCGTCCCGGGCACGGTCCGCACCTCCGCCTGGGAGGGGCGCGAGAGCGAGCTCACCGAGCTGCAGCAGCTGTATCCTCTCGGCCGGGTCGGTGAACCCGAGGACATCGCCGCCGCGATCGCCTTCCTGGCCTCCTCGGACGCGGCGTGGATCACCGGCACGACACTGGTCGTCGACGGAGGCCTCACCGCGGTCAACACCGGCTTCCACACGGCGGTCCACCCCGGCCGGAAGTCTTCGTCATGAGATTTGTCACCGTTCCGTCCCAGCACGCCCCGGGGTACAACGAAGTGGCTCGGAGACCTGTCTAGAGGTAAGAGATCGCAGGACCTATGAAGGGGACAGGGCCATGGGGGACATACGCAGACGGGGTGCCATCGCACTCGGCATCACCGGACTCGTCGCACCGCTGACCATCGCGCTGGGCGCCGCGCCCGCGCAGGCGGCGAGCTGCACCACGCAGGCGGGGCCGTACCAGAAGAAGGTGGAGAAGTTCCTGGGCCGCCCGGTCGACGGCAGGCAGTCCGCCGCCGACTGCAAGGCGACCAAGGCCTTTCAGACCAAGCACGGCATCTCACCGAACATCGGCTACGCGGGGTCCGTCACCTGGGGTGTGATGGACCTGATGAACAAGCAGAAGGCCGTCGGCTCGAACCCCAACCGGGACGGCAAGTGCCCGACGAACAAGGGCCGCATCGCGTGCGTGAACCTCACCCTCCAGCTGAGCTGGATCCAGGACGGCGACCGGCTCGTCTACGGCCCCGTCCCGGTCCGCACCGGCCGCGACGGCTACGAGACCCGCACCGGCCTGAAGAAGATCTACTGGCGCGACATCGACCACGTGTCGAACATCTACAACGTGCCGATGCCCTACAGCCAGTTCTTCGACGGCGGCCAGGCCTTCCACTCGGTGAACCTCAGCATGTGGAACCCGCCGGGCTCGCACGGCTGCACCAACATGACCCCCAAGGACGCCAAGAAGTACTGGTCGCTGCTGAAGAAGGGCGACGACGTCTTCGTGTACGGCCGCAAGCCGGGCACCTGAGACACCAGGCGCCCGGCGCGAGGGCACGGTCACGCGTCAGGCGCGTCCCCGAAGTCCGGGATCTCCAGCCTTGCCCCGCCCTGCCGCGCGGAGTCGTGCGCGACGATGCCCGGCAGGGTGTAGCGGGCCGCCACCCAGGCGTTCACAGACGGCAGGGTGCGGGTGTTCACCGCGGTCACGAAGTCGTCCACCAGGAAGTGGTGGCTGCCCTCGTGGCCGTTGTGCAGGTGGTCGAACTCCCGCGGCAGGCGCGCCCGGTCGTGCACGGGTGCCGACCCGGACGTGAAAGCGGCCCGCAGGTCCGGCGCGATGTGCTGGAGTGACGGGTCGTCAGGAGTCATGGTGGGCTTGGGCTCCAGGAGCTCACTGATGTCCTGCACGCCCTTCTTGTCCTGCCAGAGGGCCACCGTCGCGAGCTGCTCCATGCTCGCCTCGGTCCCGAAGAACCGGAAACGCGACTCCCGGATGTGGGAGGGGTAGCCCACCCGCCGGAACTCGTTCGTGCGGAACGACCCGCCGCCCGCGACCTCGAACAGCGCGGTCGCGTTGGAGAAGTCGTTGCCGAACTGGCTGACCTCCTTGTCGAACACCCCGTCTCCGCGGTCGTCGACGACACCGATCGCCGACACGCTCACCGCGTGCGTCTGCCAGGCGCCGAGCACCCCGCCCACCGAGTGCGTGGGGTAGAGCAGCGGGGGATAGCTGGCGGTCTCCTTCCACGTCTCGCCGCCGCTGTACTGGTACGCCTCGTAGAACCCGAGGTCCATGTCGTGGACGTAGTCGCCCTCGGCGTAGAACAGCCGCCCGAAGGCGCCCTCGGCGATCCGGTTGCGGGCGTGCACGGTCGCCGGGTTGTACTGGCTGGTCTCGCCCATCATGTACGTCAGCCCGGTCGCCCGGACCGCGTCGATGATCGCCGCTGTCTCCTCGGTGGTGATGGCCATGGGGACCGCGGAGTACACATGCTTGCCGGCGTTCAGGCCCTGGAGCACCAGGGGGCCGTGCGTCCAGCGCTGGGTGAAGATCGCGACCGCGTCGACCTCCTTCGACTCCAGCATGGCCTCGTAGGTGGGGAAGGTGCCGGCCAGGTCCTGCGCCGAGGCGAGCTGCTCGGCCCGTTCGGGCAGAAGATCGGTGACGTAGACGTCGCCGACACCGGGGTGGGCCTGGAACAGCGTGGCGAACTGGCCGGAGAACTGGCCGGCGCCGACGATGCCGAGGGAGAACGTCATGCGGGGTGTGTCCTTCACTGGTCGCGGGATCACTGCGAGAGGATCAGGTTGATCTGGTCGTTGGTCCGGTCGAGGCTGGTCACGGACCTGCCGTTGCCGAAGATGTCCTGCATGGCGGGATGCATCAACGCGTACACGTCCGCGGCGTAGTTGGTGATGGGGTAGGAGAAGGTCGTGAAGTCCTTCTTGTCGGCGACTGGCTTCGTGAAGGCCGTGACGTCGATCCCCTTCTTCCTGTAGGCGGCCACGGCGGCCGCGGTGCCGTCAGGGGTGGCGGGGAAGACGATGCCGTAACTGCCCACCGTCCTCTGGCACTCGTCCGAGGACAGGTACGTCACCCACTTGCGGGCGCCCTCCTTGTTGCGGGCGTTCTTGGTGATGGAGTCGGCGAGGCCGTTCATCATGGTGGCGCGCTTGCCGGTGGGGCCTTCGGGGGTGACCGCGGTGCGCATGTCGAGGCCCTTGAACCCGGCGTACGTCGAGATCATCCAGGCCCCGTCGAAGGCGGTGGCAGCCTTGCCCGCCGCGACCTGGGTGTTGGCCTGGTTGGACTGGGAGTTGTAGTCGGTGAAGGGTGCCATGTAGCCCTTCTTCGCCAGTCCGAAGTACCACTTGACGGCCGACTGGAAGGCCGGGCTGTCGTACCGGTACTTCGTGCCCCACCGCTTCTTGTCGGTGTAGCTCCAGCCGGCGGAGGCGGTGAAGGTGCTCCACTGGGTCTGGCCGTCGCCGTCCCCGCCGCCGTTGGTGGCGAGGCCGTACACCTTGACGTTGTTCTTGTCGAAGCCCGGCTCGTCGCCACGCCTGCCGTTCCTGTCGACGGTGAGGTGGGCGACGGCCTTCTCGAAGCTGCCGCCGTCCTTCGGGTTCCAGGCGAGATCGTTCAGCCGGGCCGCCGTGAGCCCGGCCGCGTCGGTCAGCTTCTTGTTGTAGAAGAGGGCGACGGTGTCCCAGTCCTTGGGGGCGCCGTAGCGGTGGCCGTCCTGGCCCATCCAGTTGGCGGCCAGTCCGGGCTGGTAGGCGGAGTCGTCGATGCCCAGGTCGTCGAGGGGTTCGAGGACCTTGAGGTCGGCGAACTGGCCGAACTTCTGGATGTGGTCGGTGAACACGTCCGGCTCGGTGCCCGCGATGAAGCTCGCGGTGAGCTTGGTCCAGTAGTCGTCCCAGCCCAACTGGGTGATCTTCACGTGCAGTCCGGGGTTCTGCTTCTCGAAGTCCTTGGCGCAGGCATGGTAGGCGGGCTGCTGGTTGGAGTCCCACAGCCAGTACGTCACCGTGTGCGAGGACGACCCGGCGGAGCCGCTCCGCGCACACCCGGTCAGACAGAGGGCCAGTGCGCCGGCCAGTGCGGTCAGCGTACGAAGTCGCATCAGGAGTCCCTCACTTGATCCCGGTGAAGCTGATGGTGGACACGATGCGACGCGCGAAGAACCCGAACAGCGCCAGCATCGGCAGCGCGGCGATGAGCGTCGCCGCCATGAGGCCCGACCAGTCGACACCCGACTGCGGGGTCTGGGCCCGGAAGATGGCCAGCGCGACGGTCAGGACGCGTGAGTTGTCGCTGTAGGACACCATCAGCGGCCAGAAGTAGTCGTTCCAGGACGTGATGTACGTCAGCACGGCCAGGGTGAGGACCGGAGCGGACGCCATCGGCAGCAGCACCCGGAAGAAGATCCGCACCTTCCCGGCGCCGTCCAGCAGGGCCGCCTCCTCGACCTCGCGGGGCACGTTCATGAAGAACTGCCGCAGGAAGAACACCGCGAACGGCGTCATGAACATCGTCGGCAGGGCGATGCCCAACAGATTGTCGATCAGGCCGAGTTCCTTGATGAGCACGAAGTTCGGCAGCAGCGTGAAGATGGTCGGCACCATCAGTCCGGCCAGGAACAGCGCGAACACCTGGTCACGGCCCCGCCAGCGCAGCCGGGCGAAGGCGTACGCGGCCATCGCGGAGAAGAAGATCTGGCAGACGGTCACCAGGGTCGAGACGATCACCGAGTTGAGCAGATAGCGCCAGAACTTCAGCCCGCCGCCCGCGCCGCCCTGCGCGATGGCGTCCTTCGTGGACTCCAGGCCCAGGGCGCGGGCGAATCCGGTGCCGGTCGGGTTCACCGGCAGGGGGTCGGAGGCGTGGGCGGCGAGCCCGGAGTTGGTGGACAGCGCGGTGCGCAGGATCCAGTAGAACGGCAGCAGGGCCACGAGCACGATCGCGCCCATCGCCGTCCAGGCCAGGATGCGGCCGGGGGAGAGGGGGCGGCGCCCGGTGGGCCGTACGCGTGTCGTCGTGGTGGTGGTCACGGCAGCCATGTGGACTCCTTCCGGGTCAGCCGAGATCGGTCTGGCCGGCCCGGGTGAGCCGGTACTGCAGGACGGTGATCGCGCTCAGCACGACCAGGAGGGCCACCGACATCGCGGACGCGTAGCCGAACTGGAAGCGGCCGAAGGCCGATTGGTAGATGTAGAACTGGAGCACGTTGGTGGCGTTCGCCGGACCGCCCGCGGTGGTCACGGCGACCGTGTCGAACACCTGGAACGAACCGATCACCGTCATGATCAGGACGACCGCCAGCACCGGCCGTAGCAACGGCATGGTGATCCGCCAGAACATCCGCCACTCGCTCGCGCCGTCCACCTTCGCCGCCTCGTACATGTCGTTCGGGATGGCCATGAGCCCCGCGAACAGCAGCAGCGCGGTGTAGCCGACGTGCCGCCACACATTGATCAGGGCGATCGTCGGGATCGCCCAGGTCTCGTCCGCGAGGAAGGGGATCCGGTCGAAGCCGAGCCCGGCGATGATCTCGTTGCCGATGCCGAGCTGGTTGTCGAGGATCCACAGCCAGACCAGGCCCGCGACGACGTTCGACATGAGGTACGGCGTGAGCACGATCCCGCGCAGCACCGGGGACTGCGTCAGGCGCTGCAGGAGCACGGCGATGGCGAGGGCGGACACCGTCTGGACACCGATGCTGATGACCACGTACTCGACGGTGACCTTCAGCGACTCCCAGAAGATGGGGTCGTGGATCATCCGGTCGTAGTTGGCGAGGCCGACCCACTCCGCCGGGGTCAGCAGGTTGAAGCGGGTGAAGCTCAGATAGATGCCCCGCAGCGTGGGCCAGAGCAGGAAGACCACGAAGCCCACCAGGGCCGGGGCGATGAACACCGCGGCCAGGCGCCCGTCGCCCCCGTTCGACCCGCCGGAGCTCCGCTGCGTGCCCGGTTCGGTCCGTGCCTCCGCGGCGCCGCTGAGCGGCAGACGCGACGGAGGGCTGCTGGAGGCGATGGTCATCGGGAGACTCCCTCGTCTTCGGTGGCTCGTCCTCGGGCCACTTACTTTTGTCGCGAAAGAATCCATGCGTCAATACCTCGGCGAACATCTTTTCAGGGCCGTTGATAGTGCCTTAGTCTGGTCGTGTTGCTTTTACGGTGAAAGAAATCATGTGGGAGTCTGACCTTCATGACCGCAGTTGCCGCCAGCTGGCTTCCCCTGAGCGCCGGTGAGCGCTCGGTGGCGATCGAGGTGCTCGTCCACGGCCCGCTGTCGCGCACCGAACTCGCCCGCCGCCTCGACCTCTCCGCGGGCAGCCTCACCCGCCTGACCAAGCCGCTCATCGAGTCGGGCCTGCTGATCGAGGTCCCCGAGGCGGGCACTCCGGCCGAGGTGCGCCAGGGGCGCCCCTCGCAGCCCCTCGACGTGGTCGCCGAATCCCGCTCCTTCATCGGCTTCAAGATCACCGAGGACATGGTCTACGGCGTCGTCACCACCCTCAGGAGCGAGATCGTCGCCCGCCACGACCGCCCCCTGACCAGCCACGACCCCGCCGAAGTGGCCGACCTGCTCGCGGAGATGACGAGCGAACTGGCCCGCGCGTACCCGCGGCTCGCCGGAATCGGCATCGGGGTCGGCGGCTTCGTCCAGGAGCATGCCGTGGTCGGCGAGTCCCCCTTCCTGCACTGGCGGGACGTCCCCCTCGGTGAACTCGTCGAGGAACGCACGGGGTTGCCGGTGGTCGTCGAGAACGACGTCTCCGCCCTCGTCGAGGCCGAGACCTGGTTCGGCGCCGGCCGCGGCCTCGACCGCTTCGTCGTCCTCACCATCGGCGCCGGCATCGGCTACGGCCTGGTCCTCGCTGGCCGGCGCGTCCCCTACGCGGAGGAGGACCGGGGCTTCGGGCGGCACTGGATCATCGACCCCAACGGACCCCTCACGCCCGACGGCAACCGCGGCAGCGCCGTCTCCCTGCTCACCATCCCCAACATCCGCTACCAGGTGCAGGCCGCCACCGGCCGCGACCACACCTACGAGGAGATCCTCGCCCGCGCCGCGGCCGGCGACCCCATGCCCGCCCGCGTGATCGACGAGGCCGGGCGCGCCCTCGGTGTCCTGGTCGCCCAGATCGCCAACTTCGCCATGCCGCAGAAGATCATGCTCGCCGGAGAGGGCGTCGGGCTGATGGACGTGGCAGGCAAGACCGTCAAGGACACGATCCGCTCCCACCGCCATCCCCTGGCCGCCCCGATCGATCTGGAGACCAGGGTGTCCGACTTCCACGACTGGGCCCGCGGAGCCGCCGTACTGGCGATCCAGGTGCTGGTCCTGGGTGTGGCCGAAGTGTGAAGCGGGTCACCAAGTGTGAATCTGGCCGCGCCCCTTGACATCGGGCGCCTTGACAGGAGGACGTGATCAGTAACACGGTCCGCTATGCCCGTTTCTGATGTGATTACTCACGGCGCCTTCACTTCCGGAGCCGTATGCTTCACACCATGTCCACCACTGTTGAACCCGTGACCGATCGATCGGCCGACGAGGTCAACGAGGAGATCCGGGCCCTGTGGCGCCGGGCGGGCGGGACACTGAGCGGCGAGCAGCGTGAGGAATACCAGCGCCTCGTCCTGGAGTGGGCCGCCGCCGCTCCGCAGCCGGTCCGGGCGGCCTGACCCCCGCGTACCGCGCGGGGTATCACCGCCCCGTCCCTGGGCACCCCTGACGGGATGGGCCCTCTCCTCGCACTGGCCTCAGCGGTCTGCTACGGCATCGTCGACTTCACCGGCGGTCTGTTGTCCCGTCGCGTCCACTTCGCCGCCGTCACCCTCCTCGGCCAGATCGGCGGCCTGCTGCTCGCGACCACCGCCGCGCTGCTCCTTTCCGCCGACGCCGTACATCCCGTCGACCTCCTGTGGGGTGCCCTGTCCGGCGTCGGCAGCGGCGCCGCCATGCACTTCCTCAACCGCGGCCTCAGCCACGGCGCGATGAGCGTCGTCGTACCCGTCAGCGCCGTCACCGGGGTCGGCCTCTCCGTGGTGTGCGGGGTGGCGCTCGGCGACCGGCCGACCGCCGTGGCCTGGCTGGGGATCGCCCTCTCGGCGCCCGCGCTGTGGATGGTCTGCGGCGGCGGCACCGACGACGGCGGGGAGTCCCCGACGGGCTGCTGGCCAGTGCCGGTGTAGCGCTCCAGTGCATCGCCCTCGCCCAGGCCGGTGCCTCCAGCGGACTGTGGCCGGTGGCCGCGGGGCGGGCCGCCGCCGTACTCGTGCTGCTGCCCGCTGCGGCACGGCATCCCCGGCGGCTGCGCCTGCCGCCCGTGCGAGCCCTTCAGGCGGTGCTCGTCGGAGCGGGCGCCGCCCTCGGGCTCATCCTCTATCTGCTCGCCGCACAGCGGCAGTTGCTGGCCGTCGCCGTCGTCCTGGCCTCCCTCTACCCGGCCCTGCCCGTGATCCTCGGACTGGCCCTGCTGCACGAACGGCTGGGCCGCACACAGGTGGTGGGCCTCCTGGCGGCCGGGGTCGCGACGGTCCTGCTCAGCCTGGGATGAGGAAGGGCGGGCGGGGCTCAGCCCCAAGTCGCCGAGTAATACCGCTGATACGCCTTGCGGTCCTGTTCCGAGCGGATGTACCGCGTCGCCACCAGCGCGACAAGGCTTCCTCCGACGATCAGCAGACCGGGCCCGACGTTCCGGGTGTCCGTGAGCCGGCTCAGCAGGGGCGTGCCCTCGGCCCCCTGCACCGCAGCCGCGGAACCGGGAGAGGCGGCGCCGGGAGCGATCGAGCCCTGCGCGGAGGTGGCGGACGGCGCGGGAGAGGCCCCGCCCGCGGTGGCGGCCGGGTTCGACACGATCAACTGCATGCCGAGCTCCTTCAGCGCCTTCGTCACCGGCTGGAAGAACGTCGTACCGCCCTGGGTGCAGTCACCGCTGCCGCCCGAGGTGATGCCGAGCGCGATCCCCTCGGAGAACATCGGACCGCCGCTGTCCCCGGGCTCGGCGCACACGTTCGTCTCGATCAGCCCGGTGACCGTGCCCTCGGGGTAGTTCACCGTCGAGTTGACCCCCGTGACCTGACCGTCGCGCAGCCCGCTCGTGCTGCCGCTGCGGAACACCCGCTGCCCGATGGACGGATCGCCCGCGCCGGTGATCTGCACGCCCTTGCCGTTGCCGATGAACACGACCCCGGCGCCGTCGCCCGCCTTCCCGTTGGCGTACTGCACCAGCGAGAAGTCGTTGCCCGGGAAGCTCTGGGTGACCGTCCTGCCGAGCTGGTTGGTGCCCCCGGTGTCCGCGAACCAGACCGACCCGGTGGGACCGCAGTGTCCGGCCGTGAGGATGAAGTCGCTCTGGCCGTTGGTCACGTTGAAACCGGCCGAACAGCGGCCGCCGGTCGACAGGATGGGTTGCGCGCCGTTCAGACGGGGAGTGAAGGTGCCCTCGGTGCGCTCCATGCGGACGAAGCCGCCGATACCGTCCGCGACCTGAGTCATCGCCGCCCAGTCGGACGCCGAGACGGTGCTGTCGCCCTGCACGACCACCTCGTTGGTCCGGTAGTCCATGGACCAGGCGGTCCCGGCGACCCTGGGCGCCGAACGCAGCGTCTTCGCCGCCGACTTGAGCTCGTCCATGCTGTGCCCGACCATCTTGGCCCTGGCACCCGCCGCGCGTACCGCGGCCGCCGCCTGTTCGTCGGTGACCGCGACGACCGGCTTGCCGTCGGCGCCGATCCAGGTGCCGGCGGTACGGGAGCTGCCGAGCCGCGACACGAGATCCGCGCCCGTCTGCCCTGCTTTCATGGCGTAGGTGTGCGGCACGGCGGTGGTCGCGGGAGGCTCGCTGGCGACGGCTCGTGTGACCATCGCACCTCCCAGGAGGAGTCCGCCGACTGCCGCCAGCCGTGTCACTCGCCGGACGACCCGTCGTCGTGCGTGCCTCATGCATGGCTCCCGAACCCGAACAAGCGGTGCCAGGCACCGCAGGGCCCTCCGGTCGTTGAGTGCCCTCCTTCCATACGCGGCCCGGCCCGGGCGCGTTCACGACAGTCGGTGATCCGGTACGACGGGATCGCCCCGAGGCGCCTCAACCAGCCATGCACGCAGCGGTGTTGGCCGGTCCACGTGCACCCGGGCCCCCGGTTTCGATGAGCACGTCGGCCCACTGCACGGACTCGGCGCTCGCGATCCCGTCACGGCAGGCCACGCCGTCGCCCCCTGTGCCGTGCTCCACGACCAGGCACCCGCACCGCGCCCGCGCGCGGATCGCACTCCATTGCCTAGACTTCCGTCATGGACGACACGCCGCTGGAGCGGCTCGGCGCGGGCAAGTATTTGCTGCTCACCAGCTTCCGCAAGAACGGCACGCCGGTCGCCACCCCGGTGTGGGTGGTCCGCGACGGGGACGCGCTCGGCGTGTGGTCGGCCGCCGACGCGTGGAAGGTGAAGCGCATCCGGGCCCGCGCGGACGTCCTCGTCGGCCCCTGCGACGCGCGGGGCAACCCGACCGGCGACCAGATGCCGGCCGCGGCGGAGATCTGCGACGCGGCGACCACCGCCCGTTACCGAAAACTCCTGGCCCGCAAATACGGCGTCCTCGGCCGGCTCAGCCTCCTCGGCAGCAGGCTGCGGCGGGGGCTGGACGGCACGGTCGGGATCCGCGTGACCCTCTGACGTGCGGGGCCCGGTCTTCCGGGCCCCGCACCACAGGCTCAACCGCGCGAGAGGGGACTCACGGCCGGTCGAGCACCGTGCCGGTCAGCGCCGGCCTGTCCGGCAGCGGCTCGGCGTTGCGGTCGGTCAGCGCGATACGCATCGACTCGGTCGGCTCGGCCACCTGGTCCCGCACGGTCGGCGTGACGAAGTCCACGCTGGTGCTCCCGGGCGGGATGTTCAGCCACACCCACAGGTTCGCGTCGGACAGCCGGCGCTCGGGGTCGGGCACGTCGCCGGACCAGTCCTTGAGCCACTGCGGGTCCACGTCCTTGGTGGACAGCTCGGTGCCCTCGGTGACCGGAAGCACCCGCACCGGCTGCCAGATGTCGACCACCGAGGACGCGTCGATGGACAGCCGCCAGGTCAGCGTCTCTCCCTCGGTCACCCGGTCCGCGACCGGCGACAGGGTGATCACCGGCTCGGGGTCGTCGTTCTCGACGGTGAGCCCACCCCGGTGCTTGCCGACGACGGCGCCCCGCACGGCCTTGACCGCGATGTCGTGCTGCACGTCCTCGCCGTAGACCGTGTCGCCTTTCACCTCGACCGGCACGTCGATCGCGTGGCTGCCGGGCCGGACCGTCACCAGCCTGCTCCGGGCCCGACCGCTGTCCGGTTCGAGGACGTACACCCGGACCTGGCCGCTGCCGTGCCCGGAGATCCTGACCGGGACGCGGTAGGTGCGGGTGCCCGAGTCGCCTTCCTTGACGATCGTGCGGCCCACATCGACGCGGGGCAGTGCGGCCGCCTTGACGGCGGGAGTGCCGGGCGCCCAGCCCCAGGCGTCCATCAGCCAGGCCCGCCCGGACCGCGAACGGGGTGTCAGCTCAAGGGACTTGACGTGCCGGAGATCGAGCCCGGCCCGGGTCGCCGCCGTCAGCGGGACCCGCAGCTCCTGAGCCCAGTAGGACGCGGTCCTCGCGGAGCCCGGCAGGCCCGCCACCGTGGCCCGGCCCAGCGTCACCCGGCGGTTGGCGGAGTCGGTGACGGAGACGTCGAACTTCGTGCCGGTCGTGTTCGGCGGTACGAAGACCCGCAGTGCGAGCTTCTGGGAGCCGTGCAGGGAAAGCGGCTTGGCGGGGGTGACACGCGCGGCCGTGCCCGGCGCGGACCACTTCAGGGCCACCGCGCTGCGGCCGGTCTCCTTCTCCGTCTCCCACCACGCGAAGTGCGGGGACGAGCCGGGAGTCTCCGGGTCCAGACAGGCCACGGCCGGGTTCGGATCGATCGCCGAACACCGCCGGGCGCCGGTCACCTTGGCGCCGGCGTCCGGAAGGAAGCCACCGATGCGCCGACCGCCGACCGCGTGGGTCAGCACCCGCGCCGGATCGGCGGACGGGGCCCGCCTGCCGGAACCGTCGAGCAGCGGACGCACCCGGTCGTCACCGGCGAGGAAGAGCCGGGCCGCCGCGGCGATGTAGGTGGAACCCGCCTTGTGCTGCTGGGCGGCGGTCAGCCGGGTCGGGGCGCCCGGCGTGCACACCGGGTCGGTCTGCTCCGGGTCGGTTCCGAAGTCGTCCTGAGCCGGAGCCTCGGCCGTGCCCGGAGTCCACTCGCTGTTGAAGTAGTTGTGGTTGGCGCCCACCACGTAGACCGCGCTGTGCAGCGCGGTGCCCCGGCTGACACCGCGGGTGCCGTCGACGAAGTCCTCGCCCTGGAGGTCGGAGACATCGCCGTCACAGCCCGGCAGCAGGGTCACGGACGGCACGTCGGCGACCGGATTCTGGCCGAAGATCGTCGGTCCGATCAGCACGGTCCCGCGTACCTTCCAGCGCACCGGCCCCCGGTAACCGTCCTCGGCGGCGGGCGGCGGGTAGAGGCTGTCCATGGCGGCCCGGTTGACGCCCTCGCCGCCGCGCGAGTGGCCGACGAGCAGGACCCGCGAGAGGTCGGCCTTCGGCGCCTGGCGTACGACGGCCGGGGCGGTGGAGCGGTGGGCGGTCCAGTCGGCCCAGCGGGCGAGGTGCTGCCGTACCAGCGAGGAGCGCGCCTGCGCGCCGGCGTCCTCGGGCTGCCAGTCCTGGGCGTTGATGCCGTTGGCCGAGATCGACACGGTCACATAGCCCTGGGAGGCCAGGAGTTTCTGGTCGCGCAGATAGCCCTTGTCGCTGGGGATCGGCTTGTAGCCGTCCGCGCAGGGCCAGTCGATCGTCACGTCGTCCTCGCTGCCCGGCTTGTAGCAGGTCCCGTGACGGCCGTGCAGGAACAGCGCGAGCGGCCGGCTGCCGGTGGCACCCTTCGGGGCCACCACCTGGGCACGCATCTCGACCGGGGTGGCGAACCCCGGCAGGCGCACGGGGGCGAGGTCGTACGAGCCGCTGACCGTGCGGTACGAGCCGGGCTTCCCGGGATCGACACCGTTCGCCGGTGCCTGCGCGGGAAGCCGCACCTTTGGTGCGTCGGACTCGCGCGGCTGGTCGGCCGCCGCGTCCAACCGGCGTCCCGCGGCGGTGACTTGCAGGTCGGTCAGTGCGGTTGATCCGGCTTCGTCGAGCGCGAGCCGGAAGGTCCGCCCGTCCTTCGCCGGTTTCGGCACACCGAGCAGCCGGTCCCCGGCGCGGAACTCGACGCGTGCGTCCCCCATGGGCACGGACTTCGGCGCGCGCCAGACCAGCTCACGCGCCCCGTGCTCCCCGTCGATCCGCCATCCCGGCGGAAGTCTGTTGTCGTCCGTAGTGCTCAACAACCGTGTCGGAGACGGCTGTTGAGCCTGTGCCAGTCCGGGCGAGCCCGCCAGGGCCGCCACCACCGCCACGGCGGTCACACATATTCGCCGGGCATGGATCAATGGTTCTCTCCTCGAAACCCCGTGCGCAGACGTCCCGTCGGTCCCGGGCGCCTCTCGCGTCACCTAGGACGAGAGGGAGGCGTCTGTGGGTTGTCTGTGAGGTGCCGTGGATCGCGGAACGGGAACGCGAACAAGCCACTGAAGGCGCGGGGACTAGCGGATCACCGGACGGGGGAAGCGCTTTCTATGAGCCGAACTCCCCACCTCCGCGCAGCCGTCGTCGGCACCGGCCACCGCGCCCAGCTGTTCACCCGGGCGCTGGCCGCACGCCCCGGTCACCGGGTCGCCGCCCTGTGCGATCCCAGCCCCACCCGCATGGCCTTCCACAACCGCCTGCTCACCGAGGCCGGCGAACCCACCGCCGCCCAGTGGGAACCCGAGCGCTTCGCCGAGCTGCTCGCCCAGGAGGGCATCGACGAGGTCGTGGTCACCACCGTCGACGCCGAACACGACCGCTACATCGTCCCCGCGCTCCAGGCAGGCTGCCGGGTGGTCACCGAGAAGCCGATGACGGTGGACGCCGACCGCTGCGCCCGCATCCTGGACACGGTCAAGGCCACCGGCAACTCCCTCACCGTCGCCTTCAACTACCGCTTCAACCCCGTCCACGAGAAGGTCCGCGCCCTGCTCGCCGAGGGTGCGATCGGCGAGATCCTCTCCGTGCACTTCGAATGGCTCCTCGACACCCGGCACGGAGCGGACTACTTCCGCCGCTGGCACCGCGAGAAACGGCACAGTGGCGGCCTGATGGTCCACAAGGCGAGCCACCACTTCGACCTGGTCAACTGGTGGCTCGCCGACGAGCCGCAGGAGGTCTTCGGCTACGGACGGCTCGGCTTCTACGGCCGTGCGGCGGGCGAACGCCACGGCCTGCGCCGCGACTACACCCGGGCCCACCAGGCGGGCCCGGCCGCCGACGACCCCTTCGCCCTCGACCTCGCCACCGACGACACCCTGCGCGCCCTGTACCTCGACGCGGAGCAGGACGACGGCTACCTCCGCGACCGCAACGTCTTCGACGGGCCCGTCACCATCGAGGACGACATGGCGCTCCTGGTCCGCCATGCCCGGGGCGCGACGATGACGTACCACCTCACCGCCTACTCCCCGTGGGAGGGCTACCGGGTCATGTTCAACGGCAGTGCGGGCCGGCTGGAACTGGAGGTCGAGGAGAGCCGCTGGCAGGCACCCCGGACCAGGATCAGCTCGGCGAGCGGCGCGCTGCACGGGGACACCGCGGCCGACCACGCGGGCGGTGCTCGGCTGACCCTGCGCCCGCTGTGGCAGCCCCCGGTCGACGTGCCGCTCGTCACCGCCCACGAGGCGCACGGCGGGGGAGACCCGCGCATGCTCGACGCGCTCTTCGGGCCCGTGGACCCCGGCGCGGGGCCCGTGAGCGAGGACGCCGGTGCGGCGGGGCATCCGACGGCCACCGAACGGGACGGCGCCCTGGCGCTCGGCGTGGGCATCGCCGCCAACCGGTGCTTCGAGACGGGGCAGCCGGTGCGGGTGCGGGATCTGATCCCCGGCGCCTGGTGAGACCCCGTGCAATCAGCAGGAGTTGATGGTGCGTCAGCTCCAGGCGCGGTACGGCTCGTCGAGCAGCTGGAAGACCGGCTCGCCGCGGACCGGGTCCTTGGCCGTCGACATCCGCACCCGGTCACCGCTGTGGATCGCGGCGGGCGGGCCCATGACCCGGCCCCGGACGACGAATCCCTCGGCCAGCTCGATCAGCGACACATTGCGGGCGGCGGGGGTGTTGCGGTGGACCACCGTGGAGTGGCGGACCGTGCCCACGCCCTCGCTGCGCTCCGTGCGCAGGTCGCCGCCCTGGCAGACCGGACACAGCAGCCGGTGGTACATCGCGGTACCGCACCAGGTGCAGCGCTGGAAGAGGATCGCGTCCGTGGCCGGGGCGGCGGGTTCGAGCAAGCCCGTCCCGGATCCGGCTGCCTGACGAGCAATGCTTCCTGAGTGGTGGTACACGCTGGTCAACTCCCTGCGCTCGGCCGGAATCCCACGTGCTCGGGTAACCGTGCACGGACGTGCGCGGCTCCCTGTGCCGCCGTGCACACCGTCAATGTATGGCACTGAGTGTCAGCCGTAAAGGTACTGCGTACCCTCTTTTTGGGCGGGCGGTACGGCTCAGTCCCGGTCGAGCGTGGACTCGATCTCCTGGACCACCCGCCACAGCGGGGCACCACGGCGGGAGACGATCACCACCACGTCCTCGGCCGGCTCGTCGGCGGACGGTGCGCCGGGTCCCCCGAAGGCGGCCTGCACATAGCCGAGCGCGTGCTCCACCGCCTGCTCGGCGTCGCCGTGCCCGTCCGAGCGCAGCCAGGAGCGCAGGGCGTTGTTGTGCGCCGCGGCCACGGCGGCGGCGATCACGTCGGCCCGGAGCGTCCCGTCGTGCAGCCCCTTCAGCCGCCCGCGCAGGTACTCGGCGAAGGCGCGCTCGTAGCGCCACACCACGGACAGCTCATAGGCGCGCAGACCGGGCACCTGCTTGGTGAGGCGGTAGCGCTGCACGGAGAACGTCGGGTTCTCGGTGTACATGCGCAGCACGAGGCGCACCGCCTCACAGACCCGTTCGAGCGGGTCGCACCCGGGGTCGCTCGCGGCGAGGAAGGCCGTCATGTCGGTCAGGCACCGCTCGTGGTCGGGGAAGACCACGTCCTCCTTGGACGGGAAGTACCGGAAGAACGAGCGGCGTCCGACTCCGGCGAGCGTGACGATGTCGTCGACCGTGGTCTGCTCGTAACCCCGTTCCAGGAACAGCTGGAAGGCGGCCGCGACCAGCGCGTCCCGCATGGCGGGCTTGGTGGAGCTCATGGTCGCGAACGTAGCACCTGAACCGCCGCTCTGGCACTGGGTGCAGTATGAGGAGGGAACTGAGTGCCCTTTGTGTTGCCCGGTGGCGTGTCGGTGGGGTCTCGCCGCATACGATCGGCTGTCGCCCGCCGAGGAGCCCCGCATGTCCCGTCGCCCCACCCTCCTGTACGTCACCGACCTGGCCTACCAAGCCCGCGGGCGTCGCTACTGCGACGAGGACATCCTCCTCACCTCCCGCCTCAGAGAGGACTTCGACCTCGTACTGTGCCACCCCCTGGACGCCGCCGCGCTGGCGGACCGCTTCGACGCCGTCGTCGTTCGCAACAGCGGGCCGGTCCTGGCGTACCAGGAGGCGTACGACGCCTTCCGCGAGCAGGCGCTGCGACAGGGCACACGCGTGTACAACCCCCTGTCCGGCAAGGCAGACATGGCCGGCAAGCAGTACCTGCTCGATCTCACGGCCGCGGGCCACCCCGTCATCCCGACCGTCGACCGCGCCGAGGACCTGGACCGGCTGCCCGCGACGGACCGGTACGTCGTGAAGCCCAGGCTCGGCGCCGACTCCATCGGCCTGCGCATCCTGTCCGCCGGCGAGGTGCGCGACCACGTCGACGGACAGGTCCTCGTCCAGCCGTGCGTCGACTTCGCCTACGAGGTGTCCTTCTACTTCGTCGACCACGACTTCCAGTACGCCCTCTACGCCCCGCACGCCGACCGGCGCTGGGCCCTCGAGCCGTACGAACCCACCCCGGACGACCTGGAGTTCGCCCGGCGTTTCATCGACTGGAACGCCCTCGGTCACGGCATCCAGCGCGTGGACGCCTGCCGGGCCCCGGGCGGCGGACTCCTGCTGGTCGAGCTGGAGGACCTCAACCCGTATCTCTCCCTGGACGCCCTGGACGAGGCGGGCAGGGACGCCTTCGTCGCGGCCATGAAGACGTCCCTGCACGGGTTTCTCGCCCGAGGTACGGAGCGCGAGCGCTGAACTCCCGGGCCCGCCTCGCCGTATCTCTTCGTGGGGGACGGCCAGACCCGTGAGCGCGGGACGGAAGGAGACCAGGATGCCGACACCGTCCGACCGAGGGGCGCCGCCGGACCGCACGCCGCTCGAACCCATCCGGGTGCTGCGTCCGCGCCGTACCGACGCGCTCGCGGAGCTGATGAAGGACCTGCCGCCCCGAGCGGCCGTCGGATACGAGTCCTTCACGCTGCCCGGCCGGCCGTCGGAAACCGAGGACGCGACCGAGGAACTGCCGCCCGTCAGGGACGACCACGACCGCACCCGGCGCTCCCGTGACATCCCGCGCGGACGGGTGCCGGGACTGCGCCGCACGGCGATCGCGGTGGCCGTCACCGCCGCCGCGGTGATCGGCTTCGGCGGTGCCCTCCTGCTCGCCGACCGCACGGAGAACACCGCCGCAGCGGCCCCGCAGCCGACCTCGACCACCGCCGCGACACCCACGCCGACCCCGACGGCCTCCGGCGCCGCCGATCCCGACGGCCCCGGCACCCTCCGCCAGGGAGACAGCGGCCCCGAGGTGACCGACCTGCAGGAACGCCTGCGGCACATCCCGAACGTCTACGACAACGGCTCCACCGACGGCACCTACGACACGACCCTGACCGCCGCCGTGGCCCGCTTCCAGCTCTGGTACGGCATCCGCGGCGACGAGGACGGTGTGTACGGCGACGACACCCGGCGCGACCTGGAGTCCCGCACGGGCGGCTGATCGTGGAAGATGGCCGGCATGGACGCGTTCATCGACCGGCTCGACCCCGACATGTGCGTCGTGACCGCCGCCACGGACGGCGACCGCGCGGGCTGTCTCGTCGGATTCGCCTCACAGTGCTCGATCGAGCCCGTGCGGTATGCGGTGTGGCTGTCGAAGGCCAACCGCACCTACCGGGTGGCCCGCACCGCGGACCGTCTCGCGGTCCACCTCCTCACCCGCGAACAGCGTGGCCTCGCCGAGCTGTTCGGCGGGGAGACGGGGGACCGGACCGACAAGTTCGCCCAGGTCCCTTGGCGGGAGGAGGCCGGCGGGGCCGTCGTACTGGAGGAGGCGGCGGCGTGGTTCGTCGGCAAGGTCGTGCAGCGTGTCGAGGGCGGTGACCATGTCGGGTTCGTCCTGGAACCGGAGGCGTGGGGTGAGCGCGAGGACACCGGGGGCGCGAAGCTGCTGCGGCTGTCCGACGCCGTCTCCATCTCGCCCGGCCACCCGGCGGACTGAGCACGGCAGATGTCCGACGACCTCGACCCTGAAACCGGCGGCGGACGAGCAGCGGCGCCCCTGGACGCAGGGCCGCCGGTAGTTACTGGCCACCCGGCGCCGTATGGTGGTCGTCGAGCCGACGATGACGGTCCTGACCGTCGCCGTGGCCGTCCTCATCGCCTTCCTGGTCGTGCAGGCCGACCGGCAAGGACGCCACCGGCGCACTGAACGCCCTGCTCACCGGCTCACCGGAGCGCACGCCCCGGATCACCCGGCCGGGAACACCGCGCGGGTGCCGGCGGCTCACTCTCGCCCGGACGGCACCCGGATGTCCACGACACAGACGTCGTCGCGCCGCTCGCCCTCCAGTACCGAGGCCAGCAGCGGGGCCAGGGAGCCGCGCTCGTCCGTGGGGTGGGCCGCGACGGCCGCGGCGAGCCGGTCCAGGCCGTGGTCGATGCCGTCCGGAGGCCTCTCGACCAGGCCGTCGGTGTAGAGCAGGACGCGGTCACCCGGCTCCAAAAGACAGCGCGCCTCCTGGAAGTCCGGATCGGAGCACGCCCCCAGCAGCATGCCCAACGGCCGCTCCAGATAGCGCACTTGTCCGCCGCGCACCAGCAGCGGAGGCGGATGGCCCGCCTGGGCCCACACCAGGCAGCGCTCGTCGGGGTCGTAGCGGGCCAGGACCATGGTCGCGGTGCCGTGGGAGTCGCGCGAGTGCAGCAGCAGGGTGTTGAGACGGGCGAGCGCACCGGTCAGCGACGAGCCCGTGATGACCATGCCCTTGGCGGTGAAGCGCAGTTGGGCCATGGTGGCCACGGCGTCGATACCGTGCCCGGCGACGTCACCGACCACGAACAGCACGTCTCCGTCGGGCAGTTCGATGGCGCTGAACCAGTCGCCGCCGACGTGAATCCCGGACTGGGCGGGCAGATAGGCCACTTCGACCCGGAGTCCGGCGAGCCGGACCGGCCGGGTGGGCAGGGGCAGCAGCGCGTGCTGGAGGCGGGCGGCCATGGCCCGCTCGGCGTGCAGCACCCCGTGCTGCGTGACGATCGCCTGCTTGCTCTCGACGAGGGCCAGTTCGGCGCTGCGCTGCGCGGTGAGGTCCTGGACGAAGCCGTGCACCTCGACGGGTTCGTTCTCGGTGTCCGTGACGACTTCGGCGACCATCCGCAGATGGCGGACCTCGTCCCCGGCCCGGATCCGGAACGGCACGTCGAACTGACGGCCGGCGCGCACGAGTTCCTGCACGGCGTGGGCCAGTACCGATGCGTCCTCGGGCAGCGCCAGCCGCGGAAGGTCGCACAGCCGGACCGGTCCGAGCGCGGGATCCCGGTTCATGACGAGGAAGGTCTGGGAGGACCAGCTGCCCTCGCCGGTGACCAGGTTCCAGTTCGCCCAGCCCAGGTTCCCCAGCCGCTGCACGTCCGCCAGGCGCTGCTCCTGCCGGTCGGAGGAGTCGTGGCGGACCCAGGTGACGACCAGGGCGCCGCCGAGGCGGGCCGCGTGCAGCGCGTACGTGACCAGTTCGGCGGCGCCGTCCACGACCTCCTGGTAGGCGAACGGTTCGCCCCCGAACGGCTCGCCGGTGGTCAGCGTGCGCAGCAGGCCGTGCCACACCGCCTCGTCCGCCATGCTCGGGAAGCACTCCAGGATCCGGCGGCCGAGCAGCTGCCCGCGGGTGCGGCCCACGACGTCGACCGCCTCCTCGGTGGCGGCGTCGACACGGTAGTCCGCGACCTCTCCGGAGGGGCCGCGCAGCGGCGTGAGCAGCATCACCGAGCCCGGCAGCGAGTCCAGCACGGGCTGCACGGCCGCGGCCGTGGCGGCGGCCCCGGGCCGGGGCCGGGCGCCGAAGGACCGCAGCCGGCCGGCACACAGCCGCACGACGGCCCGCAGGAGCTGCCGGTCCTGCGGGGAGAACGGTCCGCCGCGGGCGCGCAGTATCCCGATGCAGACCTCGGCCCCGTCGCCGGTCGGCACCGGCAGCCAGGCGCGGGACAGCCAGCGTTCGGGCGGATCCCCTTTGAGCAGGTGCCGCTCGCGGTCCGCCGCGAAGTCCTCCAGCCAGCGCGGCTCCCGCGCCCGGAGCGCTTCGAGCGCGGCGATGCCGCTCAGCGGGGGAACCCGCGCCCACTGGCCGGCCAGGGTGGCGTCGACACCGGCGTGGCCGATCAGTTCGAGTCCTCCGGACGGCAGCGACCGGAAGAGCAGGAGCGCGTCGGCGTCGACGTCCTCCCTGAGCTCCTCCAGGAGACAGTCGGCCAGGTCCTGCGGTGTGGCCACATGGACGAGGGCCTTGCCGAGGCGGCCGAGCGCGGTGAAGCCGTCGTCCAGGTCGCTGGTGTCCCGCCCGGCGGGGGCGGTGGCGCCCGACGGAAGGGACGGGGGACCGGCCGGGCCGGGCACCGCGGACAACGGCGCGCCGGGCAGGTCGTCGCCGACGTGGGGCTGTGCGGCGGCGCCGAGCGGGGACAGGGAGCCGAGGGTGATCCAGCACTGCTCCAGCAGCGTGCGGTTGCCGGCCTTGGCGCGCTGGAGCAGATCCTCGCCGGCCGCGTCCGGGGTGCACCCGGTCAGCGCCATGATCACGCCCTTGGCCCGCTCCAGCACCACGGACGTGGCGACCTGGTCCCGCAACCAGTCCATTTCGGCACGCTGTCTGGCCACGACCTTGGCCGGCGCTGCCATGTCGGGCGCGGTACCGGTGTGCTCATGGCCGGCTGACTCGCTCACGGGTTGAGCATCGCACATGCGCCATGTGCCGTTCCCGCTCTCGTGCACACGCATCCCACCCACCGGTGGCACCGCCGGTTGACGCAACCGGCCGGGCCCCCGGTGCGTGCCGGATCAGTGGCCGGGCGGCGGGTAGAGCCACCGTCGCAGGACCCGGCTCAGCAGGGGCATGACCAGATAGGTGAGCAGCGGCAGCAGGACCACCGGGAACACCGCGGCTCGCAGCGGCAGGGGCCAGGCGGCGGTGCGGGGCGCCACCAGCCACTGGATCAGCAGGGTGCAGGGGAAGGCACCGAGGAACGTCGTCAACACCATCTTCCAGCGGACCGGGGGCCGCACGGTGGTGCCGGGCAGACTGAACCAGGTCTCCATCCCGGTCGTCGACTGCCGTTCGCTGCCGAGCTCCGTGGCGATGTCGTCGATCCGCGTGTGCCAGGCCGCCCGCTCGTCCGACTCCAGCCAGGCGGTGAGCCGGTGCGCGTCGGACCAGCGCAGCACCGCGTGGAAGCGGTGACCGTCCTCGGGACGCAGCCAGGAGACGCCCTCGTTGCCCGGGAACCGTCTGGCGCAGCGGGTGATCCCACGCGTCCAGCGCTCGAACTCCCGCTCCCGGCCGGGGCGCACCTCCCAGGTGAGAACCGTGGTGACCGGGTCGCCGTGCCGTACGTCGGTGGTGCTCATGGTCTCCACGGATTCCCCCGCACGGCACGGGTCATGCCCTGCGCGAGAGGTCAGCGCCCGTGGTGGTGGTCGACCAGGGCCTGGGTGACCGCGCGGATGCTGCGGGCGATGTGCTGCAGCTGGAGCACCTCGGCCGCGTACAGCTTGATGGTGTGCTCGATGACCGACTCCGGCAGCCCGAGCGCCGGCAGGTCCGCCCGGGCGGTCTGCAGCGCGGTGCGCGCCACCCGGATCTCGTGCTGGACCTGGATCTGTGCGTGCCGGGCGAGGAGCACGGTGTGCCGCATCAGGGCCGGATAGCTCGCGTACCGCGTCGGCACCAGCTCGCGCAGCCACTTGGCCGCGGAGCGCTCCCAGTCGTAGCTGCCGGGCGTCTTGACCTGGCAGGGCCAGTCCGGGCCGGGACGGGTGATGGTCCGCGTGGTTGTCAGGGGCATGGTGATCGCTTCCGGGTGTGCGGCGTCGTGCGGGTGTTCCGACGGATTGGGCGGCCCCGGTCTAGGGGATGACCGGGGCCGCCATGGGCTCGCGTGCAGGCGAGGCCCTACCGAACATCCCTGGCGTCGGCGCGGGTAGGTGACGACGGCTCGGGATGTCCGCGAAGGAGCCCTTTCGGGCGGTGTGGGGGTGGGGACGGGGACAGGGGTGCGGACGGTCCGGGAGTGATCCCGGTGTGATCCGTGAGCAGTATTTATATATGCCGTCCGCTTGGCAAGGCGTATGAAAACATTCATGCTCGATTTATTGCGGCTGATCCCGGTCTGCAGGCGTATGACCGGGGGTGGGCGGGGTCAGTCCCTGAGGAAGAACTGGTGCTGGTCGGAGATCTGCTCGTACTCCTCCAGCCGGGCCTGGGTGCGCTCGGGATCGGCGTCGGTCATGGCCTGGAGCAGGGCGGCGGCGATCACGCCGGGCGCGGCGTAGGAGTCGAAGACCAGTCGTGAGCCGGTGCCGGTGGAGAAGAGGACGTCGGCCTCGTCGGCCACGTGTCCGAGCACCAGGTCCGTGACGAGGGCGACCTTCAGTCCGGCGCTGCGGGCGACCCGTAGCGCGGTGAGGGTCTCCTGGGCGTGCCGCGGCATCGAGAACGCGAGCACCCAGGTGCCGCCCGCCTCACGGGACTGCAGCAGAGCGTCGTAGGCGACGCTGCCGCCGCGGGTGACCGGTCGTACGTCGGGGTGGATACGGCGGGCCGCGTAGGCGAAGTACTCGGCCAGGGACGCCGAGATGCGCAGGCCCAGAACGGTCAGCGGGGTCGACTCGGACAGCTTGCGGCCCAGTTCGATCACCTGGTCGGGGTCGGCGAAATCGCGGCGCAGGTTCTCCAGGTTCTCGATCTCCGCGTCGACCGCCGCCTGGAGTTCGTTGCCGCGTGACTCGTCGTCGGCGACCGGTCCGCCGGCGAGCGTGCCGAGGGCGATGGACTGGAGCTTCTCCCGCAGGGCGGGGTAGCCGCTGAAGCCCACGGCCGCGGCGAACCGCGTCACCGAGGGCTGGCTGACTCCCACGCGCTCCGCGAGATCGGTGATGGAGAGGAACGCCGCCTCGGTGATGTGCTCGATCAGGTACTGCGCGATGCGCCGCTGTCCGGGGGAGAGCCGGGGCCGGTCGAAGAGCGTCCTGAGCTGGGAGGCCGGGGCCGCCTCCGTCTCCAGTGCGGTCTTGCCCGAGGTGATCGCGGATGCCTGAGCGCGTGCCTGCTGCGGCGATGACACCGAGGCGCCTCCTTTGTCTGCCACGGGGAGTCAACATAGCTCACACCCCCCGGTGACCAGCGCTTGTGCGGAAGCATCCGGCGAGCGCCGATCGGGATGGGTACGCCGCGCCCGAGAGGGAACCCGCCGCTGGGCAAGACGTTCGACGACACCTGAGGAGCAGCCCCGTATGACGGTCCCCGAGGAGAACCGGCGCAAGACCGAGGCCACCGACGAGCTTCTGCAGCACCGGCACGAGGAGGGCGGGGCCCCCGCCCCCGGCGGCAGCGGCCGCACCCTGCGCGAGGCGTTCGAGGAAGCGCGGGTGGAACCCGGCGACTTCGCCCAGGAATGACACCGCACGCGAAACCAGAAGGTCGGCAGGTGAAGAGGGCATGAGTGCGCTGAGCGCGCTGGAACGGGCAATGGAGCACGGGTGGGAGTCGCTGTGGGCGCGGGTCGTCGGCAGGGAGCCCGTCGAACTCCTCGACGCGCTGCGGCGTGAGTGCGACAGCAAGGTGGTCGTGTGCAGTGAGAGCAGGGTGGTGGTCCCGAACGCGTACGACGTCGAGCTCGCGGACTTCGCCTACGACGAACTGGTGCGCCGGGGCAGCGATGTGGGCCAGGAGCTCACGGACAGCCTGGCCCGGCACGGCGAGCAGCAGGGCTACGAATGGGCGGGCCCGCTCACCGTGCACATCTCCAGGTCCGACCGGGTGCCCAACGGCCGCTACCGCGTGACGAGCGGGGCGATGCCGCACGTGAGCGCCGAGGCATTCCAGCAAGCGGTCCGCTGAGCGGACGCGGGGCACGCTCGCCGCGGTGGTCATCGGCGATAGATCGTGATCGAGTGACCGACCTCGTCGACCGGACGGCTGCTGTCGATCAACTCGGCCAGCCGACCCTTCGCCTTGGCGACCGAGGAGTCCGACACGACCAGCAGCCCGCGCACGTCGTCCGCCGGCACCTCGCGCGGATCGGATGCCTCGATGCCGTAGGCGGACGGCAGCCCGCTGCCCTTGTAGACGAGCCAGACCCGCTCGTCCGGGTAGCGCTCGCGCAGCCGGTCGGCGAGCCGGCCCAGGTCCTGGCCCCAGTCGACGTTGGAGTCGTGCAGCCGCAGATGGGTCCGGGCCGGTCCGCCGAACGCCTCGTTGGAGTACGGCAGATAGTAGGGAAACGTCCGCAACGAGCTGACCGCGACGAACAGCACGAGCGCCCCCGTCGCGATCGTCGCCCAGCGTCGGCGGACCGCCAGGACGCATCCGGCGGCCACGGTCAGGAACATGGGCAGGAAGAGCGCGTACCGGGTGCCGAAGTCGCGTGACCCCGTCATGGCGGAGGCCAGCAGCACCCCGGCGGGCACGAGCAGATACGGCGCGGCGGGCCGCAGCCGCCGTATCGCCAGGAGCACGACGGCCCCTGCGGCCCACAGGCCGAGCAGGGCCAGCGGGGTCTTCACCAGGAGCGCCGCGGGCAGGTAGTACCAGAGGTGTCCGGTGTAGAGCCGCCCGAACAGGAAGCCCTCCCACGGATAGTTCTCGAAGTGGAACTGGATCCGCATCCCGTCCGCGTACGCCTGCGGGAACGGCAGCAGATCGACGAGGGTCCCCCGCAGTCCGCGCACCACCGGCACCTGGTCCTGGGACGTCCACCGCAGCCGCGGATCGACGACGAGGTACGACGCCCATACGACGGCGACGGCGGCCAGGGTCAGGACCGCGGCCGCGGCGAGCACATGGAGCAGCCGCCGGCGCCTCTCGTCACCGCGACACGCGGTCCACACCGAGAGGGCGGCCAGCCCCAGCAGGACCGGCACGGCCGGCAGCGCGCTCATCTTCGTCGCCAGGGCCGCCCCGAGCGCCAGACCTGCGAGCGGCACGTACCGCCGTGGCCGTGCGCGGGCCCGCCACAGCAGCCACACCGAGGTGAGCAGGAACCCGGCCATCGGCACGTCGAGCGTGGCCAGCGAACCGTGGGCGACGACGTCGGGGGAGAAGGCGTACAGGGCGAGTGCCGCGAGGCCCGCCGCCGTTCCGGCGAGTTCCCGGGCGAAGGCGAACACGACCAGCCCGAACAGCAGCGTCAGCACGATCACCGGGAGCCGGGCCCAGAACATCAGCTGCCAGGGGTCGTTGCCCGACTCGTACAGCAGATGGGGGCCCAGGTCGATCTGGGGCCCGTGGAACGCCGTGTCCACGTGCGGGTCGGCGATCGCCACCCCGGCGGCGATGACCAGCTTGCCGAGCGGCGGGTGCTCGGGGTTGTGGCGGATGCCCAGACCGTGCAGGTACTCGGCGGCCGTGGCCACGTAGACCGGTTCGTCGATCGTGGGGGTCTGCTGCACGGCGGTCGTCACCATGACGGCCGCCATCTGCGCGAGCAGCACGACGACCAGGAGCGGCACCAGCCACCGCCGGGCCGGTCGCGGCTGCCGTACCTCGTCGTCGCGGGACCCGGAGCCGGAAACCGGGTCCAGGACCGTCTGCTGCTCGCTCGCCATCATCCGCCCCGCGGTGGGACCGGCCGGGCGGTGGCGGGAGCGATCCGCGGGCACCTCATGAGGGCCACTCTCGCATCAGCTCCCGCCCCGCGGGCCTCACCGCTTCAGGAGTCGTACCGACAGACCTTCCGTCGTGTAGACGGGTACGGCCCGCAGGGTGTCGGAGTTCAGTTCGACGCGGTCGAACTGGCCGCGCAGGCTGTGGCTGCCGAGGACCCGGACCGTGCGCCCCGCCTTCGGAGGGTTCTTCGCGTCCAGCTCCAGCGAGAGCACACTGCCCGCGCCGAGCACCGCGCGCCGCGTCACCTCAAGGACCGGCTCCTGGCCCGAGCGCAGGGTCAGCTCCAGTGCGCCGCCCTCCTGGCTGTACGTGCCGTGGACCTGGAGCGACGTGCCGGCCAGCGTCAGCTTTCCGCCCTGCACCCGTACGTCGCCGTGGCCGAGCGCGTGGGCCGAACCGGCGACCAGCGCGCCCTCCTTCAGGACGGTCCCGCCGGTGTACCGGTTGTGCCCCGTCAGGGTGAGCGTGCCGCTGCCCCGCTTGGTCAGAGAGCCACAGCCGTCGATGTCGTTGCGCCAGGCGTCGGCCGCGTGGAAACCGCCCGAGGCCGCGTCGAGCGTGACGGTGACGTCGGAGTCGAAGGAGCCGTAACCGTCCGCCGCGGCGAACAGGTTGAGCCGGCCCCACTGCTCGAAGCCGTCCAGCAGGACATAGCCCGAGGGCAGCCCGGTGGTCCGCAGCACCTCACGGCGCTGGGCCGCGTCCAGATACGGCAGCCGCGTCTCCAGCAGCACCTCCGCGCCCTTGGGCACGGTGAACGGCTGGTTGCCGCCGTCCCGGTGCAGCACATAGGTCAGCCGGGGCTTGACCGACCGGGCGTTGGCGTCCCGGTCCGCGTACGCGTCGGCGGCGTCCGAGTGGGCGTAGGAGAACAGGGTGTCGGCCGTGGTGCCGGTCTGCTCGGTGAAGTACTTCAGCGCCTGCGCCCGGGCCGCGGCCTTGAGGTCGGCGTTCGCGGAGTCGGCCAGCGTGGCGGCGGCCAGCGCGGTGGCCATGATGCGGCCGCCCATGACGTCGACCGTCGAGTGCATGCCGGACATGATCCGGGTGTGGCTCAGCTCGAAGGCGCGGGTGACCAGCTCCTGGAAGCGCTCGGGGACGGCGTACGCGAACGCCAGACCCGCCAGGTGGAAGGCGTTGGTGTGACCGCTGGGGAAGCCGCCGTCGTCCACCGGGGAGGTGCTGCGCTGGCGCAGCAGCTGGGGGGCGACGACCACCTCGGAGTCGTAGACCGGGTAGCCGAGCGCGTCCTTCGCACCGGTGTCGACGACCTCGCTGTCCTCGTTCATGCGCCACGGGCGGGGGTACTGGAAGGCGTACTTGCCGGGGTTTCCGGAGGCGTACGGGCCGCGCACGGTGTCCACCAGCTTGGCCACCTGGCCGAGCGAGGAGTCGTAGGAGCCCGCGCCGAGCGCCGAGCCCGCGGGGGCGTCGGCCGGGACGGCGTCGCTGATCGTGGTCGGCGGGGTGGTGTCGGGCGCGCTGGTGATCGAGGTGACCGCCTTGGCGCCGGAGCGGTAGAGGCCGGCGAGCGGGCCGAGGCCGCCGATCATGGCGTAGCTCTGGTGCTGGCGGTCGTAGAGGAAGGCATCCTTGGCCTGGACCTCGGTGCGCGCCTTGGTGAGGCGGGCGCAGTAGCGCATGTTGGCGCGCAGTATCTCGGGCCTGAGCGGGGTGCCGGTGTTCCAGGTGCCGCCGGTCTTCCAGACCTGGGCGAAGCCGCCGAGGATCCGCACCACCGCGTTGGTCTCGGGCGTCAGGTTCGCCATGACGTTGGACTTGTAGTCGTCCACGAAGGCGAGCGCGGCGGTGGCGGCCTTGGCGTCCGCGGCGCCCAGCCAGGAGGCGAAGGTGGGCGCGGCCAGGACACCGGCCGAGACCCCCAGGGAGGACTTGAGGAATCCCCTTCGCTTCATGGCGCGTGCGGTGAGCGGCGCGGGGGAGTGCTGCCCGGCGGATGACGGCATGGGTCTGCCTCTCTTTGAAGTTCTGCGGCCGTGCGGCCGGGGAGGTGGTGCGGATGCGACTCATGATGCGGCAGTCGACGGGTGCGTCGAATGCGCTTTCTGAAGTCCTACGAGCTGCGTACGAGCGAAGATCTACGGGCGAGTCATGTCGGACCGGCGGAGACGCGGCGTCCGGCGGATGTCACAGAAGTGAACGGGCCAACGCCACCGCGCCGTCCACAGGGGGCGCCCGCAGGGGACGCGGCCGAGCCGTCGGCACCGTGTCGGCCAGCGCCGACGCGAACGCGTCATACAGCGACGGCTGGGCGAGGACGGTAGTGCCCGCGACCACGACGTCGTCGACCACCAGCCCGCGGGCGGCGAGCCCCTCCACGAGTGCGGCCAGGGCGCGGCCCGCCTCGGCGATGACGGTGCGGGCGAGCGCGGACCCGGCCTCGGCGGCGGCGAAGACGGCCGGGGCCTGCCGGCCCCAGTCGGCGGAGGCCGCCGTGGCGTGCTCCAGCGCGGCGCCGAGCGCGGGCACCTCGGGAACGTCGAAGCCGGCCAGCAGGCCGAGCGCCAGGGCGTCGGGCTCCTCGCCGCGGTCGTGCGCCGCCCATACGGCACGTACGGCCTCGCGGACCAGACCGGCGGCGCCGCCCTCGTCGCCGAGGAGCGCGCCCCAGCCGCCGACCTGGACCGGTGTGCCGTCGGCGAACCGGCCCACGGCGACCGAGCCGGTGCCGGCGACCAGGCCGACCCCCTTGTCCAGTCCCGCCGCGGGAACGAGCAGTTCGGCATCGCCCACGACCAGCGCGGGCGCGTCGAAGTGGAGTTGGAGAGCGGTGCGGATCTGCGCGCACTGGCGCGGGGTCTCGCAGGCGTGCCCGCCGACGGCGAGGGCGGACGGGCGGGCGCCCGCGGGAAGCGCGTCGGCGGCCAGTGCGGCCAGCCATCCGGCGGCGGCCACCGGGTCGTGGGGCCGCCAGCCGATGCTGGACCGGACGTGATCGGCGACAGGAGCATCGCCCGCGAAGGCGCGGAAGTGTGTCTTGGTGCCGCCCACGTCGATGCCGACAACCAGGGGTGCGGTGTCCTGCACGGAACCTCTTTCGTCGTTGCGCTGTGTGCTGCGACGGTGGGCGAACCGTGTCGTGGGGCAAGGCAGTTGAAGAACTAGGGAAGCCCCGGGACGGGCCTCTGACGGACCACGGCAGGCGAGTACCGTGACGTTCGTTAGGAAGTTAACTAACGAAGTACAGTGCGTGTCAATAGGCGTCGCGCACTCGACTTCCCGGGCCCCCCGACCCGGGCGGGGCGCAAGACGCCGGAGCAACCCATCGCCGCCTCCCGCCGAGCCGCTCGGCCCGGGAGAGCGGCCTGTGACCTGGGGGAAGTGTGGAACACGACGTGGCTGGAGCCCCCCGTCTGACCGAAAGCGCCGGCGCGGTATTCGCCGTGCTCGCGCAAGCGGGTACGGCGACGCGACCGCAGTTGGCGAGTCTCGCGCGGCTGTCCAAGCCGACGGTCTCCTCCGCCGTGGCCGAGCTGGAGGGCGTCCATCTCGCCGCCCACTCCGGCACCTCCTCCGGCGGCACGGGCCGCAGCGCCGCCGTCTACCGGCTCGGCCCGGCCGCGGGCGCCGTGCTCGCCGTCGACCTCGGGCCCGCCCTCACCCGGGTCCGCGGCTGCGCCCTGGACGGCACCCTGCTCGCCGAGGCCACCGGACCCCGCGAGGAGGCCGCCGACGTGGTCCGCGACGCCCTGTCCGCGCTGCCCCCCGACGCCCCGCTGCGCACCATCGTCGTGGCCGTCGGTGACGTCACCGCGCCGCAGAAGATGCGCCCCGCCACGGCCAAGGCCGGGCCCCTCTTCGACGCCGTGACCGTCGCACTGCCGCCCGGAGTCCCCGTCCACCTGGAGAACAACGTCAACTGCGCCGCCCTCGCCGAACTCCACGAGGGCGCGGCCCGGGGCCGGCACACCTTCGGCTATCTGCGGATCGGCGTCGGTATCGGTCTCGGCATCGTCGTAGGGGGACACGTGCTGGCCGGGGCCAACGGCGCCGCCGGAGAGCTCGCCCGGCTGCCCTACCCCTGGGACGACGACCTGGAGCCCCGCCACGAGGCCCTGGAGGAGTACATCGGGTCCCGCTCCCTGCTGCGCCGGGCCGCCGAGGCCTGGCCCGCATCCGACGGCGCGTGCCCCCGCACGGCCGAGCGGCTCTTCGCCCTGGCCGGACAGGGCAGCGCCACGGCCCGCGCGGTCGTCGCCCGACATGCCGTGGACGTGGGCCGGCTGGCGGCCGCCGTGACCGCCGTGCTCGACCCCGGACTGCTCGTGCTCGGCGGCAGCACCGGCGCGTATCCGCAGCTCCTGCCCGGTGTGCGGGCCGAGCTGGAGCGCCTGAGCTGGCCTACCGAGGTGGTCAGCAGCCAGGTCGGTGATCTCGGCACCGTCGTGGGCGCCGCTCGGCTCGCGGTCGCCCGAGGAGTCCAAACCGTGACCCAGGCCGCGCGGACGAAGGATTGACGGTTTCGGACTCGGTCTGCCAATGTCCGGACAAGCGCTTTCTAAGTCGGCCGGGACGCCGGCTTGGGCGAGCGTCCCGCCCGTACTCGACGTACGGCAACCGCACGAGGGCGTGCCCGTGCGGTGACGGCCCCAGCGGCCGGGGACCCTCGCCCGTCAGGATGACGCGGCCGGGCGAGGCCGCGCCCTCGGAAAGCAGACGTTTCCTGCAAAATGCACCCGTGCCGCTTCCGTCGGCGCCGTGCTCCGTCCCCTACGACGAAAAAAAGGGATCGAAGATGACCACTGTGGGTGTGCGGCGCTCCAGCCGTTTCGGCCGCGGCGGCACGCGCCGCCTGGTTTCCCTCGCTGCGGCCGCCTCGGCGGGTGCCCTGCTCCTCACCGCCTGCGGGTCGGGGGGCGACTCGGGCGGAACCTCCAAGTCCCTGACGTTCTGGATCTCCACGGTTCCGGGGCAGGACGCGGGCTGGAAGAAGATGGTGGCGCAGTACAAGAAGGAAACCGGCGTCGCCGTCAAGCTCGTCAACATTCCCTACGACGGCTACACGACGAAGCTGCACAACGCCGCGCAGGCGAACTCCCTGCCCGACGTGGCGGCCGTGCCGGCGCTGGACCCGATCTGGTCGAGCAAGCTGATCGACCTCAGCTCCATCGCCAACAAGAAGAGCAACAACATCAACGCCAACTTCCTGGCGAAGGACTCGTCCGGGAAGGTGCTGTCCATTCCCTCGGACGTGACCGCCTCCGGTCTGTTCATCAACAAGTCGCTGTTCGAGAAGGCGGGCGTCTCCTTCCCGGCCTCGCCGTCGAAGACCTGGACCTGGACCGACTTCATCGCGGCGGCGAACAAGGTCCGCGAGAAGACCGGCGCCAAGTACTCCCTGACCTTCGACCAGTCGCCGTCCCGGCTGCGCGCCATGGTGTACGAGTTGGGCGGCAAGTACGTCCACGCGGACTCCTCCGGCAAGTTCTCGGTGGACGCGGCGACCAAGAAGGCCGTGAACACCTTCGTCGGATGGAACGACGACAAGGTCATGCCCAAGTCGGTGTGGACCAGCGGTGCCGACCCGTCGGCCATGTTCCAGAGCGGTGACGTGGTCGCCTACTGGTCCGGCGTGTGGCAGGTGCCCGCCTTCGCGGACAGCATCAAGAAGTTCGAGTGGGCGAGCGTCCCGACCCCCGCCGAGCCGGTGCAGGCCAGTGACGTCAACAGCGGCGGCATGACGGTGGGCTTCAACAACAACGGCGACGCTTCCAAGGCCGCGACGAAGTTCCTGTCCTGGCTGTACGAGCCGGCCCACTACCAGGCGCTGTGCGAGGCGTCCGGGTTCCTGCCGGTCGAGAGCGGCCTGACCCCGAAGTACCCCTTCAAGTCCGAGGCGGCGCAGGCGGCGTTCAAGCTCTACAACGAGGAGATCCCGCTCTACGCCCCGATCTCGGGCTACTTCAACGGCGCGCAGACGAACTGGGTGCTGAAGGGCAAGACCCTCACCGAGGACCCGACCAAGACGGAGCTCGGCAAGGCGATCAACGGCCAGCAGTCGGCCGACAAGGCCCTGCAGAACATCGTGGACGGCTACAACCAGCAGGTCGGCGGCTGAGCGTAGGCCGGCAGGCCCGGGCGGTGGCGTCTCGACCCCGCCGCCCGGCCCCGGGCGCCCAGTGGTGCCGGGCTCAGGGCCTCTTCTTGCCTGAGCCCCTCGCAATCCATTCCACCAGCACGGAGTCAGGAAGATGACAAAACGCGCCTCGGACGTGTCCGCCGTGTCCGCGAGCCCGCCCAGGAGACGCAGCAAGTACACCCTTGCGCCGCTCGTGCTCATCGCGGCCAATGTCGTGCTCTTCTCGCTGTTCTTCGTCTGGCCGGCGGTGATCGGGCTCGTCTACTCGTTCACGAACTACACGGGCGTGGGGGTGTTCCAGTGGGTCGGGCTGGACAACTACCACAACCTGTTCGGGGACTCCACGTTCTACGACGCGCTGTCCCGGACGCTGCTGTACACCGTCCTCTTCGTCCCGCTGAACTTCGTGGTCTCGCTGCTCGCCGCCAACCTGGTGGTGAGCAAGCACGCCAAGGGCGGGTCGGTCGCCCGCGTCCTCTTCTTCATCCCGTGGCTGCTGTCGCCCATCGTCGTGGGTGTCCTGTGGCGGTGGATGTTCGGCGAGAACTTCGGACTGGTCAACTACATCATCGAGAAGTTCGGCGGAGACGCCGTTCCGTGGCAGTCGAACGCGGACCTCTCGTTGCTCGTGGTGGTGATGGCGGCGGCCTGGGCCTGGACGGGTTTCACGATGCTGCTGTTCATCGCGGCGATCAAGAACGTACCCACCTCGTACTACGAGGCTGCCTCGCTCGACGGCGCGGGCCCCTGGCGCCAGTTCATCAGCATCACCCTGCCGAGCATCGCGCCCACCTCGTTCATCGTCATCCTGCTCAACACGATCAACGCGATGAAGGAGTACCCGGTGTTCGTCGCCCTCAACAACGGCGGACCCGGCTCGTCGAACAACCTGCTCGTCCAGTACATCTACGAGACCGGCTTCAAACGGGGCCAGATCGGCTACGCGAGCGCCGCGTCATTCGTGCTCATGCTCATCCTGATGGCCGTCGCGATCATCCAGCTGATCGTCAACCGGCGGGTGGAGAACCGATGACAACCACAGACATCCCGCGCTCGGCCGACGTCGACTCCAGGCGGCGAGTCTCCAAGAAGCGGTCCCGCAAGACGGCCACCGGTGGGCTCCGGCAGGCGGTGTCCGCGACGACACTGCTGTGGATCATGGCGTGCCTGTACGGGTTTCCGGTGCTGTGGTTCGTCCTCAGCTCCCTCAAGCCGGCCAGCGACCTGTTCTCCTATCCCCTGACGCTGGTCCCGCACAACCCCACCCTGTCGGGATTCCGAGCGGCGTGGGACAGCGCCAACTTCTCCCAGTACTTCATCAACACGGCCATCGTGTGCGTGATCACGACGATCCTCACGGTGGGTGTCAGCTGCTGCACGGGGTATGCGCTGGCCAAGTACGACAACAGATGGCTCAAGGCGTTCTTCCTGTGCATCCTGGCCACCACTATGCTGCCGGGCGAGGTCATGCTCGCCCCGGAGTTCCTGGTGGTCCGCAACCTCGGCCTCTACAACTCGTTCGCCGGCATCATCCTCCCGGCCGTGCTCACGGCGACCGGATGCTTCATGTTCCGCCAGTTCTTCCTGACGGTTCCCGACGAGCTGGTCGAAGCCGCACGCATCGACGGCGCCCGCGAACTGTCGATCTTCCTGCGGATCATGGTGCCGCTCGCCCGGCCCATCATGCTGACCCTCGCCATCCTGTCCTTCCAGTGGCGCTGGAACGACTACATCTGGCCGCTCCTGATGCTCAACGACCCCAACAAGTTCACCGTGCAGATCGGCATCCAGAGCATCGTCGGCGCCCAGAACATCAACTGGTCGGTACTGCTCGGCGCCTCGGTCATCTCCATGATCCCGTTGATCGCCATCTTCCTGGTCTTCCAGCGCTACGTCATGAGCGCCGACATCAACGCCGGCCTGAAGGACTGACCGTGCCCAGCCCGCTCGACCACGAGTTCGTCCGGGCGGTGGCCCGCGCCGCCGACCGGTCGGCCGCCCCGCTGGCGGCCCGCCCCGACGAGGAACCCGCCGGTGTGCCGCACCGTGGTCTGGCGCGCCGGGTGAAGACCCTGGTCGCGGCATACCGTTCCCCGGACTCGGCCCTGCACGGCAGTGGCCAGGCCGTCGCCGCCGCGACGACCCACCTGCGCGCCCTGCGGGCCGCCCAGACCCCCACCGGTCTCTTCGCCGGCGGCGACAACGTGCAGTCGCCGCCGGACTCCGCCTTCACCGTCAACGATGTGTGCGACGCGCACGTCCTCGCCGCCGGCGCGGGGCCGGAACTGAGCGAGGTCGCGGCCGGTCTCGCCGAGATCGCCGGCGCCGCCTCCGGCAGTCTCCTGACCGGTGGCGTGCACACCCCGAACCACCGCTGGGAGCTGAGCGCGGCGCTGGCCCGGCTGCACCGGTCCTTCCCGGACGACCGGCTCCTCGACCGCGTCGAGGAGTGGCTCTCAGAGGGCGTCGACATCGACGCGGAGGGCCTGTACTCGGAACGCAGCGCCGTCTACGCGTCCATCGTGACCAACCCGGCGCTGCTGTTGCTGGCCGAGGTGCTCGGGCGTACCGACCTGCTGGACGCCGTCGAACGCAACCTCGCCGCGACCCTGGACCTGATCAGGCCGGACGGCACAGTGGAGACCGTCCACTCGCGCCGCCAGGACCAGAAGCTGTCGTTCGCGCTGTGGCCCTACCTGCCGCACTACCGGCTGCTCGCGATCCGCACCGGCCGGGGCGACTTCAGCCGGGCCGCGCATCTGGCGGCCGCCGGTGGCATCGACGACCCCGACCTGCTCGCCGAGACCCTCCTCACCCCGGACCTGTGCCGCCCGCTGCCCGCACCGGCCCCGGAGACGCTGCCCCGCGCCAGGTACCTCACCACCGCCCGCCTCGCCGCACACGCCTCGGCCACCGCGCACACCGTGGTGTACGGCGGCTCCGACGTGCCCGAGCACCGGCGCATCCGCTCGGGCCTCGCCTGCAACCCCACCTTCCTGCGCATGTTCGCCGGTGCCGCCGTCCTCGACGCGGTCCGCCTCTCGCGGGCGTTCTTCGACCTGGGCCCGTTCCGCGCCGACGACGTGGAACAGCTCGCCGACAACCGGTACCGGCTCACCCAAACCCTCACAACCGCCTACTACCAGCCGCTCCCGAAGGACCTGAGGCGCGACGACGGCGCCTACCGCCTGGTGGACGAGGGCCGCTTCTCCGCGGCGATGGCCTTCCCCGACCGCCCTCAGGACGAGGTCTCCCACACGACCCGGGTCGAGGTCGACCTACGGGAGGACGGGGCCGACCTGCGGATCGACATCAGCGGCCCATCGGTGCCCTGGGCCCTCGAACTGACCTTCAGGCCGGGCGGCGAGCCACAGGGTGCCGTACCGCTCGGCGACGGAAGCTGGTGCTTGACGACCGAGCCGTTGACCTACCGCGTCGGAGACGACGAGATCCGCGTCGAGGCCGCCGTCGAGTCGGGCGAACCGCTCGCCGGACCGGACCGGAGCGACGTCCTGCGCTACGACCCCGGGCAGGACTACACCGTGGTCGGCGGCACCGACGCGACGACCGGAAACCGGGTCTACCTCGGCGGGCACGGACCGCAGACACTGACCCTCGCACTGCGCGCCACCTCTCAGGCATGAAGGACTGATCCCGTGCACCTCACGCACCAGCGCGGCCCCCTGCACGACCTCCCGGACACCCCGGAGGCGTACGACACCGTCCTCGCCGACGTCGTCGAGCAGGCCCTCGCCCGGCTGACGCCCGAGGGCAACCTCGAACACCCCGAGTGCGTGGACGACATCGGCGACACCTCGCTCGGCATCACCTCCCTGCTGGCGTTCGCCTGGCAGCGCAGCAAGGACCCGAGGCTGCCGGAGGCGGTCGGCCGCAGCCTCGCCTTCCATCTGCGCGAGCGGGTGTACACCGACGACAACCCGGGCTACCCGAACCTGAAGCGGCGCAACTCCCGTCTGCCGTACGCCCGTTACACCCTGGCGGCGGGCGCCCACCCCATCGGTGACTGGCCGAGCACGGTGTGGGCGCTGCTCCAGGCGGTCAACGTCCTGGACGCGGCCGAGGGACTCGTCGACGACGAACAGCGCGCCGAACTCCTCGACGTGGCCCGCGGATACTGGCGCTGGCTGACCGAGGCGACCTTCTTCAACCCGCAGGAAGCCGGCAACCAGGCGATCGGCTGTGTGGTCGGCGGCCTGATGCTGGCGGCCCATCTGCCGGGCCCGGAGGCCGAGTCGGTCCGTGCGCGCGCCCTTCGGCTGTACCGGGACGAGATCCGCGCGCACCGGGTCGAGGACCGCGGCGCGGCCCTGCCCCCCGAGCACGGCGGCGCCTACGACAACAACTACGGCCCGATCTCCCTGTCCTTCCTCGCCCAGGCCCACCGGATCAGCGGCGAGGACATCTTCGCCGAGGACGGCGACACCCTGGCCCGCTACATCGACGCCCGCCTGACGGGCGGCGGCTACGACAACGGCGGCCCGCGCTACAGCGAGCAGCACTCCGCGTTCGAGTCGGTCCTCGGCCTGCGCTACTTCGGTGCCCGCATCGGCGCCGACCTCGGCCGCTACCGGGGCGACAGCCGTTGGTCCCGGCACGCGGTCAAGGCGGACGGGGGTGTGGACGGTCACTTCGCCTGGATGCTGGTCTGGCAGATCCAGGACACCACCCGCTGGCACCGGAAGCCGTCCACGGCGACCGCCCGACACCAACTGCGGGCCGGCGGCGTCTCGGTGGCCTTCGACTCCCGGATGACACCGGCGGTCGTGGAGGCGGCGGGCACCTATTACCTGCCCGCGGCCGTCAACCGCCACCACGGCTTCGGCCCGGTCGTCGACGGCTTCCTGTTCTGCCGTCCCATGGGCGAGGTCCGGGTGCGCGACGTGCGCACCGACGGCCTCGCGGCCAAGCTGGTCACCAAGCCGGTCGTCGGCCGCGACCACGTCCTGCGCCACCTCCAGTCCCTGTACGTCACCGACGGCACCAGCCTGTGGACCACGGTCACCGTCGAACGCCTCCCCGGCACGCCCTACCTCCTGGCCGGGCTGCCGTACGCCGAGGACGACGGCGACCAGGTGCGCCGGACGTCCGAGGGCCGGGTGACCGCCGTGGGCGCCCTGCGGCTGACGCACCCCGGGACGGAGGGCATCGACCACTTCGACGCCCGCTCGCAGATCACCCAGGAGCAGGCGGCCTTCGCCCTGGCAGCCGACCCCCGTGGCTACGGCAACCCCGACGAGGGCTGGAGCCACCTGGTCAGCTCCACGGCCCTGGAGGCGGACCCCGCCCCGGACGCGCCGGAGGACCTGCACGCCTTCGCCGTGCGCTACGGCCCCCGGACCGCCCCTCTCACGGCGGCCTTCGCCCGGGACGGCGCCGGACTGACGGTACGCACCGAGGCCTTCACGGCAAGGATCGGCGACCCGGCGGGCGACGCCCACGGAGAGCCGGAACTGACACTGTCGGCCTGCTGAGGGTGAGGGGAGGGGAGAGGGGCCGGAGCCCTTCTTCCCTCACACGCCCACATCCAGGCACGGCACCACCAGGTCGGCCCGCTCTCGGGTGCCCGCCACCAGCTGCGCGTTGCGCTGGTCCGAGCGCTCCACCCAGGCCACCGCCTCCTCGTGGCTCTTGCCGAACTCCTCGTGCCGGGCGACCAGCCGGCGCACCCGCTCGTCCTCGTCCAGTTCGCAGAACCACACCTCGTCCAGGGCGGGCCCGACCCGCGTCCAGGCGCCGGTGTCCAGCAGCAGGTAGTTGCCCTCGGTCACCACCAGACGGGCCGTCGGCGGCACCGGGATCGCCCCGGCGATCGGCTGCTCCAGCCTCCGCTCGAAGCCCGGCGCGTACACGATGTCCCCGTCGCTCTCCTCGCGCAGCCGCCGCAGCAGCGCCGCGTACCCGGCGGCGTCGAAGGTCTCGGGCGCACCCTTGCGGTCGCGCAGGCCGAGCCGGTCCAGCTCCACGTCGGCGAGGTGGAAGCCGTCCATGGGCACGTGCGCCACCCAGGGCTCTCCGGAGCCGTTGAGCGCCCGCACCAGGTGCTCGGCGAGGGTCGTCTTGCCCGCACCGGGGGAGCCGGAGATGCCGAGGACGGCCCGTCCTCCGTGCTCGGTGAGGGAGCGGGCGCGGGTCACAAGGTCGTCGAAGGTCAGCGGCACACCCCGAGTCTGTCATTCGGCGAAGCCGGACCGGCCAGGCACCCTGGATGCGGAAGAGGGAGAGAGGAGGACAGCCAGTGCCCCATGACTTCGACGACGAGGCGCAGATCCGCGCCCTCATCACCGGGTGGGCCGCGGCCGTCCACCGCGGCGACCTCGCGGGGGTGATCGCCGGCCATGCCCAGGACATCGTGATGTTCGACGTGGCGCCGCTCCACCACGGCATCCGGGGCCTCGCCGCCTACCGGGCGGCCTGGCCGCCCGTCTTCGCGTGGCAGGCCCAGGGCGCCTGCTTCGACATCGAGTCCCTGCACATCACCGCGGGCACGGACATCGCCTATGCCCACGCCCTGGTGCGCTGCGCCACCCCGGAGGAACTCGCCGCCCACCCCGGCTTCCGGCTCAGGCTCACCTTCGGTCTGCGCAAGGAGCGCGGCCGCTGGCTGGTGGCCCACGAGCACCATTCCTTCCCGCACGAGTGAATCCACCTGTTGACCGGGCGTCTGGCAGGGAACCGGGTTCTGTATGAAGGAGCTCGGTCTGCCAGAAGAGATCAAGGCCTGCCTGTTCGACCTCGACGGGGTCGTCACCAGGACAGCCGTCGTGCACGCGGCCGCGTGGAAGGAGATGTTCGACGCGTTCCTGCGTGAACGGGAGGGCGAACACTTCCGGCCCTTCGACGACCACGACTACGACAAGTACGTCGACGGTCTGCCGCGGGCCGACGGTGTTCGCACCTTCCTCGCCTCCCGCGACATCGAACTGCCGGACGGCGATCCGGACGATCCACCGGGCGCGGAGACCGTCGACGGCCTCGGCAACCGCAAGAACGCCCTCGTCCTGGAGAAGATCCGCACGGACGGCGTCGAGGCCTACGACGACACCCTGACCTACATCCGGGCGGCCCGTGCCCAGGGTCTGCGCACCGCGATCGTCTCCTCCAGCGCGAACTGCCGTGACGTGCTGCGCGCCATCGACGCCGAGGACCTCTTCGACGTACGCATCGACGGCGTGGTCGCGGCCGAGCGGAGCCTGCCCGGCAAGCCGCGCCCCGACACCTTCCTCGCCGCCGCCCGCGACCTGGGCCTGGACGCACCCCGCTCCGCCGTCTTCGAGGACGCCCTCGCCGGCATGGACGCGGGCCGCGCCGGAGGCTTCGGATACGTCGTCGGCCTCGACCGCGTCGGACAGGCCGACGCCCTGTACGAGCACGGCGCGGACATCGTCGTGAAGGGCCTCGCCGAGCTGGGAGGACACGCGTGATCACCCAGCGTTCCTACACCGTCGAGCCCTGGGCCGTCCGCGAGACCGACCTGAACCTCGACGTCCTGGCGCAGAGCGAGTCCGTGTTCGCCCTGTCCAACGGCCATGTCGGCTGGCGCGGCAACCTCGACGAGGGCGAACCGCACGGCCTGCCCGGCTCCTACCTCAACGGCGTCCACGAACTGCACCCGCTGCCGTACGCCGAGGCCGGCTACGGCTATCCGGAGTCCGGCCAGAGCGTCATCGACGTCACCAACGGCAAGATCGTGCGGCTCCTCGTCGACGACGAGCCCTTCGACCTGCGCTACGGCCGTCTGGTGGCCCACGAACGCACCCTCGACCTGCGCCGGGGCGTCCTCGAGCGGTCCTGCGAGTGGATCTCGCCGGCGGGATCGCGGATCCGGGTGCGCTCGACCCGGCTCGTCTCGCTCACCCAGCGGGCGGTCGCCGCCGTGTCCTACGAGGTGGAGCCCGTCGACAGCCGCACCCGGGTGGTGATCCAGTCCGAGCTGGTCACCAACGAGAGCCTGCCCGGACCCAACGGCGACCCGCGCGCCTCCAAGGCCCTGAAGTCGCCGCTGGAGCACGAGGAGGGCTACGCCGAGGGCACCCGGTTGCGGCTCGTGCACCGCACCCGGCAGAGCAAACTGAGGGTCGCGGTGGCCGCCGACCACGTGATCGAAGGACCCGAGCGCACCACCACGAGCAGCGAGGAGACGATCGACCTGGCGCGGCTGACCGTCACCTCCGTCCTGGAGCCCGGACAGCGGCTGCGGGTGCGGAAGATGGTCGCCCACGGCTGGTCCGGGGCCCGCTCCCGGCCCGCGATGAGCGACCAGGTCGACGCGGCACTGGCGGCCGCGGCCCACAGCGGCTGGGACGGACTCCTGGACGAACAGCGGTCCTATCTCGACGACTTCTGGGCCCGTGCCGATGTCGAGGTCGGCGGCGACGAGGAGATCCAGCAGGCGGTCCGCTTCGCCCTCTTCCATGTGCTCCAGGCAGGCGCCCGCTCGGAGGAACGGGCCATTCCCGCCAAGGGACTGACCGGTTCCGGCTACGACGGACACGCCTTCTGGGACACCGAGACCTTCGTCCTGCCCCTGCTGACTTACACCGAGCCGCGTGCCGTGTCCGAGGCGCTGCGCTGGCGGCAGAAGACGCTGCCCGCCGCCCGCGAGCGCGCCGTGCAACTCGGCCTGAAGGGCGCCGCCTTCCCGTGGCGGACCATCGACGGCTCGGAAGGGTCGGCGTACTGGCCCGCGGGCACCGCCGCCTTCCATGTCAACGCCGCCGTCGCGGACGCCGTCGTGCGCTACACCGAGGCCACCGGGGACAGCGAGTTCGAACGCGATACCGGCCTCGAACTCCTCGTGGAGACGGCCCGGTTGTGGCGCTCGCTGGGCCACCACGACCACCACGGCGTCTTCCACATCGACGGTGTCACCGGGCCCGACGAGTACAGCGCGGTCGTCGACGACAACACGTACACCAACCTCATGGCCCGCACGAACCTCCTCGCGGCCGCCGAAGCCTGCGGCCGGCACCCGCAGCAGGCCGCCGCGCTCGGCGTCGACGAGGAGGAGAGCGCCGCCTGGCGGGACGCCGCCGAGGCCGTGCACATCCCCTACAACCACGAACTCGGCGTGCACGAACAGGACGCGGGCTTCACCCGCCACCAGCGCTGGGACTTCGGCAGCACCCGCGCCGACCAGTACCCGCTGATGCTGCACTTCCCCTACTTCGACATCTACCGCAAACAAGTCGTCAAACAGGCCGACCTGGTGCTGGCGATGTACCTGTGCAGCGGCTGGTTCGAGGAGTTCCACGACGAGGAGCAGATCGCCCGCAACTTCGCCTACTACGAACCCCTGACCGTACGGGACTCCTCCCTGTCGGCCTGCGTCCAGGCGGTCGTCGCCGCCCGCGCCGGACACCTGTCGCTCGCCTACGCCTACACGGGCGAGGCGGCGCTGATGGACCTCGCCGACCTGGAGAACAACACCCGCGACGGACTCCACATCGCCTCCCTCGCCGGCACCTGGACGGCTCTGGTCGCAGGGTTCGGCGGTCTGCGCCGCGACGGCTCTTCCCTCCGCTTCGCACCCCGGCTGCCGGAGCGGCTCAGCCGCCTCGCCTTCAACCTCCAGCTCCTCGGCCGCTGCCTGCGGGTGGAGATCGGCCCGGACAAGGCGACGTACACCCTGCTGTCGGGAGCTCCCCTGACGATCCGTCACCACGGCACCCCGCTCACCCTGAACGGCGACGGTCCGGTCGTCCGTCCCATCCCGGAACCGCAGGACCGACCGGCCCCGAACCAGCCCCCGCACCGCGCCCCGCACGCCCGCTGACCCGGACGGACCGGGCGGGCACCGCTTGGCCGAACCCCGTCCTGCACCCCCCTGTGCCCCGGGTTAGGTTGTCCCTGCCTTTGTGGATTGGACCAAGTCCCCGCGGCATACGGGGTGAGGGGTGGACGAGGACGATGGCCCACGGTGAAAGCGCCCTGCTCGTCGGAGGCGACCGGCGCACACCGCCGGTCGCCTCCGAGGTGTCCCTGCGGGCGCGCGGCAACCGGCTGATCGCGGCGGTGGCCGCCGCCTTCACCCTGGCCCAACTCGCCCTGGTGCGGCCCGGGATGGGCCTCGGCTGGGACGAGACCGTGTACGTCAGCCAGGTCGGCGCACAGGCCCCGGCCGCCTTCTTCAGCGCCCCGCGCGCCCGCGGCGTCTCCCTCCTGGTGGCGCCGATCGCGAGCTGGTCGACCTCGACGGAACTCCTGCGCGTCTATCTCGCCGTCCTGTCCGGCCTCGGTCTCTACCTGGCCCTGCGCGCCTGGCGCGGCCTCTTCCCGGCCCGCGTCCTCGCGGTCGGCGGCGCCCTGTTCGCCTCCCTGTGGATCACCCTGTTCTACGGCCCCCAGGCCATGCCCAACTACTGGGTCGCCGTCGGCGGACTGGGCGCGGTCGGCTGCTTCCTGCGGGCCCGCGAGCACCCGAGGGCCCTGTGGGGAGTCGCGGCGGGTGCCTGTCTCATGGCGTGGATGCGGCCCACCGACGCGGTGTGGGTCACCCTCCCGCTGCTCGTCACCGCCGCCGTCGGCCGCCGCCCGCGGGCCGCCCTCGCCCTCGTGGCCGGACTTGTGGCGGGCGGTGCGCAGTGGGTGATCGAGGCGTACGTCAGCTACGGCGGTCTGGCCGAGCGCCTGCACGAGGGCTCCCGTATCCAGGGCGGGCTCGGCCCGCAGTTCGCCGTCGACGACCAACTGCGCAGCCTGGGCGGCCGGGCGCTGTGCCGCCCCTGCACCGGGCCGCTGCCCGACCCCGCCGTCATGGCCTGGTGGGCCGTCCTGCCGCTGCTGGCCGTCCTCGGACTGGTGGTCGCGGTCCGGGCCCGGCGCACGCGCGTCACCCTCGTCACGCTGGCCTGCGCCACGACGGCCGCCGTGCCCTACCTCTTCCTGATCGGGTACGCGGCCCCGCGCTTCCTGCTGCCCGCCTACGCCCTGGTGGCGATCCCGGTCGCCGACGCGCTGTTCCACCTCGCGACCACTCCGGCCGGCCGGTGGCGTCCGGTGGCGGCGGTCCTCCTCGCGATCGGTCTCGCGGGCCACCTGGCGGTGCAGTACGTCGTGTTGGAGCGCACGGTGGACCGCACCACGGGCCACCACCGCGACTGGGCCGACACCGCGGCAGAGCTGAACCGCCTCGGGGTGCGCCCGCCCTGTCTGCTCACCGGGCACCTGTCGGTCCCCGTCGCGTTCTACGCCGGGTGCACCTCGGCGGCGGCGCTCGGCCCCAACACCAACAGCACCGAGGCCCGGATCGTCGGGGCGTCCCGCCGTATGCCCGTCGCCGTCCTCACCCGGCACGGTGGCGCGCCGCCCGCCTTCGCCCGCGACTGGCGCACCCTGCCCGCCGCCGGGATGGACATCCACGTGGCGCCGAGCGTGAGTGCGCACGGGCCGGGCGCGACGCCCTGACAGGGGACTTTCCCCAGTCGTGGAAAAGACCTGCCACGGGCTTTACTGCACACGACTTGCAGGTATCGGAGGATGGCACAAGGCTGCTGAGCGCGACCGTGCCCACCGAAGAGGATCCTCCGCCCGATGACGGCCGCCCCTGACTCCGCTCCGCCCCTCCTCCCCAGGAGTGGGTCAGGGCGGGCGGCATGGCCGCGGTGGTGGTGGCGCTGCACGTCATCGGCGAGAAGGCGATCGACAACACCACCCGCAAGCTGATGGGTCAGGGGCAGCGGCCCCTGTCGGTGGGCTTCTGGTTCTCGCTCGGCCACCAGCGTCGTCTTCGTCCTGGCGCTGCTGCTCTCGCTCCGACCGTCTCGGGCGCGTTCCTCTATCTCATCGCCGCGGTCAACCTGGTCGTCCTGGCGGGCATCTGGAAGGTGTTCCGGCGGATGCGCTCGGGCCGCGGCAGATGTACCCCCTCGGCCTGCTCTTCGGCCTCGGCTTCGACACGGGCATGTCCCTCCTGGACACGATCGACGGCTCCTTCACTGCTGGGCCTGCCGGCCGACGGACTCGACCTGCACGGCCCCTGGAAGGTCGGCCGGACAGAGGAGAAGTGGACGGCGGGACCGGCGGGGGAGCGGGCCGGCCGCTGACCCTGCCGGCCATGCTCAGGCCCGCACCTTGAACTCCTTGCGCCACTTGGTGAACTGCTGTTCCGGATCGCCGGTGTACGACCACGGAGCGCGGGTGCCCCGGCGGTCCAGCATGCGCAGGAGCGGGACGGCGACCTCCGGGAGGCCCGCGTGGCAGGCCGCGTGGGCCAGGTAGTTGAGGTCGCGCAGCTCGCCGGGCGCCACCGTGCTGTCGGCGCGGCCCACGATCCAGCGCTGGAAGGTGCGCCGTACGTCACTGATGGCCCCGTCGTTCTTCCAGTGCTGCCCCAGGCCGACGGACGTGCGCCTGTCCTCGGCGGCGTCCGTCGCGGTCCGGTACTCCTCGACCCGCGCGTACTGCACCAGCACCGGCAGCGCGGAACCCGGCGGCGCCACGCCGGCCGCGTCGCGGGCGAAGTCGTACATCAGGCCGTTCGACCCGTGCCAGCGGGCCGAGTAGTAGTGCAGCACCTGGAGGTGGCCCTCGACGCTGTACGGGTCGCGCCCGTGCAACTCGTCCCACCAGCGCCCCAGTTCCTGGCGCCGCACCCCGGCCGGGTACAGCCTGGCCACCGAGATCAGGGAGATCCACGGCGTCGGGTCGTCCACGAACGCCTCCGCCGCCTGGAGACAGGCCATCACCGTGGCGTCCACGCGTCGCTGGTCGATCGGCACGCCCCGGCCCGCGGCGATGGCCAGGTTGAACGCCCTGGCCGTCTCGGTGGCCGCCCGCAGCACCAGCGCGTCCCCGCTGTACGGCTCCGCCGCGAGCCACGACTCCACCGTCGAACTGCCCGCGCAGGCCTGGGCGAGCATCCGCACCCGGTGGCCCCGCGAGAGCCAGTCCGGCCCGGTGGCACCGAGCAGTTCACGAAGGCCCTGCCAGCGGCCGATGACGATGTCCTGACGGGCGCTGGTGAGCGGGAGGTCACCGCAGTCGGGATCGAACTCGGGGGCGAAACGGTCTCTCGCCATCGCACAACCCCTCAGAAGTCGGTGGGGAGACCCTCGTGGACGAGTGAGGGCCCGGACTCTCCGCCGTCGGGCACGTAGTCCGCCTCGACAGTACGGCTCGCGTCAAGCCGCGCGGGCCGGTAGTAGTCGCTGCCCCGTCGCCAGTACCAGAGCATCGGGACCAGCCCCACGGCCAGCCCGCCGACGCCGATCGTGATCGCGGCGGTGTTCAGCTCGCTCAGCGACTCGACGAAGATCCAGAACATGAACAGGGCGCCCAGCAGCGGCCACAGCCCGCCGAGCAGGAAGTCGGTCGGGGACTTCAGCAGCATCTTGCGGTACGCGACGACGACCGCGAGGCCGCTGAGGCCGTAGTAGACGGCGATCTGCAGACCGATCGCCGAGATCGCGTCCAGGAGGATGTCGCCCACCGAGCCCAGCGCGTTGGAGGCGATGAACATCAGCAGCGCCACGCCGCCGACCACCACGATCGCCACCCACGGGGTGTTCCAGCGGCGGTGCACCCGGCCCAGCGCGGACGGCATCGTACGGTCCCGGCCCATCGCGAACAACGAGCGCGTGACCTGGATCAGCGTGGTCTCCAGGGTGGCGATGGTCGACAGCATCACCGCGACGATCAGCAGCTTGCCGCCCCAGCCCGGCCAGATCTCCTCGCCCAGCACCGCAAGGACGTTGGCGTTGTTGTCCTCGATCTGCTGCGAGGTGAGGATGACGTTCACCGCGATGGTGAACACCTCGAAGAGGAGGAAGACGATGCCGACGCCGATGAGGCCCGCGAGTCCCGTCGTACGGCGGCTGTTGCGGGTCTCCTCGCTCAGGTTGCTGGTGACGTCCCAGCCCCAGTAGTAGAACGCGGCGATCAGTGCGCCCGACGCGAAGCCGGACATGCCGTCGAAGTGGCCGAAGCCCAACCAGGACCACTCGAAGGTGCGCGCGTTGCCCGTGTGGAAGAGGGCGAGCACCGCGAACAGGGCCAGTATCGCGAGTTCCACACCGGACATCACGAGCTGGGCGCGCACGGTGAGCCGGGCACCGCCGAGCACCACGAGCAGCATCAGCACGAACCAGGCCGCTCCCACGATCGTCGACAGCGCGGTGTTGTCGGCGAGGTCCTGGTCGAACAGGGCCAGCGTCATGGAACCGGCGGGCAGCGAGCCGGCCACCATGAAGATGGTCGCCGAGATCACCAGCGCCCAGCCGGAGACGAACCCCAGAAAGGGATGGAGCGTACGGCCCACCCAGGAGTAACTGGCCCCCGCGTTCACGTCGATCCGGCTGAGATAGCTGAACGCGAGCGCGATGCCCAGCATCGGTATCGCGCAGTACAGCAGCGCCGCCGGACTGGCCAGGCCCACCGAGCCGACCAGTACCGCGGTGGTCGCGGCGATCGAGTACGCCGGCGCGCTGCCCGCGACGGCCATCACCACGGTGTCGAAGGTACCGAGGGCATTGGCCTGCAGCCCTCTGCCCCTGCTGATGCTCATGGTTGCGCTGCTTTCCGTAGGGCACGACGCACGGGGGAGGGGACCGCACGGCGCAGAAGGGGGTGGGGGGTGGCTCCGCCCCGGACCGCGAGAGGGATGGCCTCGGGCAGGGGTCGGTGAAGAGAGGTACCAAGGGGGTGCGTGGGGGACCGTACGGTCGCTGCGTGGACGACCGGTCACTCCGTGTGTGCGAGTGATGATAGCCCTATTCCTTGACCCTTCAAGATTAACTGGGGGGTAACCTTCCGGCTGTGGAACGCCTTACTCCGGCAGTCTTTTGAGGTTGGGGAGCGCATACGGGGAAACGCGGATCAGGACACACACGGAACCGCACGCGACGCGCGAGGGAGGCAGCCCATGGGCACCGAACCGACACCTGCCGAGTCGATGGCCGACGACGCCTACCAGCCCACCGGAACCAACGAGGAGCAGGAGGACGCGTCCCCGCTCGACCTCCAGGACGCCGTCGACGAACGGACCTACGACGACGTCCTCGACGAGGGTTACTCACCGCCGGAGAAGCCCCTCGGCGTCACCCGCTACGGCACCACCGCGGCCGAACAGCACGAGGGCGAGACCCTCGACGATCGCCTCGCCCAGGAGGTTCCCGAGGGTACCGAGCCCCTCGGTGACGAGATCGGCGACCTGCCCGGCGGCGAGGGCGAACCGGTCGACCCGCAGGCCGGCACCGACCGCGCCGGACGCCTCGTCGCCCCCGACGAGGGCGCCCACCCCACCACCACGAAGGACGAGGTCGCCACCGACGTGGGCATCGACGCGGGCGCGGCCGGCGCGGAGGAGGCCGCGGTGCACGTGGTCGAGGACCCCGACCGACTCTGAGGCGGGTCAGTCCCCGATCCGGTCGATCTGACGGAGCTTGTTCGTGGCGTCCAGGGCCGCGACCTTGTAGGACTCGGCGAGGGTCGGGTAGTTGAACACCGCGTCGACCAGGTAGTCGACCGTGCCGCCGCAGCCCATCACGGTCTGCCCGATGTGGATCAGTTCGGTGGCCCCGGTGCCGAAGCAGTGCACGCCCAGCAGGGTGCGGTCCTCCGGGGACACCAGCAACTTCAGCATGCCGTGGGAGTCCCCGATGATCTGGCCGCGGGCGAGCTCGCGGTAACGGGAGATGCCGACCTCGAAGGGCACGCTGTCCTCGGTGAGTTGGTCCTCGGTACGCCCGACGAAGCTGATCTCCGGGATGGTGTAGATGCCGATGGGCTGGAGACGGTGCATCTGCCCGACCGGCTCGCCGAAGGCGTGGTAGGCGGCCGCCCTGCCCTGTTCCATGGCGGTCGCCGCCAGCGCCGGGAAGCCGATCACGTCTCCGACGGCGTAGATGTGCGCCACCTCGGTGCGGTAGTGCTCGTCGACCGTGATCCGGCCGCGCCGGTCGGCACTCAACCCGGCCTTGTCCAGGTCGAGTTCATCGGTCAGGCCCTGTCGGCCGGCCGAGTACATCACGGCGTCGGCCGGGATCTTTTTACCGCTCTCCAAGATGGTCAGCGTGCCGCGCGGGTGGCGTTCGACCGCGGCGACGGTCTCCCCGAACCGGAACGTCACGGCGAGGTCGCGCAGGTGGTACTTCAGCGCCTCGATGACCTCGACGTCGCAGATGTCGAGCATCCCGGGCCGCTTCTCGACGACCGTCACCTTGCTGCCGAGCGCGGCGAACATGGAGGCGTACTCCATGCCGATGACCCCGGCGCCGACGATGACCATGGAGCGCGGGACGCGTTCGAGGGCGAGGACGTTGTCGGAGTCCATGATCGTGCGGCCGTCGAACTCGACACTGTCCGGCCGCGCCGGGCGGGTGCCGGTGGCGATGACGATGTGCTCCGCGCTGAGCAGCCGTTCGTGACCGGTGACCTCGCGCAGGGCGATGGTGTGCGGGTCCACGAAACGGCCGGCGCCGGCGTGGAGGGCGATGTGGTTGCGGGAGAGCTGACTGCGGATCACGTCGACCTCGCGGCCCACCACATGCTGGGTGCGCGCGGTCAGGTCGGAGACGGTGATGTCCTCCTTGAGCCGGTAGCTCTGGCCGTAGAGGTCGCGTTGGGTGAGGCCGGTCAGGTACAGCACCGCCTCGCGCAAGGTTTTGGACGGGATGGTGCCGGTGTGGATGGAGACCCCGCCGACCATGTCGGGGCGGTCGACGACGGCGACCCGGCGGCCCAGCTTGGCCGCGGCGATGGCGGCCTTCTGGCCACCCGGACCGGATCCGATGACAAGCATGTCGAAGTCGGGCACCCTCGGGAGTCTGACAGCCGCGGGGCCTGTTTCGATAGGGCGAGGACGACGGGTAAGTCCTCGATCAGGGCAGCAGTTTGTCGAGCGCCGCCGGGCCCTCCGCCTCCAGCTTGCGCCGGGCCCACTCGAGGCTGTGCGGGGTGATGTCCTTGCCCGAGGCAAGGATGAGGTCCTCCGGCGAGACTTCGGTGCCGGTACGGGCGTGGAGCAGGTCGTCCGGGGTGGTGCGGTCCTCGGACGGCCCGGATACGTCGGGCTGTGACGTCGGCATGATCTGTGCTCCTCGGATCCGGAGTCGCTGTGCGGTCCCGGTGCTGTGCAACGGGTCCGGTATCACCATTCAACGCCCGGGCCGACCCTGCATCCCGAAGCGCCCGGAGCGGACCCCGGTCCGGTGGCCTCGGCGCCGGGTGCGCCCGGGATGCCCGGATGATCGGAAAGGCGTGTAATGGGAGTATTGCTCCCCCGGGTTCGGCAGGGAAGACGATGCCATGTCCCGTACGCGAAACAGCCCCAAGGGCGCCCTGCGCAGACTGGGCGAGTGGTGCGCCCGGCACTTCGTGATCGTCCTGGTGGCCTGGCTCGTGGCCCTGGTCGCCCTGCAGACACTGAACCGGTCCTTCGGCGGGGACTACTCCGACAACTTCTCCCTGCCCGGCGTCCAGTCCCAGGAGGGCCAGGACGTCCTGAAGAAGCACGACCCGGCGGCCGGGGGGTACGGCAGTCAGATCGTTCTCCACGACGGTGACAAGGCGCTCACCTCGCTCGGCTCGCAGGTCTCCACGACCGTCACCGATCTCCAGAAGCTGCCGCACGTCCTGTCGGTGCAGAACCCGCTGTCCGTGCCCGCCTCGAAGGTCGGACCGCTGTCGTCGGACGCGAAGACGGCCTACATCACCGTCCGCTTCGACGTGCAGCCCTCGACCCTGGACGACGGCTACCTCCACGGTGTCGACAACGCCGTACAGCCTCTGAGGGCGGCCGGCGTCGACGTCGAGTACGGCGGCCAGCTCGGCGAACTCGCGCGCCCCGACGCGGACGACCGGGTGAGCGAGCTGATCGGATTCGCCGTTGCGATCGTCGTCCTGCTCGTCGGCTTCGGCAGTGTGATCGCCGCCGGAATCCCCCTGGTGACCGCCTTGATCAGTGTGATCGGGGGACTCGCCTGTCTCGGCCTGCTGGCCGCGGCGTTCACCTTCGCGACCGTTTCGCCCACCCTGGCCACGATGATCGGTCTGGGCGTCGGTATCGACTACGCGCTCTTCCAGCTCACCCGACACCGGCAGAGCCTGATGGACGGGAAGGATCCGGTGCACGCGGCCGGTGGGGCCACCGCCACCAGCGGACGGGCCGTCCTGGTCTCCGGCTGCACGGTGATCATCGCCCTGGCGGGGCTGTCCGTGTCCGGCGTCTCGTTCATCGCGAAACTCGGGCTCGCCGCCGCCGTCACGGTCGTCTCCGCCGTCCTGGGCGCCCTGACCCTGGTCCCGGCCCTGCTGGGACTGATCGGCACCCGGATCGACCGCTACCGGGTGCGCCGTCCGGTCGCCGAGACGAACGCCGCCGAGGGCGAGACGGCACAGGGGACGTGGCACCGCTACGCCCAGCGGGTCGAGCGGCGGCCATGGCGATACCTGGCCGCAGGCGTGACTGCGGTCGTCGTCCTCGCCATCCCCGTCTTCTCCCTCCAGCTGGGCCACATCGGTGACGGCGCCGACCCCACCTCCTTCACCGACCGGCGCGCCTACGACCGGATGACCGACGCCTTCGGCCCCGGCTCCAACGGCCCCCTCACCGTCGTCATCGACCAGACCTCCGTACCGTCGTCCCAGCGCTCGTCCCTCTCCTCCCAGGCGCAGAAGACGCTCGGCGGCGTGTCCGGCGCGGCCACGGTCACCCAGCTGACCCCCACCAAGGACGGGGACGTCCTGCTCGCCACCGTCTACTCCAAGCAGTCCCCGCAGAGCGCCTCCACCACCGACCTCACCAACCGCCTGGTCGACACCACTCTGCCCGCCGCGGTCTCCGGCACCGACGCCAAGGGGTACGTCACCGGCACGACCGCCGCCCAGGTCGACTTCCGCGACATCGTCTCCAGTCGGCTGCCGCTGATCATCGGCGTGGTCGTCGCCCTCGCCTTCCTCATCATCCTCGCGGTCTTCCGCGGGCTGCTCGTCGCCCTGAAGGCCGCCGTCCTCAACGTCCTGTCGATCGCCGCCTCCTACGGCGTCGTCGTCGCCGTCTTCCAGTGGGGCTGGGGCGGCCCCGCGCTCGGCGTCTCCGGCAAGGTGCCCATCGAGAGCTATGTGCCGATGATGATGTTCGCGATCATCTTCGGGCTGAGCATGGACTACGAGATCTTCCTGCTCTCCCGGGTGCACGAGGCCTGGCTGCGCACCGGGGACGCCAAGGCCTCCGTGGCCCACGCCCTGGAGATCACCGCCCGGGTCATCACCTGCGCGGCCCTGATCATGGTGAGCGTCTTCGCGGCCTTCATCATCAGCGACAACATCGTCGTCAAGATGCTCGGACTGGGCCTCGCGGTGAGCGTGCTGATCGACGCGACCGTCGTACGGCTGCTCATGGTCCCGGCCGTCATGACCCTGCTGGGCCGCCACGCCTGGTGGGCACCTCACTGGCTCGACCGGATGCTCCCGCACATCGACGCCGAGGGGGAGCAGGAGGCGGACGGGGCGGTCAGCGGGCCTCCGGGGCGACGGGCGCCAGAACGAGCATCGTGACGTCGTCCTGGAGTGCCGGGGCGTAGCGGACGAGGTCGGCCCAGACCCGCTCGACGAGATCCTGGGGCTCGTCCGTGAACCCGGTGATCCGGTCGAGCAGCGGGTAGAACACCCCGGCGGCGTTCCGTGCCTCCCACACCCCGTCCGAGGCCAGGAAGAGCCGGTCGCCGGGGTGCAGCGGGACCGTGACCCCGGTCGGCGGCGAGGCCTCGGACACGCCCAGACCGAGCGGGGTGCCCACCGGCACATCCAGTTCCACGGCCCGCCCGTCGCGCAGCAGGACCGGGCCGGGCTGCCCGCACGCCACGATCCGTACGGTCGTCGCGCCGGCGCCGAACTCCAGCACCACGGCCGTCGCGAACAGCTCCGAGTGCCGTACGGCCGCGGAGTCCACCACCAGCCTGCGGTCCAGCCGCGCGGCAACCGACTCGGGATCAGGCCGGTCCAGCACCGCCTCCCGGAAGGCCCCCAGCAGCGAGGCGACGGTCGAGACGGCGGACAGCCCGTGCCCCTGCACATCGCCCATGACCACCCGCACCCCGCAGGGCCCTTCCCGTACGTCGAAGAAGTCACCCCCGACCAGCGTCCCGCGCTGCGCGGCCCGGTACAGCCCCGCACACCGCACGCCTCCTACCCGCTCGGGCAGCGGCGGCACGACGGCCCGCTGCGCTGCCTCCGCGACCGCGCGCTCGGTCACCAGCTGGGCGTCACGCCGGCTGCGGACGTACGACACGACCACACTGAGCGCCGCGACGAAGCCCACGGTCAGCACATCCGTGCTGCCCGGATCGTTGAGCTGGAACGCCGGCACGTTCAGCACGACCAGGACCAGCGCCCCGAGCAGCGCGGTGGCCAGCGGCGGGTAGGACAGCACGGCCATCGGAGGGATGGCGCCCAGCAGGAACCCGATGTCGAGCGGGTGGGGGCTCACGAGGGTCGCCACGCACACCCCCGCCAGCAGCGCGGCGGGCAGTGCCCGCACCCAGCCCGGCGGCGGCGCGCCCCGCAGCCAGCTCCGCCGGTCCCGGTCGCGCAGTCCGCTCACACCACCACGCTGCTACGACCCGCCGGTCCCCGCACCCCGAACCGTCTCTAGAACGGGGTGAGTGTCAGCCGGATCCCGGTCGGCGCCGTGTCCTGGACGTAGGAGGCGAAGTCGGCCACGTCGTCGAAGGCGAAGCCGTACGCCTTGCCGTCCGCTGTGGCCGCGTGCACGGCCTTGGCGTAGTGGTTGGTGAGCGCGGTCCTGTAGAAACTGGTGGGGTCGGTGGTCGGCTGCGCGGCGGAACTCACCAGCGTCGACCGGTTGAACCCGGCACCGAGCACCGCCGCCACCGGCCCGGTTGTGCCGTCATTGGGAGCGGCGAGCGCGCCGTCGCAGAAGAGCACGTCCCGTGTCGAGGGCCGGGCGAAGGAGACCTGCGCGGGCCCGGTGAACACGAGCCGGTCGCCGCGCACCCGCCCGGTGAAGGTGCCCGCGTTCGTGGTGACGGCCAGGTCCCTGCCGGTGTAGGTGCTCCACACCTCGTCGATGTACGGCGCGAGGTAGCCCGCTGGGAACAGGCCGGCGTCCAGACCGTGACCGGGCGCGATGATCCGCGTGTCGTCCACGACGAGCGGCGCGAACTCCTGGACCTGGCGCACGGCGGCGAAGGCACCGGCCCGCCCGGAGGCGCGCAGGGTGCCCGTCGTCTGGTCCCGTGCCCCGGTCAGCCGGATGCTCAGCGGCACGCTGAACATGTCCACCATGGTGGTGTTGCAGAACATGCCGGCCGAGTTGTACGTGAATTCGGCACAGTCGTGCAGGACCCGGTAGTTGGGGTCCGAGGTCACCCAGCCGGCCGGGTACTGGAGGGCGGGGTTGCCGTTGCCGTCGGTGACGACCTTGAACTTCAGCTTCGCGCCCAGGGACACGTAGATCCGGCCGGACAGGTAGGGGAGCGACAGCCTGGTCTCGCCACTGCCGGCCAGGGTTATCGCGTAGTCGGTGTAACCGTCGGCGCCGTTGTCGGAGAGGGCGACCGGAGCGAGCGTGCCGTCCGGGGTGACACGGACCTGCCTGCCGTCCTGGTTGCCCACGATGTAGACGTGGACGTTCGCGTTGTCGAAGGCGCCGGTGTCGTTGACGACGGTCAGCGGCAGGGCTCCGGCCAACGAGGTGCCGTTGCTGTCGGCGAGGGCGTGGGGGGCCAGTGCGGCGAGGGCGGGCGCGGCGGCCATCGCCCCGCCGAGGGCGAAGAGGACCTTGCGGCGCCCGAGGTGGCGCTGGTGACGAGGTGTCATGTGGGGGGTCTCCTCGGAGAATTGAGAGCGCTCTCACGATGTGGACGAGTGTCGATGGTACGAACCAAGGGCTCGGCGGTATACAGGGCGGACGGCGTTTAACCCGGCCTTAAGGACCGTTTAAGCGGCGGCCCGGGACCGGACGCGCGCCGCGAAAAACGATGGACGCCGTTCACGAAGATCCCGTAGCGTGAGCGGCCACGCCCCGAACCAGCGGAAGGAGGCGAGTGCCGTGCAGTTCCCCACCCCTCAGCGCTCCCTCTCCGTCGCCCCGGCGTGCCTCGCCTGACCGGGAGCGCTCCCCGCAGCACATCTCCCGGAGGAATCCACCCATGACCGAGCTGGTCATCCGCGCGCTCGACGAGCGCACAGCCCCTGTCTTCGACACCCTTCCCGACCCTCTCGGCGCCGGCGAGTCCCACCGCGTCACCCGGCACCGCCCCGACTGGAAGCGCGTCGCCCTGCGCGACGGCAAGGTCGTGGCACGCGGCGCCTGGTGGGGCGGCCCCGACGACACCGTCCCCGTCAATGTCAACTGGTTCGACGTGGCCGAAGGGGAGGAGGAGGCCGGCGCCGAACTCCTGCGCACCGCCCCCTGGCAGGTGGAGCTCGAGTTGAATATGCCCGCGGGGTGGCGCGAGGACCCCGGGCTGCGGGCCGCCGCCGAGACTCGCTTCACCGCCGCGCACAAGGCCGGGTACGAGCTTCTGGTCGAGCGGTTCCTGTACCGGTGGACACCGGAGCACGCTCTGCCCGAGCGTCCCGGACGCCTGGAGTTCCGGCCAGAACCGGACGACGCGGTCTTCTTCGACCTGCTGCGCCGCATCCACTCCGCCACCCTCGATGCGCACGCCCTCACCGCCATCGAGGAGGACGGACTCGACCGGGCCGCCCAGGAGGAACTCGACTTCTTCCACTGGTGTCCCTCGCCCCGCGAGTGGTGGCAGATCGCCCACACCCCGCAGGGAGACGTCGCCGGAATCCACATTCCGGCCCACAACCCGTCGGGACCCTGCGTCGCGTTCATCGGCGTGGTGCCGGAACACCGCGGACACGGCTACGCCTACGACCTGCTCGCCGAGTGCACCCACTATCTCGTCGAGCGCGGCGCCGAGTTCGTCTCCGGCGCGACGGACCGGGGGAACTTCCCCATGGCCGCGAACTTCGCCAAGGCGGGCTATCCCGTCGTACGGGAACGCCTCAACTACCGGCCCACGCAGACCGCCTGAGCGCTCGTCCGGCATCGACAGCCGGCCCGGCTGTCGATGCCGGCGGCGACGAACCGGTCGGGGACACCCTGATCTACGGAGCCGACTTCCCGTGGCTGTCGGGCCGATCGGTCCCGTGCTTGAGTCCCCCCCCCGCACATCGAGGGCGACCGGGCCTGGTACCGGAGACTGAGCTGCCGGCCTACTCAGCCGGCACGCCCGTTCCGCCGTCCAGCAGGGTCTCCGCCTCGACGAGGATCTCGGTGACCCGCAGACCGAACGCGGCGTCGCACGGGTGGGGCCGGCCGGTGCGGGCGGCGGCGAGCAGTCCGTCGGCGGCCCGGACCACGGCGGGCACCACACCCTCGGACGACTCCGGGAGCTGGACGACTCCGCCCGCGCCCCGCAGTTCGACGCCGGCTCCCGCGGCCGCCGACGGAGCCGTGAGACTCAGCGTCAGGGTGCTCGACGCGCCGCTGGTGTGCCGGAGGACCAGATGGACGGTGTCGCCGGGACCGTGCGCGGCCGCCGCCACCTCACGCACCTCGCCCAGCACCGGCAGCAGCACCGACAGAGCGTGCGGACCCACGTCCCACAGGGCGCCCTTCTCCTGCCGCCACGGTGAGTCGGCGAAGGGGCTGTCGTCCGTGAACACCGACCCCAGCCATTCCGCGCGCGCCGTGAACCAGCCCTCCACGCCCGCCTGTTCACCGATCCACGCCTCGGTCTCGGCGAGGAAACGCGAGGTGAAGAACACCACCGAGGCGACCTGGGACTCCCGGACGGCGTCGACCACCTCCCGCCCCTGCTCGACCGTCGTCGCGAGGGGCTTGTCCAGCAGCAGATGGCGCCCCGCCCGCGCGGCCCGCGCCGCGAGGGATGCCTGCACGGCCGGCGGCAGGGCGACGGCGACGGCGTCCACGTCGGCGAGCAGCGCGTCGACATCGTCGTAGGCGCGCGTGCCGTGCTCGTCGGCCAGTTCCTTGGCGGCCTCCGTGCGACGGCCCCACACCCCGGCGAAGTCCAGCTCCGGATGCGCGCTCAGCGCGGGAGCGTGAGCCATCCTGGCCCAGGGACCGGTACCGAGCAGTCCGATGCGCATACCGCCGCCTTTCTCGCCGTACTGCCGAACCTCACGACGACCGGACTGGACCAGCTGCCGGTCCAGGCGAGGGTTTCACACGGACACCGCGGACACGCAACCCCGTCTCGCCCCCCGGGCGACCGGAAGCGGCAGGTTCGGGATTCAGTACTGCCGTCGCTGGATGCGTTCTCATTCTTCTATTGGACCTACGGCGTGTGCGCGACCAGGCTGGTGAGGGCTTAGTTCCGCGTGACAGGCGAAAGAGGTCCAAGGCCATGCACACCCGCCGCATCGGTGATGTCGAAGTGAGCTCGATCGGACTCGGCGCCATGCCCATGTCCATCGAGGGACGGCCGGACGAGGCACGCTCCATCGCCACCATCCACGCCGCACTCGACGCGGGCGTGACCCTGATCGACACCGCCGACGCCTACCACCGGGACGCCGACGAGGTCGGTCACAACGAGACCCTGATCGCCAAGGCCCTCGCCTCCCACGACCGGGGCGGTGACGTCCTCGTGGCCACGAAGGGCGGGCATCTGCGTCCCGGGGACGGCAGTTGGACGCTCGACGGCAGCCCCCGGCACCTCAAGGAGGCCTGCGAGGCCTCGCTGAGCCGGCTCGGTGTGGAGGCGATCGGGCTGTACCAGTTCCACCGCCCCGACCCCCGCGTCCCCTACGAGGAGTCCGCCGGCGCGGTGCGCGACCTCCTCGACGAGGGCAAGATCCTCCGGGCGGGCATCTCCAACGCGAACCCCGACCAGATCCGGCTGGCCAACGAGATCCTCGGCGGCCGACTGGTCTCGGTGCAGAACCAGTTCTCCCCGGCCTTCCGCTCCAGCGAACCGGAACTGCGTCTGTGCGACGAGCTCGGCATCGCCTTCCTGCCCTGGAGCCCCCTGGGCGGCATCTCCCGTGCCGGTGGACTGGGCTCGGCGCACGCCCCGTTCGCGCGGATCGCAGAGAAGTACGGCGTGAGCCCGCAGCAGGTCTGCCTGGCCTGGATGCTCGCCAAGTCGCCGGTGGTCGTGCCGATCCCGGGCGCGAGCCGCCCCGAGACGATCCGCGACTCCTTCGCCGCGGCCGGTCTCGTGCTCGACGCGGACGAACTCACGGAGCTGGACGCCGCCTGACCCCTCGTTCACCCCCCTGTGGACTGGCACCGGCGATCGCGGTGTCCCTAGGATGGACTCCCTGTCCTGCCGGGCCAGTTGGCGGCACAAGCTGGGGGAATCATGAGCACCGGTAAGAACCTGTCCACATCGATCGACGCCTCGGTACCCACGGCCGCGCGTATGTACGACCACTACCTCGGCGGCAAGGACAACTACGCGGCCGACCGGGCCGCCTGCGAGGAGCTCGACAAGGTCGTCCCGAGCACCCGCAGGCTCGCGGTGAACAACCGGCGCTTCCTCCAGCGGGTGGTGCGCACCCTCTCGGCCGAGTACGGCATCCGCCAGTACCTGGACCACGGCTCCGGCCTGCCCACCCAGGACAACGTCCATCAGGTCGCCCAGCGCATCGACCCCACCACACACGTGGTCTACGTCGACAACGACCCGATGGTCCTCGTCCACGGCCGGGCGCTGCTGCAGCAGGACGATCGGACCACCGTCATCCACGCCGACATGCGGGAGACCGACGCGATCTTCGCCCACGAGGACACCCAGCGGCTGATCGACTTCTCGCAGCCGGTGGCCGTGCTGTTCAACTCGGTCATGCACTGCATCCCGGACAGCGAGACGGACGGGCCGGCCGCCGTGGCCCGACGGGTGAGCGAGCGGCTCGCGCCCGGCAGCTTCATGGTGATGTGCCAGCTCGTCAGCGAGGACCCCGAGGTCCGCGACTTCGTCACCGACTTCATGGACAAGGCGACCCAGGGCCATTGGGGCCGGGTCCGCCAGGAGAAGGACGTCGCCGAGTGGTTCGAGGGCCTGGAGATCCTCGAACCGGGTCTCGTGGAGGTCTCCACCTGGCGCCCCGACACCGACGTGGCCCCCCGCCAGCTCACCCACGAGTGGATCGAGTTCGGAGGCGTGGGCCGACTGAGCTGACCCGGCCACGAACGCCCCTGGCACGACCGCGAGGGTCCCACGCCGGGGGCGTCCCCGAGCCGCCCTCTGGACTCCGGACGCTGGTCGCTGGTGGGACGGCTTCTACGCGGACCGCGCCAAGCCGGTCCGTTCTTCGTGGCGAAGCGGGCGAGAACTTGTTGTCGTACCTCGACCGTGGCCTGGTCGCCGTCGGTCGCGCCCTCGATCCCTACCGTCCCCGTCGCCTTGGCCGAGGAGCGTACGCACGGCGGCAGCCGACGGGCGCTTCCTGCGCGGTGACGCCTTCACGCTGTCGGGCGCCGAACTCCGCGGCATCTACGACCTGACCTACGACTCCGCCAAGTGCCGTTCGAGAAGCGTCGCAGGCGCGAAGAGCCGCCCGAGCCCCCGGCCTAGGTCAACTCAGGCGCCGTAGCGCTCGTCCCTCGTCTTGGTCAACATCGCCAGCGAGTCCCGGGGTTCGAGCGCGTCGTCCGCCAGCCGGTCCAGGGCGAGCCGGTACTCCTCCGTCTCGTCCCGGTCCTCCAGGAAGTTGGCGCTCTTGATGTGCTCCAGGTAGACGACGTCCGGCAGATCGAACCCGCCGAAGCGCAGATAGGTGATCGGGATGGCGGGAGCGGAGGCGTTCGTCACGTCCAGGGGAATGACCTGCACCGTCACATTGGGGCGCTGGGCCATCGCGATGAGGTGGGTCAGCTGTTCCCGCATGATCTCCCGGCTGCCCAGTACCCGCAGCAGCACCGACTCGTCGATCACCGCCCACAACTGCGGGGCGTCCTCGCGCAGCAGCAACTGAGCGCGCCGCATACGCAGTTCGACGCGGCGTGCCACCTCGTTCGACGCAGCGGCGGGCAGACCGCGCTCCACCACCGCACGGGTGTAGTCCGGGGTCTGCAGCAGGCCGGGAACGTACTGGATCTCGAAGGTACGGATGGCCGCGGCGGCTTCCTGGAGCCCGACCAGCCGGTCGAACCACTCGGGCATCAGCCGCTTGTCGTACCGCTGCCACCAGCCCGGGTCACCGGCGCGCTGGAGCAGCTTGAGGAGCACCGAGGACTCGTGGTCCCCGGTGCCGTACAGCTCGAGCAGGGCGCGGACGTCGCTCTCCGACGGGGGCCTACGGCCCTTGCCCGACTCGATACGGGACAGCTTGGCGGGACTGAACCCGAGGGCCCGCGCCGCCTGGTCCTGAGCGAGCCCGGCATCCTCGCGGAAACCCGCCAACTGCACGCCGACCAGCATCTTCAGCAGCGTGGGAGCCGGCTCGGTCCGGTCCAGATACGGTTCCAGGCGGGAGATGCGGTGGGACGCGGCAGACATCCTGACTCCCAGTAAACCGGCATAGAGACGACTCACACTATCGCACGCAGCGTGGGCGCAGCGCACCATTCCGTAGATGCCGGTGGCGGCCCGGGAGTTCGGGCCGCCGTCGCCCCTGGGGGCTCCGGCACCTCACAGGAGGTGGTCGAACTCCCCGTCCTTCGCGCCGGCGAGGAACGCCGCGACCTCGGCCGGTGTGTAGACCAGCGCGGGGCCGTCGGGATCACGGGAGTTGCGCAGCGCGACGCCGCCGTCGACCAGTGAGGCCACTTCGACGCAGTTGCCCTCGGCGTTGCTGTGACGGCTCTTGACCCAGCGGGCGTCGAGCGAACTCGCCCGCACTCCGTTCTGCACTGGCACTGCAGTCTCCTTGCTGTTCACGATCTGTGCCGGGCGCCGTGCCCGGCCGTGCGGGGCGGGACAGGGGCGCGCAACCGCAACCCTCGTGGCCCCACCCAATCTTCGCGCAATTTCTCGTGCAATTGCACGCGGACGCCTTCAGCGTGGATAATAGCTGCGGCGTCAACCCCCGCGGTTGCGCCCCGTCTTGACGTCGCATCAAGGAGATGCCGTGTCGTCACCTGCGAATCACGTGCTCCGGCCGCCGAGCCAGGCTGTGCCGGAGGTGGGTGATGCCGGCCCGGCCGGTGCGACCTCGGGGCGTCCCGGCCCCACCCACCCGCAGCGGCGGCCACCGGTGCTCGGCCCCTTCGTCTCCGCCGCGCTGCTCGTCCGGTGCAGTGCGGAGGGGTTCGCCCGGGCCCGGGCCTTCACCCGCGAGACGCTGGGCGGCTGGTCCCTGGACCACCGCAGCGACGACGCCACCCTCGTGATCACCGAACTCGCGGCCAACGCCGTGGCCCACGCGGTCCTCAGGCCCGCGGCGGACGGTGTCCCCGAGGTGTGGCTGGGGCTGTCCTTCGATCCCGCCCATCTACTGGTGACCGTCTCCGACCCCGGTGACGAGCCGCCCGCGTACACGCCCGACGACGCCACCGCCCTGCGGGAGCACGGCCGGGGCCTGTACATCGTCGACACCCTGGCTCAGGAGTGGGGCTGGACCTCACGGCCCCCCGCCGGAAAGACCGTCTGGGCCAAGCTGTCGACCACCCCTCCTCCCTGACATGACCGCGGAAAGGTTTCACGCCATGCGCACCGCTCCGGACCAACCGAGCAACGAGCGCACCAGCTGCCCCGTGCCCACGACCGGGGTGGCGCGGACCACGCCCCTCGCGGCGCTGAGCCGGGTGCCCTGGGGCGAGATCCAGGACTCCACCGGCTGCGCCGCGGCCATCCCCCTGCTCCTCAACAGCGTGGCCTGGGGGGACCCCGAGACCGCCGGCACCGCACTCGGCGACCTGCGCAGGCGCATCTGTCAGTACGGCTTCGTCGTGGAGCAGGCCACCGCCGCCACCGTCCCCTTCCTCTGGGAGCTGGCCCAGCTGCCCCAGGTGACCTGCCGGGCGGAGATCATCCAGCTGCTCAGGAGCATCGCCGGCGCCCGCCAGTGGGAGAGCACGGCGGCCGTCTATCCCAAGCTGCTCAACCACCGGGAGAACCCCGTGGTGTGGGAGCGCCGGGCCCGCCAGGCCGTCCGCGCCAAGAGCGGCGTCATCGAGCGGCTGATGGCCGACGACGACAGCGAGATCGCCCACGCCACCACGGAACTCGCCCGCACCCTGGACGAGTAGGAGTGGCGCCGGTGTGCTCCAGGTCAAGGTCGTGCGGGACGTCGAGACGGTCGAGCAGATGGTGCAGCAGACCGCGGAGACCGGCCTCGGTGCCACCACGGTGCTGATCGGCGGACTGGTCATCATCGCCGTACGGACACCGGAGTTCGTGCCCGTCTTCCTCGTCGTCCTCCCGCCGCGGCTCTCGTCCGGGGCCGTCTCAAGGCCCGGCTGCGCACCCACAATGAGCACTTCCGGCACGAGGTGGAGACCCTCTCGTCCCGGGGCACCGCGATGGCCCGCCTCATCCCGGTCACCCGGGCCCATGGCCTGGAGGGCAAGGCGCTGCGCCGCATCGACGGCACCCTCAGCCGCCTGTTGACCTCCGGGATGCGCCTCGTCCTCGTCAACGGTCGCTTCGGCTCACTGGCCTGGGTCGTGCTCAACGTGGTCGGCGTGCTGGTCCTCACCGCACAGGTCGCCTGAGGCGCGCCGGACCTCAGGCCACGCTGCTTCGCGGCACGCGGCGTGGGCACGTCGAGTCGTGGTCGGTGCCGCAGCTCGTCCACCAGCGTTCACAGCACGCGGTGTCGAGTTCGGCACGGACGATGTCGTCGGCGGCTCCCGCACCGGGCCCGTCAACCCTTGCGTGCATTTCGGCCAGAGTGTGTCGCTGGTCCTGGAGCACGCTCTCGCGCACGACCGCGATGACCGGGACCAGGCTCGCGGCGGCGAACAGACACGCGGCCCACGGCGGGCCCTGGCGCAGCGTGAGAAACGCGGTCCAGGCGAGTCCGGTGCTCGTCGCGAGATAGAGGGCGCTGAGGAGACCTGCGGAGCGGTTCATGGGCGTATACCGTTCATGTGCGAGGGATGCCCCTTGTTCAACGGTTTGCGGCCCTTCGGGAAGCGGGTCCGCCCGCACGGTATTGCGCCAATCGCATGCCGGGGAGCGGCGGACGGGATTGGGCCGGCGCGGAGGGGGCATACGCAGCGAAAAATTCGAGAGAGGGGCGCTTCGTGCTCGTACCGGACCCGAAGACCGTCAGAACCCTGCTGACCCGCTATGCGTCACTGAGGATCGCTCAGGCGGAGAGGGAGACTCCGGCGACGGTTCGTGAGCTGGCGGACGTCAGTTACACCCTGTGCGTGATGATGGGCACCACCGACGTGCGGGAAGCGGTCGCCAGGGCGGATGCGCTGCTGCCGGCCGCAGGGTGCGCGGACCCGGAAGGTGAAGGCAGCCTGCCGCTGGCGGGATGAGACCACGCCGGGCCCGGCGGGCGGTCAGAGGCGAGCCGCCGCCGGGACGGCGTCCTTCGCGTGGAAGGCCGCGCGGTACGCCTGCGGGGTGGTGCCGACGACCCGGCGGAAGCGTTCCCGGAACGCCGTGGGGGAGCCGAACCCCGCCTGCCGCGCGATCCGTTCGACCGGGTGGCCGGTGTTCTCCAGCAGGTACTGGGCGCGCCGCACCCGGGCCCGCAGCAGCCACTGCAGAGGGGTGCTGCCCGTCTGCTCACGGAAACGGCGGCTGAAGGTGCGCTCGCTCATTCCCGAACGGGCCGCCATCGCCCCGAGGGTGATCTCGTGGGCCAGGTTGTCCTCGATCCACTCCAGCAGCGGCTCCAGCGTCGAACCCCGGGGCACGGGCGGATGGTCGTACACGATGAACTGGGCCTGGCCGCCCTCCCGTTCGAGCGGCATCACCGACATCCGGGCGGCGTGCGCGGCGACCGCCGAGCCGAGGTCCCGGCGGATCATGTGCAGACACATGTCGAGGGCCGCGGCCGCACCCGCGGAGGTCAGGAGCTGACCGTTGTCGACGTACAGCACGTCCGGCCGGACCTCGACGGCGGGGAAGCGGCGTGCCAGGTCGTCCGCGGCCACCCAGTGCGTGGTGGCGCGCAGCCCGTCGAGGAGTCCGGCCTCCGCCAGCACGAACGCGCCGACACACACGGACGCGATCCGGGTGCCGGCGGCCGCGGCCTCCCGCAGCGCCGAAAGGACCCGCGGTGAGGGCGGTGCGGCGGTGGGGGAGCAGCCCGGCACGATGATCGTGTCCGCCTCGGCGAGGGCTTCCAGTCCGTGTTCGACCCGCAGGGTGAAACCGCCGTCCGCGCGGACCTCCGGTGACTCGGCGCACAGCCGGACCCGGTAGGCGGGACGGCCGTCGGGCAACCGCGTCCAGTCGAACACCTGCATGGGTGCCGCCATGTCGAAGGGCACCACATCGTCGAGAACCAGGATCGCCACGGAGTGCATGACGGCCACGATAGGCGGGTTCCCGCCACCGTCACGACCACGGGTGCAGGCAGAAGTGCTTGTCGGGCGCGTTGGCGGGAATCCGTTGGAAGCTGTCGTTTCAGCCCCTATGTGATCATCCGGTGGGTTCCTAGGGTGGGCGGGCACCGACCGCACCGGAGAAGGACACGCCATCCCATGACCAAGTTCCTGCTGGCCCTGCACGTCCTCGTCGCCATCGTCGCCGTGGGGCCGGTGACCGTGGCGGCCAGCATGTTCCCGCCCGCGGTCCGCCGGGCCCACGCGGAAGAGGCCGGCGTCGGCACGGTACGGCTGCTGCACCGCATCTGCCGGGTCTACGCGGGCATCGGCGTCGCGGTCCCCGTCCTCGGTATCGCCACCGGAGCCGCGATGGGCGTGCTGGGCGACGTGTGGCTGACCACGTCCATGACTCTGACGGCCGCGGCCGCCGGGGTCCTCGCCGCCTTCGTCCTGCCCCGGCAGGGCGAACTGCTCGAGGAGCTGACCGGACAGGGCGGCGTCGAACGCAGCGCCACCGTCCAACTGGCCGTGTTCACGGGCATCTTCAACCTTCTGTGGGCGACCGTGACCGTCCTGATGATCGTGCGCCCGGGGTCCACCACCGGCGCATGACCGCCCGTGGGCCGTCAAGCCCGACACCGGAATTCGTACGTCGGTGTGTTCGGGCGCCTAGACTCGGCAGTCGTGCCCACGCGCGTGGGCCCGCGAAAACGAAAGGCGCGTTGACGGGTGTTCCAGGATTCCCCCATCTACGACCGACTCGTCGCCGAGCGCGGCGACGTCCCCGCTCTGACCCGCAGGGAGGCCGAGCGCGTACGCAGGGAACTGGAGTACGTCATGCGGCCGCTGCAGTCCTTCATGTCTCCACCCGTCCCCGACCGCCCGGCCTCGCCCGGTCAGGGATGGGTGCCGGCCCTGCCGCCCGCCGCCCCGCGGCCCTACTGAACCCGGGCTCAGGACACCGCGGAGTTCGCGCCGTTGGCGCGGGAGCGCGGGTCCGGACCGGGCCGGGCCAGCCACTCGGCGATGCCGCGTGCGATCGGCTGGCCCGTCTCCACCTCGATGAAGCCGAACTGCCCGGACTGGTTGCACTCCAGGAACCACCAGGTTCCGTCCCCGTCCTCGGCGAAATCGAAGGCCCCGTAGGCGAGTTCGGCCGCCCGGAGATAGTCCCGGACGGCCCCGGCCACGCGCGGCGGGACTTCCGTGGGCTGCCAGGAGGACGTGGACGGGGCGAAACGGACATCCACCTCGTCGTCCGCCCCGGTGACCTTCCGGGCGGCCAGCATCGTCTCGCCCACGACGGTCAGGCGGATGTCGGCCCGTTTGGCCACCCGCCGCTGCAGCAGGGTCGGGCCGTATGCGACGGCCGCGAAGTCGGCGTCGGGTGCGACCCGGCTGGTCGGCACCGCCCGCGGCGGATCCTGCGGGTGCGCGCCGGAGACCGGCTTGACCACCAGATCGGGATAGCGCTCGGCGAACTCGCGGGCGGCCTGCGGGAACGTCGTCACGATCGTGGCCGGGACGGGCAGCCCGCAGCGCTGGGCGAGCCGCAGCTGCCAGGGCTTGTGTCGGGCCCGGCGGGCCGCGTCCGGGTGGTTCATCCAGCGGGCCTCGCTGCCCCGGAGCATGCCGTACAGCGCCTGGGCGGACTCCTCGGTCAGCCAGTCGGAGGGCGCGGCCGCCCGCGCCGCGGGGGTGCCTGGACGGCGGACCCAGATCGAGCGCAGCCCGGAGATGCCCACCAGGCGGCCGCCGACCGACAGGTGGCCGCGGAAGCTGCCGTGGACGTACTCCCCGGACAGTGCGACACCGTCGGTCAGGTCGGCAGGGTCGAGCCGGACCACCGGTACCCCCGTGGCGTTGAGGTGCACGACGACCATGTCGGCCGTCACGTCCTCTTCGCAGGTAAGAATCAACACGGTCATCGGACGCGGGCCGTGTTCAGTCGTCGAAGTGAGTCTTGGAGCCCGCCGTGCTCGTGGTGGTCCCCAGTTCCCTCATCAGCGCGTGGTCGCGGGCCGCGACCCGGCCGTCCCTGAGCACGTTCAACTGCAGCCCGGAGTCGTAGACGTACGGAGTGGTCGCCTCCAACGTCGCTGCCGGACGTGCGTAGTTGAGCGCGAACGGTTGCATCGTCTCTCCCTCGCCGGTACTGCCTCTCACCGACGGCCTCTCCCCACGACGCCGTCAGGTCAGCCGACTTCCTTCGGCTTCCAGAGACTTATACGAATCGAACGAGTGATTGGTTTCCTTACACTGCGTAATCACGGTCGGCGGGACGTCTCCCGCTCCCGCCCGTCGAGCCGCAGAGCCGCCCGGTCGGTGGCGGAACCGCGCAGCGTGCGCAGGGCGAGCAGCAGGACACCGATGTCGTCGAGGTACACCGGGTCCGGCACCAGATCGGTGGGCAGCACGAAGTACAACAGGGCGCCCCAGAAGACCCAGCGGGGCCCGGTGGGAAGTCCCGCCCGCCGCAGACCGCGACGGGTCCTCACGAGCCGCACCAGCAGCCCCACGGCCACCGCGAGCGCCAGCGCCGCGAGCACCGCGACGACGACGATCAGTGCTGTGGTCGAATCCACGGGCCGACCTCCTCCTCCGGGCGCCGAACGGCCCGCTGTCTGACGGATTCCCGTATCCGGTCCCCCTATGGCTCACCGAGGGCCCTCTCACACCCGTGGCTCATCCGAGTGGCACGCCGCCGGGTACCCGCTTACGAATGGGTCATCTCAATGTCGCGGTCGCACGCCGGGGGCGCGTAGGAGCGACCGCACTCTTTGTCTGGAGCAGAGCATGACCACCGGCCCGACAGCAGCTCACCCGAACGAACCCGGCATACCGATGGACCGGTCGTACGGCGATCCCGTCGGCGACCTGGTGCGTGCCGCCGTGGCCGACCGTCCTCTGGAGGACGTCGTCCACCTCATCACCCTGATGGAACAGTCGCCCCAGTACGCGCAGGCCACCGTCGCGGCCCTGCGTACCGTCGGCGTGGACCGGTCCGTGGAGGACGTCACCCGGCTGGTCGCCCTGCTGACCCGGCCGCCACGGGACGCGGACAGCGCCGACGAGGCGATCCGGGCCGCCGCCGAGTCCCGTCCCGTCGAGGACGTGACCCGTCTGGTGGCCCTGCTGAACCGGTCCGAACTCCAGCCGCACTGCGGGCAGGAGGCGGTGCGTGCGGCGGCGACCGGCCGGCCCGTCGAGGAACTCGTCGAACTCATCGGGCGATTGGCGACGGAGCCCTCCCCGCAGCCGTCGTACGAGGCGCACGACCCGTACGGCGAGGAGTGGCGGCCCGAACCGGAGGTGCCGGGGCCGGGCGCCTTCCCGGCCCCGCCACCGCATCCGCCCGCGTCGGTGCCGACCCGAAGGACATCGGTCTGGCCGGCCAGGGTCGCCGCCCTGGCACTGCTGGTCTGCGGTGTCCTGTGCTTCCCGGCGCACCCGGACGGGGCGTCGCCGCAGGTGTACGGGTTCGCACTCGGGGTGTCGGCCCTGTGCGTCCTGCTCGCCCTGCTGATGCTCCGGCCCGTCCTCGCGGTGCTGGCCCTCGCGGTCGTCGTGCCGGCCGGGATCGCCGCGGGCCAGCTGCTCGACGGACGGTTCCGCTCGGCCGGGCTTGCCCGAGCCGTGGAACTTCCGCTCGCGCCGGCCTGGCTCGCGGGAACGGCGGCCGCGTGCGCGTCGCTGGCCGCGCTGACCGCTCTGGTGGTCCACCTCGCGTCCCCGGCACCTGCGAGGAGCGGCCCGACGGAGCGGCGGATCGTGGAGGCGCTCCGCGAGACGGCCGACGCTCCGCTGTCCGCCCAGCGTCCCTGAAGCCGCTAGGAGCTGCTCCTCGCCCGCAGGCCGCTCAGCACGCGGTCCGGTGTCAGGGGCAGCTCGCGCAGGCGTACGCCGGTGGCGTGGAAGACGGCGTTGCCGATCGCGGCGGCCGTCCCCACGATGCCGATCTCGCCGATGCCCTTGCTGCCCATGGGGTTGAGGCGGCTGTCGTCCTCGTCGATCCAGTGCGCCTCGATGTCGGGCACGTCGGAGTGCGTGGGCACGTGGTACGCGGCCAGATCCGACTCGGTGAAGTCGCCGAACGCGGCGTCCATCGTGCTGCCCTCGGTCAGGGCCATGCCGAGTCCCATGGTCATGCCGCCGACGAACTGGGAGCGCGCGGTACGGGCGTTCAGGATGTGCCCGGCGGCATACACCCCGAGCAGTCGGCGCACCCGGGTCTCGCCGGTGACCGTGTCGACGGTGACCTCGGCGAAGTGGGCGCCGAAGGCGTGCCGGGCGAAGGGGCTGTCGGCGTCGGCCCGGCCGGCCGTGTCGGCCCGGACCTCGATGCCCTCTGCGGGCAGCGGCCCTTCGGCCAGGCGCTCCGCGAGCCGGGCGCACGCCTCGTGCACCGCCCAGCCCCAGGACGCGGTGCCCGACGAGCCGCCGGCCAGTGACGCTGCGGGCAGTTCGCTGCTGCCCACCTCGGTCCGCACGCGGGCGACGGGCACGGCGAGCGCGTCCGCGGCGATCTGCGCGAGCACGGTCCGGGCGCCGGTGCCGATGTCGGTGGCGTTGATACGGACGAGGAAGGTCCCGTCGGGCAGCGCCCGCGCCGCTGCCGTGGACGGCTGCGCCATGACGGGATAGACGGCGGCCGCCACCCCGGATCCCACCAGCAGCGGTCCCTCGGCGCGGGTGCGCGGATGCGGGTCGCGTTCGGCCCAGCGAAAGCGCCGGGCGCCCTCGCGCAGACACTCGACCAGGTGCCTGCTGCTGAAGGGCTTGCCGCTGTCGGGCTCGGTGCCCGGCTCGTTGACGATCCTCAACTCCACCGGGTCCATGCCGAGTTCCGTGGCCAGCTCGTCCATGGCGGACTCCAGGGCGTACATGCCCGGAGCCTCGCCGGGGGCCCGCATCCAGGACGGGGTGGGCACGTCGAGCGGCGCCACGCGGTGCGCCGTACAAGAGTCGGGGGCGGCGTACATCACGCGTGCGGGCACCGCGGCCTGCTCCACGAACTCCTTGACGCGCGAGGTGTGGGTGGTGACCTCGTGGATCAGGGAGGTGAGCCGTCCGTCGAGGTGGGCCCCGAGGCGCAGCCGGTGCAGGGTCGGGGCGCGGTGACCGACGACGGAGGGCAGAAAACGGCGGGGGAGCGCCAGGGTGACGGGCCGTCCGGTGTGCCGGGCCGCCATCGCGGCGAGCACCACGTCCGGACGGGGCGTGCCCTTGGAGCCGAAACCGCCGCCCACGTGCTCGGCGAGAACGGTGACCTGGTCCTCCGGGAGGCCGAACAGCTGGGCCAGGACGGCGCGTACGGCCGTGGAGCCCTGTGTGGAGGTGTGCACCGTGAGCCGGCCGTCGTGCCACTCGGCTGTCGTCGCGTGCGGTTCCATCGGGTGGTTGTGCAGCGGGGGCACCCGGTAGTCGGCGTCGATCCGGACCTGGGCGGACGCGAACGCGCCCTCGGGGTCGCCGTGTTCACGAGTTCCCGGGTATCCGCCGTTGGCCTCCTCGGGGGCGTACGCGTCGGGATGCGTGGTGGTCAGGGTGACGTCGTGGTCCTCCACGGCGTAGTCGACGCGGACGGCGGCGGCACCGGCGCGGGCGGCCTCCAGGGTCTCGCCCACCACCAGGGCGACGAACCAACCCCGGTGCGGGACACGGGAGTCGCGCAGGACGGCGAGCGTGGGGTCCTCCGGCTCGGACAGTTTCGGCGCGTTCTCGGGGGTGAGCACCGTCAAGACCCCGGGCACGTCCAGAGCGGCCGCGGTGTCGATGCCGGTGACCCGGCCCCGGGCGATCGACGCGGGCACGGGCCAGGCGTGCGCGCGGCCGGGAGCGGGCTGTTCGGCGGCGTAGCGGGCGGTGCCGGTGACCTTCTCCCGGCCCTCGCGGCGCTCGACGGGGGCACCAAGGGCGGTGGCGGCGGCTTGCGCAGGGGCGTCCATTGCGTCCTCCTCAGATCCTGGCGGTCGCGGTGAGGCGGGTCAGGACGTCCAGGGCGAGCGAGCGCGCCAGGGGCACCTTGTAGCCGTTGTCCCGCAGCGGCTCGGCGGCGGAGAGCTCCAGGTCGACGGCGTGCTCGAGCGCGGCCGCCGTGGGCGCGGCACCCAGCAGCGCCTGCTCCGCCCGCCGGGCCCGCCAGGGCCGGTGCGCCAGCGCGCCGAAGGCGATCCCGGCATGGTCGACCACCCCGTCCGTCACCCGCACCACGGCGGCCACCGAGGCGAGGGCGAAGGCGTACGACGCCCGGTCCCTGGCCTTGCGATAGGCGGACGGCAGTCCGGCCGGGGCCGCGGGCAGCAGCACTCCGGTGATGAGTTCGCCGGGGAGGATCTCGGTGTCCCGCTCGGGATGTTCCCCCGGCAGCCGGTGGAAGTCGGCCACGGGCACGCTCCGGGCGCCCTCGGTGCCGTACAGCTCCACGCGGGCGTCCAGCGCGGCGAGCGCGACGGCCATGTCCGAGGGGTGCGTGGCGATGCAGTGCGGGGAGTGCCCGAGCACCGCGTGGTCCCGGTGCACGCCCTCGCGTGCGCCGCAACCGCTGCCCGGCGTCCGCTTGTTGCAGGGTTTGGAGAGGTCCTGGAAGTAGGGGCAGCGGGTGCGCTGGAGCAGGTTGCCGCCCGTGGTGGCCGCGTTGCGCAGTTGCCCGGAGGCGCCCGCGAGCAGGGCCTGGGAGAGGGCCGGGTAGCGGTCGCGGACGGCCGGATGGGCCGCCAGGTCGCTGTTGCGGACCGTGGCGCCGACGCGCAGCGAGCCGTCCGGGAGCTCCTGGACCTCGTCCAGGGGCAGCCGGCTGACGTCGACGAGCACTGCCGGCTGTTCGACGCCGAGCTTCATCAGGTCGACCAGGTTGGTGCCGCCGCCGAGGTAGCGGGCGCCGGGTCGGGCGGCGAAGAGCTCGGCCGCCTCTTCGGGGCTGGAGGCCCGTACGTAGTCGAAGGTCTTCACCGGATCACGTCCTCGACCGCGTCGACGATGCGGGGATAGGCGCCGCAGCGGCACAGGTTGCCGCTGAGCCGCTCGCGGATCTCGTCCCGGTCCAGCGGTGCGGGACGGCCGGCGGGCGCGTCGCCGGTGACGTGCGAGGGGTGGCCCGCCGCGGCCTCGTCGAGCATGCCGAGCGCCGAGCAGAGCTGGCCCGGGGTGCAGTAGCCGCACTGGAAGGCGTCGCGGTCCAGGAAGGCCTGTTGCAGGGGATGCAGTTCCTCCCCGTCGCCGAGGCCCTCGACGGTGCGGACCTCGCTGCCGTCCAGGGCGACCGCGAGCAGCAGACAGCTGTTGACCCGGCGCCCGTCCACCAGGACCGTGCAGGCGCCGCACTGACCGTGGTCGCAGCCCTTCCTGGCGCCCCACAGGTCCAGGTCCTCGCGCAGGACGTCGAGCAGGACCCGCCGGTGGTCGACGAGGAGGGTGTGGGGTGTGCCGTTGACCGTGAGCTTCGTCTCCGAGCAGGTGGCACTGTCGTTGTTCTCGCCGCTCATGATGACGGTGACCTTCCGGACGGACCGAGGGGCTGTCCCCCTCGCGTATCCACAGCGGGCCCTTCGACACCTCCCGTCACCCCGCCAAAGGGCCCCGCCTAGGCTGGCGTCATGGACACCGACATGCTGCGCGCCGCCTACGAGGCCTTCGCGGCCGTCGTACGACCGCTCGACGACGAGGAGTCCTGGCGGCCCACCGGCTGCGCGGGCTGGGCGGTGCGCGACCTGGTCTTCCACTGTGCCGGGGACGCCCAGCGGGCCCTGGTCGCCCTGCACACGCCCGCGGCCGGACCGCCCGACCGGGACGCGGTGACCTACTGGCGGGACTGGGCGCCGGACCCGGTCGGCGCGGCGAACGGGCGGCGCTTCGAGCGGGTGAGCGCCAGCATGTTCCCCGACTTCCGCCAGCTGCGCGACCTGTACCTGGAGACCACCGCGGCCACCGTGAACGCCGCTGCCGACGCCCGGCCGGATCTGCGGGTCGCCACCCAGGGCCATGTGCTGACGGCCGGGGACCTCGTGCTCACCCTCGTCGTCGAGGCCACCGTCCACCACCTCGACCTCGTCATCGACCTGCCGGACGCGACCGGCCCCGCACCTGCCGGACTGGCCGCGGTGCGTGCCACCCTCGACGGCCTCCTCGGGCGGCCCCTTCCGCTCGACTGGAGCGACGAGCACTACGCCCGCGCCGCCACCGGACGCACACCGCTCACGGAACCCGAACGCCGTGCCCTCGGCGCGGACGCGGACCGGTTCCCGCTCTTCAGCTGATCTGCCGGTCCGGGTCCTCGTCACGGGCCGGCGGCCGCAGGGTGCCCTTCCAGCGCCCGAACGTCTTGGACAGCTGCTGCAAAGGCGAGGCGGCCTCCGGGTCGGCCCGAGGCTCCGGGGCGTTCTCGCGGTAGATCGCCAGGGCCTCGTTGGCCCGCTCGGCGGCCTCCCGGTACAGGTCCCGGGACTTCGTCATGGCCTCCAGCGCCTCGGCGTACATCGCCACGAGCGCCCGTTCGCGTGCGAGTTCCTCCTCCAGCGTCAGCAGCTGCCACTGCTCCCGCAGCGCGGTCACGGCTGCCTCGGCGCCCTCCGGGAGGGGCTTGGGCATCGCGGCGTAGCGCGTCACGGTCGCGATCAGCTCGGTGGGCTCCGAGCCGTCGAGGAACACATTGCGTACGGAGAAGTCCTGGCCGTCGAAGCCGGGCGGCACCGGCGTCCCGGGCAGCACCACGGCACCGCCGCGCGGCACCTCCACGCCGAACTCCTTCACCGCCCAGTTCAGGACCCGCAGTTGGTGCGGCTGCGCCCGGTGCTCGACCACCCGGTGGCGCAGGCTCGGCGGCAGCATGTCCGCCAGCGGGCGGCGGCCGCTCGCGCCGGGGGTCATGGCCTCGTGGACGACGACATGCACCGCCCAGCTGCCGCGCACGGCCTGCCGGAGCGCTCGCCGTACGTCCTTGTCCTCCTCGGGCAGCATGCTCAGGTCCCTCAGGCGCAGCCCCGTGGCCGCGTCGCGGTCCCAGAAGGCGTCTTCGCCGTCGGGCCAGAACATGGTCGCGGGCGAGGGCCATCGCAGGTCCCACGGCTGCTCGGCCTCGGCCGCCAGCACCCACTCCTGTCCGCCGCTCGACACGGGAGCGAGCGACAGGCGGGCCCGGACGGTCACCTCGTCGGGGACCCGCCAGCGGGCCTCGAAGATCCGCTCCGGGGCGTCCCCGGTCTCGGACGGCTCCTGGAAGTCGTCGAGGGTCGCGTTCTCCTTCAGTCGCTCCAGGTTTCGGCGCAGGACGTCGGCCGCATCGGATCCGAGATGGCGGCCGTGGGCCAGCCAGACGGTGGAAGGTGCCGTGGGGTCTGCCGTGGGAGTGCTTGACATGGGTCCATCTGTGAGAAGGAGTGGTGCGTGCCAGCGCCAAGTATCGTCGCCGCCGGCCCTTGCGGACCAGGCGGGGTCCGGCAGGCGGACACGCCCGGCGTGCGGCGCCCGCCGGTACGGAACGCTCCCCGTGAACTGCCCCGCGCACACGGGGCGCACACGCTTTGCACAGAGCAACCGCGGTTCACTCGTGCCCGGTTCGTGGGCCGGCACGCCAAAATGACCTCTCGAACAGGGCCCGCCCACCATCCGCATTGGGGCGAGCCCTGTTCGTCGTCTCCACCCGCTCGTGTGATTCGGCTGGCTGTATATATCGGCAGCCGATATATTCGTGTTCATGGCACCGAGGAACATGACACAGGCGGCCTTCTTCGTCCTGACCGCCCTCGCCGATCAGCCGCGGCACGGCTACGGCATCCTGCGCGAGGTCGAGGACCTCTCCGAGGGGGCCGTGCAGATGCGCGTCGGCACCCTGTACGGCGTACTGGACCGGCTCACCGCCGACGGACTGATCGTGCTGGACCGCGAGGAGGTGCAGTCGGGCAGGCTCCGCCGTTACTACCGCCTCACCGACGAGGGCACCGCGGCCCTGGCCGCCGAGGCGGAGCGGCTGGCCGCCGGAGCGAGCGCCGCCAAGAAGAGGATCGCCGAGGGACGCCGTACGTCCCAAGGTGCTCCTGGAACCACCGACGTGCCCGCCACGGGGCCCGGACTCGCCGGAGGTCTGGCATGACGACGCTGCTCGAAGCCCGCTATCGCGCGGTTCTGCGCCTGCTGCCCGCCTATTACCGGCGCGAGCGGGAGGAGGAGATGGTCGAGACCTACCTCTGGGACGTCGACCAGGAGACCCAGGAGCAGAGCCGGCCCACCCTCGGGGAGGTGGCGAGCATCGTCGCCCTGGCCGTGCGCAGCAGGCTCGGCGCGGGGGGTGCGCCCCGCCGCTACGCCGTGCTCGGCTCGGCCGTCCGCCTCTTCGCGCTCTTCGCCGTCCTGCTCCAGGCGGCGTCCGCCGTGGCCGACCGGGTCCTGGGGGTGACCTGGGCGTCGACCCGTGGCGGGAGCCAGTGGGACATGTTCACGGACGGCCTTGCGGGCCACGGAGTATGGGCCGGCGCCGGCGCCGGCGCGCTCGCCCAGTGGTTCCTGCCGCTGCAGTGGACGGTCGCCTACGTCGCCCTCCTGCGCGACCACCGCCGCCTCGCCCAGGTCTCCGCGCTCGTGGCGGCCCTGCCGACGCTGTGGCCCCTGGTCGACATCTGGGCCCGTGGCTTCGCCCCGTCGGACTCCGCCTACGTCGTCGCGGCCGCCGTGCTGGCCTGGGCGTCGGCGCTGGCGCTGTGCGCTGCCCACCACCGCGACGCGCCCGTGGCGGCCCTGCCCGCGGGTACGCCCGGCCTGGTCTTCGCCGCCTCCTGCGTGCTGATGGGCGGCTCCGTCGTGGCGCTGCCCGGCGGGGTCGACACCGTCTGGGCGCTCGTCACCTGCTACCTCGTGACGGCCCTCGCCCGGCTGCTGTACCGCGTGCGGGGCGAGCGCCGCGTCCCCGCCGAGGAGGCCGCCGCCCTCGCGGCACTGGGGCTGCTCCTCCTGGCGGTCCGGATCACCGCGGTCTACCCGTGGCTCGATGTCCTGCCCGGAGCGCTGCGCGTGGGTGTCCTGACCCAGGCGGCGGTCCTGATCGCCCTGACCGCCGCGCTCGCCGTCCTGAGCGGACGTGACCTGGTCAGCCGTGGTACGTGATGTACCCGTTGCCGTCCCGGTCGTCGGCCCTCTTGGTGTACGCGTGGGTGTCGGCGTGCGCACCCGAGGGCTTGTAGAGGTAGATCGTGTCCTTGTCGTTGTTCCAGATGAAGTTGCAGTTGTTGCGGTAGACGACGTTGTTCCCGTCGGAATCGGTGCCGTGTCCGCCGCGCAGCTTCACGTAGTCGCCGGGCTGGAGCGTGTGGTTCTTCGTGAACGTGAACTTGTTGGTGCTGGTGGAGTCCCTGACGACGTACCCCTTGAGGTTCACCGTCGCGGTCCGCGAGTAGTTTTTGATCGTCAGATACTCCTCGTCGGTGTTGCCGGTGGCACAGCTGTTGGAGTCCCGGCCCGGGGCGTCGTACTGGACGCCCTTGATCTTCAGCGCCGACGAGTACTCGGCGGCGTGGGCCGGGACCGCGGTCAGCACGGTCAGCGCACCTGCGGCCGCGACGACGGCTATGTGTCCTCTGCGCATGGGAAAAGCCCCCCTGTGAAGGTCTCGTGAAGAAGACCTGGAGCGTATACAACGCGGAGCGCCAAGGGGGGCTTTTCGGTTGAATCAGTAACCTACTCGGAATGTGGCGTCCTGCTTCTCGGTGGTGGTGGAGATGGGGTCGATACGCAGGACGTAGTTGGAGTGGCGGATGTAGCGGGTCGGGTTGTTGTACGAGCGGAAGGAGGCCCAGCTCGCGTCCGCGAGGCCCGCGGTGCGATAGAAGGTCGCGTCACCGGCGAAGGTCGACGTGCCGTCGTTGACGTCGAGCCGGAGGGCGTAGTTGTAGTGCCGCAGGTAGCGGTCGGGGTAGTTGACCGACCGGAAGGACACGCCGGAACTGTCGGCGAGACCCGGGACGAGGGTCCACAGGGAGTCCTTGTACGGCTCGATCGGGTACTCGTCGATGCGGCCCGTGTAATCGGAGTGGCGGACGTAACGGGACGGGAAGTTATAGGACTTGAGCCTGTTCCAGGCCGGTGCGCCCCACTTGGTGAGCAGGTTGTTGTACTCGGCCGTGGTGATCGTTGCGATGCCGCAGTGCTTGGAGTTGACCGGCTGGGTGTAGGTCTTCTGGTCCAGGGGGGTCCAGGTGCCGGTGGCGGGGCTGCTTGACTGCCAGGCGTAGAAGACGCCGTTGGGGGTGTAGGTGTCTCCCCACAGCCACCAGTTTCCGGAGGTGAGGGACTTGACCACGGTGGGGGCTTCGGTCCCGCCGTGAGCCACGCCCGCGCTGTACTCGGTGAAGCTGCCCGGGTTCAGGGTGGTGGATCGGGCGCTCACCAGCGTCTGGTTCTTCTTGAAGAAGAGGTAGTTGTAGCCGCTCACCCCGAGGGCCATGTCGCCGTCGATGACGTCGTAGCCGGGGTCGAAGAAGACCTGCGGGGCCGAGGCGGTGACGAAGTCACTGGTGTAGTTGACCATGATCACGTTGTGGCCGCTGGAGTTGACCGCGGAGTAGATCACCGCGTACTGGCCCCGGCCCGCGTCCCAGAACGCCTCGGGCGCCCAGCTGTGGGTCGTCATGTCGTGCAGCTTCAGGCGCCGGTAGCCGGTGAAGGTGCGCAGGTCGGCGGAGTCCCAGACGTGGATGTACTGGCTGTTGTAGCTCCAGTCGGTGCCCTTGAGGTCGGTGGCGAGCACGACGAAGGTGCCGTCCTGCTTGCGCATGAGGAACGGGTCGCGCAGGCCCAGGGCGCCGGCGGTGGGGGTGACCAGGGGGTTGTTCTGGTTGAGCGGCGTCCAGTTGAGCCCGTCGGGGCTGACGGCCAGGTGGAGCCCGTAGTCGGTGCCGTCGCCGAGGTTGGTCGACTCGGTGAAGTACACCATCGCGTACGCCGAGTCGGCGGCCTGCGCGGTGCCCGCGCCGAGCGTCAGGGCGAGCGGCACGGCGGCCGTCATGCCCAGGAGGCCGCGGCGGGACAGGTGGGGGTTTGCGCTCATCTTGTTCTCCAAGCAGGCGTGCGGGGGCACCTCAAGTGACCGGTATTTCGAACATGGTTCGGTAAATCGGTCAGAAAGTAGGCCCTGGCCGTGGGCGCGTCAATCGTCCTGTCACTCTTTTGTGATTCCTGTGCACCCGGGGCGCTCGGGAGCGCCCCGGGGCGGGTGGGTCAGCGCTGGGTGTAGATGAAGCCGATCTTGTCGACCTCGTCGCCGCCACGGCCGTGGAACCCGGCGATCTGCCAGCCGGTCGGCGCGGTGCGGGTCACGCAGTCGGAGGTGGTGGTGCCGCCGGCCAGGGTGCGGCCGAGGTTGGTCGAGAACTTGGCGTAGAAGATCCGCGTGTGGCCGCTGTACTCACCCTGGCAGAGCTGGGCCGCGGTCACGTACTCCCCGCTGCCCAGGGTGAGGGAGGACGCGGTGCCGCCGGTTCCGCCGTGGGTGAGCGCGGTGCCGTTCGTCAGAGTGAGGCCCAGTTGGTCGACACGGGATCCGGCCCGCAGCGCGACCGTGGTGGCGCGGGCACCGGCGGGGACGGCGGCGATGTCGTTGAAGTAGTCGCCGTGCGGGCCGCCGTACTGCTCGCTGAGCTGGTAGGCGGAGTTGCGCGACCAGGTGAAGCCGACGGTGATCGGGTCGTGGTCGGAGAGCATCAGGTTGTCGCTGGTGAGGAACTTGGCATGCTCGTTGTTGTACGAGGTGGCGTTCAGGGAGACCAGCTTGCTGCTGCGGTAGAGGACCTTGTCGACGACCTCGCAGGTGTTGGGGACGGTGGTGCCGGTCTGGTCGCAGACCAGGGCGTCGCTGCCCTTGGCGGGCGGGGTGCCGCCACGGATCAGCTGGACCCAGGGATCCTTGAGGCCGTTGGCGGCGGCGAACTCGGCGATGGTGTCGCCGGAGCGGGTGTAGCGGGTGTTGGTGTCACCCATGACCACGACGGCGTTGCCGGCGGAGTGGGCCTTGATGAACGCGGTGAGCTGGTTGAGGTTGTCCGCGCGCGAGGCGAGGTCCCCGTCGTTGGTGCCGGCGTTGGTGTGCAGGTTGTAGAAGTCGACGTAGACGCCCTCGGCGAGGCGCTCGCGCATGAAGGTGAAGCCCTTGGGGGTGAGGCAGTCGCCCGAGTCCACCTGGCAGGAGTTCCAGCGAACCCTCTCGAAGTCGTCGGCGTCGTAGGGGATTTTGGACAGGGTGTTCAGGCCGCTGCCGATGCCGGCGCCGCCGCTGGTGGGGGTGCGGTAGGCGTGGTTCGTGTCGCCCGCGTAGAGGTAGGCGTGGTAGTTGAAGTCCTCCTCCACGTGGACGATGTCGTACGGCGCGATCCGCTGGCCGATCGCCGTGGTGCTCGACTCGCGGGGTGTGGACGCGCTGGAGATGGCCGAGGGCAGGCCGGCCACGTTGTAGCTGAGGACGCTGAAGCTGCCCGAGTCGGCGGCCGTGGCGGTCGGGGCAGCCGCGGTGAGTCCGCCGAGGGCGGCGGCGGTCGTCGCCAGAGCAGCGAGGAGTCTGCGCATGGGGGGTGTCTCCTGGAGGAGTGGCACGGGTGAAGGGGCGGGGCGGGAGAGAAGTTACCGCTGGTTACCCCATGTTGTCGCCGTCTTCTGCATGCCCGGATCGTCAAGTTCCCAGCAGCGGACCGGGCGTTGGGCCCCCGTGCCGACCGCCGTTCACCTCTCCTTCACGCGCGGTGGCTGAATCCCGGCCCTATGGCTGCCGTGGTTTCCGAGTGATACGGGGTGTGGAATTTCTGCGCGGCATATCTGTCTACGATATGAAGATCGTAGGGAGAGGGAACGCGTGTGAGTGAACCACCAGTCCTCGTCTGCCCGGAGTGCGGGGCGCCCAGGGCGGCGGACGGCACTCCCTCCTGCACCTGCGCACACCGCGCATCCGAGGCCCACCGCGAGTCCCGTACGGCCGAGGCGGCCGCGGCGGAGGACTTCGACCCGGTGCGCATCCGGCCCTTCGTGGAGGTCGGCGAGGAACCGGCGGACCCGGCCGGAGAGCCGGAACGACCGGCCCCGGCAGGGGACTTGAGTGAGACCGCCCTGGTCCGGGTGGACGAGGGACCGGCATCTCGCGAGGAGCCGTGCGTCCCGTCCCCGGCCGACAGCGCCCCGCACGGCCGCGGGCGGCGGAACCTGATCGTCGCCGGGGCGGGAGCAGCAGTCGCCGTCCTGGTCACGGGCGGCTTCGTCGGCGGGCTCTTCACCTACGACGGCCCTTCACGGGACGGCTCCGTGGCCGGCGGCGTACGCGCGGGCGTGCCGGAAGCGCCCCCGTCGTCGAGCGCTCCCTCCGTCACGGCGTCTTCTCCTACGGCGACCTCGACGCGGTCCTCCGCATCGCCCTCCTCCTCGCCGACCGCAGAGTCCAGTGACAGCGCGTCCCCGACGGTCACCACCACCCCGACCGGCGCCCCGTCGAGCGCCGCCGCCACCGCCACGGTGGGCCCCGGCCCGACGGCGTCGAGCGGCCGGCCTCCTGTCCTCGGCCTCGGTGACCAGGGGCCCGAGGTCGTCGAACTCCAGCTCCGCCTGCGGCAGGTCGGCGTCTACGCCGGGGAGGCCGACGGCGACTTCGACCAGCAGGTCGAGAACGCGGTGCGCACCTACCAGGTCAGCCGCTTCGTCGTCGAGGACGAGCCCGGCGTCTACGGCACGGCGACGCGCGCCGCGCTCGAGTCGGAGACCTCGCAGCCGTGACGGCCTGGGGCTACGTCCGGTGCCCGTCGGAAGGGTGTGCCCGGTCGTAGGGGCGGGGGTAACCGGTCGGCGCGTAGGGGAGATAGCGGGCCGGTGAGGCCGGATCGGCTTCGGTGGCACGGGAGTTGAGTGCGGCGGGATCACTGCGGAGCCAGTGACCGCTGCTGATCCGGTCCTCCACTGCGTGCAGGGCGGCGATCTGCTCGCCGGGACTGAAGGTGCAGTGGCCCGCGTTGTCGACATAGCGCTGCCGCAGCAGTGGAGCCGAGCCCCCGGCTGTGGCGGCCCGGCGGTAGGCGGTCTCGGACTGCACCGGGATCAGTGCGTCGCCGGTGGTGTGGATGTTCAGTTGGGGCTTGGTGAGGCGGCCGGTGAAGGTGCTCGTACGGGTCATCCAGTCGACGGCCTTCCTGTCGGCGCGGGTGCGCGGGGCCTTGTCGAGGGCGTTGAGGTCGGACTTCAGCGAGAGACCGGCCTTCGCGTACAGCTCCTTGACCTCCTTGAGGTAGGGGGAGGTGCGGAGCATGGCGTGGTAGTCCACGCCGGTGTTCCACGACATGTTCCCGCCCGCCCGGGCCTCGGCCTCCTGACGCCACACGAAGGCGGGGAACTTCACCAGCCCGGCAACGGCCTGGTACTGGCCCAACTGCTGGGCGTCCCGGTCGGTGGGCGCGGGCCGGGGCTGTGAAGGGTCGTTCCAGCCGGGGATGTTGTGCAGGGCCGCGGCGAGCGCGATGCGGGCCCGTCCGTCGGCGGTCCCCTGCGCCTCGGTGAGGACAGCCGTCATGTCGTCGGAGGCCCGGGTGGCGGCGGCCGGGCTCTGCAGCCCGGCCAGCGGGATGCCGGAGCCGGGTGCGAGGAGCGTCTTCAGTGCGAAGACCGGGTCCAGCGTGCTGTTCCAGTTGGCGACCCCGCCCTGGACCAGACCGCACATCGACAGGGAACCGGCGAGACGGGACGCGTGGCGTTCCGCGAGGGCGGTCGTGACGAGGCCGCCGTAGGACGTGCCCCAGGCGATGGTGCGCCCCGCGTGTCCGAAGCGGGCGGTGAAGGTGTCGAGGGTGGCGAGCTGGTCGGGCACGGCCTCGGTGACGGCCCAGCCGGTGGTGGCGTACGAGGAACCGATAAGCGCGTAACCCTGCTTCAGGAGCAGGGACTTCGTGGTGTCGTCGGGCGCGTTGCGGGCCGCGTTGGGGACGCCGGGCGGTGTGTAGCCGTGGCTGTAGAGGAGGACCGTGCCGTTCCAGCCGGCCGGCACGTCCATGAGGTAGGTCGCGCCGGACGGCAGCCGGCCCTCGACATGGGCGTCCTCGGCGGCGTGGGCGGCCGGGGTGAGGGGAGCGGCGAGCAGCAGTGCCGCCACGGTGACGAGCGTGCGGGTGCGGATGCTGTGCATCACGAGACGTGGGCTCCTTGGGGGCAGTCCGTATTTTGCTGCGGTCGGGGGGACTGACACCGGCGAAAGTAGGCGTGTACATTGCGGGCGTCAATGATGTGCACAACATCAATGGACGGGTCGTGAGGCGCTCTGACGCCTCGTCAGGAGGGCCCCATGCAAAGGCGTGTGCTCGGACTTGCCGTTGCGGTGGTGACCCTCGCGGGCGCCGCCGGATGCGGATCGTCGAACTCCGGGAGCGGCGGCACATCGTCCGCCGACGGAGCGAAGAAGACCCAGGTCACCGTCGGTGTCATCCCCATCGTCGACGTGGCGCCGCTCTACCTCGGGCAGAAGCAGGGGTTCTTCGCCCGTCGCGGGATCGAGCTGAAGATGGTGACCGCGCAGGGCGGTGCGGCGATCATCCCCGGAGTGGTGAGCGGTCAGTTCCAGTTCGGCTTCAGCAACACCACGTCCCTGATGCTCGCCCAGACCAAGGGCGTTCCCGTGAAGTCCGTGGTCAACGGGGCGGCTTCCAACGGCAAGGTCGGAGCCGACGTCACCGGTGTCCTGGTGAAGAAGGACAGCCCGGTGAAGTCCGCGAAGGACCTGGCCGGGCACACGGTCGCCGTGAACACCCTGCAGAACATCGGGGACACCACGGTCCGCGAGTCGGTGCGCGAGGACGGCGGCGACCCGGCGAAGGTGAAGTTCGTCGAGATCCCCTTCGACCAGATGCCGGCCGCGCTGGACGGCGGTCGCGTGGACGCCGCGTGGATGGGCGAGCCGGCCCAGACCGTGGCCAAGGCGCAGGGCGCCCGGGTCATCGCCTCGCCCTTCGCCGAGACCGACCCGAAGCTCACGGTCGCGACCTGGTTCACCTCGACGAAGATCGCACAGCAGAACCCCGACCTGGTGAAGAAGTTCACCGAAGCCATGACGGAGTCACTGAAGTACGCCTCCGGCCACCCGGACGAGGCCCGGCAGATCCTCACCGTCTACACCAAGATCAGCGGCGATGTGCTGACCAAGCTCATCCTTCCCAGTTGGCCGCCTCAGGTCGACACGGCCTCACTGGAGAAGCTCGCCGCGCTCGGCGAGGAGGACGGCATCTTCGGCGACAAGAAGCCGGACATCCAGGCGCTGTTCTCCTGAGGGGGCAGGGCTCTGAGTTCTAGAGAGGGTGCCGTTCGGCCCAGAGGTCGCCGCCCCATTCCAGGAGCCGGGCGAGGTCCTCGTCTGAGGGGCGGGGCGCGGCCGAAGGGGTGTGAGTGCCCCGGGAGATGTTGCCGCTGACGGTGATGTTGTGCTCCACGCGGGGGCGGCGCAGTCTCTCGTAGAGGCCGAGCGCGGCCTCCGTGTCCGGTGCGTCCCGCAGGGACTTGGCGAGGACGACGGCGTCCTCCAGCGCCATCGAGGCGCCCTGGCCGGTCGCGGGGGAGGCGGCGTGGGCGGCGTCGCCGATGAGCAGGGTCCGTCCTGAGCGCCACGGGGTGCCGGTGGGGATCTCGGTGGCGTTGGTGACCATGAGGTCGTCGCCGGTGGCCGCGACGAGATCCGCGGCCGGCGTGGCGTCCTTGCGCAGCAGCGGCAGCAACAGGGCCCGCCAGTCGGCGGGCGTGCCCTGCGCCAACTCCTCGGCGGGCAGCGGGTCGCCGCTCACCCGGGCGAACCAGTACGCCTCCCCGTCCGGCGACACCGCGTACCCGAAGGCGGCTCCGCTGCTGCGGACCATGGTGATGCAGGCGTCCGTGCCGGGAGGAGACGCGGCGCGCGTGTAGCCGTAGAAGACGTACTGGCCGGCGTAGAAGGGCCGCGTCCCGGGTGAGACCGAGCGTCGTACGGTGGAGTTCAGGCCGTCGGCGCCGATCAGCAGGTCACCGGTCGCGGTGGTGCCGTCGGCGAAGTGCGCGGTGACCCCGTCGGGACCGTCCTCGACGGAGGCGAGCCGTGCGCCGTGCCGGACGGTGATGCCCCGGCGCGCGGCCTCCGCCTGGAGCGCGGTGTTGAGGTCACCGCGGCGCAGGCACCGGTAGTGGAGCAGCGGGTCGGAGGTCTCGCCCATGGGGGCGTGCGCCCGCTCGGTGCCCGTGTCGTCGAGGACCCGCAGTGAGGTCAGCGGGAAGCCGATCGCGGTGACCGCCGCGGAGGCGCCCAACTGGGCGAGGGCGCGCATGCCGTTGCTCGCCAGGGTGAGGAACGCGCCGATGTCCTCGGCCGAGTCGGGATGCGCCTCGTGCACGACGGCCTCGAAGCCCGCTCTGTGCAGCGCCAGAGCCACCGCCGTACCGGCGATACCGCCGCCGATGACCAGTACGCGTGCCACGCCCACCCCGTTCGTCCCGCGTCCGCCCGCACGGTCGTGCGGACACGGAAGGAACGACCGGACGGCGGCGGGGGTTCCGCCGCCGCCCGGCCCCTGTCAGGCGCCGCTCTCGCGCAGCATGTCCTCGCGCTCGACGAGCTTCACGCGCGCGCGGCCCTGCGGCTCGCCCAGCGCCTTCTCGGCGGCGTCCAGCTTGTACCAGCCCTCCCAGGTGGTGAAGCGGACGTTCCGCTCGGCGAGGAACGCGTCCACGGCCTCCGGCTCGGGCGAACCCGGGGTCTGCAGACGCTCGTTGGCGAAGTCGTCCAGGAGGTTCGAGACCGTCTCGTTGGCATCGCCCTTGGTGTGGCCGATGAGACCCACCGGACCACGCCGGATCCAGCCGGTGACGTATGTCGACTGCAGGTGCTCGCCGCTCTCCTGCATGACCCGGCCACCCTCGTCCGGGACCGTGCCCGAGTCGATGTGCCAGGGCAGCTTGGGCAGCTTGTCGGAGAGGTAGCCGACCGCGCGGTAGACCGCGGTGACGTCCCAGTCCTTGAACTCGCCGGTCCCCTTGACGTTGCCGGTGCCGTCGAGGGCGGTGCGCTCGGTGCGCAGACCGACGACCTTGCCGTCCTCGCCGAGGATCTCGGTGGGCGACTCGAAGAAGTGCAGGAACAGCTTGTGCGGACGGTCGCCGACGTCCCGGATCGCCCAGTTCTCCAGGGTCTTGGCGACCATGTCGGCCTGCTTGTTGCCGCGCCGGGTCTCGATCGAGCCCTCGTCGTAGTCGATGTCCTCGGGGTCGACGATGACCTCGATGTTGGGGGAGTGGTCCAGCTCGCGCAGCTCCATCGGGGAGAACTTCGCCTGCGCCGGGCCACGGCGGCCGAAGACGTGGACCTCCAGCGCCTTGTTGGCCTTGAGGCCCTCATAAACGTTCGGCGGGATCTCCGTCGGGAGGAGTTCGTCGGCCGTCTTGGCCAGGATGCGCGCCACGTCGAGCGCGACGTTGCCGACGCCGAGGACGGCGACCTTCTCGGCCTCCAGGGGCCAGGTGCGCGGCACGTCCGGGTGGCCGTCGTACCAGGAGACGAAGTCGGCGGCGCCGTACGAACCGTCGAGCTCGATGCCCGGTATGCGCAGCTCGCGGTCGGCGGTCGCGCCCGTGGAGAAGATCACGGCGTCGTAGAACGCGCGCAGGTCGTCCAGGTTGATGTCGGTCGGGTAGTCCACGTTGCCGAACAGGCGGATCTGCGGCTTGTCGAGCACCTGGTGCAGGGCCGTGATGATGCCCTTGATCCGGGGGTGGTCCGGAGCCACGCCGTAACGGATCAGTCCGAACGGGGCCGGCATCCGCTCGAAGAGGTCGATGGAGACACCCGGTGCCGTGGCCACATCGGACTTGAGCAGCGCGTCGGCGGCGTAGATCCCGGCGGGGCCGGCTCCGACGATGGCTACCCGCAGGGGGCGTGGCATGATCAGGTTCCCTTCGAGCGGCGACAGATCAACTCCAGGGAAGCCTAAGCTAAGGCAAGCCTAAGTCGGTACGCGGGTCCACTCTATGAGCTCATAAGGTCACCTTATGAGTAATCAGGGGCTGGAAGCCGGTCAGGGGAGCTGCTGTTCCGCCCAGATGACCTTGCCCGCCGGGGTGTAGCGGGTGCCCCAGCGGTCGCTGAGCTGGGCGACGAGGAACAGTCCGCGGCCGCCCTCGTCGGTCATGGCCGCGTACCGCAGGTGCGGTGAGGTGCTGCTGCTGTCGTAGACCTCGCAGACCAGGGCGCGGTCGTACAGCACGCGGACGTGGATGAGGTCGCCACCGTAGCGGATCGCGTTGGTGACGAGCTCGCTCAGGATCAGTTCCGTGGTGAACGCGAGGTCGTCCAGGTCCCAGCGGGCGAGCTGCCGGGACACGGTCGCCCGGACGTCGGCGACGGCCGCCGGGTCGCCGGGAACCTGCCACTCGGCGATCCGGTCGGCCGCCAGCGCCCGGGTACGGGCCACTATCAGGGCGATGTCGTCGGTGGCCCGGGTCGGCGGCCGCGCGTCCAGCACGGCCCGGCAGGTGTCCTCGGGCGAGGGGCCGGCCTGCTCCAGTGCGGTGCGGAGCAGCTCCAGGCCCACGTCGATGTCACGCTCCCGGTCCTCCACGAGCCCGTCCGTGTAGAGCACCAGACGGCTGCCCTCGGCGAGTTCCAGGTCGGCCGTCTCGAACGGCAGGCCACCGAGGCCGAGCGGGGGACCGGCGGGCACGTCGGCGTACTCGACACTGCCGTCGGGGTGGATGACGGCGGGCGGCGGATGGCCGGCCCGGGCGACCGTGCACAGTCGGGAGACCGGGTCGTAGACGGCGTACAGACAAGTGGCCCCCGTGACCGGGGAGTTGCCGCTCTCCTCCGCCTCGTCCTGGTCGATCCGGGCCACCAACTCGTCGAGCAGGGCGAGCAGTTCGTCGGGCGGCAGGTCCAGGGCGGAGAAGTTGTGCACCGCCGTGCGCAGCCTGCCCATCGTGGCCGCGGCGTGCAGCCCGTGCCCCACGACGTCACCGACCACGAGCGCCACCCGCGCACCGGACAGCGGGAGCACGTCGAACCAGTCGCCGCCCACCCCGGCCTGTGCGGGCAAGTATTTGTAGGCGATGTCCAGGGCGTCCTGCTCGGGCAGCCGGCGCGGCAGCAGACTGCGCTGGAGGGTCACCGCCATGGTGTGTTCGCGGGTGTAGCGGCGGGCGTTGTCGATGGAGACCGCTGCCCGGGTGACGAGCTCCTCGGCGAGGGCGACCTCTTCGGTGTCGAAGGGCTGGGGCTTGTCCGAGCGCCAGAAGCTGACCGTGCCCAGGACGAGGCTGCCGGCCCGCAGGGGGACGGCGATCAGCGAGTGGATGCCGTACTCGATGACATGGGCGGAGCGCTCCTTGTCCTGCGCGCGCCATCCGGCGGCCTCCGCCAGACGCGCCTCCAGGACGGCCCGGCCGCTGCTGATGCCGCGGGACTGGGGAGCGGAGTCGACCAGGGGAATGCGCTCGCCGACCTTGTACAGCGGGGCGTCCTCGCGGATGCCGCTGAGCGCGGTGCGGCGCAGGGTGGTCGCCGCCTCCGGCTGACCCCCGCTCAGCACCGCGTCGAAGAGGTCGACGGTGGCGAAGTCCGCGAACCTCGGAACGGCGAGCTCGGCCAGTTCCTCGGCGGTGCGGGTCACGTCCAGGCTTGTGCCGATGCCGACCGTGGCGTCGTACAGCATGTCGAGGCGCTCGCGGGCGACCTCGGCGCGTCCGGACAGGGCGCGCAGCTCGGTGGAGTCGCGCAGGGTGGCGACGCTGCCCGGCGGGCCGCCCTGGATGTCGGTGGGCCGCTGGTTGACCGCGAGGAGACGGTCCTTGACCCGGTGCACCTCATCGGTGGCGACGCGCCCGGACGCCAGCAGCCCGGCGATGTCGGCGGGGAGCGCGAGGTCCAGGACGTGCCGGCCCTCGGAGTCGGCGGGCAGGTCGAGCAGCCGGTGGGCCTCGTCGTTGGCGAGCAGCAACCGCCCCTCGCCGCCGACGATCAGCACACCCTCGCGCACGGCGTGCAGCACCGCGTCATGGTGCTCGTACATGCGGGTCATCTCGTGCGGGCCCAGGCCGTGCGTCTGGCGCAGCAGCCGTCGGCTGACCAGCGCCGTGCCCGCCGTGGCCAGGGCGAGCCCCACCGCGGCGGCCAGCAGGAGCAGCGGCACCTGCTGGTCGGCGGTGCCGCCCACCTTGGCGGTGGTGATGCCGGCCGACACCAGCCCCACGACCTTGCCGTCGTCCGCCTTGATCGGGACGACGGCCTGCACGAGCGGCCCGATGGTGCCCGTGATGTCCTCGGTCACCACACGTCCGGCCAGCGCGGGGGCGATGTCCCCGACGAACTTCTTGCCGATGCGGTCCGGCTTGGGGTGCGTGTACCGGATGCCTTCGGTGTCCATGACGACGATGAAGTCCACGTCCGTCGCCCGACGGGCCGCCTCGGCACGCGGCTGGAGCACCGCCGAGGGGTCCGGACTGCTGAGGGCCTCGACGGTGCCCGGGGCGTTGGCGAACGCCTGGGCCACGGCCACCGAACGGTTGCGGGCCTCGATGGTGCTGTCGTGCCGTACCTGGAGCACCAGGGCCACCACCGCGGCCACGACCAGCAGCAGGACGATCACGACCTGGAGGACGAACACCTGTCCGGCCACGCTGCGTCCGCCGACCGCCGCCCGCAGCGCTCCCGGCGGCTGTCGCGTCCGGGCTCCGTCGCGCTCCGCCCGCGTGGGCGAACTGCCCCTCAGCGGGCCCTCGTGGCGGGCGTGGTCGGGTGTCTGCGGTGGGCGGGGACCGCCGGGGCGACGGGCCGTCCCGCCCCCGAAGCGGCCCAGGAGTCGGACCATGTGCCCATGTCTACACTGCCGCGCCCCAGGAGGCGAGGGGCGTCACACGGTGTGACGGCCCATCGAAAACCGGCACAGCTTGTCATACGGAGTTCCTCACAGTGACCGCGACGGAGCTGTCCGTCGGGTGGCGAGCAGCAGCGCGATGTCGTCGGGCCGGTCCACGGCGTGCCGGGCGGTCGCAGTGAGCCGGTCCGCCACGCCCGCCAGGAACCTGCTGCCCGGCCGGGCAGCCGGAGTACCGGCCTTCGCCAGGGCCACCCGCAGGGCGGTGATCCCCTCGTCGATGTCGGTGCCGGACCGTTCCACCAGCCCGTCGGTGTAGAGCGCAAGGATCGCGCCCGGCTCCATCTGGAGCTCGGTCACCGGATAGCCGGCCCGCGGGGCCACCCCGAGGACCACCCCGCCGGGCAGGTCCAGGACCCGGGTGCGACCGTCGGGGCTGCGCAGCAGGGGCGGCGGATGTCCGGCGCGGGCCGCCCTGGCCACGCCCGTGGCAGGGTCGAGCCGGATGTAGCAGCAACTGGCGAACAGGCCGGGATCGAGGTCGATGAGCAGATGGTTGGTGCTGCTCATGACCTCGTCCGGCGGCCGGTCCCCGAGTGCGAACGCCCTGACCGCGCTGCGCAGCTGCCCCATGGTGGCCGCCGCCTGCACCCCGTGCCCCTGGACGTCCCCGATGACCAGGGCCAGCCCGTCACCGGACTCGACGACGTCGTACCAGTCGCCGCCGACGTCCATCCCCGCGGTGCCCGGCAGATAGCGCCCGGCGGTCTCCACCAGCGGATGCGCCGACAGACGGCGGGGCAGGAGCGCCTGCTGGAGACCCCGGGCGAGCACGGTCTCCGACTCGTAGCGCTGCGCCTTCTCCATGGCGTGGGCGATGAGTCCGGCCAGCGCGGTGAGGACCGTGCGCTCCTCGGTGCTGAAGCTGCGCGGCCGGTCGAAGCCGAGGATGCAGGAGCCGACCGGGCGCCCGGAGGCGATCAGCGGCAGGAAGGCCCGGGCGCCCTCGGTGGCGTCCAGGGCGATGCCGGGATAGGCGGCCGTCAGTTGTTCCATCGAGTCGAAGAACAGCGGACGGCCGGTGGTGAGGGTCTCCACGCCGGGCAGGTGCGTGCCCATGTCCACACCGTCGAAGGGCGCCAGGAAGCCCTTGGGGAAGCCGGTCTCCCACTCCAGGTACAGATGCCGTTCCTGAAGCAGGTAGATCGCGAGCCGGCGGCCGCCGAACGCCGGCAGCAGCTCCCGCATCACGACGGCGGACACCTGCCGGGCGGTGACCGCCTCGGTCAGGGCGATGGCCAGCGCGATCGGCCGGTACAGGTGCGCCAGCGGGCTCACACCCGCCTCGGACACCTGGGCGGCCCCCTGCCCCGCGGGACTGCCCGTCACCCGGCTCGCGGGCCGCACCGTACAGGTCAGCCGGTCCGGCCCGGGGTGCACGGAGAGAGCGAGCCAGTCGCCTTCGTTCGGCTGGGGGGCGGGGGTGGGGGCTTGCGGGGGCTCTTGAGCAGGTGGGGGTGGGGCGGTGTGGTCAGCGGGGGGCGGGTTGGGGTGGGCGGAGGACGGTGATCCCGTGTCCTGGGTGGGAGACGGCGAGTCGGTGTGCGGGGCGGGCGGTGTTGGTCCGGCGTCGCGGGCGGGCGGTGGTGGTCCGGTCTGTTGAGCGGGCCGTGGTGGCCCGGTGTCCTGCGCAGGCGGTGGTCCGGCGTCCCCGGCGAGTGGTGGCCCGGTCTGTTGCGTGGACCTCAGCGACCCCGCGTCCTGAGCAGGTGGCGGCCCGGCGTCCCGAGTGGGCCGCGGTGGCCCGGTGTCCTCAGCGGTCGGCCGTGTCTCGGAGTCCCGCGTGGGCGGTCGTACGAGATGGAAGTGGACCGGGTCCGAGGTGAGGAGGGCCGCTCTCAGGTGGTCCTCGAACTCGGGGCGGGCCAGCCAGGGCACGGCCTCCCACAGGTCGCGGCCGACGAGTTCGGCGCGGGGGCGGCCCAGGAGCTCGGCGGCGCGCGGGTTCGCGTAGACGACCAGGCCCAGCCGGTCCACGCAGAACACGCCGTCGGGCAGCAGGTCGGCCGCCGAGTCCGCAGTGGGGGCCGGGCCCGGGGCCAATACGACGCCCCGAACCGCGGGGGCGGCGGGCGGTTCGTAGGCGTTCCACAGGTCCAGCAGGCGCAGCGTGCCGTCCTCGGCCCGCAGGTAGAGGGGCAGCGCGGGAGGGCGGCCGGCGGCGGTGTCGCGCAGGGAGGCCAGGATGCGGTGCGCGTCGCTGGGGGCCACGGCCTCGGCGAACGCCTCGGTCGTGCCGGAGAACTCGCTGGGCGGCACGCCCAGGAGGGTGTGGAGGTCCTCGTCCAGGGCGACGTCGGCCGCGTCGGGGTCCCAGGCGAAGCGTCCGGCGCGTCCCACGGACGTGGAGGAGGTCGGCGGCCGCAGGCAGACCGGCTCACCCTCCCAGACGACCTGGTCCGGGTCCGCCTCCTCCAGGCCCCGCAGCGCCTCGCCCAGCTCCTGGGCGAGGCGCACCATCCGGTCGCGGCCGGACAGCACCTCGGCGGCGTCGGGGACGGCCGGGCGCAGCACGGTCAGCACACCGAAGGTCGTCGAACCGCAGACGACGGGCACGTAGAGCGAACCGAACTGGAACGGCAGGCCGGCGGCGAACTGCGGGTAGCGCCGCATCGTCTCGGTCGCGTTCGGCAGGACCACCTGGACACCGAGCCGGTAGGCGTCGGCGACGGGGAAAGGGCGGTCGGCGTGCAGCCGCCACCAGGGGCGGAACAGCGGTCCGGGGAGCCCCGACAGAACGGCGAGCCGGAGCAGTCCGGGCGTGCGGGAGCGCAGATAGACCCCTCCGGCGTGGCCGCCGGCCGCACTGATCGCCTCCGTCGAAGCGTCGATCAGCAGCGCCGCCAGCCGCCCGGCCATGGGTCGTGGGTCCTCGACGCTCCCAGTCATCGGCCCTACCTAGTCCGTGCACCGTCCCGCGGGCGACACAGCAAGAATGCGCCACAAGGACAGCGGCCCGCACCCGGGCGGCCATATGTATACCTCCCTCACCCTGCTGGACAACCATCGGTCGGACTCTTAGGCTGAACCTCCAGATTTAGACAATAAGTCTATCAAGTCCCTGGACGGAGCGCCGATGGTGAAGGGCGACGTCGACGGTGCGGATGAGCACCTCATCGGTGAGGCCGAGAAGATCGCTGTCGCGCTCGGCCGTATGTTTCCGGGCCTGTGCGAGGTGGTGCTGCACGATCTGCGGGATCCACGGCAGGCGATCCGGGCGATCGAGAACAACCTCTCCGGCCGCCGGATCGGCGACTCCGCGACCGAGCTGGGGCTGGCGCGCATCGCCGATCCGGGGTACCCGAGCGTGATCCAGAACTACCCCAATCGGTTCCCCGACGGCCGCCCGGCCAAGAGCACGTCCATCGGGATAAAGAACGAGGCCGGTGAGTACATCGCGGCCCTGTGTCTCAATCTCGACGTGTCGGTGCTGTCCCCCGTGACGCTCGCCCTGTCGAACCTCGTGGCCACCGACACCGAGCACCGCGAGCAGTCACTGGAGACCCTGCGGGACCGCACCACGCGCGAACTGCGCCGGACGGTTGAGGAGTTGGCCGCGGAGCGCGCCGCCACGCCTCGCTCACTGAGCAGACAGGACAAGAAGGAACTCGTACGGCGGCTGCACCGGGACGGCTACTTCGACTCACGGGACGCCGCGCAGACCATCGCGGATCTGCTCGGTGTGTCCCGGGCGACCGTCTACAACTACAGCAAGTGAGGGGCTCGCGATGACCTCCGCCGGACCGTACCCCGGCCCGCCACGCATCACGGAAGAGCGGACCGCCGCGCCCGTCGACGAGGACCTGGTCCTGGCAGCTGCCCGCGTCGCCTTCGCCGTGACGGTGGACGGTCCGGTCTTCGAACTCTTCGCCCGCGCCCCAGTGTTCTCCGACGGCGACACCACGGTCTTCGACAGCTCCGGGATCGGAGTGCAGGACCTGTATCCGGGCTTGGCCCTACTCAAGAGGATGGACATCTCCCTGTGAGCGACGTGAGCCCTATGGGTCCTGTGAGTCCTGTGAGTCCTGCGACCCCTGCAGGCCCTGTCCGGACCCCCGCAAGCGCCGCGGCGCGGACCCTGGCCGATCCCGACACCCCGTTCGCCGTCGTCGACGTCCACCGGGTCAGACGCAACGTCGAGCGGCTGGCGGCCAGGGCCCAGCGGCTCGGTGTCACCCTGCGGCCCCACGTGAAGACGGCCAAGAGCCTCGACGTCGCCGCCCTCCTGCACGAAGGCGCCCCGCCGTGCCCGGTCACCGTGTCCACCCTGGCCGAGGCCGAGGCGTTCGCCGACGGCGGTTACACCGACATCACCTACGCCGTGGGGATCGACCCCCACAAACTCCCGCGTGTCGTCGCCCTGTTGCGACGTGGGGTCACCCTGCGCGTCCTGCTGGACAGCGCGGAGCAGGCGGACTTCGTCGCCGAGGCCTCGCGCCGGGCCGGACTTCCCGTCCCCGCCCAGATCGAGATCGACTGCGACGGTCACCGCGGCGGCCTCCGGCCCGATGCTCCCGCGCTCACCGAGATCGGCCGCGTCCTGCACGAAGCGGGCTGCCTGGACGGGGTGTTGGCCCACGCGGGCGAGTCCTACTTCGCCTGGACCGCCGAGGGGCAGCGCCTGGCCGCGGGGAACGAACGCGACAGTGCCGTCGCCGCGGCGGAGCGGCTGCGCGCGGCGGGCCTGCCCGTTGCCACCGTCAGCGTCGGTTCCACCCCCACCGCCCATGCCGCCGAGGACCTCACCGGGGTCACCGAACTGCGGGCGGGGAACTACGTGTTCTTCGACCTGGTGATGGCCGGCCTCGGTGTCTGCCGCCTCGACGACCTCGCCCTGTCGGTCGTCGTCACCGTCATCGGCCACCGCCCCGAGCACGGCTGGATCCTCACCGACGGCGGCTGGATGGCCATGTCCCGCGACCGCGGCACCGCGGCCCAGGCACAGGACCAGGGGTACGGCCTGGTCGCCGACCTCGACGGCAATCCGGTCCCGGGCCTGGTCATGACGGCCGCGAGCCAGGAACACGGCACCCTCACCGCCCGTGACGGCGCCCCCCTGCCCGACCTGCCGATCGGCACCCGCCTGCGCGTCCTGCCCAACCACGCCTGCGCCACCGCGGCCCAGCACCACGGCTACCACGTGGTCGACAGCATGTCGGCGACGGCGGGTGCGCCGGTCGTCCAGGCCTTCTGGAGCCGCGTCAGCGGGTGGTGATCAAGTGGTGATCACCCCCCGACCCCCGTGGCGACACGCCGGGGACAGTGACCGAAAGTCGTTCCGACACACGGGCGTAAAGTGCCGTGTGGGAGGGGAATCACCCTTGTGTAGATCGTGGCTTGTGGTATTGGAGAGGCCGTTTAAGGGGTAACTACCACCGCACGCGGGCGTTCAATCGTGGTGATGATCATGATGTGATCAGGGGCCGCCTCGGACTACGTTGCCGCTGTGATCACCTCTCAACTCCCCGTAACGGCACCCCCGCTGACCGAGACGGCCGCGATCCGGCACCTCCTCTTCGGCGCACAGGACGAGATCCACGAACCCTGGCGCCGCCTGTTCAGCTCCGACGTGTTCGCCTACCACGAGGGGCTCACCCACCAGGAGCGCACGGAACTGTCCTATCAACGCCTGCGCACGCTGAACGCGGCGGTACCCGACCCCCAGGCCCTGGCGCGGGACCCGGTCGCCCTGAGCGCCTTGCACGAGTGGGCCGGGGTGGTGGACGCCGGCATGACGACGATCGCCAGCATCCACTACAACCTGTTCCTCGGCAGTCTGCTCGAACACGACCACGAGGGGCGGGACTTGGGCCCCTATCTGCGGATGGAACGCATCGGCACCTTCCTGTGCACCGAGCAGGCGCACGGCAACGACGCCCCCCAGCTGGAGACCACCGCGACCCTGGACCGGGCCACGGGCGGATTCGTGCTGACCACCCCGACGCGGGGGGCACGCAAGTGGATGCCCAACACCTCGGTGGCCGGCGGCCCGAAAGACGCCCTGGTCGCCGCCCGTCTGGTGATCGACGGCAAGGACCAGGGCGTCTTCCTCTTCCTGACCTCGCTGACCGACACGAACGGCCGTCATCTGCCGGGCGTGGAAGTCGAGTTGCTGCCGCAGACCGCCAGCAGCCCGGTCGACCACTGCGCCACCTCCTTCCACGGCGTGCGGCTGCCGCGGACGGCCATGCTCCAGGGTGACCACGGCAGGCTGACGGAGGAGGGTGAACTCGTCTCCTGCCTGGGGAGTCCACGCAAACGGTTCCTGCGCTCCATCGGCCGCGTGACCATGGGCAAGCTGTGCATGAGCGCCTACAGCCTGGGGGTGACGCGGCACGCCCTCACCGTCGCCGTGCGCCACGCCCACCAGCGGGTCACCACGGGCATGACCAGCGGGCAGCGGGTGCCGCTGTTCGCCCACCGCACCCACCACGCCCCGCTCGTGGAGGCGCTCGCCACGACCTACGCCGCCACCCTGCTGCAGCGTGAGGTCGTACGGCGATGGGCGAAGGCCGAGGGGGAGGAGCGCGAGGAGGCCGAGCGGCTGGTGGCCGTGGCCAAGGGGTGGATCACCTGGCAGGCGCGCGCCGTCATGACCGAGTGCCGGGAACGCTGCGGCGCCCAGGGCCTGTTGCTCTCCAACGGGATCGCGGGCCAGCTCGCGGCCAACGAGGGAACGATCACCGCGGAGGGCGACAACGCCGTCATCTGGGTCAAGGCGGCCGGGGAGATGTTGCTGGGCGGCTTCACTCCGAGGCCGCCCAGTGAGGTGCCCCCGGCCACCCGGAGCCTGCACGATCCGGCCCACCTGCACGACCTGCTGGGGGACCTGGAGCGAATACGGCACGAGCGGGCCCGTGTGCGGCTGCGCGCGAAACGGGCCGGCTCGCCCCTGGACCGCTGGAACGGCGCCTCCGGCGCGGCGCTGTCCCTGGTCGACGCCCACGTCCACCGACTGGCCGCACATGAACTCCTCGCCGCGGCCGCGCAGGTGGCCGACCCGCAGGTGGCCCTGCTGCTGGAGCACCTCCACCGGCTGTTCGCCCTGCGGTACGTGGCCGCGCACAGCGGTGAACTGCTCGCGCACGAGCGGCTGACCGCCGAGCAGGTCCGGTACCTGCCGGAGGTCCTGGAGGCCACCGTCGCCGCACTGGTGCCGCACGCCCTCTCGCTCACCGAAGCCTTCGCCGTGTCGGACGAGATCACGGCGCGCCATCCCATGCTGCGATCCGAGGTGATACCGGCGTGACCGACTCCACCACTTCCTGAGCCCGGGGCCGCGGCACACTCCGCGGCCCCGGACTTCTGTTTCAAGGCCTGGCTCACATCCCGGCTCAGGCGGTGCGCAGAGTGCGCCGCGCGAGCTCGTACGCCGGGAGCATCTCCTCGTGCTCGTCGGTGTCGAGGCCGCCGAGGTGCACCACCACCGGCCCGGCCGCGGTCGTGACGGCGAAGGCGCTCTCCTTCTTCGTCTCCTCCAGCAGCTCGCTCGCGTACAGGTACTCGACCTGTACCCCCGTCAGGCCACCGGACGTGAAGGCGCTGTACTTCTCCTTGCTCACCCCGTCCTCGGCCGCGACGAAGGCCTCCAGCATGGTGCGGGCGTCGGCGGCACCGGGCTTTCCGGCCCAGACGCGGAGGAAGCCGATGTTGCCCGCGGGCTTCGCGTCGATCTCGCATGCCAAGCTGACGGGCCCCTGACTCAGAGGCGCCTTCACCGCCTCGGCCTTCCAGCTCTTCGCCGTGTCGAAGGTGACGGGCAGCTCGCACGCCGAGCCGGCGGCGCCGATCGAGCCACCGCTGCTCACGGCCGTGTCGTCGGGAGCGGACGTCCGCGCCGTCGCCGACGGCCGCGCGGACCCGCGGGAGTCGTCCCCGTCGGCGGCCTCCGAACAGCCCGTCAGCACACCCGCCAGCAACGCCACATGGGCCATCCGAAGCCACGTGTTCCCCGCCCTGACCAGCATGGCCGTGTCTCCCTCTGTTCAGTGGTGGTACTCGAAGGAGTCAGGTTAGGTGGCAGGAATAACGAATCGTGCAGCGATGGGGGAAGCGTTGTTGGCCTTCGACGAGTACTGCGACGCGATCGTCGCCCAGACCGACCTGCTCGCCCGCCATGTCAAGGGCGCCGATCCGACCCTCGCGGTGCCCACCTGCCCCGGTTGGGACCTCGGCCGGCTGCTGCGGCACGTGGGCGGCGATCACCGCTGGGCGGAGGAGATCGTACGGACCCGGGCCACCGAGCCCGTCGACGACGACTCGGTCAACGACCCCGCCGCCTACGCCGGCCTCGCCGACTCCGAGCTCGGCGGCTGGCTCGCCGAGGGCGCCACGAGGCTGGCCGGCACCCTGCGTGCGGCCGGGCCCGATCTGGCGGTGTGGACCCCCGCCGACGAGCAACTGGTCGAGCAGTCCGCGATGTTCTGGGCTCGGCGCATGACCTTCGAGACGCTGCTGCACCGGGCCGACGCGGCGCTCGTGACCGGGGCGGAGTTCCTGGCCGAGGAGTCCCTCGCGGTGGACGCCGTGGAGGAGTGGCTGGAATTCTCCACCGTCCCCGAGGCCTACGAGCCCCTGCCGGGCGTGCCCGAGCTGCTCGGGCACGGGCGGACCGTGGGCTTCGACGCGGGGACGGCGGGGGAGTGGCTGCTCGACCTCGGCGGGGAGCGGCCGGTGTGGCGGCGCGGGGCCGGCCCGGCCACCGCCAGCGTGCGCGGGCCGGTGACCGACCTGCTCCTGTCCCTCTACGCCCGGCCGGCGCCCGGTGTCGAGACGCGAGGGGACTCTGAGCTGCTGGATCTGTGGCTGAGGCGCACCCGGTTCTGGCTGGAGGCGTAGGCGCGCGAGGGGGCCCGGTGTGGCCGAAGCCACGTGCCGGGTGAGGCCGGAGCCATGTCGTCCTGGCGGGAGCGCGGGCTACCGTTCGCGCAGTCCCCTCTTCCACCAGTCCCTCGGGCGGCCCGGCAGTGCAAGCAGATCTCTCACCGGTCATCGCGGCGACCGCGCACTGGCTGACCCGTGCCTACCCGTCGGCGGGCGGCGCGCTGGCCGCCGCGCTGTGCGAGGTGCAGGCACGGCAGGCCGTGACGGTCGCCGCGTGGCTGCGCTACCCGACGGCGATGGACGCCGCGCTCGTCGGCATGGCGGGCCCGGGCGGCTCCGCCCGTCTCGACTGGGTCACCGGCGCGGACGCCGGCATCGACCTGGGCGCCGAGGAGCACGCCTGGCGCACCTGGGTGGACGAGGTCGTGGCCAGCTGGGCGGCCTGTCTGCTCACCGACCCCGAACTGGCCGAGCGGGCGGTCGCCGACCTGGCGGAGGGCGAGCACACGACGGGCTCACCTGCCGTGTTCCGTCGTCTGCTCGCCCCGGACCCGACGGACCGGAATGCCGCCGCCCTGCTCCGCCACCCGGACCTGCTCGCCCCGGTTGCCGGGCTGCACCGGGGCGAGCTTCTGGACCGGCTCGGGTCGGACGAGGCGCTCGTCGCCTGACGGCGGGCGCCGGGAGGAGCGAGTACGGCGGCGTCGGCCGACGCCCCTGCCGTTCCTTTTCCCGAACCTCAGTCCTGCTTGCCGCGGCCCGAGAGCGCGTCCCGCATCCGGTCGACCAGACCGGCCCCCGGAGCGAGCAGCTTGTTCGCCGGAGGTGTGTCCGGGGCCGACGGGTGGGGGCGGGTCGGCGCCATCTTCTTGGCGCGGCGCACCTTGTCGCCCAGCTTGTCCAGCTCCTCGGCCGAGCACGCGACCCGCAGCTGCGGGAAGAGGGTCTCCTCCTCCTCGGCGATGTGCGAGCGGACCTCGCCCATCAGCTCGCCCACGAGCCGGTCGAACTCGGGATCGTCCGCCTCGCAGCTCTCCAGGTCCTTCATGAGCTGCTCGGCCTTGGAGTGGTCCTCGATCTCCCGGTCGGCCATGGTGTTCCCGTTGACCAGGTGTTCCCGCACCGCCGGGTAGAGGTACTCCTCCTCGGCGACCGAGTGCCGGATCAGCTCCATGGTGACCTGGTCGGCGTACACCTTCCGGTCCTTCTCACCGGGTGCCAGCGCCTCGATCTTCCCGAACAGTTCCTCGACCTCGCGGTGATCGGTCACCAGCTCGTCGATGACGTTTCCTCCGTGTCCCATGTTCTTTCACCTCCGGCCCCCGGGTGCCCTGTGCCGCACTCTCTATGCCTGGTCACAGGCTTGCCGGAACCCGTGGGGACGATTGTTCGATCAGTACGGAGACTGCGCTGCTCCGGGAGACGCTCGCGGGGACGACCGGTTTGAGCCGGTGACGGCGCCCCGGGTGTAAGGCGGCCCGCTGGAAGGAACCCGCACCAGGACACAGCCGTACGACGCCGCTGGGAGGCCGATGTGACCGACGCCGTGGACGAGGTGCTCGCGCGAGTGCGCGGAGAGGTGGCCGCACGGGCGGATCGGCTGTGGGACATGGCGCGGATGCTGCACTCCGACCCGGAGTACGCCTTCGAGGAGCACCGGGCGGCCGCCCTGCTGTGCGGGGAACTGGAATGGGCGGGGTTCGAGGTGCGGCGGGACGTCGCCGGACTCCCCACCGCCTTCACCGCACGTTCCGGCACCAGGGCCCGCCCCGCGGTGGCCCTGATGCTGGAGTACGACGCCCTGCCCGGCCTCGGCCACGCCTGCGGCCACAATCTGATCGCCGCGGCCGGCCTGGGCGCGGCCTTGGCCGCCCGTGCCGTGCTCGACCGGGACGCGGGCACCGTGTGGGCCATCGGCACGCCCGCCGAGGAAGGCGGCGGAGGCAAGGTCGCCGAGACCGATGCCGGAGTGTTCGACGACGTCGACGCCGCGTTGATGTTCCACCCCGGTGTGCACAACTGGCAGTGGGCGCCGCTGACCGCACAGGCCCAGTACCGGGTCGCGTTCCGCGGCCGCGCCGCCCACCCGACCGGGAACCCCACCGAGGGCATCGACGCGCTCGCCGCGCTCATCCAGCTGTTCAACACGCTGGCCGTGCTCGGGCGCAGGCTGCCCGAGGGCTCGCACGTGCAGGGCATCGTCACGCAGGGCGGCAGGGCGACCAACATCGTCCCCGAGTACGCGGAGGGCCTCTTCGGGCTGCGCGCGGTGACGACGTCCGCCCTGGAGGACCTGGCGGGGGAGCTGCTGACCTGCGCCCAGGGGGTGGCGCGGGCGACCGGCACGACGGTCACCGTGGAACGGGCCACGCCGCGCTACGAGCACTTCCGGGACAGCACGGTGCTCTCGGCCCGGTTCGCCCGGCACCTGGCGGACACGGGCATCGAGATGACACCACCCGCCCCGGGCGTTTACCTGGGCTCCTCCGACGTCGGCAACGTCAGCGGCAGGGTGCCCGCCATCCACCCCTTCGTGGCGATCATGGAGGAGGACGGTTCGGACCACACCCCCGAGTTCGCCGTCGCGGCCGGTTCCGAGCGCGGTCGGCAGGTGATGCTCGCGGCGGCGGAGGCGCTGGCCCGCACCGCGGTGGAGGTCCTGTTGCGGCCCGAGCTGCGGGACGAGGCGTGGGAGGACCACGATCAGGCGTCCGCCCGCGCCCGCGTCTGAGTCCGCTTCCGAGCCCGATTCTGAGGGCCTGGCCGTCAGTCGGCGTGCAGGTGGTACACGTTGAACGCCCGCCGGATCACGGGCTGGGCCACGTTCCGCACGCGCACGCCACCGGCCGTCACCCCGTGCTCGGTGCCCGCGTGAGCGTGTCCGTGCACGCTCAGGTCGGCCCCCGCGGTGTCGATCGCCTCGGCCAGCAGATAGCTGCCGAGGAACGGATAGATCTCCGGCGGCTCACCGGCGAGCGTGTCGGCGACGGGGGAGAAGTGGGTGAGCGCGACCCGCGTCCCGCAGCCCTGCCGCTCCAGTTCCTCCAGCGCGGTGCGCAGTCCGTCCGCGCAGCGCCGTGAGTACCGTACGAACTCCTTCATCAGCGGCTCGCCGAACTCCCCGGCGCTGCGGCCCACGAACCCGCCGCCGAACCCCTTGGTGCCGGCGATGCCCACGCGCGTGTCGCCGCACTCCACGACCGTCCCCTCGCCCTCCAGCACCCGTACGCCCGCGTCCTCCAGGAGGGCCGCGACCTTCTCGGGCTGCTCGTCGTGGTGGTCGTGGTTGCCGAGGACCGCCACGACCGGCACCGGGAGGCCCCGTACCTCCTGGGCCACCACCCGGGCCTCCTCCGGCGTGCCGTGCCGGGTGAGGTCCCCTGCCAGCAGGAGCAGGTCGGCGCAGTCGGGCAGCGTGTCGAAGGCCGGACGCAGCACGCCCTGGCTCTCGAGTCCCATGTGGATGTCCCCCACGGCGGCGACACGGATCACGGCAGTTCCTCCGCATGATCGGGCGTGGCGGTCTCCGCCACCACCACGTCGGTGTGCACGGCGAGCCCGGCGAGCTCCTCACGGACGGTCCGCAGCACGGTCTCCCGGCACTGCGCGGACGGCACCGTGCCGGTGACCACGACCGCCCCGGCCCGCACCTCCGCGCGGACACCCAGTTCGCCGAGCTCCTCCGCGGCGAGCCGGTCGCGCAGGTGGGCGACGCGGTACTCGATGTTCTCGCCGTTCTCGCCGTTCTTCTCGGAGTGTTGCGTCAGAGGCTCGCTCATGGCCGTCCCTCCGTCGTCCTCGGCTCGATGACCTTCAGACGTTCCAGGAAGTAGAAGAACGCGTCCGGCATCGGCGCGTCCCCGCAGTCCCGGCGTACGGCCTCCCAGTCGACCTTCTCCCGCAGCGCGCGGGCGATCGGCAGGACGGCACCGAAGTTGCAGTGGTGCTCGGAGAACGCGGACAGCAGGCTGTGCAGCAGGTCGGTCGGGGACAGCACGGGCATGAGCACCGAGTCCACCGAGAGTTCGTCGGCCCGCGCCAGCAGTTCCCTGGTGACGGGCTGGTGGGCCAGCTCGAAGATCAGGTCGACCTGCTGGCCCATGCAGTCGGCCTTCAGCAGCCAGTCCTCCGGAGGCGTCCGGACCTCCAGACCCGCCTGGCTGAGGGTCTCGGCCACGGCCTGCGCGTCCTCGGGGAGGATCGCGAAGTCGACGTCGTGCTGAAGATTCTGGGCGCCGCCGTGGGCGTACACGGCGACACTGCCCGCCAGCGCGAACGGGTGCCCTTCCCGTTTCAGGATCGCCCCGACCTGCTTGGCCGCCTCCAGGATTGCCTGGTTGCGGTCGACAGGCAGACTCGAGGCGAGCGCGTCCGCGGCGCTCTCGGTCGCCAGTCGCAGTCCGGCGACGCCCCCGTGGCGGTCGACGTCGTCGTCGGCGTGCTGCGTCATCAGTGCCCCCTTCCTGGACGGCCCGCACCGAAGGGGCCGTGACGGCGAGGCCCGAGTACCCGGGGGTCGGGCTTCGACACGGCGGGACGTCGGACGTGGGCAGGCGCCCTGGGGGAGGGGAGGCGTTGGCCTGCGGCCGGGGGACGGGTCAACGTGGGCCGGTGGGTGGTTGGCCTGCGAAAGAAGGGAACGGGGCGGCCCTCGGTCGGCGGGAGCGTCGGTCGTTGCCAGGGGCATTTCAACCTCAGCAGGCGGGAGCACCACGATCACCGGCCGACACTTTCGTAGACGGTCGGCGTCCGGACCGGGATGGTCACGGCGGCGGTCACGACGAGGGTGCCGTCGGGCTCGGTGACCGGCTCGCTCATTGCTGGGGCCAGCCGCCCCGCGCCGCCAGATGCAGGACAAGCGCCGCGATGTTCCACGCGTCGTCCTCGCCGCGATGATGCCGTCCTTCGAGAGGCAGCCCGGCGATCTCGAGCGCCTGCGCCATCCCGGGGCGCTTGCGCAGTCCGTGCACCTCGGTGAAGACCGCCTTGGCGTTGACATGGCGGCGGCCGAAGGGATACGGCGTCCTCGTGGCCCCGCACTGCCGGGTGAACTGGTGGCGGTCGTAGTCGCCCCAACTCGCCCACGGCCGCGCCCCGGAGGCGTGTTCCGCGGCCAGCAGCCGGCAGGCCTCCCCGAACGACAGCCCACCGTCGACCTCTTCCCGGGTGAGGCCGGTCAACTCCGTGCAGAAGTCGCTGACCTCGGACCGGGCGGGCCGCACCAGGATCCGGTGCCGTTCGACGCGCTCGACGGTCGACAGGTCCACCACCGTCAGTCCGATCTCGATGATCTCGCCGACCGCACCGGGGGGAGGGGAGCCCGGCCAGCAGGTGGCTTCGACGTCCACCACGTTCAGGAGGCGCCCGCTGCCCGTGTCGTTCATGACGAGAACCGTAAGGGCGCAGATGTGTGCGAGTCATCTCGTTTTCCCTGCAAGGAGGTTCGAGAGGGGGTGATGGAACCCGGTGTTCCGTATGAGAGTGCTGTGAATTTCCGAGGCGCTTGAACACCGGGGGCCCGCCGTCCGTATGGGGCAAGGGATTTGCATGCCCGGAGAGCCGACACGCGCAGGAGTACTTCCGTGGGACGCAGCAATCGCAGACGACCGACAGGCGCACGACGTGCGACCTTCGCCGCAGTGGCCCTGATGCTGGGGGGTGGTGGCCTGGTCGCGGCGAATGTGTACGCCTCCGCCACGGAGAGCGGCACGCCGCAGCAGACTTCGTGGGGAGCCGTCACCATCGACTGCCCGGACGTCGGGGACACGCTCACCAGCGTGCCCGACGGGGCGAGGGCGGATGTAGACAAGGAACTCGCCCTGCTGGACCAGCAGGTGGCCGAGGCCTACCAGCAACTCCAGGACCCGTCGGTGCAGAACCGCGAGGACGCGCAGAGTCGTATCGTCGACCCGCTCCAGGAGAACCGCGCCGCCACGATCGAGCGCATCGGCGCCGCGCTCGAAGGTGCGGGAGAGCAGCCGGACGGCCTCGGCGACATGGCCGACTGCACCCTGCGCGAGACCGAGAACCAGAACGGCGACGGTCAGGACCAGCAGCAGGGCGACGGTCAGGACCAGGGAGACCAGCAGGGCGACGGTCAGAACCAGGACGGCCAGCAGGGCGACGGCCAGCAGGGTGACGGCCAGGACCAGGGTGGTCAGCAGGGCAACGGCGGGCAGGCGGGCAACGGTCCCGTCGCCGCCGACTACGCCGACATCAACAGCGCTCCGTCCACCGCACAGGCGCCGCAGGCTCAGGGCGACGCCTCCCGCGGAACGTTCGTCACCAGCTGTGGTGTGAACGCGAACGGCCTGTTCAACTCGGACAACGTCATCGTCGCCCCGGGTGTCTCCAACGGCGCCCACCACTTCCACGACTACATCGGCAACCAGTCCAACACCGCCTTCGCGAGCGACCAGGACCTGGCGAACGCCGAGACGAGCTGCGTCGACCAGGGCGACAAGTCGACGTACTACTGGCCCGTGATCCGGCTCCAGAACGGAACGCAGGAGCAGGACGCCAACTCGCCCGGCGGCGGCGTCGAGGGCAACGCCGGTGAGATCGTCACCCCCAAGGAGGTGACGCTGACATTCGTGGGCAACCCGCGCAGCAAGGTCACCGCGATGCCGCGGCTGCTGCGCGTCATCACCGGCGACGCCAAGGCCTTCGTCAACGGCACCGCCAACGCCAACGCGTCCTGGAGCTGCACCGGGTTCGAGGACCGGCAGCTCAAGGACAAGTACCCGCTGTGCCCGCAGGGCAGTGACGTGGTGCGCACCTTCAAGTTCCAGAGCTGCTGGGACGGTCGCAACATCGACAGCGCCAACCACCGCACCCACGTGGCGTTCGCCCAGAACGACGGCACCTGCCCGCAGGGCTTCGAGGCCATCCCGCAGCTGGTCCAGCGGATCGTCTACGACGTCGACGCGCCGAGCCTGAACGACGGCGGCCGTACGACCCCGCTGTTCGCGGTCGACTCCTTCCCGGAGCAGCTCCACAAGCCCGTCACCGACCACGGCGACTTCATCAACGTCTTCGACGAGGACCTGATGAACGAGATGGTCGGCTGCATCAACGACGGCCGTCAGTGCGGCGCGGGCACGGGCCAGGACGACCCGGGCAACGGCGGCGGCGACAACGGTGACGGCGACAACGGTGGCGGCTCCGCCCCGGACCCCGGCGCCAGCCAGAACCCGGGCAACGGGAACGAGAACGGGAACGACAACGGCAACGGCGGCGACAACGGCTCCGAGGACAACCCCGGAAACAACGACGAGCCGCAGCAGCAGCCGACGCAGACCGCCGAAGCCCCCGCAGGCGGCCCGACGACCGCCCCGGCCGACAACGAGCCCAAGACCTACAGCTCACCCACCGCCCACAGCACGACCGCCCCGTCGCCCAAGAACGAGACCGGCAGCGGCAACGGGACGGGCACCGCGACCGGAACCGGCAACAACCAGGCGACCCAGCCCGCTCCCCAGGACGACACCGCCACCGACGCCCCCGCTGCCGTCGCCCAGCCCCCGGTCGCCGCACAGCCCGAACCCCAGGGCAACCAGAGCAGCCTCGCCGAGACCGGCACTCAGCTGTGGCCGGCCGCACTCGGCGCGATTCTCCTGATCTCCGGTTTCGTCCTCCTACGACGTACCAGCCGCCGCTCGATGTGATCAACCGGCACGAATGACAAGCGGAGTGGCTGTCCGCCGCGCGGTTCCACCGGCGGACAGCCACTCGACTGCTGACATGCACCTCGAAATCGACGTGGTTACTCTTGGTCTGGGAAACCGAATTCGGACCCTACCCCGCGACCGCCTCGGGAAAGGTCGTTGTATCCTCAAACCAAGCTGAACACGGGCGGCCGCTGATCCCGGCGGGGTGAATTCACGGCACCACTCCGTGGCCCCGCCACTGGTCCATGTGCGGCAGTCCGGGAAGCAGGGGACCGTGGCTCCCGGCGCGGCCTGACGGGCCAGGACGTCCCAGCTCCGGGAGCCCCCATGTCTCTACGCCGACCCCGCCTGCGAGCGGCATCCGTCCTGGCGGTCTGCCTCGCCGCACTGGCCCCGACGACGGCCGGTGCCGGCGCCGATCCATCGGATGACCAGTCGCTTCAGCGTCAGCTCGACGACTTCGTGCGCCGCTCGGGAGGCCCGCCCGGAGCCATCGCCGTCCTGCGGACCGAGAAGGGGACGAGAGTCGTGCGCGCCGGCGCCGCCGAGGTCGGCACGGACCGCCGGCCCGGTCCCGACGACCACATGCGCATCGCGAGCACGGCCAAGGCCTTCAGCGGGGCGGTGGCCCTGACCCTGGTCGACCGGCGCGCTCTGCACCTGGACGACACGCTGGGCGAGCGGCTTCCCCAACTTCCCGACACATGGGCGTCCGTGACGCTCCGTCAACTCCTCAACCACACCAGCGGTCTGCCCGACTACTCCCGGAGCGACGGGTTCCTCGACCAGCTGCGGGCCGACCCCCTCCACCACTTCGACTCCCAGCGTCTGCTCGACTACGTCGCCGACCAGCCCCTGCTCTTCAAGCCGGGCACGCAGTACCGCTACTCCAACTCGGACAACATCGCCGTAGCGCTCATGGCCCAGGCGGCGACCCACAGGCCGTACGAGGAACTCCTGCGGGAAATCGTCCAGGAGCCGCTCGGGCTGCACTCCACCAGCCTGCCGCAGGGCAATCGGATGCCGAAGCCCTATCTGCACGGCTACGACGTGAGCCGGCCCGCGACCCCGGAGGACGTCAGCGAGGTCATCGGCATGTCGGGCGTCTGGGCCTCCGGGGGCATCGTCTCCACGCCGGCCGACATGACCCGCTTCATCGGGAACTACGCCGGCGGACGGCTGTACGGCGGGCCGGTCGTGGAACAGCAACGGCGATGGGTCGAGGGCGGCGCGTCCGAACCCGCCGGACCGGGACGCAACTCCGCGGGCCTGGCCCTCTTCCGGTACGAGACGCGCTGCGGTGTCGTCCTCGGGCACACCGGCAACACGCTCGGATATACCCAATTGATCGCGGCCACCCCGGACGGGCGCCGTTCACTGACCTTCTCGGTCACCGCTCAGATCACCCGGTCCTCCGACGCGGAACAGCTGCAAAGAATGCGCGCCCTTCAGGAGAACTTCGTCTGCGCATTGCTGCACGGCAGGAATCAATAGCGATTTCCCGCGGCCATCCAGATGTCAACTCACCACGATTTCCCAGGTGTCGACGGCGTAATGGACCGACATTCCGTTGCGCGCGTACAACGCGGGGGCGCCGGTGGTGTTCTCGGTGTCCACGCCGAGTCCGACGGTGTCCCGCCCCCGGGCCGCGAACGCCGCGAAGGCCTGCCGCAGCAGCAGCCCTCCGAGGCCCCGGCCGCGGGCCTCGCGGACGACTCCGACGCTGCGGATCCACCCCATGGCCTCGCGGTCGTCGCGGGCGATCAGGAAACCGACGTCCCCGAGATCCTCGGTGGCGACCAGCCACACCAGGGACCAGTCGAGCCGGTCGGCGTGGATGTCGGCCAGCCACTGCTCGTACGGGCGCGGTTGGAAGTCGAAGTGCTCGGCGAAGGCGGCCTGGTCGAGGGCGTACGCCTGCTTCCGGTCCGCTTCGTCGGAGCAGTCCCGCACCCGTACGCCCGCGGGCGGCTCGGGCGGCAGGTCCTCGCCGGACCGCAGCGCCCGCTCCAGCACGTGGTAGCGGCGTACGACCGACCACCCGCGCGACCGTATCAGCGCGAGGTCGGTCGTGGGTGCCGCGTTGAGGTGCAGATGGAGCACGGCCCGGGAGGCGCCGTTCGCCCGGGCCTTCTCCAGCGCCCTGGTCTCGACCGCCTCCAGGAGGAGTTCACCGGCCTGCTGATGGTCCGGGAGCACATAGTGGTCGGCGTTGATGCGCTCGCCCTTGGAGTCGTCCCACACCAGGGCGTACGCCACCAGACGCGGTCCGTCGAAGGCCAGCCAGGAGTCGCGCTCGAGATCGGTCTCGGGGTGCCCCAGATCGGACTCCACCGTGTGCAGATCCGTCTCGGGCCGCCCGATCTCGATCCGGTCGATCTCGTTGAGCAGTTCGGTGACGGCCGGCGCGTCGGTGGGCGCGGCAGCGCGCAGGAGATAGGGCATGAGGCAAGGGTCGGGGGCGGGCGCGGCGGTCGCAAACGAGTTTTTGCGTGAGCGAGAGAAAGCGTTCTCAGGGGCTTGGTAGGCTGCGGCCGTCGATCATGAACGAGCGGCCGGAACAGGGGGATCCCCTGCGGACCGCCGCCACAGCGACCACCACCCCCGCCCGGCCTGGACGAGTCCTTTGCGGGATCTTTATGGAGAGTCCTCAAGTGTGGTGCCTGGTGCGCCTGTTGACACCGTGACGGCTGATAAGATCATTACACTTTTCAGTAGGCTGATGACGCGTCATACGCGCGTACGGGGACAGCCAAAACGGCCCCATCGTGAAGGAGTGACGGTTGGTCCGCCGGTGACGTCCGCGCCGTACGGCGACGGGCATGTCCGGGGTCCCATGCACGGTCAGTCTCCCGACGCGAGGCGACTTGAAGAGAGTCTCATGACGTCATTGTTCGAAGATCCACTCCTGTGGGTCCTGCTCGTGGTACTCATCGCTGCGGTTTTCGCAGTGATGCGCGCACGGAGAACCAACATCCAGCTCCGCGCGAACAACAACAAACTGCACGGCGACATGGCGAGTGTGCGAGGTCAGCTCGCCGAGCTCCAGACGACCTACTCGTCGGTGAGCGCACGGCACGCCGCGGATCTGGAAGAGGTGCGCAAAGACGCCGAGTCGGCGACCAAGGCGACCCTGAAGTCGGCCGTGGGCACCCTGGCGACCCTGGCCGAGGAGCAGCTGTCCCTGCTCGACGGACTCCAGCAGAAGTACGGCGACGACCACGCGGTCCTCGCCGACCTGATGCTGGTCGACCACACCGGCAGCCAGTTCAGCCGCCGTACCAAGGGCATCTCGGTGCTCTGTGGCGGCTGGCTCGGCCGGCGTGACCGGGACGCATCGGTGTACGACGTCGCCCGCAGCGCCCAGGGGCGGATCCGCGACTTCGAGCGGGTCAAGGTCCACTCGCAGGCCAACGTCGCGATCACCAGCCGCGCGGTCGAACCGGTCGCCATGGTCCTGGCCGAACTGCTGGACAACGCCACCAAGTACAGCGCCCCCGGCACCCCCGTCGAGATCAACATCCAGGCCGTCCCCACCGGGATCTGCCTGATCGTCGACGACGCCGGTCTCGGCATGGACCAGGAGACCAAGGCCCGCGCCGCGTCCCTGCTGACCACCGGCGGATCCGTGGACATCACGAGCCTCGGCGACCCGCCCAAGTTCGGCTTCGCCCTCTCCGGGAAGCTCGCCGCCCACTACGGGTTCCACGTCTCCGTCGACGCGGTCTCCCCCTACGGCGGTGTGCGTGCCGTGATCCGGGTGCCCGAGAACCTCCTGACGGCGGACGTGCCCGCACCCGCGCCCGTCGAACTCGACGACCAGGAGGGGGAGCCCGTGGCGGCCAAGCCGACCCCGGTCGCCTCCCTCGTCGTCGGACAGACGGCCGGCGGCCTGCCCAAGCGCCGTCGCCGCCGCAACGGCGCCGTCTCCATGGTCACCACGCCCAGGGCCGAGGTGCCCGACCTGGACGCGGCCGGCGAGGAGACCGCCTCACGGCTCAAGGCATTCGCTCGCGGAACCCTGCTCGGGCGGGACTCGGACAATACGGAAGGACCTCAGAACCAGTGAATCCCGACCTGTCGTGGGTGCTGAACGACGTGCTCGAGGTACGCGGAGCCCGCCACGCCATCCTCGTCTCGGCGGACGGTCTGCTGATGCAGCGGTCCGACGGCATCGTCCGTGACGACGCCGAGCGCAACGCCGCCGCGATGAGCTCGCTGCAGTCCCTGTGCCGCAGCGTGGCCCCCTTCGTGGGCGGCGGCAAGGGCCTGTGGAAGCAGACACTGATCGAGTTCGACGGCGGATGGATCTTCCTCATCGCCGGGGGCAGCGGCTCCTACCTCGCCGTCTCGACCGCCCTGGACGTCGACATGGAGGCCATGTCGATCAGGATGCAGAAGACGGTGGGCGCGCTCACCAAGGCGATGAGCGCGACCCCGCGCCAGCACACCGGCGCAGACGCATGACCTGGCCAGGCGAGGACGCTCCGGTAACCAGCGACTTCGTCCGCTCCTACGTCATCACGGGCGGCCGCCGTCTCCCCTCCGACGACGACCTGGCCCTGCACACCCTGGTGTGCCTGGCCCCCGACCGGACCCTGCCGCTCGGGGCCGGACCCGAGGTACGGGCCATCTGGGAGCTGTGTTCGGGCGGCTACCTCTCGGTCGCCGAAGTCGCCGGTCATCTGGGTCTGCCCGTCGGCGTGGCCCGACTGCTGCTGTCCGATTTATTCGAACAGGGGCACCTCCTGCGCCGCGCTGAACCGGCCCCCGCCCAGCACGTCCCCCGAGCGATACTCGAGAAGGTTCTGCATGGACTCGAAACCCTCAACATCGGCTGACCCCGGGGCGAACGGCTCCATCTACGTCTCCGCCGACGTGACCACCGCCGCGAAGATCCTGGTGGTCGGACACTTCGCCGTGGGCAAGACGACCTTCATCGGGTCCCTGTCGGAGATCACTCCTCTGCGTACCGAGGAGAAGATGACCCAGGCGTCCATGCACGTCGACGACCTGCGCGGGGCGCCCGAGAAGGCGACCACCACCGTGGCGCTGGACTTCGGCCGGCTGACGCTGAGCGACGAGCTGGTGCTGTACCTGTTCGGCACCCCCGGACAGCAGCGCTTCATGCAGCTGTGGGAGGACATGGCCCGCGGCGCGCTCGGTGCCCTGCTCCTGGTCGATCCCTCGCGGCTGGAGGAGACGTTCCCGGTCATCGACCTGATCGACGAGTACGGCCTCGAGTACGCGATCGCCGTCAACACCTTCTCGCAGACCAGCCACTTCGAGGAGGAGGAGATCCGTGAAGCCCTCGACCTGCTTCCGGACACTCCCGTCATCTACTGCGACGCCCGCGATCAGCGCTCCTCCGCCCGCGCCCTGATCGCCCTCGTGCGTCACCTGCTCGACCGCGCCGCCTGAACCACCACCCCCCGCCCGGACCGCACGGTCCGGGCCACCAAAGGACACACATGGACGTTCACGACACGGCCGCCACCGGTGCGGCCAGATGCCCCATGTACGACGGCTCCTTCGCGGCCGACCCGCAGAAGGTCTACGACTACCTCCGGGCCCACGGCCCCGCCGGCCCGGTCGAACTCGCCCCCGGTGTCGACGCCACCCTCGTCGTCGACCACGAGACCGCCCTGCGCGTACTGCAGAACCCCAACCTGTTCGCGCGCGACGGTCGCCGCTGGACCGCCCTCAACGACGGCCGGGTCCCCCTCGACAGCCCCGTCCTGCCGATGATGGCGTACCGGCCCAACTGCCTGTTCACCGACGGCGCCCAGCACCTCAGGCTGCGCAAGGCGGTCACCGAGAGCCTCGACCGCCTCAACGTCACCCGCATCCGCCGCGACGTCGAGCCGATCGCCGCCTACCTCATCGACCAGTTCAGCGAGCGGGGCCGGGCGGACCTCATCAACGACTACGCCAAGCTGCTGCCGCTGCTGATGATCAACAAGCTCTTCGGCTGCCCCGCCGCCATCGGCGACCGCGTCACCAGCGCGATGGCCGACATGTTCGACGGCAAGGACGCGTTGAAGGCCAGCGACGAACTCACCGCCTGCTTCATGGAGCTGGTCTCCCTCAAGCGCCGCGAACCCGGTGACGACATCACCTCCTGGCTGGTCCAGCACCCCGCCGGCCTCAGCGACGAGGAGCTCAAGGACCAGCTGGTGATGCTGGTCGGCGCCGGCGTGGAGCCCGAGCGCAACCTCATCGCCAACGCCCTGCTCCTGCTCCTGGACCGGGACGGCGAGGACGGGCCGAGCATGCAGATCGAGGACGCCCTCGACCACGTCCTGCTCAACAACCCGCCCATCGCCAACTACGCGACGCACTTCCCGCTCCAGGACGTCGACCTCGGCGGAGTGGTGGTTCAGGCGAACTCCCCGCTGGTCATCAGCTTCGCCGGAGCCAACAGCGACCCCGCGCTCGCCTCGTCGGGCCAGGCCCACAGCCGTGGCGCCCACCTCGCCTGGGGTGCGGGCCCGCACGCCTGCCCGGCCAAGAGCCCGGCCCAGGTCATCGCGGTCACCGCCATCGAGCTGATCCTCAACGCGCTGCCCGACCTGGTCCTGAGCGTCCCGGCCCAGGAACTGCACTGGCGCCCCGGCCCCTTCCACCGCGCCCTGGCCGCCCTCCCCGTGCGGTTCACCCCCACCCCGGCCACCCGGATGGCATCGGCGTACGGCGTGCCCACCGCGCCCCGCCCGACCGTCGTCCAGCAGCCCCAGCAGGCGGCGCGTGTCCACGCGCCCGCGCCCGCACCCGTGTCGCAGAAGCCGGCCAAGAAGGGCTTCTGGAGCAGCTTCCTCGAGATCTTCCGTGTGTGACGGCTTAGCACCGCCCGACAGGTGCCGGAGAGAGAACTGACCGCTTCACAAGGTCCTCTCTCCGGCACCTGCGTTCGTTCGGGCGACGAACCGGCTCCCACGCGGCCGACTGGCCCTTCTTCGGGCAGAATCGCCGTGCATGGAGTACTACGACCTCGGCTCTCACGGCCGTCCCGTCACCACCGACTCCGCCGAGGCCCAACTCTGGTTCGACCGCGGCCTGGTGTGGACGTACGCCTTTCATCACGAGGAGGCCGTGGCCTGCTTCGAGAAGGCGGCCGCCGCCGACCCGGACTGCGCGATGGCCCACTGGGGCATCGCCTACGCGCTCGGCCCCAACTACAACAAGCCCTGGGAGTCCTTCGACGACCGGGACCTGGCCCGGACCGTCGAGCGCACCCATGCGGCCGTCGAGGCCGCGCACCACAAGGCGGCCACCCGGGCCACCGCGGTCGAGCGGGCTCTGATCGGCGCCCTGCGCTCCCGCTACCCGCAGGCCGAGCCCGCCCAGGACTGCGCGGTGTGGAACGTGCCGTACGCCGACAGCATGGCCGCCGTCCATGAACTCGCCCCGGACGACGCGGACGTGGCCGCGACGTACGCGGACGCGCTGATGAACCTCACGCCCTGGCAGCTGTGGGACCTGCGCACCGGCGAACCCGCCGCCGGCGCTCGCACCCGCGAGGCACGGGCCGTCCTGGAAGGGGCGCTCGCCGGCGCCTCCGGTCGCAGCCACCCGGGCGTCCTGCACCTGTACGTCCACCTCATGGAGATGTCGCCCACGCCCGAACTGGCCCTGCCCGTCGCGGACCGGCTGCGTGGTCTGGTGCCCGACGCCGGACACCTGCTGCACATGCCCTCGCACCTGGAGGTGCTGTGCGGCGACTACCGGCGGGTGGTGACGGACAACAGCGCCGCGATCGCCGCCGACGAGAAGGACCTCGCCCGGGCCGGAGCGCTGAACTTCTACACGCTCTACCGCTCGCACAACTACCACTTCAAGATCTACGGCGCGATGTTCCTGGGCCAGTCGCAGACCGCTCTGGAGACCGCCGCCCAGCTGGAGGAGTCGATCCCGGAGGAGCTGCTGCGGGTGGAGAGCCCGCCCATGGCCGACTGGCTGGAGGGCTTCCGCGCGATGCGCGTCCACGTCCTGATCCGCTTCGGCCGCTGGGCGGAGATCCTGGACCTCCCCCTGCCCGCCGACCCCCGCCTGTACTGCGTGACGACCGCGATGCTTCACTACGCCCGCGGTGTCGCCTGGTCCGCCCTCGGCCGCATCACGGAGGCGGAGGGCGAACGCGCCCTGTTCCACGAGGCGGTCGGCGAGGTCCCCGAGACCCGCATGCTCTTCAACAACACGTGCGCCGACATCCTGGCCGTCGCCTCGGCGATGCTGGACGGTGAACTCGCCTACCGCAAGGGCGAGTTCGACACCGCCTTCGCGGCCCTGGAGCGATCGGTCGAGCTGGACGACAACCTCCCCTACGACGAGCCCTGGGGCTGGATGCAGCCGACTCGGCACGCCTACGGCGCCCTCCTGCTCGAACAGGGTCGCGTCACCGAGGCCGAGGCCGTCTACCGCGCCGACCTCGGTCTCGACGACACCCTCCCGCGCCCGCTCCAGCACCCGGGCAACGTGTGGGCGCTGCACGGCCTCCACGAGTGCCTGGTCCGCGGGGGGAAGGAAGGAGAGGCCCGCATCATCGCCCAGCAACTGCGGGTCGCCGCCGCGCTGGCCGACGTACCGGTGCAGGCGTCGTGCTTCTGCCGTCTGGAGAACGGTTCGGGTTGCTGCGGATAGGCTCTCGTCAACAGGGGGGCGGTAGCGGGGGGTTGCATGCGGAACACGAGTGACTTCATCGCGCAGGCTTACGCGCTCGGCCCGGGAGAGTGGACGATGACGCCCGTCGCCCGCGGTGCCCTGGGACAGATCTGGAAGCTGTCCGGGAACGGCACCGCGTGGGCGGTGAAGGAACTGCTCTTCGAGAAGGACGAGCCGGACGTCGGCGCCGAGTCCGCACTGCGCGACGCGGCCGGGATGCTGGGCATCTCCGCACCGCGTCTCCTGCCCGACCGCACCGGCGCCCACGTCGTACGGCTCCCCGGGGGTTCCTACGTGAAGCTGTACGACTGGGTCGACGGCACTGCGGCCGACCCGTCGGACCCGGAGATCCTGAGCTGGTGCGGCCGTACGCTCGCCCTTCTGCACAGGGCCGGTCAGGGCGCGAGCGGCACTCCGAGCGCCTGGTACGAGCGCTGCAACCCGGCGTCCGCCTGGGCCGAACTGCTCGGGAAGGTGGAGCGGGCCGGCCTGCCCTGGGCGGGGGAACTGGGCCGGTTCGTCGCCACGACCGCCGTCGAGCTGGCCCGGTACGTCTCGCCGTCGTCCTCCGGTGAGGTGGTGACGTCCCATCTCGACATGCGGCCGCAGAACGTCCTGGTCGGCCCGGACGGACCGGTCCTGCTCGACTGGGACAACGCCGGGCCCGTCTCGGCGGAGCGCGAACTGGCCCGTGCCGTGTACGTGTGGTCGGGCGGCAACCGCTTCGACGCCGAGGAGGCACGGCGCCTGGTGCGCGCCTACCGGGACGCCGGAGGCCGCGCGGTGGTCAAGGGCCCGGACTCCTTCTCGATGCTGTTCGCGACGGACCTCAACTACGTGTACGTACAGGCCGAATGCGCGGTCGACCCGGCGGTGACCGCCGAGCAGCGCGCGTTCGGGAGTCGCGAGGCCGTGGCCAAGCTGCGCGGCCTGCCCGACCTGACTGCCGTCCGGCGCCTGACGGAGGCGCTGACGGCACCGCTCGGCACCCCCGGCTAATGTCCTCGGCATGAGCGAAAACTCCGCGCGGTCCGTCACCGTCGAACGCACCAGTACCGGCCACTTCGTCGCCACCAACACCCGAGGCGGCACGATCAGTTTCGGCACCGGCTCCGACGCCGAGTTCACCCCGGTCGAACTGCTTCTCGCCGCGCTCGGCGGCTGCACGGCGGTCGACGTCGCCCTCGCCACCAGCCGCCACGCCGAGCCGAGCTCCTTCACCGTCGAGGTGAGCGGCAACAAGGTCGACGACGAACTCGGCAACCGGCTGACCGACCTCGCGGTCACCTTCACCGTGGCCTTCCCCGACGGCGAGGGCGCCGACCGGGCCCGCACGATCCTGCCCAGGGCGGTGAAGACCTCCCACGACCGCCTGTGCACGGTCAGCCGCACGGTCGAGATCGGCACGCCCGTCACCGCCACCGTCGAGGACGCCTGACCTCTGCGTAGCCTGTCCCCGTGTCAGCCTCCCGCCTTCGCCGCGTCGCCGTTCTCGTCCTCGAAGGCGCGAAGCCCCTGGACGTCGGCATCCCCGCGCAGGTGTTCACCACGCGCGCGAGCATGCCGTACGAGGTACGGCTGTGCGGCGCGGCCCCGGGGCTCGTGAGCGGTGGGGACGGGTTGTCGTACCACGTCGCCCACGGTCTGGAGGCGCTCGCGTGGGCGGACCTCGTCTTCATCCCCGGCTACCGGTTCCCGGACCGCGAGGACCCGCCGCCGTCCGTCGTCCAGGCCCTGGTCGCCGCTCACGGCAGGGGTGCCCGGCTCGCCGCCATCTCGACCGGCGCCTTCGCACTGGCCGCGACCGGCCTGCTCGACGGGCGGCGCGCCACGACCCACTGGCACTACACGAGAGCGCTCGCGGCGAGGCATCCCCTCGTCCGCGTCGACGAGAACGTGCTGTTCGTCGACGAGGGCAGCGTGCTGACGTCGGCCGGCGCCGCCTCCGGCATCGACCTGTGTCTGCACATCCTGCGCGGCGACCTCGGCGTCGCCGCGTCCAACCACGCGGCCCGGCGCCTGGTCGCGGCCCCCTACCGCAGCGGCGGTCAGGCGCAGTACGTGCCGCGCAGCGTGCCCGAGCCACTCGGTGAGCGCTTCGCCGCCACCCGGGAGTGGGCCCTGCACCGGCTCGACCAGCCCCTCACCCTCGACGTCCTGGCGCGGCAGGCCGCGGTGTCGCCGCGCACGTTCTCACGCCGCTTCGTCGAGGAGACCGGGTACACGCCGATGCAGTGGGTCATGCGGGCCCGCATCGACATGGCCCGCGAGCTGCTGGAGCGGTCGGAGCGGAGTGTCGAGCAGATCGCCACCGACGTCGGCCTCGGGACGGGCGCGAATCTGCGGACGCACTTCCAGCGGATCCTGGGGACGACGCCGAGCGAGTACCGGCGCACTTTCGCCCGGGGCGAGTAGCGTCCCCGCGTCCGCACCGCCCTTGGCGCGATCCTTTTGAACCGTGGCGATCGCGCCACTGTCACCGGTGGAGGCCGCGCGCGAGCCTGGTGGGCGTAGGAAGTCGACATCGGACACGGGACACCATTCATGACTCGCATCGCCATCAACGGATTCGGCCGCATCGGACGCAATGTGCTGCGCGCGCTCCTCGAACGCGACAGCGCCCTGGAGATCGTCGCGGTCAACGACCTCACCGAACCCGCCACCCTCGCGAGGCTGCTCGCCTACGACAGCACGGCCGGCCGCCTGGGCCGTCCGGTGACCGTCGACGGGAACACCCTGGTCGTCGACGGCCGCCGCATCACCGTGCTCGCCGAGCGCGAACCTGCGCAGCTTCCCTGGGCCGAGCTCGGCGTCGACCTGGTGCTGGAGGCCACCGGCCGGTTCACGTCGGCGAAGGCGGCCCGCGCCCACCTCGACGCCGGCGCGCGGAAGGTCCTGGTCAGCGCGCCCTCGGACGGCGCGGACGTCACCCTCGCGTACGGCGTCAACACCGACGCCTACGACCCGGACGTGCACACGATCGTCTCCAACGCCTCCTGCACGACCAACGCGCTCGCCCCGCTGGCGTCGGTCCTCGACGAGCTCGCCGGCATCGAGCACGGCTTCATGACCACGGTGCACGCCTACACACAGGAGCAGAACCTCCAGGACGGCCCGCACCGCGACGCCCGCCGCGCCCGCGCCGCCGGTGTCAACATCGTGCCCACCACGACAGGAGCCGCCAAGGCGATCGGCCTCGTGCTGCCGAATCTGGACGGCAAGCTGTCCGGCGACTCGATCCGGGTCCCGGTTCCGGTCGGCTCCATCGTCGAGCTCAACACGACCGTCGCCCGCGACGTCACCCGCGAGGACGTGCTCGCCGCGTACCGCTCCGCGGCCGAGGGCCCCCTCGCCGGCATCCTGGAGTACTCGGAGGACCCGCTCGTCTCCTCGGACATCACGGGCAACCCCGCCTCGTCGATCTTCGACTCGGCCCTCACCCGCGTGGAGGGCCGTCACGTGAAGGTCGTCGCCTGGTACGACAATGAGTGGGGCTTCTCGAACCGCGTGATCGACACGCTGGAGCTCCTGGCGAACGGCTGAGCGACTCTCGGGCACAGAGGTCTAGCAACTCGCCCTCGCCACCGCCGGATGCGCGCCGGCCGCGTTCTACTGGGGCCTTCAGAGGAACGGCGTCCCGGCGTCCAGTCCGGACAGCACTCTGCCGTACAGCTCCAGGTTGGCGGCGGGGTTGACGAAGGAGTGCAGGTTCAGGGCGTTCAGGTCCCGCACGGCCCGCTGGACCGGCACCTCCAGGTTCAGCGAGGACGCGCCGGACGCGGAACCGATCAGATCCACGGCCTCCTTGCACAGCCGCGCCACATAGCCGGCCTTGGCCCGGATCCGAGCCCGTTCCTCCGTCGTGTAGGAGTTGCCGCCGGCGACCCGGGCGTCCATCAGCGAGACGAAGTCGGCGGTGAGCAGTTCGGCGCAGGAGATCTTCATCGCGGCCTCGGCGAACTGCAGATGCGTCACGGGGGCTTCGTGCTGATGGCCGTAGAACGTGTAGGTGATGCCCCGCCGATGGATGCGCTCACCGAAGTCCGCCAGCGTCGCCCTGGCCGGACCGAGGGCGCCGGCCGCCGTCCAGGCGCAGAACAGCAGGAGGACGGGCATGCCGTAGAAGGGTCGGCGCTGTTGAGGCGAGAGGGGAAGGAGCCGGCCAGCAACGGTCCCAGCGGCAGCACACGGTGGGCCGGGACATGGACCTCTCGGGCCACGACACTGTTGCTGCCGCTCCCGGCCAGACCGGAGACCTTCCAGTCGTCGAGCACGTCGAGGTCGGTCATCGGAACGGCCGTCCACAGCAGGTCTGGAGGGCGGCCGTCACCGGAGTCCGCCACAGCGGTCAGCAGATGCCAGTCGGAGTCCTGACAGCCGGTGGCGAACGGTGAGGTCCCGTCGATTACATAACCGCCGTCCACCGGACGGGCCTTCGCCTTCGGGACGAGAGTGCCGCTGACTCGTATGCCGGAGTCGGTGAAGATCTCATCCTGCGCCTCGTCGGGGAAGAGCGCCGCGATGAACGCGCACCCGGCTTGGATCAGCGCCGTGAACCCGGTCGACCCGCACGCCGCCGAGACCTCGCTCAACACGTCGATCTGCGTGCGCACCGATGACTGGTAACCGCCGTACCGGCGAGGGACGTTCATGCGGTGGACCCCGGCGTCCGTCAGAGCCGCGACGACCTCGTCCGTCACCCGGCGTTCCTGTTCCGTGCGCAGGGCGTGCGAACGGATGAGGGGCTGAAGTTTCCTTACATGTTCGACGAGTTCGGCGTCCGAGTTCGGTGCGGATGAACCAGCCAAGACACGACCTCCGGGCCCGATGCGCGAGAACCCTCACCGTGACGCCGAACCCGACGAGTGTCAACGCTCCTTTCAGGCCCCGCTCGCGTCGCAATACATCGGATGGGTTACGTGATTCGTGAGGCGCCGAGCCATTGACAGGTACACGGACGCCTCTTAGGTTCCCGGATACACCCGATGTATCAAGGATCCGCCCGCTCTGGAGGACGACGATGACCTCACAGCCCGAGAGACACGCGCAGCCGCCCCGCAGGGCCGTACTCGGCACCGCGCTGGGCGGCGCCGCGGCGGTCGTGTTACCCGGTACGGCCCACGCCGAAGAACCGATGTCTTCGCAGCGGGGCGCCAAAAGGCCCTGGAAACTCCGCGACACCATGAGCACCGACAGCGCCTGGGCCCGTTTCCTGCGCGACCAGGACCTGCTGTGGACCAGATTGCCCACCCTCTGGTACGAGGGCCCGTTCCTCGGTGACGGCCAACTCGGCAGCATGATCTACCAGGAACCCGGCGCCAACCAGATCCGTTTCACCGTCCAACACGGCCGAGTCCAGGACCACCGCCCCGAGTTCGGCAGCGGCTGGGGCACCTGCCGCCTCCCCGTCGGCCATCTCACCCTCGAACCGGTCGGCACCATCACCGCCGTCGACTGGCGGCTGAGCCTGTGGAACGCCGAACTCACCGGCACCGTCACCACCACGGCCGGCACCCTCACCCTCGCCGCCCTCATCCACGACGAGGTCCTGGCCGTACGGGTGAAGGCCGCCGGCGGTGAGCGGGCCACCTGGACCTTCCACCCCGAGGAGGCCATCAGCCCGCGCAAGATCAGCGAGGCCCCGCCCGCCGACTACACCGCCAACCCGCCCTGGACCACACGGACCGCCACCGACGGCACCGAACAGGTCCTCCAGCCCCTCACCGGCGGCGGCCAGACCGCCACCGCCCACCGCCGCACCGGCAACGACCTGCTCCTCAGCGTCGGCCACAGCCACCCGTCCGACACCGCCGCCGAGGCCGACTCGCTGCGCAACCTCCGCCGCGCGAAGTCCTACAGCGCGCTCAGGGAACGGCACCTCCGCTGGTGGCACGCCTTCTACCGCAAGAGCTTCGTGTCGTTCCCCGACCGGCGTCTGCAGAGCTTCCACTGGATCCAGCTCTACAAGGTCGCCTCCGCCAGCCGCGCCGGCGGCCCCGTCATGGCGACCTCCGGACCCTGGCTGGAGCCCACGCCCTGGCCCGCGGTCTGGTGGAACCTCAACGTCCAACTGGAGTACTGGCTCATCCACGGCTTCAACCACCCCGAGCTCGACTCCCTGGCCACCACCCTGCGCCAGAACCAGGAACAGCTGATCGCCAACGTGCCGGCCGCCTACCGCGCCGACAGCTCAGGCATCGGCCGCAGCTCCGACATGTTCGCCAACCGCGGCGTCGGCCGGCCGGGCACCGGAGCCGAGACCGGCGACCTCACCTGGGCCCTGCACAACGTGTGGCTGTCCTACCGCCACTCCATGGACGAATCCCTGCTGCGCGACACGATCTACCCCGTACTGCGCCGCGCCATCAACTACTACCTGCACTTCCTCACCCCGGGCAGCGACGGCAAGCTCCACCTGCCCAGCACCCTCTCGCCCGAATACCCCGTCGTACCGCCGCAGGACACCAACTACGACCTCGCCCTCATTCGCTGGGGCTGCCAGACCCTCATCGACTCCGCCGAACTCCTCGGCATCGACGACGAGTTGGCCCCGCGCTGGCAGGAGGTCCTCGCCAGACTCACGCCGTACCCGGTCGACGCCAACGGCTTCATGATCGGCGCCGACACTCCCTACGCCCAGTCCCACCGCCACTACTCGCACCTGCTGATGGTCTACCCGCTCTACCTCGTCAACTGGGACCAGCCCGAGAACCGCGACCTGATCACCAAGTCGGTCGTGCACTGGCACGCGTTGACCGGCGCCCACCGCGGCTACAGCTACACCGGTGCCGCCTCGCTGTACGCCATGACCGGCGACGGCGACACCGCGATCACCTATCTCCGCAAGTTCTTCGACCCCACCACCCGTTACCCCTGCCGGGTCAACACCCACTACACCGAGGCCGGCCCGGTCATCGAGACCCCGCTGTCCGCCTCGCAGTCCCTGCACGACATGTTCTGCCAGAGCTGGGGCGGAGTGATTCGCGTCTTTCCGGCCGTGCCGACCGCCTGGGCCGATCTCACCTTGCACAACTTCCGTACGCAGGGCGCCTTCCTGGTCAGCGCCGTCCGCAAGGCGGGGACCACCCGGTTCATCAGGGTCAAGAGTTTGGCGGGCGAGCCCCTCAAGCTGCGGCACGGCCTGACCGGACGCCTCACCGCGGTGCTGGACGACGGCACCCCGGCCCGCACCCACGACCTCGGCGACGGCACCCTCGCCATCGACCTGCCGCGTGGCCGCGAGGTGCTCGTCCACACCGGCTCCCGTCCCGACCTGAGCATCGCGCCCGTCGCCGTCAGCGAGCCGGGCCCGGCGTGGGGACTGTCGTAAAGGCCACACAACACGGAGGATTCCGATGGCGGTTCCGATCAGAACCGCGGTCGCCGCACTCTGCGCCTCGCTGGCGGCCGCACTCCTCACCACCGCACCCGCACAAGCCGAACAGCACGACCTGCGCGACGGGGCCTGGTCCGTGTCCGCAGGAGCACACGCGCCCCGCGCACAGGTCACCCTCGACGACACCACGGGCACGCTGAGCCTCGCCGTGTCCCGGGAGGGCCGTACCGTCATCGAGCCGTCACCCGTGGGCATCGTCACCGAACAGGCCGACCTGTCCAAGGACCTGCGCTTCCTGCACCGCAAGAGCCGTACGGTGCAGGAGCGTTACCGCACCAGGTCCGGCAAACGGCTGGACCGCCGGGTCCGGATGAACGAGACCCGGCTGTCCTTCGCCACCGCCGCGGGCGCCCGCCTCGACCTCGTCGTCCGTGCCTCCGCGGACGGTGTCGCCTACCGCTACGTCCTGCCCGCCGGAGCCGGTGACGTCCTCGGTGAGACGTCCGCCTTCAACCTCCCGGCCGACGCGCGCGCGTGGCTCGGCACCTACCGGGCGGACAACGAGGGCCAGTTCGCCCCGTACACCGCCGCGGGCGCCCCCACCGGCGAGTACTCCGACCAGGCCCTGTTCTCGACCCCCGGCGGCTACACCCTGCTCGCCGAGTCCGACCTCACCGGCGCCTACTCCGGCGCCCGCCTCGCCCACACCCAGGGCACCGGCACCTACCGCATCGAGCTGGCCGACGACCGGGTGACGGCCGACGGCCCCCTTGCCACCCCCTGGCGGGCCATGGTCACCGGCGACCTCGCCACCGTCACCCGCTCCACTTTCACCGACGACCTCGCCCCCGCCTCCAAGGTCCGCGACACGTCCTGGATCCGTCCCGGCACCGTCCTGTGGACCTGGCTCGCCGGCGGCAGGACGGCGGGTCAGAGCCTCGCCGCGCAGAAGGCGTACGTCGACTACGCGGCCGAACGCCACTGGCCCTACGAGGCGGTCGACGCCGGCTGGTACTACCGGCCGGGGGAGTGGGACGTCACGAACCCCGACTGGCAGACCGACAGCTGGATACCGGAACTCGTCCGGTACGCCCGCGCCAAGGGCGTCGGCATCATCGTCTGGATCCACCAGCGCGACCTCGACACCCCAGAGGAACGCGCCCGGTGGCTGCCCACCCTGGAGAAGTGGGGAGTAAAGGGAGTCAAGATCGACTTCATGAACTCCGAGGCGCAGCCCATGCTCCAGTGGTACGACACCGTCCTCGCGGAGACGGCCGCCCACCACCTCATGGTCGACTTCCACGGCTCCACGATCCCCAAGGGCATCCAGCGCACCTGGCCGCAGGTCATGACCCTGGAGGGCGTCGCGGGCGAGGAGAAGCGCACCAACACCGCCGCCCACCTCACCACCCTGCCCTTCACCCGCAACGTCATCGGCTCCATGGACTTCACCCCCGGCGCCTTCCAGCGGGTGGGCCTGCGCCCCAACTCCGACGCGGCCGAGATCGGCCTCGCCGTCGCCTACGAGTCGGGGCTGCAGATGTTCGCGGGCACCCCGGAGTCGTACGAGGCCCGGCCGCTCGCCCGGGCCTACTTCGACCAGGTCCCCGCGGCCTGGGACGACACCCGCCTCCTGGCCGGCGAACCCGGGCAGGAGGCCGTACTGGCCCGCCGCAGCGGAAACCGCTGGTTCCTGGGCGGGGTCTACGCCGGTGCCGCCCGCACGGCCGAGGTGCCCCTGTCCCTCGGTCCCGGCCGGTGGCTGGTGGAGACCATCCGGGACGGGGCCGACGGACTCGTCCAGGACCGGCGGGTGCTGCGCGGCGGCGACACCCTCACGGTCGACGTCGTGGCGAACGGCGGCTTCGCCGGGCTCGCCTGCCCCTGGCGACCGGGCCTCACCACCTGCCATCGCTGATCGAATCCGGCACCTCCGGCGGCAGCCCTCGCTAGGCTGCCGCCGGAGGTGCCCAAGTGGCCGTCAGAACAAGTCAGTTGCAGGATGTTCCCGAATCCACGACCGTCGTCGTGATCGGCGCCGGCCCGGCCGGGATGACCGTCGCCACGCTGCTGCGGCACAGCGGCATCGACTGCGTCGTCCTGGAACGCCGCTCGCGCGACCATGTGGCGCAACGCCAGCGCGCCGGCATCGTCGAGACGCGCGCGGTCCGCATGTTCGACTCCTGGGGACTGTCGGACCGGGTCCTCGGCGGTGTCCCCTACGACGGCATCCTGGAGTTCCGGGTGGACGGCCGCAGCCACCTCGTGTCCGACAGCGACGGCTCCGACGGTCCCGCGGCCCGCCTGTGCCCGCAGCAGATCCTCGTGCAGAAGCTCACCGCGACCTACCTCGACGACGGCGGCGACCTGCGCTTCGAGGCCGCCGAGGTCTCCCTGCACGACCTCAGCGGTGATCGCCCGACCGTCCGCTACCGCGGTGCCGACGGCACGCTCCACGCGATCACCTGCGACGTCGTCGCCGGCTGCGACGGCGATCACGGCGTCAGCCGTACCTCGGTCCCGGACGGCGAGCTGACGGCGTACGCCTTCGACCACGGCATCGGCTGGCTCACCGTCCTGGCCGACGCCCCGCCCCCTGCCCACCCCCTCCTGGCAACCGGCCGAGAGGGCTTTGCCGCCCACTTCCCCCGCGGTCCGCACGCGAGCCGCTACTACCTCCAGTGCCCGCCCGACGACGACCCCGGCGCCTGGCCCGCGGACCGCGTCTGGGACGCCCTGCGCACCCGGCTCGGCGACCCCGCCCTCGTCTCAGGGCCGATCACCGACCGCGAGGTCTTCCGGCTCCGCAGCCTCGTCCACGACCCCATGCAGTACGGCCGTCTCTTCCTGGTCGGCGACGCGGCGCACATCGTGTCACCCATGGGCGGCAAGGGCATGAACCTCGCCCTGTACGACGCCGACCTCCTCGCCCGGGCCGTACGCGATTTCGTCCGGGGCGACGACTCCGGCCTGCGCACCTACTCGGCGCGCTGTCTGCGTCGCGTCTGGAACGACCAGGAGTTCTCCCACTGGCTCACCCGCACCCTGCACGACGCGGGCGACGCCGAACCCTTCCTGCGCAACCTGGCCCGCGCCCGCCTCGACCGCCTCTTCAACTCCCCGGCCGCGGCCGGTGCCTTCGCCGAACTGATGACGGGCCTCGACCCGACCGGGGACGCGGTGGCCCACGAAATCGGCGGCAACCTTTCCGGACCCGGCGGCGACTGACAAGTCGCAAGGCCCTCCGCCGGAGGCTCGCACGGATCACCAAGGACGCACCAGTGGCATCTCGTTCGCATCGTTCCCCTTCGTCGGGCAGGGGGCGCACGGCCTTCGTCTCGGCGGCCGCCGTCGCCGCCGTGGCGCTCGTGGCAGCGCTGATCCTCGCCTTCAGTCCCGACCACGAGACCGACGCCGGCCCGGCCGCGGCCACGCGCGTCGCCGGCACCCGTGGCACGCCGACCCCGACGACCGAGAAGTCGGAGCCCACCACGGCGTCCCCCTCGGCGTCGGCCCGCACCGGCAGCCCCAAGGCCACCGCGAGCAGCAGCGCCTCGCCCCGCCCCTCGAAGAAGCCGGTCACGCAGCCGGCGCGGAAGACGTCCACGTCGGCCTCGCTGACCGGACGGATCAAGCCGGGCGTCTCCTACGACGGCGTGGCCACCTTCTACGACGTCGGCGACGGCAACGGCGCCTGTCTGTACGGCCCCACGACCGACGTCATGACCGCCGCGATGAACCACACCGACTACGAGACGTCCAAGGCGTGCGGGGCGTACATCCTCGTCCGCGCCGCGAGCGGTGCCTCCGTCACGGTCCGCATCACCAACGAGTGCCCCCTGCCCTGCGCCCCCGGCCAACTCGACCTCAGTCCGCAGGCGTTCGCGAAACTCGCCGCCCCCGTGCAGGGTCAGACACCGATCACGTGGAGCCTGCTGAGCCCCAGTACCTCCGACACGATCTCGATCCGGTACAAGACGGGATCGAGCCGCTACTGGTGCGGCATCCAGGCGATCGGCCACCGCAACCCGCTGGCCCGGCTGGAAGTGCAAACCTCTGCCGGGTGGTCCGAGTTGCCCCGCACCGACTACAACTACTTCCTCTCCGAGAAGGGCAGCGGGTGCGGTGGTGCGATCAGGATCACCGACATCTACGGGGAGCGGCTGGAGATCGACGGAATCAGCGTGAAGCCGGACGTCGTGCAGTCGACCGGGGTCCAGTTCGCCCGGCACTGACCCCGCCCCCGCCCTTCGGTGTTGTGGTGCGGCAACGGTTGTCACTGGCGTGTCACAGGACGCCAGGCCCCCACAACCTGTTCCGCGGTCGTCGTGTCGAACCCTGCGTTGAGACAAGACCAGTCGGCCGGACCAGCCGACTGACGGAGCGTCAATATCCAACGGGGGAACCAGATGAGCATCACCACGCGCACCACCCGGCGTACCGCAGGTTCGGCCGCCGTCGTGGCGGCCTCCTTCCTGCTGCTGGCGGGAGCGGGCATCCTGGCCGCGCCGACCGCGTTCGCGGGCGTCCCCGGCGGCACCTCCGCCGCCGACCGCAACAACGACTTCAACGGCGACGGCTACGGCGACCTCCTCATCGGGGTCCCGGAGGGCACCGTCGACGGCAAGGAGGGCGCCGGATACGTCACCGTCCAGTACGGCGCTCCCAACGGCATCGGCACCAACAACACCGTGCCCAAGGGCGAGGTCCAGCTCCTCAGCCAGTCGACCAAGGGCGTGCCCGGCACCTCGGAGACCGGTGACCTCTTCGGACAGGCCGTCGCGAGCGGCGACCTGGACGGCGACGGCTACGACGACGCGGTCATCGGCACGCCCGGCGAGGACGAGGGCACCCTCGAGGACGCGGGCCGGGTGACCGTCGTCTACGGATCCGCCAAGGGCCTCGACACGGGGCGCACCGGAACCATCACCGCCGCCAAGCCCGCCGAGGGCGCCCGGTTCGGCCACTCGGTGGCAGCCGCCCGGTTCACCGGGGACATCTACGGCGACCAGCTCGTCGTTCTGGACCAGAAGGTGGGCCTGCACGTCTTCACCTACCACGCCGGCGTCCTGCGCCAGGTCGGCACCCCGCACTCCACCGGCCACACCCTGCAGGCCGCCTACCTGACCACCGGCGACTACGACGGCGACGGCTTCGCCGACCTCGTCGTCTCCGGCTACAGCCCCGACGACGACTACGTCAAGGGCTGGTCGGCGCTCTACGCAGGCGGAGAAGAGGGCCTGAGCTACCGGAGCGACCTGCACGGCGGCCTGGGCACCGCCTCCGGCGACATCAACGGCGACGGCTACGACGACCTCGTCGTCGGCCAGCGCAGCGGCGTGGACGAGTCGGCCGGTGACGCGGACGCCCCCGGCGGTCTGGTCGGCGTCTACTACGGCGGTGGGGAAGGGCCCGCCGGCGAGGTGGGTCCCGGCACCGCCCCGCAGTGGTGGTCGCAGAACTCCCCGGGCCTGATCGGCTCGCCCGGGGAGCACGACGCCTGGGGCAACGACCTCTCGGTGTCCGACGTCGACGGTGACGGCTATGCCGACCTGGCGGTGGGCGGGCCCGGCGAGGACGCGGACGGCGAACAGAGGGCGGGCGCGGTGTCGCTGCTGCGCGGCTCGCGGGAGGGCGTGACCGCTACCGGGTACCAGCACTTCGACCAGAACACGCGGGGCATCCCGGGAGCCGCCGAGGCCGGCGACGGCTGGGGCGTCCAGGTTCGGCTGATCGACACCGACGGCGACGGCCGGTCCGAGCTGGTGGCCGCGGCGCCCGACGAGAACGCCGGTGACGGCGCGGTGTGGCTGCTGCCCGCGAGCGGCGACGGCCTGCTCGCCGACGGCTCCCGTTCCTACGGCGCCGCCGCCCTCGGCGGAAGCGCCCACGGCGCCCACTTCGGCGCGGTCATCGACGAGTGAGCGTGACGCGTCCGGTCCGTGGCCGTCACTCGGCGCTGCGCAGCGCGACCCAGGTGTCGTGCGCCACGACACCGTCGGCGCCGAGGCCCCGCTCGTTCTGGAAGGCCCGGACCGCGCTCTCGGTTCCGGAGCCGAACTCACCGTCCACACCGGCGCTTCCGACGCCGTAGCCGCGCTGCGTCAGGATGCATTGCACCTGCTGTACGCGTTTGCCGCTGTCGCCGAGGCTGCTGCGTCCGTTGCCGGCGTAGTACGTGCACTCCGAGAGCCAGGGAGCGGTGTCGGTTCCGGCCGACGGGCTGTCGGCGGACGGAGTGGGGGACGGCGTGGTGGACGGATCGGCACCGGGAGGCGGCGCGTCGACGTCGTCCCGGTCGCCGGCGGATCCCGAGACCCTGGGCTGGGCCGAGGAGGTCCCCGTCTTGGTGTCGCGGTCCTCCACCGCGGCGCCGTCGACGTTCGTGCGGCTCAGTCCGCCTGTACTCGGGGACCCCGAACCACTGGAGGCGCCACCGGAGCCCGTGCCGTCCGCGCTGGTGGCACCGGCTTTCGGAGAGGCGACGGCAGGGGGATCCTGACGCATCAGCAGCAACGCTGTCGCAGCCACCACACAGACCGTGACGCCCGCGACGGCGACGAGTAGCGCCCTCCTCCGGCTCCGGGCAGGGGCACCTGACGGGGCCGGCGGGGGCGGGGGCGGGGTGCCCTCGGCCTTCGCGGGCGGCTGCGCATCACGAGGAGCAGCAGGCTGGGGCAGACGCGCGGACAGGAGCAGGGGGAGGTTGTCCGGAGACCGTAGCCGGTCCATGGCCGCCACCGGCAGACGGTGCAGTGCCTCGTACGCCTGCTGCCGGGCGAGCACCTCGCCGCCCAGCGGCTCCGGCCAGGCGGAGGTTACGGGACGTGCCCGGGCGGCGTCGATCAGCTCCTGCGGGGTGGGCCGCCGCGCGGGCTCCTTGTCCAGACAGGCGGTCAACAGGGCGCCGAGCTCCTCGTCCGCCGCCGAGATCTCATCGACGACCTCGGGATTGGGGTCCTCGTACGCCACCCGGTGCATCACGTCGACCCCTGTGCCGTCACCGAAGGGCGCACGTCCCGTCGTCGCGTAGACCAGTGTTCCGGCCAGCGAGAACACGTCCGACGCCGTGTCGGACCGGCCCTCTCTCAGATGCTCGGGCGACATGTAGGCGGGAGTGCCGACCCGGTTGCCCGTGCCGGTGATGGCGCTCGCGTCAGCGGCCTTCGAAATACCGAAGTCGATCACGTGGGCGCCCCGGACGGACAGCAGCACGTTGGACGGCTTCAGGTCCCGGTGCACGATCTCCTCGACGGCGAGGCTCGCAAGGGCCTGCCCCAGCTCCGCGACCAGCCGCCACACCGCGGCCGCCTCCAGGGCGCCGTACTCCTTCACGGCTTCCGCCAGATCGAAGCCCGGGAGGTACTCCGTGGCCATCCACAGCAGCTCGTCCTCGAAGCCCGTGCCGCACAGCCGCGGTGCGTGCGGTGTCCGCAGGCGGGCGTGCACCGCTGCCTCGCGCTCGAAGCGGCGCCGGAACCTGGGATCCTCCGCGTACTCCGGCCTGATCACCTTCACGGCGACCAGCCCCGGACTGTCGTCCGCGGGACGCGCCAGGTAGACCCGACCCATACCGCCACTGCCCAGCAGCGCCACCGGCGCGTAGGGGCCGACGCGCCCCGGGTCGCCGAGCCGCAGTGGTAACGCACCGGTCTGCCGCAGCGCGGCAGTCGCGTCGTCCGCCGACGCCGGCCGCTGTACCGACAAGAAGTCCCCCGAAGTCACGTTCGATGCACGCCAGTTCACCCCCAGTGAGAGAAGAGCGTAACTCAGCTCGCGCAAGTGTTCAGGAAATCGCTCACCTCCGTCCCGTGAGTGCCGGAACAGCGCCGCGCAGTCCCGACCGGGCGGTGATCCGGGGCGAGTCGGGAATGAACCGGCGGCCTCCGCATGTTTGCGCACCCGCCGACCGGCCCTCCCCGGTCCCGGGAAGAAAGCAGGCTCATGACGTCCTCGCCGAACACCATGCGCGCCGTCCAGCTCTCCGCTCCCGGCCCCGTGGAGAACCTGCGGCTCACGACGCTCCCGGTCCCGCCCGCAAGGGACGGCTGGGTACGCATCCGCGTCGAGGCGTTCGGCCTCAACCGGTCGGAGCTGAAACTGCGGCTGGGTCTGGGCGTCGGTGTCACCTTCCCCCGGGTGCCGGGCATCGAGGCCGCCGGCACCGTCGACGCGGCCCCGCCGGGCAGCGGACTGGTTCCCGGGCAGAAGGTCGTCGCGATGATGGGGGACATGGGGCGCACCTACGACGGCGGCTACGCCGAGTACACCTCGGTGCCGCTGTCCCAGGTCCTCCCTGTGGACACCGACCTGCCCTGGGAGGTGCTGGGCGCCCTGCCGGAGATGGTGCAGACCGCCTACGGCTCGCTCACCGTCGGCCTGGATCTCACCCCCGGCCAGTCCGTGCTGATCCGAGGCGGCACCTCCTCGGTGGGCCTGGCAGCGGCCGCGCTGGCCACCTGGCGCGGCGCCACCGTCCTGTCCACCACCCGGCGGGCCGACCGCCTCGCTCTGCTGGCCGAGCACGGTGTCGACCACCCCCTGCTCGACACCGGCGAGATCGCGCCCGCCGTACGGGAGCTGTACCCGCACGGCGTCGACGCCGCTCTCGACCTCGTCGGCACACCGACCCTGCCCGACACCTTGCGCGCGGTACGCGTGCACGGCACGGCCTGCTTCGGCGGCAGCCTCTCCAACCAGTGGACGGTGCGGGACTTCTCCCCGAACGAGTACCTGCCCCGGGGCGTACGCCTCGCCGGCTACTTCGGCGACGCCGCCGACCTGCCACGGGAGGCCTTCCAGGAGATCCTCGACGCGGTCGCCGCCGGCCGGCTGGCCTTCCCCGTGGACCGTGTCTACGACGGCCTGGAGCAGGTGCCGCAGGCCCACGACGACATGGAGCACGACCGCGCCACCGGCAAGCTCGTCGTACGCGTCCGGCACTGACGGCACCGACTGCGCAGGAGTAGCACTGTCAGGGGTGGGGACTTGAAGAGCAGGCCGGCGCGGCGGCGCACCCATGGGGGCCGCACCGGCCAGGCTTCTCCGGTTCAGCCAACGAGCCGGGGAAGCCGCGTTCCGGCGAGGCCACCCACACTGGCGAGGCCACTCACACTCCAAGACGCACAGCAGGGCAGCGGTAGGGTGGCCGCACCAGTGGTCGAGGCGGGTGGTGGCGGTGGAGTGGCGAGAGTTCGCCGAGGCGATGGCTCAGCTCGCGCGGCAGTTGCTGGCGCAGGAGTCGGTGCAGGGGACGCTGGACGAGATCGCGGCGTCGGCGGTGCGACTGGTTGACGGCTGTGACGCGGCCGGAATCCTGGCGGTCCGCAAGGGGCGGGCGGTCACGCTCTCCGCATGCGGCGAGGTGGTGGAGGCATCGGACCGGCTGCAGGGTGAGCTGGCCGAAGGCCCGTGCTTCGATCTCGCCGCCCGGGCCGACGGTGTGAACGGCGAGCGTGTCTTCCGGATCCCCGACATCACCGAGCCGCAACCGTCCTGGCCGCGGTTCGCCGCGGCGGCTCGCGACCTGGGTATCGGCAGCATGACCGGCGTACTGCTCTACACCCACGACGCGGACTTCGGCGCCCTGAACCTGTACTCCCGGCGCCCCGGCGCCTTCGGCAAGGACATCGAGACCGCCGGCTGGCTGCTGGCCTCGCACGCCGCCGTCGCCCTCGCCGACGCCCGCACCATCGACCAGCTCGAGGAGGCCATGGAGACCCGGCACGCCATCGGCGAGGCCATGGGCATCCTCATGGAACGCCACAAGCTGAGCGAGGACGACGCCTTCAACGTGCTGCGCCGCATCTCGCAGCAGCACAACATCAAGCTGCGCGACGTCGCCCAGCGAGTCCGTTCCGACCGCGCGAAGAAGGCCTGACCCGCACCACCTGGCGTACGCCCCGCGCGCCCGGGTAGCCGCAAGAGCGGCAACCGGCCGAAGTGGTGAACGCGACGAAAGAGTTCTACATGGTCATCCCGCTTATGAAGCAGGCGGCGGATGAACTGGACGCGGACGAGCAGGCCAGGCTGCGCTATGCCGCAGCCTGGGGCCCGAGTACCCCCCGCGCCGTGGACGCGCGACGGGATGTGCGCGCCGTCCTCGCCCACGCTCCGTGCGGCGACCGTCCCGCCGTCCCCGTGTCCAGGGTCATGGACGCCGAACTCGTCGTCAGCGAGCTCGTCACCAATGCCTTGCAGCATGCTCCCGGCCCCTGTGCGCTGATGCTCCGGGTGTCCGGAACCGAGCTGTCGATCAGCCTGTACGACACCTCGCCCGACGCTCCCGTGGTCCAGCCGCCCGACCGGTGCCGCGTCGGCGGGCACGGCCTCCGCCTGGTGCACTCGGTCAGTGACAGAGTCGTCGTCACCCCCCGTGACGACGGCAAGGAGATCACCGCTCACCTGCGACTCGTCGCGAGCGACGAGGCCGGCACGGTCGACAGGACCGTGCTGTCCGCCCCGCGTGCGGACCGGACCCGGCAGACCTCATGACCGGTGCCGGAGCCGGGTGAGGGCCGCGCCCGGCGGGCCCGGCGCCCGTCGGCACGGCTGATCCGGTCGAAGAGGCGATCACTGTGCCGACCGCGGCGGGTTCATGAGCGACCTCCTTCCGTGTGCCGCACCAGGGCCGACACGAAGTCGTCCCACACGGGCCGCGGCAGATCATGTCCGGCGCCCTCGAGAACCAGCAGCTCCGCCCCCGGGACCGCGTCACGCAGCGCCTCGCCGTGCGGCAACGACAGCAGGGGGTCCCGGTCGCCGTGGACCACGAGCGTCGGCGCCACGATGTCGCCGAAGCCGCCGTGCGCCGGCCCGTCGAACCGGATGGCGAAGTGGTTGACCAACGTCGACGCGTAGTTCCTGGCCCGCGCCACGTCCCGCTGGACCAACGCCCGGGTCGCGGCCTCGTCGAAGTACGGCGAGCCGCCGGCGTAGGCCCGCGCGCCGTCGACGACGTACTCCACGAGCGCGGCCACGTCGGAGACGTCCGGCGCGGCGGCCATGGCCAGGTCGCTCGACGGCGGCGGCAGGTCGTCGGCACCGGTCGAGGTCGAGACGAACGTCAGCGAAGCGACCCGGTCGGGATGGTCGACACCGAGGGCGAGTCCGATCCCGCCGGACATCGACTGGCAGACCGCATGGGCGCGCTCGATGCCCAGAGCATCCTGGATGCCGAGCACGTCGAGGCCCAGATCCGTGGACGAGTAGTCCGGCTGTCCCGGTGGACAGCAGGTCGACCGGCCGGTGTCCCGCTGGTCGTAGCGAACCACGAAGCGGCCGCGGGCGGCGAGCTGTCCGCACAGGTCGGCGTCCCACCACAGCATCGAGGCGGCCGCCCCGGCGACCAGCGTGATCGCCGGGTCCGCGGGGTCTCCGAAGGTCTCGACACACAGCTCGACGCCGTTGATCCCGAACAGTCGCTCGCCGTGGGATTGATATGAGGTCATGTCCAGCACGCTAGAACTCCGGCCTCCATTGTGGAGGATCAGGGGGCGCGGGTCGGATCCGGGGGTCGTGCGGGCTCGGCCTCTTCCGCTTCTCCGGCGAGTTTCGCGACTTTCGCCTGTGCCGCGGTGATGCCGCGGAGTATGAGACGCAGGTGGGTGGCGGACTCGGGTACAGCGGCTTCGAGTTCTTCCAACCGCCTGCGTTGCGCGGCGAGTTCCGCCCTGAGCCGCGCGGCCCGATCGGGTGGTGGGGGAGGGGCGGCCCCGTTGAAGACGACGTTGTGCAGGGGGCGTTCGGTGTGGACCGCTTCGCGTTCGGCCGCATGGGCGTCGTCGGGGTAGTCGATCTGGACGCCGATGACGCGGGGGCCCCAGGGCTGTTGTTGCAGATGGGTGCGGATACGGGTGAGCGGGCAGGTGGAGATGCCGACGTACAGCAGGCCTTCGATGCCGTAGAGCCGGTACAGGGCGGTGCGGCCCGCGGTGTGCAGGCTGCCTTCCTCGTCGAACAGGCTGCGCAGGAACTGGGTGTCGATGTCGGTCATGACACGGCCTCCCTCAGTCCGGGGCGCACGGCGACCGCGCGCCGTTGTCCGTCCTCTCACGCTCCCACGGGGGTGTGACACCGTGTTCCGCAGCCGGGTTGTCCGTGAACCCTCCCGGAATTGTCCTTGATCCGTAACGGACGCATCCCGTGGCCGCAGTTCCTCGTCTTGTCAGGTGGTCACGGAGTGACCGGGGAATTGACGAGGAACTGCGGGAAAGCGGGGCGGACATGGCACGGCACGGTGGGCGGGGCTGGAACGGCAAGGTGCTCGGGGCGGCGCTCGGGGTGACGATGCTCGCCGCCGGTGCCTCCGTGTGGACCGCGCAGGCCGGCGCCGTAGGGGTCACGCCGCCCAAGGCGTCCAAGCCGGCCAGTGCGGTGAAGCCCGTCGATGTGACCATCGTGCACGCCTCGGACAAGGGAGCACGCGGCGTCAACATCACCATCGACGACGGACCCGACCCGGCGTGGACCCCCCAAGTGCTGGACGTGTTGCGGGAGTACGGGGTCAAGGCCACGTTCTGCATGGTGGGAACGCAGGCGCAGGCCCACCCTGACCTGGTGAAGCAGGTCGTCGCCGCCGGACACCGGCTGTGCGACCACTCGGTGTCCCACGACACCACCATGGACAAGAAGTCCGAGGCATACCAGTCGCAGCAGATTCTCGACGCCGAACGCATGATCACCCAGGCCTCGGGCGGCGTACGGCCGATGTACTACCGGGCCCCCGGCGGCGCCTTCACCCCCTTCAGCCGCAAGCTCGCCGCTTCCCGGGGCATGCGTCCGCTGGGCTGGAACGTGGACTCCAAGGACTTCGAACGGCCGGGCACGGACGCCATCGTCGCCACGGTCGAACGTGAACTGCCGGGCGGCCCGACCGTCCTGTTCCACGACGCGGGCGGCGACCGCTCCCAAACGGTGGAGGCGCTGCGCCAGATCCTGCCCCGGCTCGAGGAGCAGGGCTACTCCTTCGGCTTCCCCGTGCGCTGAACCGGGGGCCCCTTCAAATGCCGTCCGGTTGCCAGGGCAGGACCCGGAAGTCGCCGGTGCCGTTCTTCACGCGCTCGAACGGCGCCGAACTCACGCACTTGGGCAGGTTCTTGGTCTCCACCGGGTTGCTCACGGCCCAGCTGTAGCCCAGCCGGTCGTGTCGCCCCATGTCGTGCACGGTGAAGCCGACCCGCTTGCCCTTCGCTCCCGCCAGATCGCTGCCGGTGATGACACCGGTGGCGACGGCGACCTTCCCCCCGGTCACCAGACAGTCGATCCTTCCCTTGGCCCAGGCGCCCTCGCCGTTGAGGTAGTGACTGAAGCGGAACGTTCCGGTGGCCTTCGCGGGCTCCATCCGGTGCTCGGCGGCTAGATGCGCGTCGAAGGTGAAGGTGATGTCGTCCCCGAGGGTCCGGGAGAGCTTGGCGGATCCGGTCAGGGCCGCGGCTTCCCGGGGCGCGCGGGGGTGCCTCTATGTCTTTCGTCAAGCGAGGCGTGGGGTTCTGGGTTCGTAGAAGGTGCCGTCGCGGAGCATCGCGAACAGCACGTTGATCCGT
>NZ_JBVHLJ010000001.1:1139771-1422460 GCF_055559055.1 Streptomyces sp. NPDC024687 | reverse complement strand
CGTAATCGGGTGCACACATCACGAGAGCGGAGCGACCACCGGAATAAGGCGATCGCTCACAGCGTCCTCGCTGTGTTTTCTTCAAAGGAACCTCGTCCCAGCAGATGCTGGAGACGGGGTATCAACATATCTGGCGTTGATTTTTGGCACGCTGTTGAGTTCTCAAGGAACGGACGCTTCCTTTGTACTCACCCTCTCGGGCTTTCCTCCGGGCAGTTTCCCTTCGGTCTTGCGTTTCCGACTCTATCAGATCCTTTCGGGCCTGATTCCCTGTCGGCGGGGCCTTTCGACATTCACTACGTTAGCCGATTCCCTCGGCAACTCATAATCGAGTCCTGCGAGTTCGAATTCAGGCGTGCGGGCACGCCGAAATCGCCCCCGCCGAGGGGATGTTGTAGGTAGTGGTTTGGCCGCTCTCGGCTGCTGGCGATCGCCGTAACCGGTTCAAGCGGCTCGGGCCACGTTACGCACCTTCCAAGAGCGAGTCAACTTGAGCGCCGCCTCGGGACATGAGCCCGGTAGGGGCTCACCGTCGGGTCGTCGGCGACCCAGAACCTCCAGGGGTGGACGCCTCCTTCGCCGGCCACCCCGGTCCGGGGACCGTGGAGTACCTGGTCGGAGGGGACCGGGGTGCCGGTGAGCATCTTCAGCGGAGTCTCGTCCTGGGCACACGCGTCCGTGCCGTCCAAGGCCCGGTCCACGCCCAGGGCCGTGGCCAGCCGGGCCGGCCCTTTGGCCAGTTCCTTGTCATTTCGGGCCGAGAGTCGACGTTTGCGAGCCAGCTCGGCGCCTTCGAGGACCTCGCCGGCGCGGAGCAGGACGGCGCTCGCACGGCCTTCCGGCCCGCACACCAGGTTCATGCAGAACCACATGCCGTAGGTGAAGTAGACGTACACATGGCCGGGCGGACCGAACATCACGTCGTTGCGGGCGGTGCGGCCGCGGTAGGCGTGGGAGCCGGGGTCGTTCGGACCGTCGTAGGCCTCGACCTCCGTGAGGCGCACCGTGATCGGACCGTCGGGGGTCGTACGGACGAGGGTGCGACCGAGGAGGTCGGGGGCGACTTCCAGTACGGGGCGGTCGAAGAACGCTCGTGGCAGTGGCGTACGGTCCGGGGGCGTGATCATGGCGTACGAGCGTAGTCCAGACGGCTGTGTGCCAAGGGGTGGTCAAGGGTTCGTCCGCTTGCCAGGGTGAGGGCGCGGAACCGACCACGGCCGGATCGCGTTTGTAGGGATCAGGAATCCGCGCGTTCTAAGAGGAGAGACATGGCGTTCAAGAAGCTGCTCGCGAGCCTGGGGGCCGGTGGGGCTTCGGTGGAGACGGTGCTGACCGAGGTCAACGTCGTCCCCGGTGGTGTCGTCCAGGGCGAGGTGCGGATCCAGGGTGGGTCCGTCGACCAGGAGATCGAAGGGCTGTCGGTCGGGCTCCAGGCCAAGGTCGAGGTCGAGAGCGGCGACCAGGAGTACAAGCAGGACATCGAGTTCACGAAGGTCTCGCTCGGCGGGGCCTTCACGCTTCAGCCGAACGCGGTGCACACGGTCCCGTTCGGTCTGGAGATCCCGTGGGAGACGCCGATCACGGTGATCGACGGGCAGCCGCTGCGCGGTATGAACGTCGGTGTGACCACCGAGCTGGCGATTGCGCGTGCCGTCGACTCCGGTGACCTGGACCCGATCAGCGTGCACCCGCTGCCGGCGCAGAAGGCGATCCTGGACGCCTTCATGCAGTTGGGCTTCCGCTTCAAGAACGCGGACCTGGAGCGCGGCCACATCCGGGGGACGCGGCAGCGGCTGCCGTTCTACCAGGAGATCGAGTTCTTCCCGCCGCAGCAGTACCGCGGGCTCAACCAGGTCGAGTTGAGCTTCGTCGCGGACGGCAACGCGATGGACGTCGTGCTGGAGATGGACAAGAAGCCGGGGCTGTTCAGCGAGGGCAGCGACACGTTCCGGTCCTTCCAGGTGGGACTGCACGACTACCAGAGCACCGACTGGGCCGCGTACCTCAACCAGTGGCTGTCCGAGGTCGGCAGCAAGCGCAACTGGTTCTAGGCTCGGAACTGCTGATTCCGGTAATCGATCAGGAGGTACCGAGGTGACCGAGCTCAAGCGGCGGCCGCTCCCCCATGACTTCCATCCGCCCGTACCGTCGTTCACGGTGACGAGCGAGGACGTGCAGGAGGGCGGCACGCTCAAGGACGCTCAGGTCTACGCGGCCGGCAACACCTCTCCGCAGCTGCGCTGGGAGGGCTTCCCGCCGGAGACCAAGAGCTTCGCCGTGACCTGCTACGACCCCGACGCCCCTACGGGCAGCGGGTTCTGGCACTGGGTCGTGTTCGACATTCCGGCCTCGGTGACCGAGCTGCCGGTCGGTGCGGGCAGCGGCACGTTCGAGGGGCTGCCGGAGGGTGCCGTACAGGCGCGGAACGACTACGGGTCGAAGGACTTCGGTGGGGCCGCTCCGCCGGCCGGGGACGGGCCGCACCGGTACGTCTTCACCGTGTATGCCGTGGACCAGGAGAAGCTCGGGCCGGATTCCGCTGCCTCTCCCGCCTTTGTGGGCTTCAACCTGCGTTTTCACACGATCGCGCGTGCTCAGCTGATCGGCGAGTACGAGGTGCCCGCCGAAGACTGACCTTCATCGTGCGTTTGCCCGCCTCTGGTCTTGGAATTGATCAGAGGCGGGCACTTTTTTATTGCGTTGTCCATCTCGGCGTGCCCGGCCAGAGTTGATCCAAGCCCAAGCCCGCCAGGGGGTGGGACGGTGCACATGGGAGGTGGGCTGACATGCGGGACACGCTGGTACTGAACGCGAGCTTCGAGCCGCTGTCGACGGTGACGTTGAACCGAGCCGTCGTTCTGGTGCTGCAGGACAAGGCCGTCGTCGAGCAGTCCCACCCCGAACTGCGCATGCGCGGAGCCGCGGTCGACATACCGGCGCCCCGGGTGATCAGGCTGTGCAGGTATGTGCGGGTGCCCTTCCGAAGACAAGCACCCTGGTCCCGGCGGGGTGTTCTGGTGCGTGACCGGCACAGGTGCGCGTACTGCGGACGGCGGGCGACGACCGTGGACCACGTGGTGCCGCGGTCCCAGGGTGGTCAGGACACCTGGCTGAACACGGTGGCCTCCTGTGCGGAGGACAACCACCGCAAGGCGAACCGGACTCCGGCGGAGGCCGGGATGCCGCTGCTGCGGGAGCCGTTCGAGCCGACTCCGGCTGACGCGATGCTGCTGTCGCTGGGGCACGAGGACTTCTCCGCTCTGCCGGAGTGGTTGGCTGGAGAGGCCGCCGCCTAGTCATCTGCCGGGTTCGGTGGTGATGCGGATGCGGGTGTGTTGCGGCTTGTCGCGCCCCGCGGCGGAGCCGCATGTCGATGCAGCCCCGCGCCCCTAAGTGCGTTGGGGCCCGCCTTCGTTGGGAAGGCGGGCCCCTTTGTCGTACTGGAATCCCCGGGTCAGTCGATCTTCGGGGTCTCCCGGCGTTCCGAGCCGCCGTTGCCTCCGCTCGAACCGCCGCCGAAGTTGCCGAAGTTGCCCATGGCTCCGGACAGGCCCTTGAGGGCGTCGCCGATTTCGCTGGGGACGATCCAGAGCTTGTTCGCGTCGCCTTCGGCGATCTTCGGGAGCATCTGGAGGTACTGGTAGGAAAGGAGCTTCTGGTCCGGGTCTCCGGCGTGGATCGCCTCGAAGACCGTGCGGACCGCCTGGGCTTCGCCTTCCGCGCGCAGGGCGGCCGCCTTGGCCTCACCCTCGGCGCGCAGGATCTGGGACTGCTTCTCACCCTCGGCGGTGAGGATGGCGGCCTGGCGCGTGCCTTCGGCGGTGAGGATCGCGGCGCGCTTGTCACGGTCGGCGCGCATCTGCTTCTCCATCGAGTCCTGGATGGAGGTCGGCGGCTCAATTGCCTTGAGTTCGACGCGGTTTACCCGGATGCCCCACTTGCCGGTGGCCTCGTCGAGGACTCCTCGCAGGGCCGCGTTGATCTCCTCGCGGGAGGTCAGGGTCCGCTCCAGGTCCATGCCGCCGATGATGTTGCGGAGCGTGGTGACGGTGAGCTGCTCGATCGCCTGGATGTAGCTGGCGACCTCGTAGGTCGCGGCCCGGGCGTCGGTCACCTGGTAGTAGATGACCGTGTCGATGTTGACGACCAGGTTGTCCTGGGTGATCACCGGCTGCGGCGGGAAGGGTACGACCTGTTCGCGCAGGTCGATGCGGTTGCGGATGGTGTCGATGAACGGGACGACGATGTTGAGTCCCGCGTTGAGTGTCCGCGTGTAGCGGCCGAACCGCTCCACGATCGCGGCACTCGCCTGCGGGATGACCTGGATCGTCTTGATCAGGGCGATGAAGACCAACACCACCAGGATGATCAAGACGATGATGACCGGTTCCATCGTGCTCCCCGTGCCCTTCTCTGCCTCGGCGTTCTCGGAAGATCTTATGGTTGTTGAAGATCTTGCTGGTCGAGTGTGTCAGACCGTCGTACAACTCGTGGTGCGTTCGGTTCAGTTGCATCCTGCGAGGTCACATGACGATCGCCGTGGCTCCCTCGATGTCGACGACATCCACTTCCTGGCCTACTTCGAAGGCCCGGCCGGTGTCGAGAGAACGGGCCGACCAGACCTCTCCGGCGAGCTTGATCCGGCCACCCGCGCTGTCGACGCGCTCCAGGACAACAGCCTGCTTGCCCTTCAACGCGTCGATACCCGTGGCGAGTTGGGGTCGCTGGGAGCGGTGCCGGGTCGCGATGGGCCGTACGACGGCGATGAGGGCCACCGAGACGACGACGAAGACGAGCACCTGGACGACGATGTCACCGCCGAGTCCGGCAGCGACGGAGGCGGCGACGGCGCCCACCGCGAGCATGCCGAACTCCGGCATCGCGGTCACCACGAGCGGGATTCCGAGCGCAGCCGCGCCGACGAGCCACCACACCCATGCGTCGATGTCGTTCACGTGGTCATGGTAGGTCCGCGGGTACCTCCGCGGACAGGGCGCAATGGAGCGGGAACGGGCTTCTTACCCTTGTTTTTGCGGGTACTTCACGTGATCACGACAGTGGCAGGCCCTGCGCGGTCCAGCGCTCGCCGACCTGCTCGACGACGAGGGGGAGGCCGAAGCACATGGAGAGGTTGCGGGAGGTGAGTTCGAGCTCCAGGGGGCCCGCGGCGAGGACCTTGCCCTGGCGGATCATGAGGACGTGGGTGAAGCCGGGGGCGATCTCCTCGACGTGGTGGGTCACCATGAGCATCGAGGGAGCGATCGGGTCGCGCGCGAGCCGGCCGAGGCGGCGGACCAGGTCCTCGCGGCCGCCGAGGTCGAGACCGGCGGCGGGCTCGTCGAGGAGGAGGAGCTCGGGGTCGGTCATCAGGGCGCGGGCGATGAGGGTGCGCTTGCGCTCGCCCTCGGAGAGGGTGCCGAACTTCCGGTCCAGGTAGTCCGTCATACCGAGGCGGTCGAGGAAGGCGCGGGCGCGCTGCTCGTCGATGTCCTCGTACTCCTCCTGCCAGCCCGCGGTCATGCCGTACGCCGCCGTCAGCACGGTCTCCAGGACGGTCTGGCGCTTGGGGAGCTTGTCGGCCATGGCGATGCCGGCCATGCCGATGCGGGGGCGCAGTTCGAAGACGTCGGTGCCGGGCTTGCCGAGGGTCTCGCCGAGGATGGTCGCGGTGCCCTTGCTGGGGTAGAGGTAGCTGGAGGCGAGGTTCAGGAGCGTGGTCTTGCCGGCGCCGTTGGGGCCGAGGATGACCCAGCGCTCGCCCTCCTTGACCGACCAGTTGACCTGGTCCACCAGAGCCCGGTCCTCACGGACCACGGATACGTCCTGAAGCTCCAGAACATCGCTCATGAGCGCGTTGTCTCCCCTTGCAGTGTGACCGGTGTCGACGTCTCGGCTGGCGCGTGCGCGCTTTTGGGCGCAGCCCTCGATGAAATCTACGCCACCGGTCGGCTGCTCCCGTTCAGTGGTCCGGTCCTTAGGCTGGGGGCATGCTCTCGGAACCGCGCTCTGGACGCCTTGCCGCTTGGGGAAACGGCCTTTTGGCCGGACTTGTCTCGCCGGACGACGCCGTACTGGCGATCGTCGGTGACGATGCCGTGCACCGGGTGGAGGGGCTGCCGGGTGAGACGGCGGCCGTCGGTCTCACCCTGGCGCTCGGGCGGCTGCGGTCGCTCGGGGTCACCGGTCTGCGGGTCGCGCTGCCCGCGCCCGGGCATCCGCTGGGGCTGAGCGGGCCGCCGGAGTTCAACACGCGCGCGTTGGAGGCGGAGGAGGCGGTGGTCTGCCACGGCGCCGCGCTGGGCCTGGTGCCGGAGGTGTACGAGGCCGGGCCCGCGGGCGATGTGCATGTCGAGGTGGTGTGGCATGTGCTGCCGGTGCGGGAGGCGCCGCCGGCGGACGTTCCCTCGCTGGGCGAGGCCGAGCGTGAGCTCGCGGAGGCCTTGCGGGACGCGACCGAGGTGCTGTCGCGGCTGGACGTGGCCGGGTCGGGGCCGGTGGCGGAGGCGGCGATCGGGGCGTACCGGGCTCGGGCCGAGCGGGGGCGGGAGGTACTGGCGCCGGGGTATCCGCCTCGGGCGGTACGGGTGTTGGAGCTTGCCCAGCGGGTGGGGTTGCTGGTGTCGCTGGCCTACGAGAACGGGCCCGGGGGTGCGGTGAGCTCCGCCGAGATGCGGGCTCGGGGGGAGGCGCTGCGCCCGGTGGAGCGGACGGGGCGGCGGGCGCAGGTCGCTGCGTACAACGCGTATGTGGAGGAGTTGGAGCGGGGGGTGCGGTGAGCGGCGTGGGGCTGGGTGGGGGTGGGTGGCCCGGCCAGGTGGGGGGATGGACGGCGGGGGTGCATGACCCTGCCCGGCGTGGGGCTGGGTGGGGGGTGGGTGGCCCGGCCCGGTGGGGGGATGGACGGCGGGGGTGCATGACCCTGCCCGGCGTGGGGCTTGACGGCGGCGGGTGCGGTGACCGGCGTCGGCCCGGCGGCGGGGGCGTGTGGCCCTGCCGGGCGCGGGGCTGAACGGCAGCGGGCGTGACCCCACCGGGCGCGGGGCTGAACGGCAGCGGGCGTGACCCCACCAGGCGTGGGCTGGACGGCGGCGGGTGCGGTGAACGGCGTAAGGCCGGGCGACGGGGGATGCGTGGCCCGGCCGGCGCGGGGCTAGACGGCGGGAGGCGTGACCCCACCAGGCGCGGGACTGGACCGCGGCGGGTGCGGTGAACGGCGTCGGGCGGGGCAGTGGGCGCGCGTGGTTCCATTCGCGGGCGGGCCGGCCCTCTCCGCCAGGGGCCGCTGCTCGCCCACTACGGGGTGCCGCTCCGCTGCTTGAGGGACGCGTACGTCCCGGGCCGATGGTCCGGTGACTTCGCGGGCGGATCGTGCGCGTGGGAAACGAACCGGCCTCCCGGGTGCGTGGTGCACCCGGGAGGCCGAAGTCACTCCCCGTTCGGCGAGGGAAGTCAGTGGTTGAGACCGAGGTTGCCGAAGGCGGGGTTCAGCACGCCGATGACGTTCACGCTGTTGCCGACCGCGTTCACCGGGATGTGCACCGGGGCCTGGACGAGGTTGCCCGAGACGACGCCGGGCGAGCCCACGGCCTTGCCGTCGGCGTGCGACCCGTCGGTGGCGGAGGCCATACCGGCACCGGCGGCGACCAGCCCGCCGGCCACCATCGTCACGGCCGCTACCTTCTTCAGGTTCTTCACTTCTAAGCCCTCCTAGCGATTGCCGCGGCAGTCGCCGCAGCACGCACTGAAGAACGGCGGGCCTCCCCGAAGGATGCGCCATTCGGGGGACATTCCCACGACGGTATGAATCTCACTCCGGAGCGGAACCCTCCGTATTGCCGTGCGCCTCGGGATCAACCGGCCACTCCGTGACGTACCGCCCACAGTGCCGCCTGGGTCCGGTCCGCCAGGTCGAGTTTCATCAGGATGTTCGAGACGTGTGTCTTGACGGTCTTCTCGGAGAGGACCAGCGCACGGGCGATCTCCCGGTTGGAGCGGCCGTCCGCGATCAGTCCGAGCACCTCGCGCTCCCGTTCGGTGAGCGAACCGCCTCTTCCCTGGCCGGAGTTGTTCTCCTCCTGGGACAACAGGGCGCCTGCGACCTCGGGTTGGAGCAGGATGTGCCCGGCATGGACGGAACGGATGGCGCCGGCGAGGGCGTCGGGGTCGACGTCCTTGTACACGTAACCGGCGGCGCCCGCGCGCAGGGCCGGGACCACGGTGCGCTGTTCGGTGAAGCTGGTGACGATCAGCACGCGCGCGGGGTTGTCCAGCTCGCGGAGCTTGCGCAGGGCCTCGATGCCGTCCATGCCCGGCATCTTGACGTCCATGAGGACGATGTCGGGCCTCAGTTCCTCCGCGCGCGCGACGCCTTCGGCGCCGTCGGCGGCCTCGGCCACGACCTCTATGTCGTCCTGCACTTCGAGGAAGGTGCGCAGCCCCCGGCGGACGACCTGGTGGTCGTCGACGAGCAGGACCCTGATCGCGTCAGCCACCGGGGACCTCCATCTCGATCGTGGTGCCCTTGCCGGGCGCCGATTCCACGGTCAGCGTGCCGCCGACCCCGCTGGTGCGGTCCCGCATCGAGACCAGGCCGAGGTGGCGTCCCGCGCGGCGGACCGCCTTCGGTTCGAAGCCGCTGCCGTCGTCCGTGACGCGCAGGACGGCTCCGCTGCCGCGCCGGTCCAGGGTCACGTCGACATGTGCGGCTCCGGAGTGCCGCAGCGCGTTGTGCAGGGCCTCCTGGGCGACGCGGAGCATGGCCTCCTCCTGGGCTGGGGGCAGTGCGCGGAAGTGGCGGGCGGTGAAGGTCACGCGCGCGGTGTGGGCACGGTCCAGGACCTGGATGTGGGTGCGCAGGGTGGCGGTCAGGCCGTCCTCGTCCAGGGCGGCGGGGCGCAACTCGACGACGGCGGCGCGTAGTTCGTCGGTGGCCTCGGCGGCGAGCGTGGCCACCTGCTGCATCTCGTCCTTGGCGCGGGAGGGGTCCCGGTCGACCAGGGCGGCGGCGGCCTGGGCGGTCAGGCGCAGCGAGAAGAGTTTCTGGCTGACCGCGTCGTGCAGTTCGTGGGCGAGGCGGGAGCGCTCCTCGGCGATCGTGAGTTCCCGGCTGCGTTCGTACAGGCGGGCGTTGGTCAGGGCGATCGCGGCGTGCTGCGCGAGGATCGAGAGCAGTTCCTCGTCCTCCTCGGTGAAGCCGCAGCTGCCCTCGGGCTTCGGGCACGGGGGGTGTGGGGGGTGTCCCCCCGCAGGCCGCAGCTTGTTGGCGAGGAACAAGGCGCCGATGACCTCGTCGCCGTCGCGGATCGGCAGGCCCAGGAAGTCGACCATGTCGGGGTGGGCGGCGGGCCAGCCCTCGAAGCGGGGGTCCTTGCGGACGTCGGCGAGGCGCTCCGGGGTGGCCTCGTGCAGCATCGCGGCGAGGATGCCGTGCTGGCGCGGGAGGGGGCCGATGGCCTTCCACTGGGCGTCGCTGACACCGTCGACCACGAACTGGGCGAAGCCGCCGTGGTCGTCCGGGACGCCGAGGGCGGCGTACTGCGCGTCGAGCAGCTCGCGGGCCGAGGCGACGATCGTCTTGAGGACGTCTCGCACCTCGAGGTGCCTGCTCATGGCCAGCAGCGCGGAACTCACCGCGGCGAGGCCGGACCGGGGGCCTTGACTCATGCCCTCAGCGTACGGGCGGGGTGTGACAGCACGGATCGGACCTGTGACGGCTTCCGGCTAGGGCGGGGGACCTAGGGCGAAGGGCCTCACCGTTCTGCGGCCCGCGTCCGAGGCGGCGGGGCGGAGGCCGTTCCTACGTTGGGGGCACGCCGATCAGGAGGCGTGGACGACGAGGGGACGTGTGTCATGCCGGTAGCGATCATCACGGGGGCCTCGAAGGGGCTGGGTCGGGCGCTCGCCGAGGCGTTGGCCGCGCGGGGCTGGGACCTGGTGCTGGACGCGAGGACGGCCGAGGTCCTGAAGGAGACGCGGGCCGCGGTCGCCGGGCACGGAACCCGGGTGACGGCGCTGCCCGGGGACGTCACGGATCCGGCGCACCGCGGGGAGCTGGTGGCGGCGGCCTGGAAGCTCGGTGGCGTCGATCTGCTGGTGAACAACGCGAGCGCGCTGGGCGTCGAGCCGCTGGCGCGTCTTGAGGAGCTGCCGCTGGAGGGGCTGCGTCGCGCGCTGGAGGTGAACGTGGTGGCCGCGCTGGGCCTGGTCCAGGAGGCGCTGCCGCTGTTGCGGGCGTCGGGGGCCGGCACGGTGATCGCGATCAGCTCGGATGCCGCCGCCGAGGCGTACGAGACCTGGGGCGGCTACGGGGCGTCGAAGGCCGCCCTGGATCACCTCGCGGCGGTGCTCGGCGAGGAGGAGCCGCAGCTGCGGGTGTGGGCCGTGGATCCCGGGGACATGGCGACCGACCTGTACGCGGCGGCCGTACCGGACGACAAGGACCCGCGGCCGGAACCGGCGAGTGTGGTGCCGGGCTTTCTGCGGCTGCTGGACGAGCGGCCGCCGAGCGGGCGGTACGCAGCCTCCTCGCTGAAGGAGGAGCGATGACACTCGCGGTCGGGGTACCGAAGGAACTGTCGACACGGGTGCCGGCCGAACAGCGCGGGACCGGGCTCGACCGGACACAGGCCGCCGCAGCCGCCGTCGGCTCACAGCCCGCGGCGGCGAGGCGACCGAGGGCCATCCTCCGAGCGGCCGCCGAGCGGGCGGTACGCAGGCTCCTCGCAGCAGGAGGGCCGATGACACTCGCCGTGCGCATACCGGAGGAACTGTCGGCGCGGGTACCGGCCGAACAGCGCGGGCCCCGGCTCGACCGGACACAAACCGCCGCAGCCGCCCCCGGCCCACAGTCCGCGCCGGCGAGGCGACCGAGGGCATCGTCCGACGCCCCCTCGCTGCGGGAGGACCGATGACACTCGCCGTGCGCGTACCGGAGGAGCTGTCGGCACGGGTGCCGGCCGAGCAGCGTGGGACCGGGCTCGACCGGGATGCCGTACGGCTGCTGGTGTCGCGGGGTACCGCGGTGTCGCACCACTCGTTCGTAGAGCTTCCGCGGCTGCTGCGGGCCGGGGACCTGCTCGTCGTCAACACCTCCCCCACGCTGGCCGCGGCCGTCGACGGTCGGATCGGGCACGCGCGTGTGGTGGTCCACTTCTCCACGCGCGGGGACGACGGCCGGTGGGCGGTGGAGCTGCGGGAGCCCGACGGGAAGGGCACCACGCGTGCGCGTGCGGGCGGGCCCGCGGGGACGGAGGTGCGGCTGCCCGGGGGCCTGCGGCTGGTGCTGGAGGACGCGGTGAGCGGGCGGCTGTGGTGGGCGCGGGTGTGCGGCGGGGAGGTTCCCGGGCTGCTGCGGGAGCACGGGCGGCCCATTCGGTACTCCTACACGGAGCGGGACCAGCCGCTGTCCGTGTACCAGACGGTGTTCGCGCTGCCGTCGCCCGACGGGTCGGGCAGTGCGGAGATGCCCAGTGCGGCGCGGCCCTTCACCGCGCGGCTGGTGGTGGAGCTGGTGAGCCGTGGTGTGCAGTTCGCGCCGGTCACGCTGCACACGGGGGTGGCCTCGGCGGAGGCGCACGAGCCGCCGTACCCCGAGCGGTTCTCGGTGCCGGAGACCTCCGCGCGGCTGATCAACGCGGTGCGGGCCGGGGACGGCAGGGTCGTGGCCGTGGGGACGACGGCCGTGCGGGCCGTGGAGTCGGCTGCCGGGGCGGACGGGGTCGTACGCGCGCGTGAGGGGTGGACGGACCTCGTCGTGACCCCGGAGCGCGGGGTGCGGGTGGTGGACGGGCTGCTGACCGGGCTGCACGAGCCGCAGGCCTCGCATCTGCTGATGCTGGAGGCGGTCGCGGGGCGGGCGGCGATCGACCGCGGCTACGAGGAGGCGCTGCGCCGGCACTACCTGTGGCACGAGTTCGGGGACGTGCATCTGCTTCTCCCCGAGGAGCCTCCTCACGCAGAGCATTGCGAGCGCAACTGTTGGTGAGAACGCTGTGCGGTCGATGTGAGCCCGCACATAGGGCGCAGATCACGTACTAGGTGAAATAGGAGACAAAGCCTCCCGGCATGAACGGGGCAGACGTGTTGGTCTGTCCCGTTTTGCCCTCCCCGGGTCCACTACCCAGGGTCGTACGTCACACCTTTGCCTGCGGGTTTTGCGGCAGCTAAGAATTGCCAACGTCGCTCAGCGCCGTGGGTTCCGCCCGCGGCGTTTGTGCCGGAAGCACCCGTCCGACACCCGGACAGCGAGCGACCTCCGCGCTATTCGAAGAGGTCCATTCCGCATGCCCAAGAACCCTTTCACCCGTCCTCACAGTCGCGCGCTCACCAAGCGCCACAAGATCGCCGTTGCCGGAGTCGCCACGCTCGGCGCCGCCGCCGTCGCCTTCAGCGCGGTTCCGGGCAACGCCGAGACCACCACCTCCGAGGTCGCCGTCTCCTCCGCCCCCGTGAAGTACACCTCCGAGCAGCTCAAGGGCCTCCAGGCGGACGTCAGCGAGCAGCTCGCCGCCAAGGCCCTGCAGAGCAAGGCCGCCACCGAGGCGAAGGCAGCGAAGGCGCAAGCGGAGGCGAAGGCCAAGGCCAAGGCCGCGGCCGCCGCGAAGAAGAAGGCCGCGCACGCCGCCGCCGCGAAGAAGGCCGCGCAGGCGCGCAAGGCCAAGGCCGCGAGCCGGGCCGCGCATCGCGCCAAGCTCAAGGCCGCGGTGCACAAGAGCTACGCCAACAACCTTGACGGCTGGATCAAGGAGTCCCTGGACATCATGAAGGCCAAGGGCATCCCGGGCAGCTACAACGGCCTGCACCGCAACATCATCCGCGAGTCCTCGGGCAACCCGAACGCGATCAACAACTGGGACATCAACGCCATCAACGGCATCCCGTCGAAGGGGCTGCTCCAGGTCATCCCGCCGACGTTCCAGGCGTACCACGTCGCCGGCACGTCCTGGAACATCTACGACCCGGTCGCCAACATCACCGCCGCCGCCAACTACGCGGCCCACAGGTACGGCTCGATGGACAACGTCAACAGCGCGTACTGAGGTCGCGCGGACCTCTTCTACGCACAAGGGCGGCACCCGGTCGGGGTGCCGCCCTTCACTGTCGTACGACGGTGGTCACTTGCGCATGACCTCGGGCTCGTGGCGGCGCAGGAAGCGGGAGACGAGGAAACCGCAGACGATGCCGATGGCGATCAGGGCGACCATGTTCAGGCCCCAGGTGGTGAGCGTGTGGTCCCACAGCGGGTCGGCCGTGTCGCCCGGTTTGACGGGCGGGTTGACCTGGTTGAAGTCCAGCGTGGCGCCCGCGGCGGCGACCGCCCAGCGCGACGGCATCAGATACGAGAGTTCGTTGACGCCGAGCGCGCCGTGCAGGGTGAACAGGCAGCCGGTGAAGACGACCTGGACGATCGCGAACATGACCAGCAGCGGCATGGTCTTCTCGGACGTCTTCACCAGTGCGGAGATGATCAGCCCGAACATCATCGAGGTGAACCCGAGGCCCATGATCGGCAGCGTCAGCTCCGCGAGGGTGGCGCTGCCGAGGACGAGCCCTTCCTTCGGCAGCCCGCGGGTGGCGAAGCCGATGACGCCGACCATCAGCCCCTGCAGGATGGTGATCGCGCCCAGTACGACCACCTTGGACATCAGGTACGCCGAGCGGGACAGGCCGGTGGCGCGCTCCCGCTCGTAGATCACCCGTTCCTTGATCAGCTCACGGACGGAGTTCGCCGCGCCGGCGAAACACGCGCCGACCGCGAGGATCAGCAGAACGGTGGTGGCCGTGCTGTTCGGCTCGGGAAGCCTGGTCCTCGGGTCGACCGGCTTGGGCAGCAGGTTGTCGCCGAAGTCGATGAGCAGGCTGACCGAGCCGAGGACGAGCGGCAGGATCACCGTCAGCGCCAGGAAGCCCTTGTCGGACGCGATCACCGACACATAGCGGCGCACGAGAGTGGCGAACTGTCCCGTCCAGCGCTGTGGCTTCGGCGGCTTCATGCCCTGCATCGGAGGCGTCTGTACGGACTGCGGCGCAACGGCGTCTATGTCCGCGGCGTACATCTGGTAGTGCTGCGAGCCCTTCCAGCGGCCGGCCCAGTCGTAGTCGCGGTAGTTCTCGAAGGAGGAGAAGACGTCGGCCCAGGTGTCGTAGCCGAAGAAGTTCAGTGCCTCCTCGGGCGGCCCGAAGTAGGCGACCGCGCCGCCCGGGGCCATCACCAGGAGCTTGTCGCACAGGGCCAGCTCGGCCACGGAATGGGTGACCACGAGGACCGTACGGCCGTCGTCGGCGAGGCCGCGCAGCAGTTGCATGACATCGCGGTCCATGCCCGGGTCGAGGCCGGAGGTCGGCTCGTCGAGGAAGATCAGGGACGGCTTGGTGAGCAGTTCCAGGGCCACCGAGACGCGCTTGCGCTGACCGCCGGAGAGGGAGGTGACCTTCTTCTCCTTGTGGATGTCGAGCTTCAGCTCGCGCAGCACCTCGTCTATGCGCGACTCGCGCTCGGCGCCGGTGGTGTCGGCCGGGAAGCGGAGTTTCGCCGCGTACTTGAGGGCCTTCTTGACGGTCAGCTCCTTGTGCAGGATGTCGTCCTGCGGGACCAGACCGATGCGCTGGCGCAGCTCCGCGAACTGCTTGTAGAGGTTGCGGTTGTCGTAGAGGACGTCGCCCTGGTTGGCGGGCCGGTAGCCGGTCAGCGCCTTGAGCAGGGTCGACTTGCCGGAACCGGACGGTCCGATGACTGCGATCAGGGACTTCTCGGGGACGCCGAAGGAGACGTCCTTGAGGATCTGCTTGCCGCCGTCGACCGTGACAGTCAGGTGCCGGGCGGAGAACGACACCTCACCGGTGTCGACGAACTCCTCGAGGCGGTCGCCGACGATCCGGAACGTGGAGTGACCGACGCCGACGATGTCGCTCGGGCCGAGCAGCGTGGAGCCGCCCTTGGGGATGGGCTGGCCGTTGACGTACGTGCCGTTGTGGGAGCCCAGGTCGCGGATCTCCATGCGCCCGTCGGGCATCGAGTGGAACTCGGCGTGGTTGCGGGAGACCTGCAGGTCGGAGACGACCAGGTCGTTCTCCAGGGCACGGCCGATGCGCATGATGCGGCCGATGGTGAACTGGTGGAACGTGGTCGGGCTGCGATCGCCGTAGACCGGCGGCGCGCCCGCGTCCGCGCTGCCCACGCCTGGGCCCTGCTGGTGCGGGATCTTCTGCGGCGGCTGGTGCGCGTGCGAGTACGGCTGCGCCTGCGGCTGTTGCTGAGGCTGTGGCTGTGGCTGTGGCCAGCCGGACGGCGAGGCCTGGGGCGAGGCATGTGGCAAGGCCTGGGGTGCGGCCTGCCGAGGGGCCTGGTGGGGTGATGTCTGTGATGTCTGTTGCGGGGCCTGCTGTGGTGTCTGCTGGGCCCAGCCGGGGTTCGCGCTCTGCGCGGCGTACGGCTGCTGCCCGGGCCGGGGCTGCGCGACCGGGGCCGCGGTGCCGGAGAGGTTCAGCAGCGGGCCGTCGCTCGCGTTGCCGAGGTGGACGGCCGCGCCGGGGCCGATCTCCGTCTGGTGGATCCGCTGACCGTGCACGAACGTGCCGTTGGTGCTGCTGTGGTCCTCGATGACCCAACCGCGCCCGTCCCAGCGGATCGTGGCATGACGCCAGGAGACCCTGGCGTCGTCGAACACGATGTCCCCCTGCGGATCGCGTCCAAGGCCGTACGACCTGGCCGGATCGAGCGTCCAGGTACGTCCATTCGCTTCCAGTACGAGTTCCGGCACTCCAAGCCCCACTGAGTAGTCCCCCGAATTGCCCCCGTCACAGGGAGTGTAGGGATGTCGAACATCGTCGGGAACTATTTCAGGATCCCCCTCCTGACCGAAAGTCGAGCCCCGAGAACACCACGTTCGCGCGCTTCGGCCGGTTCCGTTGACGGGGTTGAAACCGACCCGGAGAGTGGGTAATCCACGCGAGGGGGACAAGCGCGGTCTCGGCCGCGCCGCGGATCGGGGGGTCTGCCATGAGTGCGTCCATGAGCACGAAGGCCACGAAGCAGGGCGTGCGACTGCCGTGGGGGGACATCCTGCTGTCCGCGATTACGGCCGTGAGCTGGGCGTTGATCGGGATGGCGGGCGCCGCCGCGCTCGGTCTGCATCTCCTGGAGGCCGATTCCGTGGCCTCACTGGGTCCGATGACCGCGGCCGTTGTGGCCCTTGCGGCGGGTGGTTCGGTGACGCCGTCCGGTGATGTGTCCGCGTTCGGGCTGACGGGGGCGCAGGCGGCGACCGCCATCGAGATCACGCCATTGGGCGTCAGCCTGGTCGGTGCGGTGCTTTTGTCATGGTTCTTCCTGCGGTCCCTCCGGGGCGCCGGCACGGTGATCGCGCCCTCGGAACTCCTCGCGCGCGCGGGCTCGGTGGTCGCGCTGTTCACGGCGATGATGGGCGGGCTGGCCTGGGCGGGGCACGACGTCATCACGCTCGACGGGAGCGCGCTGGGGCTCGACAAGCTGCCCGGCGCGGGCGGGGGCGGCGGTCTCGACATCCCGGGCCTGGGCGACGTCGGGGACATCGGCGGGCTGCTGCCCGACCAGGTCGGCGACCTGATCGACGCGAAGGCGGCGGTCGGCTTCACGGTGGACACCGCGCCGACACTGCTCGGCGGGCTCGGCTGGTCGGCCGGCATCCTGCTGGTCGCCCTGCTGGCGTCCCGTCGTACACCGCTGCCGCGCGGCTGGGAGGCCCTCCACCGGGTCGTACGGCCGGCCGTGTCCGCCCTCGCGACGGTGCTGCTGGTCGCGGTGGCCGCGGGGCTCTCGGCGGCGGCGTACGCGGCGATCGGCGACGACCACCCCAAGCGGATCGCGGGAGCGGCGCTGCTCGGGGCGCCGAACGGGGTGTGGCTGGGCATCCCGGTCGGCCTGTTCGTCCCCTTCGACGGCCGCGCGACGGGCGTTCTGACGAACTTCCTCCCGGACCCCCTGGACCGACTGCTCACCTCCGACTCCGATCAGTCGGTGACGCTGGGGCGCCTGGCGGAGCTGGACGGGCGGGTGTGGCTGCTGGGGGCGGGGGCGGCGCTGATGATGCTGCTGGCCGGGGTGCTGACCGCCGTGCGGACGCCGGTGACGGCTCCTGGGACGGGGAATCCGGGGGCCCTTGGGTTCGCGGGGCGGTGTGCGCTGCGGCTGGGGGTAGCGACCGCGTTGGCGCTGCCGTTGCTCGCCTGGCTGACGGAGGTGTCGGTGGACGCCTCGCTGTCGGTGCTGGGGTTCGACGCGTTCGGCGCGGGGGTGCGACTGCGGGGGCAACTCGGGATCGCGGTACTCCTAGGGGCGCTGTGGGGGGCGGGGGCGGGGGCGGCGGGGGCCTTGCTGGCGCGGGCGACGGGGGCGGCGGGGTCTCGGGCCGCGAGGTTGGCACGGAGTGACGTGGCGGGTGGTTCCGGTGTCGAGGCGGTGGGGGTGCCGGGGGCTGGGGCAGTTGGGGTTCCGCGGTATGCGGGTGAGGGCGGGGGCGGGCCGTATGCAGGTGGGGGCGGGGCTTACTGGAGTGAGAGCGCTCCTTATGGAGGTGACGCCGGCGCGCGCGGGGGTGAGGCCAGGGTTTACGAGAGGGGTGCCGGGGCTTCCGGGGGCGGGCCAGGAGGGTACGAGGGGGCGGGTGGTTCGTACGACGACGCGTCGCGGTCGTACGAAAGCGGAGGGCGGTCACACGAAGGCGGAGGGCAGCCGCACGAAGGCGGAGGGCGGTCGTACGAGGAGGGTGCGGCAGGGACGGGCGGCGGTGAAGCCGGGCCGTACGTACCCGGTACGCCTTATCGGGCGCCCAATCCGGCTACGAACCCCTATCTGCGGGTGCCGGACGAGCTGCGGGGACCTGAGGATGCGCGGCCTGGTGGTGAGCCGCGGCGAGCCGGTCCGCGGGCGACGGGCCGTGAGGGTGGCGGACAGGAGTCGCGCCCCCGGGATCATCGGGGGGCCTCGGGTGAGGTGCCGCCCGCCCGGGGACCGCGGTCGTCCGATGGACACCGTCAGGGCTCGGGCTCGTCCGAGGGCAGCGGTCCGCCGCAGGAGGTCGTACGGCCCCACGAGGACCGTTCGCAGCCGTCGGACGAGTCGAGCGGACCGGGCCGGCCGGGCGGATCAGCCCCGCCGCCCGACACCGTCTACGGCGCCCCGACGGTGGCCCGCCCGATCGACCAGCCCCCTCGTGCACCGCAACCACCTCCCAGGCAGCGGCCCGGCGACCGGCGACCGTCCTCGGGGGACGAGGGCCGGCAGTCGCCGCCACCGCCTCCTCCCCCACCTCCGCCACCGCCGCCACCGCCGCCGCCCAGGCGGCCGAAGGGGCCGCGCTGACCTACCGCAGTCCGCCTGTGGCCTGCCCGTAAGGATCTCGCCACCCGCTCGACACCCACTGTTCCGTGTCCGTCAGACGGACCGCGGGAGCGGCAGGCACTGGGTGCCGGATACGGTGGGAACACCATGAGTGCTTCGCAGACCTCGTCCTCCGACGTCCCCACCCTTCTCGTCAAGATCTTCGGGAAGGACAGGCCGGGCATCACGGCCGGCCTCTTCGACACCCTCGCCGCCTACTCCGTCGACGTGGTCGACATCGAGCAGGTCGTCACGCGTGGCCGGATGGTGCTGTGCGCGCTCGTGACCGCGCCGCCCCGTCCGCTGGAGGGCGATCTGCGGGCGACCGTCCACAGCTGGGCCGAGTCGATCAAGATGCAGGCGGAGATCATCTCCGGTCTCGGCGACAACCGGCCGCGCGGGCTGGGACGTTCCCTGGTCACCGTGCTCGGTCACCCGCTCACCGCGGAGGCCACCGCCGCGATCGCCGCCAAGATCGCCAAGGCGGGCGGCAACATCGACCGTATCTTCCGGCTGGCCAAGTATCCGGTCACGGCCGTCGAGTTCGCGGTGTCCGGTGTGGAGACCGAGCCGCTGCGCACCGCCCTGGTGACGGAGGCCGGCAAGCTCGGCGTGGACGTGGCCGTCGTCGCCGCCGGTCTGCATCGCCGGGCCCAGCGGCTCGTCGTCATGGACGTGGACTCCACACTGATCCAGGACGAGGTGATCGAGCTCTTCGCCGCGCACGCCGGCTGCGAGGCCGAGGTCGCCGAGGTGACCGCGGCCGCGATGCGCGGCGAGCTGGACTTCGAGCAGTCGCTGCACGCACGCGTGGCGCTGTTGGAGGGCCTCGACGCCTCGGTCGTCGACAAGGTGCGTTCCGAGGTACGGCTGACGCCGGGCGCGCGCACCCTCATCCGTACGCTGAAGCGGCTCGGCTTCCAAGTCGGTGTCGTCTCGGGCGGCTTCACCCAGGTCACCGAGGATCTGCAGGACCGACTGGGGCTGGACTTCGCCCAGGCGAACACCCTGGAGATCGTCGACGGGAAGCTGACCGGCCGGGTCACCGGGGAGATCGTGGACCGTGCGGGCAAGGCGCGGCTGCTGCGCCGGTTCGCCGCCGAGGCGGGGGTGCCGCTGTCCCAGACGGTGGCGATCGGCGACGGCGCCAACGACCTGGACATGCTCAACGCGGCCGGGCTCGGGGTCGCCTTCAATGCCAAGCCGGTGGTGCGGGAGGCCGCGCACACCGCGGTGAACGTGCCCTTCCTCGACACGGTGCTGTATCTGCTGGGCGTCACCCGCGAAGAGGTCGAGGCGGCGGACGCGCACGAGGAGGACTGACCTCGACGACGGATCGGCAGGGGCCCGGCACCGTGATGGTGTGCCGGGCCCCTGCCGTTTCTCGCGTGCCGTTTCTCGCGCGAGTGGGGTGTCGTCAGTCGGTCGGTGCCCAGTAGTCGACGAGGGTGGCCACGCCGGGCTCCAGGGCCTTCCAGGGGCCGCTGAACGACAGGACGGCGAAGGCTGCGGCGGGGAAGCCGCGGTCGCTCATCCGCCGGCGGGCCTCCCCCTCGGCGGTGCCCGCGAGGACGTCGGCGAGGCCTTGCACACCCGGGTTGTGGCCGATCAGTACGAGGTTGCGCACGTCGTCCGGGGTCTCGTTCAGCACGGCGATCAGCTCGCCGGGAGAGGCCTCGTAGATCCGCTCCTCGTAGACCGTTTTCGGCCGGTGCGGGAACTCCTGCACGGCGAGCTTCCAGGTCTCACGGGTCCGGGTCGCGGTGGAGCAGAGGGCAAGGTCGAGGGGGATACCGGAGTCGACCAGCCGTCGTCCGGCCTCCGCTGCATCTTTTCGGCCCCGGTCGGCGAGCGGCCGCTCGTGGTCGGTCACCTCGGGCCAGTCGGCTTTCGCATGCCGGAAAAGGACAATCCTGCGGGGATCTGCGACGCTCATGGGATCCAGCTTCGCATGAAACAGGCCATGAGGCGCAGGGAGTTGACGGGCGGCTTGGCGGGTGCTCAGCGCGCCATGAGCTGCTGTACGCGCTCCAGGAACTGGGTGACGACGGGGTCGCCGGAGGCCGCGTGCGCGTCGGTGGGATTGAGAATGAGGGCCAGCAGCACCACGAAGGCGAGCGTCGGCAGGGCGAGCGCCCACCAGGGCAGCCGGATGTCGACGCCGCCCCGGGACGCCGGGTGGGGCGGGGTGTGCGTAGGGGCCGACATGAGTGCCTCCGCTGGTCTTCGAGTCCTTCGTGATCCGCTTCTCGCGGTCACATCTCGAAGCTACGGAACCGGGGCCCCTCAACCCATCCGGTGATCCACCCAGTTGACCCTGACACTCGCCCCCTAGGGGACTGGGGGGTTAACCCCACCGTCGGTCAGGGTGAGGCGATCGTCGCGATGATCGCGATGATGATGAAGATGGCGAAGAACGAGCCGAAGACCAGCAGCATCTTCTTCTGGCCGTTCTGGGGATTCGGATCGAGCACTGGCATACGGCCAGTCTCGCACCCCGGTCTCTTACCGAAGCCGCCAGGGTGACCTCAGCGGGCCGCCTCGTCCTCCACCGTACGGTCGCGGCCCGCCAGCACGCCGACCGCCATCTGCGGGACCATCAGACCGATCATGAGCGCGATGGGCAGTCCCCAGCCGCCGCTGTGCTGGTAGAGCACACCCACCAAAAGCGGTCCCGGGATGGAGATCAGATAGCCGGTGCTCTGTGCGAACGCGGACAGCTGGGCGACGCCCGCGCCGGTCCTGGCACGCATCCCGACCATGGTGAGGGCCAGCGGGAAGGCACAGTTGGAGACACCGAGCAGGACGGCCCAGGCCCAGGCGCCGGCGGCGGGGGCAAGGTACAGGCCCGCGTAGCCGGCGAGACCGCAGACGCCGAGGGCGATCACGATCGGACCCTGGTGCGGCAGCCGGGTGGCCACGCGCGGGATGACGAAGGCGAGCGGGACGCCCATCACCATCGTGACCGCGAGCAGCAGCCCGGCGGTGCCCGCGGATACGCCCGCGTCCCGGAAGATCTGTGCCATCCAGCCCATGGTGATGTAGGCGGCGGTGGCCTGGAGCCCGAAGAAGACGGCGAGCGCCCAGGCGGTCCGGCTCCGGGTGATGCGCAGCGCGGGCGGCTCCACGCGTGCGTGTACGTGCCGGACGGGTCCGGCGCCCTCCACACGCGTGTGCACGCTCCGGGCCGCCTTCGGCTCCGTCGACGCCGGCCCCCGGTCCCGCACGAGCGGGATCCACGGCAGTACGGCCGCCGCGGCCAGGCCCGCCCACACCGCGAGCCCCGACTGCCAGCTCCCGCCCAGCGCCTCGGTCATCGGAACGGTCACGGCGGCCGCCGCCGAGGTGCCGAGGGCGAGGGCCATCGAGTACAGGCCGGTCATGGAGCCGACCCGGTCGGGGAACCAGCGCTTGACGATGACCGGCATCAGGACGTTGCTGACGGCGATGCCCATGAGGGTGAGGGCGCTGGCGGCCAGGAAGCCCGCCGTGGAGCCCGTGTACGGCCGTATCAGCAGGCCGGCCGTGATGGCGACCATGCCCGCGCACACCACCGCTCCCGCGCCGAAGCGGCGGGCCAGCCGCGGGGCCATGACGCCGAAGACGGCGAAGCACAGCGGGGGCACCGAGGTGAGCAGGCCGGCCACGCTGCCGCTCATGCCGAGTCCGTCGCGCACCTCTTCGAGGAGGGCGCCGAGGCTGGTGATGGCGGGGCGGAGGTTGAGGGCGGACAGCACGATGCCGACGACGACCAGGCGCACCGCCCACGCGCGCGTGGCGGGCACCAGGGGTTCCCCGTCGGGCGGGGTCGCGGAACTGCGTGCGGCGGAACTGCGTACGGTCGGGGACTTCGCTGTCCGGGTTTCCTCGCTTGCCATGCCCACCATCATAGAATCATGGGATGATTGGTTGTCCATCCCCGGGTCGTCCGCGGTCGTCCCGCCCGTGCGAAGGTGTGCCATGCCCCTGAGCCATCCCCGCCGCTCGGCGCTGTCCGAGCAGGTCATCGCCGCGCTGCGCAACCAGATCACCTCGGGCGAGTGGCCGGTCGGCTCCCGGATCCCGACGGAGCCCGAGCTGGTCGAGCAGCTGGGGGTCGCACGCAACACCGTCCGCGAGGCCGTCCGCGCGCTCGCGCACAACGGGCTGCTGGACATCCGCCAGGGCTCGGGGACGTACGTCGTGGCGACCAGTGAGCTGGCGGGCGTGATGCACCGCAGGTTCGCCGACGCGGATCCCCGGCACATCGCCGAGCTGCGCTCCACCCTGGAGTCCTCCGCGGCGCGGCTGGCCGCAGAGCGGCGTACTGAGAAGGACCTCAAGCAGCTCGACGCGCTCCTGGTGCGGCGCGAGGAGGCCTGGGAGTCGGGCGACGCGGAGGCCTTCGTGACGGCGGACACCACCTTCCACCTGGCCGTGGTGGCCGCCTCGCACAACGACGTGATGACCGAGATGTACGCCGACCTCGGCGAGGTGCTGCGGGACTGGCTGCGCGAGGACGTCGGCAAGGAGCTGACGCCGGAGACGTACATGGACCACACCCGGCTCGTCGACGCGATCCGCGCGGGCGACGCGGCGGCGGCCGCCGCCGAGGCGGCCGGCTACCCCCTGCAGTGCCGTCCGGGACGGTTCAGCGCGCCAGCTTCCGGTGGCTGACCCACGCCGAGCGGACCTCTTTCCAGCACCGGCCGGTCAGCCGCACGGTCTGCGCGGGCCCGGCCGCGACCTCGGCGCTGTCGGTGTCGAGGTCCCACCAGCGCTCGCACTCGATGTGCAGACGGACGCCGTCGCTGCGCGGATAGGGGTTGTGGCAGTAGGTGGTCACACGGGAGCCGGCGACCTTGCTGCGGCAGGAGGCGCCGAACAGCTCCGACGCGGCGGCGCCGGGCTCCGCCGCGCGTGCGTGGGACATCGCTTCGTACGGCAGGTACATCACGAGGCAGACGGCTGCGGTCACTGAGGCCAGACTGCGGGACAGGCGCACAAGGGGACCTCCTCGGCCGTGCTGGGGAGGGAATCGCGGGTGAACGCGTAATCCAGCGTGCCCAGTTGTGGCAGGTGCGCGCCCGGCCTGGTGGGCCGAACGGGTGAGGGCCCGCGTCCCGAAGGACACGGGCCCCGGCACTTCGCGAGAGGTGCGGTGTCAGGCGCCGATGGCGTGCAGGCCGCCGTCCACGTGGATGATCTCGCCCGTGGTCTTCGGGAACCAGTCGCTCAGCAGGGCGACGATGCCCTTGCCGGCCGGCTCCGGGTCCTTGAGGTCCCACTCCAGGGGGGAGCGGTTGTCCCACACGGCGGCCAGGTCGCTGAAGCCGGGGATGGACTTGGCGGCCATCGAGGCGAGCGGGCCGGCGGAGATGAGGTTGCAGCGGATGTTCTGCTTGCCCAGGTCACGTGCGACGTAGCGGCTGGTGGCCTCCAGGGCGGCCTTCGCCGGGCCCATCCAGTCGTACTGCGGCCAGGCGTACTGGGCGTCGAAGGTGAGGCCGACGACCGAGCCGCCGTTCTGCATCAGCGGCAGGCAGGCCATGGTGAGCGACTTCAGGGAGTACGCCGAGACGTGCATGGCCGTGGCCACGGACTCGAACGGCGTGTTCAGGAAGTTGCCACCGAGCGCGTCCTGCGGCGCGAAGCCGATGGAGTGCACGACACCGTCGAGGCCACCGAGCTCCTCGCCGACGAGGTCGGCCAGCCGGCCGAGGTGCTCGTCGTTGGTCACGTCGAGCTCGATGACCTTGGTGGGCTTGGGCAGCTTCCTGGCGATGCGCTCGGTCAGCGTGGGCCGCGGGAACGCGGTCAGGATGATCTCGGCGCCCTGCTCCTGGGCCAGCTTCGCGGCGTGGAAGGCGATGGAGGACTCCATCAGCACACCGGTGATCAGGACGCGCTTGCCCTCGAGAATTCCGCTCATGGTGTTCAGTGACCCATTCCCAGTCCGCCGTCAACGGGGATGACGGCTCCAGTGATGTACGAGGCGTCGTCCGAGGCGAGGAACCGCACCGTCGCGGCGACCTCCTCGGGCTGCGCGTAACGACCGAGCGGCACCTGCTTCACGATGCCCTCACGCTGCTCGTCGGTGAGCGCCTTGGTCATGTCCGTGTCGACGAAGCCGGGCGCGACGACGTTGAAGGTGATGTTGCGCGAGCCCAGCTCACGGGCGAGCGAACGCGCGAAGCCGACCAAGGCGGCCTTGGAGGCGGCGTAGTTGGCCTGGCCGGGGCCGCCGTAGAGGCCCACGACCGAGGAGATCAGGACGACCCGGCCCTTCTTGGCGCGCAGCATGCCGCGGTTGGCGCGCTTGACCACGCGGAAGGTGCCGGTGAGGTTGGTGTCGACGACCGAGGTGAAGTCCTCCTCGGACATCCGCATCAGCAGCTGGTCCTTGGTGATGCCGGCGTTGGCGATCAGCACCTCGACCGGGCCGTGCTCGGCCTCGATCTCCTTGTAGGCCTGCTCCACCTGCTCGGTGTCGGTGATGTCGCACTTGACGGCCAGGAAGCCGGCCGGCGGCTCCCCCGAGCGGTATGTGATGGCGACCTTGTCGCCGGCCTCGGCGAACGCGCGGGCGATGGCGAGGCCGATGCCCCGGTTGCCTCCGGTGACGAGAACCGAGCGGCTCAACGGATCACCCTTTCCCTTGGGGTCTGACACACCCGCCCGAACACCCTGGATGGCAGGCGGCTTCCCCGAAAACCTATCGGGCCAGTCGCTGTCACGGACATTCGGGCACCGACAGTGGCTTACGGGACTCGCTGTCGGGTCCCTACAGAAAGATGCCGGCAGGGTCCCAAACGTGTGGTCCGGGCACCGGTCGTCGCGACATGATCGGAGCAGCCGTCGCCCACCCTCATGCCGACAGGAAGAGACCCAGGTGCCTCATACCATCGACGAAGCCTTCACAGCGCTTCCCCTACGTGCCCTCGCCGACGCCGCGCTGGCACGCGCGCGTGCGCTCGGTGCCGAGCACGCGGACTTCCGGTTCGAGCGGGTGCGCAGCGCGTCCTGGCGGCTCAGGGACGCCAAGCCGTCCGGGTCCTCGGACACCACCGACCTCGGGTACGCGGTGCGGGTCGTGCACGGCGGTACCTGGGGCTTCGCGTCGGGCGTGGACCTGACGCTGGACGCCGCCGCCAAGGTCGCCTCGCAGGCCGTGGCCATGGCGAAGCTCTCCGCCCAGGTGATCCGCGCGGCCGGGTCCGACGAGCGGGTGGAGCTCGCCGACGAGCCCGTGCACGCCGACCGTACGTGGATCTCGTCGTACGAGATCGATCCGTTCTCCGTGCCCGACGAGGAGAAGGCGGCGCTGCTGGCGGACTGGAGCGCGCGGCTGCTGGGGGCGAGCGGCGTCAACCATGTCGACGCCTCGCTGCTCACCGTGCACGAGAACAAGTTCTACGCCGACACCGCGGGCACGGTGACCACGCAGCAGCGGGTCCGGCTGCACCCGCAGCTGACCGCCGTGTCGGTCGACGAGTCCAGCGGTGAGTTCGACTCCATGCGGACCATCGCGCCGCCGGTCGGACGCGGCTGGGAGTACCTCACGGGCACGGGCTGGGACTGGGATAGCGAGCTCGAGCAGATCCCCGAGCTGCTCGCGGAGAAGATGCGGGCGCCCAGTGTCGAGGGGGGCCTGTACGACCTCGTCGTCGACCCGTCCAACCTCTGGCTGACCATCCACGAGTCCATCGGCCACGCCACCGAGCTGGACCGCGCCCTCGGCTACGAGGCCGCCTACGCCGGCACCTCCTTCGCCACCTTCGACCAGCTCGGCAAGCTCAGGTACGGCTCGGAGCTGATGAACGTCACCGGTGACCGCACCGCCGAACACGGCCTCGCGACTATCGGCTACGACGACGAGGGCGTCGCGGGCCAGTCCTGGGACCTGGTGAAGGACGGCACCCTCGTCGGCTACCAGCTGGACCGGCGGATCGCGAAGCTCACCGGGTTCGAGCGTTCCAACGGGTGCGCCTACGCCGACTCCCCCGGGCACGTCCCGGTGCAGCGCATGGCCAACGTGTCGCTCCAGCCGGACCCGGCGGGCATGTCGACGGAGGATCTCATCGGGAGCGTGGACCGCGGCATCTATGTCGTCGGGGACCGGTCCTGGTCGATCGACATGCAGCGCTACAACTTCCAGTTCACCGGCCAGCGGTTCTTCAGGATCGAGAACGGGCGGATCACCGGGCAGCTGCGGGACGTCGCCTACCAGGCGACCACCACCGACTTCTGGGGCTCGATGGCCGCGGTGGGCGGCCCGCAGACCTATGTCCTCGGCGGCGCCTTCAACTGCGGCAAGGCCCAGCCGGGCCAGGTCGCCGCCGTGTCGCACGGGTGCCCGTCGGCCCTCTTCAAGGGCGTCAACATTCTGAACACCACGCAGGAGGCCGGTCGATGAGCCCGCGCACCAACAAGCCGTACGAGATCGTCGAGCGGGCCCTCGCGCTGTCGCGGGCGGACGGCTGTGTCGTGATCGCCGACGAGCAGTCGACCGCCAACCTGCGCTGGGCGGGCAACGCGCTCACGACGAACGGCGTCACGCGCGGGCGCACGCTCACGGTCGTCGCGACCGTCGACGGCAAGGAGGGCACCGCCTCCGGGGTGGTCTCCCGGTCCGCGGTGACCGAGGACGACCTGGAGCCGCTGGTGCGGGCCGCCGAGGCCGCCGCGCGCGGTGCCGAGCCCGCCGAGGACGCCCAGCCGCTGGTCACGGGCGTATCGGAGTCCCCGGACTTCACGGACGCGCCCGCCGAGACCTCCTCGGCCGTCTTCGCCGACTTCGCGCCGGCGCTCGGCGAGTCCTTCGCACGCGCGCGTGCGGGCGGCCGTGAGCTGTACGGCTTCGCCAACCACGAGCTCGTCTCGACGTACCTGGGCACCTCCACGGGGCTGCGGCTGCGCCACGACCAGCCCAACGGCACGCTGGAGCTGAACGCCAAGTCGCCGGACCGTACCCGCTCGGCCTGGGCGGGGCGCTCCACGCGGGACTTCAAGGACGTCGACCCGGCCGCGCTGGACGCCGAGCTCGCCGTACGCCTGGGATGGGCCGAGCGGCGCCACCAGCTGCCCGCAGGACGGTACGAGACGCTGCTGCCGCCGACCGCGGTCGCGGACCTGCTGATCTACCAGCTGTGGTCGGCGTCGGGCCGGGACGCGGCCGAGGGGCGGACGGTGTTCTCCAAGCCGGGCGGCGGCACCCGGGTCGGCGAGAGGCTGACGGAGCTGCCGCTGACCCTGCGCAGCGACCCGAACGAGCCGGGCCTGGAATCCGCGCCCTTCGTGGTCGCGCACTCCTCCGGGGGCGATCAGTCGGTGTTCGACAACGGTCTGCCGGTCGCCGCCACCGACTGGATCCGACAGGGCGAGCTGGCGCATCTGATGACGACCCGGCACAGCGCGGGCCTGACCGGGCTGCCCGTCGCCCCGGCGGCCGGCAGCCTCGTCCTCGACGGAGGCTCGGAGCTGTCGCTGGAGGAGATGGTCGCGAACACCACGCGCGGGCTGCTGCTGACCTGCCTCTGGTACATCCGCGAGGTCGACCCGGCCACGCTGCTGCTCACCGGGCTGACCCGGGACGGCGTGTACCTCGTCGAGAACGGCGAGGTGACCGGTGAGGTCAACAACTTCCGGTTCAACGAGTCGCCGGTCGGCCTGCTGGGGCGGGCGACGGAGGCGGGACGGACGGAGAAGACGCTGCCCAGGGAGTGGAGCGACTACTTCACCAGGGCCGCGATGCCGGCGCTGCGGGTGCCGGATTTCAATATGAGTTCTGTCAGTCAGGGCGTATAACCTCGTAGCCGGTAGTCACTCGACTGCCCGAGGACCTTTCGAGGAGATACGAGAACCGTGACGGACATCGTCGACGAGCTGAAGTGGCGGGGGCTGTGGTCCCTGTCCACTGACGAGGACGCTTTGCGCAAGGCGCTCGCGGACGGTCCCGTCACGTTCTATTGCGGTTTCGACCCCACCGCGGCCAGTCTCCACGTCGGTCACCTGGTCCAGGTCCTCACCATGCGCCGGCTCCAGCAGGCGGGCCTTCGCCCGCTGGCGCTGGTGGGCGGGGCGACCGGCCAGATCGGCGACCCGCGCCCCACGGCCGAGCGCACGCTCAACGACCCGGAGACGGTCGCGAACTGGGTGACCCGGCTGCGCGGGCAGATCGAGCCGTTCCTGTCCTTCGAGGGCGAGAACGCCGCGGTGATGGTGAACAACCTGGACTGGACGGCCGGGCTGTCGGCCATCGAGTTCCTGCGGGACATCGGCAAGCACTTCCGCGTCAACAAGATGCTCACCAAGGACTCGGTCGCGCGCCGGCTGGAGTCCCAGGAGGGCATCAGCTACACGGAGTTCAGCTACCAATTGCTCCAGGGCATGGACTTCCTCGAGCTGTACCGGCGGTACGGCTGCACGCTCCAGCAGGGCGGCAGCGACCAGTGGGGCAACCTCACCGCGGGGCTCGACCTGATCCACCGGCTGGAGCCCGGGGCCGAGGTGCACTGCCTGGCCACGCCGCTGATGGTCAAGGCGGACGGCACCAAGTTCGGCAAGACCGAGGGCGGCGCCGTCTGGCTCGACCCGGAGATGACGACGCCGTACGCGTTCTACCAGTTCTGGCTGAACGTCGACGACCGGGACGTCTCGACGTACATGCGCATCCTGTCCTTCAGGTCCCGCGAGGAGCTGGAGGAGCTGGAGAAGCAGACCGAGGAGCGGCCCCAGGCCCGGGCCGCGCAGAGGGCGCTGGCGGAGGAGCTGACGACACTGGTGCACGGCGCCGACCAGACGGCCGCCGTGATCGCCGCGAGCCGTGCCCTCTTCGGGCAGGGTGAGCTGGCGGAGCTCGACGAGCGGACGCTGACCGCGGCGCTCTCCGAGGTGCCGCACATCCAGGTCACCGAGCTCGGTGCCGTCGTCGACCTGTTCGCCCAGGTCGGGCTCGTGGCCAGCAAGTCGGCCGCGCGGCGGACGGTGAAGGAGGGCGGGGCCTACGTGAACAACGTCAAGGTCGCGGCCGAGGACGCCGTTCCCGCCGAGGAGGATTTGCTGCACGGTCGCTGGCTGGTGCTGCGCCGGGGCAAGAAGAATCTGGCCGCGGTCGAGGTCACGTCGGCCTAGGTCCCGAGCACGGCAGAAGGGGGCGTCCCTCCCGATGGAGGGCGCCCCCTTCGTCGTACGGCTCTCAGGTCCGGTGGTGTTTTCTCTTGCCCAGCGTCGCCATGTAGAGCATGTCGCCGACGGCGACGATGATGATCGCGGCGATGAGCTGGAAGGCGTGGCGGCTCCAGTCGATGCCGGAGGTCTCGTCCACTCCGAACCCGCGTGCCATGGCGTTGCCGGCGATGGCGCCGAGCATGCCGAAGATAGTGGTCAGCCAGAGGGGACTGTGCTGCTTGCCGGGAATGATCGCCTTCGCGATCAGGCCCAGCACGAATCCCACGATGATCGCCCACAACCAGCCCATGGCTGCCTCCTCGTACGGCTCTACGTGAGCATTTCGGCCAGTGTCGGTCCGTTCGCACTACGCCGCATGTCGGGTACGGCCGTACGTGCCGGGAGTGAGGCCGTCGGCCCAGGCTGGAGCTGCCCCGGTCTCGTAGGCGGCGCAGGCGCGGCGTACCGTGGAAGGCGGCCGGGCCCGGTACCTCCACCGGGTACGGAGCGGATGTGGAGCCGGGAGCGGTCCGATGCGGGCGGATGGTGGAATGTGATGCGGAAGCAGCATGGCGGCGGCAGCGCCCAGGTGTTCCGGATCACCGGAGCCCGGACGAGCCTTCAGGAGGACGTGCGCGGACGTCAGCGTCGATACGTCATCTCGATGACGGTCCGTACGATTTCCGTGGTGCTGGCGGCCACGCTCTGGAACGTCGAGCGGCACGTGGCGATCGTCGCGCTGGTGCTGGGGGCGGTTCTGCCCTATATCGCCGTCGTCATCGCCAACGCGGGGCGGGAGAACGCGCCCTCGCTGCCGTCGACCTTCGTGACCGCTCCGGTCCGGACGATGATCTTGCCGCCGCGGGCCGACGACGACTTCGCGGAACCTGTGCCGGAAGGCGGTACGGGCGGATCGGCGCCGGGCGCCCGGGGTGAACCGCGCGAGCGGACGTGACGGGTGTTCTGAGCACCAAGCTCAAGAAAAGCTCAGATCAATCATGTTGTTCCGGTGCCGGGCCAAGGGTTACCCGTGACATACTTCGTACGCGCTCCGCATCCCCCGTCGGAGCGACAGACCGACGCCGGGCAGCTCCCCCCGTGGCTGCTCGGCGTCGCCTTTTTCCCCTCTTGTTCTCCCCGCTTGTGAGACGAATTCCGTGAGTGACGAGACCCCGATCTGCTCCGCGAAGGGCTGCCGCGTCGACGCCGTGTGGGTGCTCGCGTGGAACAACCCGAAGATCCACACGCCGGAGCGGCGCAAGACGTGGCTGGCCTGCGAGGAGCACCGGGAGCACCTGTCGCAGTTCCTCGGGGTGCGGGGTTTCCTCAAGGATGTCGTGAAGTTCGAGGACTGGCAGGCGCCCGAAGGGGCCTAGCCGCCGATCGCGGACATGGGCCGGTCCGGCTGGACGAAGGTCGGGTCGTCCAGGCCCGCGCCGGCCTTCTTGCCCCACATCGCCTCGCGCCAGATCCGGGCGATCTCCTCGTCACCGGCGTCGGAGCGCAGGGCTGCGCGCAGGTCGGTCTCCTCGCGGGCGAACAGGCAGGTGCGTATCTGGCCGTCGGCGGTGAGGCGGGTGCGGTCGCAGGCGGCGCAGAAGGGGCGGGTGACCGAGGCGATGACGCCGACCACATGCGGGCCGCCGTCGACGATCCAGCGCTCCGCGGGGGCCGATCCGCGCTTGTCCGCTCCCTCCTCGGTGAGGGTGAAGCGGGTACGCAGGGAGGTCAGGATGTCCCCGGCGGTGATCATGCCGTCGCGTTTCCAGCCGTGCTGGGCGTCCAGGGGCATCTGCTCGATGAAGCGCAGTTCGTAGTCGTGCTCCACGGCCCAGGCCAGCAGGTCGGGGGCCTCGTCGTCGTTCAGTCCGGGCATCAGGACGGAGTTGACCTTGACCGGGGTCAGGCCGGCCTCGCGGGCGGCGTCCAGACCCTCCAGGACGTCCTTGTGGCGGTCGCGGCGGGTGAGGGTCTTGAAGACGTCCGGGCGCAGGGTGTCCAGGGAGACGTTGACCCGGTCCAGGCCCGCCGCCTTGAGGGCGTGCGCGGTGCGCTTGAGGCCGATGCCGTTGGTGGTCAGGGACATCTGGGGGCGCGGGGCGAGAGCCGCGACGCGCTCGACGATGCCCACCAGGCCGGGGCGCAGCAGGGGTTCACCGCCGGTGAAGCGGACCTCCTCGATGCCCAGGGAGGTGACGGCGATGTCGATCAGGCGCACGATCTCGTCGTCGGTGAGCAGATCCGGCTTCGCCAGCCACTGCAGGCCCTCCTCGGGCATGCAGTAGGTGCACCGCAGATTGCACCGGTCGGTCAGCGAGACCCGCAGGTCGGTGGCCTGCCGGCCATAGGTGTCGATGAGCACGTGGGCCCCCTCCCTCGTAGCGGATCAGTACCTGCACCATCGTTTTCCGTCACTTGCGAGCCTACGTGACCGCACTGACAACGACAGTGCCCGATCCCACGACGTACGAAGCGGCCGTGTCGTAGAGACCTACGACACGGCCGCTTCACCGGGTGTGTCAGTGGGCGCCGGTGCCGGTCAGGGACCGGACCTCCAGCTCCGCGTACTTGCCCTTGTCCGGCTCCTCCTTGGAGAGGTAGGTGCCGATGATGCCGAGCAGGAAGCCCACCGGGATCGAGATGATGCCCGGGTTCTCCAGCGGGAACCAGTGGAAGTCGACGTCCGGGAACATCGAGGTCGGCTTGCCGGAGACGACCGGCGAGAACAGCACCAGGCCGACCGCCGTGACGAGGCCGCCGTAGATCGACCACAGGGCCCCGCTGGTGGTGAACCGCTTCCAGAAGAGGCTGTAGAGGATCGTCGGGAGGTTTGCGGAGGCGGCGACCGCGAAGGCGAGCGCCACCAGGCCGGCGACGTTCAGGTCGCGGGCGAGGGCGCCCAGCAAAATGGAGACGGCGCCGATGCCGACGGTCGCCCAGCGGGCCGCGCTCATCTCCTGCTTCTCGGTGGCCTGGCCGCGCTTGATGACGTTCGCGTAGATGTCGTGGGCGAAGGAGGACGACGAGGCCAGGGTGAGGCCAGCGACGACCGCGAGGATCGTGGCGAAGGCGACCGCCGAGATGGTGGCCAGCAGGACCGCGCCCCAGTTGGAGTCGACGCCGCCCAGATGCAGTGCCAGCAGTGGCGCGGCCGTGTTGCCCGCCTTGTTGGAGGCGATGATCTCGTCCGGCTTGATGAGGGCCGCGGCGCCGAAGCCGAGGGCGAGGGTCATCAGGTAGAAGGCGCCGATGAGGCCGATGGCCCAGATGACCGACTTACGGGCGGCCTTGGCGGTGGGCACGGTGTAGAAGCGGATCAGGATGTGCGGCAGACCGGCGGTGCCGAGGACCAGGGCGATACCGAGGGAGATGAAGTCCAGCTTGGTGGTGCCCGTGGCGCCGTACTTCAGACCCGGCTCCAGGAAGGCCGCGCCCTTGCCGCTGTTGTCGGCGGCGGAGCCGAGCAGGTCGGAGACGTTGAAGTCGAACTTCAGCAGCACCAGGAAGGTCAGCAGCAGGGCGCCCGCGATGAGCAGGACGGCCTTGACCATCTGGACCCAGGTGGTGCCCTTCATGCCGCCGATGGTGACGTACACGATCATCAGGACGCCGACGAGGGCGACCACGCCGATCTTGCCGGCGTCGCTGGTGATGCCGAGGAGCAGGGAGACCAGGACGCCCGCGCCGGCCATCTGGGCCAGCAGGTAGAAGATCGAGACGACGATGGTGGAGGTGCCGGCCGCCGTACGGACCGGGCGCTGGCGCATCCGGTACGCGAGGACGTCACCCATCGTGTAGCGGCCGGAGTTGCGCAGCGGTTCGGCGACCAGGAGCAGGGCGACGAGCCAGGCGACCAGGAAGCCGACGGAGTAGAGGAAGCCGTCGTAGCCGAAGAGGGCGATGGCGCCCGCGATGCCGAGGAAGGACGCGGCGGACATGTAGTCGCCGGAGACGGCGAGGCCGTTCTGGAAACCGGTGAACTGGCGGCCGCCCGCGTAGAAGTCGGCGGCGTCCTTGGTCTGGCGTCCGGCCCAGACCGTGATGACGAGGGTCGCGACGACGAAGACCGCGAAGAGGCTGATGATCAGCCCTCGGTGCTCGCTGGCCTCGCCGGCCGCCAGGGTGATCGCGGGGCTCATGCGCCGCCCTCCATCCGGGACTTGATGGCCTCGGCCTTGGGGTCGAAGCGGGCGGCAGCGGTCCGCGCGTACCACCAGGCGATGAGGAACGTGGTGAGGAACTGGGCGAGGCCCAGGATCAACGCGACGTTGATGTTGCCGAAGACTTTGGTGCCCATGAAGTCGCCCGCGTAGTTGGACAGCAGGACGTACAGCAGGTACCAGGCGATGAAGCCGACGGTCAGCGGAAAGGCGAAGGAGCGGTAGGAGCGGCGCAGTTCACCGAACTCCGCGCTCTCCTGCACCTCGGTGAACTCCTCGGTGGTGGGGAGTTCGTGGGTCTCTTTCGCGGGTGGCGGTGCGTCGGTGGACACGGGGTCTCCTCGCGTAGCGGCTGCGGTTGTGACGGGGATCGGGGGCGAGTGTCCTCGCGTTCCCTGTTCAAGGTCACGGCGCCGCGCCTGGACCGGTTCAACTCACTTTGCTTCTTTCCGAACTCACCTTGGGGAAGTCATTGCTGGCCAGCGGCTTCGAGAGATAGCTTCGGCCTGCACCGCCCGTCATGTACCTGCCCGAGCGACACCTGTGTCTCGGGCCGGTTTCGTTTCCGGATGATGTGGAGACCCCATGTCCCAGCCGCGTTCCAGACGTTCGCGACACCGTCTCGCACTCGCTGTGCCCGTCGTGCTGTCCCTCACGGCCTCGCTCGGCTTCCTGCCCTCGGCAGCCTCGGCCGCGCCCGCCGCGCAGGCCACGGCTCGGGCCGCGGACGCGACGGACCTGTCGTACGTCGTCAACACCAAGGTGGACCACCGCACGATCGCGTCGGTGAAGAAGGCGATACCGATAGCCGGCGGCACCGTCGTGATCGCGTACGAGAAGATCGGCGTGATCGTCGTCCACTCCGCCGCCCCGGACTTCGCCCAGAAGATCCGCAAGGTGCACGGGGTGCAGTCGGCCGGCGCCACCCGCACCTCGCCGCTGACCCCGGCGGGGACGACGGACGAGGGCGCGGTCCAGGTCCTGTCGGACGCACAGGCCGCGAAGCTCGCCAAGGCCTCGGCCGCCGCGCCGGACAGCGAGCCCCTCGAGGCCGACCAGTGGGACCTGCGCGCGATAGGCGCCGACAAGGCGGCCAGGATCAACCCCGGCAGCCGCAAGGTGACCGTCGCCGTGATCGACACCGGCGTCGACGACACCCACCCCGACATCGCGCCGAACTTCTCCGCCGCCCAGTCCGCCAACTGCGACGGCGGTGTGCCGAACACCAGCCCGGGCGCCTGGCGGCCGTACACCGCGGACGACTACCACGGTACGCATGTGGCCGGTGAGATCGCCGCGGCCCGCAATGGCATAGGCGTGGCCGGGGTCGCTCCCGGCGTGAAGGTGTCGGCCATCAATGTGACCGACCCGAGCGACGGCCTCTTCTACCCGGAGAGCGTCGTGTGCGCCTTCGTGTTCGCGGCCGACCACGGCGTCGAGATCACCAACAACAGCTACTACGTTGATCCATGGATGTACAACTGCATGGACGACCCCGATCAGCGGGCCATTGTCGATGCGGTCAACAGGGCGCAGCAGTACGCCCAGAGGAAGGGCACGCTGAGCCTGGCCTCGGCCGGCAACTCCAACCACGACCTGGACTCCGACGCGATCGTCGACACCACGAGCCCCGACGACTCGACTCCGGTGGAGCGGACCGTCGACCCGCACGAGTGCTTCGACGTGCCGACGCAGCTTCCGGGTGTCGTCACGGTCAGCGCGACGGGCGTCAAGAACCTCAAGTCCTACTACTCCTCGTACGGCAAGGGCGTCATCGACGTCGCGGCGCCCGGCGGCGACCGGCTCTACCAGATCCCGGACACGCCGTCGCAGAACGGCCGCATCCTGTCGACCCTGCCGAACGGCGAGTACGGCTTCCTGCAGGGCACTTCGATGGCCTCCCCGCACGCCGCGGGCGTCGCCGCGCTGCTGAAGTCGACGCACCCCAAGGCGAGCCCGGCCCAGCTGCAGGCGCTGCTGAAGGCGGAGGCGACCGCCACGAGCTGCCCGGCCTCCTACGACCAGGACGGCAACGGCACGCAGGACGCGGTGTGCGAGGGCGGCACCCGGGTCAACGGGTTCTACGGCTTCGGCATCGTCAACGCGCTGCGCGCGGTCAAGTGACGCGCCTGTCCCGCGACTTCGCCCGACCCGGCGGCACCCGCACGGACCGTTCACACCGCTCGCACCGAGACGAACTGGAGAGTTGCACACCATGACAGGGCCCCACCCGCGCTATCGGCGCACGCTCGCGGTCCCGCTCGGTATGGCCATCGCGACGGCCATGGCCTTCCTGCCGGGCGCCACCGCGTCCGCGACCGGGCTGCCCGGCTCCGGCGCCGTCAGTGACGTCCTCGCCGCCGCCGGCACGGACGGGACGGCACTCAGCTACGTCGTCAACGTCCGCCCCGGGCACGGTCCTTCCGCCCAGGTGAAGAAGGCCGTCGCCAAGGCCGGCGGCACGATCGTGACGTCGTACGACGAGATCGGCGTGATCGTCGTCCACTCGTCGAACCCCGACTTCGCGAAGACCATCCGCAAGGTGCGCGGGGTCGAGTCGGCGGGCAACACGCGCAACGCGCCGCTGCCCGCGCAGTCGACGACCGACGAGGGGACGCCGAAGGCGCTCAGCTCCGCGCAGATGACCGCCGCGCAGGCCGCCGCCGACGCCGGCCAGGACCCGCTGGAGTCGTTGCAGTGGGACCTGCCCGCGATCAAGGCGGACAAGGCGCACGAGAAGTCGCTCGGCAGCAGCAAGGTGACCGTCGGCGTGATCGACACCGGTGTGGACGACACCCACCCGGACCTCGCGCCGAACTTCGACCGGGCCGCGTCGGTCAACTGCGTGACGGGCAAGCCGGACACGACCGACGGGGCGTGGCGGCCGAGCGCGGCGGAGAGCCCGCACGGTACGCACGTGGCCGGTGAGATCGCGGCCGCCAAGAACGGCGTCGGCATGACGGGCGTGGCGCCCGGTGTGAAGGTGGCGGGCATCAAGGTGTCGACCACCGACGGCTACTTCTACACGGAGGCCGTGGTCTGCGGCTTCATGTGGGCGGCCACGCACGGCGTGGACGTCACCAACAACAGCTATTACACCGACCCGTGGTACTTCAACTGCGCCGACGACCCGGACCAGAAGGCCCTCGTCGACGCGGTCACCCGGGCCTCGCGGTACGCGGAGAAGCGGGGCGTGGTCAACGTGGCCGCGGCCGGCAACGAGAACTACGACTTCGCGGCCGACGAGATCACCGACCCGGCCTCGCCGAACGACGGCACGCCGTCGGACCGGGTGATCGACCCGTCGGAGTGCTTCGACATACCGACCCAGCTTCCGGGGGTCGTGACGGTCGCGTCGACCGGCGCCAAGGGCATCAAGTCGTCCTTCTCCAACTACGGCCTGGGCATCATCGACGTCGCCGCGCCCGGCGGTGACTCGACGGCGTACCAGACGCCCGCGCCGCCCGCGACCAGCGGTCTGATCCTGGGCACGCTGCCCGGCGGCAAGTGGGGCTACATGGCCGGTACGTCGATGGCCTCGCCGCACGCCGCGGCCGTGGCCGCCCTGATCAAGTCGACGCACCCGTACGCCCCGCCGGCCCTGGTGAAGGCGCTGCTGTACGCCGAGGCCGACGCCACGCCGTGCACGGACCCGTACGACATCAACGGCGACGGCAAGGTCGACGCGGTGTGCGAGGGGTCCAAGAACCGCAACGGCTTCTACGGCTGGGGCACGGTGGACGCACTGGACGCGGTGACGAAGTAGCGGTACAGGACGATCAAGGTCCGTCCATATATTGATTGAGTCAATACTGCATAGTGCAGTCATGACTTCAATCAAGTTCGTGGTACGGGAGGGCGCTCTCCAGGGGCGCCTTCCCGTGCAGGACCTGGCGCGGGCCTGTGTGGGTGAGTGCGCGACGGCCGCCGCCGGACTCGGGGCGCGGCGGGCCGGCCTCACCGAGGTACCGGCCGTGCTGGTGGACGACGGTGCGGTCGCCACCGCCTTCCTGAGCGAGCGTCACCTGTCGATCAAGGGGCGCGCGCCGGTCACCTTCGCACCGCTGTCCCGGTTCTGGCGGACGGCGGACGGGTGGGTGCGGACGCACGCGAACTACCCGCACCACCGGGCACGGCTGCTCGACGCGCTGGGGGTACCGGAGGACGCGGCGGCCGTCGAAGCGGCCCTCGCCGAGCGGTCCGCCCTGGACGTCGAGGAAGCCGTGTACGCGGCCGGGGGTCTGGCCGTCGCCCTGCGCTCGCCCGAGGAATGGGCCGCACACCCGCAGGCGGCCGAGGTGGCGAAACGGCCGCTGATCGAACGAGGACGGCTGGACACGGCACGCGCGCGTGCCTTCACTCCGGTCGGCACCTCCCCCCTGCTGCCGGCCGCCGGCCTGCGGGTCCTGGATCTGACACGGGTCCTCGCGGGCCCGGTCGCCACCCGCACGCTCGCCCTGCTCGGCGCGGACGTCCTGCGCCTGGACGGACCCCACCTGCCCGAACTGCCGGACCAGCACGCCGACACCGGTCTCGGGAAGCGGTCGGCGACGCTCGACCTGGCCACCGACCGGCAGACCTTCGAGGACCTGCTCCAGGCGGCGGACGTGGTCGTCACCGGGTACCGGCCGGGCGCGCTGGACCGGTTCGGGCTGTCCGCCGAGTCGCTGGCGGAGCGGCGGCCCGGGGTGGTCGTCGCGCAGTTGTCGGCGTGGGGCGCGTACGGGCCCTGGCGTGAACGGCGGGGCTTCGACAGCCTCGTACAGGCCGCCACCGGGATCGCGGCGCTGGAGGGTTCGGCGGAGCAGCCGGGCGCGCTGCCCGCGCAGGCCCTCGACCACGGCACGGGCTACCTGCTGGCGGCAGCCGTGTTGCGGGCGCTGACCGAGCAGTCGTACGAGGGCGGGAGCCGGTTCGTGCGGCTGGCGCTCGCGCGAACGGCCCGGTGGCTGACGGACGGCGTGGGCGACATGGGCGACGCGGCCGTGGGAGACGCCGGGAGCGGTTCCTACGACGGTCCCGGACCCTGGTTGTCGGAGACGGACAGCGCGCTCGGGCGGCTGCGGTACGCGCTGTCGCCGGTCTCCTTCGAGGGCGGCCCGACGGACTGGGACCGACCGCCGGTGCCGTGGGGGACGGACTCTCCGGGCTGGCGTTGACCCGGCCGGAACCGACAGCGGCACCGGAAGCGTGTGTATGGGTGGAATGCCGTACCACCACTTGTTTCCTTGCAGTTGCCCGGTTCTGTCCGTTGTGGTCAAGATCGTACGGTGACGTTGACCAGACCTCCCTCCGCGGTGACCGACGCGAGTGGCCCCGCACGGCGCCCCGGCACCGGCCGGGCGGTCGCCGTCCTCGCCCTGGCGATGGTGGCCGTTGCGACACCGCTGCTCGGGCCGTCCGCCGCGCTGCACGGCACCGGGGAGGCCGCCGCGCCCGGAGCCGGCGGAGTGGCCCTGCTGCGGGCGGTGCTGTTCGTGGCGTTGTGCGTACCGCTGGGCGAGCTGTTCGGGGGCCGGTTGGTGCGCTCGGTGCCCGGCACTCCCCCGGACGTTCCGCGCTCCTGGACTCCCTGGGCGGCCGCCGCCGGGTTCCTCGCCGCGCTGGGCCTGGCGTCGGTCGTGGCGACCGGCAATCTGGTGCCCCACAGCCTCTCCGCGATCGATGTCGGCGGCCTGCACGCGTCGCGGGACGGCAAGTTGGCCCTGCTGGAGGTCAACGCGTTCCTGCTGGCCGGTCTGTGCGCCCGCTCGGGCCGCCCGACCGTCCAGGTGTGGCCCCTGTCCGCCGTGCTGGCGGCGGAGGCCCTGCGCGCGCATCCCCTGACCGAGCACAGCCCATTGGTCGGCTCCGGGCTGACGCTGCTTCACCTCACGTGCGCGGCGCTGTGGACGGGTGGACTGCTGCACGTGCTGCGGACCCTGCGCCACTGGGGACCCGCGGAGCCGGGCGCGGCGCTGCTCGGGCTCTACGCGCGCGTGGCGGCCGTATTGCTCGCCGCCGTCTCCGCGACCGGGGTGTGGAGTTCGCTGCGCCGGATGCCTCCCGGCACCATCCCGGCACAGCTGACGGACACGGCCTACGGGCGCACGCTGCTCGCCAAGGTGCTCCTCGTGGCGGTCGTCTCCGTGCTCGCCCTGTGGGCCCGCACCCGACTGCGCCGCGCCCCCGACCCGCTGACCGCCTGTGCCCCCGCGCGCGTGGAGGTCGTGGCCCTGGGGCTGGTGGTTGTGGTGTCGGGGCTGCTGACGGCGCTGCCGTTGCCGATCCGCTGGTGAGGGCTGCGCGCCGCCGTCGCGGGTGATGCGGACGCTGTCGGACCACCTGCGCTCAGGGAGTGGTCGAGCGGATCTCACCGTACGTCGCCATCGGTCCCGGACGCGCTTCGAGAGCTCGTCGTACGCCACTGGCCAGCAGGAACTGCGCGGCAACATACGTGAGCATGATCCAGAAGTCGGGTCGTGGGAGCTGAGGCCAGTCGGCGACGCCGGTCGCGATGAGGGTGTCCGAGAGCAGGAAGAGCACTCCGCCGAGTCCGGTGAGGAGGCCGAGCCGGGCGGCGGTGTACGCCATGGTCACGAGCAGGGCGCTGTAGCCGGCGACGGGGATGCGGAGGTGCGTCGGCAGGTCCGGCCACAGGAGGGCGACCGTGGTGACGAGGGAGAGGGCGTAGACGGGGGCCGGGAGGAGGGCACGCGTGCGTGGCGTGCCGTGACGCCGAAAGAGCGCGATGTAGCAGACGTGGCCCGCGGCGAAACAGGCCATGCCTGCGAGGAAGGCCGGCCCGGTGTCGGACAGCAGGAGGACGTCACCTCCCCAGCCGCACAGGAGCGCGATGACTAGGAGGCGCGGTGCGCCTCGGACGGCCGCCCAGGTCGCGAGGAGCGGCATGAGCAGGGGCTTGGCGACGACATGGCCGCCACCGAAGCCGACGGCCAGGGAGACGAGGTCGATGAGGGTGACGGCGGCGAGGCAGGCGAGCAGAAGAGCAGCGAGGGAACGTGCGCGCGGACCCCGCGCGGAAGGCGCGCGCGGACGCCCGCCACCCGGGACGACCCCTGTCACGCCCCTCCCGCCCGGTGTGCACGCGCCTGCGCCCCTGCCGTCCGACGTCGTCTCGCCCGCGCTCCTGCCGCCCCACGAGGCCACGCCCGCGCGCCCATAGCCGGGTCCGGGCTCTCACGCGGCCGCGCTCCCTCCGGCCGAAGCCGGTTCCGGTTCCAGTCCCTGGCCCTGTTCCGACGCCGGGGCCGATTCCGCCGATCGCGACGGCTGCCAGCCCGGCCCGCCGAACACCCGCCCGGCCCGCTCACGCCAACTCCGGGCCTTCCTGACGTCCTTGATGATCGCCACGTACTCATGGGTGGCCACCTTGACCGGGTTGAACGTGTTGATGTTCTTGGTCAACCCGTAGACGGGCCGTTCGGTCTCGGCGACGAACGAGCCGAAGAGCCGGTCCCAGACGATGAGGATGCCGCCGAAGTTGCGGTCCAGGTAGCCGCCCTGGGAGGCGTGGTGGACGCGGTGGTGGGACGGGGTGTTGAAGACGAACTCGAACCAGCGGGGCATCTTGTCGATGCGTTCGGTGTGGATCCAGAACTGGTAGACGAGGTTCGCGGAGGAGCAGAAGGCGAGCGCGGCCGGGTGGACTCCGGCGGCGACGAGGGGGACGTAGAACGGCCAGACGGTCAGGGTCGTCCAGGGCTGGCGCAGCGCGGTGGTGAGGTTGAACTTCCGGCTGGAGTGGTGGACGACGTGACAGGCCCACAGGATGCGGATGACGTGGTGGCCGCGGTGGGACCAGTAGTAGAAGAAGTCCTGCCCGAGCAGCATCAGGGGGACCGTCCACCACAGGACGGGTATGCGCAGCGGGGTGAACTCGTACAGGGCGGTGTAGACGGCGACGATCGGGATCTTCCAGAGGAAGTCGAAGAAGAGGCTGCCGAGTCCCATGCCGATGCTGGTGGCGGCGTCCTTCGTCTCGTAGCCGGCCGCGTCCTCGTCGGGATGGACGCGGACGCTGATCATCTCGATGACGGTGAGCAGCACGAAGGCGGGTATGGACCAGACCACGACATCGGGGAGGTTCGGCATGCGTGCACCGTAGAACCGCCGGTCGGGCGGGGCTAGACGTTGTTACCCACAAGTATTACCGGTGGTACGCGCTTGCTTCTTGGCGATCTCCGCCAAGGGATGCCGACGGGCGGTCACGCCAGTTGCCGCGCCGGGGCGTCAACCGACCCCCGCCGCCCCCAACAACACCCCCACCCCGTACGTGACCCCCATCGCCAACAACCCGCCCGCCACGTTCCGCACCACCGCGCGCCCCGCATGCGCCGCACCCAACCGCGCGCTGCTCCACCCGGTCAGCACCAACGCCGCCACCACCGACACCACGGTCACCGGCACCCGCCACCCCGCCGACGGCAGCACGATGGCCAGCAGCGGCAGCAACGCCCCCGCGGTGAACGCCAGGAAGCTCGCCCAGGCCGCATGCCAGGGGTTGGTCAGTTCGTCCGGGTCGATGCCGAGCTCCACGCGTGCGTGAGCCCGCAGCGCATCACGTTCCGTCAGTTGTTCCGCCGCCTCATGGGCCACGTCACGGGACAGCCCCCGTTCCTCCAGAAGCTCCGTCAACTCCTCCAGCTCCGCCTCCGGCCGTTCGCGAAGTTCCCGCCTCTCCACGGCCAGCGCGGCCATCTCGGAGTCGCGCTGGGTCGACACGGACACGTACTCCCCGGCCGCCATGGACATCGAACCGGCCAGCAGGCCCGCCAGACCCGCCGTCAGCAAGGCCGCGCGGTCGCTCGTCGCGCCGGCCACACCGACGACGAGGCCCGCCGTGGAGACGATGCCGTCGTTCGCGCCGAGAACGGCCGCGCGCAGCCAGTTGAGGCGGACGCCGAGCCCACCGCCGTGTGCCTCGTCGTGCGCCGGTGCGCTCGCACCCTCTTCGGTCATCCCCGGAGGATCGCACCCCGGTCGTCGCGAGCCCGGTACCGACGCCGCGGTGAGGGACTGTCAGTCGTGGCCCGTATCCTCGTGAACCATGCTCGAAGACCAGACGACCGCAGCGTCCTCCCCCACAGCGTGGCCGGCCGCGTATCCACAGGGATACGCGGTCGTCGACGTGGAGACCACCGGCCTGGCCCGCGACGACCGGATAATCTCCGCGGCCGTCTACCGACTGGACGCGCGCGGCGAGGTCGAGGACCACTGGTACACGCTGGTCAATCCGGAGCGCGACCCGGGCCCCGTGTGGATCCACGGGCTGACGAGCGAGACACTCGAAGGCGCCCCGCTCTTCCCGGACATCGCCGACGAGTTCTCGGCCCGTCTCGACGGTCGCGTGCTCGTCGCGCACAACGCCGTCTTCGACTGGCAGATGATCGCCCGCGAGTACGCGCGCGCGGGCCGGGTGGCGCCGGTGAGTCAGCGGCTGTGCACCATCGTCCTGTCGAAGGAACTCGGCCTGCCGCTGCCCAACCACAAACTGGAGTCGCTGGCCGCCCACTTCGGCGTCGTACAGCAGCGGGCGCACCATGCCCTCGACGACGCGCGTGTGCTCGCGGAGGCGTTCCGGCCGAGCCTGCGGGCCGCCGCCGCGCGAAGCGTGCGGCTGCCGCTGCACGAGTGCCGGCCGCTGACCGAGTGGACGGACCGGGCGGTGCCGCGGCAGTCGGCGGGCTACAGCAGTTACCGTCCGACCAGTTGGCGGCCCGCGCGCAAGCGGCCCGCGTGCCCCTACCCCAACCCGGGGCGGTACGAGGACGGCAAACCGCTCAAACAGGGCATGCGGATCGCCTTCTCCGGCGACACCTCGACCGAGCGCGACCTCCTGGAGGACCGGGCGATCGAGGCCGGGCTGCATGTCGCCACCAGCATGTCCCGGCTGACCAGTCTGCTCGTCACCAACGACCCGGACTCGAACACGTCCAAGGTGGTCAAGGCCCGGCAGTTCGGCACACCGGTCGTCGACGAGGCGGCCTTCGGGCAGCTCCTCCGGGACGTGGAGCCGGCGTCGGGAGGATGACCGTACGGACCTGTACGGGCCGGGGCCGCGGTATCGGCGGTGGGGGCCGGTGCGCCGGGTCGGTCAGGCGATGGCGATGCCGTCCAGCTTTCCGGCCTTGGCCTCCTCCACCAGCGAGGCGAACTGGTCGGCGCTCATCTGGACGCGCTGGCCGAAGTCGTCGGTGAGCAGGACGCGGCGGTCCGCGGGGGCACTCGGGTCGACGAACAACTGCGGGCAGCCGCAGTCGCACTCGCCACAGAAGGTCGCCAGCGGTTCCAGTGCGTTGGTGTCACTCATCGTGAACTGCCTTTCACGGGGAGACCGGACGGTCGGATGGGTGCCGCCCGCCAGATGTGCGGGCGTGGCCAAGGCATACCCCGCGTGCAGGACGCGACGCGCTCGCGTGCGGGCCGGCGGGAGCGCGGTCCGGGCGGCCGTGCGCCGATGCGCACCCGATGCTTCCTCTCGCTCCGGAGCCGTGGGAACCAACTCATCCAGAATTACGACCACTTGAGGGGCCCCAGCCTCCGCACACGGACCGGCGTCCGCCAGGCGGAGGCCGGCGAGGCAGGCCGGGGGCCAGGACGCCCAGCGGGGCAACGGTGTCCATGCCGGCCGTGGAGTGCCGCTGCCCTCGTACCGCACGCTCGTGGCAGGGCCGTCCGGACGGGAAGGGCGAGCACCGCGGTGCCGAGGAGCCGCTCGCGCTCCTGCCGGGTGGCGGCCGCAGACCCGTCATTCCCGGCGTCTCCTCACCGCAGGCCCCGTCCCCGCCCCCGTCCCCGTTCCCGCCTGCCGACGCGACGGGCGTACGACGAAAACGAGGGGGCCCGGCGAGTTCGTCACCCCTCGGTGTCGATCACACGGCGGAGCCGACCTTGTCCACGATGCCGACCTTGCCCTCCGCGCGGGCACAGTGCGCGCCACAGAACCAGTGACCGTCCACCTCGACGCCCTGGCCGATGATCTGCACCCGGCAGTGCTCGCAGATGGGTGCCATGCGGTGGATCGCGCAGGCGAACGAGTCGAAGACGTGGCGTGCCCCGTCCCGGGTCTCGACGGTGAATGCCAGGTCGTAGTCGTTCCCACACACTTCGCAACGTGTCATAAGCCGAATCGTCAGGGGCGGGCCCGGCACTCGCAAGCCGACAGCGCTCCATCGGGTGGGCATCGTCGACCGGGCCCGACCACACCCCTGTGCGAGCCCCCCGTCGTCCGAGTTGTACGGTCGTGGGGTGTACCGCTTCCTGTTGTCCCGGCAGTGGGTGATCCTCACGCTGGTCGCCCTCCTCCTCATCCCCACGATGATCAGGCTGGGCATCTGGCAGATGCACCGCTACGAGTTGCGCACCGCCCGCAACCAGCTGGTCTCCGAGGCGCTGTCCGCGAAGCCGGTGCCCGTGGAGCGGATGACCTCGCCCGGACACACGGTCACGACGCACGACCGGTACCGCAGCGTGACCGCGAAGGGTCACTTCGACGCCGACGACGAGGTCGTGGTCCGGCGTCGCACCAACTCCGACGACGAGGTCGGCTACCACGTCCTGACCCCCTTCGTCCTCGACGACGGCAAGGTGCTGCTGGTCAACCGGGGCTGGATCCCCGCGAACGGTCCCAGCCAGACCGTGTTCCCGAAGATCCCCGCTCCCCCGAAGGGCGAGATCACCGTCACCGGGCGGCTGATGCCCGACGAGACGACCGCGGCGAGCGGTATCAAGAACCTCAAGGGGCTGCCCGACCGGCAGATCATGCTGATCAACAGCGAGCAGGAGGCCAAGCGGCTGGGCGCCACGGTGCTCGGCGGCTACATCGCCCAGACGGCACCCGAGCCGAAGGGTGACAGCCCGGAACTGATCGGCGCCAATCCCGGCAAGGAGGACGCCGCGCTGAACTACGCCTACGCCATCCAGTGGTGGCTGTTCTCCGTGGGCGTTCCGATCGGGTGGGTCGTCCTGGTGCGGCGCGAACTCCGCGACCGCCGGGACAAGGCGGAGCGGGAAGACGCGACGGACGCGGAGCCGGCCGCGGTGTGACACCCCGGCCCGCCGACCCGCCCCTGACAGCACCCATCACGGCATCAGCCTCCGCCCCACCGCGGCATGACCCACCGCCTCACGCGCCCTCGCGGTCGCGCCAATACAGAAACGTCCGCTCCGGCTCGGGCAGCAGCTCCCACGGGTGTGGGGTCATGTGGCGGCCGATGCGCCGGAACACGGGGGCCGCGTCGGTCGGGCGGTGCGTGCGGGCCAGTGCGAAGGCCAGGATGTTGAGGTCGGCGACGGCCTCGGCGTGCGGTGGGGCCGCGGTGTGGAACCAGTCGGTCAGGGCCCACTCGATCTCCGCGCGGGCCCGGGGTTCGTTCCAGTGGCTGTCGGCCCCGAGGGGCATCTGCCGCTGCCGGTGGGCGACGAGTTCGACGCGGGCCGCCACGGGGAGCAGGGCGAGCGGTGAGCCGTACGGGGCGCGGGCGGCGGCCTGACCCGCGAAGTCCATCATGTCGGCGACCGAGCCCTGTCCGCGCGGGGACAGACATCTCAGCAGCAGGTGGTAGGCACCCCGGTGCCACGGGGCCCGCGTGACGGCCTCCGTCCACACGGGCACGGTGTCCCGGGCCGGCACGGCGAGGGAGTGCATCAGCCCGAGCAGGGCCAGCCAGGGCGTCGGATCGTCGGGGCAGACCTCGGCGGCGCGCAGACAGGCCCGCTCCGCGTCCTGGACGGCGGCCCCTCCGTCGGCCCATCCGTCGCCCCATCCGTCGGCCCGCCCGTCGACCGAGGCCCGCCGCGCGCACCGGACACAGGCCCACAGCACCAGCGCGTCCCCGTCGCCGGGGCGTTCGCCGATCCACCGCCGGCACACCGGGACCGGCAAGTGGTCCGCCAGTACGGACATCCGGTGCCACCGGCGGTCCCAGTCCCTCCCCGTGTCCCGCAGGAGGTCGGCGACCGGCTGCCAGAGCGGACGACTGGAACCGGCCCCGAGGCCGTGCAGCTGAAGGGCGGGCCGCAGCTCGGTCAGCGTCGCGTGCAGTGTGTCGTCGTCGAGGGCGGGGTGGACCAGCAGGGCGGTGCGGCGTCTGAACATCTCGGTCCCGAAAGGTGAGAGGGGCGGGCGGGGTGCCCGCCCCGTGGTCCACGACAGAGAACGTCAGCAGCACCGCCCCTGCGGGTGAGCCTCCCGGTGCCGGGTGCGCAGCACCTCGTACTCCCGTCTGGTGGGAACCGGCGCGAGCGGATGGTGGCGCAGATGCCGCTCGCGGTAGCGGTCGTACTCCGCCTCCCCGGTCAGCTCCCGCAGGTACCACCGGACGGCCCCCGCCCACCGCCGCGCCGTCACCGTCACCGTCACGAGCGCACCCCCACCAGCTCCTCACCGGCCCGCTCGGGCACGTCGATCCGCGACTCGACGTACGGCGCCTCGGTGGTCGCCAGAGTCCCCGGCGCCCGGACCGCCCGCACGCACACCACCCCCGCGTTGACGATGACGACCGCGACCAGCAGCAGGAACAGGGCGATCAGCACCCCGTCGACCGTGGAGTTGGTGACCACCGTGTGCATGTCGTCGAGTGTCTTGGCGGGCGCGAGCACCTGGCCCGCGTCGATGCCGTCCGCGTACTTGGCCCGCTGGGCGAAGAACCCGACCCGCGGATCGTCGGAGAAGATCTTCTGCCAGCCCGCGGTGAAGGTGATCGCGACCACCCAGGCCAGCGGGACCCCGGTGACCCACGCCCACCTCAGCTTCCCGGACTTGACGAGGACCGTGGTGCACACGGCCAGCGCGATCGCGGCCAGCAGCTGGTTCGCGATGCCGAAGAGCGGGAAGAGCTGGTTGATCCCGCCCAGAGGGTCAGTGGCACCGGTGTAGAGGAAGTAGCCCCAGGCCGCCACCACCAGGGCGCTGCACAGCCAGATGCCCGGCTTCCAGTTGACCCTGCCGACCGGCTTCCACACGTTGCCGAGCATGTCCTGCAGCATGAAGCGGCCGACACGCGTGCCCGCGTCCACTGTTGTCAGGATGAACAGCGCCTCGAACATGATCGCGAAGTGGTACCAGAAGGCCTTCATGGCGGTGCCCCCGAACACCCCGGAGAAGATCTCCGACATGCCGACCGCGAGGGTCGGGGCGCCTCCGGAGCGGGCGATCAGCGACTGTTCCTCGACGGCCTTTGCGGCCTGCGTCAGCTGGTCCGGCGTGATGGTGAAGCCGAGGCCGGCCACGGCGTGCGACGCCGACTGGGCCGTCGCGCCCAGCAGTCCCGCCGGGGCGTTCATCGCGTAGTACAGGCCGGGCTCCAGGGTCGCCGCCGCGATGAGCGCCATGATCGCGACGAACGACTCCATCAGCATGGCGCCGTACCCGATGAGGCGGACCTGCGACTCCTTACGGATCAGCTTCGGCGTCGTACCGGAGGAGACCAGCGCGTGGAAGCCGGACAGTGCGCCGCAGGCGATGGTGATGAACAGGAAGGGGAACAGGGAACCCGCGAACACCGGCCCGGCGCCCGAGGTCGCGAAGTCGCTCACCGCGTCCGCGCGCAGCACCGGGGCGGCGACCACGACACCGACGGCCAGCAGCGCGATCGTGCCGATCTTCATGAAGGTGGAGAGGTAGTCGCGGGGGGCCAGGAGCATCCAGACCGGGAGGACGGAGGCCACGAAGCCGTAGCCGACCAGGCAGAAGACCAGGGTCGTCGGGCTGAGGGTGAAGGTGGAGGCCAGCGAGGAGTTCTGGACCCAGCTGCCGCCGACGATCGCGAGCAGCAGCAGCGCGACACCGATGAAGCTGGTCTCCACGACCCGGCCGGGGCGGATGCGGTGCATCCAGAAGCCCATGAACAGGGCGATCGGGATGGTCATGGCGACGGAGAAGGTGCCCCACGGGGAGTGTGCGAGGGCGTTGACCACGACCAGGGCCAGCACGCCCAGCAGAATGATCATGATGGCGAAGACCGCGACCAGCGCGGCCGCCCCGCCCAGCCGGCCGATCTCGTCCCGGGCCAGCTGCCCGAGCGACGTGCCGTCCCGGCGCATGGACAGGAAGAGGACCACCATGTCCTGCACAGCCCCCGCGAAGATCACTCCGGCGACGATCCACAGGGTGCCGGGCAGGTAGCCCATCTGGGCCGCCAGCACCGGGCCGACCAGCGGTCCGGCGCCCGCGATCGCCGCGAAGTGGTGGCCGAGCAGAACCCGCTTGTCGGTGGGGTGGAAGTCGACGCCGTCTTCGAGGCGTTCGGCCGGGGTGGCACGGCGGTCGTCGGGTTCGAGGACCCGGCGGGAGATGAAGCGGGAGTAGAAGCGGTAGGCGATCGCGTACGACCCGAGCGCGGCGACGACCAGCCAGACCGCGGAGATCTTCTCGCCCCGGGCCAGCGCGAGCACGCCCCAGGCGACCGCGCCGACCAGCGCGACGACGGCCCACAGAAGGATCGACCGAGGTGACATACGGGATTTTTCAGGCGCCTTGAGGGCAGGCTGAAGGACGGTCTCGGGCATGGCGGCTCCTCACCGGAAACGGTGGAACGGAAACGGTGGCACAGGGCAAACGACAGAAGGCTCAGCGGCGATGTCGCTCCGACAGCGCATACGCGGCGAGCAGGCACAGGCCGCACCCCGGCACCCAGGCGAGCTGGTACCAGTAGAAGAACGGCGTGCCCGCCAGGCGCGGCTCCGCACCGGCGTACATCGGGACCCACAGCAGTCCCGCGGCGGGGGCGAGAAGCAGTACGGCGATCGCGACGCGCCGTAGCCGGTGATGACCGGTCCGTGCCATGACCTGCGCTCCTCTCCCCATCGCTGTCGGTCTGTGCAAGAGTTGCCCACCTCCCGCGGACGGTTGACAGCGAATGCCGGGGAGATTTCCCGCCGGTGTCCGTCATCCGAACCGGCGGCCCGCGCAACTTAAGCGCGAGGGCACAGACACACCAAGGACGGTGACCATGGCCGACAGCGCCATGACCGCGACGTTCCTCGCCGTGATCGGCGGAGCGTCGCTGCTCGCCGTGACCGCGCGCCGACTGCGCCCCAGCGACCGGCTGCCGTCCCTGGAGGGCTGGGCGCTGGCCGACCGCAGCCTCGGCCCGGTGTGGACGTGGCTGCTGCTGGGCGGCACGATCTTCACCGCGTACACCTTCACCGCGGTGCCGGGACTTGCGTACGGCAACGGCGGGGCCGCGTTCTTCGCGGTGCCGTACACGGTGATCGTCTGCCCCATCGCCTTCGTGCTGCTCAGCCGCCTGGGCGAGGTGGCCCGGCGGCACGGCTACATCACCGCCGCCGACTTCGTGCGCGGCCGCTACGGTTCGCCGCCGCTGGCGCTGGTGGTCGCACTGACCGGGATCCTCGCGACGATGCCATACCTGGCGCTGCAACTGCTCGGGATAAGAGCGGTGCTGACCGCGGGGGGCGTGTATCCGCGGGGCGCGACCGGTGACCTGGTGATGGTGGCGCTGTTCGCGGGGCTCGCGGTGGCCACCTACCGGCACGGGCTGCGGGCGCCCACCGTGATCTCGGCGCTCAAGGCGGTCGCCGTCTTCGTCTCGCTCACCGCCGTCACCTGGCTGGTCCTGGAACGGCTCGGCGGTCCTGGCGCGGTGTTCGACGGGGCCGCCGAGCGCCTGGGCGGACCGGCCCTGCTCCTCTCCCCCGAGCAGCAGCCCGCCTACGCCACCCTCGCCCTCGGCTCCGCCCTCGCCCTGCTGATGTACCCGCACGTCCTGACCGCCGCCTTCGCCGCCGACGGCCCGCGCACCCTGCGCAAGGTCGCCGTGGCCCTGCCCGCCTGGACCGGGCTGCTCGCCCTCTTCGGGTTCCTCGGCATCGCGGCGCTCGCGGCGGGCGTGCGGGCACCGGAGGGCGGTGCCGAGACCGCCGTACCGATGCTGGTGGACCGGCTGATGCCGGGGCCGCTGGCCGGGCTGGTGTTCGGCGCGATCACCGTGGGGGCGCTGGTGCCGGCCGCGGTGATGTCGATCGCGGCGGCCACCAGCTTCGTGCGCAACGTATACGTCGAGTACGTGCACCCCACGGCCACGCCCAAGCGGCAGGTGCGGATCGCCAAGGCGGTGTCGCTGACGGCGAAGGTGGGCGCTGTGGCGTTCGTGTTCGGGCTGCGCGACCAGGACGCCGTCAACCTCCAGCTTCTCGGCGGGGTCTGGATCCTGCAGATCTTCCCGGCCGTCGCCGTGGGCCTGTTCACCGGGCGGCTGCATCCGCGGGCGCTGCTCGCCGGGTGGGGCGCGGGCATGCTGGCCGGCACCTTCCTCGTCGTCCGCGAGGGCTTCTCCTCGCTCGGCAGCGGGCCCTTCCAGGTCTACGCCGGTCTCGTCGCCCTCCTGCTCAATCTGACCGTCGCCCTGGCCGGAACCGCGGCCCTCGAACGGCTCGGCGTCCCGCGCGGCGCCGACTCGACCGACCTACCGTCGCGCCTGACCGTCAGGCGGCGCCCCGAGACGGGAGCGAACAACCCGTGAGACAGCACCTGAGAGCCGGCACCCCCGTGCCCGCCCCGCTCGCCCCCGCGGCGGCCGACCCGGCCGAACTGGAGCGCGAGGCCGGTGTGGCCCACCTTTTCGAGCTGCACTACGCCTCCATGCTCCGCCTCGCCGTGCTGCTCGGCGCCGACGACCCGGAGAACGTGGTCGCCGAGGCCTACTACCAGATCTACCGGAAGTGGCGGCGCCTCAGGGACACCGAGGCCGCGGAGGCCTATCTGCGCTCCACCGTCTGCAATCTGACGCGGATGCGGATACGCCACCTCCAGGTGGCCCGCAAGCACGTGGAGAACCCCCCGACGAGAACGGACGAGCTCGTCGCCTCCGCCGAGAGCACCGCGCTCCTCCACGACGACCAGCGCGTCCTCATCGACGCGCTGCAGCAGCTGCCCGCCCGGCAGCGCGAGGCGCTGGTGCTGCGGCACTGGCTCGGGCTGAAGGAGAGCGAGATCGCCTCGGCGATGGGCATCTCCTGCGGTTCCGTCAAGACCCACACGGCGCGCGGTCTCGCCGCCCTGACCCAGGCGATGGAGGCCCGGCGATGATGAACGACGCGAGTCCGGACCGCACCGAGCGGGAACTCCAGGAGGCCCTCGCCGCGCTGGCGGGCAAGGTGCACGCGGCACCCGACGCCTACCGCACGGCACGCGGCGAGTGGCTGCGCCGGGAACGCCGCCGCCGGCTCGTCCTCACCGTCCTCATCGCGGTCGTGTTCGCGCTGGCCACGCTGATCGGACTGTGGGTGCTGAACCAGACTCCCGCGCACCCGGGAGTGATCTTCTCCGGCACGACGGTGTCACTCCCCCGGCCGCACCCCTGATTGCCCCCGCGACCGGCCGGGAAGCGCCACTGCGTGCACCCCCGAACCCCACCGGTCACCCGGATCCCCCGTATCGAGGACTACGCCCTCATCGGCGACGAACAGACCGCCGCCCTGGTCGGCACGGACGGCTCCGTGGACTGGCTGTGCCTGCCCCGCTTCGACTCGGGGGCCTGCTTCGCCAGACTGCTCGGGGACGAGGAGAACGGCCACTGGCGGATCGCCCCGAAGAACGCGGACCGGTGCACGAGACGCGCGTACCGCCCCGGCACCCTCGTCCTGGACACCGAGTGGGAGACCGACGAGGGCGCGGTGCGCGTCACCGACCTGATGCCGCAGCGCGACATCGCCCCCGACGTCGTACGCGTCGTGGAGGGACTCACCGGCCGGGTCACCGTGCGCAGCACGCTGCGGCTGCGCTTCGAGTACGGCTCGATCGTGCCGTGGGTGCGCAGGTCCGACGGGCAGCGGGTGGCCGTCGCGGGACCCGACGCCACCTGGCTGCGCAGCGAACCCCCGGTCCGCACCTGGGGCGAGCACTACGCGACGCACTCGGAGTTCACCGTCGAGGCCGGCGAGAAGGTCGCCTTCGTCCTCACCTGGCACCCCTCGCACGAGCCGCGCCCCCCGCTGACCGACCCCTTCGAGACGCTGGAGAGCAGCGTGGCCGACTGGCAGGCGTGGTCGGCGCGCTGCCGCTACGACGGTCCGCACCGGGATGCCGTGGTCCGTTCCCTGATCACCCTGAAGGCGCTCACCTACCGGCCGACCGGCGGCATCGTCGCCGCGGCCACGACCTCGCTGCCGGAGGAGATGGGCGGCGTGCGCAACTGGGACTACCGCTACTGCTGGCTGCGGGACTCCACGCTCACCCTGGGCGCCCTCGTGCAGTGCGGCTACCTGGAGGAGGCCGAGGCCTGGCGGGACTGGCTGCTGCGCGCGGTCGCCGGCGACCCGGCGGACCTCCAGATCATGTACGGCGTCGCGGGCGAACGGCGGCTGCCCGAGTTCGAGTTGCCGTGGCTGTCCGGTTTCGGCGGCTCCCGGCCGGTACGCATCGGCAACGAGGCCGTGAAACAGCTCCAGCTGGACGTGTACGGCGAGGTCATGGACTCGCTGTCGCTGGCCCGGCGGGCGGGCCTGCCCGCCAAACCGCACATGTGGTCCCTGCAGAGCGTCCTGCTGGACTTCCTCCGGTCCTCCTGGCGGCAGCCGGACGAGGGGCTGTGGGAGGTGCGCGGCGACCGCCGCGACTTCGTCCACTCGAAGGTCATGGTGTGGGTCGCCGCCGACCGCGCCGTGCGCGCCCTGGAGGCCTTCCCGGAGCTGCGGGGCGATCTGGACGGCTGGCGCGCGCTGCGCGACGAGGTGCACCACGAGGTGTGCGAGAAGGGCTACGACCCCGAACGCAACACCTTCACCCAGTACTACGGCTCACGCGAACTCGACGCGTCCCTGCTGCTGATCCCCCGCGCCGGCTTCCTGCCCGCCGACGATCCCCGTGTCGTCGGCACCATCGACGCGATCCGCGCGGAGCTGGAGCACAACGGACTGGTACGGCGGTACAGCGCCGCGGAGACCCCCGTCGACGGGCTGCCCGGCGGCGAGGGCACGTTCCTGGTGTGCTCGTTCTGGCTCGCCGACGCCCTGCACATGACGGGCCGTACGAAGGAGGCGCGGGACCTCTTCGAACGGCTGCTGGGGCTGGCCAACGACGTGGGGCTGCTGTCCGAGGAGTACGACCCCGTGGCCGGCGCCCAGCTGGGCAACTTCCCGCAGGCGTTCAGCCACATCGGGCTGGTCAACACCGCCCTCACTCTGTTCGGGGGCGAGGAGGCAGGATAGGGACCATGGATCTTGGACTGAAGGACCGTGTGTACGTCGTCACCGGAGCGACCCGTGGGCTCGGCAACGCGGCCGCGCGTTCGCTGGTCGCGGACGGGGCGAAGGTCGTGGTGACCGGGCGGGACGAGAAGGGCGCGCTCGCCGCGGCGGCGGAGTTGGGACCGGACGCGGTGGGGGTGGCGGTCGACAACGCCGACCCCTCGGCGCCGGAGCGGTTGATCGCCACCGCGCGGGAGCACTTCGGGGGCTTCCACGGGGTGCTGATCAGCGTGGGCGGGCCCCCGCCCGGTTTCGTCGCCGACAACACGGACGAGCAGTGGCAGTCCGCGTTCGAGTCCGTGTTCCTGGGAGCGGTCCGGCTGGCTCGGGCGGCCGCGGCGGAGCTGGAAGCCGGGGGTGTCATCGGGTTCGTGCTCTCCGCGTCCGTGCACGAGCCGATTCCGGGGCTGACCATTTCGAACGGGCTGCGGCCCGGCCTCGCCGGGTTCGCGAAGTCACTCGCCGACGAGCTGGGGCCGCGCGGGATCCGGGTGGTGGGGCTGCTGCCGTCGCGTATCGACACGGATCGGGTGCGCGAGCTGGACGGGATGTCGGCGGACCCGGAGGCCACTCGGGCCGCGAACGAGTCCCGGATTCCGTTGCGGCGGTACGGGACGCCCGAGGAGTTCGGGCGGGTGGCGGCCTTCCTCCTGTCGCCGGCCGCTTCCTATCTGACCGGGGTCATGCTGCCCGTCGACGGGGGCATGCGGCACGGCTTCTAGTTGCGGGCGGCTTCTAGTTGCGGGCTGCGGGCCCTCAACTGACTCTTTCCGCCTTGTGCCTGACGCCGGTCATTCGGACCTCGGCCGGCAGTGACGCGAGGCCTGCCGAAGTGCGGGCGTGGTCCAGGGCCCCGGCCGTCAGGTGATGCAGGGCCGTTCCCGGGTCCACGTGGGGTTCCAGCAGGAGTCGCACGCGGGTCCCGGGAGCGTCCGGGCGGCCGGTCAGGTGGGCGTGGGCCCGGTGGACCCCGTCCAACTCGGCTGCGTCGCCTTCGAGTACGGCCTCCAGGGCCCGCCCCCTCAGCAGCGCGCCCTCGCCGTCGCCCGTGTTGACCCGGACCTCCGTGAGCCGGCGCCTGCGCAGTACCGCCGTCAGCCACCACAGGGTCAGCAGCACCACGAGCGCCAGTGCGGCGATGACCGTCGGCCACCACCAGCCCTCGCCGTCCCAGCGGGTGCGCTCCGCGTCGCTCAGCAGGACGTCCTTCCTGCCGTCGTGGATCCACCAGGAGGGCGGGTCGAGGCCGAGGCCCACGGCGAGCACCGAGCCGCCGACGACGAGCAGGACCAGGCCCACCAGGGCGAGCAGTACGCGGTTGACGGTCCTGAGCATCGGCCTCAGCCCTTCTTCCGGGTCGTCCGCGTCACGTGCACCGACAGGGCGGGGGGCCGGGCCAGACCCAGTCCCCTGATCGCCTCGGTGAGGGTCACGTCCAGGTCGTCGCGTACGTCGTCCAGTTCACGGAAGTGGGAGACCGCGCGGACGTCGGCCTTCTTCCGCTTCACCCGTACGCGTGCGGACTGGACGCCGGCCACCTCCATGGCCCGGTCGCGCAGGACCATGGCGGCCGCGTCCCGGTGGAGGCCGGCGCGGACGTCGGGGTGGGTGCGGCGCATCGGGAGGACGCGGCGCAGACCCGGTGTGGCGGCCAGGACGATCAGCCACAGGCCCAGGGCCGCGGCCACGCCGGCGCCGATCAGGACCCAGGTGTCGTCCAGGGGGCGTGCGGCGAGTTGCCGGGAGAGTTCGCGGCGCCAGTGCATGGCCGGCCGGTGAGCCCGGACGGCCGCGATGTCGTACAGGAAGATGCCCGCGCCGAGCAGGAGCAGCAGGGCGACGAGGGCGGCCGGAACCCTGCGCGCCGACCAGAATCGGCGTTCGCCGCCGCCCGTCCCGGCGTCCGGGACGGGCGGTGGTCCGTACCCGGCCGGGTCGCGCCGGTCCGGTTCCGCCACCCGCTCGATGACCGGCAGTCGCCGTGTGGTGCCTTCCGAGCCCTGGGGCTCGCTCATCGCGTCCTCCCCTGTGCCGCGCCGTGTGTCGGATACAGCCGCTCCACCTGGACGGCGACCTCCGACACCTCCATACCCACCAACGCGGCTACCCGCTCGACCACGTGCTGACGCACCTGACGGCATCGCGCGCCGATGTCGCAGGGGTAGTCGAGTTCGAGGTGCATGCGGATCCGGGCGTTCTCGTGGTGGACCACGACGGTGGCGTACGGGGGTTCCGCCGCGGCGGGGAGTTCTCCGACCGCCTCACGGGCCGCCTGTCCCGCGACCTTCGCGACCACCCGGTCGGCGATCCTCGTCGCCCCTCGGTCACCGGGTGGAACGGCGGTCGTGGTCAGGGGTCCGCTGAGCGCGTCCGGCGCGCCGGCCTGGGTGCTCACGGACGTCATCGCCGCCGGTCGCGACGCTCGTCACGGGTGCGGAAGAGATCGCCGACCTCCAGGTCCCCCTCCAGGAACCGGCCGACGACGAAGCCGATGGCGCCCAGCGCCGCCACCAGCAGGAAGGCGCCGAACCCGCCGAAATACCCCGCGAAGCCCAGCGCCATGCCGGCGATCATGCCGACCACGGCCATGCTCATCGTGCGCTCCCTACAGGTCCATCAAGCTGTGGGCGGGCTACTGGAGCCGGGACTCCGGCTCCTCGTCCTCCTCGTCGGGCAGCTTCACATCGCTCACCGCGACATTGACCTCGACGACCTCCAGACCGGTCATCCGCTCCACCGCGGCGATGACGTTCTCCCGCACCGCCTTGGCCACGTCCGCGATCGAGACGCCGTAGTCGACGACGATCTCCAGGTCGAGCGCGGTCTGCACCTCGCCGACCTCGACCTTGACCCCGCGGGTGGCGGACTTCGAACCGCCGGGCACCCGGTCCCGTACCGCCCCGAAGGTGCGGCTCAGCCCGCTGCCCATGGCGTGGACGCCCAGGACGTCCCGTGCCGCGAGTCCGGCGATCTTCTCCACGACCCCGTCGGCGATGGTGGTCCGCCCACGGGTCGCCGGGTCGCCGCCGCCGCGCCTGGTGGTCTTGTGAAGCTGCGCCTGCGGCTCCACCTCGGTGCTCTGCGTCATGTCGCTCATCGCCGTCACCCCTTTCGGTCGTCCTCCTTCGACCACCGTAAGCGCGCTGGCGCGATCGCGCGCCGGAGATGCGGCAGGCTGGAGGAATGACGGCGGAGCAGTGGGCACGGACGGTGCGGCATCAGCTGGGGCTGGGCAGGCTGCTGCCCCTGGGCGGACCGCGCGACGGCGCGTGGATCTCCGAGGAGGCGGCCCGGACGGTGCTGCGGGCCGCCGCCGAAGACCTTCCGGGGGTACGGCTGGGCCAGGTGCGCATCGGGCTCGCCCGTCCGGAGGACACGCACGAGCCCGCCGTCCCGGCGCCGCCGAGCGCGCTGCCGCCCGGCCCGCTGCGGCTCACGGCCGAGTTCGAGGCCACGCCCGCACAGCCGCTGCCGGTGACGGCGGAGCTGCTGCGTACGGCACTCGCCGGGGCGGCCACGGGGCTGCTGGGGCTGGAGATCGGCGAGGTGGACCTGCGGGTGACGGCCCTGCTGGACGAGGGCGCGGAACGCTCCCCCGTACGGGCGCCCGAGCCGCCGCGTCCCGCCGAGACGGGGCCGGGCGACGAGACCCTGGCCGGGGTCGCCGCGCTGGCGGTGCCCGGTGTGGTCGGGCTGACCGGTCTGCTGGGGCGGCCCGTGCACATCGAGGACCGGGAGACCGGGGGCGGCTCGCTGCCACGCCGCCACGTCCGCGTCGAACTGGCGGTGGGCGCGGACCGCCGGGCCCTGGACGTGGCCCGGGAGGTCCGCGCCGCCGTGGGAGCGGCGCTGTCGGACGCTCCGACGGTGGCCGTCCTGGTGACGGCCCTCGTCTAGATCTACTCGACGACCGGATCTACTCGCCGACTCCGGCGAGGTCACGCAGGCGTCGGGTCTGGGCCGCGCGCTCGGCGCCGCGCTGCTCGTCGTAGGTGCGGTCCTGGGCGCCGCGCAGCAGCGCCTTGGTCTCGATGACCGCGTCGCGGGGGGCGGACAGAAGTGCGGCCGCCAGGTCCTTCACGGCGCCCTCGAGCTGGTCGACGGGTACGGCGAGGTTGGCGAGGCCGGTGCTCACGGCCTCCTCGGCCGTCACGAAGCGCCCGGTGGCGCAGATCTCCAGCGCCCGGGCGTATCCGACGAGGCCCACCAGGGGGTGGGTGCCGGTGAGGTCGGGGACCAGGCCGAGGCTGGTCTCGCGCATGGCGAACTGCACGTCGTCGGCGACGACGCGCAGGTCACAGGCGAGGGCCAGCTGGAAGCCCGCCCCGATGGCATGCCCCTGCACGGCGGCGATGGACACGACGTCACTGCGCCGCCACCAGGTGAAGCCCTCCTGGAACTCGGCGATGGCGGCGTCGAGTTCGGCGTCACCACTGCGGGCGAGGTCGATGAACGACGGCTCGCCCTCGATCCCCTCGGGCGTGAACATCTGCCGGTCGAGCCCCGCGGAGAAGGACTTGCCTTCGCCACGCAGCACCACGACCCGGACGGAGCCCGGCAGCAGCCGGCCGGCCTCGGCGAGCGCCCGCCACAGAGCAGGGCTCTGCGCGTTGCGCTTGGCGGGGTTGGTCAGCGTCACCGTGGCGAGGGTGTCCTCGACGGTGAGCCGTACGCCGTCCTTGTCGAGCAGGGGAACGAGTTCCTGGCTGTCCTGGCTGGACGTCGCCATGGGGCGCCTCCGATGAGTGCGGTCATCCTCCGTGCCGCAGGACGGCACAGCTAAGTGACTGCACAGTAACCACCCGGTCGGTCAACCGACCGACCGGGTGGCCACCATCGAAGCCGATGGGCCGCCCGGCTCAGGACGACGCGGCCTTCTTGCCCCGCGTCGCCCCGCCACGCCCACGGAGCGTGACGCCCGATTCGCTGAGCATCCGGTGTACGAAGCCATACGAGCGGCCGGTTTCCTCGGCCAGTGCCCGAATGCTCGCACCGGAGTCGTACTTCTTCTTCAGGTCTGCCGCGAGCTTGTCGCGCGCGACGCCGGTTACCCGGCTGCCCTTCTTCAGAGTCTCGGCCACCCGGTCCTCCTCATGGGAAGTGCGCTCTGGTCCTCTCATGATCACCCCTCCGAGCGTTCATGGCCACCCATTCGGCAAGGTCCGTAAGACATGGTTTTGACGACAGGAGCGGGTCCCCACATGCGGAATCTGTGATTCCACCCGGGCGCGTTCGTACCGCCGAACGGGTTCCTTCGTGAAGTGCCAGGTCAGAGACGTGCGACGGCCGAGCCCTTGTCGATAAAGGACTCGGCCGTGAAATCGATGTAGGACACACCTCGGTACGAGGAGATCTCACACAGATGGTGGATCACCGGTGGGCCGAATGATCCATACGCCGTTGATCACGTCGTGGATCACGCTTTCGATCAAGCGGCGCTCACTCAGGCGAGGGCGACCAGATCCGCGTAGTCGGCGCCCCACAGGTCCTCGACGCCGTCCGGCAGCAGGATGATCCGCTCCGGCTGGAGCGCCTCGACGGCGCCCTCGTCGTGGGTGACCAGGACGACAGCACCCTTGTAGGTGCGCAGCGCGCCGAGGATCTCCTCGCGGCTGGCCGGGTCGAGGTTGTTGGTGGGCTCGTCGAGGAGCAGGACGTTCGCCGAGGAGACGACCAGGGTGGCGAGCGCGAGCCGGGTCTTCTCGCCGCCGGACAGGACGCCGGCCGGCTTGTCGACGTCGTCGCCGGAGAACAGGAACGAGCCGAGCGTCTTGCGCACCTCGACCAGGTCGAGGTCCGGGGCCGCCGAGCGCATGTTCTCCAGGACCGTGCGCTCCGGGTCGAGGGTCTCGTGCTCCTGGGCGTAGTAGCCGAGCTTGAGGCCGTGGCCCGGCACGACCGCGCCGGTGTCCGGCTGCTCGGTCCCGGCGAGCAGGCGCAGCAGGGTGGTCTTGCCCGCGCCGTTGAGGCCCAGGATGACCACGCGTGAGCCCTTGTCGATGGCCAGGTCGACGTCGGTGAAGATCTCCAGCGAGCCGTACGACTTCGACAGGCCCTCCGCCATCAGCGGGGTCTTGCCGCAGGGCGCGGGCTCGGGGAAGCGCAGCTTGGCGACCTTGTCCTGCTGGCGCACCGCGTCGAGGCCGGCGAGCAGCCGGTCGGCGCGCTTGGCCATGTTCTGCGCGGCGACCGTCTTGGTGGCCTTGGCGCGCATCTTGTCGGCCTGCGAGTGCAGGGCGGCGGCCTTCTTCTCGGCGTTCTGCCGCTCGCGCTTGCGGCGCTTCTCGTCGGCCTCGCGCTGCTGCTGGTAGAGCTTCCAGCCCATGTTGTAGACGTCGATCTGGGCGCGGTTGGCGTCCAGGTAGAACACCTTGTTGACGACCGTCTCGACGAGGTCGACGTCGTGGGAGATCACGATGAAGCCGCCGCGGTAGGTCTTGAGGTAGTCGCGCAGCCAGATGATCGAGTCGGCGTCGAGGTGGTTGGTCGGCTCGTCGAGGAGCAGGGTGTCGGCGTCGGAGAACAGGATCCGGGCCAGTTCGATACGGCGGCGCTGACCACCGGAGAGGGTGTGCAGCGGCTGGCCGAGGACCCGGTCGGGGAGGTTCAGCGCGGCGGCGATGGTGGCGGCCTCGGCCTCGGCGGAGTACCCGCCCTTGGTGAGGAACTCCGTCTCCTGGCGCTCGTACTGCCGGAGCGCCTTCTCGCGGGTGGCGCCCTGGCCGTTGGCGATGCGCTGTTCGTTGTCGCGCATCTTCTTCAGCAGGATGTCGAGGCCGCGCGCGGAGAGGATGCGGTCGCGGGCGAGTACGTCGAGGTCACCGGTGCGGGGGTCCTGCGGGAGGTAGCCGACCTCGCCGGAGCGGGTGATCTGGCCGGCGGCGGGGATGCCCTCGCCGGCCAGGCACTTGGTGAGGGTGGTCTTCCCCGCGCCGTTGCGGCCGACCAGGCCGATGCGGTCGCCCTTGGCGACTCGGAAGGTGGCGGACTCGATGAGGACTCGGGCGCCGGCGCGCAGCTCGATACCGGAGGCGGAGATCACGGACAGACTCCAGGGCGGATTCGGGATTGACGGGTGGGCGGCTGAGGACGTTCCCGCCGTCTAATGCGCGAGGAGAATGGCCATGGGCCAAGTCTAACGGGGGCGTGCAAGCACTTTTTCTGGGTTCGGGTGTTCGGTTGGTCTCGCTCCGGGTATCCGGTCGGTCCCGTCGAGGATGCCCCGCGGGGGGCCGGTGAGCGCAGAGGGCGGTGTCCGCATGCAGTTCGACGACGACGCCAGTTTGGACACCTCCGAGGTGCAGGACGTGCGCGGCAGCCGCATCCCGGGCGGCAGGGCGACGATCGGTGGTGGCATCGGCGGGCTGGTCGTCCTGCTCCTCGGGCTCTTCCTCGGCGTCGGTCCCGACCAGCTCGGGCTCACCGACAGCGGGGGGCAGCCCGCGGCCACGGCCTCCGGCCTCTCCGAGGTCGAGCGGAGCTGCCGGACCGGGCAGGACGCGAACACGCGCGACGACTGCCGGATCGTGGCGGTGGTCAACAGCGTGCAGGACTACTGGGACCAGGAGTTCGAGCGGCGCGGCGCCACGTACACCCGCTCCCCCACGTACTTCTTCGGTGAGCAGGTCGGCACCGCGTGCGGGTCGGCGACGTCGGCGGTCGGGCCGTTCTACTGCCCGGGCGACCGGAAGGTCTATCTCGATCTGGGGTTCTTCGACGAGCTGCGGTCGAAGTTCGGGGCCAGTGGCGGGCCGTTCGCGCAGGCGTACGTGGTGGCGCACGAGTACGGACATCACGTGCAGGACCTGATGGGCACGCTGAGCCGGTCGCAGGACGGTCAGACCGGCGCGGACAGCAACGGGGTGCGGGTGGAGCTCCAGGCGGACTGCTACGCCGGGGTGTGGGCCCGTCACGCGACCACGACGAAGGACGAGTCGACGGGGCGGCCGCTCATCACGCGTCTCACGGACGCGGACATCGCCGACGGTCTGGACGCGGCGGCGGCCGTGGGCGACGACCGGATCCAGGAGCGGTTCCAGGGGCGGGTGACACCGGAGTCGTGGACCCACGGCTCGGCGCAGCAGCGGCAGAGCTGGTTCCGGCAGGGCTACGAGTCCGGCGACATGGCACGCTGCGACACCTTCCGCTGAGGCTTCTGCCTGCTGGGAGGCCGTTGTCAGTGGCCGCTGCGAGACTGGACGGCACAGGGGATTCGCGGCTTCTGGCCAGTCTCGTCACAAGGGAGTGATCGGCATGGCAGGCACGAGCGGTGGGCGTCCGAGCATCTACCCGGCACTGCTGTACGCGGACGCGAAGGCGGCGATCGAGCAGCTGACGGAGGCCTTCGGCTTCACCGAGCTGGCGGTGTACGAGGGCGAGGACGGCCTGGTGACCCACGCGGAGCTGGTGCAGGGCAACGGCGCGGTGATGCTCGGTTCGAAGGGCACCGGCAGCGCCTACGACAAGCTGATGAAGGACGCGGGCCCGGTGGGGGTGTACATCGTCGTGGACGACGTCGACGCGCACCACCGCCGCGCCGTGGAGCACGGCGCGGAGATCCTGATGCCCCCGACGGACCAGGACTACGGCTCCCGGGACTACATGGCCCGGGACGCCGAGGGCAATGTGTGGAGCTTCGGGACGTACGCACCGGAGATACGCGCCTGACTCACCCTCCGGTGTGCACCTGGAAGGCGGCGCGGCGTACGGCCTTGGCGAGGGACGGGTCGGGGTGCGCGGCGGCGAGGGCGACCAGGACCTGCACGGTGCGCGGGTGGCCCACCGCCCGTACCTCGTCGAGCAGTTGAGGGACGGTCGGCTGGAGGGCGGATTCCAGGTGCCGCACCAGCATCGGGGCCTCGCCGTGGTCGGCGACGGCGGCCGCGGTGTCGACCCACAGCCAGGTGGCCTCCTGCCGGGTGAGGACCTCGTGGGCGTCCTCCGGGTCGATCCCGTCGTGCTCGGCCAGCCACAGCAGGGCGTACGGCCGCAGGGTGGGCTCGTCGGCCACGGAGCGCACGTCGGGCTCGGCGGGGGCGCCGACCACCCGCAGGGCCTCGAAGGCGAGGCCGCGCAGCAGGGCGTCGTCGCCGCGGGCGGCGTCGAGCAGCTCGGTGACGGCGCTGCCGACGGGGCGGGCGGCGAGCCAGGCGCGGTACTCGGCGCGGGCCGCGTTGGGCCGCAGCTGGGCGCAGCCGCGCAGCATCTCCTCGGCGGCGACCTCGATGTTGCCCGCCGGGCTCTGCGCGGCGACGCAGATCTGCTCCAGCTTGACCCACACCGCCCAGTTGCCGAGCGGGGTGAGGGTGGCCTGGCCGTCGCCGTAGGTCAGGGCGCCGACGGAGGCGAGGGCGCGCAGGGCCCAGTCGAGAAGGGGGGCGAGGGGGGCGTCCTGAGTGTTCGCCGCCTCGGGCTCCTCCACGGGCTCCGGCTGCGGGCCGTAGGGGATCTCGCAGCGCTCGGTGCGCAGTTCGGTGACGCGCTGCTCCAGGAGGTCCAGGAGCTGTTCGACGGGCACGGGGCCGGCGGACAGCTGCAGGAAGGACAGCACCTGGGGCATGGCCGAGACGACCTCGGCGACGGCGGCGGGCTCGCGGTCGCCGGGTTCCGGGAAGGCGAGCGACCAGGCGTCGAAGAGGGCGACCCAGCCGCGCAGTACGGCACTGTCGTCGCGGTCCCAGGCGCGCAGCCGCCAGCCAGGGCGGGCGCTGTCCCCGTGCACCTCGACGAGGCCGGCGAGGCGGGCGGTGTCCCAGTCGGCGCGGACCTGAGCGACGGTCAGACCCAGGGCCGCGGCCGCGCGAGCGGCGGATTCGTCGGAGAGGGTGCCGTTGCCGTCGGAGCCCGCGCCGTCCCTGCCGGGGCCCAGGGCGCCGTCGGCCCAGTGCGCCACGCGGGCCGCGTCGGCAAGACCGGAGCGCGCCATTCTGGCCAGTACCGCCGGGGCCGGTGTGCCCTCCGGGGGCCGCGGCGCGGGGCGCCGTGGGCGCCGTTGGTTCACTGCTGTGGGGGCGGCGGCCAGGGGTCGCGGGCGGACGAGTCGGAGCCTGGAGTCGCGCGGGATACGGGACGTCACGGGTGCAGTCTTCCGGTTGACGGTCCGAAAACCCAAACGGAATGTCACCGCGGGCGCCGGGGAGGGCCGGTGCCGGCGCCACGCGGAGGGGCATACACCGAGATCAGGCCAGTGGTACGGGCTTAAACGGAACCTGTGGGGCGGGGGCGCCCGAAGGTCACATCAGGGGGGTGAGGAAACGGCGCAGTGTCTCTTCGTAGGCGCTCGGGTCGGCGTTCCACATCGCCGCGTGGGGGGCCTGGCGGACCGTGTGGAGGGTGATCCGGTCGGGGTGGGTGGCGGCGAGACGGCGGGAGAGGTCCCAGGGGGCGAGCGTGTCGTCAGGGCCGTGGAATATCAGGGTGGGCGGCGGGGGCCGGTCGGGGCCGCTGTCTTCGGTCCGGTGCTCGGCCCTGTTCTCCTGGTTCGCGTACAGGCCGGTGCGGCCCTGTGCCGCGCGCACCGCGAGGGGCAGGAGGACACCGGGGGTGTGACGGGCCGTTGCGAGGGCGCGCAGGGTCCGCTCCCAGCTGAGGACCGGGGAGTCCAGGACGAGCCCCTTGACGTGGTCGCGCAGGCCCGAGCGGGCGGCGGCGCGCAGGGCCATGGTGGCGCCGGTGGACCAGCCGTGGAGCACGAGTTGGCGGGCGCCGTTGGCGACGGCGTAGCGCATCGCCGCGTCCAGGTCGCGCCACTCGGTCTCGCCGAAGTGGTTCAGGCCGTCCGGCGGGCGGGGGGCGCCGGTGTCGCCGCGGTGGGCGGGGGTGAGGACCGGGAAGCGGTGGCGGTGCAGGAACTCCATGATGTTCAGGGCGTGTTCGCGGGTCGCACCGAGGCCGTGCACCGCGATGACCCAGGTGTCCCTCGCGCCGGGCACGAACCAGGCGGGCAGGGAGCCGAGTTCGCCCGGGATGTCGATGTCGGTGTGGTCGAGGCCGAGGGCGGACTTCGGGTCGCCGACGTGCGTGGTCGGGGTGAGCCAGACCTTGTCGCCGGGTTTCAGGGTGCCGTGGGTGACGCGTTCCAGGCGGCGGACGACGGTGTCGGCGGAGTGCGGTTCCGTGGCGAGGACGGGGCCCACGACGGCGTGGGAGTCGTCGCCGGCGAGGCCGTAGGTGCCGGGGCGGAGGGCGGCGAGGTCCCGTGTGAGGGCGATGCGGCCCGCTGCGGTGGAGTGGACGGTGAGCCGGGGTTCGCCGGGCAGCGGGCGGCCCGCGGGCGCCTTCAGTCCGGCGTCGCTGGCGATCCTCCCGACGACGATTCCGGCGGCGCCGGCGGCCAGGGCTGCGGTGACGGCAGCGGCCGTCGCTTTGACAGTGCGCACGTCTTCAGTGTCGCGGGGGAGGCGGGGTGGGGCCAGTGGGCGGGTGCCTGTGCGGGTTCGGTTGCGGGTGCGGGTTCGGTGGGGGCGGGCGTTCTGCGCAGTTCCCCGCGCCCCTGAACGCCTGCGGCGGCCCCGGGTGGGCGTCCTGGCGCAGGTGACTGCAACCCCTTAGCGGCGCGGGGAACTGCGCGACCAGCCCCCACCGGCCCGCAGCCGCCCGACAACCCGACCCGGCACCCCCTAACCACGCTGCCCGTACCCCCGCAACCGCTCCCCCGCCTCCTCGACCTGTCGCTCCGTCAGGAGGTTCGGGGTCAGGCCCGGTACCGATCGGGCCGTGAGCCACAGGTGGCACATCCATTCCAGCTGGGCCGTGCGGTCGTAGGCCTGGGTGAGGGTGGAGCCGTAGGTGATCGTGCCGTGGTTCTGGAGGAGGCAGGCGGAGCGGTCGGCGAGGGCGTGGAGCATGTTCTCGGCCAACTCGTCGGTTCCGTAGGTGGCGTAGGGGGCGACCCGGACGGGGCCGCCGAGGGCGCCGGTCATGTAGTGGATCGGGGGGAGTTCGGGCACGAGCGTGGAGACGGCCGTGGCGTGCACCGCGTGGGTGTGGACGATCGCGCGGGCGTCGGTGTTGCGGTAGACCGCCAGGTGCATGGGGAGTTCGCTCGTGGGGACCAGGGTGCCCAGGACCTGACGGCCCTCCAGGTCGACGCCGGTCACGTCGTCCGGGGTGAGACGGTCGTAGGGGACGCCGGACGGGGTGACCAGGACCGTGTTCCCGACGCGCACCGAGACGTTGCCGGAGGTGCCGACGACCAGTCCTTCGGCGACCGTCCGGCGGGCCGTGTCGACCAACTCGCCCCACGCGTCCGCCTCGCCCGATGATTTCTGCCGTTCCTCAGCCATGCCGTGATCCTGCCAGGCGGGGCGCCAGGGGGCGCGTTTCCGGGCGTGCACACCTGGCAGCAGGCCAGAGCCAAGGGCGCCAGGTTCGTCTACGTCAAGGCGACCGAGTCGGCATCCTGCTCGGGGCGTACCACTTCGCACTGCCGGACAGCCTGGTCCGCGGACGGCCGGACCCTGCCGCCGGCACTGGACATCGCATACAACCCGTACGGCAAGAAGCAGAAGTGCCACGGCATGACCGATCAGGTCGTTCAGTGACGAGGTGAAGCGGCTCACCGGGCGCCGGCCGGTGAGCTACACGGTGACCAAAATCTCTTCAACGGGTCGGCACGACAGCTCAAGAGGTTCGCCGTCGGGGCGTAGCCATGGGGCGTACGGGTCGCGCGGGGGCCGCGGGGTTCGACGCGGGGATAGCAGAAGATTCCGGTCACCGTGCCGCCCGCCCCAGTTCACCTTCCGTTCATCCAGGTTACCTACCTTCAATCTGCCAATGACCTCGAACGATTGCCTGGGTAAATGGAAAACTTCTCGCTGATCCTCGCGATTGTGGTCGTCACCGCACTCGCGTTCGATTTCACGAACGGTTTTCACGACACCGCCAACGCGATGGCCACCACCATCTCGACCGGTGCGCTCAAGCCCAAGGTCGCGGTGGCCATGTCCGCCGTGCTGAACCTTGTGGGCGCCTTTCTCTCGGTGGAGGTCGCCAACACGATCTCCAAGGGTCTCGTCGACGAGACCGGCATCCGTCCCGAGGTCATCTTCGCCGCCCTGGTCGGCGCGATCCTCTGGAACCTGCTGACCTGGCTGGTGGGTCTGCCCTCCAGTTCCTCGCACGCCCTGATGGGCGGTCTGATCGGCGCCACCATCGCCTCGGCGGGCATGGGCGCGGTGCACGGCGACGCGCTCGTCACCAAGGTCCTCATCCCCGCCGTCGCCGCCCCGATCGTCGCGGGTGTCGCCGCCATGCTGGCCACCCGGCTCTCCTACACGCTGGGCAAGAAGGCCGACGGCAAGGCCGCCGCGAAGGGCTACCGCACCGGACAGATCGCCTCGGCCGGCCTGGTCTCGCTGGCCCACGGCACCAACGACGCGCAGAAGACGATGGGCATCATCACCCTCGCCCTGGTCGCCGGCGGCGTCGTCGCCCCCGACTCCGACCCGCCCACCTGGGTCATCCTCTCCGCGGGTCTCGCCATCGCGCTCGGCACCTACCTCGGCGGCTGGCGCATCATCCGCACCATGGGCAAGGGCCTGACCGACCTCCAGCCGCAGCAGGGCTTCGCCGCCCAGACCAGCGCGGCCACCGTCATCCTGGCCTCCTCCCACCTCGGCTTCTCCCTCTCCACCACGCACTCCGTCTCCGGTTCGGTGATGGGCGCGGGCCTCGGCCGCAAGGGCGGGGTCGTCCGCTGGTCGACGGCCACGCGGATGTTCGTGGCCTGGGGCCTGACGCTCCCGGCGGCGGCCCTGGTGGGCGCCCTGGCCGAGTCGGTCACGAACCTCGGCGACTGGGGTACGGCGCTCGTGGCGGTCTTCCTCGTCGCCTCCAGCGCGGCGATCTGGAAGATCTCCCGGCGCGAGGTCGTGGACGCGTCCAACGTCAACCACACCGACGAGCCGGCCGGCGTGGTGACCACGGCGATCGCCGCCGTGACCCCGCCGCCCACGGGCACCGTGACCGAGGGCCTCACCGCCACGATCCCGGCTCCGGCCCCCGCCCCGGCCGCCGCGACGGAACCGGCCGCCCCGCCGGCCGCCGTCTGAGCCCCCCTCCTAAGGAAGCCTCACCATGAAGATCGACTGGGAAGCACTCGGCTCCGTCTTCGGCGTCAGCCTCGTCGTCACCGTGGGCCTCGTGGCCCTGTTCACCCTCGGCATCATGGGCCTGTCCCGCCAGGAGCGGGCCACGGCCCAGGGCGGCTCGGCCACGCTCGCGGTCACCGGCGCCTACGCCTGCTTCGCGGCGTGCGCGGCGGCGGTGGCGTACGGGATCTCTCTGATCGTGGCCTGATCATGGCCTGACGGAACCCCGTCACTCGACGGCCGGGCGGGCGCGGAACTTCCAGTTCCGCGCCCGCCCGGCCGTCTTTCATGACCGGCGATGTGGGGTTCTGCACACTCTCCCGCCGCAGGTCAACAACAAGTTGACGGGTCTCGAAGGCCCGTGGTGGACTGCCGGAGCCATTTACGGCGGCAGAAGAGGAAGCCGGTGCGAATCCGGCGCGGTCCCGCCACTGTCACCGGGGTAGACAACCCCGGGAGCCAGGAACTCTCGCCGCCGGACTCGTCGAACCAGGGCGTGGACACCCTGAGTGAGGACATGACGCGATGCTCGCCTGCCGATCCACCAGCGGTACCCGGTACGTGAACGACCTTGTGATCGGCTGACCCGATGCGTGCCGATCGCGTTTTCGCGTACGGCGCCGCCGCCGGTCTGATCGGTGACCTTCTGCTCGGTGACCCCCGTCGTGGGCATCCGGTCGCCGCGTTCGGGCGGGCCGCCGGAGCCGTGGAGCGGGTGCTGTGGCGGGACCACCGGGGGTGGGGCGCGCTGCACACCGCCGTGTGCGTGGGCGGTGCGGTGGCGCTCGGCGCTGTCGCGGAGCATGTCGTACGTCCCTCCCGTGCTGCCTCCGTCGTGCTCACCGGCGCCGCCACCTGGGCCGTCGTGGGCGGGACTTCCCTCGTACGGGAGGCCCGGGTCATCGGGCGGGCGCTTGAGGCGGGGGACGTCGAGGCGGCCCGGGAGCGGCTGCCCCATCTGTGCGGGCGGGATCCGCAGGCCCTCGATGCCGACGGGATCGCCCGGGCGGTCGTGGAGTCCGTGGCCGAGAACACGTCCGACGCCGTCGTGGGGGCGCTGGTGTGGGGTGCCGTCGGCGGGGTGCCGGGGCTGCTCGCATTCCGGGCCGTGAACACGCTGGACGCCATGGTGGGGCACAAGTCGCCCCGGTACCGGCGTTTCGGGTGGGCTTCCGCCCGGCTCGACGACCTCGCCGGGTGGCCGGGGGCGCGGCTCACCGCCGTACTCGCCGCCGCGGCCGGAGACGATCCCCGGGGTGCCGTGCGGGCCTGGCGGGAGGATGCGCACAGGCATCCGAGCCCCAACGCCGGGCCCGTCGAAGCCTCGTTCGCGGGGGCACTGGGTGTCCGGCTCGGGGGGACCCTCTCGTACGCGGGGCGGGTCGAGCACCGGCCGGTGCTGCATCAGGAGGGGCGCGCCGTCGCCATGTACGACATCGAGCGTGCCGCGCGGCTGTCGCGGCGCGTCGGGCTGCTCGCGCTCGGCGTCGGTGTCGCCGCGCGGGCCTTCGTGAAGGGGCGCAGCGCATGAGTGGCGGAGGGCTTCTCGTCGCCGGTACCACCTCGGACGCCGGCAAGAGTGTCGTCACCGCGGGGATCTGCCGGTGGCTGGTGCGGCAGGGGGTGAAGGTCGCGCCGTTCAAGGCGCAGAACATGTCCCTCAACTCGTTCGTGACGAGGGAGGGCGCGGAGATCGGGCGGGCCCAGGCCATGCAGGCGCAGGCCTGCCGCATCGAGCCGACCGCGCTGATGAATCCCGTGCTGCTCAAGCCCGGTGGCGAGCAGAGCAGTCAGGTCGTGCTGCTCGGCAAGCCGGTCGGTGAACTGAGCGCCCGGGGCTATCACGGGGGGCGGCAGCAGCAGCTCCTCGGGACCGTGCTCGACTGTCTCGCCGAGTTGCGGGGCACGTATGACGCGGTGATCTGTGAGGGGGCGGGGAGCCCGGCCGAGATCAACCTGCGGCGGACCGACATCGTCAACATGGGGATCGCCCGCAACGCCGGGCTGCCCGTGCTGGTCGTGGGCGACATCGACCGCGGGGGCGTCTTCGCCTCCTTCTTCGGGACCGTCGCGCTGCTCTCGGAAGAGGACCAGAAGCTCGTCGCCGGGTTCCTGGTGAACAAGTTCCGGGGGGATGTCAGCCTCCTGGAACCCGGGCTCGACATGCTCCACGGACTCACCGGGCGGCACACCTACGGCGTGCTGCCCTTCCGGCACGGCCTCGGGATCGACGAGGAGGACGGGCTGCGGGTGTCCCTGCGGGGGACGGTCCGGGAGTCGAACACGGCTCCTCCCCTCGGGGAGGATGTGCTGCGGGTCGCCGTGTGCGCGATCCCGCTGATGTCCAACTTCACGGACGTCGACGCCCTGGCCGCCGAACCCGGTGTCGTGGTGCGGTTCGTGGACCGGCCCGAGGAACTGGCCGACGCCGACCTCGTCGTGATTCCGGGAACCCGTGGGACGGTACGGGCACTTCAGTGGCTGCGGGAGCGGGGGCTCGCGGAGGCCATCGGGCGCAGGGTCGCCGAGCAGCGGCCCGTCCTCGGCATCTGCGGCGGCTTCCAGATCCTCGGCGAGCACATCGAGGACGAGGTCGAGAGCCGCCAGGGGCACGTCGAGGGGCTCGGGGCCCTGCCCGTCAGGGTGCGGTTCGCGCGGGAGAAGACCCTGACCCGGCCGGAGGGCGAAGCCCTCGGCGAGCCCGTCGCGGGGTACGAGATCCATCACGGGGTCGCCGACATCCACGGGGGCCAAGCGTTCATCTCTGATGACAAAGGACACAGTCTGGACGGCTGCCGGGTCGGCCAGACCTGGGGGACCCACTGGCACGGCTCTCTGGAGTCGGACGGTTTCCGGCGGGCCTTCCTGCGGGAGGTGGCGGCCGCCGCGGGCCGCCGGTTCGTGCCGGCCCACGACACGTCGTTCGCCGCGCTGCGCGAGGAGCAACTCGACCGGCTCGGCGACCTGATCGAACAGCACGCGGACACGGACGCGCTGTGGCGGCTCATCGAGTCCGGCGCGCCGCAAGGACTGCCTTTCATTCCACCGGGAGCGCCCGCATGAGCACAGTGTTGTTGTTGTCCACCGCCGACACGGACCTGTTGGCGGCCCGGGCCGCTTCCGGCGCCTCGTACCGGATCGGGAACCCGACCCGGGTCGATGTCGCGCAGGAGCTGCCGGCGCTGATCGAGGGCGCGGACATCGCCGTCGTACGGCTGCTCGGCGGCAAGCGGGCCTGGGAGGACGGGCTCGCCGCGCTGAAGACTTCGGGCATCCCGACCGTGCTGCTGGGCGGAGAGGCCGTTCCCGACGCCGAGTTGATGGCCGAGTCGTCCGTACCGGCCGGTGTGGTGGCCGAGGCGCTCAAGTACCTCGTCGAGGGCGGGCCCGCCAACCTGGAGGAACTCGCCCGGTTCCTGTCCGACACCGTGCTGCTGACCGGCGAGGGGTTCGTCGAGCCGCAGAAGATGCCGGAGTACGGCGTCCACGGTGACCCCGCTCTCGTGGAAGGCCGCCCCACCGTCGGCGTGCTCTTCTACCGGGCCCACGAGCTGAGCGGCAACACCGGCTTCGTGGACACCCTGTGCGAGGCAATCGAGGCGAAGGGCGCCAACGCCCTTCCCGTGTACTGCGGTTCACTGCGCGGGGCGGACCCCGCGCTCTACGAGATCCTCGCCCGGGCCGACGCACTCGTCGCCACCGTCCTCGCCGCCGGCGGTACCCACGCCTCGCAGGCCTCGGCCGGCGGTGACGAGGAGGCCTGGGACATCGGGGCGCTGGCCGACCTCGACGTGCCCGTGCTGCAAGGGCTCTGCCTGACAACGTCCAGGGCGGTCTGGGACGAGTCCGACGCGGCCCTGTCCCCCATGGACGCGGCCATGCAGGTCGCGATCCCGGAGTTCGACGGACGGCTGATCACCGTGCCGTTCTCCTTCAAGGAGCAGGGCCCCGACGACGTCCCGGTGTACGTGGCCGACCCGGAGCGGGCGGCGCGGGTCGCCGGGATCGCCGTACGGCACGCGGAGTTGCGGCACAAGCCGAACGCCGAGAAGAAGCTCGTGCTGGTCTTCACCGCGTATCCGACCAAGCACTCCCGGGTCGGCAACGCGGTGGGCCTGGACACGCCCGCCTCGGCGGTGCGGGTGCTGGACGCGCTGCGGGATGCCGGGTACGTCGTCGAGGGGTACCCCGACAACGGCGACGAGCTCATCCACCGGCTCATCGAGGCCGGCGGTCACGATGTCGAGTGGCTCACCGAGGACCAGTTGGCCTCCGCGCCCGCGCGGGTGCCGCTCGCCGACTACCGGGCCTGGTTCGGCCGGCTGGACCCGCAGCTGCGTCAGGCCATGCTGGACGCGTGGGGCGAGCCGCCCGGCTCCCTCTACGTCGACGGGGACGACATCGTGCTGGCCTCCCTGCAGTTCGGGAACGTCGTCGTGATGATCCAGCCGCCGCGCGGCTTCGGGGAGAACCCGATCGCGATCTACCACGACCCGGACATGCCGCCGTCGCACCACTACATGGCCGCGTACCGGTGGCTGGACCACTCCTTCGGCGCCGACGCGGTCGTCCACATGGGCAAGCACGGCACGATGGAGTGGCTGCCGGGCAAGGGCCTCGGCCTGAGCGGGGGTTGTGCTCCGGACGCGGTGCTCGGTGAGCTGCCGCTGATCTACCCCTTCATCGTCAACGACCCCGGCGAGGGCACCCAGGCCAAGCGGCGCGGCCACGCCACCGTCGTCGACCACCTGGTGCCGCCGATGGCGCGGGCCGACACCTACGGCGACCTCGCCAAGCTGGAGCAACTGCTCGACGAGTACGCGCTCGTCTCCGACCTCGACCCGACCAAGGCGCCGGCCGTCCGCGCGCAGATCTGGACGCTGGTCAAGGCGGCCGAGCTCCACCACGACCTGCATGTCGACGAGCAGCCGGACGACACGGCGTTCGACGAGTTCGTCATGCACATCGACGGCTATCTGTGCGAGATCAAGGACGTGCAGATCCGGGACGGGCTGCACATCCTCGGGGGCGGTCCGGTCGACGAGGCCCGCGTCAACCTCGTGCTGGCCGTGCTGCGCGCCTCGCAGGTGTGGGGCGGCCAGGCGAACGCCCTGCCAGGGCTGCGCGCCTCCTTCGCGGCTCATTTCGGGCTGGTGGAGAAGGAGTTGCTCGCCGAGCCGGGGGCGCCGCTGAAGGTTCCGGTGGAGCTGTCCGACCTCGTCGAGGGTCCCGCGCGGACGGCCGCCGACGCGATCGACCTGCTGGAGCAGCTGTGCCGGCGGGTCGCGGAGGGCATGGAGGCAGTCTCCTGGGACGCGGCGGCCGTGCCCGGTCTTGTCCGTGACGTCCTCGGCACCGAACTCCCGGAGGCCGTCGCGGTGTTGGAGTTCGCCTGCACGGAGGTCGTGCCCAGACTGGCCCGTACGACCGACGAGATCGGGCACATCCTCAAGGCCCTGGACGGCGGTTACGTCCCGGCGGGGCCTTCCGGCTCCCCGACCCGTGGTCTCGTCAACGTCCTGCCGACCGGCCGGAACTTCTACTCCGTCGACCCCAAGGCCATCCCGTCCAGGCTGAGTTGGGAGGTCGGACAGGCGCTCGCCGACTCGCTGGTGCAGCGGTACCTGGCCGACACCGGTGAGTACCCGAAGTCGGTGGGGCTGACCGTCTGGGGCACGTCGGCCATGCGCACGCAGGGCGACGACATCGCCGAGATCCTGTCGCTCCTCGGCTGCCGTCCGGTGTGGGACGACGCCTCGCGGCGGGTCACCGGCTTCGAGGTGATCGGCCTGGCGGAGCTCGGGCGGCCCCGCATCGACGTGACCGTCCGGATCTCCGGGTTCTTCCGGGACGCCTTCCCGCACGTCGTCGGGCTGATCGACGACGCCGTCCGCACGGTGGCGGAGCTGGACGAGCCGGCCGACCGGAACTTCGTGAAGGCGCACGCCGACGAGGACACCGTCGAGCACGGTGACCGGCGGCGCGCGACCGCCCGGATCTTCGGGTCCAAGCCGGGGGCGTACGGTGCCGGTCTGCTGCCGCTGATCGACGCCCGCAACTGGCGCTCGGACGCCGACCTCGCCGAGGTGTACGCGGTGTGGGGCGGCTACGCCTACGGGCGCGGGCTCGACGGGCGGGCGGCGCGCGGGGACATGGAGACGGCGTTCAAGCGGATCAACGTCGCCGCGAAGAACGTCGACACCCGCGAGCACGACCTGGTCGACGCGGACGACTACTTCCAGTACCACGGCGGCATGGTCGCGATGGTGCGCCACCTGACGGGCACCAACCCCGAGGCGTACGTGGGCGATTCCGCCACGCCCGACCAGGTGAAGACGCGGACGCTGGGTGAGGAGACCCACCGGGTCTTCCGGGCCCGGGTGGTCAACCCGCGCTGGATGGCGGCGATGCGACGGCACGGCTACAAGGGCGCCTTCGAGATGGCGGCGACCGTCGACTACCTCTTCGGCTACGACGCCACGGCGGGCGTGGTCGACGACTGGATGTACGAGAAGCTCAGCGCGGAGTACGTCTTCGACGCGGAGAACCGGGACTTCATGAAGAAGTCCAACCCCTGGGCGCTGCGGGGCATCACGGAACGGCTCCTGGAGGCCGCCGACCGCGGGCTGTGGGCCGAGCCGGACGCGGAGACGCTGGAGCGGCTGCGGGCCACGTACCTGGAGCTCGAGGGCGACTTGGAGGGTGACGAGAAGTGAGTACCCCGTTTCCGTTCACGGCCGTCGTCGGCCAGGAGGACCTGCGGCTCGCGCTGCTGCTGAACGCCGTCTCACCGGCGGTCGGCGGTGTGCTGGTGCGCGGCGAGAAGGGCACCGCGAAGTCGACGGCGGTGCGCGCGCTCTCGGTGCTGCTGCCGGAGGTCGCGGTCGTCCCCGGCTGCCGTTTCTCCTGTGACCCCGCCGCGCCGGACCCGTCCTGCCCGGACGGCCCGCACGAGGTGGGCAACGGCGGCATGCGCCCCTCCCGCATGGTCGAACTGCCCGTCGGTGCCTCCGAGGACCGGCTCGTCGGCGCCCTGGACATCGAGCGGGCGCTCGCGGAGGGCGTGAAGGCCTTCGAGCCGGGCCTGCTCGCCGACGCGCACCGCGGGATCCTCTACGTCGACGAGGTCAACCTCCTCCACGACCACCTGGTCGACCTGCTCCTCGACGCGGCCGCGATGGGGGCGTCGTACGTCGAGCGCGAGGGCGTCTCCGTGCGCCACGCCTCGAAGTTCCTGCTGGTCGGCACCATGAACCCCGAAGAGGGCGAGCTGCGGCCGCAGTTGCTCGACCGGTTCGGGCTGACCGTCGAGGTCGCGGCCTCGCGGGAGCCGGACCAGCGGGTGGAGGTCGTACGGCGGCGGCTCGCCTACGACGACGACCCGGCCGGGTTCGCGGCCCGTTGGGCGGACGAGGAGTCCTCCGTACGGCAACGGATCGTCGCCGCACGGGAGTTGTTGCCGTCGGTGCGGCTGGGCGACGGGGCGCTCCGGCAGATCGCGGCGACCTGTGCCGCGTTCGAGGTGGACGGCATGCGGGCCGACATCGTGATGGCGAGGACGGCGACCGCGCTGGCCGCGTGGGCCGGGCGGACCGAGGTGCTCGCCGAGGACGTGCGGCAGGCCGCGCTGCTCGCGCTGCCGCACCGCAGGCGCCGTAACCCCTTTGACGCGCCGGGTCTCGACGAGGACAAGCTCGACGAGACGCTGGAGGAGTTCAGCGGGTCCGGGGACTCGGGGGACTCCGGGGACTCCGGGGACTCCGGGGAGGATGACGAGCCGGACCCGGATGGGCCGGGTGGGGGTGGTGGCCAGCCGCCGTCGTCCGACGGGCCGCAGGCCGACGGGGATTCCGGCGCGCAGCCGGAGGCAGGGGACGCCGGCGAGCCGCAGGCGTCCGGGGCCGGTTCCGGGGAACAGGCCGCCGCACGGGCTGCCGAGCCGTTCCGCACCAAGATGCTCAGCGTGCCCGGGCTCGGCGACGGCGCTGCCGGGCGGCGGTCGCGGGCGCGGACCGAGCACGGGCGCACCACCGGTGCGCGGCGGCCCCAAGGGGCTTTGACCAAGCTGCACCTGGCGGCCACCGTGCAGGCGGCCGCGCCCCATCAGCGGGCGCGGGGGCGGTCGGGGCGCGGGCTCGTGGTCCGGCGGGACGATCTGCGGCAGGCGACGCGTGAGGGGCGCGAGGGCAATCTCGTGCTGTTCGTCGTCGACGCCTCGGGGTCGATGGCGGCCCGGCAGCGGATGAGCGCGGTGAAGGGGGCGGTGCTGTCGCTCCTCCTCGACGCGTATCAGCGGCGGGACAAGGTGGGCCTGGTGACGTTCCGGGGTTCGGCGGCGGAGGTCGCGTTGCCGCCGACGTCGTCCGTGGACGCGGCGGCGGCCCGGCTGGAGACGCTGCCGACCGGTGGGCGTACCCCGCTCGCGGCCGGGCTGCTGCGGGCCCATGAGGTGCTGCGGGTGGAGCGGCTGCGGGATCCCGCGCGGCGGGCGCTGGTCGTCGTGGTGACGGACGGGCGGGCCACCGGAGGGCCCGAGCCGGTCGCCCTGGCGGGGCGGGCGGCCCGGCTGTTCGCGGCGGAGGGCGTGGCCTCGGTCGTCGTGGACTGTGAGTCCGGGCCCGTGCGGCTGGGGCTGGCCGGGCAGCTCGCCGGTGAACTGGGCGGTACCGCGGTGACGTTGGACGAGTTGCGGGCCGACTCGATCGCCGGACTGGTGAAGGACGTACAGAGGAGGGCCGCGTAATGCCGCAGGGACAGCCGAGTGTGGTGCCGGACGACGGGCTGACGACTCGTCAGCGTCGTAATCGGCCGTTGGTGGTCGTGCACACGGGGGTGGGCAAGGGCAAGTCGACCGCCGCCTTCGGGCTCGCCCTGCGGGCCTGGAACCAGGGGTGGCCCATCGGGGTGTTCCAGTTCGTCAAGTCGGCGAAGTGGAAGGTCGGCGAGGAGAACGCGCTGCGGGTGCTGGGGGCGTCCGGCGAGGGCGGGACCGTCGACTGGCACAAGATGGGTGAGGGCTGGTCCTGGGTGCAGCGCGATGCCCAGATGGACAACGAGGAGAAGGCCCGGGAGGGCTGGGAGCAGGTCAAGCGGGACCTCGCCGCCGAGACGTACAAGCTGTATGTGCTCGACGAGTTCGCCTACCCGATGCACTGGGGATGGGTGGACACGGACGAGGTGCTCGACGTGCTCGGGAATCGGCCCGGGACCCAGCACGTGGTCATCACCGGACGGAACGCGCCCGAGAAGCTCGTCGACTTCGCCGATCTCGTGACCGACATGTCCAAGGTGAAGCACCCCATGGACACCGGGCAGAAGGGGCAGAGGGGCATCGAGTGGTGACGTCTTCCGTCCCTCGGCTGGTCATCGCCGCGCCGTCGTCCGGCAGCGGGAAGACCACCGTCGCCACGGGGTTGATGGCCGCGTTCGCCGCGCGGGGGCTCGCCGTGTCTCCGCACAAGGTGGGGCCGGACTACATCGATCCCGGGTATCACGCGCTCGCGAGCGGGCGGGTGGGGCGGAATCTCGACGCGTATCTGTGCGGTGCTGAGCTGGTGGCTCCGCTGTTCCTGCACGGGGCGCGCGGGTGTGACATCGCCGTCGTGGAGGGGGTGATGGGGATGTTCGACGGGGCCGCGGGGGAAGGGGAGCTGGCGTCCACGGCGCATGTGGCGAAGCTGTTGCGGGCGCCGGTGGTGCTGGTCGTCGACGCCTCGTCGCAGTCCCGGTCCGTCGCCGCGCTGGTGCACGGGTTCGCGTCGTGGGATCCCGAGGTGCGGGTGGGGGGCGTGATCCTCAACAAGGTCGCCTCCGACCGTCATGAGGCGTTGCTGCGGGAGGCGCTGGAGTCGGCCGGGGTGCCGGTGTTCGGGGTGCTGCGGCGGGTGGCTCAGGTGGATACGCCTTCTCGGCATCTGGGGTTGGTGCCGGTTGCGGAGCGGCGGGGGGAGGCGGTGGACGCCGTTGCGGCGATGGCGGAACAGGTCCGTGCCGGGTGTGATCTCGATGGGCTGGTTTCGCTGGCGCGGGGTGCGGGGGCGTTGTCGTGTGCGGCTTGGGATGCGGCTGAGGTGTTGAGTTCCTCGCCCCCGCCGCCCCTACCCTTCCCGTCCCCAGGGGCTGCCACCCCTTCGACCCCGCCTGGGGGCTCCGCCCCCAGACCCCCGTCGGCCCTTGAGGGGCCTCGTCCTCAAACGCCGGACGGGCTGGTAGTCGCAGTCGCCGGTGGTCCTGCCTTCACCTTCTCCTACGCCGAGCACTCCGAACTGCTCGCCGCCGCAGGAGCCGAGGTCGTCACCTTCGACCCGCTGCGGGACGAGCAGCTGCCCGACGGGACCGTCGGCCTGGTCATCGGGGGCGGTTTTCCCGAGGTCTACGCCGCCGAGCTGTCCGCCAACGAACCGCTGCGGAAAGCCGTCGCCGCCCTCGTAGAGACCGGCGCTCCCGTCGCCGCCGAGTGTGCCGGGCTGCTGTATCTGTGCCGTGAGCTCGACGGGCAGCCGATGTGCGGGGTGCTCGACGCCTCGGCGCGGATGGAGCAGAAGCTCACCCTCGGGTATCGCGACGCCGTCGCCGTGAGCGACAGTTCGCTCGCCGTCGCCGGGACGCGGATGCGGGGGCACGAGTTCCACCGGACCGTGGTGGAGCCGGGGGCCGGGGACGCGGCCGCGTGGGGTGTGCGGGTGCCCCGGCGGCGGCTCGAAGGGTTTGTACAGCGTGGTGTGCACGCGAGTTATCTGCACACGCACTGGGCCTCGCAGCCCGGTGTCGCCCGTCGGTTCGTGGAGAGGTGCCGGACGTCATGAGCAGCAGCAGGTTGATCGGGGTCGGGGTCGGGCCCGGGGATCCCGAGCTGGTGACCGTCAAGGGCGTGAACGCCCTGCGCGCCGCCGACGTGGTCGTCGTGCCGGTCATGGACACGGGTGAGCGGGGGCGGGCCGAGGCGACCGTGCTGCACTACGTGCCGCAGGAGAAGGTCGTACGGGTCGTCTTCGCCCTCAACGAGCGCACGGATCACGGCCGCCGCGAGGCCGCGTGGGACGCCGCCGGTGAGCGGGTCGCGCAGTTGTTGCGTGCCAACGGCTCCGTCGCCTTCGCGACCATCGGCGACCCCAACGTCTACTCCACCTTCACCTACCTCGCCCACACCATCGGCGAGCTCCTGCCCGGCGTCGTCGTCGAGACCGTGCCCGGGATCACCGCCATGCAGGATCTCGCGGCGCGGTCGGGGGCCGTACTGACCGAGGGCACCGAGCCGCTCACGCTCGTGCCCGTCACCGCCGGTTCCGCCGTGCTCAAGGACGCGCTCAACGGGCCCGGGACCGTCGTCGCCTACAAGTTCGGGCGGCAGGCCGCCGAGGTGGCCGAGGTGCTCAGGGAAACCGGGCGGATCGAGGACGCCGTATGGGGATCGGCGCTGGGGCTGGACGCCGAGTCCATTCGGCCCGCCGCCGAGCTCGACGGGGCTCCCCTGCCGTATCTCTCCACCCTCATCGCGCCCGCGCGGCGGGACGGCACCCGGGGCGGCAAGTTGTGACGCCCTCCGCAGACCTCTCCGCAAGCCCCTCCAGAGCCGCCGGATCAGCCCGCCAGGCCCACCACCAGCCAGATGAATCCCACGCCCGCGACCGTGCACAGCAGGGTCGAGCGGGCGGGGTGTTCGTGGTGGGCCTCGGGGAGGATCTCGGCCGCAGCGAGGTAGAGGAGCGCGCCGCCGAAGAGGCCGAGATAGCCGCCGAGCAGGCCCTCCGGGATGGTCACGAACGACGTCGAGGCGGCGCCCGCCACCGGGGCCATCGCGTCCGCGACGAGCATGGCCAGTGCCCTGCGGCGGTCGTTCCCGTAGAGGCTCGTGATCGTGTACGTGTTGAAGCCGTCCGCGAAGTCGTGGGCCACGACGGCGAGCGCGACCGCCGTGCCCATGCCGCCGCCCACCTGGAAGGCCGCGCCGATCGCCACGCCGTCCATGGCGCTGTGGCCGACCATCGCGGCCGCGGCCGTCAGGCCCACCTCGGGCGCCCGGCCGTCCCTCTCCGCACCGCCGTGTGCGGCCTGGCGGGCGGCCAGCAGGCGTTCCACCAGATGGGCCAGGAGGAAGCCGGCCACGAACAGGAGCAGGGCCGCGGGGACGCCGAAGACCTCGTCGCCGGCCGCGTGCAGCGCCTCCGGCAGCAGATCCAGGCCGACCACGCCGAGCATCAGTCCGCCGGCCAGGCCGAGGACCAGATGACGGCGGTCGGTCACCCGCTGTGCCGTCCAACCGCCGGCCAGCGTCATCAGGAACGCGCCGAGCGCGACGAAGACCGCCATAGGGCCTTCGTATCCGATCAACCCCCGTTCGCGCACATCCGGCCACCGCGCCGACCGCATCCCCAAGACCTTTTGTGATGAGAGGACCGATTTCCATGGCCGATGCCCCCACCGGCAAGGTGACCTTCGTCGGTGCCGGCCCCGGCGCCGCCGATCTGCTGACGTTCCGGGCCGCGCGCGCCATCGCCGAGGCCGACGTCGTGATCTGGGCCGCGAGCCTGGTGCAGGCGGAGGTCCTCGATCACGCGCGCCAGGACGCGGAGATCCTCGACTCGGCGACCATGTCGCTGGAGGACGTGGTCGCGGTGTACGAGCGGGCGCGCGAGGAGGGCCTCAAGGTGGCCCGGATCCACTCCGGCGACCCGGCCCTGTGGGGTGGTACGCAGGAGCAGCTCGACCGGTGCGCGCGGATCGGCATCGCCACCGAGGTCGTGCCCGGAGTCTCCGCCTTCTCGGCGGTCGCCGCGCTCGCGCAGCGCGAGCTGACCATCCCCGAGGTCGCGCAGTCCGTCGTGCTGACCCGGCTCGGCGGCGGCAAGACGCCGATGCCGCCCGGCGAGGAGGTGCGGGAGTTCGCCAAGCACGGCACCACCATGGCGATCTTCCTGTCCGCCGCGCGCAGTGGGCAGTTGGTGCGGGAGCTGCTGGAGGGCGGCTATCCGACCGCCACGCCGGTCGTGGTCGCCTACCAGGCGACCTGGCCGGAGGAGCTGATCGTGCGCTGCACGATCGAGACGCTGGAGGAGACCGTCAAGGAACACAAGCTGTGGAAGCACACTCTGTTCCTGGTCGGCCCGGCGCTCGACTCCGAGGGCACGCGGTCGCACCTCTACCACCCCGGTCACTTCCACGGGTACCGCAAGGCCGAGCCGGAGGCCCGGCGGGCCCTGCGCGCGTCGCGGGGTGCCGGCACATGATCACGGTGGTGGGCACGGGGACGGGGGCACCGCCCCAGGAGTGCCTGGCCGGTGCCGAGCTGGTCGTGGGCGGGCGGCGGCATTTGGATGCCGTACGGCTGCCGGAGGCGGCGGAACGGATCGTGCTCGGGCCGCTGGCTCCCGCCCTCGACACCATGGCGGAGTACCTGGAGAAGGAACGGCGGGTGGTCGTGCTGGCCTCCGGCGACCCCGGGTTCTTCGGGATCGTGCGGGTGCTGGCCGAGCGGTTCGGGCCCGGTGCGCTGGATGTGCGGCCCGGGGTCTCCTCCGTCGCCACCGCGTTCGCGCGGGTGGGTCTGCCGTGGGAGGACGCGGTGGTGGTGAGCGCGCATGGGCGGGCTCTGCGTACGGCCGTCAACGTGTGTCGTGCGCGGCCCAAGGTGGCGGTGCTGACGGGGCCGGGGGCCGGTCCCGCCGAGCTGGGAGCCGCGCTCACGGCCGGGACACGGGTCCTCGTCGTCGCCTCCGCCCTCGGTACCGAGGACGAGCGCGTGGAGCGGGTCACCCCCGCCGAGGCCGCCGCCCGGGACTGGGGTACGGCGGTGAGTGTCGTGCTGTGTCTCGACGAGTCCCGGGCGCTCGGTACCGTGCGCACGGTCGCCGGACCCACCGCCGCGCCCGCCCAATGGGCCCTGGAAGAGACCGAGTTCGCTCACCGCGACTCGATGATCACCAAGTTCGAGGTGCGGGCGCTGGCGCTGGCCCGGCTCGGGCCGCGGCTCGGGGAGCTGGTGTGGGACGTCGGCGCGGGCTCCGGGTCCGTGGCCGTGGAGTGCGCGCGACTCGGTGCCGCCGTCGTCGCGGTCGAGAAGGCCCCCGACGGTGTCGAGCGGATCCGCGCCAACGCGGCCGCGCACGGGGTCGACGTACGGGTCGTGCACGGGTCCGCGCCGGACGCGCTGGCCGAACTCGACGACCCCGACGCCGTGTTCGTCGGCGGTGGGGGGCGGGAGCTGCCCGACATCGTCGGCGCGTGTGCGCGGCGGGCCCGGCGGAGCGTCGTCGTCGCCATGGCCGCGCTGGACCGGGTGCCGGCCGTACGCGCGGCCCTCACCGGTGCCGGGTTCGACTGCGACGGCGTACTGCTCCAGTCGTCCCGGCTCGCGCCGCTGCCCGGGGACGTGACCCGGCTCGCCGCGACCAATCCGGTTTTCCTGCTGTGGGGCGTCAGAAACCCCGTGTACCGAGAGGGAGTTGCTCTGTGATCGGCCTTATTTCCGCCACTGCGGCGGGGGCGGCGGCACGCGACCGGCTGGCCGCGGCATGGCCGGACCGCACGCGCGTGTACGACGGACCCGTGGGGGACGCCGTGCGGCGGGCGTTCGCGGAGTGCGAGCAGCTCGTGTGTTTCCTGGCCACGGGCGCGGTGGTCCGCCTGATCGCGCCGCTGCTCGGCGGCAAGGCGTCCGACCCGGGCGTGGTGTGTGTCGACGAGAGCGGGCGGTTCGCCGTGTCCCTGGTCGGCGGGCACGGCGGCGGTGCCAATGAACTCGCCCGGGAGGTCGGGGAGTTGCTGGGTGCCGAGCCCGTGGTGACGACGGCGACCGACGCGGTGGGGGTGCCGGGGCTCGACACGCTCGGGCTGCCGGTGGAGGGCGCGGTGGCCGCCGTGTCGCGGGCGCTCCTGGACGGGGAGCCCGTCGCCCTGCACAACGAGTCGCGCTGGCCGCTGCCTCCGCTCCCGGTCGCCGGGCAGGGGGCGTACGGCATCCGGGTCACGGACCGGCTGGTCGAGCCGCTGCCCGAGCAGGAGGCCGTCCTGCGTCCCCCCACACTCGTCGTCGGCGTCGGCGCTTCCAAGGGCGCGCCCGTCGAGGAGGTGCTGGAGCTGATCGAGGGCTCGTTGCGCGAGGCCGGGCTGTCCCCGAAGTCGATCGCCCACCTCGCCACCGTGGACGCCAAGGCGCAGGAGCCCGGGATCGTGGCGGCGGCCGAGCGGCTCGGCGTGCCCCTGGTCACCCACTCCGCCGAGGAGTTGGCCGCCGTCGAGGTGCCCAACCCCTCGGACGCGCCCCTGGCCGCCGTGGGCACCCCCTCCGTCGCCGAGGCCGCCGCGCTCGTCCACGGCGGCGAACTCCTCGTCCCCAAGCGGAAATCGGCCGCGCAGCCCGCCATGGCGACCTGCGCTGTCGTACGGCGTCCCGCGCGCGGCCGGCTCGCGGTCGTCGGACTGGGTCCTGGCGCCCGGGACCTGCTCACGCCCCGCGCGAAGGCGGAGCTCCAGCGCGCTTCGGTGCTGGTCGGGCTCGACCAGTACGTCGACCAGATCCGTGACCTGCTGCGGCCCGGTACCCGGATCCTGGAGTCGGGGCTCGGGGCCGAGGAGGAGCGAGCCCGGACCGCCGTGGCCGAGGCTGCCAAGGGTCAGGCGGTCGCGCTCATCGGCAGCGGGGACGCCGGCGTGTACGCCATGGCCTCCCCCGCGCTCGCCGAGGCCTCCGACGACATCGACGTGATCGGCGTCCCCGGGGTCACCGCGGCGCTCGCGGCGGCAGCGATCCTCGGTGCCCCGCTGGGACACGACCACGTGTCCATCAGCCTGTCCGACCTGCATACCCCGTGGGAGGTCATCGAGCGGCGGGTGCGCGCGGCGGCCGAGGCGGACATCGTGGTCACCTTCTACAACCCCCGTTCCCGGGGCCGGGACTGGCAGCTGCCCAAGGCGCTCGCGATCCTCGCCGAGCACCGCGAGCCGGCCACGCCGGTCGGGGTCGTACGCAACGCGTCCCGGCCGGACGAGTCCGCTCGGCTGACGACCCTGGCCGCGCTCGACCCGGCGACGGTCGACATGATGACGGTCGTGACCGTGGGCAACACGGCGACCCGTGACATCGCGGGGCGCATGGTGACGCCGCGCGGCTACCGCTGGCAGGAGGGCGCCGAGTGAACCGTGTCGTCCACCCGATCGAGGTGGAGTCCTACCGGCGGCTGCGCGCCCGCCTGGACACCTCGCACTTCCCGCCGCTGACCCGGGCGGTGGTGGAGAGGGTCATCCACTCCGCCGCCGATCTGGAGTACGCCACCGATCTCGTCATGGACGAAGGCGACTTGGAGAAGGCGCACATCGCGCTGCACTCCGGCGCACCTGTCGTCACGGACGTGGAGATGGTCGCGGCCGGGATCACCCGGCGGGAGACCGTCTGCCGGCTGCGGGACGCCAAGTCGGGTCCGGGACTGACCCGTTCGGCCCACGCGATCCGGCTCGCCCACGAGCAGGTCGGCCCGGGGGCGATCTGGGTGATCGGCAACGCCCCCACCGCGCTGGAGGAGTTGCTGACCCTGGACGCGGCCCCGGCGCTGGTCATCGGACTGCCCGTCGGCTTCGTCGGCGCGGTCGAGTCCAAGGCCGCGTTGCGCGAGAGCGGGCTGCCCGCCGTGAGCAACGTGTCCGAGAAGGGCGGTTCCGCGGTGGCCTCCGCCGCGCTCAACGCCCTGCTGTACCACCCCACTCACCCCTCTGAGGAGACCTCGTGACCACCCCGCCGCCCGCCCTGCTCATCGCCGGTCATGGCACCCGGGACGATGCCGGAGCCGAGGCGTTCCGCGACTTCGTCCGGGAGCTGGGGGCCCGCCACCCCGACCTGCCCGTCGCGGGCGGCTTCATCGAGCTGTCCCCGCCGCCGCTCACCGACGCGGTGGCCGAGCTGGTTCAGCGCGGTGTCCGCCGGTTCGCCGCCGTGCCGCTGATGCTGGTGTCCGCCGGACACGCCAAGGGCGACATCCCGGCCGCGCTGTCCCGTGAGAAGGAACGGCACCCGGGGATCTCGTACACCTACGGGCGCCCGCTGGGCCCGCACCCGGCGCTGCTGAACGTCCTGGAGCGGCGTCTCGACGAGGCGCTGGGCGCCACCGGGGGGCGTGCCCCGCTGGACCGGGCGGACGTGACCGTGCTGCTCGTCGGCCGGGGCTCCACCGACCCCGACGCCAACGCCGAGGTGTACAAGGCGGCCCGGCTGCTGTGGGAGGGGCGCGGATACGCGGGCGTGGAGACGGCGTTCGTGTCGCTGGCGGCGCCGGACGTGCCGAGCGGCCTGGACCGGTGTGTGGCGCTGGGGTCGCGCAGGATCGTCGTACTGCCCTACTTCCTGTTCACCGGGATCCTGCCGGACCGGGTGAGGCAGCAGACCGAGGGCTGGGCGGCCGCGCACCCGGAGGTCGAGGTGCGCTCCGCGGACGTCATCGGTCCGGAGCCGGAGCTGCTGGACCTGGTGATGGAGCGGTACGAGGAGGCCGTCAAGGGCGATCTGCGGATGAACTGCGACTCGTGCGTGTACCGCATCGCGCTGCCGGGCTTCGAGGACAAGGTGGGCCTGCCGCAGCAGCCGCACTTCCACCCGGACGACGACGGCCACCATCACCACCACGGCCACCACCACGACGCCCACACCCATGCGCACTGACCGGGCCGGCGGCCACGACCTGCGACACCACGGCGACGCCGAGGTACGGGACGACGGGGCCCGGCTCACCGACCTCGCAGTGAACGTCCGCGCGGACACTCCCCCGGCATGGCTGCGGGAGCGGATCGCGGGGTCGCTGGCCGGGCTCGCCGCGTATCCCGACGGGCGGGCGGCGCGGGCGGCGGTGGCCGCACGGCACGAGGTGCCGGTGGAGCGGGTGCTGCTGACGGCGGGGGCCGCCGAGGCGTTCGTGCTGCTCGCCCGCGCCCTGACGGCCCGTCATGCCGTGGTGGTGCACCCGCAGTTCACCGAGCCCGAGGCGGCGCTGCGGGACGCCGGGCACCCGGTCGACCGGGTGCTGCTGCGGGAGGAGGACGGTTTCCGGCTCGATCCGGCGGCCGTCCCCGAGGACGCCGATCTGGTGGTCGTGGGCAACCCGACCAACCCCACCTCGGTGCTGCATCCGGCCGCCACGATCGCCGAACTGGCCCGTCCCGGGCGGACCTTGGTGGTGGACGAGGCGTTCCTGGACGCGGTGCCGGGCGAGCGCGAGGCCCTGGCCGGGCGGACGGACGTGCCCGGACTCGTCGTCCTGCGCAGCCTGACGAAGACGTGGGGCCTGGCCGGGCTCCGGATCGGTTACGTCCTCGCCGCCCCGGAGACGATCGCCGAACTGGAGCGCGCCCAGCCCCTGTGGCCGGTCTCCACCCCGGCCCTCGCGGCGGCCGTGGCGTGCATGGAGCCGCGGGCCCTGGCGGAGGCCGCCCACGCGGCCCATCGCGTCGCCACCGACCGGGCCCATCTGGTCGCCGGGCTGCGGGAGTTCGCCCCGGACGGCCTGAGGGTGGTCGAGCCGGCCGAGGGCCCCTTCGTCCTCGTACGCCTGCCGGAGGCCGCTGACGTACGACGGCATCTGCGCGACCTGGGGTTCGCGGTGCGGCGCGGGGACACGTTCCCGGGGCTCGGCGAGGAGTGGCTGCGGCTCGCGGTGCGGAACCGGGCGACGGTCAACTCCTTTCTGCAGGCGCTGGATCAGGCGGTGACGCTGGCCCGGCACTGAGGCGGGTGCCGTCGGGGAAACGGATCTCGACGGTGCCGTCGGGGGTGGGCGTGGCGTCCGCGCCCGTGAGGGGCACGTCGGCGCCGAGGGCCACGAGGGTGACCAGGAGCGGGCCGGTGCCTTCGAGAACGGGGGTCGCGGAGTACCGCCCGTACGCGTTGGTGTCTTCGGCCGCCGCGACCGTCCCGGCACCCTCGCCCCAGCCGTACAGGCCGACGACGGCGCTCGTCAGTCCGCCCGCCGCCCGGCGGACCCGCGCCCAGCCCGGCCCGCGCTCGGCGACCGGCGGCCCGGAGTCGTCGGCGAGCGCCCAGCCCCCTTCCCGCACCGGGGTGTCGGATGCCGGATCGATGCGGTGCACGCGCACCTCCCACGGCCCGTGCACCACGCTCACCGTCTCGACGCGGTGCCCGAGTGCGCGGTGCCAGGAGGCGGCCGTGCGGCCCTCGCAGTGGAGCGGGTGGATACGGCCGCGGGGGGACGGCGTGCCGTCGGGGGCGAGCAGGGCGAGGTGGTTGTCGGGGCCGAGGGGGGTCTCGGGCGCGGTGGCGGTGGAGTAGGCGAGCTTGGCGTAGTGCGGGCTGTCGTCGTCGGTCGCGGGTGGGGGCGGGAGGCGGTCGGTGCCGTGGTTGACGAGGCGGACGATCCCGTCGGAAGCGGTCGAGTGGAGCAGCCAGCCGGGGGCGGGGAGCGCGAGGACCGTGTCGGCGGTGTCGACGGGGCCGGGCTCCTCGGGAGCCGTCCACACCGGGTGGTCGGCGGGCAGCAGCAGGCCGAGGAACGCCTTGCTCGCCCAGTACGGGGAGGCGGGGCCCGAGTAGCGCTGGAGCACTCCCCCGAACGGCCGGTACCAGCCGAGGGTGAGCAGGCCGCGCTCATCGGGGACGCCCCGCTCGGTGAAGTGCTTCAGGGCGCCGGAGGCCAGGCGGCGGGTGAGGCCGGGCGGCAGTGGAGTGGCTTCGGCGAGGGCACCCGCCCACAGCGGGGCGGCGGCGGCGTACCGGTAGGTGAGGGAGCGGCCCTGGTGGACGGGGGCGCCGTCGGAGCCGAAGAAGTGCTGGTGGACGCCGAGGAATTCGCGCAGCCGGTCGCGGTGGCGGGCCACCGTCCCCGGGTCGGCGCGCGGCCCCGCGATCCGGGCCCACAGCACCGGGTACAGGTGCAGCGCCCAGGCGTTGTAGTAGTCGAACTTCTTCCCGTCCCCGTCGGTGTACCAGCCGCCGCCCCGGTACCAGTCGTCCAGCCGGGCGAGGCCCGCGTCGATCTCCGCCCGGATGTGCGGGGCCCCGACGGAGGCCAGGAACTCCTCCGTGATCACCTGGAAGAGCCGCCAGTTGGAGTCGTTGGCCGTGGCGCCGACGAACCGGCCGAGCCACGCGACGACCCGGTCCCGCACGTCGTCGTCGAGCCGGTCCCACAGCCAGGGCCGGGACTCGTGCAGCGCAAAGGCGATCGAGGCCGCCTCCACCATCGGCTGGGCGCGGTCGGTGATCGGCGGCCAGTGCTCGGGGTGGTGCGGGTCGGTACCGGCGGCAAGCCCTTCGGCGTACCGCTCGACGAGCGCGGGGCCGACCCGCCCCGCCGACCCGGCGATCCGGAAGGCGGCGAGCAGGAAGGACCGCGCGAATCCCTCCAGGCCGTCGGACCAGGCCCCGGAGTGGCTGGGCGGTCCGGGGAGCCGGTACTGGGCGAAGCCGGGGGTGGCGTAGGGCAGCAGTCCGTCGAGCAGCCGGTCGGCGACGGCTTCCCAGTGGGCGCGGGTCCAGCCGGTGAGGGGGGAGAGGAGGGGGTCGGTGGGCGGGAGGTCGGGGTGGTGCGTCGGGTCGTCGGGGAGCGACAGATGCGGCGCGGTCATACGGGGGTGAGTCCTTAGTCGGTCGGTGGTGGGGCGACGCTTTTGCGTACGACGATGTGCGTGCCCAGCAGATGGTGGCTTCCGGCGGCGTGTTCGGGGTCGCGCAGGGCGATGCGTACGGCGGCGCGGCCGAGCTCCTCGGCGGGCGTACGGACCGTCGTCAGCGGGGGGTTGAAGTCCTCGGCGAGCGGGATGTCGTTGTAGCCGACGACGGAGATGTCCGCGGGCACGCCGAGCCCGGCGTCGGCGATGGCTCGCAGTGCTCCCGCCGCGACCATGTCGTCACCGGCGACCACCGCCGTGAACTCCCTGGTCTCCTTGAGCAGTTCGGCCATCGCCCGGAGCCCCGCCGCCCGTCCGAGGCCGCAGTCGACGACCCGTGCGGCCGCCGGGGGCAGCCCGTGCTCGGCGAGCGCGGCCCGGTACCCGGCGACGCGCGCGTCCAGGGCGGTGTTCCCGGGCAGCCCGCCGAGGAAGACGATCCGCCGGTGCCCGGCGGACAGCAGATGCCCGGTGATCGCCCGGGCCCCGGCCTCGTTGTCGAACTCCACGACCAGCGCCGGGATCTCGGGATCCGGGGCGGGGCGGCCGCACAGCACCAGCCGGGCCCCGGTGGAGTCGAGGGCCTGCGCGTAGTGGGCCACGCGGGAGCGGTACGCGTCGTCCTCGACGACCCCGCCGACGAGGATCACCAGCCGGGCCCCCTCCTCCCGCATCAGCTGCACGAACTCCATCTCCCGCTGCGGATCCCCGCCGGTCGCCCCGACCACGCACAGCCACCCGCGGTCGGCGGCCTCGGCCTCCACTCCCTCGGCGACCTGGGCGTAGAAGGGGCTGGTGACCTGCCGGACGACGACGGCGGCCATCTTGCGGCCCCCGCCGACCAGCGCCCGGGCGTGCGCGTTGGCGACGTAGTCGAGATCGCGGGCGGCACGCAGGACACGGGCCCGGGTCGCGGCCGGCACCGGATGGTTGCCGCTGAGCGCGCGCGAGGCCGTCGCCATCGAGACCCCCGCGCGCTCGGCGACGTCGCGGATGGTGACCCGTCGCCTGGACCCCGTGTCCGTCATGTCGTTCTCCATCCCCCGCGTCTCCTGTTCCACCGGCGGCGCCTCATGTGTTGGCCGCGTAGTCCTTCGCGAACTCCCCGGCCATTCTGTCGCCGCCCTGAGCCCGCCACTTCTTGACCACCGCTTCCCACTCCGACAGCGGCAGCCGTCCGGCGACGATCCCGGTGACGGCGTCGTCGAGCAGCGCCTTGAGCGTGGTGCCCTGGGCGTTCTTGGTGCGGGACTGCAGGCCGTTGGAGGCGTTGCGGATGGCGTGCGGCACTACCTTTCGCTGCCAGGAGTGCAGGGCCCGTACGGCGTCCGGCATGCCCGGCACGAACAGCACCTGCGGGCCTTCGGCGAGGTACTTCAGCGGCAGGTTGGTGTTGTTCTCGACCTCGCCGAGCTCGGTGGGCTCGGGCGAGCCGTCCTTGCCGCGGGTGAAGTGGGTGCCCTCGACGCCGTAGTGGACGAGCTCCCACTCCTGGCTGCCGAAGGGAGCGGCGAGGTAGTCGAGGATACGCAGGAGGAGTTCGACGCGCTCCTTCTTCGCCTTCTTCAGGACGGTGTAGCCGAAGGAGCGGCGGGCGGCGACGATCCCGCCGGGCTCGCCGTCCACGTTGTACGGGAGAGCCGCGGCCGGGGTCAACTTTCCCTGCGACTCACGGTACTTGGGGAGGTAGGCGCCGAAGCCGTCCTGCATGGAGCCGACGGTGCCGTTGTAGTAGAGCGTGGTCAGGTCGATCTGGGACACGGACGTCGAGTCCGGGTAGTAGGAGCCGCCCTTGCGGAGCCGGGCCTGGTAGGCGATGGCCGCCTTGTAGCGTTCGTCGGTCGCACAGTGCTGGAAGGTGCCGTCCTTGGTGACGGCCCACTCGTTGGGCGCGTGGTGGGCGGCTGCGTGCACGGCGTTGCCGAACAGGGAGCCGTTGGCGGCCCCGAGCGCGTAGGTGCGGCCGCTGGTGGCCCGCCGGGCGACGGCGGCGAAGTCCTCGGAGGTCCAGCCCTCCTTCATGCCGGCGTCGGCGAAAAGGCCCTGGTTGAGCCAGAGGGTGGAGCCGGGCAGCGGGCGTTCCAGCGGGATGCCGTAGATGCGGCCGCCGATGCGTCCCATGTCCTGCCAGGCGTGGGTGGGGATCCCGGCGAGGTTCGGGTATTCGCTGATCGCCTCGCCGGAGAGGTACGGCGTGAGGTCCTCGGCCCGGCGCTGCACGAACTCCGCCTCGCGGGGCAGGACGAAGCCGGAGAAGAGGTTGATGATGTCGGGCAGGGTGTCGGGGTCGCCCGCCATGACGGTGGCCATCTTCTTCTGGTAGTCGGCCTGGGAGACGATCGTGTACTCGATCTTCACCCCGAGTGCCTTCTCGACGGCCGCCCAGAACCGGTTCGCCGAGGCCGGCTTGGGCGGGGTGCCGAAGGACACCGACATGACCCTGACGGTCGAGCCGTCGCCGGGGGTGCGGGAGACGGACTTGACGAGGTCGGCGGGGTAGGCGGTGTATCCGGCCTGGACGCCCGCCTCGGTGGGGGCGAGATCCGGCTTGGGGCCGCTCGCGGCCTTGTACGCGGGCCAGGGGGCCAGCTTCTTGCCCGCGTTGGAGACGTCGCTGTCGCCGGAGCCGGTGGAGCAGGCGGTCAGCGCACCGGAGACGGAGGCCGCCGCCGCGGACAGCAGAAGGGTGCGTCGGGACATGCTGGGCATGGGTGAATCACCTCGTGTCGGCTTGGGTCGGTCAGCTCTTGATGGCGCCGGTGAGCACGCCCTTGGTGAAGTACTTCTGGAGGAAGGGATAGATCAGCAGGATCGGCACGGTGGCGATCACGAGGACCGCCATCTGCACGGTCTGCGGGGCGGTGACGGTGCCCTCGCCGGTGGTGGCGTCGGTGAGCCCGGAACCGGCCACCACGTAGGTGCGCAGCACCTGTTGGAGGGGCCAGTGGTCGCTCTCCAGGTAGAGGGAGGCGTAGAACCAGGAGTTCCAGTAGGCCACCGCGTAGAAGAGTCCCACGACGGCCAACGCGGCCTTGGACAGCGGCAGTACGACGGAGACGAGCACCCGCCAGTCCCCCGCCCCGTCGAGACGCGCGGCCTCGTAGAGCTCGTCGGGGATGCCCTGGAAGAAGCCGCGCAGGACGACCAGGTTGAAGACGTTGACCAGCACGGGCAGGACCAGCGAGGCGTAACTGTCCAGCAGGCCGAGCTCCTTGACCAGCAGGAAGCTCGGGATCATGCCGGGCGGGAAGAGGAACGTGAACAGGACGAGGAGCAGGACGGGCCTGCCGCCGAGGACACCGGGGCGGGACAGGGCGTAGGCGAGGGTGACCGTGCACAGGAGGCTCAGCGAGGTTCCCACGACGGTGACGCCGACGCTGACACCGAGGGCGTGGGTGACGATGCCGCCGTCGAGGATGTCGCGGTAGGCCTTGAGCGAGGGGTGGGTGGGCCACAGCACCCAGCCCCCGTTGTCGACGACCTCCTCGGTGGAGGCGAGCGAGGTCGACACGATGACGAGGAACGGGACACAGACCAGCAGGACGACCACGGCGAGGGCGAGCGCCTTCGCGGCCTGCGTCACCGGCTTCGGTTTCTCCATCCATCCCGGACGGGCCTGGGCACTCACTTGTAGACCCCCTGTTCGCCGAGGCGGTGCGCGACCTTGTTGGCGGCGTAGACGAGCAGCGCGCCGACCACGCCCTTGAACAGCCCTGCCGCGGCGGCGAATCCGTAGTCGCCGCCGACGATGCCCTGGTAGTAGACGAAGGTGTCGATGATCTCGGAGGCCTCGGGGCCGACCGCGTCGCGCTGGAGCAGCATCTGCTCGAAGCCGACCGAGAGGATGTCGCCGAGCCGCATGATCAGCAGCAGCACGATCACCGGGCGTACGGCGGGCAGGGTGACGTGCCAGAAGCGCCGCCAGGGGCCCGCCCCGTCGATCGCGGCGGCCTCGTACTGCTGCTCGTCGACCTGGGCGAGGGCGGCGAGGAAGATGATCGTGCCCCAGCCGGCGTCCTTCCAGATGACCTGGGCGACGACGAGCGGTTTGAAGGCGTCGGGGTTGCCGATGATGTCGACGCTGTGCAGCCCCATGCCGTCCAGGCCGGAGTTGAGCAGTCCGGTGTCGCCGAGCAGTTGCTGGAAGAGGGCGACGACGATCACCCACGAGATGAAGTGCGGGAGATAGGCGACGGACTGCACGAACCGGCGGACGCTGGTCCAGGTGAGGCTGTGCAGCAGCAGGGCGAGGCCGAGCGGGACCGGGAAGTAGAACACGAGCTGGAGGACGGCGATCCAGACGGTGTTGAGCACCGCGTCCCAGAACGCGGTGTCCTCGAACATCCGCTGGAAGTTGCCGAGTCCGGTCCAGGGGCTGCCCCACAGCCCGTCGAAGGGCACGTACTCCTTGAACGCGATGACGTTGCCGACCAGTGCCCCGTAGTGGAAGAGCAGGAAGTAGGCGAGGCCGGGCAGCATCAGCAGGAGCATGGCCCTGCTCTGAAAGCGTTTTCGTCGAACGACTGCCAAGGCTCTCCCTCTTCCTGGTGGGGCAGATCGAAGAGGAAGTTAAAGCGCTTTCATGCACGGGTCAACAGTTCTGACAAAGGTGGGGAGTTGGCGCAGGTCAGCGTGGGGCGCCGAAGCGTGAACGCGAGTGAAAACGCTCTCAGTCAGCTGATGTCGGCCGGGGCCTACTCCACCGCCCGGCCATTCAGTACGATCTGCCGCGGTGCCGCCAGGACGCGTACGTCCGTGCGCGGGTCCTGTTCGTAGACCACCAGGTCCGCGGCGGCGCCCTCCTCCAGTCCTGGGCGTCCCAGCCATCTCCGAGCACCCCATGTGGTCGCCGACAGGGCGTCCAGCGGGGGGATCCCGGCCGTCACCAGTTCCGCGACCTCCGCCGCGACCAGGCCGTGCGGGAGGGTGCCGCCCGCGTCCGTGCCGACGTAGACCGGGATGCCGGCGTCGTAGGCGCTGCGGACGGTGTCGTAGCGGCGTTCGTGGAGCCGTCGCATGTGGGCCGACCAGCGGGGGAACCTGGACTCGCCGCCGTCCGCGAGCTTCGGGAAGGTCGCGATGTTGACCAGGGTCGGGACGATCGCGACGCCGCGTTCGGCGAAGAGGGGGATCAGGTCGTCCGTGAGCCCGGTGGCGTGTTCGACGCAGTCGATGCCCGCCTCGACCAGGTCCTTCAGCGAGTTCTCGGCGAAGCAGTGCGCGGTGACGCGGGCGCCGAGGCGGTGCGCCTCCGCGATGGCCGCCTCGGCCGCTTCGCGCGGCCAACTGGGAGCCAGGTCGCCCACCTCGCGGTCGATCCAGTCCCCCACGAGCTTCACCCAGCCGTCGCCGCGCCGGGCTTCCTGGGCGACGTACGCGACGAGGTCCTCGGGCTCGATCTCCCAGGCGAAGTTCCTGATGTAGCGGCGGGTGCGGGCGATGTGCCGGCCGGCCCTGATGATCTTCGGCAGGTCCTCGCGGTCGTCCACCCAGCGGGTGTCGGAGGGCGATCCGGCGTCGCGGATCAGCAGGGTGCCGGCCTCCCGGTCGGCCAGTGCCTGCTTCTCGGCCACGTCCTGGTCGACCGGGCCGTGCGCGCCGAGACCCACATGGCAGTGCGCGTCCACCAGGCCGGGCAGCGCCCAGCCCGACACCGTGCGGATGTCACGGGCGGCGACGGGGCGGTCGTAGGAGATCCGCCCGTCGACCACCCACAGCTCGTCCCGGACGTCCTCGGGGCCGGCCAGGATCCGCCCCTTCACGTGCAGCACCGTGCGATCGCTCATGACCGCACCCTAGCCAGCCCGAGGTCACCGCTCCCAGGGCGGTGGTCCCTCGAAGGCGAGCCGGTGGACGTCGAAGAGGACCGCCGCCTCGACACCGAGGGCGGGGCCGCCCAGTCGGGCCGCCCAGGTCAGGAAGGGCGCGGTGCGAAGGCTCCCGCACCGAGGCCCTTGGTGTACTCGGCGTGCGCGGTCAGGGAGGCGATGCCCCGCTCCAGGGATTCGCCGGTGACGTCCACGCCGTGGGTGGGGCGCTCGGTGCCGGCTACGGCCACGAAGCGGACGCCGCCCCAGGGTTCGAGGCCCTCGTCGGCGAGTTCGGGGAAGATCCAGCGGTTGCCGGCGTCGCGGGCCGCGTCGAGCGCGGCCAGGCCGACCACTCGGTGGTCGGCCTGGTTGACCACCCCGGCGACCATCCGCACGGTGTACGCCCCCGTCACCACGACCTCGGGCCGGTGCCGCCGGATCGCCCGCACGATGTCGCGGCGCAGGGCAGGCCCCTCCTCGATCATCCCGTCGCGGTGGTCGAGGAACTCCACCGTGTCCACGCCCACTTCCCGCGCGCCCGCCCGTTCCTCGGCCTCGCGCAGCGGGCCCGCCCGATCCGGGTGCAGTCCGTCGATGCCCGCCTCGCCGCGGGTGACCAGCAGATACGTGACCCGCTTGCCCTGTGTCGTCCAGCGGGCCACCGCGGACGCCGTCCCGTACTCGATGTCGTCCGGGTGCGCCGCCACGGCGAGGCAGCGCTCCCAGTCCTCCGGCAGCGGGAGCAGGGTGCCGCCCGCTCCGAAGCCGCCCGTGTCGTCAGGAGTCGTCATGCCCGAATGATGACGCTTGTCGGACTCCCTGCGACAGGGGAACACACGTCCCTCTCAGGTGTCCGTTCGGATGCTCTTTCCGGTGTCGTTCTCCTCCACGTCGGCCATCGCCGGGTCCAGGAGCCGGGAGAGGAAGTGGCGGGTGCGCTCATGGCTCGGGGCGCCGATGACCCGGTCCGGGGTGCCGTCCTCGACGATCACTCCGTCGTCCATGAAGACCACCCGGTCGGCGACCTCGCGGGCGAAGGTCATCTCGTGGGTGACGACCATCATCGTCATGCCCTCCCGGGCCAGCATCCGCATGACCGCGAGCACGTCGCCCACCAGCTCCGGGTCGAGGGCCGAGGTCGGCTCGTCGAAGAGCATCACCTCGGGGCCCATGGACAGGGACCGGGCGATCGCGACGCGCTGCTGCTGTCCGCCGGACAGGGAGGCCGGGTAGGCGTCCGCCTTCTCCGCCAGGCCCACGCGCTCCAGGTTCTCGGCGGCCACCTTCGCCGCCTGCGCCTTGCCCCGCCTGAGGACCCTGCGCTGCGGCAGCGTGAGGTTCTCGGTCACCGTGAGGTGCGGGAACAGGTTGAACTGCTGGAAGACCATGCCGATACGGCGGCGTACGGCGTCGATGTCCACGTCGGGGTCGGTGAGTTCGGTGCCGCCGACGAAGACCTGGCCCTTCGTCGGCTCCTCCAGGAGGTTCACGCACCGCAGCAGCGTGGACTTGCCCGAGCCCGAGGGGCCGATCACACAGACGACCTCGCCCTGGCCGATCTCGAGGTCGATACCCTTGAGCACCTCGTTGTCGCCGAAGGACTTGTGCAGGCCCTTGACCTGGATCTCCGGTCGGCTCATTTCACGGCCTCCTGGGCCTTGGCCTCCATACGGCGGACCACGAACCCGAGCGGGATCGTCACCAGCAGGTAGCACAGCCCCGCGACGAGGATCGGCGTGGAGTTGGCGGTCGTACTGGCCAGGTCACGGCCGTACTTGGACAGTTCGCGCTCCTCCAGGGTGACACCGAGGAACAGCACCAGGGAGGAGTCCTTGAAGAGCAGGACGAGTTCGTTGGTCAGCGGCGGGAGGATGATCCGGAACGCCTGCGGGATGACGATCGAGACCATCGCGCGGGCCGGGGAGAAGCCCAGTGAACGGGCCGCCTCCAGCTGCCCCTTGGGCACCGCCTGGATGCCCGCGCGGATCGTCTCCGCCATGTAGGCCGCCGCCACCAGGCCGAGCGCGAGGGCGACCTTGCCGTAGGTGCCGCCGATGATCTCCGTACCGGGAAACGCGAGCGGTACGGCCACGCCGATGAAGATGAAGATCAGCAGTGCGGGCAGTCCGCGGAAGATCTCGATGTAGACACCGGCGAACCAGCGGTAGGGGCCCACCGACGACAGCCGCATCAGCGCGATGACCATGCCGAGGACGAGTCCGACGACGAAGCCGGACAGCGTGTAGAGCACGGTGTTCTTCAGCGCCAGCGTGATGACGTCGGGGAACATCTGGTCGGCGATGTCCGCCTGCGCGAACTGGTTCTTCAGCCGCCCCCAGTCCGCCGAGACCGCGAAGGCGATCACGGCGGCCACGAAGACGGCGTACTGGATGCCGCGCGACAGACTGCGCTTCTGACGCCGGGTCAGGCCCTTTTTGCGAGGCTGGAGTTGCGCGTCCGCCGCGGTCATGAGGCGGAGGGAGACGCGACCGACTCGTCGTACGGGCCGATCCACTTCTCGTAGAGCTTCTTGTACGTGCCGTCGGCCTTGGCGTCCGAGAGCGCCTTGTTGACGGCGGCCAGCAGCTTGGTGTTGCCCTTCTTGACCGTGAAGCCGTACTGCTCACCGGTGTTGATGTTGTCGGCGACCTGGAAGGCGTCGGCGTTGGCCTTGTTCTTCAGCCAGCCCTGGACGACCGGGTAGTCGATGACGACGGCCTTGACCTGGCCGGAGCGCAGGCCGTTGAGGACGGCGTCGGAGGACTCGAAGGAGACCGGGTCGAAGCCCTGGCCCTTGACGTAGTCCTCGCCGGTGGTCTGCGCCTGGGCGCCGAGCTGCACCTTTTTCGCCTTGGCGGCGGCGAGCGAGGAGATCCCGCTGCCCTTGGTGACCAGGAGGGCCTGGGTGGCGTCGAAGTAGGGGTCCGAGAAGTCGACGTTCTTCTTGCGTTCCTCGGTGATGGTCATGCCGGCCGCGGCCAAGTCGCACGAGCCGGAGTTGAGGAAGGCACCGGTCTTGAAGTTCTCGAAGGGGGTGTCGAGGATCTCCTGCTTCACGCCGAGGTCCTTGGCGACCAGGTCGATGAGGGAGACGTCGAAGCCCTGGACCTTGCCGTCGATCTCCGACTGGAAGGGCGGGTACGGCAGGTGGGTGCAGGTGGTGAGCTGTCCGCCCTTGACCAGTTCGACCCCGCCCGCGGCGGTCTTCGAACCGCTGCCGCCGTCGTCGCTGGAGGTACAGGCAGCGACGAGCAGGAGCCCGGCCGTCGCGGTGGTGGCGGCCAGGACGCGGGTCCGGCGCCCGGAGAGGGTGTTCACGGAAGGCCTCCTGTGGGGGAACTGTGGGTTCCGATTATAAGGAAAGGTTTGAGTCTCTCAAACCAAACCGATGGTCGCGAGGCCGTTCAGCCTGGGAAGTCGCCGGTCGGTGGGGGGTGGTGGGGAACGGTTACGCTCGTTCACGTCTACCCCAGTGAGCGAAGAGAGCACCGTCGTGACGCACCCCTTCCTGGACCTGGCCCCGCTCGGCGCGGCGCAGTTCGCCTCGATCGAGGACCGTGTGGCGCGGCTGCTGCGCACCGAGCAGGACGTCGTGATCATGCAGGGCGAGGCGCTGCTGCCGCTGGAGGGGGCGATCCGCTCCGCCGCCGGTCCGGGTACGACCGCGCTGAACGTCATCACCGGTCCGTACGGGCAGACCTTCGGGGACTGGCTGCGGGACTGCGGCGCGACGGTGATCGACCTCACGGTGCCGTTCCACACGGCGGTGACCGCGGAGCAGATCTCCGCGGCCTTCGAGGAGCACCCGGCGATCGACTTCGTGTCGCTGGCGCACGCGGAGGCGGCGACCGGCAACACGAACCCGGTCGCGGAGATCGGGGACGTCGTACGGCGGCAGGGTGCCCTCTTCTATCTGGACGCGGTGGCCTCCGTGGGGGCCGAGCCGGTGCTGCCGGACGCGTGGGGTGTGGACCTGTGCGTGATCGGGGCGCAGAAGGCGATGGGCGGTCCTGCCGGGGTGTCTGCGGTGTCGGTGAGCGAGCGGGCGTGGGTCCGGATGGCGGCGAATCCGGCGGCGCCGCGGCGGTCGTACCTCTCCCTCCTCGACTGGAAGGAGCGCTGGATCGACGGCGGCCGCAAGGCCTTGCTGCATGCTCCGGCGCAGCTGGAGATGCTGGCGCTGGAGGCGTGCGTCGAGCGGATCGAGGCGGACGGGCTGGACGCGGTGATGGCCCGGCACCGGGCGGCCGCGGCGGCGACCCGGGCGGGGGCGCGGGCGCTGGGCGGCGGTCTGGAGCCCTATGTGCACGAGGACCGGGAGGCCGCTCCCGTCGCCACGACGCTGCGCTCCCCCTCCGGCCTGGTGGCATCGGAGCTCGTCGCCCGCGCCCTGGCCTCCGACCCCGCGCTGCCCCTGGCCGCGGGCGGGGGCGCGCTGGCCAAGGAGATGATCCGGGTCAACCACTACGGCCCGGACGCGACACAGGGAGCCGTACGGGCGAGCCTGGCGGCACTGGGCGCGGCACTGCACGAGAGGGGCCTCGCGGTGGACGTGGAGGGCGCGCTGCGGGCATCGGAAGAGGCGTGGCGCTAGGACCTGGAAGGTTAACGGCGCATAATCTCCGAGGTAATTCCGAGGTTTATCAGAGATTAGCTTCCCGTTTTCTTCTGCCCGCTTTCTCTCGACCTAAACGCAAAGATTCTGCGAACGCGAAGAGGCTGAATTCGGGGAGATCTCGTGGTGGTTACATGCTTGTGACGCGTTACACACCTTGATCAATTTGCCCCTTATTTGCTGGGCATACTGGTGCATAACGGTCACTTTTTGCGCGTCGGCGCGTGCGCGCGTGATAACACATGAAGCACCCGCACGTAACCCCGCCCGGCGATGCAATTTTAAATTTCCCTCGGTAAATTCAATTCGCATGACTGCCGCACAAGCAGACCTGCAAATCGACCGGCCGACGGTCGCGGACGGAGCCGCGCTGTGGCGGATCGCCCGCGACTCAGAGGTCCTCGACCTGAACTCGTCGTACAGCTATCTGCTGTGGTGCCGTGACTTCGCCGCCACGTCGGCGGTGGCACGCAACGACCGCGGGGAGCCGATCGGCTTCGTCACCGGGTACGTCCGCCCGGACCGCCCCGGCACCCTGCTCGTCTGGCAGGTGGCGGTGGACTCGGCGTACCGCGGCCGCGGACTCGCCGCCGCCCTGCTCGACGCCCTCACCGCGCGGCTCTCCGCCGAGCGCCCGCTGACCACCGTCGAGACCACCATCACGCCGGGCAACACCGCCTCCGAGCGGCTGTTCACGGCGTTCGCCGAACGCCATGGCGCCCGCCTGGAGCGTGAGGTGCTGTTCGACGCGGGCCTGTTCCCCGACGGGCCGCACGACCCCGAGGTCCTCTACCGCATCGGGCCCCTCTCCCCCGCTTAAGCCACCCCCTCCGCCCGACCCCCCACGCACCCCCACGCACCCGAGGAGCGATTCGTCGTGACCATCACCCAGCCCGACCTCAGCGTCTTCGAGACCGTCGAGTCCGAGGTGCGCAGCTACTGCCGCGGCTGGCCCACCGTCTTCGACCGCGCGCAGGGCAGCCGCATGTACGACGAGGACGGCCACGCGTACCTCGACTTCTTCGCCGGCGCCGGTTCACTGAACTACGGCCACAACAACCCCGTGCTGAAACGCGCGTTGATCGACTACCTGGAGCGCGACGGCGTCACGCACGGGCTCGACATGTCGACCACCGCCAAGCGCGCCTTCCTGCAGACCTTCCAGGACCTGGTGCTGCGGCCGCGCGACCTGCCGTACAAGGTCATGTTCCCGGGCCCGACGGGCACCAACGCCGTGGAGGCCGCGCTGAAGCTGGCGCGGAAGGTGAAGGGGCGCGAGGCCATCGTGTCCTTCACCAACGCCTTCCACGGGATGTCCCTGGGGTCGCTGGCCGTCACCGGCAACGCCTTCAAGCGGGCCGGCGCCGGCATCCCGCTCGTGCACGGCACCCCCATGCCGTTCGACAACTACTTCGACGGCACGGTCGAGGACTTCCTGTGGTTCGAGCGGCTGCTGGAGGACCAGGGCTCCGGACTCAACAAGCCGGCCGCCGTGATCGTGGAGACCGTGCAGGGCGAGGGCGGCATCAACGTCGCCCGCAAGGAGTGGCTCCAGGCCCTGGCCGCGCTGTGCGAGCGGCAGGACATGCTGCTCATCGTCGACGACATCCAGATGGGCTGCGGACGGACCGGTGCCTTCTTCTCCTTCGAGGAGGCGGGCATCACCCCGGACATCGTCACCGTGTCCAAGTCCATCAGCGGCTACGGCCTTCCGATGTCCCTGTGCCTGTTCAAGCCGGAGCTGGACATCTGGGAGCCGGGCGAGCACAACGGCACCTTCCGCGGCAACAACCCCGCCTTCGTCACGGCCACCGCCACCCTGGAGCAGTACTGGGCGGACGGTTCCGCGATGGAGAAGCAGACCCGCCAGCGCGGCGAGCAGGTCGAGCAGGGCCTCATCTCCATCACCGAGGAGAACCTGGCCGACATCAAGGAGTACCGCGGTCGCGGCCTGGTGTGGGGCCTGGAGTTCCACGACAAGGCCCGCGCGGGCCGGGTGGCGCACCGGGCCTTCGAACTCGGGCTGCTCATCGAGACGTCGGGCCCCGAGAGCGAGGTCGTGAAGCTGCTCCCGGCGCTCACGATCACCCCCGAGGAACTGGACGAGGGGCTCAGCATCCTCGCCCGCGCCGTACGCGAAACCGCCTGAACCACTGTCTGAACCACCGTCTACGTAGGAGGCATCGCAGCACCGTGATCGTCCGTTCGTTCAAGGACATCGAAGGCACCGACCGCCATGTGAAGGCCGCGTCCGGCACCTGGGAGAGCAAACGCATCGTGCTCGCCAAGGAGCGGGTCGGCTTCTCGCTGCACGAGACGATCCTGTACGCGGGTACGGAGACGTCGATGTGGTACGCGAACCACATCGAGGCCGTCGTCTGCGTCGAGGGCGAGGCCGAGCTGACCGACCACGAGAGCGGGCAGACGCACTCCATCACGCCGGGGACCATGTACCTCCTGGACGGCCACGAGCGGCACACGCTGCGGGTCAAGGAGGACTTCCGCTGCATCTGTGTGTTCAACCCGCCCGTGACCGGCCGGGAGGACCACGACGAGAACGGCGTCTACCCGCTGCTCACCGAGCCCGAGGAGGTGTGACCGCATGACCACCGCCACCGTCACCGATCTCTACCCCAGCCGCGGCGCCACCGAGGTGTCGCTCCCCCGCAAGGACCCGGTCGTCTGGTCGGCGCCCGGCGCGCCGGGACCGATCGCCACGGCCGAGCTGGAGACGTTCGAGCGCGACGGCTTCCTCGCCGTCGACCAGCTCATCGGCCCGGACGAAGTGCCGCTTTACCGACGCGAGTTGGAGCGCCTCGTCACCGACCCGGACATCCGCGCGGACGAACGCTCGATCATCGAGCCGAAGTCCAAGGAGATCCGCTCGGTCTTCGAGGTGCACAAGATCAGCGAGGTGTTCGCGAACCTGGTGCGCGACGAGCGGGTCGTCGGCCGGGCCCGGCAGATCCTCGGCTCGGACGTCTACGTCCACCAGTCGCGGATCAACGTCAAGCCCGGTTTCGGGGCCAGCGGCTTCTACTGGCACTCCGACTTCGAGACCTGGCACGCCGAGGACGGCCTGCCCAACATGCGCACGGTGTCCGTCTCGATCGCGCTGACCGAGAACTACGACACCAACGGCGGCCTCATGATCATGCCGGGGTCGCACCGCACCTTCCTCGGGTGCGCGGGTGCCACCCCGAAGGACAACTACAAGCAGTCGCTGCAGATGCAGGACGCGGGCACGCCGTCGGACGAGGCGCTGACGGCGATGGCCTCGGAGTACGGCATCAAGCTGTTCACCGGCAAGGCCGGTTCCGCGACCTGGTTCGACTGCAACTGCATGCACGGCTCCGGCGACAACATCACGCCGTTCCCGCGCAGCAACGTGTTCATCGTGTTCAACAGCGTGGAGAACCAGGCCGTGGAGCCGTTCGCGGCGCCCATCCGGCGGCCGGAGTTCATCGGCGCGAGGGACTTCACTCCGGTGAAGTGACCCTGCGGTGACCCCAGGGGGCGACCCTCACAGCCACGACAGCGACGCGGCCCGCTCCAGTACGTTCCGTACGGCGGCCGCGTCGCCCGTCGTTTCCCGGGGGACAGTGTCCGGCGCGTACCGGCCGCCGACGAGCAGGCAGAAGTCCACGGCATCCAGGGTGAGTTCGGCGGCCACGGGATCGCTCTGCGAGCCCAGGACCCACTGCTCGCCGCCCCGGACCGCGAACAGCACGGGCGGCGCACCGGCCCCGAGGATCCCGCCCAGGATGCGGACGGCCAGCCCGACCAGCCGCCCCAGGTGCTCCTCGGGCGGCGGCGGTACGGCCAGCCCCAGGGCGCGGCCGATGTCGTCGGTGTGGATCCACGCCTCGAAGGCCCGGGCCAGGAAGTGCTCGGTGACGGGCAGCCTGAGGCCCATCAACAGGGTTGTGCCTGCGGCGAGTTCGAGGTCTCGGGCGTGCGGGCTGCCGAGCAGCGCGGCCGCCTGCGCGGACCAGTCGGCGACGGTCTCCTCGGGCGTACGGCCGTACTCGTGGGCGATCACCTCGGCGGTACGCCTCTCCCAGGCGTCCGCCCAGTCCGCGTCCTCGTCGATGCGCGCTCCCGGCACCCGGGCGTCGATGCCGAGCCGCAGGGCCAGGTGTTCGTCGGCGGCGAGCAGATGGGCGACGGTGGCGTGCACGTCCCAGTCGTGCACGACGGGGGTGGACCAGCGTCCCGCCATCTCGGGCAGCAGTGCCTCGAGCCCGGCAACGGCTGCCGCGTAGGGGGCGGCGTGCCGGGCCACGCGGGGTGGCGCGGGGCGGGCGCGGAGGGCGCCGGTGAGAAGGGTGTCGAGGGGGGACGGCGGCTCGTCGAGCGGCGGGCCGTCCAGCAGTCGTACGGTCGCGCGCAGCCGTTCCGCCTCGGCGGCGCAGCTCTCGCACTCGGCCAGGTGCGGTGGGACCAGGCGCGCCTCGGCCGGGTCCAGGGCTCCGAAGGCCCAGGCGGCCAGCAGGTCGCGTACGTCGTCGTGGTCGGTCACCGCTCGCCCCCTTCCCTGTGTTCCCCTGCCGCCATCATGCGCCCTCTTCCCACACCGGGTCGGGTGGGTCGGCCAAGGTCTCCGCGAGGGCGCGCAGCGCGGTGCGCAGCCGGGTCTTCGCGGTGCCCTCGGGGATGCCGAGCTCGACGGCGGCCTGCCGGTAGGTGCGGCCCGCGAAGTAGGCGAGGTGCACCACCTCCCGCTGTGGCTGCGGGAGTTCAGCGAGGGCGCTGTGCAGCAGGAGGGCGCGCTCCCGGTCGACGACCGCCTCGGCGGGGCCGGGAGAGGCGTCCGGGATGCCGTGCAGGGCGAGGTCGTCGGCGCGGGCGTCCTTGCGGTGCCGGGCCTCGGCGCGCACCCAGTCGACGGCCCGCCGGTGGGCCAGCAGCGACAGCCAGGTGCGCAGGCTGCCCCGGCGCGCGTCGAAGGCGTACGGCCTGCTCCACAGCTGCGCGAAGACCTCCTGCGCGACGTCCTCGGCCGCGGCCGGGCTGCGGGTCACGCGCAACGCGACCGCCCGCACCAGCCCGCCGTACGCCCGGTACGCCTCGGCCAGCGCGGACTCGTCGCCGTACACCAGCCGCCGGTGCAGCTCCGCGTCTGCGGGTCGCTGTACGGACGTCGTCCCGTCCGTGGACTCCACGGCACCACCACCCCTTGGTGCCCCTTCCTAGCGTCCCGCGCGGCGCGGCGCCAGCGGTTCAGGGAGACAGGGCGTCCAGGAGCCGGTCGACGTCCGCGGTCGTGTTGTACAGATGGAAGGAGGCGCGTAGGTTGCCGGCGCGGTTGGACACCTCGATGCCCGCCGCGCTCAACTCTGGCTGCTGCACGCCGAGTCCGGGCACGGACACGATCGGCGAGCCGGGGGCCGGCAGGGGTGCGTGGCCGAGGGTGGCGAGTCCTGCGCGGAAGCGGTCGGCGAGGGCGAGGTCGTGGGCGCGCACGGCGTCCACGCCGAGTTCCTCCAGGAGTTCGAGGGAGCGGCGGGTGCCCGTGTAGGTGAACAGGGCGGGGCTGACGTCGAACCGCCGGGCGGAGTGGGCCAGTTCGGCGACGGGGCCGTAGCAGCTGTCCCACGGGATCTCCCCCGCGACCCAGCCGGCCAGCACCGGCCTCAGATCGCCGAAGTCCTCCGGGACGGCGAGGAAGGCCGCGCCGTGCGGGCCGAGCAGCCACTTGAAGGTGGTGGAGACGGTGTAGTCGTACGACCGCGCGTCCACCGGGAGCCAGCCCGCGGCCTGCGAGAAGTCGACGTAGGTGCGGGCTCCGTGGGCCCCGGCCGCCTCTCGCAGGGCGGGCAGGTCGGCGATCCGGCCGTCGGCGGACTGGGCGGCGCTGACGGCGACGAGGGCGGTGCCGGGACGGACGGAGTCGGCGAGCCGTTCCAGCGGCACGGCGCGGACCTTGAGGTCGCCGCGGGTGTGGAAGGGGTTCACGACGGAGGTGAAGTCGTCCTCGGCGGTGAGGACCTCGGCGCCCGGCGGCAGCGAGGCGGCGACCAGGCCCGAGTGGGTGGACACGGACGGTCCCGCCGCGATCCGGGTGACCGGGACGCCGGCGAGCCTGGCGAACGCGGCGCGGGACTGCTCCACGTCCTCGAACAGCGGATCCAGCGGCCTGCCCTCGGCGCGGATCAGCGCGGCCTGCTGGAGGGCGGTCACGGTGCGGGCGGGGAGCAGGCCGCTGCTCGCGGTGTTGAGGAAGGTGTTCTTCGGGGTGAACTCGGCGCGGACGAGGCTCTCGAAGGTCTCCATGGCTCCACTGTGGGGCCGGAAGACCTCTCGGTCCATTGCGATTTTCTACGGGGTTTCGCCAAGGAACGCTTATACGTCCGCGCCGACCTGCGCGTTGTCAGCCGTGCTGGGGTACGGCGCACCCGTCGGGGCCGCAGGCCTCCGCGCCGGCGTCGCCCTGGTCGATCAGCTGCAGCGGGGAGCGGTTGCCCCAGGCCTGGGTGAGGGCCTGGGTGAAGACCTCGGCGGGCTGGGCGCCGGAGACGCCGTACGTGCGGTCCAGGACGAAGAAGGGGACGCCGTTCGCGCCGAGCTCGGCGGCCTCGCGCTCGTCGGCGCGGACCTCGTCGGCGTAGGCGGTGGGGTCGGCGAGAACCTTGCGGACCTCGTCGGCGTCGAGCCCGGCCTCGACGGCGAGCTCGACGAGCCGCTCGTCGCCCTCGGTGAACAGGGACCTCTCCTCGGCGAAGTTGGCCCGGTAGAAGATCTGGACGAGCTCGTCCTGCCTGCCGTGCTCCTTGGCCAGGTGCAGGAGGCGGTGCAGGTCGAAGGTGTTGCCGTGGTCGCGGTCACGGGTCCGGTAGGCGAGCCCCTCTGCGGCTGCCTGGGCACCGAGGTTCTCCTCGCCGGCCTGCGCCTGGGCCTCGCTCATGCCGTACTTCTTGCTGAGCATGGCGAGGACGGGCTCGACGTCGCTCTTGTCCCGCCCCGGATCCAGCTCGAACGACCGGTGCACCACCTCGACCCCGTCACGGTGCGGGAAGGCCTCCAGCGCCTTCTCGAAGCGGGCCTTGCCCACGTAGCACCAGGGGCAGGCGATGTCGCTCCAGATCTCGACGCGCATGTCTACGGCTCTCTCCAGGTCGGACGGCAGCGGAGACTCCCCCCGCTCAGTTGGTGAACATTCAAGCAGCGGGTCTCATTCCCCACCGGCCCCCGTCGGCGCTCAGCTGCCGTCCCGCAGGTCCGCCGGCCATTCGGGGCGGTACTCGATGTGGTCGTACGTCACCACGCAGCCCTCCCCCATCGGTGACTGGGCCATGAAGCCGACCAGGGCCGCGTCGGTCTCCTTCTCGTCTCCGAGGGTGAACAGGCGGACGAAGGTCCAGTGGCTGCCGTCGCGGGAGGCGTGGAAGGCGAAGGCGCGGCCGGTGCGGCTGACCCGCAGCCAGACCGAACTGCCGTCCACGGTGAAGGAGTTGCAGTCGTCGGAGTGGCCCCGGGTGACGACCGTGCAGACGGTGGGCACGTCCGGCGAGTTCTCCAGGCACAGTTTGGCCCAGGCCCGCTCGCCGACATGGACGTACAGGACGCCCGCGTCGAAGGATCCGTTGAAGCCCACGGTGACGCGGGCTATCAGCTGGAAGTCCCCCTCGGGGGCACCGAGCAGACGCGGCGCGTCGGCGGCGGGGTCGAGGGACTCCCCGGTGGGCGGCACAAACCGGTCCTGCCGGGGGCCGGCCCAGCCGGAGAGAAAGCCGTCCTCGTACTTCCAGTGCCCGTCGGGGCCGTAGGTGCGGAGAGAGAAGGGGAGTTGGGGAAGGTCGACGTCCATCCTCAGAGTTTTCCAGTTCCCTCTCCGCGGGTGGTCCTCGGGTGCCTAGCGCTCCAGAGCGTTGTTGAAGCGCCGGGGCACACCCAGCGGGTTGTCGTCCCTCAGCTCCGGCGGCAGCAGGGCCTCCGGAGCGTTCTGGTACGCCACCGGCCGCAGCCAGCGCTCGATCGCCGTGCCGCCCACCGACGTCGACGTGGACGTCGTCGCCGGGTAGGGGCCGCCGTGGTGCTGGGCCGGGGCCACCGCGACACCGGTCGGCCAGCCGTTCACCAGCACCCGCCCGGCCAGCGGGGTCAGCTCCGCGAGGATCTCCGCGCCGCGTCCCCGGCCGGCCGCCTCCTCGGCGGACAGGTGGACCGTCGCGGTGAGGTTGCCGGGCAGCCGGGACAGCACGGCGCGCGCCTGCTCGTCGTCGTCGTAGCGGACCACCACGGTCACCGGGCCGAAGCACTCCTCCAGGAGCAGGTCGTACGCGCCTTCGATGGTCAGCTTCTCCGCCGCCACCGTGAAGAAGCCCGGGCTCACCGTGTGCTCGCCGCCCGAGCCGGGCGTCACCGGCGTCTCGACCTCGGGCAGCTCCGCGCGCTCGGCGACGCCGGCGACGAAGTTGTCCCGCATGCGGTGGTCGAGCAGAACGCCCGCGTCCGTGTCGCTGACCGCGTCGGTCAGGGACTTCACCAGGCCGTCGCCCGCCGCACTGGACGGCACGAGGACCAGGCCCGGCTTCACGCAGAACTGTCCGACGCCGAGGGTCATGGAGCCCGCGAGCCCGGCACCGATGGCCTCGGCCCGCTCGGCCGCGGCCTCCTCGGTGATCACGACGGGGTTCAGGGAGCCCAGCTCGCCGTGGAACGGGATCGGCACCGGACGCGCGGCCGCCGCGTCGAACAGGGCGCGGCCGCCCTTCACGGAACCGGTGAAGCCCGCGGCGGCGACCAGCGGGTGCTTGACCAGCTCGATGCCGGCCTCGAAGCCGTGCACGAGACCGAGCACGCCCGCGGGGATGCCGTGCTCGTCGGCGGCCCGGCGCAGCACGGACGCGACCAGCTCGGACAGGCCCGGGTGGTCGGGGTGGGCCTTGACGACGACCGGGTTGCCGGCCGCCAGCGCGCTCGCGGTGTCGCCGCCGGCGACCGAGAAGGCGAAGGGGAAGTTGGAGGCCGAGTAGACGGCGACGACGCCCAGCGGCACCTTGTAGCGGCGCAGGTCCGGGATCGGCGGGGTCGCGGTGTCGTCGGGGTGGTTGATCACCACGTCGAGGAAGGCACCCTCCTCGACGATGTCCGCGAAGGTCCGCAGCTGGTAGCAGGTGCGGGCGAGCTCGCCGGTCAGCCGGACCGGGCCGAGCGCGGTCTCGGCGTCCGCGGCCTCGACGAGGTGCTCCTTGGAGCCCTCCAGCTTGTCGGCGGCGGTGCGCAGGAAGGCCGCGCGGACGGTGCGGTCGGCGAGGGACGCGCGCGCGTCGTAAGCGGCGCGGACGGCGGCGTCCACCTCCTGGGCTGTGGCCTCCACCGCAACCTGCTCGCGCTGCTTCCCGGTTCGGGGGTCGACACTCCAGACTGGTGCTGCTGCCACCGCGGGTCCCTCCACGTGTATCTGGGTCATCCACCAGGACCGTTCGATATGCTGAACGCTGTCCCTGATGGTGAATATGCTGTTGGAGACTATATAGCTGGGTTCCCGTTGAACGAAGGGGTCAAGGGCGATGTCGGCTGGCGAGACGGGCGGCGGGTCACAGGTCAAGTCCGCGGTACGGACGGTTGAACTGCTCGAATACTTCGCCGGACGTCCCGGCATGCACTCCCTCGCGGCGGTCCAGGAGGCCGTCGGGTACCCCAAGTCGAGTCTCTACATGCTGCTGCGCACGCTGGTCGAGCTGGGCTGGGTGGAGACCGACGCGACGGGCACGCGGTACGGCATCGGGGTGCGGGCGCTGCTCGTCGGCACCTCGTACATCGACGGTGACGAGGTGGTCGCGGCGGCCCGGCCGACCCTGGACCGGCTCTCCGACGACACCACCGAGACCATCCACCTGGCCCGTCTGGACGGCACGAACGTCGTCTACCTGGCCACCCGGCAGTCGCAGCACTACCTGCGGCCCTTCACGAGAGTGGGCCGCCGGCTCCCGGCGCACTCCACCTCCCTCGGCAAGGCGCTGCTGAGCACGTACTCCGACGAGCAGGTCCGCAAGATGCTGCCGGAGACCCTGCCGGCGCTCACCGAGCACACCATCACCGACCGCGAGAAGCTCATCGAGGAGCTGCACCAGATCCGGGAGCAGGGCTTCTCCGTGGACCGCGAGGAGAACACGCTGGGGCTGCGCTGCTTCGGCGTCGCCATCCCGTACCGCACGCCCGCGCGTGACGCGATCAGCTGCTCGGTGCCGGTGGCGCGACTGACCCCGGCGCACGAACAGATGGTGAAGGACGCACTGTTCGACGCCCGGGACCGGCTGACCCTGGCCACCCGTAGGCTCTGAGGCATGCAGATCGTTCTCCGCGAAGTCCATGACAGCGATCTGCCGGTCTTCTTCCGGCAGCTGAACGACCCCGAGGCCCTGCACATGGCGGCCTTCACCCCGAAGGACCCGGCCGACCGGGACACCTTCGACGCCCACTGGAAACGGATCCGCGCCTCGGACGACGTGCAGCGCACGATCCTGGCGGACGGTGACGTGGTGGGCAGCGCGGCGGTGTACGGCGAGCCGGGCGAGCGCGAGGTGACGTACTGGATCGACCGCGCCTACTGGGGGCGCGGTATCGCCACGGCGGCCCTGGGTGAACTGCTCGCCCAGGTCCCCGAACGTCCCCTGTACGCCCGCGCGGCCGCCGACAACGCCGCCTCACTGCGGGTGCTCCACAAGTGCGGGTTCCGGGTGGCCGCCCAGGCGTCCGGGTACGCCCAGGCGCGCGGTGCGGAGATCGACGAGTTGGTGCTCACGCTGGACGCGTGAGCACCACCGTGGATGAACGTCCGATGAGAAAAGCGGATGTTCGGGAACGATTCGTCCGCCGCTGATCGTCTTCCGAGTGGGATGAACAAGACGATCAGGCGCGCATCGGTCTTCGCGCTGCTCCTGGTGTTCGCTCTGCTGATCCGAGCGACCTGGGTGCAGTTCTACGAGGGCCAGGCACTCGCGGACGACAACGACAACCGGCGGAACGCGATCGAGACGTACTCCTCGCCGCTCGGGAACATCATCGTGGCCGGAAAGGCCGTGACGGGTTCCGAGCGGACGACGGACAGCGACCTCGCGTACAAGCGGACGTACACGAACGGCAAGCTGTACGCGGCGGTGACGGGGTACGCCTCGCAGGCCTACGCCCCGACCCAGCTGGAAGGCATCTACGCCGACCTCCTCAAGGGCACGGACAGCCGGCTGAAGACCGTCATGGACACGATCACCAACGAGCGGGCCGAGCCCGGTGATGTGATCACGACGATCGACCCGGCCGTGCAGAAGGCGGCGTACGACGCGCTCGGCGACACGAAGGGCGCGGCCGTCGCGATGGACCCGACGACCGGCAGGATCCTGGCGGTCGTGTCGACGCCGTCGTACGACCCGTCCTCGCTGACCGACGCCAACACCGCGGGCAGCGCCTGGAAGCGGCTCACCACGGACTCCGACAAGCCGCTCACCAATCGCGCGCTGCGCCAGCCGCTGCCGCCCGGTTCGACGTTCAAGCTGGTGGTGGCCGCGGCCGCGCTGGAGGACGGCCTGTACTCCTCGGTGGACGAGAAGACCGTGAGCCCGGACCCGTACACCCTGCCGGGCACGGTGACCCCGCTGGGCAACGAGAACGCCTCGGCGCCCTGCGAGAACGCCTCGATCCGGGTCGCGCTGGAGTACTCCTGCAACACCGTCTTCGCGAAGATGGCCGTCGATCTCGGCCAGGACAAGGTGCGGGCGATGGCCGAGAAGTTCGGCTTCAACGACGCCGAGCAGGACGTCCCGGTGCGGGCCTACGAGAGCGTCTACCCGTCCGGCATGGACAAGTCCTCGACGGCCCTGACCGGTATCGGCCAGTACGACGTCACGGCCACCCCGCTCCAGATGGCCATGGTCTCCGCGGCCATAGCCAACGGCGGCAAGCTGGTCTCACCGCACATGGTGTCGACGATCACCGACCACGGCGGTGACGTCCTGAAGAACTACGACGACGAGGCGGCCACGACCCAGGTCGTCAGCTCGGACACGGCGGAACAACTCCAGTCGGCGATGCAGTCCGTGATCCAGGACGGCACCGGCACCAACGCCCGGATCGACGGCGTCACGGTGGGCGGCAAGACGGGCACGGCCCAGCACGGCGAGAACAACAGCAAGACGCCGTACGCCTGGTTCACGTCCTACGGGAAGGCCGACGGGAAGGAGGTCGCCGTGGCGGTGGTCGTGGAGCAGTCGAACGCGGCCCGCTCGGAGGTGAGCGGCAACGGCCTGGCCGCCCCCGTGGCCAAGGCCATGATGGAGGCGGCCCTGAAGAACTGAGCCTTCCCGGTGGTTACTTGGCGCCGAGGATCTGCTCGATCGGGTCGATCGCGAAGTACACGAGGAACAGTGCCGAGGCCACCCACAACAGCCAGTGGATCTCCTTGGCCTTCCCCAGCACCGTCTTGATCACGACGTAGGCCAGGAAGCCGGCCCCGATCCCGTTCGTGATCGAGTAGGTGAACGGCATCACGGCGATGGTCAGGAACGCCGGGATCGCGATGTCGTAGCGGTCCCAGTCGATGTGCTTGACCTGGGTCATCATCAGGAAGCCCACGGCGACCAGGGCGGGCGCGGCGGCCTGGAGCGGGACGATGGTCAGCAGCGGGGTCAGGAACAGGGCCAGGCCGAAGAGCCCGCCGGTGACCAGGTTCGAGAACCCGGTGCGCGAGCCCTCACCGACGCCCGCCGCCGACTCGATGTAGGACGTGGCGGAGGACGCGGAGGCCGCACCACCGGCCACCGCCGCCGCTCCGTCGATCAGCAGGACCCGGCCGAGGCCCGGGACCTTGCCCTCCTCGTCCAGCAGCCCGGCCTCCGCGGTGATCCCGACGACCGTGCCCATCGTGTCGAAGAAGTCGGACAGGATCAGCGTGAAGATCAGCAGAACGACGGTGACGATCCCGACGCCGGGCGCGCTGAAGGAACCGAACAGGCTGAAGTGGCCGATCAGTCCGAAGTCGGGGGTGTCGACGACCTTGTCGGGCCACTCCGGCGTGGTCAGCCCCCAGGTCTTGATGTCGGCGATCGAGTTGATGATCATCGCGAGGACGGTCATGGTCACGATGCTGATCAGGATCGCACCCTTGACCTTGCGCGCGAGCAGCCCGATCGTCAGCAGCACCCCGAGACAGAAGACGAGGATCGGCCATCCGGTGAGCGCGCCGGTGCCGCCGAGCTGCACCGGCACGGTGGTGTTGGCGGCGTCGGGGATACGGCTGACGAACCCGGCGTCCACGAAGCCGATGAACGCGATGAACAGCCCGATCCCGACACTGATCGCCTGCTTGAGCGGTTGCGGGATGGCGTGCATGACGGCCTCCCGCAGACCGGTCACCACCAGCACACAGATCAGCAGCCCCTCCAGGACGACCAGGCCCATCGCGTCGTCCCAGCTCATCAGCGGGGCTATCTGGAAGGCGACGACCGCGTTCAGCCCGAGCCCGGCGGCGAGCGCGAGCGGCAGGTTTCCGCCGACGCCCATGACGATCGTCATCACCGCCGCCACCAGAGCCGTCGCGGTGGTCAGCTGGACCGCATCCAACTGGTGCCCGAACTTGTCCTTCGCACTGCCGAGGATGATCGGATTCAGGACAAGGATGTAGGCCATCGTGAAGAACGTGGCGAAGCCGCCGCGTGTCTCACGGGCGAGGGTGGATCCCCGTTCGGAGATCCTGAAGTACCGGTCGACGGACATGCTCGATGCTCCTGGTGCCTGAATGATCGGTGTGCGGATGCTGGCTGGATTGTTCCTGCGTTGAACGCGCTTCAGGTTTTCCCCGTGTTACGAATCGGGGGTCGCCTGGTCATACCTTGTTCGAAGACCCGTACGAGAACACGTACTCGATCGCTGCTAGGCTTCCGAATCTCCGTCCGGCGACCCCCGGATGATCACATGTCATTTACATGACACACAAAGGAGAGGGAACCCGTGGGCACAGTCGTCGACGACGCCGCCTCCGTGGAGTTCCACGCCTTCTTCGAACGCCATTACGCCGAACTGTCGCGCCTCGCCCTGCTGTTGACCGGCGAGCCGGACGCCGCCGACGACCTGGCGGCGGACGCGTTGCTGGCCCTGTGGCACCGCTGGGACCGGGTGCGCGCGGCCGACCACCCGGCGGCGTACGCGCGCGGAGTGGTCGCCAACCTGGCCCGCACCCGAATCCGCAGCGCGGTCCGTGAGCGCCGGCGCATCGCCCTGTTCTGGTCCCAGCGCGAGGAGCAGGTCGACAATCCCGACGTGGCGGGCACGGTCGATGTCCAGGAGGCGCTGCGCAGGCTGCCCTTCCGCAAGCGGGCGTGTGTCGTGCTGCGGCACGCGTTCGATCTCTCCGAGAAGGACACCGCGCTGGCCCTCGGAGTGTCGGTCGGTACGGTTAAGAGCCAGACCTCCAAGGGAATGGCCGAGTTGCAGCGGCTGCTGGGCCCCCAGAACGCTCCGCTGAGGGTGCACGCCGCGATGGCGCGCACCGGTGACGCCGGAGGAAGGGACCGATGACCATGCGGCGGGACGTGCACGGCGAACTGCGCGCCCGGCTGCAGGACGCCGCCGGGGCACACGAGCCGAACCGCGAGCGGATCCTCGCCCGGATCGAGCGTGGCATGTCGGAACAGACCCGCCCCGACCACCGGGCGACCCGCCCGCCGGTCTACGGCTGGGTGCGGGTGGTGAGCGCCACGGCCGCGGTCGCCTGTGTGCTGGGCCTCGGCGGTTACGCGGTGGCGTCCGCGGTGAAGGACGAGCCGCCCGCGCAGAAGTCGGTCGCCGCCACGGGCACCCCGGACTCTTCGCCCGACGCGACGAGCCGGCCGCCCGCCCAATCGGCGGATCCGAGGCCGAGCAGCACCCCCACGCACCGGGCCGAGAGGCCGAGCGGTACGCCCTCGGGCACGCCGAACGCCTCCGGCGGGGTACGGGCGTCCGGCGTCGAGGACGGCCCGCTGTGGTCGGACGGCTCGGTGGACCCGCACAGCAACGAGTTCTGGGCGCAGAGCGATGTGACCTTCAAGACTTCCGAGCAACTGACCGCGCTCACGGTGGAGTTGAGGATCGCGCAGACCGGCGGTGTCACCGACACCGGCGCCTGGCGCTCGCTGCCCGAGGACGACTTCACGCTGACGGTCACCCAGAAGGACGGTTTCCTCGTCTACACCTGGGTGCTCAAGGACGGCCGCACGATCCCGAAGGGCGAGTGGGTGTTCGCCGGGCAGTACAACCACCAGCGCGGCGGCCGGGACGCGAAGGACGACGGCTACACGGCGACGGCGACCGCCAGGTCCGGGGACCTCGCCGTGAAGGGCGGCTTCGCGGCGCAGGACGACGGGTCCGCGGACGACGGGGACTCGTAGGCCTCTTGCCGGATTCTCACCGAGAAATCTCCGCTGGAGCGGCAACCCTTTCCGCCCCAGCGGCCACTCAACAGGTGTACGGCATGGAACAACCATTCGGTCATCTTCAACGTCACTAGTAGTGCCGGGTAGACCGGCGCCTCGCAGTACCCAAGACCTGCCGGCCTGAGCCCCCCTCGGCCGGCAGCTGCCGGCTGGAGCCCCCCTCGGGCCGGCACGAGGAACGCCCCGCCTGTGACGACAGGCGGGGCGTTCCGGCGTTGTGCGGGTCAGTCCATCGTGGTGCCGATGGTGGTGGATCCGGTGGTCAGGAAGTCCGTCCGGGGCAGCGAACCGTCACGGCCGCGGGTACCGTACGCCGTGGCGGCATCCGTCGACCGGAAGACCGGAGTCGGCACCCCGGCGTCCCAGTTGTTCGCCGCGGACACCGTGGCCGGGCCCGGCTTCGGCAGGCCGCCCCTGTTGCCCACCGCGAGATTGCGCGCCAACCGGGCCTTGCCGGTGGCGAAGAAGAACCCGGCCGCGCCGTTGGAGTACGCGGTGTTGCGGTTCAGCACGATCGCCCCGGTGTTGGAGTTCTCGGTGAACCCGTTCAGCGTGTTGCCCCAGGCCGCGTTGTTGTTGACGAGGTGGGCCACCGTGACGCCTCCGCCGCCCAGCTTGAACCCGTTGCCGTTGCCCTCGAAGGCACTGTCCCCCCACCGGTTCCTGCCGTTCCCGAAGGCCCAGCTGTGCTCGACGGTGACCGGTGAGGAGAACTGCCACAGGTCGAGCCCGTCGTCCGAATTGCCGTACAGGCGTGCCCCGGTGATCCTGTTGCCGGTCCCGGACCCGAACTTCACGGCGATCCCGTCGGCGTTCTGACCGTGCCCGGCCGGGTCGTAGTTGCCGTGACTGTCCAGGTTCTGCACGAGGTTGTCGCTGGTCCCGTCGCCGCGCAGGGTGAATCCGGAGTCCCCGTTGTTCGCGGTGACGAGATTCTTGAAGACCCCGCCGACGGAGGAGGTGACGACCAGGCCCTGGGCCGGCGAGTTCCGGAAGGTGAGGTTCTGGACGGTCCAGTAGTCGCCGTGGATCGCTGCCAGCCAGGACCCGGCCGGCAGCCTGGACCCGTCGATCCTCACCTTCTCGCTGCCGTGTGCCCGCAAGGTGATCCGCGCCGAACTCGTGCCGTTCGCCGTGGACTTGAGGGTGGCCTTCGGGGTGTAGGTGCCGGCGCGGACCTGGATGACCGTGCCCGCGCTCGCGTTCCGCACCGCCGCCTCCAGCTGGGCCGTACCGGAGACGGTGACCGTCGTCGACGCGGCCTCGGCCCCGCCGCCCGACAGGCCGAGATACACACCGCCCGCGCCCGCGGTGACGGCGACCGCCGCGGCGAGGGAGAGCGTGCGGGTCCGGCGGTGGCGTCCGGTGCTGTGACGCACGGGGGCGTTCCTTTCCTCGGCAGTCAAGACGCCCTGAAGTCGCCGCCATGACCGGTGAGGTTGCCGCGCCTCGACGAAAACAACCGAAACTTTCGCTGCTGCCGCTCGCGCACTCACCGATTGACGTGCTGTTTGCCACTCGTAACACTCCGAAGGCGCGCACAGCCCCCAACAGAAACCCCCACACCCCCACACTCGCAGGAGCGACATGCGCCCTCGTATCCTCCTCGTCGCCTGTCTCTCGCTATTGCTGGCCCTGCTCACCGCACCGCCCGGTTCCGCCCACTCAGGAGCACCACCCGTGAACCACCCCAAGTACGCCGGATATCTCTTCGCCTACTTCACCGGCGAGGGCACCGCCGACGGCGAGCAGATCCGCTACGCCCTCAGCCGCGGCAACGACCCCCTGCACTGGCGCGAGCTCAACCAGGGCAAGCCGGTCCTGACATCGACGACCGGCGAGAAGGGCCTGCGCGACCCCTTCGTGATCCGCTCCCCCAAGGGCGACACGTTCTATCTGATCGCCACCGACCTGCGCATGTACAAGAACAGCAGCGGCAGTTGGGACGACGTCCAGCGGCACGGCAGCAAGTCGGTCATGATCTGGGAGTCCACCGACCTGGTCCACTGGACCGACCAGCGCCTGGTGAAGGTCGCCCCGGACAACGCGGGCAACACCTGGGCGCCGGAGGCCTACTGGGACGCCGGCCTCGGCGAGTACGTCGTCTTCTGGGCGTCGAAGCTGTACGCCGACGACGACCCCGGGCACACGGGATCGACGTACAACAAGATGCTGTACGCGACCACCAAGGACTTCCGCACCTTCAGCGCCCCGAAGGTCTGGGACGACCCCGGCTACTCGGTGATCGACTCGACGGTCGTGAAGTACAAGGACACCTACTACCGCTACACCAAGGACGAGCGGGACCCCACCTCCAGCTCGCCCTGCGCCAAGTTCATCACCGGCGAGAAGTCGACGAGCCTGACCTCGACGAAGTACGACCTGGTCGCGGACTGTATCGGCAGCGGGGCGATGGACCGCGGTGAGGGGCCGACGGTGTTCAAGTCGAACACCGAGAAGAAGTGGTACCTGTTCATCGACGAGTACGGCGGTCGCGGGTACGTCCCCTTCGAGACCACCGACCTCGACTCGGGAACGTGGACCCCGTCCACGAACTACCAGTTGCCCGCGAGTCCCCGGCACGGCACGGTACTTCCGGTGACGCAGCAGGAGTACGACCGGCTGCTGGCCGCGTATCCGTCGACGCCCGCCTCGGTGGTGGACGTGACGGCCAAGGGTCAGAAGGGGTACGCGATCGTCACGGAGGCCGCGTCGAAGGTCGTGCTGCCGGTGCAGACCGACACCGACCTCACGCACCTCGCTCCGAAGATCGCCGTGGGTGAGGGCGCGAGCATCGCCCCCAGGTCCGGTACCCGGCGCGACTTCCGCAGGCCGCAGTCGTACACCGTGACAGCCGCCGACGGCACCAGCCGCAGCTGGACGGTCGAGGCGGTGCGGACCGGCAGCCCCGTCCTGCCCGGCCTCAACGCCGACCCGGACGTGCACTATCTGAACGGCGAGTACTGGATCTACCCGACCACCGACGGCTTCAACGGCTGGAGCGGGACCCGGTTCAAGGCCTACTCCTCCAAGGACCTGGTCCACTGGAAGGACCACGGGGTCATCCTCGACCTCGGCGCGGACGTGTCGTGGGCCGACAAGTACGCCTGGGCGCCGGCCATCGCGGAGAAGAACGGCAGGTACTACTTCTACTTCTGCGCCGAGCAGCAGATCGGTGTGGCGGTGGCGGACTCCCCCGCCGGTCCCTTCAAGGACGCGCTGGGCAAGCCGCTCGTGGCCAAGGGCGGTGCGCTGAAGGGCCAGATGATCGACCCGGCCGTCTTCACGGACGACGACGGGACGTCGTACCTGTACTGGGGCAATGGGCACGGGTACGTGGTGCCGCTGAACGACGACATGACGTCCTACGACGCCGCCGCCGTGAAGGACATCACCCCGGACAACTTCCGCGAGGGTTCCTTCGTGATCAAGCGGAACGGCACGTACTACTTCATGTGGTCCGAGGACGACACCCGCAGCGAGAACTACCACGTCGCCTATGCGACGGGACCGTCCCCCCTCGGCCCGTGGACCAAGAAGGGGACGATCCTGTCCAAGCGTCCCGAGTACGGCATCCTCGCCACCGGCCACCACTCCGTGGTGAACGTCCCCGGCACCGACGACTGGTACATCGTCTATCACCGGTTCGCCCTGAACGGGCCGGGAAAGCCCGGCGGCGACGGCATGCACCGCGAAACCACCGTCGACCGACTGGAGTTCGCGGCGGACGGCACGATCAAGCCCGTGGTGCCGACCCTCGAGGGGATCCGGCCGGTACGGAACTAGCTCACGAAGTACGTCGGGTTCGGGAGCTTGTACGTCTTGTCGGCGTAGCCGCCCTCCAGGTCGGAGTACTGGTCGCCGAAGTTGGCGATGATCTCGTACCCGAGGTCGTTCTCGATGTGCGCGCGGGTGCCGGACTTGTACTGCACGGTGGTGCAGGTCCAGGTGCCCGGCGTGGCGCAGGCGCTCAGGTAGGACGGCGGGTTCGCCTTGTCCTTGAGGAACACGTGGTCGGCGTCGAGGTTCACATCGGCGCCGATCTTCTTCAGGTTCTCGACCGCGGCCGAGCGCTGGGCCTCGCTGAGGCCCGAGTTGTAGAAGACCTCGACGCCCTTCTTGTCGGCGTACTGAACGAGCTCGGGGCTACCGAAGACGGCCGGGCGGTCGGCCCGGTTCACGTAGTCGGCCCACGTGGTCGCGTTGTACGTGTAGTTGTAGCGCTTCTCGTAGTCGAGGCTGAGCAGCAGCGTGTCGTCGATGTCGAAGACGACGGCGGGCTTCTCGCCCCTGTGGTGCGCCTTGCGGGCGGCCTGGTCGATCTGCTTCTTCGCGGCCTTGTCGATGGCCGCGAGGTCCTTGGCGTACGGGCTGGTGGGGGACGCCTGGTAGACACCGTTGGCGTCGGCCGTGGTGCCGTAGTAGGTGTCGATGTCCTTGACCAGGACGCCGATGTTGTAGGGCTCGTGCGTGGAGTTCGCCGTGGACTGACCGGCGGTGGCCGCGCCGGCGCCGTAGAGGGCGCCCGCCGCGACGGCACACGCGGCGGTGGCGGCTGCGATACGCAGTGACTTATGCATGACAGAGGTTCTACGCGCGTCACCATGTCGGGCGCGAGACCCGCCCGGTAAAAAACGGGTCAAGCGCCCTGAGCCGGAGGTTTCCGGGGCGGTGTCAGTTCATGGTGGCGCCGATGGTGGTGCTGCCCGTCGTCAGGAACGTGGTGGCGGGCAGGGTGCCGCTGGAGCTGCGGGCGTTGTACGTCGTCGAGGCGTCCGTCGACCTGAAGGCGGGGGTGCTGATCCCGCTGTCCCAGTTGTTGCCGGACGAGGAGACCTTGGAGCCCTTGCTCACCGAGCCGCCGCCGTTGCTCACCGCGAGGTTCTTGCCCAGCTTCGCGGAGCTGGTGGCGAAGTAGTAGCCCCACTTGCTGTTGGCGTAGGCGGTGGTGCGGTTGATGACGATGGCGCCGGTGTTGGAGTTCTCGGTGAAGCCGTTGCCTGCGTTGCCCCAGGCGGCGGAGTTGTTGATGACGTGCGCGACGACCTCGCCGTCCCCGCCCAGCTTGTAGCCGTTGCCGTCGCCCGCGAAGGCGGAGTCGGACCAGCGGTTGGCGCCGTTGCCCATGGACCAGGTGTGCTCGACGGTGACGGGCGAGGAGAAGGACCAGAAGTCGATCCCGTCGTCCGAGTTGTTGTAGAGGCGGGCCCCGGTGATGAGGTTGCCGGTGCCGGAGCCGAACTTCACGGCGATGCCGTCGGCGTTCTCGCCGTGGTTGGCGGCGTCGTAGTTGCCGTAGGAGTCGATGTTCTTGACGGTGTTGTTCACGGTCCCGTCGCCGGTGAGCGTGAAGCCCGAGTCGCCGCCGTTGATGGTCTTGATGTTGTTCCAGACCGTCCCGGTGCAGGACTGGCAGACGACCGCGCTGTCCGGGGAGTTCTGGAAGGTGATGTTGGAGACGTTCCAGTAGTCGGCGGTCAGCTTGAAGATCCAGTCGCCATCGGGCAGCGACGAGCCGTCGATCTTCACGGTCTCCGAGCCGTACGCGGTGAGCGTGACCGGCGCGGAGGAGCTGCCGTTGGCCGTGGACTGGAGGGTGGCCGTCGGGTAGTAGGTGCCGCCGCGGACCTGGATGACGGTGCCGGCGGTGGCGTTCTTGATGGCGTTGGACAGGTCGGTCGAGTTGCTGACGACCACGGTCGCGGCCTGCGCCTGGGTGGGGAGGACGGCGAGGCCGACGCCCAGGGAGAGGGCGGACAGGACGGTGAGAGCGGTACGACGAGACATGGAGCGCGGGTCCCTTCTCGTGCGGGTGGGGGGATGGTTCACAGGACGGCGTCGAGCCAGCGGAAGACCTCGTCCTGCATGCGGTCGACGAAGACATGGCCGAGGTCGGGCCAGGTCTTCAGGTGCAACCGCTCCTCGGCGTGGCGGGAGTGCCAGACGGCGCGCAGCTTGTCGTGGGCGACCTGTACGCCGTCGGCGGGGAACAGCGGGTCGAGCCCGCCGTTGAAGAACAGCATCGGCCTGGGGGCGGCGATGCTCGCCACGTCGGGGAAGTCGAGGAACCGGGGCAGCCCCGGGTGGAGCATGTAGTAACTGGACTGCCCGCGCAGGGTGTTGTTGCCGGGCACCATCATTTCCTTGAGGCCGGTCATCCAGCAGACGGCTGCCGTGGCCGTGACGGCGTCGGTCAGCGCGGCGGTCTGCCAGGCGCGGTAGGCCCCCATGGAGAAGCCGACCGCCGCGACCCTTCTGGCGTCGACCTTCTTCAGCCCGCCCAGGAACCCGGCGGCGCGGGCGTCCTCCCGGGCCATGAGCCCGGCGAGCGAGGAGCCGAGGTTGTAGAAGTTGCTGGCCAGCGCCTGCTGTTGGTCGTAGGTGACGGGTCCACGGTCGCCCCAGCCGAGCGCGTCCGCGCACAGGACGACATAGCCGCGCCGGGCCAGCTCGTCGCCGACGAACCGGCCGCTGAAGTACTTGTCGGCCCAGGACTGCGCGGAGGCGAGCCGGGTGTCGTCGTACCAGGGCCGGACCAGTTTCTCCTTGCCGATGTCGAACTTCGCCCCGTGGTCGTGGAGCAGCAGCACGGCGGGGAACGGGCCGGGGCCGTGCGGGGTGAGCAGGGCGGCCCGGACCCGTTCGTGACGGGTGAGGGAGAGGGTGACCAACTCTCTTGTGTACCCGTCACCTTGGGTCCGGTCGGTGAACTCGGGCGCGTACGGTGTCTTGTCCTCCCGGTCGACGAGGAGGTGCTCCTCGACCGTGGCACGGGCTGTCCGCCGCCAGGCCCGGAAGTCCCGGATCGGCGAAGTCCCCCAGGCGAGGGGGAAGTTCAGCGCGTTCTTCAGCGCCGGATGGAAGTCGGGCAGCGGGCCGTCCACGACCCCGGCTTCCGCGGGGCTCACCGCTCCCCCGGCCAGCACGGCCGCTCCGGCGCCCACCACGAACGCCCGCCGCCCCAGCGGGTCACCGGCGCTCATAGGGCCTCCAGTCCCCGAGATAGGTGCGCCGGGTGTGTACGGCGGCTTCCTCGGCGGTCAGCTGGGGCCGGTTGTCGGGGACCGAAATCACTGCTCCGAGACCGGAGTTGGCGTACTCCCGGAAGCGCATGGTCTGCCAGGGGTAGGCCTCGCGCATGTTGGTGTAGGGCGCGACCGGGTCGATCCCGGGTCCGATCCGGGAGTTCCGCACGACGAGGGACGGCCAGGCAGTCGTCTCGTACGACGGCACCCAGGGCCGTGCCAGTTTGTACGCCGCGTCCTCGGCGCCGGAGGTGATGCGGGAGCGGACGGCGAGGATGCCGTACGGGTTGGCGCGGGCCGTGGAGGGGGCGAAGACCATGCCCTTGGGGGTGAAGCCGACGTCCCGCTGGAGGGTGTGGAAGTGGCACTCCTCGAAGACGGCGGTGGCCCGACCGAAGACGAAGTCCACGTCCCCCTCGATGTAGCAGCGGCGGAAGTACTGCCGGTCGAAGGCGGTGAGCGCGGTCGTCTCGACGAAGAGGGTGTCCTGGTGGGCCAGGAGCCGGACGTTGTCGAAGTGGGTGCGGTCGCCGTAGGTGTAGGCGGCGACCGCCTGGGTGCCGGTGATGTCGGGATGGTCGGCGCGCAGCCAGTCGTTGGCGAGGGTGAGATCGCGGACGGTGAGGCCGGGGGCCGCCGAGGTGAAGGTGGCGGAGCCGGCGGTGCCGTAGGTGCCTGAACCGTCGGGCCTCTGGGTGCCGTTGGCGTTGTCGTGGACGATGACCGCGGCACGGGGGTCGGGGACGGCGCCGCGTACGGTCAACTCCGCCTTGTCGGCCGGCACGTTGACGACCTCGCGGTAGGTGCCCGGGTGCACGACGATCGTCCAGCCGGGGCCGGTGACCGCGTCGACGGCGGCCTGGACGGAGTCGCCGGGGCGGACGTGCAGTATTCGGCGGCCGCCTGCGTGGGCCGGGGTGGCCGACGCAAGGGCGAGTCCGGCACCGGCGGCCATGAAGGTCCGTCTGCGCATCTCAGCACGCCTCCTTCCACGGCTTCCAGTCGCCGAGGTGGACCTCCCGGGTCGCCGACTCCGCTTGCTCGCGGGTGAGTTGGGGCCGGTTCTCCGGGACGGTGATCCGGGCGCCGGGGCCGGTGTTCCGGTACTCGGCGAAGCGCTGGCTCTGCCAGGGGAAGGCGTCCGACATGTTGGTGTAGGGAGCGGCGGCGTCGATGCCGGGGCCCAGCCAGGTGTCCCGGACCACGAGCGAGGGCCGCGCGGTGGTGTCGGAGCTGGGCACCCACGGGCGGGCCAGCTTGTAGAAGCCGTCGGGGGCCTCGCTGCTGACGCGGCTCCTGGTGACGAGGTAGCCGCGCGGGTTGGCGCCCGCCGTGGAGGGCGCGAAGACGAAGCCGTACGGCGCCGCGGCCAGGTCGGTCCGGTTCAGGGTCCGGAAGTGGCAGTGCTCGTAGACGGCCGTGGCCCGCCCGAAGACGAAGTCCACGTCGCCCTCGGCGTAGCAGTGCGAGAAGTACTGCCGGGCGAAGGAGGTGAGGGCGATCGAGTCGGCGTAGAGGGTGTCCTGGTGGCCGAGGAAACGGCAGTGGTGGAAGGCGGAGCGGTCGCCCTGGACCTTGATCGCGACGGCCTGGGTGCCGGTGATGCCGGGGTGGTCGGCGCGCAGCCAGTCGTTGGCGAAGGTGATCCAGCGGGCGGTGAAGCCGTCGGCCTGGACGGTGGTGGTGGCCGACCCGGTGGTGCCGTAGGTGCCGCCGCCGGGCTTGGGGGTGCCGGCCGCGTTGTCGTACACGATCACGACGTCCCGGGGGTCCTCGGAGGCACCGATCCAGGTCGTCTCGGTGCGGGTGACGTCGACGGCGACGGTCTCCCGGTAGGTGCCGGGCGCGAGGACGAGGGTCCAGCCGCTGCCGGTGGCCGCGGTGACGGCGTCCTTGACGGTGGTGTGGTCGCCGCGGCCCTGCGGATCGACGTAGAGGGTCTGCGGGGTGAGCCGGGCGGTGGGTGATCCGAAGCGGCCGAAGGGGCGCCGGGCGCCGGCGTGCGCGGGGGCCGGCGCGAGGGCGAGCGCGGCCGCCGCTCCGGTGCTCGCGAGCAGGAACCCTCTTCTGGACAGGGGGAGTCGGGTGTCGTGCGAGGGCATGCGGGTGCTCCTTGGACATGCGGCTCAGGGGTGTGGGGTGCCTCGCGTGGGGGGGTGAGGTGGGTGGCCGGGGCGGCCGCTGGATTCCGCCCCGGCCGGTCAGGGGGGCGGTGTCAGCAGACGTGCCCGGCGCCCGCACCGCGGTCGACGATCCCCGGCACCTTCTTGGCCGGGTCGATCTTCGTGCGCAGGGTCGGCGTCCAGCCCGCGCCGGACTCCAGGGTCTCGGCGGGGATCTCGGCGTTGTGGACGGCGATCAGGTCGGTGGGCTTGCCGTTGACGTAGTTGTCGGCGGCGGTGAGCGGGGAGACGTTCCACCGCTTGAGCACCTTGGCCGCGCTGACCCCCTGCGGCAGGGTGAACGCGTTGTGCTCGGCGACGAGGTGGGACTCCTTGCCGATGCCGAAGCTGTAGGCGTAGTCGGTGTTGGCCACGAAGTGGTTGTTGTAGGAGTCGACCTGTCCGAAGCGCACACGGGGGGCGCGCTCGACGAGGTTCGAGAACAGGTTGTGGTGGAAGGTGACCTTGAGCTTGCCCCGGTCTCCGGCCGCCGTGGACTCGCTGTCGCTGTTGCCGATCAGGATCGTCTTGTCGTGCTCGGTGAAGACGTTCCAGGAGGCGGTGACGTAGTTCGCGCCGCGGACGATGTCCAGCTCGCCGTCGTGCTGCTGGTAGAGCATCCCGAAGTAGGTCGGCGCGGCACTGTCGGGGTGGCTGCCGTCGGTGAAGGTGTTGTGGTCCATCCACACATGGGTGGAGCCGTAAACGACGGCGGTGTCGTACTCGGAGTTCCAGTTGCCCTTGGCACCGTCGGTGGGGTCCCACTGCGGGAAGCAGTCGATGGGGCTCTCGAAGGTGAGGTTGCGCACGATGACGTTGTCGACGGCCCTGATCTGCAGGCTCGCACCCTTGAACCCGGCGTTCTTGCCGACCCCGATGATCGTGGTGTTGGCGGGCACGTTCGCCTTGATGGTCTGGTCCTGGTTGGCGGCGGAGACGCGGCGCAGGCCCTCGGGGCTGTCGTCGGGCTCGGCGCTCAGGTCGGTGTCCAGGCCCCAGGCCTCGGGCGAGTACTTCGCCAGGTAGGCGTCGAAGTCGTACCCGGGCGCGGCGAGGGAGTCGCAGCCCTCGGAGACCGCGTCGATGGTCCCCTTCACCTTGATGATCTTCGGCGCGGTGCCGCCCGCGGAGAGGGCGGCCTTGAAGCCGGCCCAGTCGGTGACGGTGTACACGTGGGCGGCGTCGGCGGCCGCGCCGCCGGTGGTGCCGGTGCCGTCGGAGGCCCAGCCGTCACCGGTGGCGAGGGTCTCGCGGGCGGTGTCGTGCCCCTTGGCCTGGGCGGTGGTGCCGGTGACCGCGAGGACCAGGGCGGCGCAGCCTGCCACGGCCATCGCCTTTGTCATGACATGCTCATGCCATGTCTGTGCGTTCATTGTGCGGCTCTCTTTCGACTGCGAAGAAGGAATGGTCAGGCGGCGGCAGGAGCCGGCCAGGTGATCCACGACTCGGGGATCTCGGCATCGAGCCGGCGCACGTCCCGGGGCGCCAGCACTCGGTGCCGCAGCAGTTCACGCGCGACCAGACGCGCCACGGCGATGGCACCGGGCGGATTGAAGTGCGTGTTGTCCTGCTCGGTCGCGGTCCAGTTGAAGTACTTCTTGGTCTCCTCGACCCCGAGCCGCTGCCACAGGGCGAGCGACAGGGCCTGGATGTCGAGCAGCGCGACACCCTCCTCGGTGGCGAGCGCCCGCATCGCCGCCGGATAGTCGCCGTGGGTCGGCACGGCGTTGCCGGAGGCGTCGAACTTCCGCCGCTCGACCGAGGTGGCCAGCACGGGCCGGGCGCCACGGGCGCGGGCACCGTCGATGTACAGGCGCAGACAGTCCTGGTACGTCGTCCAGGGCTCGGTGTACCGAGTGGGGTCCGCGGTCTTCTCGTCGTTGTGCCCGAACTGGATCAGCAGGAAGTCGCCCGGCCGAATGGCACCGAGAATGACATCGAGCCGACCCTCGTCCACGAAGGACTTCGAACTCCGCCCGTTCACAGCGTGGTTGGCGACCCTCCGGTCCTGGTGCAGAAAGAAGGGGAGCGCCATGCCCCACCCGGTCTCGGGCGCGGCGTCGGCGTATTTCTGGGCGGCGGTGGAGTCACCGGCGATGTAGAGGGTGCGCTGTTCTCTGGCGTGAGCAGTACCGGTTGCGCTGAAAGCGACGGGCACGGCGGCCATAGCCGCCACGGTGACCTGTCTGCGTGTGAGTGACATCTTGGGCAGCCTCTCTTCCCTCAGGGGCGCGGGGCTCTATCGATATGCGGCTCCGCCGCGGGGCGCGACCAGCCACGACGAACCCGCGGCCGGCCGCACAGCGAACCCCCCGATCTCTCAGCCGTTCTGTTCCTTCCACTCCGCCTGAGCCTTGTTCAGCTGGTCGGCCATGGTGTCCAGGAAGTCCTTGGCGCTCATGTCACCCAGCAGCACCTTCTGGAAATTCGGCTCGTTGTCGGCCTTGGAGATGGTGTTCCAGTCGGGCAGGTAGTACGGCAGCTGGACGATGGTCGTGGAACCGTCGGTCAGCGCGGCGGCGGCCAGCTTCGTGGGCTCGGCCTTCGAGATCCAGGCGTCCTTGGCGGCGTCGTTGTTCGACGGCACCTGCCCGGCGTTCTGGTTGAACTTGGAGTTCTCCGCGGCCGAGGTCGCGAACTCGATGAACTTCCAGGCCGCGTCCTTGTTCTTCGAGCTCTTGAACACCCCGAGCCCGTCGACCGGGTTGGACACCTGCACCCGCTTGCCGGAGGCGCCGATCGGCTGCGGGATGCCCCGGAACTTACCGACCCCGAGCGCCTTCACATGGTCCTGGTACGACCCCAGGTTGTGGTTCAGCATCCCGATGGTGCCGGAGTCCCACTGGGCGACCATCTTGGTGAAGTCGTTGTTGAGGTCGGCCGCCGGAGTGACCTTCTTGTACAGCGCCGCGTACTTCTCCAGCCCCGCCACGTTCTTCGGGTCGTTGACGGTGGTCTTGTCACCGTTCCAGAAGGAGGTGATCCCGCTCTGCCCGTACATCGCGTCCAGAGCCTGGGCGATGGACCCGGCACCGCCGCGGATGGTGTAGCCGAACTCGTTCTTCTTGGCGTCGGTGAGCTTGTCCGCGGCCGCGTAGAACTTGTCCCAGGTGGTCGGCTCGTCGAGGCCCGCCTTCTTGAACAGGTCGGTCCGGTAGTACAGCACGCCGTTGTTGGCGGAGGTCGGGATCGAGTACAGGGTCCCGTCCCCGCCTCCCGCCGCCTTCAGCACGCCGACCATGTCCTCGTTGAGCTTGCCGTCCAGGGAGGACTTGGAGAGCCGGTCGTCCAGCGGCTCCAGCGCGTTCTGCGCGGAGAACCCGGCGAGCATGGCCGCGCCGACACCGCCGACGTCCGGCAGGCCGCCGCCCTGGATGGCGGTGTCGACCTTGGACTGGTACTCGGTGGACGCGATGCCGACGTACTCGACCTTGATGTCGGGGTTGGCCTTCTGGAAGTCGGCGATGATCTCCTTCCAGATGTCGGTGCGCACGCCGCCGTTGTTGTCCCAGAAGACGATCTTGCCCTTGCCGCTGCCCTCGTCGCCCTTGTCACCGCCTGCCCCGCTGCCGTCGTCACCGCAGGCGGTGGCGGTCAGCGCCAGGACGGACCCGAGGGCGACGGCTATGGCAGCGCGCCTGCTTCTGCGGATACTGATCTTCATTGATCGGCTCTCTTCTTCTTCTGATTCCAGCGGAGATGTGACGTTGTGGGGGGAAGTCGGTGGCGGGCAGACGTCAGTGGCGGGCCTGGGGAGCCCAGCCGTCCGTGCCCTTGAGGTAGTTCGCGACGGTGTACGTCCTCGCGTCGGCGGCACCGAGCTGCGGCCGGTCGGCGCTCGGGGCCGCGCCGGGCCCGGTGTTGCGGTACTCGGCGAACCGCGCGTCCTTCCACGAGAAGCCGCTCATGTCGGTCCACGGCGAAGACTTCACGGCGGCCGGCAGTTCGGTGTCGCGGATCAACACCTGTGCCACAGCGGCGGGTTCACCGCCCGGGTGCCACGGCCGCCCCAGGTGGAAGGACTGGTCCGGGGCGTCGCTCACCACCTTCGACCGGGTGATCAGGAACCCGTACGGGTTGCCCGTCCAGGTCGAAGCCGCCGTGATGTAGCCGTTGTTGGAGGCCGAGCCCCGGCTCAGCGCCCGGATCACTGACCGCTCGATCACCGTCGTCGCCCGGCCGTAGATGAAGTCGACATCGCCCTCGATGTACGAGTCGCGGAGGTAGACCCGGCTGATCACGTCCAGCTTGGGGCTGTCGGTCATCAGGGTGTCCTGGTTGCCCAGGAAGGCGGTGTCCTCGAAGACGATCCGGTCGCCGGTCGTCTTCATCGCGAGGGCCTGCTCGCCCTTCAGCTCGACCGCGGCCTCGTCGAAGTCGTTGCTGAAGGTGAGGTGGCGGGCGGTGACGTCGTTCGCGGCGATACGGACCGTCGCGCTGCCCGTCGAACCGCCGTACTCGGCGGGGGTGTCGTAGACGATGACGGTGTCGGACCGGTCCTGTCCAGTCCCCTGGAGCACGATCCTCGGCTTGGTCGCCGGGATGTACACCTTGGCACGGTAGGTGCCCGGCGCGACGGCGATCGTCACCGGCACGGCGTTGCCGTCGGGCACGGCGTCCACGGCGGCCTGCACGGTCGGATAGTCAGCGGGGACGTGCAGGGTCACACCGATCCGCTGCTGCGGCCCGGAGAACCGGGACACCAGCGAGGGCACTGCGGCGGCCGGGTCCAGCCGGTAGGCGTAGAAGGACCGCGGGTCGAATGCCGTACCCCACGCGTCCGTTCGCCCGCTCGTGTGCTTCAGGATCGATCCGTGCTGCACCAACTCGGCGGTGGCATCCGCCTGGTAGGGGTGCTGGACACCGTCGTAGTAGCTGTTCTCGATGACCATCTTCGTCCGGCCGCGCGCCCAGTTCCCGTACGTCCACACCGGGTCACCGTCGGCGACCTGCGAGGACAGGTAGTTGTTGTACAGGTGGGCGTAGGCGAGGTTGTCCGCCGAGGGGTTGCGCTGCTTGGTGCCGCGGAACCAGTTGTGGTCGATCGTCATCTCGGTGAGGACATTGGTGGTCCAGCCGATCCCGAACGCCTTGTTGTGGTTCGTGAACTGGTTGTAGGAGACGGTGATGTATCGGCTGTCCTTGCGGATGTCAAGCAGCCCGTCGCCCATGTGCGTGAAGCGGTTGTGGTCGATCCAGACGTGGTCGACCGTGTCCATCTGGATCGCGTCGAAGTCGGTCGTCTTGCCGTCCCAGTCGCCCTCGACGTACGAGTCACGGATCGTCAGATTGCGGATGATCACGTTGTGCGTGCCGGGGTTCAGGTGCAGCTCACCGTGGACGATCTCGCCGGTGTCGCCGACGCCGATGATCGTCTTGTTCGAGGCCACGACGATGTCCGAGCCGAAGGGTTCGACGGCTATCGCGCCCGAGACCCGTATGACGTACGGCTCCTCGGCCGCCGCGTAGGCGGCCAGCGAGGCCTGGTCGGTGACGGTGACGACCTTGCCGCCGGCCCCTCCGGTGGTGCCGCCGGCGAGGGATGCGAAGCCGTGCGCCCGGTCGCTCCAGCGGTCGGCCGGGGCCTTCTCGGCGGTGACGGCCTTGGCCTGTCCGATCACCCCGAGGCAGAGCGCGGCCACCAGGCCGAGCACAGCGGCCAGGACCGTGCCGTATCCCGGTCTCTGCAAGCGCTTGCTATCAAGGTGCTGCGTCATTGCGGCTCCCAACAGGCTTACGGGTTCGGTGCGTTACAGGTGGTCGATCCTGAAGTGCGAGAAGGTTGCCGCGCCGGCGTGTCCTCCTCCCACGGGCGCGAGGGCGAACAGTCCGAGCAGGGCTCCGACCCAGCGCCAGGGGGTGGCCGCGAAGACGGGTCCGCAGGGACGCGGGCCGTCGCCGAGGTCGTAGAAGAACCGGCAGCGGGCCCCGGCGCCGATCTCGATCCGCAGTCGCACCTTGTCGGCGGGGGCGAGGCGCGGATGGTCGGCGTCCCGCTCCTGCTCGGCGACTCCCTCGGCGAACCGGTGCACGAGATGGACGCTCCCGTCGGCCCCCCGCTGGAGTCCGATCCAGCTGAAGGCGTCCCCGAGGACGGCGAGACCGGCCCGTGCGCCGGGTTCCTCGCTGTGCAGTCGCAGTTCCACCTCGACCGCCGACGGGGTGCCGGGCAGCCGCTGGGTGAGGATGTTCGGCAGTTTGCGCAGGTCGTGCGCGTCGGCCGAGCGGACGCAGGTGAGCCGCAGTCCGTCACCGGAGTGGTGGGTGGCCCAGCCGGGCTGTGGGTTGGCGGTCCACTGCCACTGGCGGCCGAAGCGTCCGCCGGGGAAGTCGTCGTCGGTGGCGGGCGCCGCGTCCGGCTGCGGCGGCAGATCGGGCCGTTCGTGTAAGGCCACGGGGGCGCCCTCGTCACCGAGCACCGGCCAGCCGTCGTCACCCCAGCGCATCGGCTGGAGGTGGACGACCCTGCCGTAGGCGCCCCGGTGCTGGAAGTGCAGGAACCAGTCCTGGCCGGACGGGGTGCGCACCCAGCCGCCCTGGTGCGGCCCGTTGACGTCGGTGTCCTGCTGTTCCAGGACGATCTTCTCCTCGTACGGCCCGAAGAAGCCGCGCGAGCGGAAGGCGCCCTGCCAGCCGGTCTCCACTCCCCCGGCGGGGGCGAGGATCCAGAACCAGCCGTCGTGCCGGTAGAGCTTGGGGCCTTCGAGGGTGAACCAGCCGGGGATGCGGTCGCCGTCGACGATCACCTTGCCCTCGTCGAGGAGTTCACGGCCGTCGAGGTCCATCCGGTGGCCGGTGAGGCGGTTCTTGACGCCGGAGCGGGACTTGGCCCAGGCGTGCACGAGGTAGGCCTCGCCGGTCTCCTCGTCCCACAGGGGGCACGGGTCGATCAGGCCCTTGCCCGACTTGACGAGGTGCGGACGGGTCCAAGGACCCCTGATCCCGGGCGCGTTGACCTGGAAGATGCCCTGGTCGGGGTCGCCCCAGAAGATCCAGAACCGTTCGTCGTGGTAGCGGAGGGAAGGCGCCCAGACCCCGCAGTCGTGCCGGGGCTTGGTGAACTCCCCGGCGGGTTCCAGGCGTTCGAGGGCGTGGCCGATCAGGGTCCAGTTGACGAGGTCGCGGGAGTGCAGCAGCGGGAGGCCGGGGACGCGTCCGAAGCTGGAGGCGGTGAGGTAGAAGTCGTCGCCGACGCGGATGACGTCGGGGTCGGACCAGTCGGCGTTCAGGACCGGGTTGGTGTACGTCGACGGAAGGGCCGGGTTCGGGTGGGTCACTGGCTGACCGCCTTCCGTACCAGGGCCGCCGCTTCGAGCCGGGGCAGGCGTCCGTCGGCCACGACCGTGACGATCCGCCGTACGACGGTCTCGCCGGGCGGGATCGGCAGCCTCGCGTCGGAGGCCAACGAGGAGCCCACGCCCGGGTATTCGCCGACGCGCACGAACCAGGGGTCGCGGCGGGTCTGTTCGGTGGCCCCGGCGAAGACGAGCGTCCAGGTGGCGCCGGTGAGGGCCACCCAGTCGGCGCGGGTGCCGTGGATCGCGTCCTCGCCCTCACGGTCGACGGTGAAGACGTCCGGCGCCGCCTCTTCCTTGCGGGCCCGCCAGAAGAAGCCGCCGTAGGCCGCGCCCGGGCGGCCGTTGGTGGCCGGGCTGCCGATCGACAGCGGGTCCCGGGTGACGTTGGTGAGGGAGAAGGTGAAGTCCAACGCCCAGGCGGAGCCAGTCAGTTCGGTGGCCGCGACCGTACGGCGCTCGCGCAGCAGCTCGGCGCCCGAGGCGATCCAGCGCAGTTCCTCCACGAGGCCGTCGGGGTCCCGGAGCTGGAAGGACGTGTGGCGCTGGGCACCGTGGTTGTCGAGCTCGGTCGGGCCCTGGTCGCGGACGTAGGTGCGTCCGCCCCAGAAGTTGTGCCCCTCGACGTCGGGAACGGCGACACCGACGCCGAGGTGGTGGATGTGGTCGGTCGGGCTGAGTTCGGTGACCGCCGTGCCGGCCAGGGTGGTGACGGGGTGCAGATAGGGGCGCGGGGAGAGCCGGGCGGGCAGCTCGGGCCGGGTGACGTAGCGGCCGACCGGGCGGCCCGCGACACGCAGGACCGGGGAATCGGGGGTCGTCATGTGCTCACCTCGTTCGCGACATGTGGCCGGGCCCAGTCGGCGCCCAGCTCCGAGTAGAGGGCGAGGTTGTCGGCGGCGGCCGCGACGAGTCCGTCGATGCCGGGGACGACCCGGCGGTCCTCGTCGGCCAGCAGGTGCCAGGCCGTGGCCGGGAGCGGGGTCGGGTCCGGGGCCGTCCGGATGGCCTCGACGACCTTCATGAAGGCGCCCGTCACCTCCGGGACGACCAGCAGGTCGTCGCCGTCGGTGACGTGGTCGACCAGGTTCTCCAGCAGGTCGGTGCGGCCGTACTCGTACTCCTCGGGGCCGTGGCCGGCCCGCTGGAGCAGCACGCGGTCCTGCTTGTACCAGTAGGTGATCCGGCCGCGGTCGCCGTGCACGACGACGTACGGCTCGTCGGGGTCCTCGGCGCACAGGGTGGCGGCGACGGTGACCTTGAGGCCGTTCGCGGTGGTGACGCGGACGCAGGAGGTGTCGTCGGACTCGATGTCGTTGGCGCGCAGCAGCTCGGTCTCGATACGGGTGACGTCCTCGGCGCGGGTGGTGCCGTTCAGGGCGAGCGCGGTGGCGACGGCGTGCGCGAGGGGGTTGGTCAGCACGCCGTCGATCACGTCGACGCCGTTCATCCGCCGCTTGCCCGCCCAGGGCGCACGCCGGTAGTACGCCTCGGCGCGTGCCCAGGCACCGGCTCCGCCGATCCCGGTCACCTCGCCGATCGCGCCCTCTCCGACCAGCTCGCGGATCGCGGGCACGGCGTGCGAGCCCAGCGACTGGAAGCCGATCTGGCAGGCGACCCCGGCCGCGGCGACCCCGTCGGCCATGCGGCGGAACTCGGCGTACGACGGCGCCGGAGGCTTCTCCAGCAGGATGTGCACGCCCCGCCGGGCCGCCACGAGCGCCAGGTCCGTGTGGGTCGGGATCGGGGTGCAGATCACCGCGATCCGGGCGCCGGTCGAGTCGAGGAGCGCGCCGAAGTCGCCGGACTGTTCGGGCGTGCCGAGCCCGTCGGGGATCTCGTCGCCGGTCAGCGGGGCCAGCTCGCAGATCCCCGCCAGTCGTACGATCCCCTTGTCCTGCAGCCGGCGGATGTTCTCCAGGTGCCAGCGGCCGTGGCCGCGCGCGCCCGCCAGGACGATGTCTACGGTGCTCATGGGATCCTCCCCGCGCCCGCGCCGCGCGCCACCTGTCGGTCGGCCGCCTCGGCGCTGTCGATCTTTGTGTGCAGGGTAGGCGTCCAGCCGACGTCCGCCGTGAGATCACGCTCGCTGCCGGAGTTGTAGGCGTTGTGGATCGCGAGCAGGTCCACCGGATAGCCGTTGAAGAGGGTGCCGCTCTGGTGCAGGGCGCTGCCGTTCCAGCTCTTGACCAGGTCGGCGGCCTCGATGTGGCCGGGGGTGTGGAAGGCGTTGTTCTCGGCGTAGATCGCGGACTCGGTGGAGACGCCGAGGGAGTACCGGTAGTCGTCGCCGTCCGCGAGGTACCGGTTGTTGTAGACGTGCACCTGTCCGAAGCGGACGCGGGGCGCGCGCTGTACGACGGAGTCGAACTCGTTGTGGTGCAGGGTGACCCGGAGCTTGCCGCGGTCGCCGGTGGCCGAGTCGCTGTTGCCGATGAGCATCGCCTTGTCGTGGTCGGCGAACCGGCTCCAGGAGACGGTGACCAGGTCGGATCCGTTCGTGATGTCCAGCAGGCCGTCGTGGCGCAGGTAGTTGCGGGCGAAGTAGGTCGGCTCGGCGGAGTCGGGGTGGCCCTTGTCGCTCAGGGTCACGTGGTCGACCCACACGTGGGTGGCGCCGGCCAGCCAGATGGTGTCGTACGCCGTCTTCCAGTCGCCGAGGCCGCCGGTGTTGGGCTGCCAGACGGGGAAGCAGTCGTAGGCGTCGCGGAGGTCGAGGTTGCGGATGATGACGTTGGTGGCGTTCCTGACCTGGAGACTGCCGCCCTTCAGGACCGCTCCCTTGAGCCCGACGATCGTGGTGTTGGACCCGACGAGCAGCTCGACCCGCTCGGCCTGCTTCTTCGCGGACGCCTGACGGGCCTCCTCCTGCGAGCCGCCGGGCTTGGCGGAGCCCCAGGTGCGGGGGTCGTAGGCGGCGAGGTACTTCTTCGGGGAGTAGCCGTCGGTGGCGTAGTCGGCGCAGTCCAGGTGGTCGCCGTCGTCGTCGGTGTTGGCGTCGACGCTCCCGGCGATCCTGATGATCTTCGGTGTGTCGCTGCCGCCGTCGAGGGCGCGGACCAGCCCGGCCCGGTCGGTGACGGTGTAGACGTGGTCCGCGTCGGCGGCGGAGCCTCCGGTGGTGCCTTCTCCCTCGGAGGCCCAGCCGTCGTTCGCGGGCAGGGTGTCCCGGCTGATGTCCCGGGCCTCGGCGTGGGCAGGGAGACAGAACAGCCCCACCATGCCTGCGGCGAAAACGATGTGACGGAACCTCATGTCCTCACCTCCTTGCCAGAGCCACAGACAGACGGTTGCCGCACACCCGCGGCCGGCCCGGCGCCACTGCGACCGACCGCCGTACCTGCCGTCTCGGGCAGCCCGGCGGCACCCACTCCGAGGAGCCTTCGGCCGACGGCGCGGCCCTCGGAGCGGACGGCTACGCCGACCAGGCCCAGCACCACGCCACCCAGCGCGATCCGTCGGAGGCTCATCCCTTCACCGCCCCCGCGCTGAAGCCCGTGATCAGCCACTTCTGGATGAAGGCGAACACGATCACCACGGGGACGGCGGCGATGATGCCGCCGGCGGCCAGCGCGCCCAGGTCGACGCTGTCCGCGCTCATCAGGGTGTTGAGGCCGACCGGGATCGTCTGCTTGTTCTGGTTGTTGAGGAACATCAGGGCGAACAGGAAGTGGTTCCAGGAGTGCACGAAGGCGAAGGAACCGACGGCGATCAGACCGGGTCGCAGCAGCGGCAGGACGACGATCCGGAACGCGGTGAACCGGTTGCAGCCGTCCACCCAGGCCGCCTCCTCCAGGGAGTACGGCACGTTCTTGATGAAGTTGCTGATCAGGATCATCGACAGCGGCAGCTGGAAGACCGTCTCGGCGATGATGACACTGGTCAGCGAGTTGATCATCTTCAGTTCGGCGAAGATCTCGAACAGCGGCACCAGGAGCAGCGCGCCCGGCACGAACTGCGAGCACAGCAGCGCCAGCATGAACGCGTTCTTGACCTTGAAGTCGAACCGGGCGAGCGCGTAGCCGCCGGCCAGGGCGACGAGGGTCGTCATCACCAGCGTGGCGAGGCCGACGTACACGCTGTTCTCGAAGTACGTGCCGAACGCCCGCTCCGTCCACACCTTCTCGAAGTGGTCGAAGGTGATCGGCCAGGGCACGAGCGAGGTCGAGCCGGCCGGACGCAGCGCGAACAGCAGGATCCAGTAGAAGGGGATGATCGTGAAGACGAGGTAGATCGACAGCGGCAGGTAGACGTGCCAGCGCGGGACCTCGTCCCAGGTGCGGCGGTGCTTCACCGAGCGGGGCGGCTCGGGTGCCTCGCGCACGGGAGCGGGTGCGACCTCCGTGGCCTCCTTGGTGATCACTTGGAACCGCCTCCGAACTTGCTCAGCCGCAGGTACACCATCGAGCAGAAGAGCAGGATCACGAACGCGACCGTGGTCAGGGCGGACGCGTAGCCGAAGTTGTGGGCGTCGACGGAGGTGTTGGCGATGTAGAGCGGGAGGGTGGTGGTCTCGCCCGCCGGGCCGCCGCCGGTCAACGTGTAGAGCAGGTCGACGTTGTTGAACTCCCACACCGCGCGCAGCAGCGTGGACAGGATGATCGCGTCCTTCAGATGGGGCAGCGTGATGTGCCAGAACTGCTTGAAGCGGCTGGCCCCGTCGACCTCGGCGGCCTCGTACAGGTCCTTCGAGACGGACTGGAGGTCGGCGAGGATGAGGATCGCGAAGAAGGGGACACCGCGCCACAGGTCGGCGACGACAGCCGCCGAGAAGACGGTGGAGGTGTCCGACAGCCAGCTGGTGCCGTAGGAGCCGATGCCCATGTCGGCGAGGTAACGGGTGATGCCCGTCTGGGAGTTGTAGAGCAGCACCCAGATCGCGGAGGTCAGCACACCGGAGACGGCCCACGGTGAGAAGACCATCGCGCGCCCCAGCCCGCGGCCCACGAAGCTCTGGTTGACGATCAGCGCGAGCGCCAGGCCGAACAGCAGCTGGAGTCCGACCTCGACGAAGACCCACTTGGCGCTGAACGTCAGCGTGTCCCAGAACTGCGGGTCCTTGGTGAAGATCTGGACGAAGTTGTCGAAGCCCGCGTACCCGTTCCGCCACGGCTTGGTGGGGTTGTAGTTCTGCAGGCTGTAGTAGAAGACGCTGATGACCGGGTAGGCGATGAAGCCCAGCATCAGCAGGGCCGCCGGCGCGATCAGCAGGTAGGGCAGCTTGCGCGGTGTGGCGGAGCCACGGCGTCGCCGGGGTGGCGCGGGCGGTTTCGCCACGGCTGCGGCTTGGGCCATGACTGTTCTCCGTTCTCAGTACGTCGGACGTGCGACGTGCGTTCGTCGTGCGGGAAGCGCTTTCTCTCTGCACATGGATGTGCCAGGTCGTGCTGTGCGATGGTGCCGCCCGCCCCAGCGGGTCGTGGTTCAGCTCGCGTACGGGTCGGCGACCTTGCCCGGGCGGGCGAGGAACTCGAAGTCGCAGCCGGTGTCGGCCTGGGTGATCTGTTCGTTGTAGAGCGCGCGGTAGCCGCGCTCGTCACGCACGGGCGGCGGCGTCCACTCCGCCCTCCTGCGCTCCAACTCCTCGTCGTCCACGTTGAGTTGCAGCAAGCGTGCCTCGACGTCGAGGGTGATGCTGTCCCCCGTGCGCACGAGGGCGAGCGGTCCGCCGATGTACGACTCGGGCGCCACGTGCAGCACGCAGGCGCCGTAACTCGTCCCGCTCATCCGGGCGTCGGAGATCCGGACCATGTCCCGCACGCCCTGCTTGAGCAGGTGGTCGGGGATGGGGAGCATCCCGTACTCGGGCATGCCCGGGCCACCCTTGGGCCCGGCGTTGCGCAGCACCACCACGCTGTCGGCGGTGATGTTCAACTTCGGGTCGTTGATGGTGCGTTGCATGGTCCTGTAGTCGTCGAAGACGACCGCGGGCCCGGTGTGCTTGAGCAGGTGCGGCTCGGCCGAGATGTGCTTGATGACGGCACCGTCGGGGCAGAGGTTGCCGCGCAGGACGGCGACCCCGCCCTCGTTCGCGACCGGGTTCTCGCGGGTGCGGATGACGTCGTCGTTGTGGACGACGGCCCCCGCGATCTGCTCGCCCAGGGTGCCGTTGACGGTCGGCCGGTCCAGGTGGAGCAGGTCGGTGATCCGGGAGAGGAAGGCGGGCAGACCGCCGGCGAAGTAGAAGTCCTCCATCAGGTACGTCTGTCCGCCGGGCCGGACGTTCGCCAGCACCGGCACGGTACGCGCGATGCGGTCGAAGTCGTCGAGGGTGAGCTTGATGCCCGCCCGGCCGGCCATCGCGATCAGGTGGATGACCGCGTTGGTGGAGCCGCCGAGTCCGAGCACCGTGGTGACGGCGTCCTCGAAGGCCTCACGGGTGAGGATCTCGGACGGCCTCAGGCCGGTCCAGGCGAGCTCCACCGCGCGGCGCCCGGAGGCGGCGGCCATCCGCTCGTGCGCGGAGTCGACGGCCGGGATCGAGGAGGCACCCGGCAGGGTCATGCCCAGGGTCTCCGCCGCCGCGGTCATCGTGGACGCGGTCCCCATGGTCATGCAGTGACCCGGGGAGCGTGCCAACCCGCCCTGCAGTTCCCGCAGTTCGCAGTCGGTCAGGTTACCGGCGCGGTGCTCGTCCCAGTACTTCCACATGTCGGTGCCGGACCCGAGGGTCTCGCCCCGCCAGTGCCCCGGCAGCATCGGCCCGGCGGGCACGAAGAGGGAGGCGACATCGGCCGAGGCCGCGCCCATGAGCAGCGCGGGCGTCGACTTGTCGCAGCCGCCGAGCAGCACCGCCGCGTCGATCGGGTACGACCGCAGCAGCTCCTCGGTCTCCATCGCGAGCAGGTTGCGGTAGAGCATCGGGGTGGGCTTCTGGTACGTCTCCGAGAGGGTGGCGACCGGGAACTCGAGCGGGAAACCGCCGGCCTGCCACACTCCCCGCTTGACCGCCTCGGCGCGCTCGCGCAGGTGCACGTGGCAGGGGTTGATGTCGGACCAGGTGTTGAGGACGGCGATCACCGGGCGGCCCTGGTACTCCTCCGCCTCGTAACCGAGCTGGCGCATCCGGGCGTTGTGCGACCAGGTGCGCAACTGGCCCTCGGCGCCGTACCACTGGTGGCTGCGCAGTTCCTCCGGCCGCAGGCGCTCTCTGTCCGTCATATCGACCACCCGGCGGCTATCGCGGCGACCTCGGAGCGTTCGGCCTCGGGCAGCTCGCGGCTCGGCGGGCGCACGTCGCGGCGGCACAGGCCGAGGGAGGCGAGGGCCTCCTTGACGACGGTGACGTTGTTGGCGGAGCCGTTCGCCGCGCGGAGTTCCTCGAAGCGGCGGATCTGCTCCCAGACCTTCATGGCGGCCGGGAAGTCACCGGAGCGGAGCGCTTCGATCATGTTCAGCGAGACGGCGGGGGCGACGTTCACGAGCCCGGAGGTGAAGCCGGTGGCGCCCGCCGAGAAGTAGGAGGGCGCGTAGGGCTCGGCGAGCCCGGCGACCCACACGAAGCGTTCGAGTCCCGCGTCCCGTGCGAAGGCGGCGAACCTGGCCGCGTCCGGGACGGCGTACTTCACGCCGATCACGTTCGGGCAGGCGTCGGCGAGTTCGGCGAGACGGTCGCCGGCGAGCTGGGCGTTGCGGATGTACGGGACGACCCCGAGTTCCGGGACGGCCGAGGCGATCGCGCGGTGGTAGTCGATCCAGCCGCCCTGGGAGACGTAGGGGTGGACGGGCTGGTGGACCATGATCATGCTCGCACCGAGTTCGCGGGCATGGCGTGCGGAGGCGACGGCGGTGGGGACGTCGTGTCCGACGCCGACGAGGATGTCGGCCCGGTCCCCGCCCTCGTCGACGGTCCACTCGGTGACCAGGCGGCGCTCTTCGGGGCTGAGGGCGTAGAACTCGCCGGTGTTGCCGTTGGGGGTGAGGGTGGTGATCCCTCCGTCGAGCAGCCGACGCAGCAGGGCCCGGTGGGTGTCCTGGTCGACGGTGCCGTCCTCGGCGAACGGGGTCACCGGGATCGCCACCACGTCGGCCAGGGCCGCCCGCTGGGTCTCGAACGTCTCGCTGCTCATTCCTGACCTTCCTGGTCCAGCACTCCGGGGAACGCTCGTTCCACGAAGGACGCGATGTGGGCGTGCAGGGCGCGGGCCGCGCCGTCCGCGTCGCCGTCCAGGGCGAGCCGCAGGATCTCCCGGTGCTCGCCGGCCTCCCGGTCCCAGGACGGCGAGGCGGCCCAGGCGACGGCGGAGACCAGGGCGGCCTGGTCGCGGACCTCGTCGAGCATCCGGCCGAGCAGCGGGTTGCCGCAGGGCAGGTAGAGGGCGCGGTGGAACTCCCGGTTGGCGAGGGAGCGTTCGGCGGTGTCGGTGGCGTCGTCGGCCCGGGTCAGCGCGTCTCGTGCGGCGTCGAGGGAGGCCCCGCGCCGTACGGCCCGCTTGAGTGCCTCGGGTTCGAGGAGCAGCCGGACGTCGTAGACCTCGCGCGCCATGTCCGCGTCCACCATGCGCACCGTGACGCCCTTGTACTGGCTCATCACGACGAGCCCGGTCCCGGCCAGGGTCTTGAGCGCCTCGCGCACCGGGGTCTTGGACACCCCGAACTGTGCGGCGAGTTCGGTCTCGACCAGGGCCTGACCAGGCGTCAGGCGCCCGGTGAGGATGCGGCGTTTGATCTCCTCCAGCACGTACTGCGTGCGGGAGGGGATCGGCGTGGGCACAGAGGTCATGCGCGCCTCTCGGATCTCGCGTATCGGATCTTGCGTATCTGATCTCGCATATCGCGTCTCATATATGACGTACGAAGTACGACGCGTTGAAGGTAGGGAGGACCGCGATGTTTCGTCAATGCTTCTGGCAAAAGAAGCCGAAGTTGCGATGAAGAGGAGGGTCAGACGAGCCGAGTGGCGCCCTCGAAGGCCGTGCTGGTGCGCCCGGCGAAGGCGGCGGCGGCGCGCGTGGTCGCCTCTTCCCTGGTGAGCGTGGGTCCGACGTGGGTGATGATCAGCTCCCGCGCCCCGGCCTTGCGGGCGATGTCACCGGCGTCCTCGGGGGTCAGATGGACCTGTTCGCCTTCGCGATGACGGTCGATGTCCGCCTCGCACAGGAACAGGTCCGATTCCGCGGCGAGCTCGACGAGGGCGGCGCAGGGCCCGCTGTCCCCCGAGTACGCGAGGACCCGTCCCGCGCACTCGGCGCGCAGACCGTACGCCTCCGTGTCGTGGACGACGGCCCGGGAGGCGAGCCGGAGGTTCCAGTGCCGGACCTCGTGGCCGTCGTACAGGGGATGAAAGGTGAGAATGCCGTCGAGGAAGCGCACGTCGGACCGTCCGAAGAACCCGGCGAGGCGGTGGGCGCAGCCGGGTGGCGCGTACACCGGGATCGGGGCGGGCGGGGTGAGTCCGCCGTACGCGAAGGCGTAGACGGCGGACAGCAGGTCCGCGCTGTGGTCGGCGTGGAGGTGGGAGATCCAGATCGCCGTCAGCCGGGAGGGGTCCGTGTGCCGCTGCAACTCCGCGAAGGTACCGGGCCCGGCGTCCACCCACACCTCGGCGCCCCCGCCGCGCAGCAGATACCCGGAGCAGGGGCGGCCGGGCCCCGGGTGCGGGGAGGCGGTACCGAGGACGGTGAGACTGAGGGGCGGCATGGTGGGGAGCGTACGGTCCGGGCAGACCGACCGCCGCCCGTTTCCGTTCCTCTACGGCAGGGTCGTACCGGTGTCTACGGCAGCCGGGCGCGCCCCCGCGACGGCGTCCACGAGACCCGGTTCCCGTTACGGCGTCCAGCCCGGGTTCCGCCCGCTGAGCCCGATCGCCCGGTCCAGCAGCGACGCGTCCTGTGCCACGGGGACGATCGGGCCGAAGATGGCGTCCCGGCTCGGATCCTCCGCGCAGGCGAGAAGGAAGTCGTAGCAGGCCCGGAGCGCTGCGGGGTCCGGCTCGTAGGCCTGGCCGGTGGCGCGGGCCAGGTCCCAGCCGTGGACGACCAGTTCGTCGATCGCGACGGCGGCGGCGACCTCGGCGGGCAGGTCCACGCCGCCCGCGCGGGTCATGCCGGTCCAGGCGGCCGGGTCGCGCCATGCCTCGGCGAGTTCGTCGAGGACCTTGGGGAGCTCCTGGCGCCAGCCGGGGCCGATGTCGGGGACGGAGTCGGTCGGCGGGGTGTCGGTCGTGACGCCGAGGTCCTTGCGGGCGGCGTCACGGAAGGCCGCGGCGAGGCCGAGCAGGTGGCCCAGCAGATGGCGCACCACGAGGTCGGGACACGGGGTCGGGTCCTTGAGCCGCTCGTCGGTCACGGCGTCCGCCAGCCGGGCGATGATCCGGGTCTGGGGCTCGAAGTCGATGATCGTGCCGGTCATGCGTCACTCCTCACGGTGCCCGGGGCGCTGTTCCCGGGCACGATTCCCGGGCGCGGTGCCCGGGGCCGTGCAGGGTGGACCGCCCGCGCCCCGAAAACTCATCGGTGCCGCCACCTCCTCCCGCGCGGCCGCCGCGATCTGCGCCGGCACCGCCACGACACTGTCCCCGGCCCAGTGGCACACCTACATCCAGGACGCCCCTTACCGGGACGTGTGCCCGGGGGCTGATCCGCGAGGACATCCAGGGCATCTGCCCGATGCCCGCACCAGGGCCTCAGATCCACGCTTTCCAGGCATGACGAGAGCACGCAGGACACCCAGAACACCCAAGACGCCTAAGACATGGCCGGCACTGCGCGTCGTCCGCGACCGCGACGCGGGGTTCTTCCTCGCCGCGGTCGTGGTCTCCGGCTTCGGCACCTCGGCGTTGTGGCTGGTGTCAAGCGTGTGGGTCAAGGACCTCACCGGCTCGGACGGACTGGCCGCGCTGTGCATGCTCGCGATGTGGGCGCCGACCGTGGCGGGCCCGCTGCTGGGCGCGCTCGCCGACCGTGTCCCCCGCAAACCCCTGCTGATCGGCGCGAACCTGCTCCCGGCGGCCCTCCTGCCGCTGCTGTTCACCGTCGACTCCCCGGACCGCGTCCCGCTCCTCCTCGCGGTCCTCTTCCTGTACGGCGCGGCGGGCGTCGTCCAGGACGCGGCGGAGTCGGCCCTGGTCGCGGGCGCCGTCGCCCCGTCGCTGCTCGGCGACTTCAACGGTGTGCGCACGGCGGTCACGGAGGGCATGAAGCTGGTGGCCCCCCTCGCGGGCGCGGGCCTCTACGCCCTCCACGGCGGCCCCGGCGTGGCCCTCCTCGACGCGATCACCTTCGTGCTCGCCGCGGTGCTGTACGCCGGGCTGCGCGTCCGCGAGAGCGAGCCGCGGTCGGCCGTCGACGGCCGACGAAGGTCACCCCGACTCACCCCCGCCTCCGAGGGCGTGCGCCACATATGGGCCCACCCCACACTGCGCCCCCTGATCCTGTCCGGCGGCACCACCATGCTCTTCGCCGGGCTCAACGGGGCGCTGATGTACGCCGTGATCGACGGCCTCGGCCACTCCCCCGCCTACGCCGGCGCGCTGTACGCCGTCCAGGGCGCCGGATCCGTGGCGGTGGGGCTGCTGTCCGGGCCCGCCCTGCGCCGCCTGGGCGAGCGCCGGTTCGCCGCGTACGGCATCGCGTTGACGGCCGTCGCCGCCGGGTTGCGGGCGGTCCCCAGCGACCCGCTCGCCCTCGCGTGCAGCGCGGCGAGCGGGGTGGGCCTCCCCTGCGTGCTGATCGCCGCGCTCACCGCCGTGCAGCGACAGACGCCGGACGAACTGCTGGGCCGGGCGGTCGCGACGGCCAACACCGTGGTGTTCACGCCGAACGTGCTCGGCCTCGCCACGGGCGCCGCGCTGGTCGAACTGGTCGACCAGCGGCCCCTGTCGGCCGTCCTGGGCGTGGTGTGGCTCGCCACGGCCGTACCGCTGTTTCAGAGGCCGGCCAGCGCCCCGCGGATCGCGTCCAGGTCGCCGTCCGACGCCAACCCGGCGTGATAGAGCCGGATTTCGGTGGCCCCGAGTTCCCGCGCCCGGGCCGCGTCCGCGGCGAGCGTGCCCGGGCTGCCGCCCATCTGGGAGACGACGGGGAAGTTGGCGGCGATCACCGCGTCCGCGCGGGCCCGCGCGAAGGGCGTGAGCAGGTCCGGTCCGCCCGCGCAGGGCACGACGACGCCGTCCGCGACGGACAGGATGTGCCCGGGGTCGACGCCCGGGTTGGCGCCGACGTGGTACGTCACGGGGTCGGCGTGCAGCAGGATCTGGAAGCCCTCGGGTGCGGCCGCGCGGACCGCCCGGACCGCCGACTCCTGGAGGGTGCGGGCGGTTTCGTCGCGCCACGCGCGGGTGGCCGCCGCCGTCCCGGAGCCGAGCAGCTTCTCGACGCCGGCCCAGCCCTCGTCGTCCGGCGCGCCCTGCCACAGCGGCTCCAGGGCGGTGCGTACGGCGGCCGCCAACTCGTCGGCGTCGACGCCCTGTTCGCCGTACCCTTCGCGGCAGGTGCCGCAGAAGCAGAGCGCCATGAGGTACATGCCGGCGTCGCCGAGGGGCACCCCGCCGGTCTTGTCGTGGGCGTGCAGGTGCTGGAGTCCGTACCAGCCGAGGGACTCCAGTTCGGTGCCGGCCGCGCCGGGGCGGAGTGCCGCCTCGACGGCGAGGTCGACGAGGTACGCGCGCGTGGCGGGCTGCGCGATGCACGGGGCCCAGGGGTAGCGGTCGCCGTAGGCGTTGACGACGGAGGTGTCCGGATGTTCGGCGCCCAGGCGGGAGTTGTGCGCGAGGACGACCCAGGTGTGCACCTCGAGCCCCGCGCCCGTCAGGGCCCGCGCCGCCTCGCCGAAGGCGTCGCCGGGGGCCCAGTCGCCGGCCGCGTAGGGGCGCAGTTCGCGGCCCGCCCAGCGGTCGTCCACGGGGTAGAGCACGGCCGCGTGCTCGGCGGTGACGATGCGGTGGCGGGGGTGGCGGGGGGTCAACGCGCGCGTGGAGTGGTAGGCGGAGGCGAGGGTCGCCTGCTGTACACCGAGCGCGGCGATGCGCTCCGCGGCCTGCGGATCCCCGTTGACGTCCCAGGGGTAGACGAACGTAGCGGCCTTCACTGCTCCTTCTCCTCCTCCAGCAGCGCGTACCCGCGCTCGGTGATCTGCGCGAGCTGCTTCACATGGTCCTCGCCCGGCTCGTGCAGCGGCGGGCGGACCTCCCCCACGTCGAGCCCGCGCATCCGGACCCCGGCCTTCACCAGCGAGACCGCGTACCCGCGGCCCCGCGCGCGCAGTTCGACGAAGGGACGGTAGAAGCCGTCGAGCAGACGGTCGGCGGTGGCCCGGTCGCCGTCGATGAGCGCGCGGTGGAAGGCGAGGGCGATCTCGGGGGCGAAGCAGAAGACGGCGGACGAGTACAGGGGGACGCCGATGGCCTGGTAGGCGAGCTGGGTCTGCTCGGCGGTCGGCAGTCCGTTGAAGTAGAGGAAGTCGCCGGGGACCTCGGTGCGTACGGCGCTGACGATCCGCTGCATGAGGTCCAGGTCGCCGAGGCCGTCCTTGAGACCGATGATCCCCTCGCTGCGGGCCAGCTCGACCACGGTCTCCGGGGTGAAGACGGCGTTGTCGCGCTGGTAGACGATCACCGGGAGCGCGGTCGCGGCGGCCACCTCGCGGTAGTGCCGCAGCAGCCCCTCCTGCCCGGCCACGACGAGGTAGGGCGGCAGGGCGAGCAGTCCGTCGGCGCCGGCCGCCTCGGCGAGCCGTGCGTACCGTACGGCGAGCGCGGTGCCGTATCCGGCGCCCGCGACCACCGGCACCCGGCCCGCCGTCTCCTCGACGGCCGCCCGGACACACGCCTCGAACTCCTCGGGCGTGAGCGCGTGGAACTCCCCGGTGCCGCAGCAGGCGAACACGGCCGCGGCCCCCGCCGTCACGCCCTCGCGTACATGCGCGCGATAGGTGTCGAGGTCGACCGAGCCGTCGGCGCCGTACGCCGTGACCGGGAAGAACAGCGGCCCGCTGGGGATGCCGAGTCGATGGACGAGGTCGGCAGACGTCACAGGCTCTCCCTAGAACAAGTGGAACGGGCGGACAGAACGGAAGGGGCGTGCGGGATTCTGATCGGAGTTTATATTTATGAACATGGGTCGCGCCACCCTTGACGAGGTAGGGCAATGATCCTTAGCTTGTCCACGAATGTGAATACCGTGCACTCATACGGCCGTCGCCCCAAGGAGACCCGAGAATGCCCGCTCCCCGTACCGTTCTGCTCACCGGTGCCGCCGGCGGGCTCGGCACCCTGATGCGGGATCTGCTCCCGGCCTACGGCTACGACCTGCGCCTGCTCGATCTGCGACCCGTCGAGGGCGAGCCGGACGCGATCGTCGCCGACCTCGCCGACAAGGACGCCGTCCGCGAGGCCGTACGCGGTGTCGACGCGATCATCCACCTAGCGGGCATCTCCCTGGAAGCCCCCTTCGAGAAGATCCTCAAGGCCAACATCGAGGGCACCTACAACCTGTACGAGGCCGCGCACGCGGAGGGCGTCGGACGGATCGTCTTCGCCTCCTCCAACCACGCCGTCGGCTACACCCCGCGCCCGCGGGGCGACGACCCGCTGATCCCGATCGACACCCCGCGCCGCCCGGACACCTTCTACGGTCTGTCCAAGTCCTTCGGCGAGGACCTCGCGCAGTTCTACTGGGACAAGCACGGCGTGGAGACCGTCTCCGTGCGCATCGGCTCCTGCTTCGCCGAGCCCACCAGCGTGCGCATGCTCTCGGTGTGGATGAGCCCGGCCGACGGCGCCCGCCTCCTCCACGCGGCCCTGACCGCCGAGGACGTCGGCCACACCGTGGTCTACGGCTCCTCCGCCAACACCCGCCTGTGGTGGGACCTGACCACCGCACGGTCCCTCGGCTACGACCCGCAGGACGACTCCGAGCCCTACGCGGAGAAGCTGATCGCCGAGCAGGGCGAACTCCAGGACGGCAACGAGGGCCACGCCTACCTGGGCGGCCAGTTCGTGACGGACCCGCCGATCTGGCCGTACTGACGCCATCGAGACGGACGGGCGGGCACCGAACGGGCCCGCCCGCAGCCATATCCGGGCACGGGCAACAGCCCCGGGCGCAGGCGCGGCAGCGCCACGCCGAGGGGCGCGGGGAACTGCGCGACCAGCCACAACGAACCCCAAGCCGCCACACCACCGCACTACCCGAGCCCGTAGGCCCACCCCGCCCGAACGGGCACACGCGGTCACTATCACCCCCGCAACAGACCTGGTCACCACACCCCACCCGCTGTAGAACTTCCCCCAGAGCCCGAACGGGCAGACAGCACAGCAGCAAGGCGGGTGAGCCCATGACCAACAGCGCGGAAGACCGCCAGCGGCACATCGTACGGACCGCCCGCACCACCGGCTCCGTCGACGTCAACACCCTCGCCACCCAACTCGGCGTGGCCAAGGAAACCGTGCGCCGAGACCTTCGCGCCCTGGAGGACCACGGCCTGGTCCGCCGTACGCACGGCGGCGCCTACCCCGTGGAGAGCGCCGGGTTCGAGACCACGCTCGCCTTCCGGGCCACCAGCCATGTGCCCGAGAAGCGCCGGGTCGCGGCCGCCGCGGCCGAGCTGCTCGGGGACGCCGAGACGGTCTTCGTCGACGAGGGCTTCACCCCGCAGCTCATCGCCGAGGCTCTGCCCCGGGACCGGCCGCTGACCGTGGTCACCGCGTCCCTGCCGGTCGCCGGCGCCCTCGCCGAGGCCGAGAACACCTCCGTCCTGCTGCTCGGCGGCCGGGTCCGCCCCGGCACCCTGGCGACCGTCGACCACTGGACGACCAAGATGCTGGCCGGCTTCGTCCTCGACCTGGCCTTCATCGGCGCCAACGGCATCTCCCGTGAACACGGCCTCACCACCCCCGACCCGGCGGTCAGCGAGGTGAAGGCGCAGGCGATCCGGGCCGCGCGCCGCACGGTGTTCGCCGGCGTGCACACCAAGTTCGGCGCGGTCAGCTTCTGCCGGTTCGCGGAGATCGGCGCGCTGGAAACGATCGTGACGAGCACGCTGCTGCCCTCTTCCGAGGCCCACCGCTACTCACTGCTGGGACCACAGGTCATCCGGGTCTGACTCTCGAAACGGCTTGGTCAGCAGGCTTTTTGTGCCGCAAGGCACCCTTTATGTCCCTCTATGTCCAGGAGCGATCCATGCGAACCCAGAGCCGACGACGGCCGCCGCGAGCCACGCTCGCCATGGCCGCCGCAGGGACGCTGCTCGCCCCGCTGCTCTCCGGCTGCTGGGTCGGAGCGGGCGGGGCCGGGTCGGGCGGTGACGCCATCAACGTCCTGATGGTCAACAACCCCCAGATGACCGAGTTGCAGAAGCTGACCCGGGCCCACTTCACCAAGGAGACCGGGATCAAGGTCAACTTCACCGTCCTGCCCGAGAACGACGTCCGCGACAAGATCAGCCAGGACTTCGCCAACCAGGCAGGCCAGTACGACGTGGCGACCCTGTCGAACTACGAGATCCCGATCTACGCCCGCAACGGCTGGCTGCACGAGATGAACTCGTACCTGGCCAAGGACCCCTCGTACGACGAGAAGGACGTCCTGGCCCCGATGCGCCAGTCGCTGACCGGCGACGACGGCAAGCTCTACGGCCAGCCCTTCTATGGCGAGTCGTCCTTCCTGATGTACCGCAAGGACGTCTTCGAGAAGGAGGGGCTGACGATGCCGACCCACCCCACCTGGACCCAGGTGGCCGACCTGGCCGCGAAGGCGGACGGCGCCGAGTCCGGCATGAAGGGCATCTGTCTGCGCGGCCTGCCCGGCTGGGGCGAGGTCATGGCCCCGCTCACCACGGTCGTGAACACCTTCGGCGGCACCTGGTTCGACAAGGGCTGGAAGGCCCGCCTGGACTCCCCCGAGTTCGAGAAGGCGGTGAAGTTCTACGTCGGCCTGGTCCGCGACCACGGCGAGTCCGGCGCCGCCCAGTCCGGCTTCGCCGAGTGCCTCAACAACATGACCCAGGGCAAGGTCGCCATGTGGTACGACGCCACCTCCGCGGCCGGTTCCCTGGAGGCCAAGGGCTCCCCGGTCAAGGGCAGGATGGGCTACGCCCCCGCCCCCGTCGAGGAGACGAAGTCCTCCGGCTGGCTCTACACCTGGGCCTGGGGCATCCAGGACGCCTCACGCAACCCCGACAAGGCCTGGAAGTTCGTCTCCTGGGCCTCCGGCAAGCAGTACGAACAGCTGGTCGGCGACGAGATCGGCTGGTCCAACGTGCCGGCCGGCAAACGCGCGTCGACGTACACCAACCCCGCCTACGTCAAAGAGACCGCCGCCTTCCAGGAGATGACCAAGGAGGCCATCGAGCAGGCCCGGCCGAACGACCCGGGGGTGCAGCCGCGCCCCGCGCCCGGCATCCAGTTCGTCGGCATCCCCGAGTTCACCGATCTCGGCACCAGGGTCTCCCAGGAGATCAGTGCGGCCATCGCCGGGCGCCAGTCCGTCGAGTCGGCCCTGAAGAAGTCCCAGCAGATCGCCGAGAAGATCTCCGAGGAGTACGAGGGACGATGACCGCGACAACCATGGCCCCGCCGGCCACCGAGACCGTACGCACCGCGGACCCGTCCAAGGCCCGCCTCCGCGCCTGGGCCACCCGCGGCCCGCTGCTCCCCGCCCTGATCTTCATGATCGTGGTCACCCAGCTGCCGTTCGTGGCCACGGTGGTGATCTCGTTCTTCGACTGGAACTCCCTCTATCCCAAGGCCCGTCACTTCACCGGCGTCGCCAACTACCAGGAGGTCCTCACCGACGCGGACCTGCGGCACTCGGTGTGGACGACGGTCCTGCTGACGGTGACCGTGGTCCTGGTCAGCCTGATCCTCGGACTGCTCCTGGCTCTGCTCCTGGACCGTCGCTTCAAGGGCCGGGGCGTGGTCCGCACCTTGCTGATCGCCCCCTTCCTGGTGGTCCCGGTGGCGGCAGCGCTGCTCTGGAAACATGTGCTCTACAACCCTGAATACGGCCTGCTCAATGGGTTGTTGCACTATGTGGGCGGCCCACAGCCGGACTGGATCTCCAGCACCCCGCTGCTCGCCGTCGAGGCCTCCCTGGTCTGGCAGTGGACCCCGTTCATGATGCTCATCCTGCTGGCCGGCCTGCAGAGCCGCGACCAGCAGCAGATGGAGGCCGCGCGGGTGGACGGCGCGAGCGACTGGCAGATCTTCCGCTATCTGACGCTCCCGCACCTGCGCAGGTACCTGGAGCTGGGCGCGCTGCTGGGCTCGATCTACATCGTCCAGAACTTCGACGCGGTCTTCACGATCACGTCCGGCGGCCTGAGCACCGCCAACCTTCCCTACACCGTCTACCAGAGCTTCTACCAGGCCCACGAGAACGGCCTCGCCTCGGCGGCCGGCGTCCTGGTGGTCATCGGCTCGATCGTCATCGCGACCTTCGCCCTGCGCGTGGTGTCGTCCCTGTTCCGTGAGGAGGTAGGCCGGGCATGAGCAGCACAATCGCCGTGAAACGCAAGGGACTTGGGCTGGGTCTGGTGGCCTGGCTGCTGGGGATCGTGTTCTTCCTGCCGATCGCGTGGATGGCCCTGACGTCCTTCCACTCCGAGACGGACGCGGCCACCAACCCGCCCTCCTTCGGCGCCGCCCTCACCCTGGACGGCTACCGCGAGTTCTTCGGCACGGGCGGCGGCGCGAGCCCCTGGCCCGCCCTGATCAACTCGACGGTCGCCTCGCTGGCCTCGACGCTGTTCGTCCTGCTCCTGGCCCTCCCGGCGGCGTACGCGCTGTCGATCCGCCCGGTGAAGAAGTGGACGGACGTCCTGTTCTTCTTCCTGTCGACGAAGATGCTCCCGGTGGTGGCGGGCCTGCTGCCCATCTACCTGTTCGCCAAGAACACGGACATGCTCGACAACATCTGGCTGCTGGTCATCCTCTACACGTCGATGAACCTGCCGATCGCCGTCTGGATGATGCAGTCCTTCCTCGCCGAGGTCCCGGTGGCCGTGATCGAGGCCGCGCGCGTGGACGGCGCCCCCCTTCCCACGATCCTCGCGCGCGTGGTCGCCCCGATCGCCCTGCCCGGCATCGCGGCGACGGCCCTGATCTGCTTCATCTTCAGCTGGAACGAACTGCTGTTCGCGAGGGTGCTGACCGGCGTGGTGGCCGAGACCGCGCCCGTCTTCCTGACCGGCTTCATCACCAGCCAGGGCCTGTTCCTGGCGAAGGTGTGCGCCGCGTCGCTCGTCATCTCCCTGCCGGTGCTCGCCGCGGGGTTCGCCGCCCAGGACAAACTGGTCCAGGGCCTGTCGCTGGGAGCCGTGAAATGAAGGCCGCCGTCATCGAGTCCGTGGGCCGTGCCGTCGTCGCCGAGGTCCCGGACCCGACGCCGGGCCCGCGCGAGGTCGTCGTCGAGGTCGCCGCGTGCGGCCTGTGCGGCACCGACCTGCACATCCTCCAGGGCGAGTTCGCGCCCAAGCTGCCGATCGTGCCGGGCCACGAGTTCGCGGGCGAGGTGGTCGGGGTCGGCACCCAGGTCACCGAGCTCGCGGTCGGCGACCGGGTGGCAGTGGACCCGTCCCTGTACTGCCACGAGTGTCGACACTGCCGTACGGGCCACAACAACCTCTGCGAGCGCTGGGCCGCGATCGGTGTCACAACGGCGGGTGGCGCGGCGCAGTACGCGGTCGCGCCGGTGGCCAACTGCGTACGGCTGCCGGAGCATGTCCGCACCCAGGACGCGGCGCTCGTCGAGCCCTTGTCCTGCGCGGTCCGGGGCTATGACGTGCTCCAGTCCCGGCTGGGCGCCCATGTCCTGATCTACGGCTCGGGGACGATGGGCCTGATGATGCTGGAGCTGGCCAAGCGGACCGGCGCGGCGAGCGTGGACATGGTGGACGTGAACCCGACCCGCCTGGAGACGGCCCGCCGGCTCGGCGTCTCGGCGTCCGCCGCGAACCCGGACGAGCTGGACCGCCCCCAGGGCTGGAACCTGGTCATCGACGCGACGGGCAACGCGGCGGCGATCCAGGACGGCCTGGACCGGGTGGCCAAGGCGGGCACCTTCCTCCAGTTCGGCGTGGCCGACTACGCGACGCGGGTGACGATCGACCCGTACCGCATCTACAACCAGGAGATCACCATCACCGGCTCGATGGCGGTGCTGCACAGCTTCGAGCGGGCGGCGGAGCTGTTCGCGAACGGCGTCCTGAACCCGGAGATCTTCATCAGCGACCGGGTCCCCCTGGACCGGTATCCGCAGGCGTTGGAGCAGTTCGCGGCGGGAGTGGGCAGGAAGATCGTGGTGGTGCCGTAGCCCCGCTCGGCCATTTGGCCGTCGGGTAAGGGAACGGCAAAGTGGGCCCGATCGTTCACGGGGCATGACAGCTATGACCCCCGGCTCGAACATCCCCCTGTCCGCCGCCCGCGTGACGGTGGACGTCGCCGCGCCCGTGCGGCTCGACGTATCGGGCCTGCTGCTCACCGCCGACGGCAAGGTGCGCTCCGACGACGACTTCATCTTCTACAACCAGCCCTCAGGCCCGGGGGTGACGTACCGCTCGGGCGGCGGTACGTCACCCGACGCGATCACCGTCGACACGTCGGCCGTACCGCCCGGCATCGAGAAGATCGTCGTCACCGCGAGCCCGGACGCCGCGGGCCAGACCTTCCAGGGCATCGAACCGACGGCCACGATCCGCAACGCGGACGACAACAGCGTGCTGGCCACGTTCACGCCGCCGCAGCTCGGCACCGAGACGGCGCTGGTGATCGTGGAGGTCTACCTGCGCAACGGCGCCTGGAAGGCCCGGGCGGTGGGGCAGGGGTACGCCAACGGACTGGCGGGCATCGCGACGGACTTCGGCGTGACGGTGGACGAGCCGGCACCCACGGCCGCCGCTACACCCGCGCCGACGCCTGTGGCTCCGCCGGTCGCGCCCACCGTGCAGACCCCGGTGGCTCCGCCTACCCCGGCCGTGGACCCCAGGATCGCCCCGCCGCCGGCCCCCGCCGCGCCCCCGGCTCCGCCCGCCCCGCCCGCTCCCGGTGCCGGGAAGATCAACCTCGACAAGGGCCGGGTCAGCCTCCAGAAGAACCAGACGGTGTCCCTGGTCAAGGGCGGGCAGCCGCTTCTCTCCCAGGTCAAGATGGGCCTCGGCTGGGAGCCTGCGTACCGCGGCAAGGACATCGACCTCGACGCGTCCGTCATCGCCTACGGGCCGCAGCGCAACCACATCGACAGCTGCTACTTCGGCAAGCTGTCCATCGTCGGCGGCGCGATCAAGCACTCCGGCGACAACCTCACGGGTGAGGGCGGCGGTGACGACGAGGTGATCGTCGTGGACCTCGGCCGGCTCCCCCAGGAGGTCACCGGTCTCGTCTTCACGGTCAACTCCTTCTCGGGGCAGAAGTTCACGGAGGTCGCCAAGGCGTACTGCCGTCTCATCGACGCCGCGAGCGGAGAGGAACTGGTCCGCTTCGACCTCACGAACGCCGAGGCGCAGACGGGCGTGATGATGGCCAAGCTGATCAAGCAGTTCTCCGGCGAGTGGGAGATGACGGCGATCGGCGACTTCGTGAAGTCCCGCACGGTGCGGGGAATGGTGAAGCCGGCGGCACAGGCGCTCTAGCAGGTACCCCGCACCCCTGGGTGGGTACAGCCGGGCAAACGTCGACTGCACCTGCTCAGGGGCGCGGGGCTGTGACATCAGCGGCTCCGCCGCGGGGCGCGACCAGCCACCACGCAGCCGCAAGACGACATCGCGAGGCACACCCGTACGCGCACCCCTACGCCCGCAGCCCCTCCGTGAGCAGCGTCAGATAGCGCCGGATCGACTCCCCGCCCCCGTCGGCCAGTTCCGCCGCCCCCGCCACCCCGTGGGCCAGCCGGAGCAGCTCGATCGGCTCGACATCCCCCCGCAGTGAGCCTTCCTGCTGCGCCGCCGCCACCAGCCGCGTCGCCGCCCCGCGAACATGCGTCCCGCACACCGTGAGCACCGCTTCGCTCCCGTCCGCCATCGCGGACCCCAGCAGCGTCCTCAGCCCCCGCACCTGGATCGTCCCGACGCACAGCTCGTACAGCCACTCCGCCAGCGCCCGGCCCGGCGGCAACTCCTCCGCGAGCTCCTCTGCACGCCGTGCCAACCCCTCGACGCGTTCCAGGTACGCCGCCTCCAGCAGGGCCCGCCGGGTCGGGAAGTGCCGGTACAACGTCCCTGACCCCACACCGGCCCGCTTGGCGATGTCGTCGAGGGATGCGCCCTCCCCGTGCTCGGCGAACGCCTCCGCGGCCACCTTCAGCAGCCGCTCGTAGTTGCGCCGAGCGTCCGCACGCATGGGCCTGACCTGCGTCATCGGGATACTCCTTCCCTCAGGACAGTTGGCCGGAGGCGTGCAGCGCGTCGAACACCATCTGATCCACTGGCGAGACGCGCGCACGATCGCCGTAGCCGAACCAGTCCGACTCCTCGATCTCACTCGAGGCGACCAGCGGACCGGTGTACTCGGCGGTGTAGCAGATCATCCGGAACTCGGTGCTTCCGTCGCCGTCCCTCCGCGTCTCGAAGGTACCGACGTGCACCATCGTGGCCGTGTCGACCCGGGACCGGAGTTCCTCGGCGATCTCGCGCGCCAAGGTCTCGGCATCGGACTCACCCGGCTCCCGCTTCCCGCCCGGGAAGTAGAAGACATCCAGACCGCGGCAGCGTGTCACCAGCACCCGCCCGTCACGCACCAGAACCCAGGCCACCTTCTCCGGAACGCCCTCGCTCTTCCCCATGCCGGGACCATACCCACAGCTAGAACAACGCGCTGTACCCGTTGAGCGCCGGCTGCCCGCCCAGGTGGGCGTAGAGCACCGTGGAGTCCGCGCCGATCTCCCCGCGCCCGACGAGGTCGATCATCCCGGCCATGGACTTGCCCTCGTACACGGGGTCGGTGACCATCCCCTCGGTGCGGGCGGCGAGGCGCATCGCCTCCAGCGTGGTCTCGTCGGGGATGCCGTAGACGCCCGCGTGGTACCGCTCGTCCAGCTCTACGTCCTCTTCGGTCAACTCCTTGTGTACGCCGATGAGTTGCCCGGTGCGGTGGGCGATCCGCGCGATCTGTTCCCGGGTGGTGACGGGCTTGGCGGAGGCGTCGATGCCGAGGACGCGTCGGGGCCGGCCGCCCGCCTCCTCCAGCGCCCGGAACCCGGCGACCATGCCGGCCTGGGTGGACCCGGTCACCGAGCACACCACGACCGTGTCGAAGAAGACGCCCAACTCGCGCTCCTGGTCGGCCACTTCGTACGCCCACGCGGCGAATCCGAGGCCCCCGAGCGGGTGGTCGGAGGCGCCGGCTGGGATGGCGTACGGCTTGCCACCCCCGTCCTCGACGTCCCTGAGCGCCTGCTCCCAGCTCTCCTTGAACCCGATCCCGAACCCGGCCTTCACCAGCCGCACGTCGGCCCCGGCGAGCCGGCTGATCAGGATGTTGCCGACCTTGTCGTAGACGGCGTCCGGCCAGTCCACCCAACTCTCCTGCACCAGCACGCACTTGAGCCCGGCCCGGGCGGCGCAGGCGGCCACCTGACGGGTGTGGTTGGACTGGACGCCGCCGATCGAGACGAGGGTGTCGCAGCCCTTGGCGAGGGCGTCCGCCACCAGGTACTCCAGCTTGCGGGTCTTGTTGCCGCCGTACGCGATCCCGGAGTTGCAGTCCTCGCGCTTGGCCCACAGCGCGGCCCCGCCGAGTTGCGCGGTGAGGCGCTCCAGGCGGTGCACGGGGGACGGCCCGAACAGGAGGGGATAACGGTCGTAGGACGCAAGGGGCATGAGGACCTCCCGGGTCGGTCGCTGTGGGCTCAGTCGCTGTCGGCCAGCTCGGCCAGGCCCCGCCAGATCTCCGCGGTGACCCGGACCGCCTCGTCCACGTCACCGGCCGCGCATGCCTCGATCAGCCGGTCGTGCAGGCCCGCCGAACGGCAGTTGCCGCCCTCGCCGAAGCGCCTGCGCTCCAGCCGGCGGATGAGCGGGGTGTAGCGGGCGGTGGTGGCGGCGGCCGCGCGGTTGCCGCTGACGCGGACGAGGACGTCGTGCAGGGCGTCGTCGGCGCGCAGGGCCTCGTCCACGTCGCCGGCGGTGACGGCGGCCGCGAAGCGTTCGTTGGCCGTGCGCATCGTCTCGATGTCGGCGGCGAACAGGCGTGGCACGGCGACCCGGGTGACCAGTTCGTGCATGGCCCCGACCACGGCGGCGGCGTCCCGCACGTCGGCGGCGACGACCTGGGTCACGCGGGTGTAGCTCTGCGGCTTGCTCTCCAGCAGCCCCTCGTCGACCAGCCGCGCGAAGGCCTCCCGCACCGGCGCCCGCGACAGCCCGAGCCGCTCGGCGAGATCGGCGTCCCGCACGACCTCCCCGGGCTCGATCTCGCCGGCCACGATGGCGTCCCGGATGGACGCGTAGGCACGGTCGCGGAGAAGGGTGCGGGCGAGGGGTCGTAGGGCTTCCATGAACTGAAATGTTAGATGTCAGTTTCGCTCGCGCACAAGGGACAATGCGCCCTCCTGTCTGATGACCGGTCAGTACGCGGCGACAGCTGCGGGACGACACCTGCTACCGTGGGCTCCAACGCTTACTTCGGGTCAAAGTTCAATCTTTAACCCCGTGCCTGGTGCGCAGAGCTTCGCGAGCTCCCCTTGATCTCAGGCATGAGGCCTTCCTTCGACATGTCGGGATAGGCACTCATGCTGGAAATTCATATCGTGGCATCCGGAGATGTGGCATACCCCGCTCTGATGGTGATCGCAGCCATCCTCTACCGCCACAAGAAACTCATCAAGGCGATCCGAAAGCGGATCGGCGGTCGGAAGTAACCGACCATCCTGAGCGCCCTTTCCGTTAACCATAAGGAAAGGGCGCTCAGTGCCGTTCGTCACGGGGCCACAGGACCTGGCTCAAGCATCGCCCCTACCACAAGACCATTGACCACGAACAAACCCGAGGGATTCACCGTCACCCCGAACACCCGTCGGACCGCTGACACCGAAACGTCTTTCACCCGATCCAATGCCACAGATTCGTCGTACCCATGCATCTCACTCTTTGCGGGAGCCACATGACCGACCGTACGCGCCAGCCCTTTTAATTTGAGCGCCTTATATCCAATACGAAGGTTGAGAATCCCAGCCAGGCGGACCAACGCTGTTGCTCGTGAAATCTCCACGATATTAATCGGCCGTCTACTCGTAATTACATAACCGTTCACCAAGTGCCCAACGTTCCTCTTCCTCTCGACTACCCGTACCCTGTTGGCGACCCCGAGGCGAAGGAGTGTGTCGGACACCTGCATCGCCAGCACAGGTGACACCGTGGCGAATTCGACAGAACCATGCGCTGTGCCGCGCGGGTTGACCCGCTCGCGAACACAGCCATCGGTGTCAATAAGCCCTGAAAGGCACCCGATCCAGAATTCGCGACTCAACCGCAGGTCGGGGAGCTGCTTCTCGTCGCACCGCTGACCCCACACACCGAAACGCCTGAGACAATCCGTGATGGGATTGCGATGACCCGCCCGGAAAGGGAACCGTACACGGACGATGCTCCCCTGCGGGATCTCACGCACACCGCACCCATGTTCTGCAGCAAACACGCGCATGAACTGCACGGCACCATCCAGAGGGTCACCATGAAATTCGGGTGTGCAAGATGTCATCCCGCCATCACCGAGCATGGCACCGACAAAATATCCGTCGCGAGCTTCCCCCTCTGATCCAAAGCGCCCAGTCGTCAGCGGAAACGGGATTCGATCTCCTGGAACCAGATCACTGGTTCGTTTCCACTCCCAAGCTTGTCGCCCTGTCCGTCGCTGGGTAATCCAACGCTGGTCCAGCGAAGCTTCAATAATGCGACCGGAAACGAACCTGACGCTGCGCACCTCTCTCAGGTCACCCCCCTGCCAGGCATCGGGGGAACTTGAGACGAGCTCGCCAACCGAATGGTCGCGTGGTCCTTGATTCGCTCCATACCGAACTGGCCTGGAGTCCCATTCCTTACTGAAGGAAAGCACAGGGAGGCGTTGCGCCACTACCTCTTCGATCGCGCGCACCGAGCCATCGGGAAGCCATACCCGAGACCCCACAGCGATTCCTCCCTGTGCTTGCACTCTCACAACCCCCGCCCACCTCGGCCAATAAGCAGTTCGATGAGGGAACGGTATTTCGATGGGGTGATGAGTTCAGTGCCTTCGGGTGAAGGTCACTAGATCGAGGGACGGAGCGTCAGCGACGCTGCCGCTTCCACGGCCCCGTGATCGCCAGCATGATCCCCGGGGTCTGGATGTTGGCGTACAGCGTCCGGCCGTCGGGAGAGAAGGTGACGCCGGTGAACTCGCTGTACTCGGGCTCCTCTTCGGTGCCGATGTTCAGTTCGTTGCGGGCGATGGGGTAGGTGCGGCCGCTGTCCGTGGCCCCGAACAGGTGCTGGACGCCCTCGCCGTCCTCGGCGATGACCAGGCCGCCGTACGGGGAGACGGTGATGTTGTCGGGGCCGTCGAAGGCGCCGTCCTTGGACGGGTCGGGGTTGACGCCGAGGAGGACCTTGAGGGTGAGGGTGCGGCGCTTGGGGTCGTAGAACCAGACCTGGCCGTCGTGCTGGACGGGGCTCTCCTCACGGGCGTACGAGGAGACGACGTACGCGCCGCCGTCGCCCCACCACATGCCCTCGAGCTTGCGGGCGCGGGTGACCTGGCCGTCGGTGAACTGCTTGCGGACGGAGACCGACTTGGCGTCGCGGTCGGGGACGTCGACCCAGTCGACGCCGTACACCGTGCCGATCTTCGTGGCGCGGGAGAGGTCGTCGACGAACTTGCCGCCGGAGTCGAAGCACTTGAAGGCCTGCAGGACCCCCGCGTTGTCGGCGAGGGTGCGCAGCTTGCCGCGGCCGTGGTGGAAGCCAGCCGGCGGGGTCCAGCGGAAGAGCAGGCCGTTGGGGCCGGAAGCGTCCTCGGTCAGGTAGGCGTGGCCGCGCTTGGGGTCGATGACGACCGCCTCGTGGGCGTACCGGCCGAACGCCTTGACGGGCTTGGGGTCGCGGTTGGCGCGGCGGTCCTCGGGGTCGACCTCGAAGATGTAGCCGTGGTCCTTGGTCATGCCGTTCTGGCCGGCCTTGTCCTCGGTCTCCTCGCCGGTGAGCCAGGTGCCCCAAGGGGTGCTGCCGCCCGCGCAGTTGGTGGAGGTGCCGGCGATGCCGACCCACTCGGCGACATGGCCGTGGCGGACCTCGACGACCGTGCAGCCACCGGAGGCGGCGGGGTCGTAGACGAGGCCCTCGGTGAGCGGCACGGGGTGGGGCCAGTTGGCACGCGGGCCCTTGAGCTCGTGGTTGTTGACCAGGAGGGTCGCGCCGCGGGGGCCGCAGAAGGTGGCCGTGCCGTCGTGGTTGGACGGGGTGAACTCGCCGGACTCCAGCCTGGTTTTGCCGCTGTAGGTGATGACGCGGTACTTGAACCCGGCGGGCAGCGCGAGCAGGCCGTCGGGGTCGGCGATCAGCGGGCCGTAGCCGACGCCGCCGTGGGCGCCCGCGGACTGCGCGTCCGCGCTCTCGACGTCGGTGGCCGCGAGCGCGTTGGGGGCGGTGGCGAGCGCGCCGACCGTGCCCGCCAGTGCGACACCGGCCCCGGTGATCGCGGATTTCGCAGCAAAGTCCCTGCGGGTGAGCGACATGGTGTCTCCTGAGACGGTGGGTATGCCGTGGAGGGTGGGGGACCTCGGGTCGGCGCTACGCTCCCGCCCACATCTGAACACCGGTTGAACGCCAGGAGACTTCAGTGCACCCGGTTCCATGAATCAACAAAGGGAACGGAAAGCGCCCCTCTAGGGGCGCGGGGAACGGCGCGACCAGCCCTCTCTCACCGCACCCGCGACACAACCTCAACCTCCCTGCTGCGACCGCGCCTTGAACGCCGCCTTACGGGCCTCCTTGGCCACCTTCTTGTCCGGATGCAACCGCCCCATCGCCTCCAGCACATCCGCCGTGGCCGGGTGATCCACCCGCCAGGCCGCCGCGAAGAACCCACCGTGCTGCTGGGCCAGCCCCTCCACCAGCCCCTGCAGCTCCTCGGAGTTCCCCTCCGCGGCGAGCTGCGCGGCGATCGTGTCGACGGTCAGCCAGAACACCAGGTCCTGGGACGGCGCGGGCACGTCCCCGAACCCGCGCTCGGTCAGCCAGACCCGGGCCAGCCCGCCCAGCTCGGCGTCGTCGAGGACCTCCCGCAACGCGGGCTCGGCCACCGCGCCGACCAACGACAGCGCCTGCTGACACCGCAGCCTGCGCAGCGGCGCCCCGGCGTCGCTGCCCCGGGCCGCTGCCAGCAACTCCCGTGCGGCGGCGAGGGGTTCACGCCGGTCCAGCCACTGCTCGGTCTCGGCCTGGGCGGCCGAAGGAGGAAACGCGGCGGTCCCGTCCAGCAGTGCGTCCGCCCCCTTGTCGGCGAGGTCGCCGACGGCCGGGGCCGCGATTCCGGCCTCCAGCAGCCGCGAGCGCAGCCCGTACAGCCCGAGCGGGGTCAGCCGGACCATGCCGTACCGGGAGACGTCGGTGTCGTCGACGACCGCGGCGGGCTCCTCGTCGGTGTCGGCCATCAGCGCCTCGTCGACGGGCTGGTACTCGACGATCCCGACCGGCTCCAGGACCCGGAACTGGTCGTCCAGCCGCATCATCGCATCGGACACCTGCTCCAGGACGTCGTTGGTGGGCTCGCCCATGTCGCTCGGCACGATCATCGACGCGGCGAGCGCGGGCAGGGGTACCGGTCCGTCGGCGCCGACCGTGAGCAGGTAGAGGTTGCCGAGCACGCCGTCGAGGAACTCCTGCTCGGCCCGCGGGTCCCAGTCCAGGGAGGCGAAGTCGACCTCGCCGTCCTCGTCCAGGGCGTCGACCAGATCGTCCAGATCCGGCACACTCGCGTCGGCCAGCGCCGTCTCCAGCGCCGTCAGCCACACGCTGAGCACGTCCTGCGGGGCTCCGGACAGCAGGGCCAGGTCCGCGCCCGCGGTGACCGTGCCCTCCTCCTCGTCGACGATCTCGACGAGCCCGGTGTCCACGGCGATCCGCCAGGCCTCGCTCGCGTGGGCGGCCGCGTCGTCCCCGGTCAGCTGGAGGTGCGCGGCCGCCGCGGGCAGCTGCTCCTCGACGAGTCCGCCCCCGGCGTCGACCCGCGTGTCCTCGCCGGCCCAGCGGGCGAGCCGGGCGGCCCGGGCGAGCAACGGCGTGGACAGGGCGTCCCGCGCCAGCTCCGCTTCGGGGTGCAGCCGCACCGGCGGCAGGGGGGAGCTGTCTGACATCGGCTGGTTCTCCTCGGACGCGTCGTGCCACTCAGCCGCTCAGCGTAGACGGATATCCACCTATGCCGCCCGGTTCATCTCCCCGACGGGGTCCGTACATGGCTGAAACCTTGACAACTGGACTGAGCAGGCAGGAGATTGACGCGCGTAGAAATCCGGCGGACATCTGTTCACTGTATTTTTCTACGCGCGTCGCCACCGCCCCACAGGTCGCGGCTCCCCCGCTTCACGTTCACCCTCGTCCCAGGCGCCTACGTTCGTCCCCGGAGGGATCCCGTTGCCGAGCAAGAAGTCCGCGCGTCTCGCCGCGCTCACCGTCGCCGCCCTGTCGGCGGCCTCCACCGTCGTCCTCGTCTCGCCCGCCCACGCGGCCGCGGTGAGCATCCATGACATCCAGGGCGCGACCCGGATGTCCCCGTACGCCGGTCAGAAGGTCACGGATGTGGCCGGAATCGTCACCGGTGTACGCACCTACGGCTCCTCCAAGGGTTTCTGGATCCAGGATCCGAACCCCGACGCCGACCCGGCCACCAGTGAGGGCGTCTTCGTCTTCACCAGCTCCGCCCCGAAGGTCGCCGTGGGCGACGCCGTGACGGTCACCGGCACGGTCTCGGAGTACGTCCCGGGCGGCACCTCCACCGGGAACCAGTCGGTGACCGAGATAACCAAGCCGACCGTCACGGTCGTCTCCAGCGGCAACGCGGTCCCGGCGGCCACGGTGATCGACGCGAGGTCGGTGCCGGCCGCGTACGCCCCGCAGGGCGACGCCGCCGCGGGCAACTCGATCAACGGCCTGACCCTGCAGCCGAAGAAGTACGCCCTGGACTTCTACGAGTCCCTGGAGGGCATGAACGTCAAGGTCGCCGACACCCGCGTGGTCGGCGCGAGCGACCCGTACACCGAGCTGTGGGTGACGGTGAAGCCGCGCGAGAACGCCACGGCGCGCGGTGGCACGCTCTACGGCTCCTACAGCTCGCAGAACACCGGCCGGCTGCAGATCCAGTCGCTGGGCGCGACCTCGGCCTTCCCCGTCGCGAACGTCGGTGACGTCCTCACCGGCTCCACTGCGGGCCCGCTGGACTACAACCAGTTCGGCGGCTACACCCTGGTGGCGAACGAGATCGGCACGCTGAAGAGCGCCGGCCTCGCGCGGGAGACCACGCAGAAGCAGAAGAACGGCGAGCTCGCGGTCGCGACGTACAACGTCGAGAACCTCGACCCGACCGACGCCACCTTCGAGGAGCACGCCTCCGCGATCGTGAACAACCTGAAGTCGCCCGACATCGTGTCCCTGGAGGAGATCCAGGACAACAACGGCGCGAAGGACGACGGCACGACCGCCGCCGACGTGACGGTGAACAAGCTGATCGACGCGATCGTGGCGGCGGGCGGCCCGAGGTACGAGTCGCGCTCGATCGACCCGGCCAACGACACCGACGGCGGCGAGCCGGGCGGCAACATCCGCCAGGTGTTCCTGTTCAACCCGGAGCGTGTCTCCTTCACGGACCGCGCGGGCGGCGACGCCACCACGGCGGTAGGCGTCACCAAGGTCCACGGCAAGGCGCAGCTGACGGCCTCCCCGGGCCGGATCGACCCCGCGAACGCGGCCTGGAAGTCCAGCCGCAAGCCGCTGGCCGGTGAGTTCGTCTTCCGTGGCCGCACGGTCTTCGTGATCGCCAACCACCTCAACTCCAAGGGCGGCGACTTCGGTCTGACCTCGGCGACCCAGCCGGTGCCGCGCAGTTCGGAGATCCAGCGCCACCAGCAGGCGACCCTGGTCAACGCTTTCGTCAAGGACATCCTCGACACCCAGAAGAACGCGGACGTCATCGCCCTCGGCGACATCAACGACTTCGAGTTCTCCGACACGGCGAAGATCCTGGAGGGCGACGGCGAGCTGTGGTCGGCGATCAAGTCGCTGCCCAGGAGCGAGCGTTACAGCTACGACTACCAGGGCAACCAGCAGGTCCTGGACCAGATCCTGGTCAGCCCGTCGATCCGGCGCGGCTGCGACTTCGAGTACGACAGCGTGCACATCAACTCGGAGTTCCACGACCAGATCAGCGACCACGACCCGCAGGTGCTGCGCTTCAAGCCGTAACTCCCCGAGGGCCGTAACGTCCCGAGGGCCGTAACTCCGCGATGGTCAGGCCTGGTTGAACACCCCGTTCAGCCAGGCCTGCCACTCGTTCTCGCACTCCTTGATGTCGGCGTCCGCCGAGAAGTCGTGCAGGGAGATCCCGACCGGGTGGCCCCAGTGGTTGCGCCCGAAGACACGGGTGAGTGACCGGTCGGTGCGCAGCCCGATGAAGTAGGGGTTGCGGAAGTCGACCACGGCGTCGAAGGTGTCCGGGCCGTGGACCGTCACGCGCGTGCCGGCGGCCACGTCCTCGCCGACGCCGAGGGCTCGTCCCACGGCGGTGAGGGCGTCGGGGGCCTTGGACGCCTCGGGTCCGTCGAAGGTCGCGAAGGCGGCCGGGCGGGGCGCGAAGTGGGTCAGGTACTCGCGCAGGGTGTGCAGATAGAAGTCGGTGTGCTTGGCGGCGCCGTCGTACTGGTTGTCCCAGTCGTCGACGAAGATCCCGCTGTGCACGTACCGCACCCAGGCCCGCCGGCCCTCGTCGCGGGGTTCGACGGTGTACTCGAGCTGGTTGAGGCTCTGCTCGGAGATGCCGTCGACGTCCTCGATCCGGTTGGTGTAGCGGTGCGGCGGGTCCCAGGCGGTGACCGTGGACCCGAAGGGGCCCTTGCCGCCGACGCGGGGCTCGGGCGGCTCCATAGGCCACAGATAGCCGCCGGTGCCGGTGGTGATCGCCTCCCACACCTGCTCGGGCGTGGCGTCGACCTCGAACTCGCGGGCGATCTCGAACTCTTTGGACATGATCTACTCCAACTCGCTCTGTTTCAGCGTGGGATGGACGGCCACCACGATCCGGTGATCACGGCCCCCCTCGGCGTCCGGGGCGTCGTACTTGCGGATCAGGCCCGTGACTCCGACCGTCAACTCCTCGATGAACGCGGCCCGTTCGGCGGCCGAGGCGAAGCGCACCTCGCCGTCCAGCGCGTACGTCGCCAGCCGCTTGCGGGCCTTCGTCGCGCCGGTGATCAGCGAGCCGACGTCCCGCACCAGGCGGGCTCCGAGCGCGAGGAGCCAGCGCGCGGAGAGCTGGTCGCGGAAGCGGTCCGGGTCGGGCTGCACGGCGGCGAGGGCGAGCGGTGAGATCACGTACGACGCCGCGGTCGCCCGCATCAGCCGCTCGGTGACGTTGCCCTTGCGGCGCTCCCCCGCGAGCTCGACCAGGCCGTGCCGCTCCAGCGCCTTCAGGTGGTAGTTCACCTTCTGCCGGGGCAGTCCGACCTTGCCGGCCAGCATGGCGGCCGACGCGGGGCCGGCCGCCAGCTCGGCGAGCAGCCTCGCCCTTATGGGGTCCAGGGAGACGGCTGCGGCCTCGGGGTCCTCGATCACGGTGACGTCCAGCATGGGTCCACCGTCTCACCGAACACTTTTTTTGTCCAGACGGTTCGAGTTTTCGGTGGGGCCATGGGACGCCCTAGCCGGGAATCAGCCCGAGGGCGTGGTCGTACCGACTGACCACGCTGCTCTTCAGCCCCGGCCAGGTCTGCACGCGCTCCCAGCGGTCCGAGGCCGAGCCGATCCCGGGTCCCGGCGCGGCGAGCGCGTCGAGGTGGGCCTGGGCGCTCTCCCACTCGGCGTAGTTGAGGACGCGGGTGCCGTCGGTGCTGAGGTGGAAGTGGCCGCTGATACCGCCGGGGTGCGGATTGGGCTCGCTCTCCAGTCCGTCGAGGACGGCGTCCACCCAGGCGCGCTGCCGGTCGGGGTCGGGTCCGTCGAACTCGATGTCGACGATCACGATGCAGCCGGGGACGCGCGGGTCACCGTCCCGGGCGGCGCTGCGGTAGTGCCGGTAGCGGCCGAGGCTGAGGCGCTCGATGCCCGGAACGACGGTGTCGATCTCGTCCACCCGCTCCTGCCGGTGCGTCTTGACGAAGGCATCGTAGGCCTGCTCGCTCGTCCACTGCGAGTAGTGCATCAGGGTGGCGGTGTCGTGCCCGCTGTAGAGGTGATAGCCGAGCAGGCCGTCGGCGGGCCAGGGCCGCCGCTCCCAGACGGCGGCGACGGCCTCGACGGTCTGCCGCTGGCGCAGGGGGGTGCCCGCACGCCAGTGGCTGAAGAAGGAAGCACCGACGCGAGGGTCGGTCAGGTCGGGGTGGGTGTCGGTACGACGTGTCATGCCGACCACCCTCCGACCTCAACCACGATTCAGGTCAAGCCGGAGATTCGGAAGGGGGTTTCGGGAGACCCGCCACGACATGGACGAGCAGGCCGACGACCAGCCCAGCAGCCCTTCCAAGTTGCCCGCGAGCTCCTGGCGGGCGGTGCTGCGGCGCACGGGGAAGGAGTTGCTGGACGACGAACTCGCTGACCGAGCGGCGGCGTTGACGTACTACAGCGTCCTGTCGCTGTTTCCCGCCCTGCTGGTGATGGTCTCCCTGCTGGGCGTGGTGGGACAGCGCGCCACGGACAAGATCCTGGACAACATCGGGGACCTCGCACCGGGCCCGGCCCGGGACATCCTGCGGGACGCGGTGGTCCAGCTCGGCGACAGCGGCGGCACGGGCAGCGTCCTTGCGATCCTCGGACTGCTGGCCGCGCTGTGGTCCGCCTCCGGGTACGTCGCCGCGTTCATCCGTACGTCCAACGCGGTGTACGACCTCCCCGAGGGCCGCCCGGTGTGGAAGCTGACACCGCTGCGGCTGGCGCTGACCGTGACGCTGATGCTGATGCTGGCGGCGAGCGCGCTGATCGTGGTGTTCACGGGTCCGCTGGCCGAACGGGCGGGCAGGGCGGTGGGGTTCGGGGACGCGGCGATCGCGATCTGGGGCGTGGCCAAGTGGCCGGTGCTGCTGCTCCTGGTCGTCATGATGATCGGGCTGCTGTACTGGGCCGCCCCCAACGTCCGCGGCCGCGGCTTCAGCTGGATCTCCCCGGGGAGTGTCATCGCCACCCTGGTCTGGCTCGCCGCCTCCGCGGGTTTCGCCCTCTACGCCGCCAACTTCGGTTCGTACAACAAGACGTACGGCACCCTCGCCGGCGCCATCGTCTTCCTGGTGTGGCTCTGGCTGACGAACCTGGCGATCCTGCTGGGCCTGGAGTTCGACGCGGAGCTGGCGCGGGAGCGGGCGATCGCCTCCGGCGCGGCCGGGCCGACCCAGGAGCCGTATGTGGAGCCCCGGGACACACGGAAGTGGCCGCCGAGGTTGCGGGCGGCCCGGGCGGCCCGGGCGGCCCGGAGCAGGTGAGCCGGCCGCGATCATCCGGCACGCGCACGCGCCGACGTGGGCGGCACCCTGGCTCCGGGTGCCGCCCACGTCGGGCCTTCGGCGTACCGAGGCCTACTTCTCCGGGGCCTACTTCTTCAGGGCCTACTTCTTCGGGTACCGCCACGACACGACGACGATCGCGGCCAGGGCCGCGCCGACGATCAGCGCCGGCCGTGGATGCCGTACCACCGCCATGACCAGCGGCCGGGCCGGCCCGGGCACCTCGTGCTGCGCCCTGCGCTCCAGCGCGGCACTCGTCTCCGATGCCTTGCCCTGGGTGAGCCGGCCCGCCCGCTGTGTCCGGTCCTGGACCTGGTGACCGGTCCTGACCGCCCGTTCCTGGACCTTGTGGCCGGCCTGCGTGGCCTTGTCATGCACGGTGTGACCGGCCTGCGCCGCGCTGCTGCGCAGCTGCACGGTCATCGCGCCCGCCTTGTCCCTGAGGTCTGCCGCACGGGCCCGCGCGCGCCCCTTCACGTCCATCTTTCCTGCCAGCTCCTCCACCGTATCGCCGAGTTCAGTGCGGGTCCGCTCGATCTGGCGCCGCAGCTCATCGGGTCCCTTGGCCCCCGTCGCGGGGGGCTCGCCGCTCGTCCTGTCCGTCATCGGTGCGCCCTTTCCCTGATCTCCTCGACGTCCGCCTTGACGCTGCCGAGGGCCTCCTCGGGCGTCGGGGGTGTGGCACGGCGCAGCTGGGCGCGACCGAGGGCGGCGAGCACCCCCGCGATCACGAACAGCACAGCCGTCACGATCAGCGCCGAGGCCCACACCGACAGCACCAGTGAGAGCGCGGCGGTGGCCGTTCCGGCCAGGGCGAGCAGCCCCGCGTAGGCGAAGGCACCGGCGGCACCGAGCAGCCCGCCGCCCTTCCCGGCCCGCCGGCCCTTCTCGGCCAGCTCCTCCTTCGCGAGGGCGACTTCCTGCCGTACCAGCCGGGAGACCTGTTCGCTGGCCTGTCCGACGAGTTCGCCCACCGAGTGATGTTCGTCTTGCGCCGGCCTGGGGGCCGTGGTTCCGGTCACGTGTTCCGCCTCCTCTCGATCGGACCACCCGGGTACCCGGCCCGGCCCCCGCTACCCCACCTGCGGGCCGCCGTCCGGGCCGCGCTGTCCGAGCCGGGCCAGCTGGCTCTGGAACCAGTCGAGCCGGGCCTGCAACAGGGCTGCCTCGGCGGCGAGTTCGGGCACTCCGAGCTCCTGGGACAGACCGGGATCACCGGGCTCGACGGCGGCCGGCCGTGCCACCACCCGCAGCCCCTCTCCGGCCAGCCGGGCGAACCCGGCGAGCGAGACGGCCGTACGTCCGCGCAGGCAGCCCGCGCAGGAGGGGACCAGGGCCCGCCAGCCGGGTCTGCCCCAGCCGGCGTCGGCGAGGGCCGCCGCGACCGTGCCGCAGGCGCAGGGTCCGACGGTGGCGGTGCGCACCCGCTGGCGGGCGTAGCGGAAGCCGCGCTCGAAGCGGAGGTAGCGGCCGAGGACCAGGACGTCGAGGAGGACGGCCGTGCGGTGCTCGGCCGTGCACAGCAGGGCCTCCGCCGCCGGGCGGTCGTGCACACAGTGGAAGCCGCAGTCGCAGCGGCGGTTCGGCGCCCGGTGCCGCAGGCCGTAGACGCAGGACGCGTCGGCCAGGACTCCGTACGGCCGCGCGCCGCCGAGCGACACACCGGTGAACCCGGCCCGGGTGCCGTCCTGGGACAGCACCGGGTGGGCGATCTTGTATCCGGTCGGCGGCTCCGTCGGTCGTTCCTCCGGAAGCCGCAGTCTCATCGGGCCGCCGGAACCTCTCCGGGGGCCTTCAGTTCCTTGATCTCCTCCGGAAGTTCGAGCTCCTCGTCCTGGATCTGCGGCCGCTCCTCGGCGACTCCGGTGGCCAGTGCCTTGCCGAGCTTCATGACGCCTCCCACACACAGGGGTCCTTCTCGCCATGGTGACCCATGAGGGCCGCAATGCCCATAGGGCCACCCCGGACGCCGTAGCAACCCTTCGCATTGCCTCGTAGAAGAATTAAGTGGAGCTTCACCGTCGGGGGGCCGAGACTGCTGCCATGACGACTTCGCCCCCTTTCGGCCGCGCCCTCTGCGCCATGATCACCCCCTTCACCGAGGAGGGCTCGCTCGATCTCGACGGCGCTCAGCGGCTGGCCGCGCGGCTGGTGGCCGAGGGCTGCGACGGCCTCGTGCTGTCCGGCACGACGGGTGAGTCGCCGACCACGACGGACGCGGAGAAGGCGGCGCTGGTGACGGCGGTGCGGGAGGCGGTGGGCGCGGGGACGCCGGTGGTGGCGGGGGTGGGCACCTTCGACACCCGGCACACCGTGGAGCTGGCCCTCGACGCCGAGAAGGCGGGCGCGGACGGGGTGCTGGTGGTCAGCCCCTACTACAGCAGGCCGCCGCAGGACGCGCTGGAGGCCCACTTCCGCGAAATCGCGGACGCCTGCGCACTGCCCGTCATGCTCTACGACATCCCGGGCCGCACCGGCACCCGCATCGAACCGGAGACGATGATCCGGCTCGCCGAACATCCCCGGATCGTCGCGGTCAAGGACTGTTCCTACGACTTCCTGGGCGCCCAGAAGGTCCTGGACCGCACGGAGTTGGCGTACTACGCGGGCTGCGACGAGCACATCCTCGCCCTGTACGCGGTGGGCGGGACGGGGTACGTCAGCACGGTGGCCAACGTGGTCCCGGCCGAACTCCGCGCGGTCCTGGACACGTTCGAGGCGGGCGACACCCCCGTGTCCGCCCGCCTCCAACAACGGGCCACGCCGCTGATCGAGGCGATGATGTCGGCGGGCCTGCCCGGCACGGTCACTGCCAAGGCCCTCCTCAACGCGCTCGGTCTGCCGGCGGGCCCGGTCCGCGCCCCGCTGCGGCCCGCCGACCGGGAGACGGCCGACGGGCTGCTGGCGGAGTACGAACGCCTCGTGGCCGCCTGATCAGGGCTGGGCGAACAGCGGCTCCCAGCGCCCGGCGGCCCCGTCGTTGCCCTCGCGGAAGCCACTGAGCGGGACCTCCTTGTCGCTGCCGACGGTGACCAGGACGAGCCGCTGATGGAACTCGCTCTTGTCGTTCTCGCCGATGTCCCAGGCGATGAGCTGCTTGTTGCCCACCCAGGCCAGCAACTGCTGCCCACGCACCTCGGTCCTGGCGCCGGTCTTGGCGTCGAGGACCCAGGAGGAGGTCTTCCACTTCCTGCCCGCGAAGTCACCGGCGACGAGCATGCCGCTGGGCGACTTGCCCGCGTCGACGAACCACTCCAGGTACCTGTCCGGCGCGGGCGTGGGGACCTTGACGCCCTTGAGGTCCCAGAACTCCTTGCCGATGTCCCCCATCGGGTTCCCGGCCCAGATGTGCCGGCCGTCGTCGGTGAGGGCGAAGTCCTGGCGGGCGTTGAGGAAGCCACCCCCGAGCTCGCCGTCGTCGGAGGCGAGCTTCACCTCGCTCCAGGCGCCCTTCCCGGAGGCCACGTCGAGGACGTAGAAGCCGGTGCGGCTCGACGTCCCCTCCTGATCCCAGCCGTCGGAGCCCTGCGTCTTGATGAGCCGATCGGGGTTCTTGCCGTACGTCGTCGCGACCAGTCGGCGGCCGTCGCGGGAGAAGGCGAGTCCGCCGACGCCGTGGTCGACCGGGATCCACCGCTGGACCGTGCCGGTGGTCAGGTCGAGCAGACCGATCCGGGAGGCGGGCAGGTCCTGTTCGAGGACGGCGGCGGTCTTCGCCCCGGGGGCGACCGCGACCCAGGACCAGTCCGCGGCCCTGGCGTACTTGCCGGTCTTCGGGTTCAGCAGGTGGTAAGTGCGCTGGTAGACGGCGGTCTCCGCGGTCTTCTCGACCGTCTTCGGGACGAAGTACCCGGCCAGGGTCGTGCCCCCGACGGAGATCTCCTCTCGCGGCGGGGACTGGTCGGGGTGGGCCTTGGTCTTCTTCTCCACCACGACCCCGCCGCCGCCCGAGGGCCGCACGTCCTCCTTGCCGGAGTCCAGCAGCGGCACCGCCACCCCGACGGCGACCACGGCGACCGCGGTCACGGCGGCGGCCACGATCCTGCGGTTGCGGCGGCGGCGCCGGACGGCGAACACCCGGTCGGCGAATCCCACTGCCGCCGGGGACTGTTCGGCGGCCTGCTCGCGCAGTGCGTCGCGCACGATGTCGTCGACGTTCACGAACGCACCTCCACGGGCGAGTGGTCACGGGAGTCGAACCGCTCAGCCGCCGCGGGCCCGAGGGCGGCCAGTTCGGGGGCTAGCTGACGCAGCCGGGCCAGCGAACGGTGGGTGGTGGACCGCACGGTGCCGACCGAGCAGCCGAGCAGCCGGGCCACGTCGGCCTCGGGCAGGTCCTCGAAGTAGCGCAGCACCAGCACGGTGCGCTGGCGTGCGGTGAGCCGGGCGAGGGCCTCGCGTATCACCAGGCGCAGTTCGGCCGCGGCGGCGGTGTCGGGGCCGGGCTCGCCGGTGCCCGGCGGTTCGGGCGGCTCGGCGACACTGACCTCCCGGCGGGGCCACTTCAGCCGCCAGCGGCTGACCTGCTGGCGGTAGAGGACCTGCCGTACGTAGGCCTCCGGTTCGTCGATCTTCTGCCACCGCCCGGCCGCCTTCACCAGAGCGTTCTGCAGCAGGTCCTCACCGGCGTGCCGGTCTCCGCCGCACAGCAGCACGGCGGTCTTCAGCAGAGCGGACGACCTGCTGTCCACGAAGTCCCGGAAACTCTCCAGCCCTTCGGCATTCATCGTCACCTTCTCTTCCCCGGCGACACCTGTGCGCCGCCCCTCCGACCCTTGTGACGCGTGCGGGTCGCCGCCGCTATGCCACCCCCACGAAAAAAAGTCGCCGCGGAGGAACTCCGTCCTCTGCGGCGACTTTCGGTGGCGCGGATCAGTTTCGCGGGCTCAGTTGTGGCTGTGCAGGACGTCGTTGAGGCCGCCCCAGACCGCGTTGTTCGGGCGGGCCTCGACCGTGCCGGTGACGGAGTTGCGGCGGAAGAGGATGTTCGAGGCGCCGCTGAGCTCGCGGGCCTTGACGATCTGGCCGTCGGGCATGGTGACCCGGGTGCCCGCGGTGACGTAGAGACCGGCCTCGACGACGCACTCGTCGCCGAGCGCGATGCCGACGCCCGCCTCGGCGCCGATCAGGCAGCGCTCGCCGATGGTGATGCGGACGTTGCCGCCGCCGGAGAGCGTGCCCATGGTGGAGGCGCCGCCGCCGATGTCCGAGCCGTCGCCGACCACGACACCGGCCGAGATGCGGCCCTCGACCATCGACGTGCCGAGCGTGCCCGCGTTGAAGTTGACGAAGCCCTCGTGCATGACGGTGGTGCCCGCGGCGAGGTGCGCGCCGAGACGGACCCGGTCGGCGTCGGCGATGCGGACGCCCTTGGGAGCCACGTAGTCCGTCATGCGCGGGAACTTGTCGACGCTCGTCACCGCGAGGTGCAGGCCCTCGGCGCGGGCGTTGAGGCGCACCTTCTCGATCTCGTCGACGGCGACCGGGCCGAGCGAGGTCCAAGCGACGTTGGGCAGGAGACCGAAGATGCCGTCCAGGCTCTGGCCGTGCGGCTGGACCAGACGGTGCGAGAGCAGGTGCAGACGCAGGTAGGCGTCGTGCGTGTCGAGCGGCTTGTCGTCGAGGGAGGCGATGACCGTGCGGACCGCGATCACCTCGACGCCACGGCGGGCGTCCGGTCCGATCGCCTTGGCGGCGCCTTCGCCGAGCAGTTCCACGGCCCGGTCGGCCGAGAGCCGCTCGGTGCCGGCCGGGCCGGGTTCGGCGGAGAGCTCGGGAGCGGGGAACCAGGTGTCGAGGACGGTGCCGTCGGCGGCGACGGTGGCGAGGCCTGCGGCGATGGCGCCGGTGGTGCGCGGAGCAGTCGTGTCGGTCATGAGGGAAACCTAACCGGCACGGGGCACGGTACGCGAACCCGTACACGGGGCGTCTCGGGTGATGGGCGGCCCGCACTCCCCGGTGGTGCGGGCCGCCCGGTCCGGGGGCGGGTCAGCCGCGTTCCCCCGCCTTGTCGACCACCGCCCTCGCGAGGAGCGAGTTGCCGCCGACCACCTTCTCGCCGAGGACCAGGCGCATGCCGACGATCCGGTAGGTCTGCGGATCGATCAGCCACTGGTCCCGCATCGTCGCCCCGCTCTCGGCGTCGGCGGACCGCGCGTGGTGTTCCAGGGCGATCACCCGGCGTCCGGAAGCGGTCTCGACCAGGTGGTCGACGACCGTCCCGCCCGGCAGGGTCGCCAGCGCCCGGTAGAGCGAGGCCAGCCCCTTGGACGGCAGCACATCGGCGCCGAGGAGGACACTGATCTCGGTGTAGTCGTTCTCCGCCTGGGACACCCCCTTGGGATCGGCGATGGCGTTCTTCTCGCGCAGCGCCCGCAGGGTCTGCTCACCGTCGGCGGGCAGCGCGGCCAGGACCCGGTACATCTCGCGCGCCGACCGGTCGTCCCCCTCACCGCCGTTCTCCAGATGCATCGCCCTGGTGGTGAGGTGGAGCTCGGAGCCCGTGCGGTCGAGCTCCATCGTGGCCATCGCGGTGCCGTCGTAGCGGATCCAGTTCTCCTGCGGACCCGCCAGCAGCTTCACCGCACCCTCCGCGTGCAGTGCCTGCTCGTCGAGCGGTTCCTGCGCCGCCTTGGTGTAGATCCACTGCCCGGCGGCCGGCACCGGGCCGTCCGGCTCCGCGGCGACCACGTCGGCGGCCCGCCGCAGGAGGTCGGCCGCGCTCACGCCCTTCAGGGACACCGTGGGGGTGACGGCGGGCTGTACCTTCCGTCCGCCGCCCCCGCCCGCCAGCAGGGCCGCGGTCACGGCGACGGCGGTCACCGCGGCCACGACGGCGACGATCACGAACTCCCGGCGCCGCCACAGCGCCCGCCGCCGTTCTCCGGCCCGCGCCGCCTCCAGCAGCCGTGCCCGTCCCGGCGCGAGCCGCGCGCGGTCGGGCACCTGCGCCTGGGCGCGCAGTTCACGCACCTTCGTCATCTCGTCCATCGCTACGCCACCTCCGCCGCGTCGCTCACGAATGCGGGATCGGCGCCCAGCGTCGTACGCACCTTGCGGCGCGCCCGGTTGAGCCGGGAGCGCACGGTGCCGACCGGGATGTCCAGGGCCTCGGCGACCTCCTGGTAGGTGAGGTCGGCCCAGGCGACGAGCAGCAGGACATGCCGGTCCGCGGCCGACAGGGCGGCGAGGGCGCCGGCGAGCGGTCCCTGGGCGGCGATCCTGCTGTCCGTGTCCTCGACCCAGGACTCGCTCCAGGACGCGGCGAGGGGGTCCTGCCCGCTGCGGGCCAGCGCCTTCAGTGCCCGGACCTCGGAGCGGCGCTGCTTGCCGATGAGGTTGCCCGCTATGCCGTACAGCCAGGGACGGGCGTTGGGGCGTGCCAGGTCGTAGCGGGAGCGGATCCGGAACGCGACGAGGAAGGTGTCCGACGTGATGTCGTCGGCCGCACCGTCACCGAGGCGGCGGGCCGCGTACCGGTGGATGTCCGGCGCGTAGCGGTCGTAGAGCCGCGCGAACAGCTCCGGCTGCGCCAGCGACCGGGCGACGACCTCCGCGTCGCCCTCCGTCCGTGCCGTGGACGACGGTGGCCCACTCACAAGGCTCCCCCTGGTTCGTCGGTGTGCGTGACACCCCCTGTTGCCCGATGGGCCGCGAAGAGTTCACGGCCGGCGCGGGAATCTCAGCGCATCACCCGGGTCCCGTCCGGGATCACCCGCGCCAGCACCTCCCGCGCATACTCCTCGTCGTACGGCGCCCCGGTCAGCAGTACCTGGAGACAGATCCCGTCCATCAGCGCGACCAGCGCCCGTGCCGTGACCCGGTCCGTGCGGCGGGCGAGGCGTTCGGCGAGGTCGTCGGCCCACTCCGCGGCGACAGGGCGCAGGGCGGGGCGGCGCAGGGCGGCGAGGTAGAGCTCGTACTCCAGCTCGACGCCGGTGCGGTCGCCGCCGAGCCAGTCGCCGAGGACCCGGGCGAGCCCGGCGGCCAGGTCACCGCCGGGGTCGTCCAGGGCGCCGTGCGCGGCAACCGCCTTGGCGAAGCCCTCGCTGGCCTGGCGCAGCGCGGCGACCATCAGCTCGTCGAGACTCTTGAAGTGGTACGTCGTCGATCCGAGCGGCACATCGGCTGCCGCGGCGGCGCTGCGGTGGCTGAGCCCCGCGAGCCCCTTCTCCCCCACGACCCGGATGGCGGCGTCGATGATCCGCTGCCGGCGCTCGGGGTCGTATCGCCGGGCCATCAGTGCGCCCCGCCCAGGTTCAGGACCACGACGCCCACGATGATCAGCGCGATCCCGGCGGCCTTGGTGACCGTCATCCCCTCCCCGAGGAAGACCATCCCGATCGCGGCGATGGCCGCGGTGCCCGCTCCGGCCCAGATCGCGTAGGCGGTGCCGACCGACACCGTCTTCAGTGTCTGGGCGAGCAGCGCGAAGGAGAGGACGTACCCGAGCACGGTCAGCAGGGAGGGCCCGAGCCGGCTGAAGCCCTCGGTGTACTTCATGGCCGTGGTCGCTCCGACCTCGGCAGCGATGGCTCCGGCGAGCAGCAGGTATCCCATGTGTACGAGCGTACATAACGGCGGGTCGCCGTCGCCGCATATGAGCGGGCCGAGAGTCCGCTGAGCGGGGAATGTGGAAACCGGCCGGTTCAAAGGGCTGCTCGGGACCGCCGGCAACCACTAGTGTTCCTCCGAACCACTTGTGTTTCACCATTCACATACCGCGCCACCACAGCAGCGGCACGTCGCCTCGCGTCGCGCCGGAGGAACAGCGCATGCCCGAAGAGAAGTCCCGGCCGCCCCAGAACCGCCCCTGGGAGAACGGCTGGACGTTGGACACCTCCCGCACACCCGGCACCCGACGGCTCTATCTCGCCGGGGCGCTGGCGGTGGCCACGATCATTGCCTGCGTCGCGGCGATAGCCGCCACCGACAACAGAGGTGACGATTCGTCAAAAACCGCACGGGACGAAGGAGGCCTGATCTCCTTCTCCTCGCAGCCCGTGACGACCACGGCGCCACAGGGCGACAGCGGCCTTTCGTCGGTGTCCCCCACTCCCCGGGGCCCCCGGCAGCAGGGCACCGGCCCGACCGTCGCGGTCACGCCCACCCCGAAGCCGCCCAAGCCCACGGCTTCCAAGGGCAGTCCGGCCAAGCCGAAGCCCTCGGTGACCTACCGCTCGGTCCGCTCGGTCAACTACCCCGACCGCTTCTGGCACGTGGACGACGGCTATGTGGGCCTGGACCCGGTCCGCGGTGCGGAATCCCGCGAGGATTCCACCTTCAAGCAGGTCAAGGGCCTGGCGAACGCCTCGTGTTACTCGTTCACCACCCATGACGGCAAGTACCTGCGCCACCGCAGCTTCGTCCTGCGGGCCGACCGCGACGACGGCTCGTCCCTCTTCCGGCAGGACGCCACGTTCTGCCCCCGGGACGCCGCCTACACCAGCGCGACGATGCTGGAGTCGGTGAACTACCCCGGCTACTTCCTGCGCCACAGCAACTTCGTGATCCGCCTGGAACGCTTCGAGTACAGCTCGCAGTATCTGTCGGACTCGTCGTTCCAGTTGGTGGCAGGATTGGGCTGAAGCTGTCGGGGGGCGTATGGCGAAGGAAGCGAAGTACCCAGAGTTCGGTGCGGCAGTGCGGAGCCACATTTCTGACTCCGGACTCACGCTCGACCGTATCGACGAAGCGTCGCGGAAGTCTCGGCGCATACGCCTGACTCGGACGACGCTGAGCAGTTGGCAGACCGGGCAGAGTCGGCCGCAGAGTTGGGCGGCGCTGGAAAGCCTCCTCACCACCGTCAGTCAGCTGTCCGGCCTCTCTTGGAACCAAAAGAGATGGCAGGGTCTCTACAGGGGCACAACGGCAGAGCCGTCCATGCCCTCGTCATCGGCCGAGCCCAACTCCTCACACACCCTCGTGTGTGATGCCGACCCCGTCCTGCTGGGCGTACGCCAGGCACGTAAGTCGGCAGAGCACGGTCCGGTGCCGCCCTACGTCGAAAGAGACGCCGACCACGAGATCGATACGGCCCTCGAAGCGGCAGCGGTCGGCGGCGGTCTGGTCCTGATCAGAGGGGATTCCACCGCCGGCAAGTCCCGTGCGGCGTTCGAAGCGATGTCCCGTGCGCTGTCCGACCGGGGGTTGCTGATCCCCGGGCGCGGCATGTCGCTGGACTCCTGCGTCGAAGAGGCCCGCGCCCTGTCCCGCCGAGGTCATCAGTGCGTGGTGTGGTTGGACGACCTTGAGCACTACCTGGGTCCGTCCCTGCTCGATCAGGTCGTCCTGCGTGAGCTGGTCCGTCTGCGAGCCGTCCTCCTCGCCACCATGCGGCTGTCGGAGTACGACCGTCGCGCGCCTCGGCAGACAGGAACAGCGAAGGGGGACGACGCCTATTCCCGGATCGATCTCAGCGACCCCGTACTCAAGGCTGCCCACATCATCGACCTGCGACGCAGATGGAGCGACGGCGAACTCGCTCGCACCGAGACTCAGACCGATCCGCGGCTCCTCGAAGCGCTGCGCCACCACAAGCGATACGGCATCGCCGAATACGTCTCCGCGGGCCCACCTCTGTGGGACCGCTGGCACAACGCCCGCTATCTGGGTGGAAATCCGCGCGGACACGCCCTGGTGTCAACGGCCGTCGACCTGGCCCGCTGCGGGCTCGTCCCGGTGTCCACCGAGCTGATCGCCTCGCTGCACTCCCGCTACCTCGCAGATGAGGAGAGCGCGATGCTCTCGCCGGAGCCTCTGGAAGAGGCCATGGCATGGGCCTGCCAGGACCCTCTCGGGGCGAGCCGACTCCTGATGCCCGCCGGACAGGATCTGTGGCGTCCCTTCGACTACCTGGTCGACACCCTGTCCCAGTTGCCCGACGCACCTCCTGTTCCCGATGCCGTCCGTGAGGCCGCCGTGGAGCACGCGAGGTCTGTTCAGGAGCGCTACAGCGTGGGTGTCTCCTGCTACCGGGCCGAGCGGATCGATCTGGCGTTGCGTGCCTTCCTGCCGTCCGCCGAAACGGGTCACGTGGACTCCATGCTGTACGTCGGCTCCATCTTCCTGGACCAGAACAGGGAGGTGGAAGCAGAAACCTGGTGGCGTCGGCTGGCGAAGGCGGGCAACGCCCGAGGCATGCTCAACCTGGGAGTTCGGTCCCACCGCAAAGGGAAGCGGAAGAAGGCGGAAAAGTGGTGGCGCCGGGCCTTCGACGCAGGGTTGCCCGACGCCGCGGCCAGGCTGGCCAACGTTCATGAGGACCGCGGCGAGCATGAGGAAGCCGAAAGGCTGTGGCGCATCGCGCTCGACGCGGAGGTCCCGGAGGCCTACTTCCGCTTCGGTCTCCTCGCCTATCGGCGAAACGAGTACGAGGAAGCGGAACGGCTCTATCTGGAGGGGGCACAAAGAGGCCACCGCGAGTGCACCACGAACCTGGCCCAGGTGTTCCTCGCACGGGAAGACTACGAGGAGGCAGAGAAGCTCTACCTCATTGCCGCAGAGGCAGGGGACTGCGTGGCCATGCGTGCCCTCGGGCTCCTCAATGAGTGGCGCGGTCGAATCCATCCTGTGGACGAGGACCCGGAGGAGCGCAGTCGGCGGATCGATGAGTCTCTGCAGAATCTCTTCCACGAGGCCGAACGGGAAGGGAAGTGGAACGGGGCGGCCAGGAGTGCCAGAGAGTGGTACCAGCGTGCCTTCGACAGTGGTGACCTGACGTCCTTGCGGCTCCTCGGAAATCTCTATCAACGGCGTGCCAAGTACGGGAAGGCTCACAAGTGCTACCGACGTGCCGCCAAGCTGGGTGACCCTGCGTCCGCCGCCTACTTCAACAAGCCCGTTCTCGCCTACGTCCGGGCGCACGACGTCCCCTTCGACGAAGAGGACAAGTGGGACGACACCCCTTGGCGGCCGAGTCCACGCACGCTTCGCGTTCTTGAGGCGGCCTTGGAAATCGAGGCGGACATGGCCGCCGAGGGATTGAAGGAGCTCCAGGACCGACCGATCACGACCTCGGACTGGGCCATCGGCTGCTTCGACGTTCTGCCATCGCAGACTTGGAACCAGAGCCTGGTCTGGCGGCAACAGATGATCCAGACTTTCCATGACCTCGCCAAGGACATCAAGGAGGGGCATTCGCCCCGCCCTCGCAGCACAGGTGAGGAAATGGCACTGCATCTCGCGCTGGAACACGCCGCGGCGATCACGGAGGACAACCCCGATCTGGCCGAGGAGTTCACCGAAGGGCTTCCCGAACAACCCGACGACTACGACTGGTTCACCTGCAAGGATCTTCTGTTCGAGGACCACGACGTGCTGATGCTGTACGAGCCGTGGATGGAGGGGATCGAGGACCCCGGGAACAGCGTGAACCAGCACATGGACATGGCGAACCTCCATCCCGATGACTGGTTCAAACCGTTCCGGAGTGAGGACGCCCGCGATCCCGACCGGGATTTCCGGTACTGAACCGGACCGGTCCGGATATCCCGTCCACCCTTCGTGACCTGCGAGGACCGTGCTCCGAGCGCGGTCGTCACAGGCGGGACGGCACCTCGTGGAGATTCGATCACCCGGTCCGCACATCCGGTTCCGTCGAAAGGCACACCGTGTCCCTGCCCGAGGTGCTCCTCCTGTTGCTCGTCCCGCTGATCTGCGTGCTCTCCCTGCTCGTGGCCTTCCTCGCCGCGCTCCGCGGGCTGCACGGGAATCAGCGGCTCAGCGCCTTTCGGACGTTCGTCCGTGCAATGCGCCGCTGAACGGAGCGAGGCCCCCGGAACATCTCCGGGGGCCTCGACGGGGTCGATCGGCTGCTCAGACGTTGAACCCGAGCGCCCGAAGCTGCTCGCGTCCGTCGTCCGTGATCTTGTCCGGGCCCCACGGCGGCATCCACACCCAGTTGATGCGGAGTTCGCTGACGAGGCCGTCCGTGGCGGACTTGGCCTGGTCCTCGATGACGTCCGTCAGCGGACAGGCCGCCGAGGTCAGGGTCATGTCGAGGGTCGCGATGTTCGCGTCGTCGATGTGGATGCCGTAGATCAGGCCGAGGTTGACGACATCGATGCCCAGCTCGGGGTCGACGACGTCGTACAGCGCCTCGCGGACCTCTTCCTCCGAGGCCGGCTTCATCTCAACGGTCTCGCTCATGCCGTCTTCCTTTCGGCGTCGGCTCCGGCGTCCAGCGCCTGGGCCGTCGCGTCCTTCCATGCCATCCAGCTGAGGAGGGCGCACTTGACCCGGGCCGGGTACTTGGAGACACCGGCGAACGCGACCGCGTCCTCCAGCACCTCCTCCATCGCGTCGTCGGGCTCGATCCTGCCCTTGGACTGCATCAGCTCGAGGAAGGTCTCCTGGATCCGCTGCGCGTCCGCCAGGTCCTTGCCGACCAGCAGATCGTTCAGTACGGAGGCGCTGGCCTGGCTGATCGAGCAGCCCTGGCCCTCGTAGGAGACGTCCTCGATCGTCGTGCCGTCGTACTTCACTCGGAGGGTGATCTCGTCGCCGCACGTCGGGTTCACGTGGTGCACCTCGGCGTCGCCATCCCTGAGACCACGCCCGTGCGGGTGCTTGTAGTGGTCCAGGATGACTTCCTGGTACATCGAGTCCAGCTTCATGCGATAGCCCGTTCCCGTCAGCCGAAGAAGTTCCGTACGTGCTCCAGCCCCTCGACCAGTGCGTCGATCTCGGCCGGAGTGGAGTACAGATAGAACGACGCTCGCGTGGTCGCGGGAATTCCGTACCTCAGGCAGACCGGCCGCGCGCAGTGGTGGCCGACCCGGACCGCGATGCCCTGCTCGTCGAGGACCTGGCCCACGTCGTGCGGGTGGATGTCGCCGAGTGTGAAGGAGATCGCCGCGCCCCGGTCCTCGGCCGTGGTGGGGCCGATGATCCTGAGGCCGGGGACCTCCGCCAGGCGCTGGACCGCGTACTCGGTCAGCGCGTGCTCGTGGGCGAGGATCTTGTCCATGCCGATGGCCTGGAGATAGTCGATCGCCGCGCCCAGACCGACCGCCTGCGCGATCGGGGGGGTGCCCGCCTCGAACTTGTGCGGCGCGGGAGCGTACGTCGACGAGTGCATCGACACGGTCTCGATCATCTCGCCGCCGCCGAGGAACGGGGGCAGGTCCTCGAGGAGTTCCTGCCGGCCCCACAGCACGCCGATACCCGTCGGTCCGCACATCTTGTGACCGGTGAAGGCCACGAAGTCGGCCTGGAGGGCCTGTACGTCCAGCGGCATGTGCGGCGCGGCCTGCGAGGCGTCGATGCAGACCAGGGCACCGACCTGCTGTGCCCGGCGCACTATCGCCTCGACCGGGTTGACCGTGCCCAGGATGTTGGAGACCAGCACGAAGGAGACGATCTTCGTCTTCTCGGTGATGATCTCGTCGATGTTGGACAGGTCGAGGCGGCCGTCGTCGGTCAGCCCGAACCACTTCAGCTTCGCGCCCGTGCGCTGCGCCAGCAGCTGCCACGGCACGATGTTGGAGTGGTGCTCCATCTCCGTGATGACGATCTCGGTCTCGGAGTCCACGCGGTAGGGCTCGTCCGCCCAGCCCAGCATGTTCGCCACGAGGTTGAGCGACTCGGAGGCGTTCTTGGTGAAGATCACCTCGTTGCGCGAGGGCGCGTTGATGAACTCGGCGACCTTGTCGCGCGCGCCCTCGTACAGCGCCGTGGCCTCCTCGGCGAGCACATGCACACCGCGGTGGACGTTGGCGTTGTACCGCTCGTAGTACTCGCTCAGGGCGTCCAGCACCTGGCGCGGCTTCTGCGAGGTCGCCGCGTTGTCCAGGTACACGAGCTTCCGGTCGTCGTGGACCAGGCGGTCCAGGATCGGGAAGTCCTTGCGGATCGCCTCGGTGTCGAGGAGGCCCGGCAACTGCGTCACGCTGATACGCCACCCTTCGTGTATGCCTCGTAGCCCTCGTTCTCCAGCTTGTCGGCGAGCTCGGCGCCGCCGGACTCGACGATGCGACCGCCGGAGAAGACGTGGACGAAGTCGGGCTTGATGTAGCGCAGGATGCGCGTGTAGTGCGTGATCAGCAGGGTGCCGACCTCGCCGGTCTCGCGGACGCGGTTGACGCCCTCGGAGACGACCCGCAGGGCGTCGACGTCGAGGCCGGAGTCCGTCTCGTCGAGGACCGCGATCTTCGGCTTGAGCAGTTCGAGCTGGAGGATCTCGTGGCGCTTCTTCTCACCGCCGGAGAAGCCCTCGTTGACGTTGCGCTCGGCGAAGGCCGGGTCCATGTGGAGGCGCTCCATGGTCTCCCTGACCTCCTTCACCCACGTCCGCAGCTTGGGGGCCTCGCCGCGGATGGCGGTGGCGGACGTACGGAGGAAGTTGGAGACCGAGACGCCGGGGATCTCGACCGGGTACTGCATCGCCAGGAACAGGCCCGCGCGGGCGCGCTCGTCGACGGACATCTCCAGGACGTCCTCGCCGTCGAGGGTGACGGTGCCGCCGGTGATGGTGTACTTCGGGTGACCCGCGAGCGAGTAGGCGAGCGTCGACTTGCCGGAGCCGTTGGGGCCCATGATGGCGTGCGTCTCGCCCTGCTTCACGGTCAGGTCGACACCCTTGAGGATCTCCTTCGTGGCGTTGTCGGCCTCGACGGTGACGTGCAGGTCTCGGATTTCAAGCGTTGCCATGGGTGCCTCAGGACTCCTGGGAAAGGGAGACGAGCACATCGTCCCCTTCGATCTTTACGGGATATACGGGGACGGGGCGCGTCGCGGGAAGGCCGGACGGTTTACCGGTGCGCAGGTCGAAGCTGGAGCCGTGCAGCCAGCACTCGATCTGGCAGTCCTCCACCTCGCCCTCGGAGAGCGAGACGTTCGCGTGGGAGCAGATGTCGTGGATGGCGAACACCTCCCCCTCGGTACGGACGACCGAGACCGGCGTGCCGTCGAGTTCCACCCGCTTCGGGGTGTCCTCCTCCAGCTCACTCAGCCCACAGGCGCGTAGGAAGGCCATCAGACGGTGGCCTCCAGCTCCTCGTCGATCTTCACGAGAAGGCGCTCCTCGATGTCGTCGACACCGATCTGCTGGACCAGCTCCGCGAAGAAGCCGCGGACGACCAGACGCCGGGCCTCGTCGGCCGGGATGCCACGGGCCATCAGGTAGAAGAGCTGCTCGTCGTCGAAGCGGCCGGTCGCCGAGGCGTGTCCCGCGCCGACGATCTCGCCGGTCTCGATCTCCAGGTTCGGCACGGAGTCGACCCGGGCGCCGTCGGTGAGGACGAGGTTGCGGTTCATCTCGTAGGTGTCGGTGCCCTCGGCCTTGGCCTCGATGAGCACGTCACCGATCCACACCGCATGGGCGCCCTCGCCCTGGAGCGCGCCCTTGTAGGCGACGTTCGACTTGCAGTGCGGGGTGTTGTGGTCGACCAGGAGGCGGTGCTCCTGGTGCTGGCCGGCGTCCGTGAAGTACAGGCCGAACAGCTCGGCCTCGCCGCCGGGGCCGGCGTAGGAGACGCGCGGGTGCAGCCGGACGAGGTCGCCGCCGAAGGTGACCACGAACGACTTGAAGGTGGCGTCCCGGCCGATGAGCGCGTTGTGCTGGGCCACGTGCACGGCCTTGTCGTCCCAGTCCTGGACGGAGACGACGGTCAGCTTGGCGCCGTCGCCCAGGATGTAGTCGACGTTGGAGGCGAGTACGGCGTCACCGGTGTGGTCGATGACGACGACGGCCTCGGCGAAGGCTCCCAGCTCGACGACCTGGTGGCCGTAGCGGACCCCGCCCTCGCCGTGCACGGCGATGCGGATCGGCTCGGTGAGCACCGTCTCCTTGGGGACGGTGACCACGCCGGCCTTCTCGAACGCCGAGTACGCCTGGGCGGCGATGCGGTCCACCGGGGTGCCGGCCCTGCCGAGCCGGGCGTCGTCGCGGCCGACGGTCTCGATCACCACGCCCTCGGGCGCCGTGATGTCGACCTTCACGCCGCCGCCGGTGGCGACCGCGGTGCCGTCGTGCAGCCCGCGCAGGCGCTCCAGCGGGGTGAACCGCCACTCCTCCTCGCGTCCGTGGGGGACCGGGAAGTCCGCCACGTCGAAGGACGGGGGCGCGCTCATGCGCGTGGCGACGGTCGACTCGGCGGCCACCGCGATCTGGCCGGCGGTCGTGCTGCCCACCGGGATGTTCTGAGCCTCAGCCATGGCTGTCGGTCTGCTCTCTTCCTACGTCAGTTTCGCTAGCTGTGTCCGAAAGGGGGCGGGCGTCAGCCGACCGCGCCTTCCATCTGCAGCTCGATCAGCCGGTTGAGCTCCAGCGCGTACTCCATCGGCAGCTCCTTCGCGATGGGCTCGACGAAGCCGCGCACGATCATCGCCATCGCCTCGAACTCGCTCAGACCACGGCTCATCAGGTAGAAGAGCTGGTCCTCGGAGACCTTGGAGACGGTCGCCTCGTGGCCCATGGACACGTCGTCCTCGCGGACGTCCACGTAGGGGTACGTGTCGGAGCGGGAGATGGTGTCGACGAGCAGCGCGTCGCACAGCACGTTGGACTTGGAGCCGTGCGCGCCCTCGCCGATCTCCACCAGACCGCGGTAGGAGGTACGACCGCCACCGCGCGCCACCGACTTGGAGACGATGTTGGAGGAGGTGTTCGGCGCCATGTGGACCATCTTGGAGCCAGCGTCCTGGTGCTGGCCCTCGCCCGCGAAGGCGATGGACAGGGTCTCGCCCTTGGCGTGCTCGCCCATCAGGTAGACGGCCGGGTACTTCATCGTCACCTTGGAGCCGATGTTGCCGTCGATCCACTCCATGGTCGCGCCCTCGTACGCCACGGCGCGCTTGGTGACCAGGTTGTAGACGTTGTTCGACCAGTTCTGGATGGTCGTGTAACGGCAGCGGGCGTTCTTCTTGACGATGATCTCGACGACCGCGGAGTGCAGCGAGTCCGACTTGTAGATCGGGGCCGTACAACCCTCGACGTAGTGCACGTAGGCACCCTCGTCGACGATGATCAGGGTCCGCTCGAACTGGCCCATGTTCTCCGTGTTGATACGGAAGTAGGCCTGGAGCGGGATCTCCACGTGCACGCCCTTCGGCACGTAGATGAAGGAGCCGCCGGACCACACCGCGGTGTTCAGCGACGCGAACTTGTTGTCGCCGACCGGGATGACGGTGCCGAAGTACTCCTTGAAGAGCTCCGGGTGCTCCTTGAGAGCGGTGTCGGTGTCCAGGAAGATGACGCCCTGCTCCTCCAGGTCCTCGCGGATCTGGTGGTAGACGACCTCGGACTCGTACTGGGCCGCGACACCGGCGACGAGGCGCTGCTTCTCCGCCTCGGGGATGCCGAGCTTGTCGTACGTGTTCTTGATGTCCTCGGGCAGGTCCTCCCAGGACTCCGCCTGCTTCTCCGTGGACCGCACGAAGTACTTGATGTTGTCGAAGTCGATGCCGGAGAGGTCCGAGCCCCAGTTGGGCATGGGCTTCTTGCCGAACAGGCGCAGACCCTTGAGGCGGAGCTTGGTCATCCACTCCGGCTCGTTCTTCTTCGCGGAGATGTCGCGGACGACGTCGTCGTTGATACCGCGCCGCGCGGAAGCGCCGGCCGTGTCGGAGTCGGCCCAGCCGTATTCGTACTTGCCCAGGCCCTCGAGCTCGGGGTGGGCAGTCTCCGTGGGGAGAGTCATGCGGGGTTCCTCCCGGCCGTGCTTGCAGATGCGTGATCAGACATGTGGGAAATCTTGGGGATGAACGTCGTGCAGACGCCGTCGCCGTGCGCGATGGTGGCCAGTCGCTGGACGTGCGTTCCGAGCAGCTGGGAGAAGATCTCGGTCTCCGCCTCACAGAGCTGGGGGAACTTCTCCGCGACATGGGCCACCGGGCAGTGGTGCTGGCAGAGCTGCTCGCCGACCGGTGCGCTGCGCGCCGTAGCAGCGTACCCGTCCGCGCTCAGGGCCTTGGCCAGGGCTTCGGTGCGCTCCTCGGGGGCGGCGGCCTCGACGACCTTGCGGTACTCCTCGGCCTGCGCGGCGATCCTCGCGCGTGCGAAGGCGACGACCGCCTCGTCCCCGCCGAAGCGCTCCTGGATCCAGCTCAGGGCGTCCGCGGCGAGCTTGTCGTACGACTGGTCGAAGGCGTCCCGGCCGCAGTCGGTGAGCGCGAAGACCTTGGCGGGTCGGCCACGCGTGCGCGCGCCGTAGACCCGCTGCTCCCGCGCCTCGACGACGTCGTCGGCCACCAGCGCGTCCAGATGACGTCGTACGGCCGCCTGGGTGAGCCCCAGCCGTCCGGCCAGCTCGGCGACGGTCGACGGGCCGTGGTCCAGGATGGATCGCGCGACGCGGTTGCGGGTGGACCGCTCACCGGTCGCGAGCTCCTCCTGAGGGGCCCCCGTGGGGGTCTCCCGAGCCTCGCCGACGTTTTTCACAACGCCATTGTTGCGTAATTCCTCAGGACCGGGCAACCCGCGTCCACCGCGAGGGACGGTGCCCTACATCACTTAGGTACTCCTAACCTGACCTGGGGAAACGATCTTTGATCGATCAAACGGGTGGCGTCCGGCCGTCCTGTCGGGAACACTCGCGAGGATGCCGATACCACCTCCCACCGGCCCACTTGTCACTCGCGAGACCCTCGCCGGACACCTGCGCGAGCTGGGGGTCACAAGCGGCGAGATCCTGCTCGTGCACTCCTCCCTGAGCTCCCTCGGCTGGGTCTGCGGCGGCCCGGTCGCGGTGGTCCAGGCCCTCCTGGACGTCCTGGGCCCGGACGGCACCCTGGTGGTCCCCACCCAGACCGGCGACCTCTCGGACCCGGCGGTGTGGAGCAACCCCCCGGTGCCCGAGGAGTGGTGGGACACCATCCGGGCGACCATGCCCGCCTACGACCCCCTCGTCACGCCCTCACGCGGAGTCGGCGTGATTCCGGAGACCGTACGCACCTGGCCCGGCGCCCTGCGCAGCGCGCACCCGCAGACCTCCTTCGCGGCGACAGGCCCCCGCGCGCGTGACGTGCTCGACGGCCACGCCCCCGACTGCCGTCTCGGCGAGCAGAGCCCCCTGGCCCGCCTCGAGGCCCTCCACGCGCGTGTGCTGCTCCTCGGCGCGGGCTACGACACCTGCACCGGCTTCCATCTCGCCGAGTACCGCGTCCCGGCCCCCCGGGTGCGGGTCGGCCGCCCTGGACCGGACGGCTGGGAGGTGGTCACCGAGGTCTCGATCACCTCGGACCGCTTCGACGAGCTCGGGTACGACTTCGAGCGGGACAGCGGCGTCGTCGTACGGGGAAAGGCGGGCGCGGCCGACGTACGGCTGTTCCCGGTGGCGGACGCGGTGCGGTACGCGCAGCGGTGGCTGACGCTGCACCGCTCACGGGAGGACGTTCCCGGAAATGCGCTGGGTGGAGATCCTGCACCCGCCCGACTGCGGCGCGGGCCGCGAACCTAGACTCGGGCGCATGCGAAGTGAGCCCGTGGTCCAGGTCCACGCCCTGGTGAAGCGGTACGGCACGAAGACCGCCGTGGACGGCCTCGACCTGGTGACCCGGGCGGGCGTGACCGCCGTTCTCGGGCCCAACGGGGCCGGCAAGACGACGACGGTGGAGACCTGCGAGGGATACCGGAAGCCGGACTCCGGCACGGTACGGGTCCTGGGCCTCGACCCGGTGCGACAGGCCCGTGAACTGCACCCGAGGATCGGCGTGATGCTCCAGTCCGGGGGCGTGTACTCGGGCGCCCGGGCCGACGAGATGCTGCGGCACATGGCGAGACTGCACGCGCACCCGCTCGACGTGGACGCGCTGATCGAGCGCCTCGGCCTGGACGGCTGCGGCAGGACGACGTACCGCAGGCTGTCGGGCGGCCAGCAGCAGCGCCTGGCTCTGGCCATGGCCGTCGTGGGCCGGCCGGAACTGGTGTTCCTGGACGAGCCGACCGCGGGGCTCGACCCGCAGGCCCGCCGCGCGACCTGGGACCTGATCCGCGACCTGCGCGCGGACGGTGTCTCGGTGGTCCTGACCACGCACTACATGGACGAGGCCGAGCAGCTCGCCGACGACGTGGCGATCATCGACGGCGGCCGGGTCATCGCCCAGGGCACCCCGGAGGAGCTGTGCCGGGGCGGCGCGGAGAACACCCTGCGCTTCACGGGCCGCCCCGGGCTCGACGTGGGCTCCCTGCTCAAGGCCCTCCCGGCGGACTGCTCGGCGGCCGAACTGACCCCCGGCTCCTACCGGGTCGTGGGCAAGGTCAACCCCCAGCTGCTGGCGACGGTGACGTCCTGGTGCGCCCAGCACGGCGTGATGCCGGAGAAGATCTCGGTGGAACGGCACACCCTGGAAGACGTCTTTCTCGAACTGACCGGCAAGGAGCTGCGCGCGTGACAGCCACCGGTATGTACACCCCGAAGCCGGGCGCGGCGCCCCTGGGACGCATGATCGCGACCCAGGCGGTCCTGGAGACCAAGATGCTCCTGCGCAACGGTGAGCAGCTCCTGCTGACGGTGGTGATCCCGGCCCTGGTGCTGGTCCTGTTCAGCTCGGTGGACATCATCGACACGGGCCAAGGCAAGGCCGTGGACTTCCTCACCCCCGGTGTCCTCGCCCTCGCGGTCATGTCCACGGCGTTCACCGGGCAGGCGATCGCGACCGGCTTCGAGCGCCGCTACGGCGTCCTGAAGCGCCTGGCCTCCTCCCCGCTCCCCCGCTGGGGCCTGATGACGGCGAAGACGGCGTCGGTCCTGGTGACGGAGATCCTCCAGGTGATCCTCCTGACGGCGATCGCCTTCGCGCTGGGCTGGTCCCCGCACGGCAACCCCTTCGCCGTTCTGCTGCTCCTGATCCTCGGCACGGCGGCCTTCTCGGGCCTCGGCCTCCTGATGGCCGGCACCCTGAAGGCGGAGGCGACCCTGGCGGCGGCGAACCTGGTCTTCCTCCTGCTGCTGGTGGGCGGCGGAGTGATGGTCCCCCTGTCCAAGTTCCCTTCGAGCACCCAGGACGTACTGAGCCTGCTCCCCATCACGGCCCTGTCCGACGGCCTGCGGGACGTGCTCCAGCACGGGACCGGGATGCCATGGGGAGATCTGGGGATTCTGGCGGTGTGGGCGGTGGCGGGCCTGGCCTTGGCGGGACGCTTCTTCCGCTGGGAGTAGGGGGCCACTGGGAGTAGGGGGCCCTCGTGAAAGCGTGCACAAGCTGCCCCCTACGATGGAAAGCGTGCCGAACCTGACCCGTGCCGACGCCGTAGCGGCCGTCCGCAACCCGCTCGCCTTCATCGCCGCACGCTGGACCCCGACCCCCCGGACGGTTCAGCGGGCGGCTCTCTCCGCGCTCGTCATGGCGGTGGTCATCGTGGTCACCGGCGGGGCGGTGCGGCTGACCGGGTCGGGGCTCGGGTGCCCGACCTGGCCCAAGTGCACCGACGACTCGCTGACCGCGACCAGCGCGATGGGCTTCCACGGGGCCATCGAGTTCGGCAACCGGATGCTGACGTACGTGCTGTGCGCCGCCGTCGGGTGGGCGATCATCGCCGCGCGCTCCGAGAAGCCGTACCGGCGCAGCCTGACCCGGCTGGGCTGGGCGCAGTTCTGGATCGTGATGAGCAACGCGATCCTCGGCGGCATCGTCGTGCTCGTGGGTCTCAACCCGTACACCGTCGCGGCGCACTTCGTGGCGACGACGGCCCTGATCACGGTCGCCGCGGTGATGTGGCAGCGCACCCGTGAGGGCGACACGGCACCCCGCCCGCTGGTCGGCAGGCCCGTGCAGCAGCTGGTGTGGTTCATGGTCGCGGCCGCCGCCCTGCTGATCCTGGTCGGCACGGTCGTGACCGGCGCCGGACCGCACGCCGGTGACTCCAGCGAGGTCGACCGGATGCCGCTGGACTGGGAGACGGTGGCCAAGGTGCACGCCGTCCTGGCCTGGATCGTGGTGTCGCTGACCTTCGCCCTGTGGTTCATCCTCAAGGCGGTCGACGCCCCCAAGGGCCCCCTGCACCGCACCCGCGACCTCTTCCTGGTCCTGCTGTCCCAGGGCGTCATCGGCTACGTCCAGTACTTCACGGACCTGCCCGAGTTCCTGGTCGGTCTGCACATGCTCGGCTCGGCCCTGGTGTGGATCGGTGTCCTGCGCGTCCTGCTGGCCCTGCGGGAGCGGTCCGAGGGGGAGCCGTCCGAGGTACCGGCTCAGTCGTACGCCGCCACCAGTTCGTCGATCGCCGGGCCCAGGTAGCCGCGGGTCAGCGCCGCCCTGTTCTCGACGGCGGGTCCGGGCTCGCCGTAGCGGCGCCGCCGGATGTCCTCGACGAGCTCCACGGGCGCCCCGAGCCCCGGCAGCAGTTCCAGCGCCTCGCGCTTGCTGATCAGTCGCCCTTCCCGCAGGGTGACGCTCGCGCGGGCGAAGGTCAGCAGCCCCCCGTCGACCCACACGTCCCGCGTCCACAGCGGGGCGTTGTCGAGGGCCGGGCGCCAGAAGTCGCGCTGGTCACGGACGACGAAGTCGGCGAGCTCGCGGTCCGACACCGGCGGCAGCAGTTCCGCGGGCGGTTTCCCCAGCAGCACCCGCCCGAAGCTGTGCAGTTCGCGCTGGGTCACCGCGGTGACCGGCCGCTTGAACAGCTCCTCGTGCGCCCAGGTGAGGTGGCGGCGGCCCGGATCGGCCGACGGTGTCAGGTAGGTGCAGTGCAGCTGCCCGGACAGCGGCTCGGCCCGCAGCCGCGCGTGCAGCGTCGCCAGCCGCCAGACCGTCCGCGGCCCCAGCCGGTCGAGTACGGCGATCAGATCCAGGCACTGCGGCCCTCCTGGTAGTCGCCGCCGGCCAGCGAGCCGTGGGCCCAGACGGCGACGGGCTCGAGCGGGGCGAGCCCGGTCAGGAAGCGGTCGAGTAACACCTCGGTCTGCATGCATCCCATCCTGTACAGCTCACTCCAGCCCGTAAACCCTGCGCGCGTTCCCCGCCGCGATGAGCCCCGCCACCCGCTGCGCGTCGGCCAGCGACCAGGCCCCCTCCGTGACCCAGCCGCCCAGCACCCGGGCCAGCGCCTCACGGAACAGGCGGGCGCCCACCACATGCAGTTCCGGCAGGCTGTGGGCCCCGCTGGAGAAGACGATCTTGCCGAAGGGGGCCAGTTCCAGGATCTCCGCGAGGACGGTCGCCGCGCGGGCGCCGGTGCGCGCGAGGGCGGCGCCGGAGTCGGCGTAGACGTGCGGGAAGACCCCGGCGAGATGGGCGGCGTGCCGGTGATAGGGGTAGCTGTGCAGCAGGACGAGGTCGGTGCCGAGGCCCGCGGTGGCCCGGACGAAGTCGGTGAGCAGGACGGGGTCCGTGCGGTCGATGCGCAGGCCCGGTTCGCCGAGCCCGGCGTGGAGTTGGAGGGGCAGGCCGGAGGCGGCCGCGATCCACAGCAGGTGCCGTAGCAGGACGGGGTCGGACAGCTCGCCGCCCACCCGGCGGCCCGCCAGCCACCGGCCGGCCGCGCCCCGCACCTCTCCGGGCCCCGGCGGCTCGGGCGCGAGCGCCAGTCCGTGCCGTACGCCCGCCACCGAGGTGAAGGCGACCGCGCTCGCGGCGGCCCCGTGCACCGACTCGGCGAGGTTGGCGAGGAAGGACTCGACCGTGCCGGAGGTGTCGGCGACCTGTTCGGCGAGGAGTTCCAGGCGCACGATCTCGCGGGCCTCGGCGGCCGCGGCGGAGGCCAGTTCGGTGGGTCCCGTGAGGTCGCCGGGCAGTCCGGTGTCGACCAGATAGGTCGTGATGCCGCTGCCGCGGAGCAGCCGGCGGCCCGCTTCCAGGACGCCCAGTTCACGGCGCCGGGCCAGGTAGCGGGCGGGCGGACAGTGCGGTTCCAGGTCGAGCAGGGGCGGGCACCACCGCCGTACGGCGAACCCCGTCTGGGTGTCGAACAGGGTGGTCCCCGGGGCGGGCGGGCCCTCGGTGCGGGCCAGCTGGGCCTCGAAGGTGCCGAGACCCAGCTCCGTCCTCAGTACGCCGTGGCAGTACTGGTCCACGAGGGACGGCGTTTCGATCATCCGGGCTCCCCGTGGCAGGACTGTGCGCTTGCTACAGGTCCTAACGGGTGAACCGGGCGTCAGGTGTTGCTGTCACACACCCCGTGCGAAGCGCGCCGCGGGTTGAGCCGTTTCGCCCACGCTGAGGGACCCTGCCGGCCTTCGCGCGACTGCGGGTCCGTCGTGGCCGGTCAGGCCCAGTCTGGGTCGCCGACGTGCGCTCCGGAGCGCTGACCCGGCTCACCCCGACACCCCGGACAGTGCTACAGCCCCGCGCCCTTTCGAAGCGCGTTGCTCAGTCGTTCGAGGGGCCGCCGACCTGGATGCCCGCCATCCGGCTCCACTCGTACGGCCCGGTCTTCACCTTCGCGGCGAACTCGCCGTCGAACTCCTCGTGAACAGTGATGCCGGACTTCTCGACGGCCTTCTCGGCGATCTCGTACGAGGGGGCCACCAGGTCGCCCCAGCCGCCGTCCTCACCGACGAGGACGATCCGGGTGCCGCGCTCGCCGATGTAGGCCAGCTGGCCCTCGGCGCCGCCGTGCTCCTTGGAGAAGGCGCTGATCTGCTTGGCGAGCCGGGCGACCTTGCGCTCGGCCTTCGCGTCAACCTGCTGCGTGTCTGCCATGACCAGGATGCTACCGACGGGTAGAGGGGACGGCGACGTGACCCTCACCTCAGGAAGGGGTCGACCGCCACGGCGACGAAGAGGATCGACACATAGGTGATCGACCAGTGGAACAGCCGCATCTCCTTGAGCTTCGCGCCCGTCACCTCGGCCTTGGCCCGGTTCTGCAGGCCGTGCGCCTCCCACAGCCAGAAGCCGCCCGCGAGCAGCGCGACCGCCGTGTAGAACCAGCCGGTGTAGCCGAGCGGCTGCAGCAGCAGCGACACCCCGACCATCACCCAGCTGTAGAGGACGATCTGCCTCGCGACGACCTTGTTGGAGGCGACCACCGGAAGCATCGGCACGCCCACGCGCGCGTAGTCCTCGCGCACCTTCATGGACAGCGGCCAGTAGTGCGGCGGCGTCCAGAAGAACATGACCAGGAAGAGGATGATCGGCGCCCACGCCATGGAGTTCGTGACAGAGGACCAGCCGATGAGGACCGGCAGGCAGCCGGCGATGCCGCCCCACACGATGTTCTGCGAGGTACGACGCTTGAGGATCATCGTGTAGACGATGACGTAGAAGAGCAGCGCTCCGAGCGACAGCCAGGCGGACAGCCAGTTGACGGTGAGGCCGAACAGCAGCGTCGAGACGACCGCCAGCGTGATGCCGAAGGCCAGGCACTCGCGCGGCGACACCATGCCGGTCACCAGTGGACGCTGCGAGGTGCGGTCCATGAGCGCGTCGATGTCACGGTCGATGTACATGTTGAGCGCGTTGGCGCCGCCGGCCGAGAGATAGCCGCCGACACAGGTCAGCAGGACCAGCTTCAGATCCGGCACACCCTGCTGCGCCAGGAACATCACCGGAACGGTGGTGATCAGCAGCAGCTCGATGATCCGGGGCTTGGTCAGCGCCACGAATGCCTTGACACGGGCCCCGAACGGCCGGTGACTCGAGCTCTTGCTCTCCCCCAGCACTCCGGCTGGACGGGATTCGACGGCCGTCACGCACACCCCTACAGAGACATCCCAGCGAGCCTCACCCGTGTGAAGTACCGGTAAAGGCTCGCGCGTACCACGCCACTGTAGACGTTGCCCATACCCGGGCATTCGCGGGGGTCGGATCGTGTCCGGGGACGGCCCCGGAAGAGCTCGGCGCCACTCGGTTGAGCACTCGTACGAGCGGCTGCGTATTCACTTGCCGAATGCCGGTACGGGCCAGTCGGCAAGCGGATCCCCGCCCGGCCCGGCAGTCTGGAATGACTCGAAAAGACGCACGTACTTGCGGGGGTAGGCTCGACAACGGCCGGGCGTCCCGTGCACCGGCATTTCGACATGCGTGACATGTGGAGAGGAGCCCTGACCCAGGGTGAGCACCAAGCCGACCACCACAGACCTCGAGTGGACCGAGTTGGACCAGCGGGCCGTCGACACCGCCCGCGTCCTGGCCGCCGACGCCGTACAGAAGGTCGGTAACGGCCATCCCGGTACGGCGATGAGCCTGGCTCCCGCCGCCTACACCCTCTTCCAGAAGGTGATGCGGCACGACCCGGCCGACCCCGACTGGGTCGGGCGCGACCGCTTCGTGCTGTCCGCCGGCCATTCGTCCCTGACCCTCTACACCCAGCTGTACCTGGCCGGTTTCGGCCTGGAGCTGGACGACCTCAAGGCCTTCCGCACCTGGGGCTCGAAGACCCCGGGCCACCCGGAGTACGGCCACACCAAGGGCGTGGAGACCACCACCGGTCCCCTCGGCCAGGGTGTCGCCAACGCGGTCGGCATGGCGATGGCCGCCCGCTACGAGCGCGGTCTGTTCGACCCGGAGGCGCCCGAGGGCACCTCCCCCTTCGACCACTTCGTCTTCGCCATCGCCGGTGACGGCTGCCTCCAGGAGGGCATCTCCGCCGAGGCGTCCTCGATGGCAGGCCACCAGAAGCTCGGCAACCTGATCCTGCTGTGGGACGACAACCACATCTCGATCGAGGGCGACACCGAGACGGCCGTCTCCGAGGACACGGCTCTGCGCTACGAGGCGTACGGCTGGCACGTCCAGCGTGTCGAGCCGCAGGCCAACGGCGACCTGGACCCGGTCGCGATCTTCGAGGCGATCGAGAAGGCCAAGGCGGTCACCGACCGGCCGTCCTTCATCGCGATGCGCTCGATCATCGCCTGGCCCGCCCCGAACGCCCAGAACACCGAGGCCGCCCACGGCTCGGCGCTCGGCGACGACGAGGTCGCGGCGACCAAGCGGGTGCTGGGCTTCGACCCCGAGCAGTCCTTCGAGGTGTCCGACGAGGTCATCAACCACACCCGGCAGGCGCTGGAGCGCGGCCGCCAGGCGAAGGCCGAGTGGGAGAAGTCCTTCCAGGAGTGGCGGAACAACAACCCCGAGCGCGCGGCCGAGTTCGAGCGCGTCGCCGCGGGTGAGCTGCCCAAGGACTGGGAGTCGGCGATCCCGGTCTTCGAGCCCGGCAAGGGCGTCGCGACCCGTGCCGCGTCCGGCAAGGTCCTGCAGGCCCTCGGCGCCGTGATCCCCGAGCTGTGGGGCGGCTCCGCCGACCTCGCGGGCTCCAACAACACGACGATCGACAAGAACAGTTCGTTCCTCCCGGCGGACAACCCGCTGCCTGAGGCGGACCCGTACGGCCGCACGATCCACTTCGGCATCCGCGAGCACTCCATGGCCGCGGAGATGAACGGCATCGCGCTGCACGGCAACACCCGTATCTACGGCGGTACGTTCCTCGTCTTTTCCGACTACATGCGCAACTCCGTCCGGCTCTCGGCGTTGATGCACCTGCCGGTGACGTACGTGTGGACGCACGACTCGATCGGTCTGGGCGAGGACGGCCCGACGCACCAGCCGGTCGAGCACCTGGCCTCGCTGCGCGCGATCCCCGGTCTGAACGTGGTCCGCCCCGCGGACGCCAACGAGACCGCGATCGCCTGGCGCGAGATCCTGGGCCGCTGGACCAAGGAGTTCGGCAAGGGTGCCCCGCACGGCCTGGCGCTGACCCGTCAGGGCGTGCCGGCGTACGAGCCCAACGAGGACGCCGCCAAGGGCGGTTACGTCCTGTTCGAGGCCGAAGGGCCCTCCGGGCAGGACACCGAGCCGCAGGTCATCCTGATCGCCACCGGTTCCGAGGTGCACGTGGCCGTCGAGGCGCGTGAGCAGCTCCAGGCCGACGGTGTGCCGACGCGTGTCGTCTCCATGCCGTGCGTGGAGTGGTTCGAGGAGCAGGACCAGGGGTACCGGGACAGCGTCCTGCTTCCGTCCGTGAGGGCCCGTGTCGCGGTCGAGGCGGGTATCGGTCTGACCTGGCACAAGTACGTCGGGGACGCCGGCCGCATCGTTTCCCTGGAGCACTTCGGTGCTTCCGCGGACGCCAAGGTCCTCTTCCGGGAGTTCGGCTTCACCGGCGAGAACGTGGCCGCACAGGCACGGGAATCTCTCGCCGCCGCCCAGCGCTGACGCTCACATACGACTTAGGAGATGTAATTCCATGACAGACGCACTCAAGCGCCTCTCCGAGGAAGGCGTGGCGATCTGGCTGGACGACCTGTCGCGCAAGCGGATCACGTCCGGCAACCTCGCCGAGCTGATCGACCAGCAGCACGTCGTGGGCGTCACCACCAACCCGTCGATCTTCCAGAAGGCGATCTCCGAGGGCGACGGTTACGACCAGCAGCTCTCCGACCTGGCCTTCCGCAAGGTGTCCGTCGAAGAGGCCATCCGCATGATCACGACGGCGGACGTCCGCGACGCCGCCGACATCCTGCGCCCGGTCTTCGACGCGACGGGCGGCCAGGACGGCCGCGTGTCCATCGAGGTCGACCCGCGCCTGGCGCACAACCTCAAGGCGACCGTCGCCGAGGCCAAGCAGCTCGCCTGGCTCGTCGACCGCCCCAACACCCTCATCAAGATCCCGGCCACCCAGGCCGGCATCCCCGCGATCACCGAGGTCATCGGCCTCGGGATCAGCGTCAACGTCACGCTGATCTTCTCGCTGGAGCGCTACCGCCTGGTCATGGACGCCTTCCTGGCCGGTCTGGAGAAGGCCAAGGAGCGGGGTCTGGACCTGTCGAAGATCCACTCCGTGGCGTCCTTCTTCGTGTCCCGCGTGGACACCGAGATCGACAAGCGCCTCGACGCGCTCGGCACCGACGAGGCCAAGGCCGCCCGCGGCAAGGCCGGTCTGGCCAACGCGCGCCTGGCGTACCAGGCGTACGAGGAGGTCTTCTCGGGCGAGCGCTGGGCGAAGCTGGAGAACGCCGGCGCGAACAAGCAGCGTCCGCTGTGGGCCTCAACCGGCGTCAAGGACCCCGCGTACAAGAAGACCATGTACGTCGAGGAACTGGTCGCGCCGAACACGGTGAACACCATGCCGGAGGCGACGCTGTTCGCCACCGAGGAGCAGGGTGAGATCCGCGGCGACGCCGTCTCGGGCACCTACGAGCAGGCGCGCGCCGACCTCGACGCGCTGGAGAAGCTCGGCATCTCGTACGACGAGGTGGTTCAGCTCCTGGAGGACGAGGGCGTCGAGAAGTTCGAGGCGGCCTGGAACGACCTGCTCAAGTCGACCGAGGCGGAGCTTCAGCGCCTCGCCCCCTCGGAGGGCTGACATCTTGTCGAGCAGCAACCCGCTGCGTGACCCCGCCGACCGACGGCTCCCGCGTATCGCGGGGCCGTCGGGCCTGGTCATCTTCGGCGTCACGGGCGATTTGTCACGAAAGAAGCTCATGCCCGCCGTGTACGACCTCGCGAACCGGGGTCTGCTGCCGCCGGGCTTCTCACTGGTCGGCTTCGCCCGGCGGGACTGGGAGAACGAGGACTTCGCGGAAGTCGTCCACGACGCCGTCAAGGAACACGCCCGGACGCCGTTCCGCGAGGAGGTCTGGCAGCAGCTCATCCAGGGGATGCGCTTCGTCCAGGGCACCTTCGACGACGACGACTCGTTCGAGCGGCTGCGCGACACCATCGACGAACTCGACAAGGCGCAGGGCACCGGCGGCAACTTCGCCTTCTACCTGTCCGTGCCGCCGTCGGCCTTCCCCGTGGTCATCCAGCAGCTGAAGAAGCACCGGCTGGCCGACCAGTCGAGCGGCTCCTGGCGGCGCGCGGTCATCGAGAAGCCCTTCGGCCACGACCTGAAGTCGGCCGAGGAGCTCAACGCGACCGTCGAGGAGGTCTTCGCCCCGGACCAGGTCTTCCGCATCGACCACTACCTGGGCAAGGAGACCGTCCAGAACATCCTGGCGCTGCGCTTCGCCAACACGATGTTCGAGCCGATCTGGAACCGGTCCTTCGTGGACCACGTGCAGATCACCATGGCCGAGGACATCGGCATCGGCGGCCGGGCCGGCTACTACGACGGCATCGGTGCTGCCCGTGACGTCATCCAGAACCACCTGCTCCAGCTGATGGCCCTCACCGCGATGGAGGAGCCCGCCTCCTTCGACGCGGACGCGCTGGCCGCGGAGAAGACCAAGGTGCTCGGCGCGGTGAAGCTGCCGAAGGACCTGGGACTCAACACCGTGCGCGGACAGTACGCGGCGGGCTGGCAGGGCGGCGCGAAGGCGGTCGGCTACCTCGAAGAGGACGGCATCGACCCGCAGTCCAAGACCGACACGTACGCGGCCATCAAGGTGGAGATCGACAACCGCCGCTGGGCGGGCGTCCCCTTCTACCTGCGCACCGGCAAGCGGCTCGGCCGCCGGGTCACCGAGATCGCGGTGGTCTTCCAGCGGGCACCGCACTCCCCCTTCGACACGACGGCCACCGAGGAGCTCGGCTCCAACGCGATCGTCATCCGCGTCCAGCCCGACGAGGGCGTCACCGTCCGCTTCGGCTCCAAGGTGCCGGGCACCTCGATGGAGATCCGGGACGTGTCCATGGACTTCGCCTACGGCGAGTCGTTCACGGAGTCCTCTCCCGAGGCGTACGAGCGTCTGATCCTCGACGTCCTGCTCGGCGACTCGAACCTCTTCCCCCGTACGGAGGAGGTCGAGCTGTCCTGGAAGATCCTCGACCCGATCGAGGAGTACTGGGACACGCACGGCAAGCCCGCCCAGTACCCCTCCGGTACCTGGGGCCCGGTCGAGGCGGACGAAATGCTCGCACGAGAGGGACGGAGCTGGCGCCGGCCATGAAGACAGACCTCACGGACACCACGGCCAGCAAGATCAACAAGGCCCTGGTCAAGGCCCGCCGCGCCATCGGCACACCGGCCGTCGGCATGGTGCTCACCCTCGTCATCGTCACGGACGAGGAGAACGCCTACGACGCCCTCAAGGCCGCCAACGACGCGTCCCGCGAGCACCCCTCGCGGACGCTGGTGGTCATCAAGCGGGTGTCGCGCAGTCCTCGCGACCGCACCCAGTCCCGCCTCGACGCCGAGGTACGGGTGGGCGCGGACGCGGGCACCGGCGAGACAGTGGTGCTACGGCTGTACGGCGAGGTCGTCGACCACGCCCAGTCGGTCGTCCTTCCGCTGCTGCTGCCGGACGCGCCGGTCGTCGTCTGGTGGCCGTCGGACGCACCGCTCGACCCGGCCGGGGACCCGCTCGGGGCGCTCGCCCAGCGGCGGGTCACCGACACGTACGCCTCGGAGCAGCCGGTGCGTGAGCTGACGGCACGCGCCGACGCCTACACGCCGGGCGACACCGACCTCTCCTGGACCCGGATCACGCCGTGGCGCTCGATGCTGGCCGCCGCACTCGACCAGGTCACCTGCAAGGTGGAGGCCGTCGAGGTGGAGGGCGAGGAGTTCAACCCGAGCTGCGAGCTGCTGGCGATGTGGCTGGCGGACCGGCTGGACGTGCCGGTGAAGCGGTCGCTGTCGAACGGTCCCGGCCTCACGGCGGTCCGCATGCACACGGACAGCGGTCCGATCGTCCTGGACCGTGCCGACGGCTCGCTGGCCACGCTCTCCATCCAGGGGCAGCCGGACCGTGCGGTGGCGCTCAAGCGCCGGGACACGGCCGAGCTGATCGCGGAGGAGCTGCGCAGGCTGGACCCGGACGACACGTACGCCTCCGCGCTGCGGTTCGGGGTGGAACGGCTGAACCCGTCGGTGCCCTTTCCGGAACCTGCTCCCAAAGGAGAACCCGGCTCCGGTGCCGGCGGACCCGGCTCCGGAGATTCCGTCTCCGCGGAGCCGGCCGCAGCCGGAGCCTCCGCGGAAGTCGCCGTCAAAGCCCCTGTCGAGGGCCCTGCGAAAGCTTCCGGGCGGGAAGCGGCGCCGTCGGCATCGCTGAAGCCGGTCCCTTCCGGCCTGTCCGGGAAGGCGGCGAAGTGAGCACTCCGCAGCTGGTCGTGCACCACGACAAGGAGCTGATGGCGCAGGCCGCCGCGGCCCGTCTGATCACGAAGATCGTCGACGCGCAGGCCTCCCGGGGCTCGGCGTCGGTGGTCCTCACAGGCGGCCGCAACGGCAACGGCCTGCTCACCGCCCTCGCCACGGCCCCCGCCCGGGACGCCGTGGACTGGGGCCGCCTGGACCTGTGGTGGGGCGACGAGCGCTTCCTGCCCGAGGGCGACCCGGAGCGCAATGACACACAGGCCCGCGAGGCCCTGCTCGACGCCGTACCGCTGGACCCGAAGCGCGTGCACGCCATGCCCGCGTCGGACGGTCCGCACGGGGACGACGTCGAGGCGGCCGCGGCGGCCTACGCCGAGGAGCTGGCCCGCGCGGCCGGCCCCGAGAACCATGGCGCGGTCCCGACTTTCGACGTGCTGATGCTCGGCGTCGGCCCGGACACCCATGTGGCGTCCCTGTTCCCCGAGCTCCCGGCGGTCCGGGAGACGGAACGCACGGTCGTCGGTGTCCACGGGGCCCCGAAGCCCCCGCCGACCCGGATCTCCTTGACCCTGCCCGCGATCCGCTCCGCGCGCGAGGTGTGGCTGCTCGCCGCCGGCGAGGACAAGGCGCAGGCCGCGGCGATCGCCCTGTCCGGCGCGGGCGAGATCCAGGCCCCGGCGGCGGGCGCACGCGGCCGGGCCCGCACCCTGTGGCTGCTGGACTCGGCGGCGGCCTCCCAGCTGCCGAGGTCGCTGTATCCGCCGGCTTCGTCGTAACACCAGCCCCGCGTACGGCAGTCGACGCCGGGTCTCTCTCAGGAGAGGCCCGGCGCTCCTGTGACGTCCGGGAAGTCGTACGCTCCCCACTCCCCCGGCGCCTTGCGAATCTGCCGGAGCAGGTCGGAGAACAGCGGCGCGTCGAAGAGCAGGCCGTTGTAGTCGTCCGGGACGCGTTTGTAGTTGATCACTGCGGTCGGTGTGCCCGGGCCTTTGGGTTCCGCACTGCCGCCGGCGCTCTCGTATGCCTTCTCGGAAGCTTTCACGAAGGCCTGGTACTTCATGTCCTTCACCGCCGAGTCGAAGGCCGGTCCACGCAAGCCGTCGACCTGCTCGGCCAGTTCGAGCAGGCGGGCGTCGGTGAAGCCGTCCTCGGCCTCCTCGGGCTGGTGGCGGTAGAGCACCTGGTGGTACTCCGCGAACCTGCCCTGCGCCAGCGCCGCCCGCAGCGCGTTGACCGCCTTCTTCGAGCCGCTGCCGCCGAGCCTGTCGTCCAGGAAGGACGCCAGGGTGTACTCGGTCCGCGCCTCGCCCCGCACGGTCGCCTCGCGCAGCTCCGGGCCGGCGCCGGTGGACTCGAACTCCTCGCAGACCGGACACCGTGGGTCCTCGTAGAGGTGCACCGTCACCGGGGCGTGCGGGTTGCCGACGGCGATCGTCGTACCGTCCGGGCCGAGCTTCTCCGGAACACTCTCCAGACTGCGGTAAGCGTCTTCGGGAGGCGTGCCCCGCTGCCCGCAACCCGCGAGCACCGCCCCCACAAGGGTCGCCGTGAGTGCCACGGCGACCCGTCCCCCCTGCTTCATCCGTACCTCTCGTCTCCCCGGAATCACCGTGACCCTAGGGCATGGGCACAGAAAACGCACAGGAGTTCTGACAGAGGGTGTTCTACTGCCGTCCGCGCAGCTCGCGGTAGGTCGCCACCAGCGCCTTGGTCGAAGCGTCCAGGCCCGGTACCTCGGCGCCCTCGGTGAGTGCCGGTTCGACGCGCTTGGCGAGGACCTTGCCGAGTTCGACGCCCCACTGGTCGAAGGAGTCGATGTTCCAGACCGCGCCCTGGACGAACACCTTGTGTTCGTAGAGGGCGATGAGCTGGCCGAGGACGGACGGGGTGAGTTCCTTCGCGAGGATCGTGGTCGTCGGGTGGTTGCCCCGGAACGTCTTGTGCGGAACCAGCTCCTCGGCCGCCCCCTCCGCCCGCACCTCGTCCGGCGTCTTGCCGAAGGCCAGCGCCTGGGTCTGGGCGAAGAAGTTCGCCATGAGCAGGTCGTGCTGGGCCTTGAGCACGTCGGAGAGCTCGGCGACCGGCTCGGCGAAGCCGATGAAGTCCGCCGGGATCAGCTTGGTGCCCTGGTGGATGAGCTGGTAGTAGGCGTGCTGCCCGTTGGTGCCGGGCGTGCCCCACACCACTGGTCCGGTCTGCCACTGAACCGGGTTGCCGTCCCGGTCCACCGACTTGCCGTTGGACTCCATGTCCAGTTGCTGCAGGTAGGCGGTGAACTTGGACAGGTAGTGGGAGTAGGGCAGAACGGCGTGCGACTGCGCGTCGTGGAAGTTGCCGTACCAGATGCCCAACAGGCCGAGCAGCAAAGGCACGTTGGCCTCCGCCGGGGCGGTGCGGAAGTGCTCGTCGACGAGGTGGAAGCCGTCGAGCATCTCGCGGAAGCGGTCCGGGCCGATGGCGATCATCAGGGAGAGGCCGATCGCCGAGTCGTAGGAGTAGCGGCCGCCCACCCAGTCCCAGAACTCGAACATGTTGGCTGTGTCGATGCCGAAGTCCGACACCTTCTCGGCGTTGGTCGACAGCGCCACGAAGTGCCGGGCGACGGCTTCCTGACCGGTCTTCAGCTCACCGAGCAGCCACTCGCGGGCCGAGGTGGCGTTGGTGATCGTCTCGATCGTGGTGAAGGTCTTGGAGGCGATGACGAACAGCGTCTCGGCGGCGTCCAGGTCGCGGGTGGCCTCGTGCAGGTCGGCACCGTCGACGTTCGACACGAAGCGGACGGTGAGGTCGCGGTCGGTGAAGCCGCGCAGCACCTCGTACGCCATGGCGGGGCCCAGGTCGGAGCCGCCGATACCGATGTTGACGACGTTCTTGATCCGCTTGCCGGTGTGGCCGGTCCACTCGCCGGAGCGGACCCGGTTCGCGAAGTCGCTCATCCTGTCGAGCACGGCGTGCACGCCCGGGACGACGTTCGCCCCGTCGACCTCGATCACCGCGTCACGCGGGGCGCGCAGAGCGGTGTGCAGTACGGCCCTGTCCTCGGTCGGGTTGATCTTCTCGCCGCGGAACATGGCGTCCCGCAGGCCGAAAACGTCGGTCGCGGCGGCGAGTTCACGCAGCAGCCGCAGCGTCTCGTCGGTGACCAGGTGCTTGGAGTAGTCGACGTACAGGTCACCGACCCGCAGTGTGTACCCGGTGCCGCGCCCGGGGTCGGCGGCGAACAGCTCCCTCAGCCGCACCTCGCCGAGCTCCTCGCGGTGCTCGGCCAGCGCGGTCCATTCGGGTGTCCGGTTGAGCCTGGTACGGCCGTCTGCGTTCATGTCCGACTTCAGCCTTCTTTCGTGCCTGTCCCAGCTGTTCCAACCTAGTTGATCATCGCGGGGCGCGAGCCGTGCCGGCGTCGGCGCCCGGCGCAACCACAGGTACGTGCGCGCGGAGCGCGGGTATCAGCGAGGGAACGGACCGGACTCGAGCAAAGCCCCCCGGGCGGCGCGCGCGGTGAACCTCGCGGCGGCAGCACAGATCGGGGCCCCCGCGCCCATGGGCCCGGCCGGGCCCCGCGTCAGAATCCCGGCCGGTACGTCCTCCACCCTGCCGGTGAACCGAAGACGGCCGTCGCCTGGGCGAACGGGCCGTGGACCGCGCGCACCTGTCGCACGCGGGCACCGAACCGGCCGCTCGCCACTTCCCCGGCCGCGGCCGACAGTTGTGCGGGCGCTCATCGCGGTCGCGTCCCCCGCGGTGCCCGCGCCCGGCCGGTGGCCGGCAGCGCCGCGCCCGCGATCAGGGCATCCATCAGAAGGCCACGGCAGCACGTCAGCGAAAGCCGAGAGCACGGCGGCACTCCACAGCCGTCCGAAGCCCCTGACCATCGGCCGGGCCGCGGCTGTGAAACCGCTCCGTCCAGGCACCCCTCGGTGCCCGGCCGGTTCTCGACTCCTAGATCTCGCCCCGCAGTTTGGCGAGCGCCTCGGCGAGGATCGCCTCGCCGTCCGCGTCGCTGCGCCGCTCCCGTACGTACGCGAGGTGCGTCTTGTACGGCTCGGTGCGCGGCGGGGCCGGCGGGTTGTCCCGGTCCTGCCCGGCGGGAAAGCCGCAGCGCGGGCAGTCCCAGGTATCGGGGACCTGCGCGTCGCTGGCGAAGCTGGGCTGCGTCTCGTGCCCGTTGGAGCACCAGAAGGAGATGCGCAGACGGGGCGCGGACTCGCCCCGCTCGGCTTCGCCCATCGGCCCCGCCCCGACCCGGCTACCTCGGATCGCGTTGCCACTTGCCACGGTCGTAACTCCCTGCGTGATGGTGCCGCGAAGCGAGTCGACGTGTCGCTTCGTTGCGAGCGCCTCAGTCTACGTAAGGCCCAACGCGCGTCCAGTGATTGGAGTTACAGCTCCCACACCTAGACGCAAGCCCCATGATAGGCCGCGCTCAGGTGCGCGTACCGAACATGGGGCCTTACGTGCGGAATGGACGTGCTGTGTGTGGCGTGACCGCTCAGCTGTTCGTCTTCATGAGGAGACCGAGCACGATAATGCACGCGAACCAGAGCAGACCGACCACGATGGTGATCCGGTCGAGGTTGCGCTCGGCGACCGAGGAACCACCGACGGACGACTGCATGCCGCCACCGAACATGTCGGAGAGGCCGCCGCCCTTGCCCTTGTGCATGAGCACCAGCAGCATCATCAGGCCGCTGAAGATGATCAGGGCGATCGAGAACCCCATAACCACGGCTGGACCAACTCTCTCGGATTCGGGTGAACGACGGGGGCACGGCCTTCAGGGCCATGCCCCCGCAAGGGTACGACGGATCGCCGCTAGGGCCTACTCACTGGTCCCGGAAGCGCACGATCTTGACGAACTCTTCGGCGTCCAGCGAGGCACCGCCGACCAGGGCGCCGTCGATGTCGGCCTGCGCCATGATCTCGGCGACGTTGCCGGACTTGACGGAGCCGCCGTACTGGATGCGGACCTGGTCGGCCAGCTCCTGCGAGTACAGCTCGGCGAGCTTGCCGCGGATGGCGGCGCAGACCTCCTGGGCGTCCTCGGCGCCGCAGACCTTGCCGGTGCCGATGGCCCAGACGGGCTCGTAGGCGATGACGACGGACTCGGCCTGCTCGGCCGGGAGGTCCTTGAGGCCGCCCTCGACCTGGGCGAGGGTGTGGGAGACGTGGTTGCCCGCCTCGCGGACGTCCAGCTCCTCGCCGACGCACAGGATCGGGGTGAGGCCGTGCTTGTAGGCGGCCTTGACCTTGGCGTTGACGATCTCGTCGGTCTCGGCGTGGTACTGGCGGCGCTCGGAGTGGCCGACCGCCACGTAGGTGCACTTCAGCTTGGCCAGCATCGAACCGGAGATCTCGCCGGTGTAGGCGCCCGAGTCGTGCGCCGAGAGGTCCTGGGCACCGTACTTGATCTTGAGCTTGTCGCCGTCGACCAGGGTCTGCACGGAGCGCAGGTCGGTGAAGGGCGGCAGGACGGCGACCTCGACGGCCTCGTAGTCCTTGTCCGCGAGGGCGAAAGCGAGCTTCTGGACGTGCGCGATGGCCTCGAGGTGGTTGAGGTTCATCTTCCAGTTGCCCGCCATGATCGGCGTGCGAGTGGTCATGCGGGGTCAGTCCTCCAGTGCGGCGAGGCCGGGGAGCGTCTTGCCCTCGAGGTATTCCAGGGAGGCGCCGCCACCGGTCGAGATGTGGCCGAATGCGTTCTCGTCGAAGCCCAGGATGCGGACGGCCGCGGCGGAGTCGCCACCGCCGACGACCGTGAAGGCCGAGGAGTCGAGGAGAGACTGGGCGACCGCCTTGGTGCCCTCGGCGAATTCGGGGTGCTCGAAGACGCCCATCGGGCCGTTCCAGAAGACGGTGGCGGCGTCGGTGATCTTCGAGGCGTACAGCTTGCCGGACGCCGGGCCGATGTCCAGGCCCATCCGGTCGGCCGGGATGGCGTCCGCGGCGACGGTGGTGGCGTCGGCCGGGGCCTTGGTCTTCAGGTCCGGGAACGCGGGGGCGACCACGGCGTCGACCGGCAGGACCAGCTCGACACCGGTCTTCTCGGCGCGCTCGATGTACTCCAGGACCGCCGGGATCTGGTCCTCCTGGAGGAGGGAGGCGCCCACCTCGTGGCCCTTGGCCTTGAGGAAGGTGAAGGCCATGCCGCCGCCGATGAGGATGCGGTCGGCCTTGCCGAGCAGCTGGTCGATGACGGCGAGCTTGTCGGAGACCTTGGCGCCGCCGAGCACGACCACGTAGGGCCGCTGGACCTCGTCGGTGAGCTTCTTCAGGACGCCGACCTCGGTGGCGATCAGGTGGCCGGCGTAGTGCGGCAACCGGGCCGGCAGGTCGAAGACGGAGGCGTGCTTGCGGTGCACCGCGCCGAAGCCGTCACCGACGTAGACGTCGGCGAGGGCGGCCAGCTGGTCCGCGAAGGCACCGCGCTCGGCGTCGTCCTTGGCGGTCTCGCCGGCGTTGAAGCGGAGGTTCTCGACGACCGCGACCTGGCCGTCGGCGAGGTCCGCGACCGTGGCGGTGGCCGACTCGCCCACCGTGTCGGTCGCGAAGGCCACGGAGGCGCCCAGGAGTTCACCGAGACGGGCGGCGGCCGGGGCGAGGGAGAAGGCCGGGTCCGGGGCGCCCTTGGGGCGGCCCAGGTGGGAGGCGACGACCACGCGGGCGCCCGCCTCGGCGAGGGCCTTCACGGTCGGCAGAACGGCGCGGATCCGGCCGTCGTCGGTGATGGTGGTGCCGTCCAGCGGCACGTTGAGGTCGGCGCGGACGAAGACCCGCTTGCCGGCCACGCCTTCGGCGAGCAGTTCGTCGATCGTCTTCATGAAGGGGACTCCTGAGGAGGGCTCTGGATCGAAGGAAAGCTGATCACGTGAGTCAGGGCTCGGGCAACGCGTCCTCGCGCTGCCCGAGCCCTGCTCACACACCTAGGTGCCTGATCGGTCGATCAGAGCTGGTTGCCGACGAAGACCGTGAGGTCGACGAGGCGGTTGGAGTAGCCCCACTCGTTGTCGTACCAGCCGAGGATCTTCACCGTGTTGCCCTCCTGGACCATGGTCAGGGAGGAGTCGAAGGTGCAGGACGACGGGTCGCCGACGATGTCCGAGGAGACGATCGGGTCCTCGGTGTAGGTCAGGAAGCCCTTGAGGTCGCCGTCGTCGGAGGCCTTCTTGAACGCGGCGTTGACCTCGTCCTTGGTGACCTCGCGCTGCAGCGTCACGACCAGGTCGGTGGCCGAGCCGGTCGGGACCGGGACGCGCATCGCGATGCCGTCCAGCTTGCCCTTGAGCTGCGGGAGCACCAGCGCGGTGGCCTTGGCGGCACCCGTCGTGGTCGGGATGATGTTCTCGGCGGCGGCGCGGGCGCGGCGCAGGTCCGAGTGCGGGAAGTCCAGGATCCGCTGGTCGTTCGTGTAGGCGTGCACCGTCGTCATCAGGCCCTTGACGATGCCGAAGTTCTCGTCCAGAACCTTGGCCATCGGCGCCACACAGTTGGTGGTGCAGGAGGCGTTGGAGATGACGTGGTGGTTGGCCGCGTCGTACTTGTCCTGGTTGACGCCCATCACGATGGTGATGTCCTCGTCCTTGGCCGGAGCCGAGATGAGGACCTTCTTGGCGCCGCCGGCGATGTGCTTCTCGGCGTCGGCCTTCTTCGTGAAGATGCCGGTCGACTCGATGACGATGTCGACGCCGAGGTCGCCCCACGGGATGTCGGCGGGGTTGCGCTCGGAGAGCACCTTGATGGTGTGACCGTCGACGGTGATCGTGTCGGCGGTGTGCGACACCTCGGCCTTCAGGCGGCCCAGGATGGTGTCGTACTTGAGCAGGTGAGCGGTGGTCGCGGTGTCACCCAGGTCGTTGACAGCCACGATCTCGATGTCAGCACCCTGCTCCAGCAGCGCGCGGAAGTAGTTACGACCGATGCGGCCAAAGCCGTTGATGCCTACGCGGATCGTCACGAAACCGATCTCCTCGTTGGTACGCCGGGTTCGAATCCGGCGAGCTGTATGGGATGTCCCCGACCACCCCCGACCCTACCTCCCTGAGCCCGGCGGAGTGACATCGAGATGCCCCATACACGGCAGGGCGGTCCGTACCCGCCAGTAGGGGTACGGACCGCCCCGGACCGCAAGCTCCGGTCACCCGGAACGACCGCGTCGGGTCATCCCGGGTTCACCCGCCGATGGCCGCGAGCGCCTTGGTGAGAAGTGCCGTGCGGTCGGCCGCCGCGGTGACGTGCTCCAGGCCGAAGCCCAGCAGCACGGTGTCGTCCGTGGTGACCGCGCCGTACGTCTTGAACAGCTCTCCGACGCGCCCCCAGTCCTTCACGACCGCGGGGCTGCCCGCGGGCGGTCCGGGCACGCTCCACGCGCCGAGCGAGGTCTCGAAGCCCTCGGTCTCCACGGCCTGGCCGCCGATGACCACGGACGCGTTGTCGGCGAGGACACCGCGTCCGCCGGAGCCCGGGTCGGTGATGTAGCTGAGGGAGACCTCGACCTTCTTGCCCGCGTACGCGGAGAGGTCGAAGGAGACCTCCTGCCAGCCGGCCGACGCTCCGGTCAGGCTGTTCCACCGGCCGCTGGTGCCGGAGGCCGTGCAGCCGTCGGCGCCCTGCGTCAGATACCGCTTGAGCGCGGGGTGGGCGGCGATGAAGAACCCGGCCTCGCACTCGGCGGGTACGGCGTTGCTGGTGGCGCCGTTCTTCTCCGGGAGCGTGGTCCAGTCGTCGGCACCGGCGGTGTGCGCCTCCAGGACGGCGTGGTCGTAGCCCTCCTCGGTGTCCCACAGCAACCGGGTGCGCAGGGTGGGTGCCTGCGCGGCGGTGACCTGGGTGAGGTCGACGGTGCGGGTGAGGCGGTTCCAGGCGTAGTCGCTGTGCGTGACGGCCGCCATGGAGGCACCCTCGTACGGTCCGTACGGGTTGGGCGTGCCGGGGTAGGTGCCGGCTCCCGCGCTGGTGAACTGCGGGAAGGTCGCCGCGGGCAGGTTGTCCGAGGTGACGCTGAAGGATCCGGCGGCGTCCAGCGGGTTGCCGGGGGCGGCGCCGAGGCTCGCGCCGGCTCCGGAGAGCTTGCCGGTGCCCTGGAAGGCGGTGGCGCCCGGCAGAGTCGTACGGGTGTAGGCGCCCAGGTAGTACTGGCTGAAGTCGTTCGACAGGGTGCCGCCGCCCAGGTCGACGCTGCCGCCTGCCCGCTCGCCCGCCTCGATCAGCTTGCCGCCCTCGTTCAGGAAGGCGCGCAGCTGGAGCTGGGTGGGGTTGCCCGGGACGCTCGCGCCCGTGTAGTGGACGACGGTTTTGAAGTGGTCCAGCACGCCGAGTGCGTCGGGCGCGCCCTGCGTGGCGACGTTCCAGACGATCGCCTTGCGTCCGGCCGCCTTCAGCGCGTCCACGTACGTCTGCGCCTGTGCGGCGGTCGCGCCCTCCTCGGCGACCACGAGCACGTCCGCGCGGGGCCGCTCGGCCACGGTGTAGGTGAAGTGCGCGCTGGAGGTGGGCTTTTTGCCCTTCGTCCGGCCGGTGAACCAGACCTCGACCTTGTCGCCGGGATCGCCGTCGGGGACCTTGGCCCGGTACTCGTCGAAGTACAGGTTGTCCTCACCGCCGTACGTCTCGCCGCCCTTCCAGGCCCTGAGTGTCCTGTCCTTGGTACGGCCGCCGTTGACGCGGTACTTGAGCTCCTTGTCGCCCACCGACTTGCGGACGACGACGGAGACCTCCTGGTCGGCGCCGCGCGAGTAGGACGTGGTGAACGTCTTCGGGGTGAAGTCGGCGGCCTTCAGGCCGAGCGAGGATTTCGGCTGGTCGGGCCTCGCCGCGGACTCGGCGACGGAGAGCGCGAAGGGGACGTTCTTCTCGAACTCCTGCTGGATCAGCTTCTCGTCGTCCGGGAAGTTGAAGACCGACTGGCAGTCCGCCGCGTTCCACTGGTCGTTCGGGTCGAGGTCCGAGGCGGTCTGGCAGGTCGACATCTCGGGGGTGTACATCGCCAGGCCGTTGACGTTCGACGCGTGGCCGTCCGCCTCGCCGTTGGTGGTGTACAGCTCCGAGGAGACCTGTGGACGGTAGCCGGGGATCGCGGAGTTGTCCGGGGTGCCGGCGAGCGCCTTGTACATGACGTCGTCGGGCGTGTCGGTGGCCACCTGCCAGCCGACGCCGTAGAGGAGGAGTTCGGCGGCGGAGTGGTAGTTGATGCCGTACGTGAAGCCGATCCGCTTCTCGAAGGCGTCCAGCGCCTTGGTCTCGGGCTCCGAGGACGGGGCCGTGCCGCGGTAGGTCTCGCTGGTGGGGTTGGGGGACGAACCCTCGTTGTCGTAGCCCCACTTGTAGGAGAAGTTGCGGTTGAGGTCGACGCCGTCGCCGACGGCGATGGTGCCGTCGCCGTTGTTGTCGTGCAGGTTCTTGCGCCACAGGCGGTTGTCGTCGTGTCGGAAGGTGTAGTCGTAGCCGTCGGGGTTGGCCGACAGGACGAACCACAGCTCGGTGGAGTCGACGATCTTCTTGAGGCGCTTGTCGGTCCGGTAACCGTCCACGTAGTGGTGGAGCAGCCGCCTGGTCATCTCCGGCGTGATCCACTCGCGCGCGTGCTGGTTGGACATGTAGAGGACGGCGGGCTTGGCGCCGTCCTTGGACTTCTTCGCGTTCTTGGTCAGTTTGAGCGCGAGGATGTCCTGGCCGTTGACGGTCTTGCCGATGGAGACGACCTTGGTGAGGCCGGGGTTGGCGCGGGCCGTCGCGAGGATCTCCTCCCGGAGCCCGCCGCTTCCGCTGTACGGCCGGAACACGCCCTCGGCGGCCTTGTCCACGCGCGCCTCGGCCTTGGCGGTCAGGGTGTGCTCGGTGAGCTCGACACCCTGCCCTTCGAGCTTGTGGGCCTCCTGGTCGGTCAGGTAGACCTCGACGGTCGCGGTGCCCTTCGCGGGCACCTGCTCGCTCAGTTCGTGGCCGTCCTGCCCGGCCGCCAGCAGCAGGGGTACCTGCCCGCTGGTGACCTCGGCGCGGAAGACCTTGACTTCGTTCGGATCAGGAGAACTGGCGCTCTGCGCGGCCTGGGCGACGGGCGCGAGGCCCGCGCCGCCGAGCAGGAGCGCGCCAACGGCGAGGATCGGTCTCGCTCTTCGTCTCATGAGCCCCCCTTGCGGTGGTCCGCCACAGCAGCGAACAGATGCCAGGCTCATGACAGTTCATGATCCAGTCAAGGGTGCCTCACGGATGCGTAAACGCCGGCGCGGGACACGCGAACGCCGGTGCCGACCAACCAAGTGGGCGTCGGCACCGGCGAGGTGAGGAAGGGTCAGCCGACCAGGTTGTCGGCCATCTCCTCGGTGATGCTGGATTCCGTGCCTGGGATGCCGAGGTCGGAGGCGCGCTTGTCGGCCATGGCCAGCAGCCGGCGGATCCGGCCGGCGACGGCGTCCTTGGTCAGCGGCGGGTCGGCGAGCGCGCCCAGCTCCTCGAGGGATGCCTGCTTGTGGTCCATGCGCAGTCGGCCCGCGGCCGCGAGATGCTCGGGCACGTCGTCGCCGAGGATCTCCAGGGCGCGCTGGACGCGGGCGCCGGCGGCGACGGCAGCCCGCGCGGAGCGGCGCAGGTTGGCGTCGTCGAAGTTGGCAAGACGGTTCGCCGTGGCCCGCACCTCGCGGCGCATCCGGCGCTCCTCCCAGGCGAGCACCGACTCGTGGGCGCCCAGCCGGGTGAGCAGCGCACCGATCGCGTCGCCGTCCCGGACGACCACGCGGTCCACGCCGCGGACCTCTCGGGCCTTCGCGGGAATCTGGAGGCGGCGGGCGGCACCGACCAGGGCGAGCGCGGCCTCCGGTCCCGGGCAGGTCACCTCCAGGGACGAGGAGCGGCCGGGCTCGGTGAGCGAGCCGTGCGCCAGGAAGGCTCCGCGCCAGGCGGCCTCGGCGTCACAGGTGGCACCGGAGACGACCTGCGGGGGCAGCCCCCGGATCGGGCGGCCCCGGCCGTCGACCAGGCCGGTCTGGCGGGCCAGCTGGTCACCGCCGGCCACGACCCGGACGACGTAGCGCGAACCGCGGCGCAGTCCGCCCGGTGCCATCACGATCAGTTCGGAGCTGTGACCGAAGATCTCCAGGATGTCCCGCTTGAGTCTGCGGGCCGCCATCGCGGTGTCCAGCTCCGCCTCGATCACAATGCGCCCGCTCACCAGGTGGAGGCCGCCGGCGAACCGCAGGATGGCGGAGACCTCCGCCTTTCTGCAGCAGGTCCGGGTGACGGGGAGCCGGGAGATCTCGTCCTTCACCGCTGCCGTCATCGCCATGGGCCGATCCTTCCATGCATCCGAAAAATACGGTCGTACGCGGCGGCCAACAGCTCCGGGTCGTGCCTCGGGGTCCCGTCGGGCCGGGCCACCGGCGCCAGCTCGACCGCGGCGCCGAACCGCTTGGCGGCATCGGTCAGGGAATCGCGGTCGGGCACGGCGGCCTGGTCGGCCAGCACCACGTCCAGGGCGAGTTTAGGGGCGTGTCGTCCCAAAACCTCCAAATGACGCTGCGGGGAGAAGCCATCGGTTTCTCCCGGCTGCGGTGCGAGGTTCAGGGAGAGTACCCGGCGCGCCTTCGTCTGGGTGAGGGCGTCCAGGAGTTCGGGCACCAGCAGGTGCGGGATGACCGAGGAGAACCAGGAGCCGGGGCCGAGGACCACCCAGTCCGCGTCCCGGACCGCCTCCAGCACCTCGGGGACAGCCGGCGGGTCGTGCGGCACCACGTGCACCGACTGCACCTCGCCCGGGGTCAGGGCCACCGTCGCCTGTCCCCGTACGGTCTCCACGTCCTCGGGCCGGTCCGGGTCGTGCCCCTTGACCAGGGCCTGGAGCTCCAGGGGTACGGCGGACATGGGCAGCACGCGCCCTTGCGCGCCCAGGAGTCTGCCGACCAGGTCGAGGGCCTGGACGTGGTCGCCGAGCTGCTCCCACAGGGCGACGATCAGCAGATTGCCGACCGCGTGTTCGTGCAGGTCGCCCTTGGACTGGAAGCGGTGCTGGATGACCCGGGCCCAGGTCTGGCCCCACTCGTCGTCACCGCACAGCGCGGCCAGCGCCTTGCGCAGGTCGCCGGGCGGCAGCACGCCCAGCTCGTCCCGCAGGCGCCCGCTGGAGCCGCCGTCGTCGGCCACGGTGACGACGGCGGTGAGGTCGCCGGTGATCCGGCGCAGGGCGGCCAGCGAGGCGGACAGGCCCATGCCGCCGCCGAGCGCCACCACCTTGGGCTGGGCACCCCGCCGGCGGGGCCGGGCGCCGCGGGTCTCGACGGTCCGGGTCGCCCGCCCTTCGGGAACGACCCGGCGCAGCCTGCTCAGCCGCGGACTACGTGCGGTCATTCCCGTCCCATGTCCCGGTGTACGACCACCGTCTCCACACCCTCGGCCGCGAGGCGCGCGGCGAGCTTCTCCGACGTGGCGACCGAGCGGTGCTTGCCGCCGGTGCAGCCGATGGCGATGGTCACGTACCGCTTGCCCTCGCGGCGGTAGCCGGCCGCGATGAGGCGCAGCAGCTCGGCGTAGCGGTCGAGGAACTCCTTGGCGCCGGGCTGGTTGAAGACGTACGCCGAGACCTCCTCGTTGAGGCCGGTGAAGGGGCGCAGCTCCGGGACCCAGTGCGGGTTGGGCAGGAACCGCATGTCCGCGACCAGGTCGGCGTCGACCGGGAGGCCGTACTTGAAGCCGAAGGACATGACGGTGGCGCGGAGCTCGGGCTCCTCCTCGCCGGCGAACTGGGCGTCCATCTTGGCGCGCAGCTGGTGCACGTTGAGGCTGGAGGTGTCGATGACCAGGTCGGCGTCGCCGCGCAGCTCGCGCAGGAGCTCGCGCTCGGCGTCGATGCCGTCGACGATGCGGCCGTCGCCCTGCAGGGGGTGCGGGCGGCGCACGGACTCGAAGCGGCGCACCAGGGCCTCGTCGGAGGACTCCAGGAAGACGATCCGCCGGGTGACGTGCTTGGCCTCCAGGTCGGCGAGGGACTCGCGGAGGTTGTCGAAGAAGCGCCGGCCGCGGACGTCGACGACCACCGCGATCCGGGCGACATTGCCCTGGGAGCGGGCGCCGAGCTCCACCATGGTGGGGATCAGCGCGGGCGGGAGGTTGTCGACGACGAACCAGCCGAGGTCCTCGAGACACTTCGCGGCGGTGGAGCGGCCGGCACCGGACATGCCCGAGATGATCACCAGCTCGGGGATGGCCGCCTCCGGGACTCCGGCCGCGTCGAGGGGCGCACCCGGGTTCACCTGTGCGTCGTCTCCGCTCTGGCCCTGTTGTTCTTCGTGCTCGTTCACATTCATGTCTCCTGCCCCCGTCGTTCGTCCGGGGCACCCGCCGTCACGGGGTCCCCGCCGGAACCCGTGGTGCCGGGTTCCTCCTCATCCATGATCTCTCCAGTCGCCGTGTTCACGGCGGGCGCGGCCGGGGCCGCCTGGGCGAGGGCCACGGCGATCGTCTCGGCCGTCTTGCGGCCTATGCCGGGGACCTCGCAGATCTGGTCGATGGTGGCGGATCGTAGTTTCTTCAAGGACCCGAAATGTTTCAGCAGGGCCTGCTTGCGTGTGTCCCCGAGACCGGGGACGTCGTCGAGCCGGCTCGACCGGAAGCGCTGGGCCCGCTTGGTGCGCTGGTAGGTGATCGCGAAGCGGTGGGCCTCGTCACGGACCCGCTGGAGAAGGTACAGGCCTTCGCTGGTGCGGGGCAGCACGACCGGGTCGTCGTCGCCCGGCAGCCAGACCTCCTCCAGGCGCTTGGCGAGGCCGCAGACGGCGATGTCGTCGATGCCGAGCTCGTCCAGGGCCTTCTTCGCGGCGGCGACCTGGGGCTGTCCGCCGTCGACGACGACGAGCTGGGGCGGGTAGGCGAACTTCTTGGGGCGGCCGTCGTCGTCCTTGAGGCCGTTCTCGGTGGTGCCTTCCTCGGGGAGGTCGTCCACCCACTCGCCCGTCTTCTCCTTCTCGGCGAGGTAGCGCCGGAAGCGACGGGAGATCACCTCGTGCATGGACCGGACGTCGTCCTGTCCGGCGAACCCCTTGATCTGGAAGCGGCGGTACTCGCTCTTGCGCTGGAGTCCGTCCTCGAAGACGACCATGGAAGCGACCACGTCGTCGCCCTGGAGGTGGGAGATGTCGTAGCACTCGATCCTGAGCGGTGCGCTGTCCAGGTCGAGGGCCTCGGCGATCTCCTCCAGCGCACGCGAGCGCGTGGTCAGGTCGGAGGCGCGCTTGGTCTTGTGGAGCACGAGGGCCTGCTGCGCGTTGCGCTGCACGGTCTCCATGAGGGCCTTCTTGTCGCCGCGCTGCGGGATGCGCAGGGAGACCCCCGAGCCGCGGCGCTCGGTCAGCCACTCCTGGACCGGCTCGACCGGCTCGGGCAGGGCCGGGACGAGGACCTCCTTGGGGACCGAGTCGCCCTTCTCCTCGCCGTAGAGCTGCTGGAGGGCGTGCTCGACGAGGGCGCCGGTGGTGATCTCCTCGACCTTGTCGGTGACCCAGCCGCGCTGTCCGCGCACGCGTCCGCCGCGCACGTGGAAGATCTGGACGGCGGCCTCCAGCTCGTCCTCGGCGACCGCGATCAGGTCGGCGTCGGTCGCGTCGGCGAGCACGACGGCGCTCTTCTCCATGGCCTTCTTCAGGGCCCCGATGTCGTCGCGCAGCCGGGCCGCCCGCTCGTACTCCATCTCCTCGGCGGCGTCCGTCATCTGCTTCTCCAGACGGCGGATGTAGGTGCCGGTGCGGCCGGCCATGAAGTCGCAGAACTCCTCGGCGAGGTCGCGGTGTTCGTCGGCGGAGACGCGGTCGACGCAGGGTGCCGAACACTTGCCGATGTAGCCGAGGAGGCAGGGGCGGCCGGTGCGGGTGGCGTTCTTGAAGACGCCGGCGGAGCAGGTGCGGACGGGGAAGACGCGCAGCAGGAGGTCGACGGTGTCGCGGATCGCCCACGCGTGCCCGTAGGGCCCGAAGTACCTCACGCCCTTGCGTTTGTGGCCGCGCATCACCTGCACGCGCGGGAACTCCTCGTTCATCGTCACCGCGAGGTACGGGTAGCTCTTGTCGTCGCGGTACTTGACGTTGAACCGGGGGTCGAACTCCTTGATCCAGGAGTACTCCAGCTGGAGGGCCTCGACCTCCGTGGACACCACCGTCCACTCCACGGACGCGGCCGTGGTCACCATGGTGCGAGTGCGGGGGTGCAGGCTCGCCAGGTCCTGGAAGTAGTTCGCCAGGCGCTGGCGCAGGCTCTTCGCCTTTCCGACGTAGATCACCCGGCGGTGCTCGTCGCGGAACCTGTACACCCCGGGAGTGTCCGGGATCTCCCCGGGTTTGGGGCGGTAGCTGGAGGGGTCGGCCATGTCTCACACCCTACTGGCGAGGGCTGACAGTCCGGTGAGCCTGTGGACAACGGCCGGTGGCCACGCATCGGGCCGGCCGCTGGCCTCCCGGGATGATCTCCGCCTTTCTCGACACCGCCGAGGTCGCGTCCGGGCTGCTGCGTTCGCCGGTACTGGCCGAACGCTGGGAGCGGCCGAGTGCACTGGACCGTTTCCGGATCAGCGGCCTGGCCGGCCATCTGGCCCGAGCCGTTCTCAACGTCGAGCACTGGCTCGCCTCGCCACCCCCCTCGGACCGGACTCCCGTTGACGCGGTCACGTACTTCCTGGCCGGTGTCGGCCCGGCGCCGGATCCGGACGACGCGGTGCCGCTGCGGATCCGTGAGCTGGGCGAGCAGGAGGCGGCCGGTGGGCCCGACGCCCTGGCCGAGGCGTTCGACACCGCTCGTGCCCGACTCGCGGCGCAGTTGCCGGCCATGCCGTCCGACCGGCCCGTCGGTGTGTTCGCCCACGTCCTGCCGCTCGACCAGTGCCTGCTCACCCGTCTCGTGGAACTCGTGGTCCACCTCGACGACCTGGCCGTCAGTCTGGCGGTCCCCACGCCGTCGGTGCCCGCCGAGGCCTCCGCCGCGGTCACCGACTGCCTCACCCGTATCGCCGTGGCCCGTCACGGCTTCCTTCCGGTGCTGCGCGCCCTCGCCCGCCGGGAACGCGCCACCGCTCCGATCACGGCGTTCTGACGCCCGCCTCCGCCGGACGGCCCCTGACTCCCACAGGCGGCGGCCTGTGCCGGCGTTGGAGCGGCCCTCGGCGGCTTCGTGGAACCGGCCTGCAGGCGGCCGGGAGTGCACCACCGTTCGGCGACAGGTGTTGTCGGGACTTGGTCAACACGCTTCAATGCGGAGGAACTCGGGGCCGGGAACGACGGCGTACGGATGTGAAGCCTCCCCGGCACTGCCACGGACGGCCCCGGCATACCCTCGCGAACGGCCTGACCAGCCGCCCGGACCTGCACAGAAAGGCCCCTGCATGCCGCACGCCACACAGCACGCGGACGACGTGAGCGTCGCCGACGCGGAACTGGACTCGGCCCTGCGCGGCGGCCCCTTCCATGTCGCGCTGCGCGCGGCGATCGCCGCGCGGGGGCTGCCGCTCCAGCGTGTCCAGCACCATCTGTCGCGCTACGGGGTCAAGGTCGGTGTCACCAGCCTCAGTTACTGGCAGCAGGGCGCCCGGCGCCCGCAGCGTCCCGAGTCGCTGCGGGCCGTACGGGCGCTGGAGGAGATCCTTCAGCTGCCGGAGGAGTCGCTGATCCGGCTGCTCGCCGAGGACGACGACCGGTCGGCCGCCGAGCGGCCCGCGACCCGCTCCTACCGCTCCCTCCTCGCGGCCTCGGACATTCTCGGACAACTGCTGGGCGAACTGGACGCGCCGCCCGACGGCGGGCTGCACACCCTCGGCCATCACGAACGCATAGGCATCGGGGCGCGCCGCGAGCTGCGCAGCCGCGAGTCGCACCACATCGTGCGCGCCCACCGCGAGGGCGTCGACCGTTTCATCGCCGTCCACCACGGCGACCCGGGGTGCGTGCCGAAGCGCATGACCGTGCACGCCCTGGAGAACTGCCGTACGGGACGCGTGCGTTCGCACCACGACACCGGGGTGCTCGTGGCCGAGCTGCTTCTCGACGCCCGGCTGCGGGCCGGGGACACCTTCCTGTTCCGCTACGGCGTCGAGGACGGCACGGCCGGGGTGTCCCGCGAGTACACGCGCGGCTTCGGCTCGCCCGGCGGGCAGTACGCGCTCCAGGTCCGGTTCGACGAGAACGCCCTGCCGGTGCGCTGCCACCGCTTCGCCCAGCACTCCCCCGCCGCGCCCCGAAGCGGCCGCCAGGAACTGTCCCTCACCGGCCGCCACCACTCGGTCCACCTGATCGAGCCACGGGTGCGGTCGGGGGCCGTGGGGATCGGGTGGGACTGGGAGCAGGGGGCGGTGCCGTCGGACCGGTGACATGACGTAAACGTTTGCGCAAGCGTTTACGTGCACCGCTGAATGGGATACCTTCCCGGCCGTGGGCCACTGTTCCGGTGCCCACAAGGGCGCCGTTCCGGGAGGGGAACCCGATGCCGACCATGGCCGACGTGGCACGCACCGCCGGAGTCTCCGTGGCGACCGTCTCGCACGTCCTCAACGGCACCCGGCCGGTCCTGCCCCACACCCGCCAGGCCGTGCTGGACGCCGTCGACGAGCTCGGCTACACCCCCAACACCCTCGCCCGGTCCCTGGTGACCTCCCGGACCCGCTCCATCGGGCTCGCGGTGTCGGCGATCAGCAATCCGTACTTCACGGAGATCCTCCAGGGCGTCGAGGCGGGCGCGCTGGAACACGGGTACAGCCTGCTCATCGCCGATCCGCACGACGACCCCGTGCACGAGCGCAAGGTCGCCCAGCTGCTCCACGAACGGCGCGTGGACGGCATGATCGTCGCGCCCTCCGCCGACCCGCGCGAGCTCGTGTCCTACCTCGGGCGCCACCAGGTCCCGACGGTGTTCCTGGACCGGGTGATCGACGATGTGGGCGGGAGCGGCCCGCAGCGCTTCGACCAGGTCTGCGCCGAGAACAGCGAGCCGACGGCCGGGCTGGTCACCCACCTCGCCGGACTCGGTCACCGGCGCATCGGCCTGGTGGCCGGCCTGCCCGGCCTGAGCACCACCGCCGAGCGCATCGCCGGATACCGGCAGGGCCTGACCGCCGCCCGCCTCCCCCACGACGATCACCTGATCGTCCACGGCGACTCCGAGGCGGCCGGAGCCGAACGGGCCACCGGCGCCCTGCTCGCCCTGGCTTCGCCGCCCACCGCCCTCGTCACCGCCAACAACGCGATGACCATCGGCACCCTGCGCGCCCTGCGCGAACACGGCCTTTCGGTGCCGGACGACCTGGCCCTGTGCTGCTTCGACGACTTCGCCTGGGCGGACCTGTTCTCGCCCCGGCTCACCGCCATCGCCCAGCCCAGCAGGGAGATCGGCGCGCAGGCGGTCCGTGTGCTGCTGGAACGGCTCGACAGGCCGGACCGGCCTGCCCGGACCGTGCGCCTCGACTGCACGTTCGTGCATCGCACGTCGTGCGGCTGCTCCGACTCCGGACAGCGGGCGCGGCCCTCGCAGCCCTCGCATTCTCAGAAAGGAACGGTTTCGTGATCGTCGTCGCTGGTGAGGCCCTCATCGATCTGGTCCCGCAGGGCACGGGTGCCCTGGCAGGTCTCAAGCCGGCGCTCGGCGGTGGCCCCTACAACACCGCCGTGGCCCTCGGCCGGCTCGGCTCCCCCACCGCCTTCTGTTCGCGCATCTCGTACGACGCCTTCGGCGAGGCCCTGCTCGACGGGCTCCGGGAGGCGGGGGTGGACGTGTCCGCCGTGCAGCGCGGTACGGAGCCGACCACGCTCGCCGTCGCCACGGTCGACACCAACGGCTCGGCCGCCTACTCGTTCTACGTCGACGGCACCGCCGACCGTCTGTTCGCCGCCCCCGCCGAACTTCCCGCCGGTACACGCGCGGTGTCCTTCGGCACCTGCTCGCTCGTCCTGGAGCCGGGGGCGAGCGCCTACGAGGAGCTGCTGCGGACCGCGGCCGCGCAGGGTGTGTTCACCGCGCTCGACCCGAACATCCGGGACGGGCTGATCCCCGACGCGGACGCCTACCGGGCCCGGTTCAAGAGCTGGCTGCCGTCGGTGTCGCTGCTCAAGCTCTCCGAGGAGGACGCGCGGTGGCTGGGCGGCACCCCGCGCGAGTGGCTGGCCGCGGGGCCCTCGGCCGTCGTCGTCACCCAGGGCGGGGAGGGGCTGACCGTGTTCACCCGGGACGGGGCGGTGCTGCCGGTGCCGGGCGAGAAGGTCGACGTCGTGGACACGATCGGCGCGGGCGACACGGTGAACGCCGCCCTGCTGCACGGCCTGGCCGGCCTCGACGCACTGTCCCCGGAGGCGGTCGCCGGCCTGGGGGTCGAGGACTGGGCCCGGCTGCTGCGGTTCGCGGCACGCGCGGCGGCGATCACCTGCTCACGAGCCGGGGCGCAGCCGCCGTACGCGTCCGAGCTGGGCGAGTTGTAGGGCCCGAGAGGGGTATCGGTCCCGTGGGCGGGGCCGTGCGTTGACCCAGGGCTGATGACGGAGCGAGCGGTGCCTCGCGGGGAGTTCCTGCGGGGCACCGCTCCTGTGTGTTCCAGATGTGCTCGGGCTCGCCGCCCGGGCGGCTCAGGCCTTGCGGGCCCGGGTCGTCTTCTTGGCCGGCGTGGCCTTCTTGGTGGCTTCGGCGGCCTTCTTGGTCGCCGTCGTCCTGGCCGTCGCCGTCTTCTTCGCTGTGGACTTGGCGGCGACCGTCTTCTTCGCCGCGGCCGTCTTCCTGGCCGGTGCCTTGCGCGGGGCCTTCACCGAGGTCCCGTCGCTGATCCGGTCGGCGCCGAGGATCTCCCTGAGGAATTTGCCGGTGTGGCTGGCCGGGACTCCGGCGACCTCCTCCGGCGTGCCCTCGGCGACGACGAGACCGCCGCCCGCGCCGCCCTCGGGGCCCATGTCGACGACCCAGTCGGCTGTCTTGATCACATCGAGGTTGTGCTCGATGACGATGACGGTGTTGCCCTTGTCGACCAGGCCGGACAGGACCTTCAGCAGCTTGCTGATGTCCTCGAAGTGCAGACCTGTGGTCGGCTCGTCCAGGACGTAGACGGTACGGCCGGTGGACCGCTTCTGGAGCTCGCTGGCGAGCTTCACGCGCTGGGCCTCGCCACCGGACAGGGTGGTCGCGGCCTGGCCGAGCCGGACGTAGCCGAGGCCGACGTCCTTGAGGGTGTTGAGGTGGCGGGCGATCGCGGGGACGGCCTCGAAGAACTCCGTGGCCTCCTCGATCGGCATGTTCAGGACGTCGGCGATGGACTTGCCCTTGTAGTGGACCTCCAGGGTCTCCCGGTTGTACCGGGCACCGTGGCAGACCTCGCACGGGACGTAGACGTCCGGGAGGAAGTTCATCTCGATCTTGATGGTGCCGTCGCCCGCGCAGTTCTCGCAGCGGCCGCCCTTGACGTTGAAGGAGAAGCGGCCGGGCATGTAGCCGCGGACCTTCGCCTCGGTGGTCTCGGCGAACAGCTTGCGGACGTGGTCGAAGACGCCGGTGTACGTCGCCGGGTTCGATCGCGGGGTGCGGCCGATGGGCGACTGGTCCACGTGCACGACCTTGTCGACGAGGTCGTCGCCGTCCACGCGCGTGTGCCGGCCCGGGACGCTCCTCGCGCCGTTGAGCTCGCGCGCCAGGTGCGTGTACAGGATGTCGTTGACCAGGGTCGACTTTCCGGAGCCCGAGACGCCGGTGACCGCGGTGAACACGCCCAGCGGGAAGGACACGTCGATGTCCTGCAGGTTGTTCTCGCGGGCCCCGTGCACGGTGAGCTGCCGGGACGGGTCCAGGGGCCGCCGGATGTGCGGCAGCGGGATGGCCTTCTTGCCCGACAGGTACTGCCCCGTCTCCGACTCGGCGTTGGCGAGCAGCTCCTTCAGGGAGCCGCTGTGCACGACCTTGCCGCCGTGCTCGCCCGCGCCGGGGCCGATGTCGACGATCCAGTCGGCGACCTTGATGGTGTCCTCGTCGTGCTCGACGACGATGAGGGTGTTGCCCATGTCGCGCAGCCGGACCAGGGTCTCGATGAGGCGGTGGTTGTCGCGCTGGTGCAGACCGATGGACGGCTCGTCGAGGACGTACAGGACGCCGACGAGTCCTGAGCCGATCTGGGTGGCCAGGCGGATGCGCTGGGCCTCGCCGCCGGAGAGGGTGCCGGCCGCGCGGTTCAGCGAGAGGTAGTCCAGGCCGACGTCGACCAGGAACTTCAGCCGCTCGTTGACCTCCTTCAGCACCCGCTCGGCGATCTTCTTGTCACGGGCGCTGAGCTTCAGCTCACCCAGGAAGTCCGCGCAGTCGCTGATGGACATGCCGGAGACCTCGGCGATCGACTTGCCCATGACGGTGACCGCGAGGACGAGCGGCTTCAGACGCGTGCCCTCACAGGTGGGACAGGGCACCTCGCGCATGTAGCCCTCGAAGCGCTCGCGGCTGGCGTCGCTCTCGGACTCGCTGTGCCGGCGCTTGACGAAGGGGACGGCCCCTTCGAAGGGGGTCGTGTAGACCCGCTCGCGGCCGTACCGGTTGCGGTAGCGGACCTCGATCTGCGTCTTGTGACCGTGGAGCAGGGCCTTCTTGGCGCGCTGGGGCAGCCCGGCGAAGGGGATGTCCGTCCGGAAGCCCAGCGCGTCCGCGAGGGCGCCGATCAGACGGCCGAAGTAGTCCTTGGTGTGCCCGTGCGACCAGGGGTGGATGGCGCCCTCGTCGAGGGACTTGTCCTCGTCAGGGATGATCAGCTCGGGGTCGACTTCCATGCGCGTGCCGATGCCGGAGCAGTCGGGGCAGGCGCCGAAGGGCGAGTTGAAGGAGAAGGAACGGGGCTCCAGCTCCTCGAAGGACAGGTCGTCGTACGTGCAGTACAGGTGCTCCGAGAACATGCGCTCGCGCTCGGGGTCGTCCTCGGGGAGGTCGACGAAGTCGAGCACGACCATGCCGCCGGACAGCCCGAGGGCGGTCTCCACCGAGTCGGTGAGACGGCGCTTGGCGGACTCCTTCACCGTGAGGCGGTCGATGACCACCTCGATGGTGTGCTTCTCCTGCTTCTTCAGCGTGGGCGGGTTGGAGAGCTGGACGGTCTCGCCGTCCACCCGCGCGCGGCTGTAACCCTTGGTCTGGAGATCGGCGAAGAGGTCGACGAACTCTCCCTTGCGCTCCCGCACCAGCGGCGAGAGCACCTGGAAGCGGCTGCCCTCCGGCAGCTCCAGGACCCGGTCCACGATGGCCTGCGGCGACTGGCGCGAGATCGGGCGGCCGCACTCGGGGCAGTGCGGCTTGCCGATGCGCGCGAAGAGCAGACGTAGGTAGTCGTAGACCTCGGTGATGGTGCCGACCGTCGAGCGCGGATTGCGCGAGGTCGACTTCTGGTCGATGGAGACCGCGGGCGAGAGGCCCTCGATGAAGTCGACGTCGGGCTTGTCCATCTGCCCGAGGAACTGGCGGGCGTACGAGGAGAGCGACTCCACGTAGCGCCGCTGGCCCTCGGCGAAGATGGTGTCGAAGGCCAGGGAGGACTTGCCCGACCCGGACAGGCCCGTGAAGACGATGAGCGAGTCGCGAGGCAGATCGAGCGAGACGTTCTTCAGGTTGTGCTCGCGCGCGCCACGGACGATGAGACGGTCGGCCACGCCGGTCCGCACCTTTCTTTGAGAGAAGTGACAGGGGCGGGGCCCCCGTGCTTCTTCAGACTAGGGGGAGCCACTGACAACGCCGGTCGGATTCCCGGTTGCATAACAATCCCCGGCCTTCCAGCATGCCCGACGCCGCATCCGACCATATAGCACGTGCATTCGATTTACGGCACAGCTTCACCACCTTCACCCAAAGGTGTGGCGGAGCTAGGGTCAGCAGCATGATTGATCACGCTCATGACCTGGAGTCTGTACGTGGTGCGACCGACCGGCTGCTGACCGCAGCCGCCACCATGGACAACGCGGCCGTGACGCAGTCGTCACGGCTGCCGGGCTGGAGCCGCGGCCATGTCCTCGCGCACCTCTCCCGCAATGCCGACGCCCTGGTGAACGTTCTGCGCGGGCAGCCCATGTACCCCTCCGCGGAAGCGCGCGACGCCGACATCGAGCGCGACGCCCCGCGCCTCCTCGACGCCCAGCTCACCGACCTCCGCGCGAGCGCCGCCCGCTTCGACGAGGTCGCGGCAGCACCTGCGGACTGGTCGCGGACGGTGGAGCTGCGCAACGGGGTCACCGACTCGGCGTCGCGGGTGCCGTTCCGGCGGTGGGTCGAGGTGGAGCTGCATCACGTGGACCTCGGGATCGGGTACGAGCTGGAGGACCTCTCGGAGGAGTTCACGCAACGCGAGATCAACTTCCTGACGGAGCGGTTCCGGGGTCATCCCGAGGTACCCGCGCTCTTCATCCAGGAGGACGACGGCCGCAGGATCCCGACGGGCGGCGCCGGTGATCCCGCGCTCGTCGTCACCGGCCGCCAGGCCGACCTGCTCGGCTGGCTCGCCGGCCGCCGCGACGGCTCGGCACTGACCGTTCACGGCGGCACCCTCCCCTCGCTGCCCCCGCTATAGGCTGCCGCCATGACGTACAGCGGACAGGTGACGGTCGGCGGGCCCGCCGACGTGCACGAGCTCAAGGACCTGATGATCACCAAGATCGCGGTCGGCCCGATGGACAACAACGCCTATCTGCTGCGCTGCCGGGCCACCGACGAGCAACTGCTGATCGACGCCGCCAACGACGCGGACACCCTGCTGGGCACGATCGGTGACGACGGCATCGCGTCCGTCGTCACCACCCACCAGCACGGCGACCACTGGCAGGCGCTCGCGGCGGTCGTCGCGGCCACCCACGCGCGTACGTACGCGGGCCGGGACGACGCCGACGGCATCCCCGTCCCCACCGACGTGCTGGTCGACGACGGCGACGTCATCCGCGTGGGGCACGTCGAGTTGACCGCGCGCCACCTGGTCGGCCACACGCCAGGCTCGATCGCCCTCGTCTACGACGACCCGCACGGACATCCCCATGTGTTCACCGGGGACTGCCTGTTCCCGGGAGGCGTGGGCAACACCCGCAAGGATCCCGAGGCGTTCGCCAGCCTGATCCACGACGTCGAGACGAAGCTCTTCGACGTGCTGCCGGACGAGACCTGGGTGTACCCGGGACACGGGAACGACACCACGCTGGGGGCGGAGCGGCCGCAGTTGCCGGAGTGGCGCGCACGGGGGTGGTGAACTCCTGGACATGCGCCCCGCGCATGCCCCTTCGCACGCGCCCCGTGTGAACTCTTCACACACGCCGGTGTCACACACGCGCTCCCGGCGCACATGGTTGCGCAGTCAACTGGAAGCAGCCCCGCACAGGATGACGGCTCCTGCGCGGTATGGGCCGCCGGTCTTTCATCCCCGCCCTCGACCGGCGGCCCGGCACCCTGTCTGGAAACAGTTCACAAAAATGCAACACCCGTTCCCAATATGCGGACTATTGCCGTCGTGACCTCGACAAACGGGACAGTGGACTGTCACTCTCCCGCCATGCACCCTGCCCCCCGCGCACTGCGCAGCGCCGTCGCCGCGGCATCCATTGCCCTGCTCGCCACCGCCGTCGGCTGTGCTCCGCAGCCTGACGACGACGCGACCGCCCAGGCCTCGGGGTCGACCGGAACCACCTGCGCCCCGGGCAAGCTGGCCACCCAGACCTCCGGCAAGCTGACGATCGCGACCGACGAGCCGGCGTACGAGCCATGGTTCAAGGACGACAAGCCCGCGAACGGCAAGGGCTTCGAGTCGGCGGTCGCGTACGCGGTGGCGAAGCAGCTCGGCTACGACAAGAGCGCCGTCGTCTGGCAGAGCGTCCCCTTCAACAAGGCCTTCGCGCCCGGGGAGAAGACCTTCGACTTCGACATCAACCAGGTGTCGATCAGCGCCGAGCGCAGGAAGGCCGTGGACTTCTCCTCCGGCTATTACGACGTGCGCCAGGCCGTCATCGCGCTCAAGGGCACCAAGGCCGCCAAGGCGACGAGCATCGCGGACCTGAAGGGCCTCAAGCTGGGCGCCCAGGTCGGCACCACGAGCCTCGACTACATCGAGGACGTGGTGCAGCCGACGCAGCAGGCCGCCGCGTACGCCAAGAACGACCAGGCCAAGTCCGCGCTGGAGAACAAGCAGGTGGACGCCATCGTCGTCGACCTTCCGACCGCCTTCTACATCACTGCGGCCGAGGTGACGGACGGCACGATCGTCGGGCAGTTCGAGAACCAGGGCGGCACGCCGGAGCAGTTCGGCCTCGTGCTCGACAAGGGCAGTGCCCTCACCTCCTGCGTGACCGGCGCCGTGGACGCCCTGCGCAAGAACGGCACGCTCGCCGAGCTGGAGCAGGAGTGGCTGTCGGACGCCGTCGACGCACCGGTGCTCAAGTGACGCTCACGAAGGACGAGGCCGGCCAGGAAGGCGCCGCCGGTGGCTCCTACGCGCCGTCGCAGCGGCGGATCGAGCGGGAGCGTCTCAAGCGCACCCGCGCCCGCCGCGCGACGGCGATCGCCGCGGTCTCGACGCTGGTCACCGCCGTCGTCCTCTACCTGGTCGTCGTCAACGCGCCGGGCTGGCCGCGCACCAAGGAGACGTTCTTCAGCGGGCAGTACGCGCGCGAGGCGTTCCCCAAGGTCCTCGAAGGGCTGTGGCTGAACGTCCGGCTGCTGCTGATCTGCGGTGTCGCCGTGCTGGTGCTCGGCATGCTGATCGCCATCGCGCGCACACTGCGCGGCCCGGTCTTCTTCCCGCTGCGCTTCCTGGCCGCCGCCTACACGGACTTCTTCCGCGGGCTTCCGCTCATCATCAACCTCATGATCGTCGTCCTGGGGGTCCCGGCGCTGCGGCTCCAGGGGGTCACGGTCGACCCGGTGCTGCTGGGCGGTACGGCCCTCACGTTGACGTATTCGGCGTACGTGGCCGAGGTGTTCCGCGCCGGCATCGAGTCGGTGCACCCCTCGCAGCGCGCCGCGGCCCGTTCGCTCGGGCTCTCCAACCGGCAGGCCCTGCGGTACGTGGTGCTGCCACAGGCGGTGCGCCGCCAGGTGCCGCCCCTGCTGAACGACCTGGTGTCCCTCCAGAAGGACACCGGTCTCGTGTCGATCGGGGGCGCGATCGACGCCGTACGGGCCGCCGACATCATCGTCGGCCGGAGCCTCAACTACACGCCGTACATCGTCGCGGGCCTGGTGTTCGTGGCGCTGACCATCCCGATGACCCGCTTCACGGACTGGGTGACGGCACGGATGGACCGTCAGCGGGCCCAGGGAGGTACCACATGAGCGACGCACCGGTGCTGCGGATGGAGTCCGTCCGCAAGACCTTCGGCGACACGGTCGTGCTGCGGGACGTCGACCTGGAGGTCGCCCCGCACACGGTGACCGCGCTGATCGGTGCCTCCGGCTCCGGCAAGTCGACCCTGCTGCGCTGCGCCAACCTCCTGGAGGAGATCGACGACGGCGCCATCTGGCTGGACGGCGAGGAGATCACCGATCCGCGCGCCGACCAGGACGCGGTGCGGCGCCGTATCGGCGTGGTCTTCCAGGCGTACAACCTCTTTCCGCACATGACGGTGCTGGAGAACATCACGCTGGCCCCGCGCCGGGTGCACGGGGTGGCCCGCGCGGAGGCCGAGGAGCACGCCCGTGAGCTCCTGGAGCGGCTCGGGCTGGCCGGCAGGGCCGGCGAGTACCCGGACCGGCTCAGCGGTGGTCAGCAGCAGCGGGTGGCGATCGTGCGCGCCCTCGCCGTACGTCCGCGTCTGTTGCTGCTCGACGAGATCACCGCGGCCCTCGACCCGGAGTTGGTGGGCGAGGTCCTGAACGTCGTGCGCGACCTGAAGGGCGACGGGATGACCATGATGCTGGCCACGCACGAGATGGGCTTCGCGCGCGAGGTCGCCGACCAGGTGTGTTTTCTGGGCTCGGGTGTGGTGTTGGAGCGCGGGACCGCCGCGCAGATCTTCGGCGACCCGCAGCAGGAGCGCACCCAGCGCTTCCTGCGGCGGATCGTGGAGGCGGGGCGGTTGTAAGGGGTGCTCGTCATTGCGAGCGGGTCTTACAGCCCCCTACGCCTCGGCCCGTGCCGGTCCCACCAGTGCCGCGACCCGCTCCACGCCGAACACGTATCCCTGCACCCCGCATCCTGCGATGACCCCGTCCGCCCGCAGCGAGACGTAGGAGTGGTGCCGGAAGGACTCGCGCCGGTGGATGTTGGAGATGTGCACCTCCAGCACCGGCAGCCCGTCACAGGTGTTGAGCGCGTCCAGGATCGCGACCGACGTGTGCGAGTAGGCGCCGGGGTTGATGACGATCCCGCAGTGGTTCAGCCGCGCCTCGTGGATCCAGTCGACCAGTTCGCCTTCGTGGTTGGACTGCCGGAAGTCCACGGTGCCGCCGTGCGCGGCCGCCGCCTTGGCGCACAGGGCCTCGACGTCGGCGAGGGTGTCCTTGCCGTAGATCTCCGGCTGCCGCTGGCCCAGCAGGTTCAGGTTGGGGCCGTTGAGGACCATGATCGGGGCGTTGGCCAGGGTGCGGGGCACGGTTCCTCCGGTCGGTGACAGCGGGCTGCTCGGACCCGGTTTATCACGGTGCGCCGCGCGCGGTGCGGCCCGTAGCCTCCGGGCATGACGACGATCTCGTACCCGCCCAAGCCCGTACCCGGCGACCGGATAGCCGTCATCTCCCCCGGCGCAGGCCTGCCGGGGCTCTTCCCGCGCCCCTACGAGCTCGGGCTCGAGCGGCTGCGCAAGGAGTACGGGTTGGAGCCGGTCGAGTATCCGTCGACCCGCAGGATGGGCTCGACGCCCCAGGAGCGTGCCGCCGACATCCATGCCGCGTTCGCCGACCCGAGCGTCAAGGCGGTCATGGCGTCCATCGGCGGTGACGACCAGATCACCGTACTGCCGTACCTGGACCGGGAGTTGATCCGGGCGAACCCGAAGCCGTTCTTCGGGATGAGCGACAACACCAACCTGCTCGCCTATCTGTACAACACCGGCATCGTCGGCTACCACGGCGCGACCGTGATGACCGCGCTCGGACGGCCGGTCGCCATGAGCGCGCTGACCGCCGACTCCCTGCGTGCGGCCCTGTTCACTTCGGGCGCGTACGAACTGACTCCCGCCGCCCACTGGCGGGACGTCGACCGTGACTGGGCGGACCCCGCCACCTTCGGCTCCGAACCGGAGACCCGTCCTGGCAACGGCTGGACCTGGGTGAACCCCGACCGGGTGGTGGAGGGCCGGGCCTGGGGCGGTTGCCTGGAGATCCTGGGCTGGCTGCTGATGGCCGACCGCGAGATCGCGCGTGACCTGAGTCGGTACGACGGCGGAGTGCTGCTCCTGGAGACCTCGGAGGAGATGCCGAGCGACGTCGAGGTCTTCCGCACCCTGCGCAACATGGGCGAGCGCGGGCTCCTCCAGCGGTTCTCCGCACTGCTGTGGGGCCGCCCCAAGACGTGGTCCTTCGAGCGCCCCAACAGCCCGGAGGAGGCGGAGCGTTACGCCGCCGACCAGCGCGAGGCCGTACTGAGGGCCATGCGCAGCTATGCCCCGCACACCACCGTCGTCTTCGATGTGGACTACGGCCACACCGATCCCCAACTCGTCATCCCCTACGGCGGTCTCGTGCGCGTCGACGGTCCCGCCCGGCGCATCACCGTCACGTACTGATCAGGCCGAGCCTGCTCCGGACCGACCCGCTACGGGTTGACCGCCAGTTCGAGGTAGGCCGCGAAAATGACCAGGTGGACGCCGCCCTGGAGCGGTGTGGCCCGCCCCGGAACCACCGTCAGGGAGCTCACCACCACCGTCAGGGCCAGCAGCACCATGTGGGTGGAGCCGAGGCCGAGGACGAGCGGGCCGGAGAGCCAGACGGACGCGAGGGCGACCGCGGGGATGGTCAGGCCGATGCTGGCCATGGCGGAGCCGAGGGCGAGGTTGAGGCTGGTCTGCACGCGGTCGCGGCGCGCGGAGCGCAGGGCGGCGATGGTTTCGGGGAGTAGTACCAGCAGAGCGATGATCACGCCGACGGCGGCATGCGGGAGACCTGCCCTGGCCACCCCGGACTCGATGGTCGGCGAGACGCCCTTGGCCAGACCGACCACCCCGATCAGGGCTAGGCCCAGCAGGCCCAGACTGATGAGTGCGGCGCGGGCGGTGGGCGCGTCGGCGTGGTCCTCGGAGGTGATCACCTCGCCCTGGCGGGTGATCGGGAGGAAGTAGTCGCGGTGCCGGACGGTCTGGGTCGCCACGAACAGGCCGTACAGGATCAGCGAGGACAGCGCGGCGAAGGTCAGCTGGGTGGTGGAGAACTCCGGGCCGGGCTTGCTCGTCGTGAACGTCGGCAGCACCAGGCTCAGCGTGGCCAGGGTCGCGACCGTGGCGAGGGCGGCTCCGGTGCCCTCGGGGTTGAAGACCGCGGTGCCGTGGCGCAGTGAGGCCACGAGGAGGCTGATACCGACGATGCCGTTGCAGGTGATCATCACGGCCGCGAAGACCGTGTCCCTGGCCAGGGTCGAACTCTTGTCACCGCCGTCCGCCATCAGGGTGACGATCAGGGCCACCTCGATGATCGTGACGGCGACGGCTAGGACGAGCGAGCCGAACGGTTCGCCGACCCGGTGGGCGACCACCTCGGCGTGGTGCACGGCGGCCAGCACGGCCCCGGCGAGCACCAGGGTCACGAGCGCGACGACCGCTGCGGGCAGATCGCGGCCCCAGGTGAACGCCAGCAGGACGACCGCGAGCACCGGCACGACGGACGTCCAGCTCGCGGTGAGCGACCTGAGCCGAGCGATCATGCTGCGATCGTCGCAGAGGCCGCCCGGCACCGCACCGCGCCGGGGCTACTTGATTTCACCCGACTCCAGGACGTCGCAGTTGGTGTAGACGCGCTCGCCGATGCTCAGCGCTCCCACCTGCTCCGCGAGTTTGGTCGTCTCCGGGTCCTCGCTGTTGCGCATGGCCTCGTCGTACGAGTCGAACTCGAGCACCGCCAGATAGTGGTTGGGCTTGTCCCGGTCCTTCAGGAGCATGCTGTGGGTCGGGCCGCCCGTCCGGCCGGCGCTGCGCTGCCCCGCCTCCTGCAGCACCTGCCGCATCTCCTCCAGGCGCTCGGTCTCGAAGCCGATGATCTGCACGAACGTCATGGGTGTCTCCAGCCGGCCACGGCGCCCCCGAGCCGGGGGACGCGCACTGGAACCAAACAAGCACCGGGAGCGGTACCCGGCAATTCGCCGCACATCGCTCCCGGTGGTGATATTTCCTATGTCGGCCGTGGTCAGGCCTCGATGCTGTCCTTCGGAGCGCCTTCGTCCTCCGCCTGCGCCGCCTCGGCCGCCGCCTGCTTCCTGGTGGCCATCAGACTGGTGATCGTGGTGACGATCAGGACCGAGCAGATCACCCCGAGCGAGACCGGGATGCTGATCTCGGGGACATGGACCCCCGACTCGTGCAGGGCGTGCAGCACCAGCTTGACGCCGATGAAGCCCAGGATGATCGACAGGCCGTAGCTGAGGTGGACCAGCTTCTTCAGCAGGCCGCCGATGAGGAAGTACAGCTGGCGCAGACCCATCAGGGCGAAGGCGTTGGCGGTGAAGACGATGTACGGGTCCTGGGTCAGGCCGAAGATCGCGGGGATCGAGTCGAGCGCGAAGAGCACGTCGGTAGAGCCGATGGCAAGCATCACGACCAGCATCGGGGTCATGACCCGCTTGCCGTTCTCCACGATCCACAGCTTGGTGCCGTGATAGCGGTCCGCCACACCGAACCTGCGCTCGACGGCCTTGAGCAGCTTGTTCTCCTCGAACTCCTCTTCCTCCTCGTCCGCCCGGGCCTCCTGGATGAGCTTCCAGGCGGTCCAGATGAGGAAGGCACCGAAGATGTAGAACACCCAGGCGAAGCTGGCGATGATCGCAGCGCCGGCGGCGATGAAGATCGCGCGCAGCACCAGGGCTATGAGGACCCCGACGAGAAGCACCCGCTGCTGGTACTGCGAGGGCACCGCGAACTTCGCCATGATCAGGACGAAGACGAAGAGGTTGTCCACGCTCAGGGACTTCTCGGTGATGAAGCCCGCGAAGAACTCTCCGCCGGCCTGGCCCCCGCCGAAGACGAGCAGACCGAGCCCGAAGAGGCCGGCCAGGGCGATCCAGACAACCGTCCAGATGCCCGCTTCCTTGAGGGACACGTCGTGCGGCTTGCGGCCGATGAAGAAATCGACCGCGATGAGGGCGGCGAGGCCCACGATCGTCAGGACCCACAGGGTCATGGAAACGTCCACAGTTCCTCCGGCAATACGTAACGGCAAGTAACCAGCGTCGTCGCGCTGCCGGAGGTCTCTTCCACCCACGGTGGGCCGGCGCCCCGGGATCAGGCCTGATCCGTATTGACGGGTACGCCGCAGTCGACAGGGAGTACTCCCCTCCGTGCCATCAACCGTACCCAACCACCAAGGAAAGGTAAAGCGATTGGCAAAAGAAAGGTCAAAATCCCTGATGGGCGTCCTTTACGTGCACTTGGTGCGCGCCTGGGCGACCTGGTTCAGGACCTGCTGGAGCACCTGGCTGCCGGGTGGGAGGAGCGCGGGCTCGTAGGTCCAGGCATGCCCGACCCACGGGTCGGCGAGGTGGTCGTCGGGCACGGGAGTCAGCCGCATGAGCGAGCGCCACAGAGGGTCGAGGAGGGGGCCGTAGGCGGAGGCCTCCTCACGGTCCGCGACCATCATCAGGTGGACGCCGACGGACGGCCCCTCGTCCGCGAGGTAACGCAGCTGGGTGACGGCCCGGTCGTCGAAGCCGTGCGGGAAGTCGTTGACGATCAGGAGCTGTTCGGAGGTGTCGAGGCCGGGCGGGAGGGAATCGGCCGCGCCGCCGCGCACCGCCATCTGCACGAGGTCGACGCGCTCGGTGAGACGGGCCAGGACGTCCGCCACGCCCGCGGCGCCGACGGCGGGCGGGGCCGCGAGCACGCCGGTCCCCACCAGCGGGGCGAGCGCCTGCGCCCCCGAGCCGGCCGGGTCGATGACGTGCAGGGTGTAGTCCCCGGCGGGATGGACGGCGAGGAGCCGGGCCGCGAGCGCCACGGCCGTGTCCATGGCGAGGCGGTGCAGTTCGTGGGCGTCGAGGAACGAGCCGTCGAGCGATCCGGCGGCTCCGCTGTCGATCCACAGACCGCGTTCCAGCGGCAGTCGGACCAGCATCGGGATGCGCAGCTCGGCGCACTCGGGCAGATGCAGGTCGCCCAGGCGCACGGCCATGGGCACCTCGAACGGCACCCGGTAGCCGTGCCAGACGGGGTTGTCCCAGCGGGCGTACGCCGGCGGCAGGGCGGGTTCGACGACCTCGGACTCGGCCGTGAGCTGGCCGAGATCGCGGTCGTAGGCCGCGCGGGCCAGTTCGACGAGCTGGGTGTACTTGGCGCGGGCGGCCTCACGTGCGGCCTCGCCCTGTCCGCCGATCCGGTTGCGCGGGTCGGCGAGGGCGGCGTCCAGCTCCTTCTCCATGCGGGAGTCGGCGAAGTCGACGGCACTGCGGTACGCGGCCGTGGAGCGGGCCAGGTCCTCGAACATGCCCCACACCTGGTTGTAGAGCCGCTCCTCCATGGACCAGCCGGTCGCGTCCCCGGCGACGGGCCGCGAGGGCTGCCCCGGCTGGGCGGGGGGCGCGGCAGGCGGAGGGGGCGGCGGGGCGGTGTTCTGCCGTCGGGGGTGGCTGTAGTCGATGGGACCGCCCACGGTGGGCGGCTGGGCGGTGGTGTCCGCGGGTCCCTGGACATACCCGGGCTGCGAGGCGCCGGTCACGGGGGTGCCCTGCGTGCCGTAGGGAGAGGCGGGCTGCGGTGTGCCGGCGGCCGGGCCGCCCTGCGGGGACATCGGCTGCGGTGGGGTGCCGGGTGACTGGGTGCCGTACGGCGACGGCGGCTGCTGCTGCGGTACGGCACCGGGGGCGCCCTGGGCCGCGGGCGAGCCCTGGTCCGGGCCCGGCGTCGGCGTGGCCGTCTGCCGGGGGCGGTCGCCGTCCGCCGTGAGCGGCGGTGGCATCGGCACCGCGCGGGACAGGCCCCGGGCCACCGCCTCGTGGATGTCCTGGGCGAGCTGCCGGGCCTGGGACAGGCCCTGGTCGGCGAGGAGTTCGGAGAGGCCGCCCGCATAGCCCTGCCCCACGGCGCGCACCTTCCAGGCGCCCTGGCGGCGGTAGAGCTCCAGCGCGACGACCGCGGACTCGGCGTCCAGTCCGGTGATGGTGTAGCCGGCGAGTTCGGTGCCGTCCAGGCCCGTGACCGCGACGAAGGGGGCGGCGACGGCGCCGAAGCGCACGGGGCCGCCCGCCGCGGGCAGCGCGAGCAGCACATGGACCCGGTGGACGGACTCGGGCACCGCGCCCAGATCGACCGCGAGGCGGTGGTCGGCGGCCGCCTGCCGGGAGACCTCCAGACCCGGCAGAGTGGGCGCGCCCGGATGGACGACCCACTCCACGCCGTGCACTGTGCCGTGCTCGTCGCCGAGCGTGGCCCCGGCCACGACCGGCGTACCGGCCGCGATCCGGATCTCGAGTCGGGCCTGGGAGAGCGGATGGTTCTGCCCCCGCACCAGCTCGGCCGTCATCGCCTTCTCCCCCTGTGACGTGGTGTCGGTCGGTGCCGCTCGGCGGGCCGGCTACAGGTGCGGCAGGATCGCCGGCATCAGGTCCTGGAAGGTCCGGCCGTTGGCCGGGGTGCCGAGGGCCGTCATCGTCCAGCCCGCGCCCGTCCGGTGCACCTTCGCCATGATCTGGGCGGTGTAGGCGCCGCCGCCGGCGAGGGTGTAGCGGGCCAGCTCCTGGCCGTTGGTCTCGTCGACCAGGCGGCAGAAGGCGTCCTGGACCTCCTGGAAGGTCTGGCCCGTGAAGGAGTTCACGGTGAAGACGATCTGGTCGACGTGGACCGGGACGCGGGCCAGGTCGACGAGGATCGCCTCGTCGTCCCCGCCCTGCCCGACGCCGCCGACGAGGTTGTCACCGGTGTGCTTGACCGAGCCGTCGTCGCTCACCAGGTGGCGGAAGAAGACGACGTCGACGGGCTGCTTGTCCGCGAACAGGACAGCGGAGGCGTCGAGGTCGATCTCCCGCGTGCGCGAGCCGAACAGGCCGCGCCGGGGAGCCGCCTGCCAGCCGAGGCCCATGCGCACCGCGGTCAGGCTGCCTCCGTCGCTCTTCTGCAGACTGATGGCCTGACCCTTGGTCATGTTGACGGTCACGCGCCGAACCCCTCTCGCTGCTGTCCCCTGTTGCCGCGGCCCCCGCGGTTGTCCAGAACCCTACGCAGGGCCGCTGACGGTGACGCACCCTGAAGCGCACTTTGTGTCGGTCTTGCAACACAGCGCGATGCGGTCAGGCCAGGCCCGCCTCCTTCATCTGGCGGAGCTCCTTCTTCATCTCGGAGACCTCGTCGCGCAGCCGGGCCGCGATCTCGAACTGGAGGTCGGCGGCGGCGGCACGCATGCGTGCCGTCATCTCCTCGATCTGCCCGGCGAGTTCGGCCGCGGGACGGTCGGTCGGGACGGTCTCCTTGCCCTTGCCCTTGGCGGCCTTGGTACCGGCCGCCTTGCCACCGAGGGCGGGCACGGGCGCCTTGGCCGCCTTGCCGTCCTTGCCCTTGCGGTAGCCGGAACCGAGCAGCTGCTCGGTGTCCACGTCCTCGCGGGCGATCTGCGCGACGATGTCGTTGATCTTCTTGCGCAGCGGCTGGGGGTCGATGCCCCGCTCCTTGTTGTACGCGACCTGCTTCTCCCGGCGGCGGTTGGTCTCGTCGATGGCCTTCTCCATCGCCGGGGTGATCTTGTCGGCGTACATGTGGACCTGACCGGAGACGTTGCGCGCGGCGCGGCCGATGGTCTGGATCAGGGAGGTGCCGGAGCGCAGGAAGCCCTCCTTGTCGGCGTCGAGGATGGCCACCAGGGACACCTCGGGCAGGTCGAGGCCCTCCCTCAGGAGGTTGATGCCGACCAGGACGTCGAACTCCCCGGAGCGCAGCTCGCGCAGCAGCTCCACGCGGCGCAGGGTGTCGACGTCACTGTGCAGATAGCGGACCTGGATGCCGAGCTCCAGGAAGTAGTCGGTGAGGTCCTCGGCCATCTTCTTGGTGAGCGTGGTGACCAGGACACGCTCGTCCTTCTCGGTGCGGGTGCGGATCTCGTGCACCAGGTCGTCGATCTGGCCCTCGGTGGGCTTGACGACGACCTCGGGGTCGATCAGGCCGGTGGGGCGGATGATCTGCTCGACGACGCCGTCCCCGCGCGAGAGCTCGTACTTGCCGGGGGTCGCCGACAGGTAGACGGTCTGGCCGATGCGCTCCGTGAACTCCTCCCACTTCAGGGGGCGGTTGTCCAGGGCCGACGGGAGGCGGAAGCCGTGGTCGACGAGGGTGCGCTTGCGGGAGGCGTCGCCCTCGTACATCGCGCCGATCTGGGGCACGGTCACGTGCGACTCGTCGATGACGAGGAGGAAGTCGTCCGGGAAGTAGTCGATCAGGGTGTGCGGCGGGGAACCGGGCGAGCGGCCGTCGAAGTGCATCGAGTAGTTCTCGACGCCCGAGCAGGAGCCGATCTGGCGGAGCATCTCCAGGTCGTACGTCGTGCGCATCCTCAGGCGCTGGGCCTCCAGGAGCTTGCCCTGCTTCTCGAGCTCGGACAGGCGCTCCCCGAGCTCCTTCTCGATGTCGTTGACGGCCCGCTCCATGCGCTCGGGTCCCGCGACGTAGTGCGAGGCAGGGAAGACGTACAGATGGTCGTCGTCGCTGATGATCTCGCCGGTGAGCGGGTGGAGCGTGGACAGTGCCTCGATCTCGTCGCCGAACATCTCGATGCGGACGGCGAGTTCCTCGTAGACCGGGAAGATCTCGATGGTGTCGCCGCGGACCCGGAAGGTGCCCCGGGTGAAGGCCAGGTCGTTGCGCGTGTACTGGATGTCGACGAAGCGGCGCAGCAGCTGGTCGCGGTCGATCTCGTCGCCGACCTTGAGCGCCACCATGCGGTCCACGTACTCCTGCGGGGTACCGAGGCCGTAGATGCAGGAGACCGAGGCGACCACGATGACGTCGCGGCGGGTGAGCAGCGAGTTGGTCGCCGAGTGGCGCAGGCGCTCGACCTCCTCGTTGATCGAGGAGTCCTTCTCGATGTAGGTGTCCGACTGCGGGACGTAGGCCTCGGGCTGGTAGTAGTCGTAGTACGAGACGAAGTACTCGACGGCGTTGTTCGGCAGGAGCTCGCGGAACTCGTTCGCCAGCTGGGCGGCCAGCGTCTTGTTCGGGGCCATCACCAGGGTGGGCCGCTGGAGCTTCTCGATCATCCAGGCGGTGGTGGCGGACTTTCCGGTGCCGGTCGCGCCGAGCAGGACGACGTCCTTCTCACCTGCCTCGATGCGCTTGGCCAGCTCGGCGATCGCCGCCGGCTGGTCGCCGCTGGGCTGGTAGGAGCTGACGACCTCGAAAGGCGCCACCGTACGTTCGATGTGGGAAACGGGCCGCATGGTGTCCACCGTACGACTCCCCACTGACAACGCGGCCCGATCAGGGGTTCCGGGCGCCCGCGGCCATGGTCGGTCAGCGGTTCTGCGGGGTGCGGACGTCGTGGTGGGTCACGTCCCGGTCGGGGCGGAGCGAGGGGCGCCGGGCGGGCGGGTGGTCGACGAGTTCGCGGGCCGGGACGCCGGGCTTGTGCTCGGCGGGCGACCAGACGGGCTTGCCCATGACCATCAGCGGATCGAACAGCACGACGACGCCCGCGAGCAGCAGGAAGGACAGCGGGCCGACCATCATCGGCGCGAGCAGGGAGGCGGGCGAGTCACCGGAGACGGGGGCGGACGTGCCGTGCAGATGGACGCTGAGGGCGGCCATGCCGGTGTAGTGCATGCCCGTGACGGCCAGGCCCATGATCAGGCTCGCGCCCACGCTCCACAGGAACCCTCTGACCTGGCCGGCGGCCCACAGGGCGGCGGTGGCGGCGACGACGGCTATGACCACGGAGATCGCGACGGTGACCGTGTTGTACTCCAGCTGCCCGTTCAGGCGCATGCCGGCCATGCCCAGGTAGTGCATCGAGGCGATGCCCAGGCCGGTGACGGCACCGCCGGTCATCAGGGGCGTTCCGGTCGCGCCCCGGTAGCCGACGATGAAGACCCCGATGCCCACCATGACGATGGCGACGCCCAGGCTCGCGAAGGTGATGGCCCTGTCGTAGTGGATCGGCGCCTCCCGGACCTGGAACCCCATCATCGCGACGAAGTGCATGGTCCAGATGCCGGAGCCGATCGCCGCCGAGCCGAGGGCCAGCCAGCCGGGTCGCCAGGACCGGCTGACCAGCATGGATCTGGTGGTGCAGCGCAGGCCGAGGGCACCGCCGAGGCAGGCCATGAGGTAGGCCACCAGCGGTGTGACGAGTCCGTAGCTGAATCCGTCGACCGTGCCTTGCATGCGCGGTTGCCCTTCCGCCCTCTTACGTCCTGGAATTCCCTGAAATGTGCCCCTCCCCGGCACCGCGCGAGCGGTCAGGGTCGAGGCAGAGAGTATGACCGCCACCGGAATGGTCGAACGCTTTTCCGGCAAAGAAACACGCCCTTGCCCCAGTTGTGCGGCACCGGTGAGCGGACTTGGAACACACCCATTCAGGATGTGTCCATTCTGCACCCCGGTGCCGTTGACGCGGTGCTGTCACAGTTGTGCTGTACGTGATCGCTCGACGCGAGGAGTACGTATGCACGCGCGCGCCGTGACCGCCCTGACCACCGCGCTCCTGGGGACCGTCGCCCTCCTGCTTCCCGCAACCGACGTCCGGGCCGTCGAGGACGGCACGCCACCGGTGGTCATCGCCCACCGGGCCGGCTCCGCCTACGCCCCCGAGAACACCCTGGCCGCCGTCGACAAGGCCGCCCGGCTCGGCGCCCTCTGGCTCGAGAACGATGTCCAGCAGACCAGGGACGGCGAACTCGTCGTCCTGCACGACGACAACCTCCGACGCACCACCGACGTGGAACAGGTCTTCCCCGGCCGGGCGCCCTGGAAGGTGAAGGACTTCACCGCTGCGGAGATCGCGCGCCTGGACGCGGGCGGCTGGTTCGGCGCCGCCTACGCGGGCGCGCGCGTGCCGACGCTGGAGCAGTATGTGCGCCGCGTCGATCTTCACCATCAGAAGCTGCTTCTCGAACTCAAGAACCCGGAGCTGTACCCGGGCATCGAGCGGGAGACCCTCAAGCTCCTCGGGAACGAGGGGTGGCTCGACCGGGAGCACCGCAGCCGGCTGATCGTGCAGAGCTTCAGCGCGGACAGTCTGCGGACCGTCCACGATCTCGAGCCCGCCGTGAAGACCGGCTTCCTCGGAACGCCTTCCGTGAGGGACCTGCCCGCGTACGCGGCCTTCGCCGACCAGATCAACCCGTCGTACACCTCCGTCTCCAGGGCCTATGTCGCCGCGGTGCATGCCTTCACCGGTCCGCACGACAAGCCTCTGGAGGTGTTCACCTGGACCGTCGACACCGCGGACGCCGCACGCAGGGTCGCCGGGTACGGCGTCGACGGCATCATCACCGACAAGCCGGACGTGGTGCGGGACGCACTGCGCGAGTAGCGGGCTGTTCGCGCAGGTCGCCGGGTGTTGTCAGTGGCGCATCGTACGGTGGTCGCATGAACAGCGATGGGCAGGACGCGCAGCGGATCGTGTGGACCGTCGTCGGCACGGACATCGGCCCGCTGCTGCTGGCCGCGACCGGCGAGGGTCTGGTCAACGTGGTCTTCCACGCCACCGACGCGGTCCGCGTCAAGGCGCTGGAGCGGCTCGCGTCCCGGCTGGGCACCGAGCCCGTCGAGGCGCCCGGCTCTCCGCTGCTGGCCGAGGCGATACGCCAGGTCGAGGCGTACTTCGCGGGCGAGCGGCACGACTTCGAGCTGCCCCTGGACTGGTCGCTGATCTCGGGATTCAACCGGCAGGTGCTGCGCGAGCTGGCGTCCGGCGTGCGGTTCGGCCAGGTCGTCGGGTACGGCGATCTGGCCGGGCGGGTCGGCCAGCCGGGTGCCGCGCAGGCCGTGGGGGTGGCCATGGGCTCCAACCCGCTGCCGGTCGTCGTGCCCTGCCACCGGGTCGTCGAGAGCCACGGCGGCATCGGCGGGTTCGGCGGCGGTCTGGAGACCAAGCGGAAGCTGCTCGCGCTGGAGGGCGTACTGCCGGAGCCTCTGTTCTGACGTGACCGGCTGCCCTTGGTGAAGGGCCGGGCGCGACGGCCCGGCCGGAAGGCCCACGCGGTAGCGGGCTCCGCCGTGCGCCCAGTCACCGGCATCTGGGGGCTGGGAGCCGAAGGGACGGCGATCGGACAACCAGAGATGATGGCGATCCCGCACGGCCTTGCGCACATCACCAAGGCGGTCAACGCGGCGGTCATCCCACTGGAGGACGAACCGCGCGGCTACGACGCCGAGTTCGACCAGGGCGCCAGCCGCGAGTACGTGCTCGACCCGCACGGGCGCTGAACGGCGTACGGCCGTCTGAAGCATCGCGCGCGAGGTCAGTCGTAGTGGCGTGCCTCGAACACGTTTCCGTCCGGGTCGCGGAAGTAGAAGCTGCGCCGGGCCATTCCGCGGGCGCCGAAGGAGTCGTGGGAGAAGTCCGAGACGGGCACGGACTGTTCCTCGAGGCGGGCGCGGAGAGTCTCGAAATCGTCGGCGGGCAGGGCCAGGCAGACATGATTGACGGGGTGTCCCGCGCTCTCCGCGGCGCCGGGGACCATTTTCATGCCGTCCGCCAGGGTGAGCGGCATGAGGTCGAAGACGGTCTCGTCGTGAGCCGTACGGAGGGGAAGGACACCGCCCCGCAGCGAAGTCGGTGAGCCTCACGGGCTCCATGCCCAGGGTCTTCTCGTAGAAGTCGGCCGATGCCACCGGGTCGCGCACCCAGAGGACGACATGGTCAAGACGTGTCGAGTTGTCCGTCATGCACCCCAGGCTGGTGTCGTCCTCCACAGCCCGCAAGGGTTTGACCGGACGCGCCGCCCGCCAGACATGAGGGAAGACCGATCGACAGGAGGCAGGGCCCGTGGTGCTGGTGGTGTCCGAAGAGGTGCGCGAGGCGATCGACGCGCGTCGACCCGTGGTGGCCCTGGAGTCCACGATCATCGCGCACGGGCTGCCGCGTCCGCGCAATCTGCAGGTGGCGCTGGAGCTGGAGGACGTCGTTCGGCAGGAGGGGGCCGTACCGGCGACGATCGCCGTACTGGACGGGCGCCCCCGGGTCGGCCTGGACAAGGAGCAGGTGGAGCGGGTCGCCAACGAGGACGGGATCCGCAAGCTGGGCCACCGGGATCTGCCGCTCGCGGTGGCCGCGGGGGTGAGCGGGGCGACCACCGTGTCGGCGACGGCGCAGCTGGCGGCCCTGGCCGGCGTGGAGGTGTTCGCGACGGGCGGACTCGGCGGGGTGCACCGGGAGTGGACGACGACCCAGGACGAGTCGGCCGACCTCGGCCTGCTGGCGCGCACCGCGATCACCGTGGTGTGCGCGGGCGTGAAGTCCATCCTGGACGTGCCCGCGACGCTCCAGCGACTGGAGACGCTGGGAGTCGCGGTCGCCGGGTATGGCACGGACCGCTTCCCCGGCTTCTATCTGTCCGACTCCGGCCACCCCGTGGAGTGGCGGCTGGACTCCCCCGAGCAGGTGGCGGGGGTCATGCGGGCGCGGCAGGCGCTGGGCGCGCCCGGCTCCGCGCTGATCGTGGCCAATCCCGTGCCCGAGGAGGAGCAACTGGATCCCGGGTTGCACGCGCGTGTGCTCGCGGAAGCGCTCCAGGCCTGCGAGGAGGCGGGAGTCACCGGCCAGGGGGTCACGCCGTTCCTGCTGGGCTACCTGGTGCGGCACACCGACGGCGCCTCCCTGAGCGCCAACCTGGCGGCGGTGCGGGGCAATGTGCGGCTGGCGGCCCGGATCGCGGCTGCCCGGGCCGGGGCGTGACGACGGACGGGCACGGTGCCGCCGCGGCCGTCCGGGGCGGTGCCCTCCTGGTCGTCGGGGACGTCATCACGGACGTCGTCGCCCGGCATCGGGGACCCCTCGCCGCCGGTACGGACACCGCTGCCGCGATCCGTACGGTGCCGGGCGGAGCGGGGGCGAACGTGGCCTGCTGGGCCGCCCGAGGGGGCGGTGCGGAGGTACGGCTGCTGGGGCGGGTGGGCGCGGACGCGGCCGCGTGGCACGAGCGGGAGCTGGCCGCCTGCGGAGTACGGCCGCAGCTGGTCGTCGATCCGCAGGCGCCGACCGGGACGGTGATCTGCCTCGTGGACACGGGGGAGGCCGGCGAGCGGACGTTCCTCACCGACAGCGGCGCGTCACTGCGGCTGGAGCCGGACGACTGGTCGGACACCTTGCTCGACGGCGTGGCGAGGCTGCATCTGTCGGGCTATCTCCTGTTCTCGGAGCCGAGCCGGGCGCTGGTGGCGGTGGCCCTGGAGTCGGCACACGCGCGTGGTGTTCCGGTGAGCGTCGACCCGGCGTCGGCGGGCTTCCTCCGGGAGCTGGGCGTGAATCGTTTCCTCTCGCTGGTCGAGGGGGTGGACGTTCTGCTGCCGAGCCGGGACGAGGCGTGCCTGCTCACCGGGTTGCCCGATGTGGCGGACGCGGCGGCCAAGTTGAGCCGCCACGTACCGCTGGTGGTGGCCAAGCAGGGGGCGCGGGGAGCCCTGATCGCCCGCTCGGGCACCGTGTACGCCCGCGTGCCCGCCGTAGCCGCGACGCCCCGGGACACCACCGGGGCGGGTGACGCCTTCACCGGCGCGTTTCTCACGGCCCTGCTGGCGGGCGCGGCACCCGAGGACGCGGCGACGGAAGGATGCCGGGCGGGCGCGCTGGCGGTCGAGCGGGTGGGCGGAAGGCCGCCGGTGCCGGACTGACGGCCGGTCGCAAGCACTCCGACTGGACGGTCGCAAGCGCTCCGACCGGACGAGATCGCCGGCCGTCACGCACACGCGTCACGCACACCCGGGGCGGCCGTGGACGGCGGGCGCTTCTCCGGGCTCCCGACCGGCCACCGGCGCCCCGGCTTCCGCTCCCCTGCCACTGCTACGCCTTGCGCCCCCATGCCGAGATCAGCGGGGCCGTGGCCAGGTCCATGGTGCCGGTGGCGACGTTGGCGAGGTGGCGGTCGATGTCCTCGTCCGTGGCGAGGCCCGCCGTGACCAGCCGGCCGCGGATCTGGCGGATCGTGGCGGACTCGAGGGCGGCGCAGGCCGTCGAGGCGAGCGGGAAGTAGGCGTCGGCGGCGACCTGACGCAGACCGGCCTCGCGGAGCAGGCGCGGGAGGGTGCGGCCGTAGGAGAGGTCGGCACCGCGGTCGGCGAGCAGCCGGCGAAAGCCCTGGCGCAGCCGGTTCGCCAGTTGCTGTTCGGGGCCGTACTCGTCGGGGCAGGCCAGAGGTTGCAGGGCGGGGTCGCCGTCCTCCAGCAGGAGCCGGCCGCCGGGACGGAGGGAGTTGATCATCGACTGCAGGGCCCGTTCCCGGTCCGGCACATGGACCAGGACGAGCCGGGCGTGCACCAGGTCGAAGCCCTCCCCGGGGGGCTCCTCGGCGCTCACGTCGTGGACCAGCACGTCCACCGGCGGGCGGGCGACCGCTGTGAGAAGCGTGGCGTCGATGTCCGTCGCGACGACCTTTCCGGTCGGGCCGACCTTCTTCGCAAGCCAGGACACCACGGACGTGCCGCCCGCGCCGACCTCCCAGCAGCGCCAGCCGGATCCGATGCCGAATCCTTCGATGTGCCGGAAGGTGGTGGGGTCGAAGAGGGTGGCGAAGGCGTCGAAGCGCTCCCTCGCCTCCGCCTGCTGGTTGTCGAGGAGATACCCGTCGGGTCGTGTCATGGCGCGATGATCCCAGTCGTCGGGCGGTCCGAAGCGGACGACGCGATTCCTACGAAGACAGATACGAAGACAGAGATGCTGTCCGTCGGTCGGGCGACCGGCACCGAAGCCGGTGCGGACCGGTTTTCCACAGGCGGGAACCAAGCGGAACCTCCCCTGTCCACAGGCTCACCCGGCGCTTGCGCCGACCTGGCAAACTGGCGCGCCAGGACGCAGAAACGCGTCGCACGGAGATCCACGCGAGGAGATCCAGATGTCCATGGCAGGGAATCTGCGAAAGGTCACGAGCCTCGGCAGGGTCGGCGGCCTGCGCAAGGTGGCCCGGCTGGCCCGGCGGCGCCCGCGCGTCGACCTGAGCCACCACGCCCGCTCCCCGCTGGGCACCTCGGTCGTCAACTGCGTGACCTACAAGGAGGGGGCCCGCGTCCCGGTCGACGGTGATCTGGTCGACACCGTGGAGCGGGTGCGCAGCAGCCGCGACGGTTTCGTCTGGCTCGGCCTGCACGAACCGTCGGACCATGAGTTCGAGGGCATCGCGGACCTCTTCGACCTGCACCCGCTGGCCGTCGAGGACGCGGTCGAGGCCCATCAGCGCCCGAAGGTGGAGCGCTACGGCGAGACGCTGTTCGCGGTGTTCAAGACGGTCTGCTACGTCGAGCACGAAGAACTCACGGCGACGAGCGAGGTGGTCAACACCGGCGAGATCATGGTGTTCGTCGGCGAGGACTTCGTGATCACGGTGCGGCACGGCAGCCACGGGTCGCTGGGCCCGCTGCGCGAGGAGCTGGAGTCCGACCCGGGACAGCTCGCCAAGGGGCCGGCCGCGGTGCTGCACGCGATCGCGGACCATGTGGTCGACGACTACCTGGACGTCACCGATTCCATACAGTCGGACATCGACCTGGTCGAGACGGCGGTCTTCGCGGACAACGGCGCGCGGGTCGACCCGGGCCACATCTACCAGCTCAAGCGTGAACTCCTGGAGCTGAAGCGGGCAGTGGCACCGCTCAGCCGCCCGCTGGAGGAGCTCTCCACCCGGCCGATCCAGGTCGTCGCCCCGGAGATACAGGCGTACTTCCGCGATGTCTCCGACCATCTGCTGCGCGCCAAGGAGCAGATCGCCGCCTTCGACGAACTGCTCAACTCGATCCTTCAGGCCCACCTCGCGCAGGTGACGGTCGCGCAGAACGAGGACATGCGGAAGATCACGGCCTGGGCCGCGGTGATCGCCGTGCCGACGATGGTCTGCGGCGTGTACGGCATGAACTTCGACCACATGCCCGAGCTGCACTGGACGTTCGGCTACCCGTTGGTCATGGGCGTGATAGTTGTCGCCTGCGGTGTGCTGTACCGCGGCTTCCGGCGCAACGGCTGGCTGTGACCGGGCCCGTCCGCGGGAAGGGTCAGTGGGGGGTGGAGGAGCGCGCGTAGACGCTCTCGGCCCAGCCGGCGATCTGCTCGTCCGTCAGGTGCCGGGCCAGGTCGGACTCGCTGATCATGCCCACCAGGCGCTTGTTCTCGATGACGGGGAGCCTGCGGATCCGGTGCGCCTGCATCTCGTGCAGAACGTCGGTGACGTCGGCGCCCGCGTCGATCCAGCGGGGCGTGCCCTGGGCCATCTCACCGGCGGTGACCTCGGCCGGGTCGCGGCCCACGGCCACACAGCCGATGACGATGTCGCGGTCGGTGAGGATGCCGCAGAGGCGTTCGTTCGCGTCGCTGATGGGCAGGGCTCCGACGCCGAGTTCACGCATCAGCTGGGCGGCGCGGTCGAGGGTCTCGTGGGCGGGGATCCACTGGGCCCCCCGGTGCATGATGTCTCCGGCGGTGGTCATGGAGTACCTCCCGGTGCCGGACGGCCGGCGCGGCGCGGACGGCACCGCAAGTCCCGGCGCCCTACATTCTCGCCGCGCCACCGGGGGCCCGCACCCGGAACCCGCGGTGCCGGCGGCCGGGCCCGGGCAGCGACGCCACCGTGCCCCGATCGGCCGGGTCAGCCGTTCCACGCCGGGTGGCGGGGGTCGTCGGCGCGGACCAGGACGTCGGCCGTGCCGGCCGGGTCGGTCTCGTCGGCGTAGCGCTCGTAGGCGGGAAGGGTCCAGTGGTCGGGCTCGGGAGTACGGCGACGGAGGGCGCCCTCGGAGAGGAGGACGTGGACGGTCAGGTCGAAGGGGAACCAGTGGCGCAGCAGCAGGGGGCCGTGGAGCAACAGGACGCCACCGGGCGGGAGATGGACGTAGGGACTGCGCGTGGCGCGGTCGGTGACCGGGTCCCACAGGTCGGGCAGGACTCGGCCGTCGCCGCCGGGTTCGAGGGGGCCGAAGACCTCGCGCCACAGGGCGCCGGTGTCGAACCAGCCGTCGTAGTAGGCCTCCAGGTCGTGGTGGCCGTATTCCAGGCGGAGGGAGGCGGGGCGCAGGAAGCCCTCCATGCCGACGACGAGCGAAGGCCGGCCACGTATCCGCAGGGCCTCACCGATCCGTTGGGCGAGTTCGCCCGGGCGGGCTGCCGGGGCACCGTCGAGGGCGACGCGGGGCCAGGGGCTGCCGTCGGCCGGCTTCAGGTCGAGGAGTCGGTCGGCCAGCCGCTCACCGAGCCGGTCCCAGGTGATCGCTTCGAGTCGCACACGGCCATGATGCGTCAGCCGACGTCGAGGACGCGGTGCGCGCGGGTGGCGGAGAGGGGTGTGGTCGGGGAATGAACCCCTCATGACAGGCCTCGCGACTCCCCCGAACCGTGGCGGACTTGTCGTCGTCCAGCCGTTGCGGAGGCGGCACTGTGCGGAGTGCCGAGGCGGGCCGTTGCCACTGCTCGTCGTGGAGGGCGGGGCGCCGCGGTGTCTCGACTGCGCCGACCTCGGGCACCTGGTGTTCCTGCCGCGTGGGGACACGGCGCTCACACGTCGGTCGCGGGAGGAGAGCGCGCTGTCGGCGGTCGTCGTGCGGTTCAACCGGCGCAAGGGGCGTTACGAGCGGCAGGGTGTCCTCGTCGAGGAGGCGGGGCTGGCACGGGCCGAGGAGCGATGCCTTGCCGACGCGGAGGCACGACGGAGACAGCGGGTACGGGACGCGCGGCGGCGGGCCGTGGAGGATGTGCGGTTCGCGGAGGCGTTAGCCGCGGAGATAGCGCGGCTGTTTCCGGGGTGTCCGGAGGAGCGGGCGCGGGCCATCGCCTCGCATGCGTCCCTGCGAGGCAGTGGGCGGGTGGGGCGGAGTGCGGCGGGGCGGGCCCTGTCGGAGGGGGCGGTGGTGTCGGCGGTGGTGGCGTCCGTACGGCATGTGGACACGCCGTATGACGCGTTGCTGATGGACGGGGTCGCACGGCACGAGGCGCGGCGGCGGATCTCGGGGCGGGTGGAGTCGGTACTGAGGAGGTGGCGGGGGCTGGGGACGGTGGTGCGGGAGGAGGCGGGCTGACGCTCCCGACCCCGACCCTTTCGACATCGCCCGACGGAAACTCCCTCTCCCATCCGCTGCGCCCCGGCGACCTGAAACTCGACACCCACCCCCCTCACAGGATGGACGGTCGCTTATGGGGGTGCGCGCAATGGCCATGGTCGGAGGGGTGGGGGCGGGATTCACTGGTGGGGACGGGTGGTGCTGGGCCGGAGGCGGGAGCTGGTGTTGAGATGATCGATGGGCCTTACTTCGTGCTGGTCGTGCTCGGGGTGCTCGGGACCGGGCTGGTGGCCGGGGTGTTCTGCGCGTTCTCGACGTTCGTGATGAGGGCGCTCGCCGCGTTGCCGCCCGCGCAGGGCGTCGCCGCCATGAACGCGATCAACGTGAGCGCGGTGCGGCCGCCGTTCATGGCCTTGTTCGCGGGCTCCGCGGTGCTGTCCGCGGTGATCGCGGTGGTGACGTTCGTGCTGTGGCCGGACGAGGGGACCGTGGAGCTCCTGGTGGGCAGCGCGCTGTATCTGTTCGGCACGTTCGGGCTGACGACGGTGGCGAACGTGCCCCGCAACGACGCCCTGCTCAGACTGGACCCGGGCACCCCGGAGGCGACGGCGTACTGGCCGGCGTACGTGCGCGAGTGGACGGTGTGGAACCACGTCCGCGCGCTCGCCTCGGGCGCGGCGGCCCTGGCGTACGTACTGGCCCTCACGTGAACAGGGGAAATGAGCGCGGGAAATGAGCGCGGAAAACTGGTGAAAAGGCTGTCCCGGCGGATCACCAGGCACTCTGCGCGAGTGGCCGAGGAGTCGTATCGTGGCCGAAAGAAGTTCCGCAGGAGTGCCGCCCGATGACGCTCGGCCATGTCGGACGCGTCAGCGTCACCAGCGTGAGCGAGGAAGACGGCCATGGCCGATCCCAAGGGATTCATGACCACCCCGCGCCAGGACTGGCCCCGTCGGCCGGTCGAGGAGCGGGTCCGGGACTGGGACGAGGTGTACGTCCCCGGGGCGCTGCTGCCCATCATCACCAAGCAGGCGGACCGCTGCATGGACTGCGGGATCCCGTTCTGCCACGAGGCCTGTCCGCTGGGGAATCTCATCCCCGAGTGGAACGACCTGGTGTCGCGGGAGGACTGGCGGCAGGCCGCCGACCGGCTGCACGCGACGAACAACTTCCCCGAGTTCACGGGGCGGTTGTGTCCGGCGCCCTGCGAGGCGGGGTGTGTGCTCGCCATCAACCAGCCGGCGGTCACCATCAAGAACGTCGAGGCGGCCGTCGCGGACCGGGCCTGGGAGCTCGGGTTCACACCACCGCGACCGCCTGACCGGCTCTCGGGGCGGACCGTCGCGGTGATCGGGTCGGGGCCGACCGGGCTCGCCGCGGCACAGCAGTTGACGCGGGCGGGGCACACCGTCGCCGTCTACGAGAAGGACGACCGGATCGGCGGGCTGATGCGGTACGGCATCCCCGAGTTCAAGATGGAGAAGCGCCATCTGGAGCGGCGGATCGAGCAGATGCGGGCCGAGGGGACGAAGTTCCGTACGTCCACGGCGGTCGGGCGGGATGTCGGGGCGGCGGAGTTGCGGACGCGGTACGACGCGGTGGTGATCGCCACGGGGGCCACGGCGTGGCGCGAACTGGACGTGCCTGGGCGGGAGTTGGCCGGGGTCCAGCAGGCCATGGAGTATCTGCCGTTGGCCAACCGGGTGTGCGAGGGGGAACTGGCGGTGTCCCCCATGTCCGCCGCCGGGAAGCATGTCGTGATCGTGGGTGGGGGTGACACGGGAGCCGACTGTCTGGGGACCGCGGTGCGTGAAGGGGCCGCCTCCGTGACCCAGTTGGACATCTACGCCCAACCGGGGAGCGAGCGGGACGAGGATGTCGAGCCGTGGCCCACCTACCCGAAGATCTACCGCTTGTCGGCGGCGCACGAGGAAGCCCGTGATCTGGAGACGTCGCCCTCGGCCGATGCGGACGCGCGGTTGTTCGCGGCGTCCACGCTGCGCTTCACCGGGGACGAGGACGGGCATGTGCGGTCGCTGCATCTCGTCGAGGTGGACGCGGCGCGGCGCCCGGTGCAGGGCTCGGAGCGGACGCTTCCCGCCGACCTCGTCCTGCTGGCGCTCGGGTTCTCCGGGCCGGATCGGGGCGACGGGCTCGTGGAGCAGCTGGGCCTGGCGATGGAGCCTCGGGGGACGGTCGCGCGGGATGTGGGGTTCGCCACGAACGTGCCGGGGGTGTTCGCCGCGGGGGACGCCGCTCGGGGACAGTCGCTGATCGTGTGGGCGATCGCGGAGGGGCGGGCGGTCGCGGCGGCGGTCGACCGTTACCTGACGGGGAATTCACGACTGCCGGCGCCGATCGGGCCGTACGACCGGCCGATGACGGTGTAGGGCGGCACGGGAGGATCCCGGGCGGGGAAGCTCCATATGCCGCCCCCCACCCACCGGGCCCCCCGCCCACTCACCCCCGCTCGTCCGCCCCCGCCACCTTCGCCGTCGCCAGGGCCACCCGGTTCCACGTGTTGATCGTGAGGATCAGGGACAGTACGTGGGCCAGTTCCTGTTCGTCGAAAACGGCCGCGGCCTGCGCGTAGACCGTGTCGGGGACTCCCCCGTCGGCCACCAGCGTCACCGCCTCCGCGAGAGCGAGGGCCGCCTGTTCCTTCTCCGTGAAGAAATGGCGGGCCTCGCGCCAGACCGCGACCATGTGGAGGCGGTCCTCCGTCTCGCCGGCCTTGCGGGCGTCGTTGGTGTGCATGTGGAGGCAGTACGCGCAGTGGTTGAGGTGGGAGGCGCGGATCTGGATCAGCTCGACGAGAGCGGGATCGAGGCCCTCACGGGCCGCCGTGTCGAAGCCGACCAGAGCCCGGAACACCTTCGGGGCGGCCTTGGCGAGGTTCAGTCGAGCCGTACCTGTCACGTGCGTGTTCGTCGTGGTCATGCACTCAACCTACGGGGCGGAAAGACCGGCTGTAGGGTGCATTTCCGTGGCGGAATCATGGGTCAATTACGCGGAGCGGATCGGCTCCGACCTGCACCTGGAGCTCTCCGGTCCGGGGAGCAGACGGGCCGCGCTCATCGGGGCGCTGCGCGACGCCGTACGCAGCGGGCGGCTCGCCCCGGGGACCCGGTTGCCGCCCTACCGCTCGCTCGCCGCCGATCTCGGTGTCGCCCGCAACACGGTGGCCGACGCCTACGCCGAACTCGTCGCCGAGGGCTGGCTCACTGCCCGCCAGGGCTCCGGCACCCGCGTCGCCGAACGGACCGGGCCGCTCCAGCCGGCCGTACGCGCGAGGGAGCCCGTGCACCGGGCTTCGCGTTCCGTCCGCCACGACCTCCGGCAAGGCACCCCCGACGTCTCCGGCTTCCCCCGGTCCGCCTGGCTCGCCTCCTACCGCCGGGCCCTCAACCGGGCACCCAACGAGGTCTTCGGTCCCGGCGACCCCGCAGGACGGCCGGAGTTGAGGGCGGCTCTCGCGGCATACCTCGCACGCGCGCGTGGCGTGCGGACGGAACCGAACCGGATCGTCATCTGCTCCGGATTCGCCCACGCCCTGCGGCTGCTCTCCGGGGTGCTGCGCGGCCCGCTCGCCGTGGAGGCGTACGGACTGCCCTTCCACCGGGAGCTGCTCGCGGCCGAGGGCGTTCGAACCGTGCCGCTCCCCCTCGACGAACACGGTGCACGGGTCGACCGGTTGGCCCGCGAGCGGGCCGTCCTGCTCACGCCGGCCCACCAGTTCCCCACCGGAGGTCCGCTGCACGCGGAGCGCCGGGCGGCGGTGGTCGACTGGGCACGCGCGCGTGGCGCGGTGGTGCTGGAGGACGACTACGACGGCGAGTTCCGCTACGACCGCAAGCCCGTCGGCGCCCTGCAGAGCCTCGATCCCGAGGGGGTCATCCTGCTCGGCTCGGTCAGCAAGAGCCTGTCGCCCGCGGTGCGGCTGGGGTGGATGGTGCTGCCCGAGCGGTACGTCGGCGACGTACTCGCGGCCAAGGGCGAGCGCGAGGCCTGGGCAAGCGTGCTCGACCAGCTGGCCCTCGCCGACCTGATCGTCTCCGGGTCCTACGACCGTCACGTACGGCGGATGCGACAGCGCTACCGGAGCCGCCGGGACCGGCTCGTCGCCGCGCTGGCCGAGCGCGCGCCGCACATCGAGGTCAGCGGGGTCGCGGCGGGGCTGCACGCGGTGCTGCGGCTGCCGCCGGGCAGCGAACGGTCCGCCGTCGAGGCCGCGGTCCGCCAAGGGGTCGCCCTCGACGGGCTCGCGGAGTTCCGCCACCCGGACACGGACATGCCGGCACACGACGGTCTGGTCGTGGGGTACGCGACACCTTCCGAGCATGCCTACGGAGCGGCGCTGGAGGCGCTGTGCGGGGCACTGGCGCCGGGTGGGCCGTCAAGGGTGTGAGTGTGCCTCCGAGCTACGAGTCGTACATCCGCGCGGGATGCGGCTTCATGGTGTCCATCTCAATCTTTAAGTGACTACCGAGCAATTCAGCACTGCGGTCAGGAGAGCAGGAAGTCGGCCACCCCCGCCTTCGCGCCCTCGATGAACGCGGTCATCTCGTCGGTGGTGTAGATCAGCGCCGGTCCGTCCGGGTCGGTGGACTGGCGCACGGCGATCCGGCCGTCGGCGAGCTTCATCGCCTCCAGGCAGTTGCCGCCGTTGCCGCCGCTCCACGGCTTGTGCCAGCCCTCGCTCCCCAGCTCCCGGGCGGGCATGCCGTTGTAGACGGCGAGGCGTGGCTTGATGCGGTTCATTCACAGCTCCTTGCGGAGATCCCGGAGGATCTCCTTCGTGCGATGTGCCGTAGCGGCCTGTGCCGCCATGCGGTCCATGACCTCGAGGTGGGTAGCCACCTCGACGCGCGCGTCCAGATAGACCGCGCCGGTCAGGTACTCGCTGTAGACCATGTCCGGAAGTTCGGGCACGGCGAATCGGAAGAGCACGAAGGGCCCGTACGTGCCGGGGTGCGGCCCGTTGGCGAACGGGGCGACCTGGAGCGTCACATTGGGCAGCTTCGTTGCCTCGAGCAGTTTGTCGATCTGCGCACGCATCACCTCCGGGCCGCCGACGGGGCGGCGCAGCACGGTCTCGTCCATGACCACCCACAACCTGGGCGCGTTCTGACGGGTGAGCAGTCCCTGCCGTTCCATGCGCAGGGCCACATGGCGTTCGATGTCCTCGGGGCTGGTCTGGCCGATGGCGCCCGAGCGCAGGACGCCACGCGCGTAGTCCTCGGTCTGGAGCAGACCGGGCACGAAGTGCGGCTCGTACTCGCGGATGAGCGCGGCCGCTCCCTCCAGGCTGACGTGCATCGAGAACCAGCCGGGCAGCACGTCGTGGAAGCGCTGCCACCAGCCGGGACGGTTGGCGTCCTCGGCGAGCTGGACGAAGTCCTCGGCCTCCTGGTCGGAGACCCCATAGGCCTTCAGCAGCAACTGGAGGTAGGGGATCTTGAGCCCCACCTCGGCCATCTCCATACGGCGGACGGTGGCGGGGGCGACGCGGAGGATGCGGGCGGCCTCCTCGCGCTTGAGCCCGGCGCGTTCCCGCAGGTCCAGCAGGCGCCGACCGAGGACGACCTGGCCGACCGTCGGCGCGGACCGCGGTTCGCTCACGCTCCACCTCCACTGAGTCATGTACGGGCGTCGACGTCATGTACGGGCATCACGGCCACCAGCATGCTGACAGCCCAGCGGCGCCATTCGAAGACCTGATTCGAAGATTTGTACGGGTGCGAAATACCGCTGCGTACGGATCTCCGGTGATCCCAACTGGCGCCGCTCAACATGCTGTTGCGAGCAGTGTGCCACGGCCCCTCACCGCGTCACACAGCACTCTGCATTTTTCAGAGTGACACTTGCCAAGTGTTCACGACGGGGCGATAGTGGCAAGCGTGATTCCGTCCCCGCCCTTAGGAACAGACGCTACCGAAGGCCACCCCCAGGGTCTCGGTGTCGCGGGACCGGGGCCCGACAGGGCCGCCGCCCGGCGCCGGTTCCGTTTCGAGCTGGCCGCGCATCCGGGTTCTCCCGCGCAGGCCAGACGCCTGACGAGGGCGCGGCTGACCCATTGGTCGGTCTGTGAGGACACCTGTGACTCGGCCGCCCTGGTGGTCTCCGAGCTGGTGACCAACGCCATCGTGCACACCGCGAGCAGCCGTGTGGTGTGCGAGCTGCACGACAACGACGACCTGGTGCGGATAGCCGTACGTGACGAGGGCTGCGCGCCGGGTCAACCGCATCCGTCCCCGCAGCGCGGCGAAGAGGAGCACGGGAGGGGACTGCTCCTCGTCGACTCCCTCTGTCACGCGTGGGGCGCCCATGAGCACGGCCCGGGTCTGCTGGTCTGGGCGGAGCTGCCGCGCAAGGCGGACATGCCCCGCGAGGACCCCGGCCCGCGCAACGACCTGGGCTGGGGGGCCCGCCCCAAGCCGGTTCCCTCCGGGGAGCCGGGCCAGGGGGACGAGGCCGAGGAGCATCACAGAGCCGTGCCCGAGGGAGAAGCTCGCGAGCACGGAGCCGGGGGCGCGGGCGGATGGGCGTGAGGAGCGGCTCCGGCGGCCAGGTGCTGACCCTGGACACGCTGGTCCGCCTCGGATGCAGACTGCGGACGGCGGGGACGCCGGGGACGCCGGGGACGCCTCACAAGCTGGCCGTGCCGGAAGGAATGACGGTGCCGCTGGGCTGCGACGCCGTGGGAGTGCCCGTACTGCTGGGCGAACAGCTGGCGTCCCGCTTGCCGCGGGTCGGGTGCGTGTACGCCGATGCCACGCACTGGTGGTGGCTCGTCCCCGCCGACTCCGACTACGCGCTCGAGTGGCCCGCGCCTGCCCAGTACGCCACCGGGGCGGTTGTTCCGGACGCCCCGGTGGTGCCCTCTCTCGTGCGTCGGGGCGAGGGGACGCTGCCGTACACGTCGCCGATACCGTTGTACTTGGCGTTGTGCCGGCTGACGGGGACCACTCCTGTCTGGTCCCGGCCGGTCAGTTCTGCCGGTTAGGTCGCCTTTCGAGTACGGCCGAGTGGGGGCTTGTCGCGCAGTTCCCCGCGCCCCTGAGTGGGTCACCGCACCCGGCGCTCGAAAGTGTGCGCCCGCGCGTGCTGCGAAACCTTCCTCTGCGCCCTCCCTCCCCACCGCCCACCCCGCCATAGTTGCCCCGTCCACGATCGGGGAGGTCCGCGGTGGGGAAACGGCGTGGCACCGAGCAGCCCGGGGTCTCCGAGTCGGAGCGGCTGCTCTTCGGAGGGCCGTTGCGGTACGACGCGGGGTGGAACTCGCACTCCGACGCCTTTCTGGAGCTGGGGTTCCGGGCCATGGTGGGGCGGTTGCCGTCCCTGCTGTCGGGGAGTCTCCGGCTGGCCTGGCAGGCCGACCGGCAGGCCGCGCGGATCGTGCTGGTCGCCGAGGTGGGCCGGGGACTGACGCAGGCCGTGAGTCTGCTCGCCGTCAACAGTGTGCTGGGGCGGCTGATCGGCACGGGTGCGCTGGAGGACCGGCTGCGGGGTGCCGTGCCCGCGCTGGTGACGATGGCCGCCGTCCTGCTCGTGGGGGCGCTGCTGCGGGCGGCGTCCACGTACGCCACGGGACGCCTTGAGCCCAAGGTCGAGCGGGTGGCGACCGAGCGGTATCTGGAGCGGGCGGCCACCGTGGAGCTGGCCGCGATCGAGGACCACGCGTTTCACAAGCTGCTGGACACCGCGCAGTACGGCGCCACGTCGGCCCGCCGGATGATCTCGTTCGCGACACGTGTGGTGAACGGGATGATCTCGCTGATCGCGGCGGCGGGCGTGCTGACCGTGCTGCACCCCGCGCTGCTGCCGCTGCTGGTCACGATGACGATCCCGAGCGGGTGGGGCGCGCTGACGATCGCGCGCCGCCAGTACGAGTCCTTCCACACCTGGGTGCAGCACGTGCGGGCGGGCCGACTGCTCGGCGCCCTGCTGATCGAGCCGGAGTCGGCGCCGGAGATCCGGGTCCACGGCGTCGGCCCGTTCCTGCTCAGGCACTACCGCGCGATGGCGGAGACGGCGGAGGCGGAGCAGGCCCGGCTGGCCCGGCTCGCGGCCCGCACCGGGCTGATCGCGGCGGCCTGGACGGGCCTGGCGACGGTGGCGACGTACGCGACCCTGGGCGGACTGCTGCTGGGGGGTGCGATGGCCCTGTCGGTGGCCGGAACGGCGGTGATCGCCGTGCGCACCGGCTCACAGAGTCTGAACACCCTGGTCATCGAGATGAACACGCTGCACGAGGAGGCCCTGTTCGTGGGCGACCTCCAGCGGCTCCACGAGGAGGGGGCCAAGTGGGCGATCCCGGCGGGCGGGGCCGCGCTCCCGGACGATCCGCGCGAGATCCGCTTCGAGAACGTCACCTTCGGCTACCCGGGTGACACGACCCGCCCCGCGCTCGACGACGTGACGCTCACCCTGCCACTCGGCAAGATCGTCGCACTGGTCGGTGAGAACGGCTCCGGCAAGACCACCCTGGTGAAGCTGCTCGCGGGGCTGTACACCCCGGACCGGGGCCGCGTCCTGTGGGACGACGTGGACGCGGCGCACGCGGACCGGCAGCTGCTCGCCGAGCGGGTGGCGATGGTCGCCCAGGACTTCAAGCGGTGGCCGTTCACCGCCCGCGTCAATGTGGCGGTGGGCCGTTCGTCGGTGCCGCTGACCGACGAACGGGTGTCCGGCGCGGTCGTGGAGGCCGGGGCCGGGGAGGTGCTGGCCGATCTGCCGCGCGGCCTGGACACGCTGCTGGCCCGCAACTTCAGCGGCGGCCACGAGCTGTCGGGCGGGCAGTGGCAGCGGCTCGGGATCGCCCGGGCCGCGTACCGGCGCGGCCGCATCCTGATCGTGGACGAGCCGACGGCCGCCCTGGACGCCCGGGCCGAGCTGGAGGTCTTCGACAAGATCCGCGCCCTGGCCGGCACCGGTCAGACGGTCGTCCTGATCACCCACCGGCTGGCGTCCGTACGCCACGCCGATCTGGTGCACGTCCTGGAGCAGGGGCGGCTCGTGGAGTCGGGCACGCCCGACGAGCTCCTGGCCTCCGGTGGTGTCTACGCGGAGCTGTATACGCTTCAGGCCGAGCAGTTCGCGGCAAAGGTGCCCGCCGAGGAGGCGGGCTGACCTCATGCGACAGCGTCGATCGCTGCCTCTCCGCTGCGGACGATCACCAGGAACGTGTCGGTCGCGAGGTCCATGACAACCTCGGCCGGCAGCCCTTCGAGACGCCTCGCCTGCGCGAACTCCTCCGCCGGCCACGATCCACGCGGCCCGCCAGCGGGAAAGCGTTCGAGCACTGTTCGCCCGTTCACCACCCTGCACCTCCAGAAAGCGTTGCGCTCCCCGTAGGAGCGCTTGTAGGAGTTAACGCCTTCCGGGGCCGAAAAGCCTCGGTGAGTTGCCGTACTGAGACGTAGTTGACACGAGTTCAGCGCGAAGCGTGAGAGTTTGATTACTCAACGGTCACATTGCTTACTCAATGCGTCAGTCCTCGTACTCATCGTGATAACGGATGCGTGCGCTCCCCGCGGGCGCCCCCAGAGCGGACGCACGCCCCTTGGGTTCCTCCCACTCCTCCTGCCGTCCCAGCGCGGTGAGATCGAGGAAGCTGGTGGTCGAGCCGAGACCGTCCAGGCCGCGGTCATGGGTCGAGTAGGTGTGGAAGACCCGGTCGCGGTCGCGCAGGAAGCAGCTGATGCCGGGCCGCTCGGCCGGCTCCCCCTCGATGTCCACGGTGGCCTCGAAGTCGCGGTTGAAGTCGCTGCCGCAGGACGAGTACCAGGGCACGGTCCATCCCATCCGCGCCTTGAACGGCAGGATCTTCGTGTACGGCGCTCTCGACACGGCCGCGAACGTCGTCCCCCGTGCCTTGAGATGGGCCAAATGCCCGATCTGGTCCAGGAAGGCGGAGCAGCTGCGGCAGCCCGCGTCCTACTCCGGCGCGAACATGAAGTGGTAGACGACAAGCTGGCCGCGTCCCTCGAACAGGTCGAGCAGGGTGGCCTTGCCGTCGCCGCCCTCGAAGACGTACTCCTCCTCCACCTCGACCATGGGCAGTCTGCGCCGCTCGGCATTGAGTGCGTCCCGCGCACGCGTGGCCGCCTTCTCCCTGACCAGCAGCTCCTCGCGCGCCGCGCGCCACTCGTCCCGCGAGACGATCTCCGGAAACGCCATGGGGTCCCTCCTGCGCAACGGTCCGTCAGGGATGGTGACCGTGGGGAGGAGCGGAACTCATCGCTGTCGGGGAGATTTCTTCCGAGCGACAGAGTGCGGAAACCGAGCATCCCCACGACCGCTTCCCCGACGCCCCACGCACGATGAGGTCAGTCATCCATGGTCGCCGAGCGCGCCGGGGAGCGGCCGGCGATGGACCCCATCCCGCACCCGACCGCTCGGCCCGGCGCGGGATGGGGTCGTCCGACCGGCCGACCATCCGGGTGTGGCCGGCCGCGTCCATGGCTGGTCGGCGTCGAGCACGGGCGGCAGCGAGAGTGACCATCCAGGCGGGCGTCCACGTCCTACGGCTGGTCGGGGCGGTCCTCAGCAGGGCCCGTGCGGATCTGCCCGGTGCCGGCGCGATCACGGGCTGCCCGAAGTAGTGGTCGGCGAAGCAGGTGACCCCGCCCCGGATCATCTCCGCGCAGGCCAGCCGGGCCCCCAACTCCACATCCTTCTCGGTGAGGTTGGACTCGATCGGCCAGACGACGTCGTTGAACCACTCCTCGGTCGGCAGGTCTTCGACGATCCCGCGCAGGGCGACCATGGGCGCGTGGGTGTGGCAGTTGACGAGCCCGGGAAGGGCGATCTGCCCCGCGTCGATGCGCTCCACCGCGGGCAGTTCCTCGGCCTCCGCACTGCTGGTCACCGACGCGATGACACCGTCCCGTACGACGATCGCGGCCTCGTGCGCGAACTCGACCCGCTCTTGATCGTCGTGCGTGAGCACCGTGCACGGGGAGATGATGAGACCTGCGGGAGAAGGCGTCATACAGGCACCGTACGACGCGGTCGTGCCCTCGCAGTGGGTGAAGCGCGCATCCCGTCGCCACCCTGTCGCGGCGGCGTCGGCGCGTGCACCCTGGCCTCACCACCGCCCGTCGTACGCCTCTTGGAAGGGGTCCGGCATGCTCGTCGGCACCTGGAATCTGGAGAATCTGATGCTGCCGCGCAGCGGCGACGGCGCCCCCGGGAGCGAGGCCGAGTACGACGCGAAAGTGGAGGCCCTCGCCTCCGTGATCACCGCGCTCGACCCGGCGCTGCTGGGCGTCCAGGAGGTCGGGCAGGAGGAGACACTCGCCGACCTCGTCAAAGCGATCGGCGGGCAGTGGCACACCGCGCTGTCCCGGCACGCCGACCACCGGGGCATCCGCGTCGGCTTCCTCAGCCGTACCCCGCTGCGGATACGGCGGGACACCCATGCGTTCGCGGACGGGCTGCGCCCCGTGCAGGTCAACGACCCCGACGAGCAGAACGAGCATGACGTGCAGGTGAAGGAGACCAGCCGCGGCTTCCTCGCCGTGGAGACCGACGCCGGCGACGGGTTGCTCCAGGTCGCGGTCGCCCATCTCAAGTCGAAGCTGCTGTCGTATCCGGGCCCCGAGGGCAGGAGCCGCTTCCAGCCGAAGGACGAGGCCGAACGGGCCCGCTACGGAGCGTACGCCCTCTACCGGCGGGCGGCCGAGGCGACGACCCTGCGCGCCCTCGCGGACTTCCTGCTCGAAGGCGCCGGGACCGAACGGGACGTGATCGTCCTCGGTGACATGAACGACGTGGCGAACGCCGCCACCACACAGATCCTGCTCGGCCCGCCCGGCTCCGAGCTCGACAGACCGCGCGCGTTCCACCAGCCCGACGCGGGTGATCCGTTCCGGCTGTGGGACATCGCCCCCTGCATACCCGAGGAACGGCGCTTCTCCCGGGTCAACTTCGGACGCGCCGAACTGATCGACCACGTCCTGGTGAGCCACCGTCTGGCCCGCCGCATCCTGGAGGCGGGGACGGGTCTGCCCGAGCACCGGGACGACACCCTCGTACTGCCGTCGGTGGACGAGGATCCGCGCAAGCGGGTGGGGACGCCCGGCTCGGACCACGCCCCGGTGTGGGTACGGGTGTAACTCCTAGCCGGCGAGGGGGACTTCGGGCAGCCGGATCTCCACGCGCCCCCGCCCCCCGTCGAGCCGGCCGAGTTCGTCGAGCAGTTCGGTGAGCCGGTGGACCTGTTCGCGGGTGAGCCGCCCGGAGTCGTCGAGGTGGACCGCGCACGCGGTGGTCGTGTCGACGATCCGTTCGAGCACGGCGACGATCTCGTCGGCGCCCTCGGAATGCCGGGCGAGCGCGGGGAGTTCGGCGGCGGCGAGGGCGATGGCGGTACGGGCCTCGGCGAGCGCGCGGTAGGCCTCGCGCCGAAGGGTCCAGCGCAGGGCGCGGGTGTCTTCGGTCGGCGCGTCCTCGGTGCGGGTGTCGCGTACGGCGGACCCGGCGCCCCGGGGGACAGGCCGCTCGGTCTCCCGCAGAACGTGCGCGAGGTACGCCTGCGCCGCCCCGCCCGCCGCGGCCAGCCGGGACCGTACTCCCCCGCCCCGCTGTCCCGGCATCGGCAGATGCCCCACGAGCAGCACGATGGCGCAGGCGAGCAGGGTCTCGGTGATCCGGCCGACGGAGGCCTGCGGCTCGCCGCCGACCATCACGAGCGCCAGGACGAGGACCGTGACGACGGCGGTCTGCGCGGCGAAGTGCCGGGTGGCCACGGGGATGAGGGCCCCGCTGACGGCGACCAGCGCGATGAGCCCTTCGGGCCGCGGCAGCACGAGCGCGAACCCGGCGAAGACCAGTGCGCCCAGGACGGTCCCGGCGGCCCGGCACAGCACCCGGGAGACGAGCGGTCCGAGGTCGGGCTTGACGAGGAAGACGGCGGTGGCGGGCAGCCAGTACCAGTGCTGGTGCTCCCCGTACCAGTGGGAGTGGTGCAGGGCCTGGGCCACGGCGACGCTGGCCCCGAAGCAGAGGGCGACCCGCAGCCCGTACTCCCGCCCGCCGGCCCCGAAGACGGACCGCAGCAGGCCCCGCACGGTGAGCCGGCGCGTGTGCAGATCCCCGCCCCGCCCGCGGTCGAAGGCCTCGGCGGCCCGCAGCAACGCGTCGTCGAGCGCCCGCAGCGCGGGCCCGGAGCGGCCCGGCGCGGGCAACGGCCCGGTGTGCGTGTTCTCCCGTACGGCGGCGGCGAGCCGCCGGGGCCCCGTGGCGGCCCGTCCGGGCACCGCTTCCTCCGCCCAGGCAAGCGCGGTGGCGGCCTCGGCGAGCGGCAGCGCGGCCGCGTACTGCGCGTGCAGCCGCCGCTCGGCGGACGAGCTGGCGTACCGCCGCAGCCGGGGCCCGGCGAGCGCGTCCTGGGCGTGATCGAGAGCGGCGGTGAGCGCGACGCGGCGGGCGATGGCGTGCTCGGTGCCCGCGGCGGCGAGCAGGTCGGCCACGGCGTCGTACACCTCGGCGACGGCCTCCCGCTCGCCGTCGAACCGGAAGTCCCCGACGAGGGCACCGGGGGTGGGCAGCACGAGCCGCAGCCCGAGCAGCCAGCAGGCCCCGCCGAGATAGGCGAGGGCCCGCAGCCACCCCTCCTCCGGCAACGGCATGCCCGCCCCGATCGCCGAGGCGACGAGCACCTGCGTACCGGCCCCGGAGGCGACGGGCCCGACGGCGCTGATACCGCCGGCGACCAGCCCGACGAGGGTGAGGACGACGGTGAGGGGCACGGCCCCCACGTACTCCCCCGCGTACGTCCCGACGACCATGCCGACCGCACCGGCGAGCGCGGGCACTCCGATCCTCTTCACGGAGACCCGCCGGCTCCCGGGCCGGTCGTTGATCCCGGCCAGCATGGCGGCGATGGCGGCGACGACACCGAGGGAGGTCTGCTCGACGAGGACGGCGGCGAGAAGGAGAGGCCCGGCGGACAAGGCCCCCCGCACCACGGCGCTCCAGGGAATCGGCCCCCGCTGAGCACGGAGAGCGTGCGCGAGCCAGGGCGGTAGGTGCATCCGTAGGGCGGGGCGGGACACGGGGCTCCTGTCGTCGGGGCGAGGCCGGGGTGTGCCTCCGGGCGACGGCGACCGGGCGTTGGGCTGTGTTCCTACGGTAGATCGGGTACCCGGACGGTCCGGGGCACTTGTGTTACCCGCGTGTGAAGATGCACGCAAAAGCCACGTTCTTTATGAACGCAACCCGGGGCCGTGAGTCGGCGGGGGCTTTGCGGCCGTTCAGCCCGCTCGGTCGAACAGCTCCCGCACCTCCGTGACCGCGCGGACGGCCGATCCGGGTGATGCGGTCAGGGACTGGACGATCCGGTCGACGTCCCGCAGCCCCGCCCGCTCCAGCAGCCGCTTCTCATTGGTCACCCATTCCCCCCGGGCCGCCAGCACCGAGTGCCCCATCTGGACGGCGGCCACGGCAAGCGCGCCGGCGGTCTCGGTGAGGCGGCCGGCCGGCGCGTGGTTGGCCTCGGTGTAGGCGAGCGTGAGGTGGGCGGTGTCCCGCCAGCGGGCGGCGGCGGAGCTGCGGAGCTTCGCCGGGTAGGCCGCCGGGCGTGGCAGGTCACCCCTGAGGACCCGGTTGATCGCGAGTTCGGCCACGATCAGGTAGGTGGGGATTCCCGCGAGGTGGAACAGCAGCGGCTCCACCCGGAACCGTCCCGCCTCCGCCTCCGTCAGTTCGCGTTCCACCACGTCGAGGTCCCGGTAGTGGACGTCCACCCGGCGGCCGCCGATCGTCAGCCACGCGCCGCCGTTGAACACGCCGCCGCCCCAGCCGCCGACCTCGGACACCTCGCCCTCCCAGCCGACGGCGCGGAGATCGGCCGGGTCGAAGGCGCCCCGGTAATAGACCGCCAGGTCCCAGTCGCTGTCCGGCCGTGCGGTTCCCTGGGCGCGGGACCCACCGAGGGCCACGGCCCGGACGGCGGGGAGCGCGGCGAGGCGGTCGGCGGCGGTGTCGAGGAAGACGTCGTCGGAGAGCGTGGAGGACATGGGCACAGCGTACGAAGGTGTCGCGCGAGGGCCCATTGTCAGTGGTACGCGTTATCAATGAAGTCGTCACTCAGTGTTACGACGACGGGGGAACCTGCGATGGCGGCGCACGAGAAGGATCCGGACCCGGGGGCACACCGCACGCACCTCTCCGCTGCCGGTCTCCGGGCGCGCGGCCGGACGACCGGGATGATCCGCCGGTTGCTCGGCGAGCCGGATCTGCGCCGGCCCAACCCGTTTTTCCGTGCCAGGAGTCAGGGCCGCTTCGGCGGTTGCCGCCCGGCGGTCCGCCGCCGTGAAGGAGGCCGCGTCGCTCAGGCGGCGGGAGGTGCCGGTGCTCGCCCCGGACCGGTTGGCGGCGCCGACCGTCGGGTACCGCGATCGCCGGGAAGGGCCACCACAGTCCCCGCCCGGCTGCGCGGACCTCGACCGCTGGAAGGTCGACCACCTCCGTCATCGGCCGGCCCGCTACGACGACGTCCTCGACGAGCTGTCCGGCCGCACCGGACGCGCGGCCGCGGAACACCTGCTGCGGCGCAGGGTCTACGCGGCCTCTCCCAGGCGTACCCCGACCTCGCCCAGGAGTGCGAGCGCCGGTGCGGCCTCCCGGACCGGTGACGTGGGGTCCCGGAAATTCAGGTGCGGTCCCGTCCCCCGGGCACCGATGATCGGAAGTCGTCCGCCGCTCGCCACAGGAGTCCACGTGATCCAGCGCGTCACCGTCCCGGCCCTCTTTCCGCCGCCGACCTACTCCCACGCCTCCGTCGTCGAGGCCGGCACGAAGCTCGCGTTCCTCGCCGGGTCCGTTCCGCTGGACGCCAGGGGGAATCTCGTGGGTGAAGGGGATCCCGCGCGGCAGGCCAAGCAGGTGATCGCGAATCTGCGGGAGCAACTGCACGCGGTGGGCAGCGACTTGGAGCACGTGTTGTCCACCGACGTGCACGTGGTGAGCAGCGAGCCCGCGGTGCTGTCCACCGTGTGGGAGGTCGTCGAGGCGTCCGGCCTGAGCACCGGTCCGCATGCGTCGACGCTGATCGGGGTCGCCTGCCTCGGTTACACCGGCCAGTTGGTGGAGATCACGGCGACGGCCGTGGTGCCGGAGAAGACCTCGCGATGAGCACGGTCGTCATCCGCCGGGCCACCGCGTCCGACGCCTCCGCCACGGCCGACGTCTATCTGCGTTCCTTCGCCGCCGCGTTGCCGACGGTGATACGGCCCCGGTCCGACGACGAGGTGCGCGCCTACATCCGGGATGTCGTGGTGCCGTCGCGGGAGACGTGGGTGGCTGTGGCGGAGCAACAGGTCGTGGGACTCATGGTGATCGCCGGCGATCTGCTGTCCCAGCTGTATCTCGACCCCGACTGGCGGGGACGCGGCATCGGCGACCGGTTCCTCGCGCTCGCCAAGGAACGCAGCCCGCAGGGGCTGAGCCTGTGGACGTTCCAGGTCAACAAGCCGGCCCACCGCTTCTACGAGCGGCACGGCTTCGTCGAGGCCGAACGCACCGACGGCAGCGGCAACGAGGAGCGGGAGCCGGACGTGCGGTACGTCTGGCAGCCCTGAGCACGCGGTCAGCGCGACCGCGGTCCCCACACCCGCCTCTTCGGCACCGGCTTCGCATAGCCGCCCGCCCGGCTGGTGTTCAGCCCCAGCCCCACCAGCGACTCCGCCAGCTTCACCGCCGCCCCCACCCCGTCGACGACGGGAAGCCCCAGCTTCTCCCCCACCGTCCGCTGCAGCCCGGTCATCCCCGCACACCCCAGTACCAGGACCTCGGCGCCGGCCTCCCGTGCCCGCTCGGCCGCTGCCACGAAGGCGGCCTCCGTGCGGTCGGCGTCGCCCAGGTCGAGAACGCCCAGTCCGGTGGCGACGACGGCGGCGCAGTTGCGCCCCACCCCCGCCAGCTCCAGGCTGTCCTCGATCTGCCCGCAGGACCGCTCCAGCGTGGTCACCACGCCGTAACGCCGGCCGAGCAGACAGGCCAGATGAGCGGCGGCCTCGGTGATGTCGACGACCGGGACGTCCACCAACTCCCGGACACCCTCGCGTCCGTGCTCGCCGAAGCCGGCCATGACGACGGCGTCGTAGGAAGGCCCCTCGTAGGTGCGCAGCAGGTCGATGACCGCCGCCGCGGAGAGGTAGCTGTCGAGCCAGCCCTCCGCGGACTCGGGTCCCCAGGCGGGGGTGAGCCCGAGCACGGTGGTGCCCGGGCCTGCCGCGGCCCGGGCACCTCGTACGATCTCCTCGGTCATCTCCTGCGTGGTGTTGCAGTTGGTGACGGCGATCCGCACGTTTATCGGACCTCCACAGCCTCGGGGACCTCAGGAGCGGCTCGCTCGCTCCGGCACAGCAGCGCGTACAGGCCGGCCGCGAGTGCCGTCCCGATGAACCAGGAGTACGGGGCCACGTCGCTGAACGTCTTCACCAGGGCGAGGACACCCGCGACCGCGGCCGCCGGCAGGAACGCCCACAGGGCCTTGGGGTTGACGCCCTTGCGGTAGTAGTAGCGGGAGCCGGGCTCGGCCTTGAACAGCTCGTCGACGTCCACGCGGCCCTTCTTGACCCAGTAGTAGTCGAGCATGATCACGCCGAACAGCGGGCCGAGGAAGGCGCCGAGGCCGCCGAGGAAGTAGTTGACGACCGTGGGGTTGGAGAAGAGGTTCCACGGGGTCACGACCAGGGCCGCGACCGTGCTGATCATGCCGCCGACCTTGAAGGTGATCTTCTGCGGCCAGACGTTGGCGAGGTCGTACGCCGGTGAGACGAAGTTGGCGACGATGTTGACGCCCATGGTGGCGACGGCGAAGGTGAGCGCGCCCAGCACCATCACCCAGGTGTTGCCGACCTTGGCGACGAGTTCCGCCGGGTCGGTGATGGCCTGGCCCCAGACCTCCAGCGAGCCGGCGGTGACGATCACGGAGACGACCACGAAGGCCGTGGAGTTGATGGGCAGGCCCCAGAAGTTGCCGCGGCGAACAGTCCTGTAGTCCGGGGCGAAGCGGGAGAAGTCGCAGAAGTTGAGCATCAGCGTGCCGTACGTGGCGAGGATCAGTCCGATCGCGCCGAACCACTGCCGCCACTGCTCGCCGACGGAGACCGGGTGCGGTGTGCTGGTGAGCGAGATGCTCCAGCCGGCCTTGGCCAGCACCCAGATCGCCAGCGCGATCATGACGAGCCAGATCGCCGGTCCGCAGAAGTCCTGGAACTTCCTGACCGACTCCATGCCCTGGCTGATGATCAGCGCCTGGATCAGCCACAGGGAGAGGAAGGAGACCCAGCCGAGCGCGTCGAGGCCGAGGAAGGAGCTGTGCGTCCAGGACTCCAGGCCCGGCCAGGCGGCCAGCAGCATCACGTTGACCGCGACGGAGGCGAGGTAGGTCTGGATGCCGTACCACATGATGGCGATCACGGCCCGGATCAGGGCCGGGATGTTGGCGCCCCACACACCGAAGCTGATGCGGCTGACGACGGGGAACGGCACGCCGTGGCGCTGGCCGATCTTCCCCATCCAGTTCATGCCGATGTAGATGATCACGAAGCCGACGAGCAGCGACGTGAAGACCTGCCACACGTTCATGCCGAGGACCAGCAGACCGGCCGCGAAGGTGTAGTTGCCCAGGTTGTGGACGTCGGACATCCACATGGCGAAGAGGTCGAAGACCTTCCAGTTCCGCTTGCCGGCGGGCGCCAGGTCTTCGTTGGTGAGCCGGGGATCGGGGACGAACGCTGGTGTGCCGGTGGCTTCGACACTGTCGGCGAGGGACACAGGGCCTCCAAGGACGGGGGACAGGAGGATGGCGGCCGCCTGGCATCCGGTTTTGGTATACCAAACTGCGCACATGGTCTCCCCGTCAAGAGATCCGACCGATGTCGCGTTCGTTAAGGCTCCGTAAAACAGCTCCGGCGCCGACGACGGCTTGGGCGTCGGAGAAGATGGCTCCATGAGCTCCACGACGAACATCGAGCCTCTCGGCGCCGTCCGCGAACGCGTCCTGGTCACCCTGCGCCAGGAGATCATCGCGGGCGGACTGCGCCCGGGTGACCGGCTGGTCGAGCGGGAGCTCGCCGACCGTTTCGGGGTCTCCCGGGTACCGGTCCGCGAGGCGATCCGCGCGCTGGTCGCCGAGGGCTTCGTCCACTTCGAGACGCCCCGCCGCACGGTCGTACGGCGCCTGACCCCGAACGACGTCAAGGAACTCTTCGAACTGCGCGAGGCGTTGGAGGTGTACGCCGCCGGTCTCGCCGCGGCCCGAGCGACCCCGGAGGATCTCGCCGAGGTGGAGCGGCTCCTCGACCTCGCGGCGACCGCGACCGAGGCGGGCGACGCCGAGACCATCACGGACGTCAACAGCCGCCTGCACGACAGCATCGTGGCGATGGCCCGCAACAGCCTGCTGGTCGAGGCCCTGGAACCGGTTGCGGGACGGCTGCGCTGGATGACCCGGCGCAACGAGGAGTGGCCCCAACTCCTCGTCGAACACCGCGACCTGTACGAGGCGATCGCCTCCGGCGACCCGGACCGGGCCCGCGCGCACGCCCTGGCACACGTGCGCACCAACTACGAGTCGACGGTACGGCAGCTGTTCGGGGACTCGGCAGAGATGATCTAACGGGTCCAGCCGCGCGCGTATCTGTCCGTCGCCGCCACCATCGCGTCCACACCCCGGTCCCCCGCGAAGTGTCCGCCGTCGTCGATCACCGTCAACTCGCTGCCGGTCCAGGCGTGATGGAGCCGCCAGACGATGCCGAGGAGGTTGCCGAAGTCGAGGCTGCCCTGGACGAGGGTGCCGGGGATGTCCTTGAGGAGGGGTGCGTCGCGCAGGACGACGCCCTCGTCGTTGCCCTCGCCCAGGAAGTGGTCGTTGCCCCAGTAGTGGGTGACGGTACGGGCGAAGCCCTGGCGGAAGACCGGGTCCTCGTAGCGCGGCACCGACCGCGGCGGCGCGGACTCGATCGCGGTCTCCCAGTCGGTCCACGCCTGTGCCGCGCGCTCACGCACCTCGGCGTCGGGCGACTCCAGCAACCGGTTGTACGCGGCGGCCACGTTCCCGGCCCGTTCCCCGGCCGGCAGCTCGCCGACGAACCGCTCGAACGCCGCCGGGAAGATCTTCCCAAGTCCCCTGGTCATCAAGGCCACTTCGGGGTTCGCGCCGGTCGCGACCCCGGTCAGCACCAGCTCCGTCACGGCGTCCGGATGCGTCTGCGCGTACCGCAGCCCGAGCACCGAACCGAAGGAGATGCCCCACACCAGCCACCGCTCGATCCCCAGATGCCGGCGCAGCAGTTCCAGGTCCCGGATGAGATGCGGGGTCGTGTTGACGCTCATGTCGGTGTCGTACGCGCTCGCGTGCGGCGTCGACCGCCCGGCGCCCCGCTGGTCGAGGAGCACGATCCGGTAGGCGGCGGGGTCGAACAGCCGACGCATCCACGGCGTGCAGCCGGACCCCGGCCCACCGTGCAGCACCACCGCGGGCTTGCCGTCCGGATTCCCGCAGGTCTCCCAGTACACGCGGTTGCCGTCGCCGACGTCGAGCATGCCGTGGTCGTACGGTTCGATCTCCGGGTGAAGAGGCATCCGGCGACCCTAACCGTGGTGCGGGAGGCCCGTCGCCTCGTTTTCGGCGGTACGGCCCCGCAGTCCGGCGGCTTTTGCCGCCGTGCCCAGCACCTCCCGCAGCATCTGGGGCGTGAGCTTGCCGGTGAAGGTGTTGCGCTGGCTGACATGGAAGCAGCCGAAGAGTTCCAGGCCGTCGAGCGGGAGGCGCGCCCCGTGTCCGAAGACGGGCCGCGGCCGGGGCACGCTCCAGCCGGCCTCCGCGAATGCGGGCAGCGCGGCCTGCCAGCCGAAGGCGCCGAGCACGACCACGGTACGGAGCGTGGGCCGCAGCAGGTTCAGCTCCTGGACGAGCCAGGGCCGGCAGGTGTCGCGCTCGCCGGGGGTGGGCTTGTTGGCGGGCGGGGCGCAGTGCACGGGCGAGGTGACCCGCACGCCGTACAGCTCCAGTCCGTCGTCCGCGGTCAGGGCGGTCGGCTGCGAGGCGAGCCCGATGTCGTACAGCGCCTGGTACAGCACGTCCCCGGAACGGTCTCCGGTGAACATCCGCCCGGTACGGTTCCCGCCGTGCGCGGCCGGAGCGAGCCCGACGATCAGCATCCGCGCGTCCGCCGGGCCGAAGCCGGGCACCGGCCGCCCCCAGTACGTCCAGTCGGCGAACGCGGCCCGCTTGGTCCGGGCCACCTCCTCCCGCCACTCGACCAACCGCGGGCAGGCACGGCAGCCCGAGATCCGACGGTCGAGATCGGCCAGCGCGTCCATGGCCCTACGGTACGGGCAGGTCGCCGGGGCGGTGGCAGGGGTGGCCGGGGCAATGGTGGCCGGGGCAGTGCTGGTCGGGCCGTACGACGGACACCGCCCCGGAAAACCCACCCGGCGCACACGGCCCCGGGTACTAAGGTCGGAGCCATGGCTGTGGAACCTACGGACGACAACGAGACCGGTGGGACGGGCCAGGCCGGCACGACGGCCGACGGTCCCGGAGCGAACGCCGTCGACCCGGACCCCAAGATCGCCGCCGCCGTCGCCGCCGCGGAGGCCGCCGGGCCGCAGAACGGCGAGGCCGTGCGGATCGACAGCTGGATCTGGTCCGTACGCCTGGCCAAGACCCGTTCCGCGGGAGCCACCGCCTGCCGGGGCGGGCATGTGCGCGTGAACGGCGAGCGCGTGAAGCCCGCCCACTCCCTGCGCGTCGGCGACGAGGTCCGGGTCCGGCAGGAGGGCTGGGAACGGGTCGTCATCGTCAAGCGCCTGATCCGCAAGCGGGTGGGCGCCCCTGTGGCCGCCCAGTGCTACGTCGACAACTCTCCCCCGCCCCCGCCCCGCGTGGCCGTCGCCCCCGCCGGCATCCGCGACCGCGGCGCGGGCCGCCCGACCAAGCGCGATCGCCGCGAGCTGGAACGCCTGCGCGGCCTCGCGGAAGGCAGCCGCCGGAGCCGCTTCGCCGGACCGGGCGGCCCGGGCGGCCCGAGCAGCCCGAGCGACCTGAGCGGATCCGACGGTCCGGAAGGCGCAGGCGGCTCGGACCCGGCAGGGGCCTCGGACAAGGCACACCGTTCGGGCAGGGGCGGGAACTCAGGCAGAGGCGGGCGCTCCCGCTGAACACGAAGACCGAGCGCCCTGACGGCACCCGGCACCCCGCCACGGTCACCGCACTGAGGCCGGCCCCCTCCCCGAAGGACAGGGCGCCGACCTCAGTGCGGTGACCGTGGAGTCCGCTCTCCTCATGCCCCTCGTCGCACCAGCCGCAGCAGGTCCGCATTGTGCCGACGCCGGACCCAGGCGATCAGGACCAGCGGGACGATCAGGATGAGCGGAGTCGCCGCGTTCTCCCCGTCGAAGTAGGTCAGCTGGACGACGAACGCGCCGACCATCAGCCCGCTGAGCGCCACGGCCGCCACCGACTGCAGCACCGGGATCAACAGGGCGATCCCGCCGGCCAGTTCGAGCACGCCGATGGTGTACATCCCCGCGCTGCCCCAGCCCATCTTGTCGAAGCCCTCGGCCGCCGAGGGGTGCGCGATCAGCTTGGGGAGCGCGCTGGCGATCACGTAGAACAGGGCGAGCACGACCTGCAGGGTGCGCAGGGCGATCCGGGCCCGGCGGCCGCGGGCGGTCGGGGACTCGGCGATGACCGGGGAGGCAGCGGCGGAAGCGGCGGTGTGGGTGACGGGGACGGTGGTCTCGGACATCGGGGTCTCCTGTGGGAAGCGGTCCGTGTTGCTGTCACAGAGGTAGACCCGCGCCCGCACCCGAACTCATCGCCGCCACGCGACCGAATTTTTCCCGCCGACGCCGGGCCTCAGTCCGTCACCGACGGCGGCACCGACACCGGCACTGCCCGCGCCCATATCCGGTCCTCCGTCAGATACCGGTCCACTCTCAGCCCCGCCTCCTCCAGCGCCTCCTCGAACTGTTCCCGCGTCAGGGGACGGGCCCTGAACGTCTGGGTCCAGCTGGCGTCCGGGAAGTCGTACTCCACATGCACCGAGTGGACGCCCTCCGCCACCGGTTCCGACGACACGATCCGCACGGTCAACCCGCTGGGGTCGATCCGCTCGCGCGGCACACGGGTGTGGTAGTCCTCGCCCTCCCGCTGGATCAGCACACAGCCGCCCGCCGCCACATGCCGGGCGCAGGCGCGCAGCATCCGGCGCCGCACGTCCAGGTCGGCGTTGTGCACGAGGAACGACGCGAGCAGCACCACGTCGAACGTCTGGCCCAGGTCGAGGTCCTCGACGGGACCGCATATCGTGCGCGCCCCCCGCACGTGCTCGAGCATCTCGGCGGACTCGTCGACCGCGGTCACCGTGAACCCCCGCTCCAGCAGCGGGCCTGTCATGCGTCCCACGCCACAGCCCAGCTCCAGGATGCTGGCTCCCGCCGGCACCACCCCGGCGATGATCTCCGGTTCGTCTCCCAGGGGCAGTCGCTTGTACAGCTGGACCGCGCATCCGTCCGGGGTGATCGGCCCCGGTCCCGTCCCTTGGTGTCCCGCTCGCATCTTCAGCTCCATGCCCGTCCAACGGCCCGTATCCGCACGGCCGTTCCCCCATCGCACAGGTTCACCCGTCCGAGCTACAAGGGAAACCAGCCGTGCCCGATGTACCAGTGCCGCCCGGCCCGCAGGTGGTCGCCGACGGCCCGCTCCAGCGCGGTCCGCCGCGGCAGGCTCTCGACCGCCAGTTCCGGATCCCCGAACACGAACTGCACGGGCTCCTTGTCCTCCGGCTCCGGGTCCTGGGGGGCCAGCCGGAAACGCTTCTGGAAGCGGACGATGTTGGAGTCGGCGGGCAGGTACTCCTTCAACTGGGGGTCGAGCAGCCAGGAATGGCACAGCGCAGCGCCATAGGGCTCTTCCGGGAAGTGCCGGGCGAAGAACTCGGCGGCCAGGGCCAGCGAGCGATCGCAGGCCTGCGGTGACAGCGGGCCGAGGAAGTCCGGAATGTGCAGGCTCAGACAGGGCGTGCCGGGAGCGAGGTCGAGTCCGGCCGCCCCGAACGTCCGGTTGTTCCACGGCCCGTACCGCGTCCGCTCGTACTGGAGTCGGCCCAGTTGGTACAGCTCGCCCCGCGAGTGCCGGGTCAGCCAGCGCGGTGACTGCACGCCCGCCCTGCCGTACCGCCTGCGGTGCACGGCCATGTTCCGGCCGAGGTCGGCGAGGGTGTGCCAGGACACCTCGGCCGGGATGCCGCGTGAGCGGTGGTACGCGCGCGTGTGGGGCAGCGCCGCCACGAACACGTAGACGGGGAAGCAGCGTTGGAGGGCGCCGGCCGGCCAGTCGAGCTCGGGCAGGACGACCGGGTCGTCGGCCCTGCCCATGTCCCGGACCAGTTCGTCGACGGAGTGTTCGAGAAATCGCCGTAGCTCCGGGTCGTCCATGACCCGTCGGCCCATCCGTACGAGTTCGTTGACGTCCTCATGCGGCACGGCGAGTTCCACCAGCACCTCGGCGAGTTCGTCGGCGTCCGGAAGCATGCGGTGACCCCTCTTCGGCCCTTTGGTCAACGTCCGTTCCGAAGAGTACGTTGCAAAGGAGGAGTGGTGATCTCGATGCGTACGGGCAGTGAGCCGACGACCGCGCGCAGTGCACTGCGGGCGCGGTTCTGGCTGAGCGTGTGGGGGCTGGTCTGGGCGGTCTTCGGCACCGTCGCGTTCGCGCTGGCGGGCCGCCCCGGGTGGGCCGTCGCCTGCGGAGTGCTCTGGCTGGTGATCACCGTCGACACGACGATGATCCTCCGGCACATCCGTCAGGGCCCGCACTACCAGCCGGGCCCCGACATCCCGCCGTACCGGCCGCCGGAGAGCCGCCGCCACTAGGGCCTTCTGACGGATCTGCGCGGCGTCGCGACGCCCGGCATGCGCGCACGCCGCACGCCTGTCGCGCGCACCGAACGCCGCTCCGTCTTCCAGAAGGGCCCTGGTCGCTGCGGACAGCGGCCGAGCCGCCACGTCACGGCAACCGGTCAGGAGTCGAAGCCTGCCGCCTTCAGGAACTCCGGCTTCGGGTCCAGGGCGGCCGCCAGCCGGAAGTGCCGCCTGGCCTGGTCGGGCCGACCTTGCCGCTCATAGGTGCGGGCGAGCGCGAAGTGGGCGAAGGCGTTGTCCGGCTCGCGCTCCAGGACGATGGCGAACTCCAGCTCGGCGGGGCGCAGTTGCGCGGCGGCGAAGAAGGCCCGCGCGCGCAGCAGCCGGGCCGCGGTGTTCTCCGGGTGGGCGGCGATGACGGAGTCGAGCAGCTTCACCGCGCCCCGCGGGTCCCGCGCGGAGAGCAACTGCTCGGCTGCGCGGTAGTCGATGACATGCGTCTCCGGAGTACGTCCGGTCGATCCGCTGGTCTCGGGCACGGCACAGTCCTTCCCTCACTGGAAGGGTTCAACGCCCGCAGTGGGGGACGCTATTCCTGAGACGTCCGGGAGGCGCGAGTCCGGCGCAGGAGATCACCCCACACCTCCTGCACGCGTCGGCGCAGCTCTTCCAGGGGTACGTCGTTGTCGATCACGATGTCCGCGATCTCCAGGCGCTTCTCGCGGGTCGCCTGGGCGGCCATACGCGCGCGTGCGTCCTGTTCGGTCATGCCGCGCAGCCCGACGAGCCGGTGGAGCTGGGTCTCGGGGCTCGCGTCGACGACGACGACGAGGTCGTAGAGGGGCGCGAGGGCGTTCTCCGTGAGGAGCGGGACGTCGTGGACGACGACGGCGTCCTCGGCGGCGGCTGATTCGAGCTCGCGGGAGCGGGCGCCCACCAGGGGATGCACGATCGAGTTCAGCACGGCGAGCCGGTCCGAGTCGGCGAAGACGATGGAGCCCAGCCTGGGACGGTCGAGGCTGCCGTCCTCGGCGAGTACGTCCTCGCCGAAGGCCTGCACGACCGCGGCGAGGCCGGGCGTGCCCGGCGCGACGACCTCGCGCGCGATGCGGTCCGCGTCGATCAGGACGGCGCCGTGCTCCACGAGCAGCTTCGACACCTCGCTCTTGCCGGCGCCGATACCGCCGGTCAGGCCCACCTTCAGCATGACCGGAAGCCTAGACGTTCCCCGCGCGTCAGTTGTCGCCTTCGCGTTCCGCCAGGAAGCGCTCGAACTCGAGCCCGATCTCGTCCGCCGACGGAATGTCCACGGGCTCTGCGAGCATGTTGCCCCTGGTCTCCGCGCCGGCCGCCGCGTCGTACTGGTGCTCCAGTCCCTGGACGAGGGCCACGAGGTCCTCGTCGCCCTCCTGGATCTGGCGCTCGATCTCGGTCTGGGTGCGGTGGGCGTCGGTGCGCAGGGCGTGGGCGATGCCGGGCAGGACCATGCCGGTGGCGGCCGTGATGGCCTCCAGGACGGTCAGGGCCGCGTCCGGGTAGGTCGAGCGCGCGATGTAGTGCGGGACGTGTGCCGCGACGCCCAGGACGTCGTGGCCGGCCTCCATGAGCCGGTACTCGACCAGGGCCTCGGCGCTGCCGGGCACCTGGGCCTCCTCGAAGGGGCTGCGGTGACCGGGGACGAGGTCGTGACGGTTGCCGTGCGGGGTGAGGCCCACGGGTCGGGTGTGCGGGACGCCCATGGGGATGCCGTGGAAGTTCACCGACAGCCGGACGCCGAGCCGTTCCACGATCTGCTGGACGGCCGCGGCGAAACGCTCCCACTCCACGTCCGGCTCCGGGCCCGACAGCAGCAGGAAGGGCGCTCCGGTGGCGTCCTGGACGAGCCGCACGTCGATCGTGGGCTCCTCGTAGTCCGTCCAGCGGTCGCGCTTGAAGGTGAGCAGCGGACGGCGGGCGCGGTAGTCCACGAGCCGGTCGTGGTCGAACCGGGCCACGACCTGGTTCGGCAGCGTGTCGAGCAGCCGGTCGACGATCTGGTCGCCGGTCTCGCCCGCGTCGATGTATCCGTCGAAGTGGTAGAGCATGACCAAGCCGGCCGACTCCTGGGCGAGCGCCATGTCTACGACGGCGAGGCCCTTGGGCTCCCATGCGTACAAACCCTGCGGATCAAGCACTGTGACCGCTCCTCCTCGTGTTCATACGCTTCAACGCGCCCTGGAACAGCGGCATTCCCACCCGAGCGCTTGATCAGGCCATCTCTTACGCCCTTTTCATGACCGGCCGTCGGACAAACACTGAGGGACCGTACCCCGAAAGGTACGGCCCCTCAGTCAAGAGCTACTGCTCAGTGGGCGTTCAGCTCTGTCCACCCGCCAGCTTCTCGCGGAGCGCGGCGAGCGCCTCGTCCGAAGCCAGCGCGCCGGAGGTGTCCGCACCCTCGGAGGAGTACGAACTGCCACCGCCACCGCTGCTCGCGGCCGGAGCCGCACCAGCGGCGTCCCCGCCCTCGGCGGCAGCAGCCGCGTCGGCCTCGCGGGACTTGATGACCTGCTGCTGGTGCTGCTCGAAGCGGGTCTGCGCCTCGGCGTACTGGTTCTCCCACACCTCACGCTGGGACTCGTAGCCCTCGAGCCAGTCGTTGGTCTCGGGGTCGAAGCCCTCGGGGTAGATGTAGTTGCCCTGGTCGTCGTACGACGCGGCCATGCCGTACAGGGTCGGGTCGAACTCGACCGACGCCGGGTCCGAACCAAAGGCCTCGTTGGCCTGCTTCAGCGAGAGGCTGATGCGACGGCGCTCGAGGTCGATGTCGATGACCTTGACGAAGATCTCGTCGTTGACCTGGACGACCTGCTCCGGGATCTCCACGTGGCGCTCGGCCAGCTCGGAGATGTGGACCAGACCCTCGATGCCCTCGTCCACGCGGACGAACGCACCGAACGGAACCAGCTTCGTGACCTTGCCGGGCACGACCTGGCCGATCTGGTGCGTGCGGGCGAACTGCTGCCACGGGTCTTCCTGGGTCGCCTTCAGCGACAGGGAGACACGCTCGCGGTCCATGTCGACGTCGAGAACCTCGACGGTGACTTCCTGGCCGACCTCGACAACCTCGGAGGGGTGGTCGATGTGCTTCCAGGAGAGCTCGGAGACGTGAACCAGACCGTCGACGCCACCGAGGTCCACGAACGCACCGAAGTTGACGATCGAGGAGACGACGCCGGAGCGGACCTGGCCCTTCTGCAGGGTCGTGAGGAACGTCTGGCGAACCTCGGACTGGGTCTGCTCGAGCCAGGCACGGCGGGACAGGACCACGTTGTTGCGGTTCTTGTCCAGCTCGATGATCTTGGCCTCGAGCTCCTTGCCCACGTAAGGCTGGAGGTCGCGAACGCGGCGCATCTCGACGAGGGAGGCCGGCAGGAAGCCACGGAGGCCGATGTCGAGGATGAGACCACCCTTGACGACCTCGATGACGGTACCGGTGACGATGCCGTCTTCTTCCTTGATCTTCTCGATGGTGCCCCAGGCACGCTCGTACTGGGCGCGCTTCTTCGAGAGGATCAGGCGGCCTTCCTTGTCCTCCTTCTGGAGAACAAGGGCCTCGATCTCATCGCCCACGGCGACGACCTCGTTGGGGTCGACGTCGTGCTTGATGGAGAGCTCGCGGCTCGGGATAACGCCTTCGGTCTTGTAACCGATGTCGAGCAGGACCTCGTCCCGGTCGACCTTCACGATGACGCCGTCGACGATGTCGCCGTCGTTGAAGTACTTGATCGTCTCGTCGATCGCGGCGAGGAAGGCTTCCTCGTTACCGATGTCGTTGACCGCTACCTGCGGAGTGGTAGAGGTGGTCTCGGTGCTGCTCGTCATGTGGGAAAGGGCTCCGGTACGGACAGTGAGTCGTAGGTACTGCTTACGCCGGGAGCCTGTTTCGCTCTGAAGAAGCCGGACAGCCAAGGAAGCGCCACACAAACTTACTGGTGGCGCCTCGAAAACCGAGGGGACATACAACAGATGCGAGCGCAGCCTGCTACGTCTGAGGAGCGCAGGCCCGCAGCGCAACTTGTAGCATACGGGGGCAGCCAGGCAGGGTCAATGCGCGAAGGCGCACACCCGGGGCGGATCGCCGCATACCCGGCACAAAACCTGTCTCACGAGGCCACGCACGCGTGACGGCGCCCCATTTATGACGGCCGTCACGACGGGTCGGCCGGAAGAGCCGCAGACTAATACGAGGGAGCCGATCATCCAAGAGCCCGCATCACACCCGCAGGAGTCCGGCCCGGACGCCAAGTCGCAGGCCACCCGCCGCGACGCGAACATCACCGAGAGTGTCCGGGCCAACCGGGGCTGGTGGGACCGCAACGCCGACGACTACCAGGTCGAGCACGGCACGTTCCTCGGCGACGACCGTTTCGTGTGGGGCCCCGAGGGCCTCGACGAGGTGGAGGCCGAGCTGCTGGGCCCGCCCGAGGACCTCAAGGGCAGGGACGTCCTGGAGATCGGCGCCGGCGCCGCCCAGTGCGCGCGCTGGCTGGCCGAGCAGGGTGCTCGCCCGGTCGCCCTCGACATCTCCCACCGCCAGCTCCAGCACGCCCTGCGCATCGGTACGTCCTTCCCCCTGGTGTGCGCCGACGCCGGCGCGCTCCCCTTCGCGGACGGCTCCTTCGACCTGGCGTGCTCGGCGTACGGCGCGCTGCCCTTCGTCGCCGACCCGGTACTGGTCCTGAAGGAGGTGCGCCGCGTCCTGCGCCCGGGCGGCCGCCTCGTCTTCTCGGTGACCCACCCCATCCGCTGGGCCTTCCCGGACGAGCCCGGCCCCGAGGGCCTGTCCGTCTCCGCCTCCTACTTCGACCGCACGCCCTACGTCGAACAGGACGAGGAGGGCCGCGCGGTCTACGTCGAGCACCACCGCACGATCGGCGACCGGGTCCGTGACGTGGTGGCCGGCGGCTTCCGCCTGGTCGACCTGGTGGAGCCGGAGTGGCAGGTCTGGAACACCTCGGAGTGGGGCGGCTGGTCCCCGTTGCGCGGGAACCTGATCCCCGGGACCGCGATCTTCGTGTGCGAGCGCGACTGAGGCACTCCGGCGGTCGTACGACACTGGGGGCGTGATCCGTTACGACGCCCTGGACTCCCTTCCCGTACGCGGCGCCCTGCCGGCGCTGGACGACGCCCTGGAAGGACACGGCACGGCCGTCCTCGTCGCCCCACCCGGCACCGGCAAGACGACCCTCGTCCCGCTGGTCCTCGCGGGCCTGCTGGACTCCGGCGCACCCGCGCGGACGGTCGTCGTCGCCGAACCCCGCCGTATCGCCGCCCGCGCGGCCGCCCGGCGGATGGCGTGGCTGCTGGGCGAGAAGGTCGGCGCGAGCGTCGGCTACACCGTGCGCGGCGAGCGGGTGGTCGGGCCGCACGCGCGCGTGGAGGTCGTCACGACGGGTGTGCTGCTCCAGCGGCTCCAGCGCGACCAGGAGCTGACGGGTGTCGACGTGGTGGTGCTCGACGAGTGCCACGAGCGGCACCTGGACGCGGACACGACGGCGGCCTTCCTGTGGGACGTACGGCAGGCTCTGCGGCCGGAGCTGCGGCTGGTGGCCGCGTCCGCGACGACCGACGCACAGGGGTGGGCGCGGTTGCTGGGCGACGCGCCCGTGGTCGAGGCGGCGGGTGTCGCGCATCCGGTGGAGGTCGTGTGGGTGCCCCCGACGCGTCCCGTACGCCCGCCGCACGGCATGCGGGTCGATCCCGCGCTGCTCACGCATGTGGCGTCGGTGGTACGACGGGCGCTCTCGGAGCGGGCGGGAGATGTGCTGTGCTTCCTGCCGGGCGTGGGCGAGATCGCGCGCGTGGCCGGGCAGCTGGGCGCTCTCGGTGACGTGGAGGTGCTCCAGGTGCACGGGCGGGCGCCGGCGGCCGTACAGGACGCGGTGCTGGCGGGCGGGGAGCGGCGCCGGGTGGTGCTGGCGACCGCCGTGGCCGAGTCGTCCCTGACCGTGCCCGGGGTGCGGGTGGTCGTCGACTCGGGGCTCGCGCGGGAGCCGCGGGTCGACCATGCGCGCGGGTTGAGCGCGCTCGCGACCGTGCGGGCCTCGCAGGCTGCCGGGCGGCAGCGGGCGGGACGGGCCGGGCGGGAGGCGCCGGGTGCGGTGTACCGGTGCTGGGCGGAGGCCGAGGACGCCCGGTTGCCGCGTTTCCCGTCGCCGGAGATCAAGGTCGCCGACCTGACGGCGTTCGCCCTGCAGGTGGCCTGCTGGGGCGATCCGGACGCGTCCGGGCTCGCCCTGCTGGATCCGCCACCGGGCGGGGCGATGGCGGCCGCGCGGGCCGTGCTCACGGCCGTGGGAGCGGTGGACGCGGACGGCCGGGCGACCGAGCGGGGGGCGCGGCTGGCCCGCCTGGGCCTGCATCCCCGGCTGGGACGGGCGCTGCTGGACACCTCCGGCGCGGGCGCCGAGGCAGTCGCACTGCTGTCGGAGGAGCCGCCCAGGGAGTACGGCGACGACCTGGCGGCCGCCGTACGGACCGCTCGGCGGGGCGGCGGCGCCTACGCGGGACGGTGGCGGGCGGAGGTGCGGCGGCTGCGGTCCGCCTCGACGCGGTTCACCGGGGCGGACACCGGCGGCGAGGGTCTCGTCGCCGCGCTCGCCTTCCCCGAGCGGGTCGCCAGGGCCGACTCGGGCTCCTACCTCATGGCCTCCGGCACCCGCGCCGAACTCTCCGAAGGCTCCCCGCTCCGGGGCTCGCCCTGGATCGCGGTGGCCGTGGCGGACCGGCCCCTGGGAAAGGGACACGCGCGTGTGCGGCTCGCCGCCGTGATCGACGAGGACACGGCCCGGACGGCCGCCGCGTCCCTGTACTCCGAGCGACAGGAGGTGCACTGGGCGGACGGGGACGTCGTGGCCCGCCGGGTGGAGCGGCTCGGCGCGATCGAGCTCGCGGTACGGCCGCTGAAGGACGCGGACCCCGCCCTCGTACGCGAGGCCCTGCTCGAAGGGCTCCGCCAGGAAGGGCTACGGCTGCTGCGGTGGACACCCGACGCGGACGTCCTGCGGCAGCGGCTGGCGTTTTTGCGCCATCACCTCGGCGACCCGTGGCCCGACGTCTCCGCTGACGCGCTCCACGCGCGCGTGGACGAATGGCTGGAGCCCGAGCTGAGCCGTGCCCGCCGACGGGCCGACCTGGCGCGCATCGACGCCGGCCAGGCACTGCAAAGGCTCCTGCCCTGGGCCTCCGGCGAGGCCACGCGTCTGGACGAGCTGGCGCCCGAACGGATCGCCGTACCGAGCGGGTCCAGAATCCGGATCGACTACGGCACGCCCGAACAGCCCGTCCTGGCGGTGAAGTTGCAGGAGATGTTCGGGCTGCAGGAGTCGCCCCGGATCGCCGGGGTGCCGCTTCTGGTCCATCTCCTGTCCCCCGCCGGGCGCCCCGCCGCGGTCACCGCCGACCTCGCCTCCTTCTGGAAGGACGGCTACAAGGGCGTGCGGGCGGAGCTGCGCGGCCGGTATCCGAAGCATCCGTGGCCGGAGGATCCGGCGGGCGCCGAGCCGACCCGGTACACCAGCGCGCGGCTCAGGCGGTGACCGGTTCGGGTTCGTCGACCTCGGCGGGGACCGGGCGGCGGCCGCGGGCTTCGAGCAGCAGCGCGAGCGCCAGCAGCAGGACGCCCAGGATCAGGAAGCCCCACGGCAGGTAGGAGGTCATGAGGAGGACGAGGGTGCGGTTCGACTTGACCAGGTCGACCGTGTGCCTGATGTAGTCCTCGCGCATCTTCACGTCGCCGGCGAAGACCGTCACCTTGTCGCGGCCGCCGAGCAGGGTGCCGCCGCGCAGTTCCTCCTTGTGGAGTTCCTCGCCGTAGACGGGGGCGCCGGTGAGGGGTTCGACCCAGAACTTGCGGACCGTGGTGTACCAGCGCGTGGTGCCGGTCTTGGCGAGGGACTGGGGGGTGATGCCCTGGACCGGCATGGTTTTCGGGAAGGGCACCTTGGTCCAGGGGATGGTCTGCTCGAAGTAGTAGACGTCGACGCCGCGGAAGTTCTGGGTGCCCTTGTAGTGGATGGGGGCCGTGGTGCGGGCCTGGGCGTCGAAGTACTGGTAGTCCCGTTTCTCGGTGAGGAAGGGCCACTTGAACTCGATGCCCTCGCGCTTGACGGGGTCGCCGTCGACCGACTCGCCGGTGGCGTGGACGGGATCCTGGGTGTGGGCGTCGAAGATGTAGCGCTCGGGGACCTTGGAGACCATCTTGCCGTCGGGCCCGACGACGTAGGACAGGCCGTCCCAGACGACGATGTCCTTCCCGGCCGTCTTCTCGATCTTCTCCGAGGCCTCCACGTTGCCCTTGAGGGTCTGCACGATGGTGATCTTGGGGACCTTCTTCGCCTTCAGTCCGTCGTTGTAGTCGATGAGGGTCGCGTCCCTGGCCTCCAGGACCATGTCCTGGTACTGGTTCGCGGGGACCTTGGCCAGGCGCGGGAAGGCGTACCAGCGCAGCAGCGGGGACAGCGCCGCGAAGAACACGGCGAGGGCGAGCAGGACCAGGCTGGTCTTGCGGCGCATCTCGGCCTCCCGAGCGGACGGTTACGGGTGTGCGGGCACCGTGGTCAGCAGCGGCTTGGGGGATGTCCCGCCGGCCGGCGTGCCCAGCGCGGTGATCGTGAGGACCAGCGCGAACGCGAGGGCGAGGCCGGTCACGGCGGCGATCAGGGCGCGCATGTCTGCCTCCCGGCGGGCGGGAACTGATACATCGTCAGGTCCGGCACCGTAGCAACGCCCGGGCGAGATGAGAACAGCTCGTACACGCACGGAGGGCGCCTTGTCCGCCGTAGCGGAGAAGACGCCCTCCGGGGTGTGGGTCTCGCGCCCTACGAACTGGCGCTCGCGCTCGGCGAGGGGCTCGCGGAGGTCTCCGTGACCGCCGCCACCGTCAGCGTCACGTCGAGCGTCGCGCCGCCCGCGGTGGTGATGCGGAGCACGAAAGTGCCGGTGGTGTCGTCGGCGTAGAGCTGCGGCAGCTTCAGCAGGCCGTCCGCGTCCGTGGTGAGGCCCGTCAGGGTGCGGACGGTCTTGCCGTCGGCGTCCTTGAAGTAGGGGCCCTTGTCGTTCGCGGTCGCGTCGTCGGCCGACTTGATCAGGGTGGCGGTAGCGGTGACCTTGTCGGCGACGGCGTCCTTGTAGGTGGCCTTGAGCTGGACCGCGTCGGCGAACTGGCCGCCGGGGACGCACGTCAGGGCGGTGTCGCCGGTGCGCACGAGGGTGTCGGCGACGCGCTGGGTGACGGTGGCCGTGTAGTCCGGGCCGGTGACGGTACGGCCGATGAGGGCGGCGCGGACCGTGAAGGTGCCGGTGGTCTCGCCCGCCTGGAGCGCGGGCGCGGTGGCCACACCGGAGCTGCCCGTCAGCGCGGTGGCGACCTTCTCGCCGCCGGTGAAGGTGGCGTCGGTGTCGCCGACGATCGTGAAGCGGATCCGGACCTTGGCGACGCCCTTGCCCGCGGCGTTCTCCGCCTTGGTGCTGATCTGCCCGGCGAACGCGTCGCCCGCCATGGCGGTGAGCTTCGCGGTGCCCGAGTCCTCCAGGTGGTCCACGGACTGGGTGGGAGTGACCGGGGTCGTCGGGGGCGGAGTGGTGGGGTTCCCCGACGGGGGCGGGGTCGTGGACGGCGGGGTGGTCGACGGCGGGGTCGGGCTCGGCGAGCCGGGCCTGCCCGGCTTCGACGGGTGCGGCGTCGAGGGCGGCGACGGCGAGGAGTACGAACCCCCGCTGCTGCCGTTGCCGTTGCTGCCGTCGCTGCGGCTGTCCGGGATCGTGCCGGTGCCGTCGGGGACCTCGTAGGTGCCCTTGCGGTAGTACTCCAGCCACGACAGGACCGTGTTCACGTAGTGCCGCGAGGGGTTGTAGCTGAGGATCGCGCTGTCCAGGTCGCCGCTGTCCGACAGGTCCCAGCCGTTGCGGCACAGGTAGTGACCGGTGGCGAGAGCGGCGTCGTAAATGTTGTTCGGGTCCTTCACCCCGTCGCCGTTGCCGTCACGACCGGCCCACGCCCAGGTGGACGGGATGAACTGCATGGGCCCGACGGCCGAGTCGTAGGCGCTGTCACCGTCGTAGGCACCGTTGTCGGTGTCCCGGATGAGTTCGAAGCCGTTGCCGTCGAGCTGCGGGCCGAGGATCTTGGAGGTCGTGGTGCCGTCGGCGTCGACGCGGCCGCCGCGGGCCTGGCCCGACTCGACCTGCCCGATGGCGGCGAGGAGTTGCCAGGGCAGGTTGCAGCCGGGCTTGGACTCCTGGAGTTCGGCCGCGGCCTGCTTGTAGGCGGCGAGGACGGTCGCGGGTATGCCCGCCTCTGACTCCACCGGAGAGATGGTCGGGGCGGTGCCGTCGGTCGGCGCGGGGCTCGGGGTGTTCAGCGGTGGCAGGTCCGTGTAGTACGGCGAGTTGCCGGTGGCGCCGCCGTCACCGGTGGCCGCGTCGGGCGAGGGCTGGGCGTCGGCGGCGGTCGATCTGCCGTTGTCGTCGACCGTGGCCCCCGGGGCCTGGGAGGCGGACAGTGCCGCGACCGCGGCCGCGGCCACGGCGGTGGTCACCGCTCCCTTGCGCAGCCTCCTGCCGAATTGCGCCGCCATAAAGTGAACCCCTCCTGTGGACGCCCGAGCGCCCTTGTCCGTCTGTCGCTCTCGTCCGGTTGAGACAGTCGAGCCACCCTGGAGGTTGCCCCTGTGACGCACGGCAATTCCTGATTCGCACGTCGGACCGAGCTCCCCAGCGCGGTGACCCGTGTGACCCTACGACAACTTCCTTTTCGCGGACACCGGTTCGTGCCCGGTATTCACCGGTTGGCCATGTTCGATCGCTGCGGGTCCGCGTCGCTCATACTGGACGGGACCGACCACCCGGGCCGCCGCCCGCCCAACAGCCGCCGCGAGGAGCCCCGTTGCCGTTCACCCTGAGCCATGCGGCGGCGGTACTGCCCGCGGTGCGCACCGACGGAACGGGCCGGGGCCGACTGGTTCCGGCCGTGCTCGTGGCCGGATCCTTCTCGCCCGACATGACCTATTACGCGGCAAATGTCGTTCCGGGGGCGATGGGCTTCGGCACCGTCACACACTCCTTCCCGGGCGTCTTCACGATCGATGTGCTCGTCGCCTGGGCACTGGTGGGCCTGTGGCTGCTCCTGCGAGAGCCGCTGGTGGCCCTGCTGCCCCGAAGGCGACAGGGCAGCGTGGCGACGCTCCTGCGCTGCGGGGTGCCACGCGCGCGCGTGAGTACGGGTCTGGTCGCACGGTGGTACGTCTCCGCCGCTCTGGGGGCCCTGACCCATGTCGTGTGGGACGCGTTCACGCATCACGACCGATGGGGGATGCGGCTGTTCCCGGTCCTCGGCCGGGAGCTGGCCGGGTCCCCTCTGTACTGGTATCTGCAGTACGGCGGTTCGGCGCTGGCCGCGGTGGTGATCGCCGCGTTCTGCGCGCACGCGCTGCGCCGGGCGCCCTGGGTGGCCGAGCCACCCGGTGTCCCCGTGCTGTCGGTGCGGGACAGGTGGTGGGCCGTGGCCGTGATCGGCGGGTGCGTGACGGTGGGCGCGCTGCGGCGGGTTTCGCAGTGGTGGGCGTACTGGGGCTCCACCGCGAAGCCCTGGGAACTGATCCCGACTCTCTGCTTCGGCGCGGGCGCCGGCCTGGTGCTCGGAATAGTGCTCTACGCCGCGGGGGTCAGGCTGTGGCGCCCGGCCCCGGCGTCCGACGCCCGGGAAGAGGCCGGTCTCCCGCTCGCTCGCTGACGGCGTCCACGGCCGCGATGAACACTGTCATGGTGGGCATCGGACGGGACCGGGGCAGCAGGGTGAGGGCGAGAGCGAGGTAACTGAGGGCCAGCTCGGCCCACTGGGCGGCGTCCCGTTCTGTGGCGGCGTGACGCAGGGTGGTGAGGCGGACCCTGCCTCGCGTCCGGCGCAGGAGTGTCGCCAGGTCGAAGGGGATGCGGGCGGTGCTTGCGGCGGCCGCGTGGGCCGGAACCGGGGATCGTCGCCCGGCCGGGGCCTTGTCGGCGTGCGCCTGTGCCTGCGTCCGTCCGGGACCCGCCCGGCGGTGAAGCATGCGTATACCCATGACGGCATCCTGGCCGGGGGCCGGGGCGGGGGCGCGGTTGCGGGGGCCACGCGAGTGACGAACGCTGCGGTGGGCTTGGGCGGGGCGGGTATCGGGGTGCCGGGTCCGGTT